>CAVVQL010000003.1:0-887808 GCA_963750355.1 uncultured Cytophagales bacterium | reverse complement strand
AGCAGCATCATCGACCCAATCATTCGTCCAGCGGGGTCGAGCAGGGCACCGCCGAGAATAAAATGGCCTTCGGCTTTCAGGCGGCGGGCACCTTCGAAGTGAGTTGGCCGAACGGTCATTCGCCGGTCAAGGGCATCAGAATCAGTGCCATCATAGGCATGAACAACATAGAGCACGGTACAAAGTCGGGTTAGGGTTGTTGCAAGATACCAAAATCGCCGATTAACCAAAACGCAGCTTATACACCTACCCCGCGTACGCCAACCGGCTGAAGCAGGGCGCACTGATCCAGATGCTGCCAGGTGGTTGCCAGTCCGCGAATGAGGGCGTAGCAACCCGTTTCGGCTGTGGCCTTAAACAGACTGGTGGGCTGTTGCTGACTAGTCAGGGCCAGATGCCAGCTGCCAGACGCCTGCCGGGTATCGGGAAAATGATTAAACGTATACTCATATAGGCGTTTTGTCCAGCGGGGCGCTTCGGGGTGGCGCGTATGCCAGTAGCCATTGGTCAGGGCCGCCAGGGCCAGCAGGTGATCACCGGTCAGGCGGTAGCCAGAGCCCTCGAAGGTAAGGGGCTGGTCTTTCCAGTCGAGCCAGCGGGCCAGCCCCTGCCGCTCTTCTGTTCGTGCGTCCGGGCGTGTTGGCCAGGCCCATTCGCAGGTTCGCAGGCACCAGTTGGTAGCCTGGAGGGTCACCTTGCGGTTACCCAGCAACGTACCAATATCGATCAGCAATGAGGCGGCTTCCATAGTCAGGCCAACGGCAATGCGTCGTCCTTCGGGGGTATTGCTAAACGCCCCGCCCTGACCTACATACTCGCGCAGGGTATCGTGTCGTTTGTCGAGAAATTCGTTCAGAATCTCATCCAGCAGGGGTTCCACCGCCTCTTTCCAGTCGGTGGGGGCAAACAGCGAGCGGGCGTCGACCAGTGCCCTGAGCAGGGCAAGCGGCTGGCTCAAATGCCGGAGCGGTTGGGGTTGGTGGGCGGGTGTAGTCAATAGCGCCTCCCGACTGGCCTGGTATTGACGCAGCGTAACCTGAAACGTTTGTTTGGCTAGCATCGCCCATTGGTCATCGGCCGTGGCCTGGTGAATCTGGGCGTAGGCGGCCGCCACCCGCGCCCCCGTCAATGGGTCGTGCATGAGCAGATGGGGCGAAGCGGGCGGCAGCGTTGGGTTACCGAGCCGGTCCAGGTAAGTGTAGCAGCCCATCTGCGGCGTGTGGGCATGTTCGGCCAAAAAATCTGCCCCGTGCAGGGCATGGTCGAGCCAGTCGGGCTGGGCATCGATACTGGTATAGAGGTACGCGAAAGCCCAGACCTGCTCGGCCTGCCGGGCTACGGTTTTGTGCGCGTCGAGGGCTTTTCCGTCGGCCGTCAGGTAATCGAAATAGCCGCCGCCCAGGCCGTCGCAGGCGTGCGTCAGCCAGAAAGGCAGGCACTGGTCGATGAGGGCCGTTTGGCAGTGGGTCGCTATTTTGTGGAAATCAATCAACGAAAAGATGTACGGTCAGGCGGTATTGGTGGCTAACACCTCATCACTAAGCGGGCGTTTGTAAATGTAGGGTCAAACGCGAAGTTCAGCAATAAACTGGCGCGACATACCGGGTACTTTCGGGTATTGATCTGTCCTGCCACCGACAAGCCTGTAAAACAGGTACTAAAAAAGGTGCCCTGCTTTGCAGACCACCTTCCTGACAGATTACTACCTGCAATCACCTTTTTATAACCCGGCGACTTACAGTATGTTCGCCGACACGCACCTGTAGGATGTACAAACCAGCAGGTTGGCCGTCAAGATTAAGCTGGGTAGTGAGTTGGCGCGTGTCCTGTTTCAGTACGGGCTGGCCTTTTTCATTTACCAGCAGTAGGGTAGCTGGTCCCTTCATCAGTGAGGGGTCAATCTCAACGGTGAATGTAGACGTCACGGGGATTGGAAAGACCTTAATTAGATCAGCCATTGGCTCAATTGCCAGTAGTGTGTTCACCGTGATGCCCACCGATGCAGGCAGCGACAAACTGGTGCCGCACTCATTCCTCAATGCCGTCAGGCGATAAACCGTTGACTTCTGCGGTTTCAGCTCAATGATATATGGATTCGTGGTGGCAACAACTTCCTTCACCGTATTGCCTACGCTGCTACTATCGCGGTAGGAGAAGGTCCAGGGCCCATCGCCGGTAAAGGCCACGGATAATTTGACCGACTCGCTCTCATAAATCGATGTTGAACTGGGTGTTAACATTGCGCTGGGCAGGGCACGAACGGTTAATGTTGTAGTACTGGCGGTACCCAGAATGGGAATCCTGGGATTAGTAGCTACTACCCGGACCAGGTACGTACCTGCCGTTGCTGTTGTGGGAATAGTGGCCGAAATTTGCCCGCCTGTCACCTGTACATTCGGGAGGTCTGCGTACAGAATCTTTGTTGTATCCGTTTGGGCACGAGCCAGTTGTAATTTAAATGCGCTTCCCTGATTAAACTGCCCGGTCGTTACAAAACTGGTGAACAAGGTGCTGCCAGCGCATTGTACGTTGGCGGCCAATGATTGCGTCTGAATAGTTGGTACCGTTACTACCACGGTCGCTGTAGTAACGGGTAGTCCTTTCCCACAGCGGTTGCTGACTTCTTCGACCTGGTAGATCGTCGTGCGAGTGGGCAATACCATAATAGTCGTGTCTTTCACTGACGCCCCCGATAATGATTGACCCGTTCCTGCCAAAATTTTATACTGATAGGGCCCTACACCTGTGAATTTCAAGCTAATAGGGGCCTCCATGCCTAAATTAACTGTGGTGGGTCCCGACAGGGCTAGCGTGGGTGGACCCTGCACAAATACCCGAATGGTAGCGCGGAGACTTTCACACCCGTTGGCACCCGTCTGGGTAACGTAATACGCATCGCCATCCGGGTTTTTGGTTGGCTCTGTGGTGAAAGGTATGGGTGCTGTTGTCGTGACCGTTCCGTTTGGATCGGTCCATTTCAGACTGGTACCGGTAGCTTCGAGTGGAGCAGCGTTACTCCCTTTACATAATTCCAATATGGATCTAGCCAGGGTAGGTGGGGGTGTACTCATAATGGTAACGGTCAAGGTGGCTTTGGGGCTTGTGCACCCATCAGTAGTCTGGCTTACCTGGTAGGTGAACGTACCATTTTTGTCAGTGGCAGGCGTAGGGCCGTTGCTGCCAATATCTTTCCCTCCTGTATCGTACCAGGTCAGGCCCGAACCTGTTGCCGTAAGCGGATTGGTCTTTGCAAACTGACACAGATCGACTTTGGTAACGCCCGGTGCAGCCGGTACTGGTTTAATGGTAACCGCCAACGCCGCCCTTGGCCCTTCGCAGCCATCCAGGGTTTGGCTAACATAGTATGTAGTTGGCCCAGCTTGTCCGGCGTTAACGATGGGTGGCGTACTACTCCCGTTGCCCCCCGTATTGGCTGTGTACCACTTTAGGCCTTGTCCATCGGCAGTCAGCACAGGAGCCAACTCATTCTGACAGATCGCTCGTGCCGACGTGCCCGGTGCGTCTGGGGTCCGTTTGGTGGTTACCCTAATCTCGGCCTTGTTGCTTTCACAACCATCTACCGTTTGTGTAACAAAGTAACTGACCTGCCCAGGTGTATCTGAGGACGGCGTTGGGGCGTTAGTTAAGCTATTGTTCGAGTCGTACCATTTCAGATTAACGCCTTCTGCCCTGAGGGGTTCAGTAGCCACTTTTTGGCAGAAATTCAACGTATTATTTGTTGCTGGCGAAGCAGGTATGGCGTTTATTTTTACCGTAAGACTGCTCCGAGGACTTTCGCAGTTAGCAATTGTCTGACTAACATAGTACGAGAAACTACCCGGCGTATCCGTTCTGGAGTAAGCGTCGCTTGACCGCTTCCGCCAGTCGCTTCAGTGTACCAACGTAAATTATCCCCCGTTGCTAGCAGTGGAGTAGCCTGGGCATTTTGGCAATAAGCAGGTCCGTTACTAATAGTTGGTGCCGCAGGAACTGCGCTTACGTTGACTGCCAGTGCAGACCTGACACTTTCGCATCCATTCAGAGTTTGGCTAACGTAATAGATTTTTTGGCTGGCCTGTGCGGTACTAACAACTGGACTAATCGCTGATCCAGTGCCTCCCGAATTCGTATCGTACCACAATAGGCCTTGCCCCGTTGCCTGTACTGTTGGCGCAGTAGCGCCCTGACAAACTGCAATAGGTTGTATAGACGGTGCTACAGGTATGGAATTTATGGTAACTTTTATCCGTCGGCTGGCTGCACTCTCACATCCATTAGCAGTCTTTGTTAACCAATAGGTGAAGGTTCCAATCTGATTAGTAGGAACTGTGGCCGCGACTGTGTTGCCATTACTTGTTAAATTGATAAGAACAGGTTGCCCATTGTTACCAAACCAAGTGTATGTACTTGTTTCACCATTGAGATTAGCTTGAATGACAGAGTTTGACGTACCGGCGCAAAAAGAGTATAATGTATCCAATGGCGTTGGGGACCCTGGCACCTCCTTTATAACTACATTGACTGTTGTGCGTGGCCCTTCGCAGTTATTGACCGTCTGAGAAACGTAGTAATTCTTCACACCCACTGTTGAGGTAATCGGAGTCAATGTTCCAGCAGATGATCCGCCCGTTGGCACATCATACCATTTCAAATTCTGGCCTGAAGCTGAAAGGGGCGATCCGGCTGAATTTTGACAGAATGTATTGATGGCTGTATTGACAGACGGTGCTGGCGGCAATCCATTAACAGCCGCTGTAACAGGTACGCGCTCGCTTTCGCAACCATTACCTACCGTCTGTGCTACATAATAGGTTTGATTGCTTGCAGTACCAGTTGTAGGCGTTGGTGCTGCCTGCGTACCCGTACCACCCGTAGCGGCTGTGTACCAGAGTAACGACCCGCCACTAGCTGCCACCGCTGAAAGCGCTACTCCCTGCTGGCCAACGCAGTACGTTACATTTGTCGCAGTCGGGTTGGGCGATGCAGCCTTTACCTCAACGGTAATCTCGGCCCGGTCACTTTCGCAGTTATTCAGCACCTGCGCTGCATAGTACTTAAATGTACCTGCCTGACTCGTTGACGGTCGCGGTGCTGTTGCCGAGCCACTTCCCCCAGTTGCGTCTGTTCCGTACCAAACTAATGAGGCACTGGCATCAGTAGTGCTGGCTGAGAGTGGGGTAGTCGTCTGATTTTGGCAGTAGGTTAGGGGGGTAGTTGATAGAGCCGGTTTTGTAGGACGGGGCTTTACGTCTACCTGTAAGTATGTTTCAGCTAATGGCGATGAAGCGTTATATTGAGGTGTACAATATTTTGTCGGATCTGTTGATTCATACCTAAGAGCATAGGTGGTACGACCTGGAGTATTAGTGGAAGGCGTTGGGGCATTTGAGCTAAGTACAGCCCCTTGTTCAGGCCCGCGATATAATATACGATAACCATTGATAGCAGGCTTATGCCCATTTACATTCAAAGGCTGCGCTTGCTCACCCTGGCAATAACTTAATCGCCCGAATTGTACATCAAATTGGTTTGCTGGATTTGGACCATTCAAGGGCCAGTATAGGGTGCGCACTGTCATTGTCACCTTTTCGCTCTCACAACCATCAATTGATTGCGTGGCATAAAATTTACGCTCGGATACTGGATACACTTGTGTTTGTGAGTAGCCAAAAGACCCGTATTGCAAATTAAAACTCGTTGAGTTTATACCTCGTGTATCCGGATAATAGTAACCGCCTGCTACTGTTCCGTCAGAGTTATAAAGCGAAGCGAGCGCATTTGGACTGGTCCTAACAGTTAGAGAAATAGGGTTTACCTGTTGCATAGCACTGAATGCTTGACATAGTAAAACAAGAGAGTCTACTCCCGGCACGCCCGGCTTGATCTTCACCGAAAACTGTGTGGTACTGGGGCTGCCTATGACAGCGGGGCTACTCGAATTGACACGTACCCGGTAAGTTGTGCCTGCTGGCGTGCTGGCCGGAATGGTAGCTGTAACCGTGTACCTTCCGGTAGTATTATTGAAGTTGGCCGCACCTGTTGGGACGTTTACATACTCGCTGCCATTCGAGAGTTGTGCGGTAAACACGTTACTAGACTGGTACGTACCCGAAGCAGTAAAGGGTACATCGATTGTTGAGCCGGGACAAATGCCAGTAATAGCTAGCGGCTGGGTGGTGATCGTATTCTGAGCACTTACTGCCCCTGAATATATACTTAATAATATTACTAAGTATAAGTAATGTAGCTGTTTAAGCATAATAAAGTGTGGAAGGAGTATAAAAATGACCAAGAGCAAATATAAAGTTAACTAGGCAATTACATATCACCATTATGTTCATATATGTGTAAATTGAGTAATCGATGAGTGGAGACCTGAAAAAGCATCGCAAAACGGCAGGGTAAAAAACCTTTTTGGTACACAGCTCGTAGATACTACATACACATATCCTATGACTTTATCATGGAAACAATGCTTGCCCAACTCACTACGGCACTGGAACCTACGCGCCAGCGCCTGCTCAATCACCCTGTTTATGCTACCGTACACGATCTGGACGGTTTGCGCGATCTGACTACCTGCCATGCCTTTGCCGTCTGGGATTTTATGTCGCTATTGAAGGCTCTGCAACGGAATCTCACCTGCGTATCGGTACCCTGGATGCCCGTGGGGGCCGCCAGTACGCGCTACCTCATCAACGAAATAGTGACGGGCGAAGAAAGCGACATAGCCCCTGCGTGGCTGGGTCTGGCCAACTCGCACATCAGTCACTATGAATTGTACCGCATCGCCATGCAGCAACTGGGTGCCGACACCGCGCCGATCGATGAGCTGGTGGCCCATGTAAGGGCTGGTATGCCTATTCAGCAGGCGCTACGGGAGACCGACGTACCTGAGGGCGTTCGGCAGTTTGTGCGGTTTACCTTCGAGGTGATTGCCACCGGGAAACCGCACATCATGGCGGCTGTTTTCACCTTTGGCCGCGAAGATCTCATTCCCGATATGTTTCTGAACCTGGTACAGGCTCTCGATGCCGATGCCCCGGAGCAACTCCGTACGTTCCGCTATTACCTGGAGCGGCATATCGAAGTAGACGGTGACCACCACAGCCATCTGGCTATGCAGATGGTATCCGAACTATGCGCCGATGAGGCGACCCGCTGGCACGAAGCAACCGACTGGGCCATACGGGGGCTGGAAGCCCGAATTGGCCTCTGGGATGCCGTTTGCGAACGCGTTGCGGTGATGGACTGACTGAGAATCAACCGGAGCGACAGGTGATTTTCCTGGGGGCGCTGACGCCCAGAAAAATCACCTGTCGCTCCGATTAATAACTTACTGGGTTTCTCCCTTCTTTGCTTTGCTCAATTGCATCAGTTCGGCGAGGGTACCTTTGATGGTAGTAATGACCTTGCTCTCGTTGAACGTTGGGTTAGCACTCCTGTCCAGGATTTTGCAGCGGAAGGATACCTCGACCGGCGTGTTTTTCTTGTTGAAAAGCACCTTAGGCAACAACCCAAGCGATTGACCGGGTTTTATGGTCAGGGGCACCACGAAAGGCGTTGCGCCCTTTTTCTTAATGATGATTGGCTGCGGCTGGGCACCTTCGGCAATCTGCTTGCCGTCGATCGAGACACTGTATTGTGTGTCGGTGATGCTGAACGGAAAGTTGTTCTTATTCGTGCAGACGATCGTTGCCGCCACGTCGGTTCTGTTGAGTCCCAGCTTGCCCAAATCCAGATCGGCTACTTTAAATTGGGGGATGTGATAGACGGGTGCCCGCATCGACTGAGTTACCGTGAACGTGCGCTCACCAGCAAGGGGTACGTCCATGTCGAAGGTGGTCAGAATGCGGTAGTCGGTACTGTCAGTGCCCGCGTTCTCCAGGCGTTTCAGCACGCCGGCCATTTTCTTCAGGTACAGCCTGACGGGCAGTGATAACAACGTGCTGTCCTGCGACTTCACGGCGATGACCTTGTCATACGCATCTTTGGCTACTTCTTCGTTGTCGATGTACAGCGTGTAATCGACCTTCCGGGCTTTAAAGCCAATGGGCAACGGGTTGTCGATGAGCAAATGCATGTTCATCAACACAGATTCGTCCGAAATGTCGGAGAGGTCGAAGCGGCTCAGTTCGAGGCGGGGTTTGAGCGTACCGTCATAGGCACCTCCTTCCGACCGGGCCTTACTTTTCAGGCTGTTGTAATAGACGTAGCCGCCAATGCCCAGTAGCAACAGGATTCCCAGTGCAATCAACCATCCTTTTCTCATAGTCTCGCGTTTGATAACCCAACCCGTGCGCCTGGTAATGGTTGTAATTGGTTAGCCTGTGTCTCATCGTTGCCGCTTACTCCTTCAGCACTTTACGCACCTGCGTGCCCGCAGTGGTTTGCACATTGAGGAAGTAAATGCCCGCAGGCAGCGTTTTCAGGCTCACCGACTGGCGAAGGGTCTGCGCCGTTTTCTGAACCGTCTGCGTTTGCAGGGCCCTGCCCGACACCCCGCTGACCGAGATGGTTACGGGGCCCCGATACGTGCTTTCCCAGTCCAGTACGGTCAGGTCGGCGGTGGGGTTGGGTGACACCGTTAGGGTAAACAGGGGTTCGGTGGCTAATACGGGGGGTACCAGGTTCCAGGGCACAATGTTGGCTTCGGGCGTAGGCAGCTTGGTGGTGGTCAGAATATGCCATTGGCCGGGTTGCATGGTCAGGGCTGTACTGGCGGTGGCATCGATCGACTGACCAGTGAAATAATCGTACCACGTCCCTGTTTTAGGCAGGTCGAGCACTACCGAGTTAGCCTGTATATCGAAGTTGCCGATGATGACGGCGGGCTGCGTGGCGTTGTTCAGCACCAGCCGTTTTACGGGTTGGTTGGCTACAAACGTGTAGTCGGTCGTTTGGAAAGCCGGTTGGGTCATTTTCAGCTTAATCAGTTCCTGGTACACGCGCAGCAGTCTGAGCCGACTGGGTTCGATACTGTAATCGGCGCGAATGGGCTTGGCCCCCGTGCGGCCGTTCTGCTCAATGGAGATGTCGTAGCCCAGCTCGCCGAACTGCCAGATCAGTTTAGGGCCGGGAACCGGAATGAACAGGGCCGCCGCCAGTTTAGCGCGCTCCAGGGCCGTAGCTAGATTCTTTACGTTGTACGATCCTGACGATAAGCCGTTCTGCAACAGGTCATACATCAGCCGCTCTTCATCATGGCTTTCCATATACCCCAGAATATTGGGGCTGTTCCAGCCGCGCAGTTTGTACGAAATCCACTCGAAGTTGTCGTCGCGGCCATTCACAACGCCTCGGGCTGCGTAGCGGTAATTGTAGTTATGGTTGCCCCAGAACAGCATACCGTAGTTAGCCAGCTCTTTCTCTTCGTCGTTGTCGGCGAAGTGCTCCAGAATCACGTAGGCCGATTTGTCGTACACGCGAATCTGGTCATAAATGCGCTTCCAGATGGCCACGCGGCTGGCGTCGTAATTGCCCCAGGCCCCTACGTTAGTGGGGTTGTTCTTCTGCGTGAACCCTTTCGAGAGGTCGAACCGGAAGCCGTCCATTTTGTATTCCTGCAACCAGTACTGATTCACCCGCTGCACATAGTCTTTGGTGGCCTGGCTTTCGTGGTTGAAATCAAAAAAGACGCTGAATGGGTGCGTGGCCTGTTGGTTGAAAAACGGGCTGTCGGCCGAGGGCCTGTCGCCGGCCCAATACATTTTCACGTACGGGAATTCGTAGTCGGCCTGGTTCAGCACCATGTCCAGAATCACGGCAATGCCGTTTTCGTGGCACTTATCGATAAAGGCCTTCAGGTCATTTTTCGACCCGTAGGCTTTATCCGGGGCAAAGTAGTAAATGGGATTGTAGCCCCACGAATCGTTACCCGAAAACTCCATAACGGGCATGATCTCGATGGCGTTGATGCCCAGCCGCTTCAGATACGGGATGGAATCGGCCACGGCTTTGTACTGCCGGGAGGCTACGAAATCACGGACCAGCAGTTCATACACCACCATGTTTTTGGCATCGGGGCGGGTAAAGTTGGCCACTTTCCAGGGGTAGGCCGACTGCCCGGTTTGCAGCACCGACACAATCTGGCCCTGCGCTTTGGTTGGAAACGCTTTCAGACCGGCGTAGGTCGTGCTCAGGAACGAGTCGTTGTTGCGGTCAAGAATCTTGTCTGAGTATGGGTCACCGGTCGGAATCTGTCCGTCGACAAGGTATTGAAAGGCCAACTCCCGCCCCGACGTAAGGCCCCTGAGTGTTAGCCAGTAGCGTTCGCCATCGGGCGTGCGGTTCATGAGCGAGGTGGGGTCGGGTGTCCAGTCATTTTGCTCGCTCAAGACCAATACGAAGGCTTTTTTGGGCGCATACAGCACCAGCGTGGCGGTGGTGGGGTCGGCCGCGTTGTAATTGATGCCATCGCGCAGCCCGGCGGGCACTGCCGCCACGGCAGGGGTAGGCTTTACATACAGCAGAAACGAGTCGGAGGCCGTTTCGGTGGCGGTTTGGGCGGTAGCCACCACCTTACGGATGGTGTTGATGGCGCTACCCGTTGACACGGCGGCTACCAGTGAATCGGCGTTGGTGACCGAGGTTTGGGTAACGCCGTCGATACGGAGGGTAAGGGTCGCTTTTTCGGAGACGTTGGCCCGCACCGGCACCGTTGCATTAGGCTCTACCAGCAGGAACTTAGCGGTGGGCCGGGCGAAGGAAACCGTTAGTTTGGCGTCGTACACCTGAATAAAGAGGTCTTCGGTCTGCGCCTTGCCATCGCCGCTTTTTACCACGATACCAATCCGCCGGATGGGCGTACCTGCGGGCACATTGTAGTAGGTGCGCGGTACAATCTTTATCTGCCAGCGGTCGTTTCCCAACGAGGTCATCAGGCCAGGCGCAAAGGGCGCGTTGAAGTTAGTTTGGCCCGTTGGGGTAAATTCAAAGGCATTACCGGTCTCCGTACGGCCAGCCCCCGACCAGAAATAGACATCGTCTTTTTTGCCGAGCAAACCCGCTGCCCGGCCATCTTTCGCCTGTTTGAGGTCAACGATGATGGTTACTTCGCGGTCGGCGGTGGGAAAGGTGGGCTGCGTAGTAACAACCTGCGCCAGCGTAGGCGCCAGGCTGCCAAGCCATAAAACGAAAAGAAGGATACCCGTACTGTGTTGATAAAGTTTGGTACGCATAGGTCATATTTTTGGATTATCAAAGGTAATGAACCTAACCGGTCGTCTAAAACATTATTCACCAGTCAAAATAGTAGTCAAGCCATGGGTAACTTGCACTAATGGAATTTCCTGCAATCGCTTATTCTCAGTACACACAAGATGCTCACCGGCCAAGCCATTGATCTTTCTTTATCTGATTTGTTGGATGCCCTGCCCGACGGGGTCGTTTGGTCTAAACCCGTGCACGATGAATCGGGCCAGCTCGTTGATTTTCAGGTTGTTTACACAAATTCAACGCTACGCCAGCTTACCGATCCCGTAAATCCTGTGTTTCCCGGCATGTTATGGCGTGAGGTTCTTGCCAGGCATCCGCAGATCGAGCCAGCCAGTTTCGAGTCGATGGTTAGGGTGTTTGAAACTGGCATGCCCGATGAGTATAATTTCCAGGATAAGGCGGTTAATTTGTGGTATACCATTCGCCGAAGCAAGCTGAACGGCGGGGTGATGAGTGTGTTGCAGGATGTGTCATCACTCCAGGATACCCGACAGCAGGCTGTGGAGCAGAATGATCTGATGGTCACCATGCTCGACGGGGCCATTAATGGCGTGTTGCTTCTGAAACCTGTTTATGAGGAACACACACTGGTAGATTTTCAGATACTGGCGGCTAACCGATCTATAAAAGAGTTGACCGGTGTTGATTGAATGCCAACCTGGAACAGTTTGCTTATGTGGCAAGCCATGATCTACAGGAACCCCTCCCAAAGATCCAGTCTTTGGGAGACGTGCTCCAGAACAATTACGGCAATCTGATTAGTGGCGATGGCGCTGACCTGATCGTCAGAATGCAGACGGCCGCCAACCGAATGGCGGGACTGATTCGTGATTTGCTGGCTTACTCACGCTTATCGACCCACCGCGATGGCCCTGAGGAGGTGTCTTTACAAACGGTCGTATCGCGGGTACTCGATGACCTTGATTTATCGGTCCAGGAAACAGGCGCAGTAATCCATACCGGGCACCTGCCTGTTGTGCCCGCTTCACCATCTACCTGCCGGTTTGAGATTCAGAGTCCAATGTTTAAAGTCTAAAGTTCAAGGTCCAAGGTCGCTTCCTATGCAGGCAAGCGGCAGAGCAACCTTGATTGAACCTTAAACCCTAAACCTTTCCCTCACCGATTCCTCCGCGTAGCCTGCGCTGGAGGTCATGCCTTTGCCGCCAATGCCGGTGATGATATGAATGGAATCGTTGACCGAATACTCGAAAATCTCATTGGGGGTTTGGGCGTAAAAACCGGCCCAGCGACGCCTAATCTGATCGATAGGGAAGGTAACGATGCGGCGGGCTTCGGCCAGAATCAGGTCGTCGATGGCGTCGTGCGTGTCGAAACCCAGGTCATCGACCTGCGTGGCGGGGGCGTATTCGTGCGAATCGCCCACGATCATCGAACCGTCGGAGGCCTGTTTGAACAGAATGTGGATGCCCCACTTTTTCAGTTCGGCCAGGTGATCGGGTACCGAAATGGTGGCGAATGAGGGGCACTCAGCGAAGGCTTCGTACCGGCGGATGGTCAGGCCGGTCAGGATATTGCCGGGCAGCGAAATGCCGGACATTGACGGGGTCTGAAGCATTTGTAACTTGCTAACGATCAGCCCGCTTTCGGCAAATACGCCAGGAAAGAGCAGCCGAAATTCGCTGCCGCTACAGACCAGCACCTGCTGCGCCTGAAACCGCGTTTTGTCGGCCAGTGTAATAATGGCACCGTTGTAATTCGACTGGCAATCGGTCACGGCGGCATTGGCCAGGTAGGTTACACCGTATTTTTTCTGAACGTACCCGATCAGCTGGTGAATCATCCGGTCGGGCTCCACGCTGATCTCGTCAGGAAACAGCACCGCCCCACGTACATAGTCGGGCCGCAGCAGTGGGTACCGGGCCAGCGTCTGCGCTTTTGTCAGCAGTTCGCAGGGGTACTTCTCAGCGCGTCGACGGTCGAAGAGTTCATTGGCGAGTGTCCACTCGTCGGCATCGGAGGCCACGTAAACCGACCCGTTTTGCCGCACCGTAATGTCGTGTTCGGCCTGTATTTCCCGGTACAGTTCCAGGCTCCGCCGCCCATAGTCGAACCACCGCCCCGACAGGCCGGAAGGGACTACCTGCCCAAAATTGCGGACCGTGGCCCCTTGTGGTCGGTTGTCTTTTTCGAGCAGTAAGACGGTCTTCCCCGCCCGTGCGGCATGATAGGCATGGAAGGTGCCCAGCGCACCGGAGCCAATGATAATGAGGTCGTAAAAAGCCATAGTGGGTGGGTATTGGTGCAGCCCCCGCCCTAAAGGGAGCCTGCTGGCGCACAAATATTGCTTACGCGTAGCCACTGATGCGCCAGCAGGCTCCCTTTAGGGCGGGGGCTACGCCGCTTTAAACCAGCAAATTACGTAATTCAGCCAGCGAGCCAATTAACCGATCATGCGGGTAGGTTACCAGTTGGTCGCGGGAATGAGTGCCGTTGACCACGCCGAGGTTCAGGCCCACGCCCGCCGCCCGGCCGCTCAGCAGGTCAGAGGGGGTGTCGCCGACATTAACGACAGCTTCCGGGTTGGTAACGCCCAGCAGGTGCATCGCTTTCTGAATCATCAACGGTTCGGGGCGGCCATGCGGCACCTCATCAGAAGCAATTGACACCTGAATGATCGACTGTTTGGTACCAACGTATCCGGCGTCAAGGCCTTCCAGCCAGCCGAGTTTTTTCAGGATGATGTCGGTCACTTTTCGGTAAAAACCCGTAGTGAGCGCAACGGCAATCTGCTGTTCACGCAAAAAGGCAAACGTGTCCAGACAACCGACCGTGGGCGTGATGTCGTGGGTGAGGTAGTGGGTTTCGAGCACTTCCGTAAATCGCTGATACGACCGGTCGACATGGGCCGTCAGTTGCGGATTATCGGGGCCTAGCTGCTCACCCCAGAGTGTTTGAAATACGTGGCGTTTGGCCTGGCCCTGCATAGCCAGAATACGCTCGGCACTGACAGGTAAGCCCGTTTCCCCGGCGGCCTGCGCAAAGCACTGCTCAACTTCGTGTTGGTCGGTCACGGTGGTACCGGCCATGTCGAAGACAACTAGATGGTAAAGACTCATGGCAGAAAAGGGTTGCGCCTTACATAAATGAACTCATCGCCGATTCGTTGGCGAGTTCTTCGGCGTGTTCCTTGCCCAGGTACTTGTCGATCAGGTTATGCGCCAGATACAACAAGGGCGTCAGCAGAATTGCCGTGGTGGCTTTGTAGAGGTAATTGATGATCCCAACGGCGATGACCTGCCCGATCGACCAGTTGCCGAAGACATAGAACGCGATGCCCAGCACCACAAACGAGTCGATAAGTTGCGAAATGAGCGTTGAGCCCGTAGCGCGGAGCCAGATTTTACGGTTACCCGTAATACCCCGCAGGTACTGGAACACCGAGGCGTCCAGAATCTGCCCGATCAGAAACGCCGTGAGCGAGCCGATGATGATGCCCAGCCCCTGCCGGAAAATCATCTGGAAGGCATTGTTAATATTCATCGGGTTACCCGCTGCATCCTTCGCATTCACGTCGAGCCAGAACTGAGCCGGTGGCAACGAGGTCACGGCGTAAATAATCAGGAAGCTGTAGGCCACAAACCCCGCCGTCAGGAACGAAATACGCCGAACGCCCGCCTTACCGAAATACTCATTGATGATGTCGGAGGTGATGAACACAAACGGCCAGATAACGGCCCCGGCAGTCAGGTTAAAGTCGAGGGTAAAATCGCCGAATAGATGGAGTTGAGCAGGCTGTAGGCCGAGGGTGGCTTCGCCCGAGAAGATCTTGACGCCGATGATTTCGGCAATGATGGCATTGACCAGAAAGACGGCGCTCAGAAAAACGTACAGATTCGTGCGCTTGTTGGTAAAGGAGTAGGATGGCATAGAGCTAGAGGGCTTTGTCGAGACGCAATACTTACGTTTGCTGTCGCGACAGCAATATACACAACACACGTATGCGGCAAAACAGCCATTGACCAACAGCGACTTTAACACAACCATCTTATAGCCGATTCCGCGAATGGTGATGAGCTGTATCGGCTCATCGGCCTGGCGATGCCGACGCAGTTTGGCAAGATACACATCCAGATACTACGTAGGCCGATTATGACATCGCATAGTCAGGAAGGAGCTTGCGGAAATAACCTGTCCATCAGCTATTCCGATCGCAGCACTTCCAGTGGGGGCCGGGTTAGTACGTCGCGGCTGTTGAGCAGGCCGATCAGCATGGTCAGGCCGGTTACGATGCCAACTACGGCCAGCAACGGCCAGACACTCGGCGCGTAGGGCATCTCGAATACGTATTTGGCCAGTACCCACGTACCGATTACCGACAGCACAATGCCCGATAAGGAAGCCAATAACCCCAACAGGCTGTATTCGACCAGGGTGATGCGGAGAATCTGACGGCGGCTGGCTCCCAGGGTACGAAGCAATACGCTTTCCTGCATCCGCTGGTACTTGCTGATGATCACCGAACTGCTAAGCACCAACAAGCCCGTCAGGATGCTGAAGAGGGCCATAAACCGGATCACGAACGAAATTTTGCTCAGGATATCATCCAGCGTTTTCAGAATCAGACCCAGGTCAATGGCCGATACGTTGGGAAACTGAGTGACCAGTGCCCGCTGGAACTGCGCCGATTTCTCGGTGCTCGGTACGCGGGTCATCAGCACGCTAAACTGCGGGGCCTGTTCCAGCACGCCGTTCGGGAAAACAACCAGGAAGTTGGTCTGAACCCGGTTCCAGTCTACCGTGCGGCTACCGCCAACGATGGTTTCGATAAGAGCACCCTGCACATTGAAGGTCAGTTTGTCGCCCAGTTTCAGCCGGAGCCGCTTCATGAAATCAGCCTCAAACGTCACCGCCGGAAGGCCATTGGTCATTGCCTGCGCCTTGCCCGAACTTAGTTTTTCGGACGAAATCAGCGTGTCGCGGTACGTGACGCGGTATTCGCGGGTCAGGGCCCAGTCGGGAATGTGCAGCGACGTGTCTTTGCGAATCGCCGCCGCCCCACGCCCGTTGATGCTTTCGAGGCGCATGGTCACAATCGGCACCTGCATCAGCACGGGCAGGCCCGACTGCTTTCACCAGATCGCGAACGCCAGCTGTTTGCTCGCGCTGAATATCGAACAGCACCATATTGGGCTGCTGCCCGCTGGCCGAAAACTGCACCCGGCCCAGCAGCAGCGTTTGCGTGAGGTAGAGCGTCGTGATCAGAAACGCACCCAGGCCGATAGATACCAGCAGAATAAGCGTCTGATTTTGTGGCCGGTACAGATTCGCCAGGCTCTGCCGCCACACAAAACTCCACGACCGGGGAAAGAAACGGCGCACCACGGCCATGAGCAGTAAGCCCCATGCCCATCAGCACCAGAAAGCTAACCGCCATGCCCACGGTGAAGCCACCAGCCAGTTTCCAGTCGCGGGTTTGCCAGTAGGCGAAGCCAAAAACGAACAGCGCGATCAGCCCGAAAATAACCCAGCGCAACGGGTCGCGGCCCGATACGTCGGCCTCCAGCGAGGCGCGCAAGGTCCGTAGCGGCGACACTTTGCGGATGAGCAACAACGGCAGCGAGGCAAACAAAAGCGCAATCAGCAGCCCCGTTATGATACCCTGCCCAATGGCTGGCCACGACAGGGCAACGCTCACCTCAACGGGCAGAAATGAGCCGAAAATTACGGGCATCAACCACTGCACCACCGACCCTAGCGCGGCCCCTAGTATGGCTCCGCCGAAGCCCATGATGGCGGTTTGCACCAGAAAGATCAGGAACGCCTGCCAACCGCTGGCACCCAGTGTCCGCAGGATGGCCACCGACGTAATTTTCTCTTTTACGTACAACTGCACAGCGCTGGCTACCCCCACACAACCCAGCAAAAGCGCCACAAACGACACCAGATTCAGAAAACGCGTGAGATCGGCAAAAGCGCGACCCGTTTGCTGCTTCCGGTTTTCGACGGTGTCTGTATTGAGGCCTGCCTTATCGAGCGTTGGCTCCAGCCGTTTCACCAGCGCGGGTACGTTAGTGGTTTTGGCAAACTTATAGTAGTATTTGTAATTGACGCGGCTGCCTTTCTGCAACAGACCCGTCTTGTTCAGGTACGTTGCCGGGATAAACACGGTAGGGGCTACTGCCGCCGTTGCGGCGGTGCCACCGGGGGTTTTCAATACGCGCCCGGCCACCAGAAACGACACCTCACCCACGCGCACCGAGTCGCCCACGGTAGCGCCGAACTGCACAAGCAGGGCATCATCGACAAGGGCGACGGGCGACGCGTTGCCCGGTACGTTATTCTTCCGAAACTCCGTAATGGCTGAAGCGGGCTGAACTTCCCACGTACCATAATACGGAAAACGGCCTTCGAGGGCCTTCACCTGCGCCAGCCGGACCCCACTGGTGCGCGGAAAGAGTACCATAGAGGCAAACGCTGTTTCGCTACTCCGCTCATTGCCAATACCCTGCAGCAGATTCTTTGTTTTTTGCGAAGGTGGCTGCGCTGCCGTTACCGTCAGGTCGGCACCCAGTAATTCCTGCGCCTGCTCGTCGATGCTGCGGGCCAGGTTATCGCCAAACGAATTGATGGCCACCAGCGCGGCAATGCCCAGCACAATGGCCGACATGAACAGCAGCAGCCGCGACCGGCTCCGCCGACTGTCGCGCCAGGCGGTTTTAAGAATGAAGTTCATAACGGCTGGGTCGTTGACTGGCGGGTGGCAAGGGTATCTTCTACGACATGCCCACCCCGGATGCGAATTATGCGCCCGGTTTTGGCGGCCAGTTCCAGGTTGTGGGTGACAATGACGAGCGTGGTGCCCGCTTCGCGGTTCAGGTCGAACAGCAGGTTTTCTACCGTAGCGCTGGTGTCTTCGTCGAGGTTACCGGTGGGTTCATCCGCAAACAAAACGGCCGGGCGGTTCGAGAAAGCCCTGCGCCAGTGACACCCGCTGCTGCTCCCCACCCGACAGTTGCAGGGGGTAGTGATGGCCCCGGTCGGCCAGCCCCACCCGGTCGAGCAGGTCACGGGCGATGCGTTCGGCCCCGCGTGTACCCCGCAGTTCGAGGGGCACCATCACGTTCTCGAGGGCCGTGAGGGTGGGTAGCAACTGAAAATTCTGGAAAATAAAACCCACGTGCTGGTTACGCACCGCCGCCCGCTGGTCTTCGTTCAGGTTGTCGAGCTGCACGCCATTGAGCCACACGCTGCCCGATGAGGCCCGGTCGAGGCCGGCGCAAAGGCCAAGGAGGGTTGTTTTTCCGCTTCCGCTGGGGCCAACAATGGCGAAGCTATCGCCGGGTTGCAGCGCAAAAGAAACGTCGTGTAGTACGGTAAGTGTCTGACCTGCGCTCTGGTAGGTCTTCGTTAGGTGGTCAACGCGTAAGCTCATAGATCAGGTTGTATCGCGAACGCAGTGTCCAATGCCTCGTTCTACGGTATAACTACAGCGGCTGCGTTTTCGTCGCGCTACCCGGTCGGATTTAGGTGGATCGGTCGCAAACAGCAGATTGTCGGCAAAAAATGGGTGGAACAAACGTTAATCGTGCTTTCCGGGTTTGATAAGGCAACGACCAAAGTCTTTCTCATGATGCAGTTGATTGCCCGTTTCGCCGCCCTTGCTGGGCCTTATTTTTTGCCTGAGTTGCAGCTCGAAAACAGATACGGCCCAAACCACCGCCGATAGTGCCGATAGCGTAGCAACGGCTGCTACAACGGCTTCGGAAAAGAAAAAGGTGATCGTTTTCTTTGGCAACAGCCTGGCCGCAGGGTATGGCCTCGACAACACCGCCGACGCGTTTCCAAACCGGATTGGGGCCCGCATCGATTCGCTGGGCCTCCCCTACCGCGTGGTCAACGCCGGGCTAAGTGGCGAAACGACCGCCGGTGGCCGCAGCCGCGTGGGCTGGGTACTGCGCCAGCCCGGACGCGGGAACGCCGCCGATATTTTCGTGCTTGAACTGGGCGGTAACGACGGCCTCAGGGGCATTCCGCTGAACTCATCACGCGCCAACCTACAGGCCATCATCGACACCGTTCGGCTGAAGAACCCAGCGGCACAGATCATCATTGCCGGTATGCAGATCCCACCCAATCTGGGCCGGGCCTATACCAACGAGTTTCGCGAGATTTTCAGGGAGCTAGCCACCAAAAACAACGCTTTGCTGATTCCCTTTCTGCTGGAAAACGTGGGAGGGAACCCCAAACTCAACCAGGCCGACGGTATTCACCCCACTGCTGAAGGCCACCGCATTGTGGCCGAAAACGTCTGGAAAATCATGCAGCCGCTGTTGCAGAAGGACGCGTAACCAACCAGCAGTTTGTCGCGATTCGTGAGTGGGTCTGGTCGATTAGATGAAAAGTAAAGGCTGAGAGTTGGTCAGGTACGTTACCCCAACAAGCTCCCAGCCTTACCAATGTCGCTTTATGGTAAATTACCCCTTACTGGCCCCCTGGCTTATAATACTTCTGTGCTTCGGGAAGCAACTTTTGCAGATCGGCAATCCGGCGGGCGTCAGAGGGGTGAGTCGACAGAAATTCGGGTGTCTTTTTCCCTCCGCCCGCTTTGGCCATACGGCTCCAGAAACTAATCGCTTCGGCGGGGTCATACCCGGCCATGGCCATAAAAATCAGGCCCAGCTTGTCGGCTTCAGACTCCTGAGCCCGGCTGTGTGGCAACCCACGACCAACCTGATAAGCAACGGGTAACGCAGCACCGACGGCCTGGAATAACACCGCTTTAGTAGCACTGGAGTTTTGCT
Source organism: uncultured Cytophagales bacterium (assembly GCA_963750355.1). Lineage (GTDB taxonomy): Bacteria > Bacteroidota > Bacteroidia > Cytophagales > Spirosomataceae > Fibrella. The sequence continues at coordinate 867,829 of CAVVQL010000003.1, read as the reverse complement.
GAGCCCGTGATCCCACAAACGCCTGACCAGCCTGGATAAGGCCGCTCGACAGTAACCCTTCGCTCATGCGTTCGCGACCGTGTTCAGCAATAGCGTGGGAAATTTCGTGGCCCATTACAGCCGCCGCTCCGGCCTCATTCTGCGTATACGGAAGAATACCCGTGTAGAAAGCCACCTTACCACCCGGCATACACCAGGCATTGATCTGTGGGCTCTCAATCAAGGCGAATTCCCACTGATACCCCGCCAGCCGTTCTCCGAAGCCGTTGCTGTTCATGTAGCTTTCCATGGCCTGCCGCAGGCGGTTGCCTACCCGCTGTACCATTTCGGCCTGGTTGTTGCCCCGAACCACCCGGCTCGTATCTAAAACGCCCTGATAACTTTGAAAGCTCAACGGCAGCAATTCAGAATTGGGCACTATGGCAAGCTGGCGACGGCCCGATAACGGTACCGTCTGGCACCCAATCAGAAACCCAAGGGCCACCATTCCTACAATTAACTTTTTCATTGTGTTCGTGAATTAGGTAAGCTGGACAAATCGCGCAGTCGGTATATCCCACCGTAGTAGGTACCACCCTGCTCCTCGTTTTGTTTACTGCATTTGACGAGTGGGCGGCGTTATGGTTTAGTTTTGTGGGCGTCCGCCCGGTTCAACTCTCCTTTCTGGCAGGGATAGTTCGGCATCAAAACGCCCGTATCACTATGAAAATCATTGCCGTTGGCCGCAATTACGTCGAGCACATTCAGGAACTGAACAACGAACAGCCCGACGATCCGGTCATCTTTCTGAAGCCCGAAACGGCCATTCTGTACCGGAATGCACCCTTCTTTTACCCCGATTTTTCAACCGACGTGCACCATGAGGTAGAGGTGCTGGTGAAGATCAACCGCGTGGGCAAGAATATTGACGAGCGCTTTGCGCATAAGTATTACGACGAAATAGGGCTGGGCATCGACTTCACCGCCCGCGACCTGCAAAGCAAACTCAAAGCCAAAGGGCTACCCTGGGAACTGGCCAAAGCCTTTAACGGATCGGCCCCCGTGTCGGAGTTTATTCCTAAAACCGAATTCGCTGATCCGCAGAATCTGAACTTCGGGCTCACCATCAACGGCGAAACCCGGCAACAGAGCAACACGAGTCTGATGCTGTTCAGGATCGACTACCTTATCTCCTTCGTCTCGCGTTTTTTCCTGCTTCAGAAAGGCGACATACTGTTTACCGGCACACCCAAAGGCGTTGGCCCCGTGAAGATTGGCGACCAGCTGGTGGCAACGCTGGAAGGCCGTGAGCTGCTGAATTTCGGGGTAAAGTAAATTTTTATACGGTTTGCAGGTGGTAATTGGTTGATTGGGTAACTAAAAACCAATCAACCAATTACCTAATCAACCCATTACTGATTGACACGTTGAAAGTTCACGGCCTCCTCTTTCTGACCTTTTTACCGGCCCTGCTGTTTGGGCAAACCCGCAAGCCACTGCCTGCGCTGGTGCAACCTGGCTATCTGCTCTTTCCGATCAATCCGGGGCAGGCGGGGTCGCTGTCTGGTGGTATGGGCGATTTGCGCGGCAATCACTTCCACGCGGGCCTGGACATCCGCACGGGCGGGGCTGAAGGGGTGCCGGTGCGGGCTGCTGCCGATGGCTACGTGTCGCGCATTGCCGTGTTTACGGGTGGCTACGGCAACGTTGTCTTTCTGCGACACCCCAACGGCCTCACCACCGTATACGGGCATCTGAAAACCCTGAACGACACCCTGGCTACGTACCTGCGGCAGAATCAGTACGCCAAAAAAACCTTTGAAATTGACCTTCAGCCCCGGCCCGACGAGTTTCCGGTGGCCAAAGGCGACATCATTGCCCTATCGGGTAATACGGGCGGATCGGGTGGTCCCCATTTGCACTTTGAAGTACGCGATCCCAACGACAACCTGCTTAACCCGTTGCTCTTTGGCTTCCCCGAACTGTCGGACGATGTTCCGCCTTATTTCGAGCGAATCGCCATCCGGACACTCACGCCTAACTCGCGGCTGAACGGTGAATTCCAGCGGCAGACCTTCGCGCCTGTCCGCCGCCCCGACGGGACGTACGCCATCACCCAGCCCATTTCTGCATCGGGTTTGCTGGGGCTGGAAATTCTGGGGTACGACAAAGCCAATGGGTCGCCTTACCGCAATGGATTAAATTGCATGGAGATTCGGCTGGACGGCAATGAAGTGTTTTCGTACAGCATGAACACCTTCCCGCACGAGCAGACGCGGTTTATCAACGTACACATGAATTATGAGGCCGAACAGCTGACCGGTCAGCGCTACCACCGGGGCTACGTGGCCGATGGCAATCAGCTTGCGCTGTACCACACGAACAACTACCGGGGAAAGCTACCCCTGCTCGACCGGAAACCGCACGAAGTAACCATCACCCTGTTCGACAGCTACGAGCACGCGGCAACGCTCCGGTTTACCCTCTTACCCGAACCGCTGACCCCACCAGCCCCGGCCGCACCCGCCATAGCCGCGCAGTCAGACACGCTGGAGGGTGAACAACCCAATCTGTTGACCAGTGTGCCCAGTGTCACGATCACCAATGATGATAGCGTCCTGAAACTATCGGTACGGGGGCTTCCCGAAACGCCCCCCAACGCCTTGCTGTTTACCGGCAAAAAAACCAGTGAATTGCCCGTTGCCTACACCCGCGACGACAAGGCCGTGTATCTGATCGATCTGAAGACCACCCTGCCCGACTCCGTACAGATTGGTCTGGGGCGACTCCCGCTCAACTTCCGCCAGGCGGTTCGTCCGGGAACCAGTCAGATCGTCGACGCCGGGAATGTACGTCTGCGGTTCAATCCCGAATCGTTATTCGATACGCTGTATCTGGCCACGCGGACCTTGCCGGGCAACATATTGGAAATCAATCAGAGTCTCATACCGCTGAATGATTTTATCGATGTTCGCTTTACACCGCCTACCCCCATGAGCATTGATACCATGCGCACGAAAATGTACTCGCTCGCCAATGGCAATCGACGGTTTCTTGGCGGTACCTGGACCAAAAACCGCATCGAGTTCCGCACCCGCGAGCTGGGTAGGTTCGGCTTGCTAACCGACGTTGTGCCACCCGCTATTCGGGTAATCAGCGCCACGGGAAAGGGCATCAGCGCCCGCATCAGCGACGACCTGTCGGGCATCGACCAGTTTCGGGTCCTTGTCAACGGTGAATGGGTTCTGATGCAGTACGACTACAAACGCGCCCTGATCTGGTCAGACAAACTTGATCCCGAAACACCGTTCGAGGCAGGTGCCGAGGTCGTCCTTCAGGTACGCGACCGGTCGGGGAATATCGGCGAAGTACTAACCAGCATTGCTCAGGCACCGGCGCCCAAACTACAGGTATCCAGGAAAGCAACCGCAAAAAAACGCGGACGGAAACGCTAAGCTGAATATGTTTGCACTAAATTCCTGATTATGGCTCTTTCCGTTGGCGATCTCGCCCCCGATTTCACCACTACTGACCAGCATGGCAACCCTCTAACGCTCTCTGATTACCGGGGCCGACTGGTGGTGTTGTATTTTTATCCAAAAGACGACACACCGGGCTGTACGGCTCAGGCCTGTAGCCTTCGGGACAATTATGCTCAGTTGAAGAAGGCCGGTTACGAAGTTTTAGGCGTCAGTGTCGACGCCGATACGTCGCACCAAAAGTTTATCACTAAATATGATCTGCCCTTCTCGTTGGTGGCCGACACCGACAAATCGGTGGTGGCCGCCTACGGGGTTTGGCAGGAGAAGTCGATGTATGGCCGCACCTACATGGGTACCGTCCGTAAAACGTTTTTGCTCGACGAAAATGGGCTGATCACCAACATCATCGAAAAAGTAGACACAAAAGATCACGCAACGCAAATTTTGAAATGAGTCCTCTGTCTTTGGTCCTCTGTCTTCAGTCCTCTGTTTTCTGTTGCTTCGCTCTTTAGCAGCGCAACAGAAAACAGAGGACTGAAGACAGAGGACCAAAGACAGAGGACAGAAGACTGCCTTTAAGACTATGGAAATACAAGAACTCGAACACATCGCCTCGCAGGTACGTCGCGATATTCTGCGGATGGTATCCGCTGTCAATTCCGGCCACCCTGGCGGATCACTGGGCTGCACCGACCTGTTTGTCGCCCTCTACTTCGACGTGTTACGCCGGAAACTCGATGCCGACGGCACACCCGTTTTCGACATGGATGGTAAAGACGAAGACCTGTTCTTCCTCTCGAACGGCCACATTTCACCGGTATTCTATTCGGTGCTGGCGCGTTCGGGCTACTTCCCCGTTTCGGAACTGTCGACTTTCCGCCGTCTGGATAGCCGGTTGCAGGGCCACCCCACCACCGCCGAACACCTGCCGGGCGTTCGTATCGCGTCGGGCTCACTGGGCCAGGGTTTGTCAGTTGCCTCCGGTGCTGCCTTCGCCAAAAAGCTGAACAAAGACGACAAGCAAGTATATGTACTGATGGGCGACGGCGAGCAGCAGGAAGGTCAGGTGTGGGAAGCGGCTCAGTTTGCGCCCAACAAAAAACTGGGCAACCTCACCGCCATCATCGACCTCAACCACGCGCAGATCGACGGAACAACCGAAAACGTGAACAACAACCGCAGTCTGGCCGCCAAATACGAAGCCTTCGGCTGGAAGGTAACCGAGATGCAGGGCAATGATATGGGCGACATCCTCAAAACCCTGAAAGACGCCAAGCACGACCCGGACGTACCCACGCTGATTTTGATGCACACCCTGATGGGCTACGGCGTCGATTTCATGGCGGGTAACTACAAATGGCATGGCACGGCCCTCAACACCGAACAAATGGCCAACGCACTCGGCCAGCTGCCGGTTTACGCAGGCATGGAAGATTACTAGAAAGTAGTCCTCTGTCTTCTGTCGTCCGTCTTCTGTTGCTCCGCTGAGGTACATTTCGTGCCATGGCAGCGCAACAGAAGACGGACGACAGAAGACAGAGGACTGTTTTGGTTATGCAGATCAAACGCCTCGTCATCGAAAATTTCAAGTCCATTGAACGGATCGAACTCATTGAGCCGAATCCGTTCACGGTCTTTGTCGGCCCCAATGGCTCTGGCAAATCGAATATTTTCGAGGCGTTAGAGTTTGGGAATCGGTTGCTAAAGTCGTATCACCAAGAAGCTTTCAGATTGTTTGGAGGAAGTGACGCTTTAATGCGTCGAGGAGGAGATTTTACATTTAGTATTATCTATGATTCTGACGGCCATGAGTCTCTTCAGCAAGAGTTTAATTTGACGGGAGTCAATAGTCAAAAAAGGGCAGACATAAATTTGGATAACCTCATTTCAATAGTTACTTCTTACCCACTTGTTGCCAACTCTAACCGTCTTGCACTTTACGAAAAAAAGCCACGCATTGATTACCCTGATGATGCTACGCTAACGACTAATGCATCTAATCTTGAGCCCGTCTTAAAACGGATTCTTAATGATTCGATCCTGCGAGAGGAAATCTTTGAATGGCTTGACCTTTTTGTTCCGGGATTCAAAGCTGTCGAGATAGATGACCGTGATGAATTACAATGGTTTGAGGAAGGTAGTGATCGTTATTTTACAAAAGGCCTGATTTCTGACGGCACCTATAATCTTCTTGCATTACTTACTGCTATTTACCAAAGTGATGAACCACAATTCTTGTGCATCGAAGAACCTGAAAATGGGCTTCACCCGCAGGTTCAAATGACGTTAGTCGAGTTCTTTCGGAAGATTTGCCTGGAGAAAGGCCATTACATCTGGCTGAACACACACTCAGAGGCAATTGTACGAAAGTTGACTACCGACGAGATTGTTCTGGTTGATAAGGTAGATGGCATTACCAAAACGAAGCAGACGAAGGGCAGAAACATTTACGACCTGCCGACAGATGAGGCTTGGTTAACAGGTACGTTGGGAGGTGGATTGCCATGGTGAAAATAGGTTTTGCTGTTGAAGGTAGCTGTGAACGAATCCTTTTGAAATCGCCTGCATTTCAAGCCTTTTTAGTAAGGCAGCAGATTGAGCAAGTGGGCGATGTAGTTGATATGGTCGGTAAAGGAAACCTAAAAGCAAATGCGCAGAAGCGCCACATGGAAATACAAATCCAGGCTTTCCGCGATCTTGGTGCTGAATGGATTGTTGTATTACGCGATCTCGATGAGGCTGCCTCTATTGAGGCCATAAGTCGGGTTAAGGCTGAAGTGTATAAAGACAATGATATTGTCGTTTGTCTGGCTATTCACGAATTAGAAGCTTGGTTTCTGGCAGATTCTGGCGTGCTGTCGAAGTTGTTTGATGGTCCGTTTTATCATGAATATCCAGAGACAATACCCAAACCATTTGACTATATCAGTGAGCAGAAGTACAAGAAGACAGGCAAAGGATTGAGTGACAAAAAAATCTTTGCCAAATTCATGCGTAACAACGGCTTCACGATTGAACGGGCGGCGGCGCATCCAAACTGTCCGTCGGCGCGGTATTTTTTGAATAAATTGCAAACACTCGCTTCGGCGAATTGAGAATAACATGAAAAAATTCGAATACACGGATAAGAAAGACACCCGGTCGGGCTTCGGCGCGGGAATTTATGAACTGGGCAAAACCAACCCGAACGTGGTGGCCCTGACGGCTGATTTGGCCGGCTCACTCAAGCTCGACGCCTTCATTAAGGATTTTCCGGACCGGTTTATCCAGTGCGGCATTGCCGAGGCGAACATGATCGGCGTATCGGCGGGTCTCACCATCGGCGGGCATATTCCGTTCGCCACTACGTTCGCCAACTTCGCCACGGGGCGGGTCTATGACCAGATCCGTCAGTCGGTGGCTTACTCGGAGAAGAACGTGAAAATCTGCGCCTCGCACTCGGGCCTTACGCTTGGTGAAGATGGTGCCACCCACCAGATTCTGGAAGATCTGGGCATGATGAAGATGCTGCCTAACATGACGGTTATCAACACCTGCGATTACAACCAGACCAAAGCCGCCACCATCGCTATCGCCGACCACGTTGGCCCGGTATACCTGCGTTTTGGCCGTCCGGTGTTGCCTGTGTTCACGCCCGCCGACCAGACATTCGAGATTGGCAAGGCCTGGCACATGAACGAGGGCGACGCCTGCTCGGTTTTTGTAACGGGCAACCTGGTGTGGGAAGCCGTACTGGCTGGTGAAATGCTGGCTGCTGAAGGCATCGAGATCGACCTGGTCAACATCCATACCATCAAGCCGCTGGACCAGGAAGCGATTCTGAATTCGGTGAAGAAAACCGGCTGTGCCGTATCGGTTGAAGAGCACAATATCTGGGGTGGCCTGGGTGAGAGCATTGCCCACGTACTGGCGCAGAACCTGCCCCGCCCGCAGGAGTTTGTCGGCACAAAAGACACCTTTGGCGAAAGCGGCACGCCCGATCAGCTGTTGGAAAAATATGGCCTCAAAGCCGCTAACATTGCAGACGCCGTTAAACGGGCTATTGCGAGGAAATAATTAAGAATTAAGAGTTAAGAATTAAGAGTGGCTTCGCTTAGTAGTGTACCTGTGCGAAGCCACTCTTAATTCTTAACTCTTAATTCTTAATTCTTAAGAATGACTGACCAGGAACTACTCGAAAAATACCGCGATCCGTCGAGCCGGAACTATGCCTTTAATCTGATGGTAAAACAATACCAGCAGAAGATCTATTGGCATATCCGCAAGATGGTGATCGACCACGACGACGCCGACGACCTGGTGCAGGATACGTTTGTGAAGGTGTGGGCAAGCCTGGAACAGTTTCGGGGAGACAGTCAGTTATACACCTGGATTTACCGCATTGCGACCAACGAATGCCTTAACTTCCTGAACAAGAAGCGACGACGGTTCTTTCTGCCCCTCGGTGATGTGGAAGGCGAGTTGATGGAAAAGCTGGAAAGTAATTCCGATTACGTAACGTCGGGACTAGACCCCACTGGCGAAGAAGTACAGTTGGCCCTGCAGAAAGCCCTGCTTAAGTTGCCTGATAAACAACGCCTTGTGTTTAACATGAAATACTTCGACGATATGAAATACGAAGAGATTTCGGAGATTACAGGTACGTCAGTTGGCGCGTTGAAAGCATCGTATCACCTGGCTGTGAAGAAGATTGAGGATTTTTTAACCAACCGTTAAACCCCGGCGCGGGCTGAGCATCAAAGAAGTATGAACAGTAAACAACCAATACGACTTGAGGAGATCGACGCGGGCCACCCCCTGCGGCAGCATCCGTTCGAGGCGATAGGTGCTGGGGTTCCTGACGGATATTTCGACACGCTGGCTTCGCGGGTGCAGGCCCGGGTAGCCCACCAAACACAACCGGCCAAGCCGCTCATCAGCTGGTCGTGGGGACGCACAGTAGCATCGCTGGCCGGTGCGGGCCTGGTTGCTACGCTGGTATGGATTACCTGGCCACAACGTCAGGATTCGATTGGTCGCGAAACGTTGAGTGGGGTAAGTGATGCCGCTATTATGGCGTATCTCGATGAGCAGGGCCTAAACCCTGATGAAGTATCTGCCCTTCAGAGTAGTGCCCCAACCGCCAATGACGCGTCTAATTCACTTCAGTACCTCGACATTAAATCCGATGCAATTCGGCAACATCTCGAATCGCAGGGTATCAGCGATGAACTTACGGACATCGACTCTTAACGACTACTTACAGAACACACCTATGAAACACCTAGTATTGGCGCTTCTGCTGCTAACGACCGTATCGCTAGGCCAGGTGATGGCCCAGAGCGACATTCAGAAGATCGAGTCGCAGAAGATCGGTTATATTACCAATCGCCTCAATCTCACCACCGAACAGGCACCCCAGTTTTGGGCTATTTATAACGAGTACAACGGCAAGAAGAAGGACCTGAACCGTAAAATACGTCAGCTGATCGGCGGACAGGCACGAAAGAACGATTCTGACGTACTGAATAATCTAAAAGAGGTCAACTCATCGAAGCAAAGACTGGGCGACCTTGATGATGAATACATGTCCAGATTCCTGAAGGTAATCAGCCCCAGTCAGTTGCAGGAGCTGTACAAAACGGAGCGCGACTTTAACCGGATGCTGTTGGAAAAACTCAACGGCAATTAGGACTGATAAGTAGTGCGTTCAGGCAAAACGGCCCCGGTTTCAACTATGAGACCGGGGCCGTTTTTTGTTAATACATACCTGATTGACTAATTGGCTATCTTGGGTGAGCATAGCTAAGGCAAACCGCTGAACGCTAAAAAACGAATATAGAAGTAGCACAGCACGTTAACGCTCAGCATCACAGCCACTCACCCCGTGAAACGCATTCTCGAAAACAAACATCCCCTGGCGATTCGCTGGTTTCACTGGATCAATTTTCCGGTACTGGCGATGATGATCTGGAGCGGTCTGCTCATCTATTGGGCCTATCATCCGTACAAAATCGAGGTGGGCAGCGTGCGGTTCGTCACCTTCTTTCCGGAGTGGTTCTTCAACGGCCTGCACCTGAAACGCCGTTTGGCCGAAGGCATGTCGTGGCACTTCGCCCTGATGTGGCTCTTCACCCTCAACGGCATTCTATACGTTGGCTATACCCTTTTTTCGGGCGAGTGGCGCTACCTGCTTCCCAAACGTAACTCGTTTCGCGAAGCCTGGCAGGTGGTGTTGCATGATTTGGGCATTCGGAAAGGGCCGCTGCCTGTCGAGAAATACAACGCGGCCCAGCGCATTGCCTACAGCAGCATTGTGGTGATGGGCTTTGGCTCGCTACTGACCGGCCTGGCGATTTACAAACCTACGCAGCTATCATGGCTCACCACTTTATGCGGCGGCTACGAAACGGCCCGATTGCTGCACTTCGCCCTGACGATCGGGTACGTGCTGTTCTTCGTGGTCCATTTTGCGCAGGTGGTGAAGGCGGGCTGGAACAACTTCCGGAGCATGATTACGGGGTTTGATGTTGTAGACGAAAAGGCATAAACCGATGGAGACCAACGAACAGAAACCGCAGATGCCCGAACGCGAAGCACTGACCACCGAACAGCAGATTCGCCGCCGTAGCCTGAAAGCCTTCGCCTGGTTCGGCCTGGCCAGTTTAGTGCCAGCGGGCATCTGGAAATACGTTACCTCGCAGCCCCGCGAAGCAGGCGTACCTGCCCCGCTACGCACAGTTCTGAACGCCAATGAGCAGGTCGCCAACACCTATTTTTCCAACCGGCACCTGGCCCCCACCTTCGCCGTTGAACAGGCAGCGCGCACCGTTCGGGTCAATGGCCGCGACGGTTTGGCCGGAAGCGTTGATCCGGCGACCTGGCAACTCCAGATTCGGCAGCCCGGCCGCACTGATCTACTCTTGACGCTCGAGACTATTAAGGCGCTGCCCAAGTATGATCTGGTGTTTGATTTCAAATGCGTGGAAGGGTGGAGCCAGGTGCAACATTGGGGTGGTGCCCGCCTGACCGATCTTATTACGCACTACAAGCTGGGCACCCGCACTGGTCGGCCAGCCACCGATGAGGCCGACTACTTCAATTACCTCGGCCTGGAAACCCCCGACAAGGGCTATTACGTTGGGGTAGACATTGCCAGTGCCATGCACCCGCAAACGTTGCTCGCCTACGAGATGAACGGTGACCCGTTGACGAATCCGCACGGCGCACCGCTCAGGCTGATTATTCCGGTCAAATACGGGGTGAAGAACCTCAAGCGCATCGGCACCATGACCTTCGCCGACGAACGCCCCCGCGACTTCTGGGCCGAACGCGGCTACGATTATCATGTAGGTCTGTAGGTATGTTGGTTCCCTTGCTGACGCGTGTGGTTGGCTTCGCGAACAGCAACTCATTCATTGTCAACAACAACAAATCAGTATGAAGCTCAACTTAGTGCTAATAAGCGTAGTCGCTGTTACTATCGTATCGGCAACCAGCCTATCAAAACCAGCCGCTACAGCCAATAAGCCCGTGGCGATCATCGAATTATTCACGTCGCAGGGCTGTTTGAGTTGCCCGCCTGCCGACCGGCTACTGATGGAAACGGCTAAGCAGGCGGCGGCAAACCATCAACCGGTATATGCCCTGTCGTTTCATGTCGACTACTGGGACCGGTTGGGCTGGCGCGACCCCTTCAGCGACGCCCGCTACACGGCCCGGCAGCGCCAGTATGCCCGGCAGCTTGGTTTAGCGAGTGTGTACACGCCGCAGGCAGTGCTAAACGGTAAGCAGGAATTTGTTGGCTCGAACCGCGCCCGGCTTACCAGCCTGCTAACCGATGCGTTACGCCAGCCCGCAGCCAGCACTATTCAGCTGACAGCTACGCAGAAAGGACAGTCGGTATTTGTGGATACCAAGCTGGCAGGGTTGTTGTCTGACGCGGTTTTACACATTGCTTTGGTGAGCAATTCGGTAAGCACCGCCGTTAGCAAGGGCGAAAATGCGGGGCATACCCTGACGCATAACAACGTAGTGCGTGCCTTCACAACCGTTCGCGCTACTGAAAATAGTCAGGCTACCTTACCTATTCCACCCAATTTCAATCCGGCCGATGGTGCCGTGATAACGTACCTGCAAAACGAAAAAACCGGGGCCATTCTTGGTGCCGAACGGACGTTGTTGCGGTGATTTCGTCAGCAGCTAGTGGGGCAGGAACCGGCTTTTCAGCTCAGGAGTAAGTGTTCTATCGAGCTAGTAATCGACCTCCAGCCCCAAGCGCCTGCCGGAGCTTATGAAGCGCGGGGTTTTTCTCGGCGAGGTAGTTGTACTTGTCCTGCGGTGAATAGATCATCTTTTTCACCTCGGCCATTACCACGGCATGGGTAATCTGAATCTGCCAGTTTTGCAGGGTTGAACGCAGGTAAGCCAGTAACTCAGGGAGCATGTTCGTGAAAAGATCTTCCTGAATGTGGTTATCGAGGTTCAGGTTGACGGTGAAGCCATCCAGCGTAAAGTCACGGTTCAGGATAATCTGTTCGCTGGCGTTGTCGGTCTGCTGGCGACGTAAGGCCGCAAAGGCCTTCCAGGTAGCCTGTAGGGCAATGGACGTAAACGGCTGGCTGGGGCGCTCCCCTACCAATACGGCCACCTCCGTTTCGGCCACCTGTGGTTTTGCGCCAATCCCCACCGTCGACCGTAGGCGACTGGTGGCAGGCAGGGGCGCGCCTGTAGCCGGGGCGGCCGTGCGCGGGGGTAGAGGCGGCACAGCAGGCCGGGCCGGACGCGCCGCAGGCTGGTAGCTGGCTGGTGCTTCGCTGGTATAGGTGGGCAGTTCAGCAGGGTTAGGCGCGGTTTCCTGTTTGACAGGAGCCTCTGCCGGAGGAACCGGCGGCGGATTTGTCGCTACGCTGGTATCAGACGGTGGTTGGCCGTTTTTTTTTTCGGGGCTGCTCTCCGTATGCAGGGCAACCCCGTTGGGTTGGGTTACAGATGCCGGACCAGCTACCCGTGCGTTGGCGGTGGGTGCGTGTACCGACTCGGGTAGTGTTTCCCAATTCAGCAGGTCGCGGAGGCTGGCCAGTTTCATCAGGCATAACTCAACGTGTAGCCGCTGGTCTTTAGCCTGTTTGAAGTTCATATCGCACTGCCCCCCAATGCTCAGGCCCGATAACAGGAACGACATAGGAGCCTGTGCCGACTGGTTGAGGTACAGTTGCTGCACCCGCTCGGTCACCTGGAGCAGTTGCACGGTGGCCGCATCTTTACAGACCAGCAGATCGCGGAAATGGCGGTTCAGCCCAACCACAAACTGGTGGGCATCGAAGCCCTTCCGCAGAATTTCGTCGAGTACCAGCAACGTCTGGGGCAGATTGCCCTGCAACAGCAGGTCTGTCAGGCGGAAGTAGTAATCATAATCGAGGATGTGCAGGTTATCAAGCACTTCCCGGTAGCGCAACGTCCGATCGGTAGAGAACGTCACGTTCAGGTCGAACATAGACAGGGCATCGCGCAGGCCACCGTCGGCCTTCTGGGCAATCAGTTCCAGCGACTCGCCATCGGCCGTTACGCCTTCTTTCTGCGCAATATCGGCCAGGTGCGCCGCCATGTCGGCCGTGTTGATCCGGTTGAAATCGAAGATCTGACAACGCGACAGAATGGTGGGCAGAATCTTGTGCTTCTCGGTCGTGGCCAGAATAAAAATGGCATAACTGGGTGGCTCTTCCAGCGTTTTCAGAAACGCATTGAAGGCCGACGCCGAGAGCATGTGCACCTCGTCGATGATATAGATCTTGTACTTGCCCGACTGCGGCGGATACCGTACCTGATCGATCAGGTTGCGGATATCATCGACCGAGTTGTTGGAGGCGGCATCGAGCTCATGAATATTGAACGATGCATTCTGATTAAAGCTCACGCACGACTCGCAGTGATCGCAGGCTTCTGCATCTGGCGTTAGGTTCGTGCAGTTGATCGTCTTGGCCAGAATCCGCGCGCAGGTGGTTTTGCCTACGCCACGCGGTCCGCAAAACAGGAACGCCGACGCCAACTGGTTGGTCCTGATCGCGTTCTTTAGCGTGGTGGTGATATGCCCCTGACCCACGACCGTATCAAAGGTTGCGGGGCGGTATTTCCGGGCCGAAACCACAAAATTATCCATACTCAAAGATAAGGACTCCGGGGGTAAAGTCTAGGTTCAAGGGTTAAAGTTCAAGGTCTGGGGTCCACCAACGTCCAAAGTCCCGGCTCCAGCGAGAGGCCTACCTGGTCGTGCGTTTGCAGCACCAGACGCGGCTGAAAGTCTATCCTGGCCTGGTGAGTGAGCAACGACCCTATCAGGCCGCTGGGTTTGCCATTGAGCGGGTTTGGCGGTTCGTGAGCCAGTGCGTGCTTTATCGCCGCTTATCGAATGCAGGCGTGTCGACGTATGTCAACCGGCGGATCAGTACAGGCAAGTGCCATGCTGGTAAACAGGTTGAGGTTCAGCCGCAAACCGACAGATCGCACTGGGAGGGCCGGGTCAATGCTGGCCCACTAAAAACGTATGCCGCAGAACGAGACTACTCAAACTTAGAGACGCCGGGTTAACCCAACTCAAAGACGTACATCAACGCCTACTGTTCAACGTACAGGATTGCTCTGCCGCGAAGCGACTTTAGACCTTGAACGTTGCACCTTGGATGTTAAACCTCAGCTATCACCCTCCGTTCATTTCCCATTCGCCAGAAGGCGCGGTAGGAGAGGGCCATCAGCAGGGCGTAGGTGATGGATAAAGCGTAGGCCCCGTAAATAAAGAAATTGAGGTAACTGATGTTGCTCTGACCGAAATTCTTGTACAGCAACACGGCTACACTGCCCAGATAGCCATAGAAATCAGCAAGGGTGACAATGAAGCCCACCGTGCTGACGTACCGGAACGAGGCCACGAACCGTTCGAAAAACAGGCCGTTGCAGGGGACGTAGGCACCGTAAAGCCCCAGTCCCATCAGCGTGTACCAAACCCCCGGCGACAGCACGCCCCGCTGAAACAGCCAGGTGCTCAGCCCGATCATCAAGACCGAACTGATCATGACCACGTTGATGAGCTGAAACGCCCGGGTATTATCGCGGACGAGTTGAATACTGCCCATCAAGGCCAGAATACACAGGGCCACAATGGTTTCGGTTTGCGCGAATACACCCGGATCAGTAATGCCGAGCGACTTGATAATCTCCGGCCCGAAATTGTCGCGGAAGTCACGGAAAGCGGTTAGCAGGACGTACGAAGCGATAAATGGAATCAGCCCGGCGGCGAATGTGCGGAGAAAGGTCCGGCGTTCATCGGCATTCATCGGTTGCCGGGTTGTGCGCAGCGCCCTGTCTTCGGCGGTAGGTGGGGGCAATAGCGAGAGGGCGTACAGCGACAGCAGCATGGGCAGCACAAAGAGCATCCCGGTGGTGAGCGGTAACCAATATTCCGATACGCCCCAGTCGCGCCGAATGGTAAGCGCCACTGTCTTGACAAAGCCCGACGCAAAAATGAAGGAAGCAGTGAGGCCCGCCACCAGGGCGTCGGTCTGTCGGCGACCTTCGAGAAAGCCCAGCATTACGCCGTAGACCATACCCAGCGGCAGGCCATTCAGAAACAGAAAAAAGATGTTCCAGGGGGCGGGCACCAGGGCGAAACCCAGCAGCGCGAGTTGGGCTACGGTAACAAAGCCCAGAATGCTCATCACCCGCCGACCCGGTGTCATCTCTGACACTACCTTCACGCCGATCCGCTTCGAAAGGGCATATCCAAATACCTGCGCAATCACCAGCCAGCTTTTGTAGCTGATACCCGCATAGACCATGCCCTCGAAGGTGACCGCTGTTATGCCCTTGCGGAAGGCGTACATGCAGGTGTAGGTGCAAAAGGCGGCGACCGAGCCAAACAGCACAAAGGCCAGCGGATGCCGAAGAAAAGCGGGTGATTTCATGGAAGCAAGATAAAGAATGCCTCTGCTTCGTCCGCTGTCTTCTTAATGAATAGCTGTTGTACTCGGCGTAGCAGCGCAACAGGCGCCGGTAAACAGCCATTATGGCTACGATATACTCTTAAATACGCTGTCTTCGATAAACGGCTGATTACGAACCCGTTTGCCGGTGGCTTTGAAAATAGCGTTGCCAATGGCGGCACCGGCGGGAGGAAGAGCCGGTTCGCCCAGACCCGTGGGTTCAATGCCGTTATCGACGAAGTGGACCTCTACGTCCGGGATCTCGTTCAGGCGAATCAGGCGGTAGTTGTTGTAATTGCTCTGCTCAGGCACGCCGTCTTTGAACGTCATGTTGCCGTACATCGCGTGACCGATCCCATCGACGATACAACCCGTTACCTGTTGCCGTGACCCACTCTGGTTGATAACAATACCACAGTCGGCCACCGCATATACTTTCTGTATTACCGGTTTGTCTTTCTGCATCACCACTTCGCCCACCTGCGCCACGTAGGACCGGTGCGAGAAGTACACGCTGAAACCCTGCGCTACCGGCTTGCCATCAGCCCCTTTTTTCTTGCCCCAGCCCGACTTTTCAACGGCCAGGTTGATCACCGCCTTCATCCGGTCGATGTCGTACTTAACGGCCCCGGCTGGTTTTGCCTTGGCTTTGTCGAGCAGTTCGAGACGGAACTGAACCGGGTCTTTGCCCGCTGCCTGCGCCACTTCGTCGAGAAACGACTGCTCGGCGAAGGCCAGGAAGTTGGTGATCGGTGCCCGCCATGGACCGGTCGTAATGGCCGATTTATGGTCGGCGCTGTCGATCAGCAGGTTGTCTACGGCACCCGGCGGGAAAATTATCTTCGCGTGTGGCGTTGCCCGCATTGATGCCGGCCCCGCGCAATTTATAGCCGATCATATTACCCTGCGCATCCAGTGCTGCCTCGAACCGGTAACGTACAGACGGCCGGTAGCTGCCGCCTGTCATGTCGTCTTCGCGGGTCCAGATCAGTTTCACCGGCGCATTGACCCGCTTCGACACCTGAACCGCTTCAACCGCGTAATCGGCTTTGAGCCGTCGACCGAAGCCGCCACCCATGCGCGTGAGTTGAACAGTCACTTTGTCGGGCGAAATGCCGAGGAGTTTAGCCGTTTCATTACGGGCCAGTTCAGGCGTTTGGGTTGGGCCAACCAGTTCTGCGCCATCGGGCCGAACGTGGGCAAAGAAGTTCATCGGCTCCATTGGGCTATGCGGCAGGAATGGGCACTGGTACTCCGCCGTAACAACCTTCGCCGCGCTTTTGAAAGCCGCCTCAACATCACCGTCTTTGCGCCGAACGGTGGCGTTGGGTGCACTCAGCAACTCAGTAAACAGCCGGTTATGATCGGCAGTGCTCTCGGTCGCGTCAGTTTTTGTCCACTCGATCTTCAGGGCATCCTTCGCCTTTTTAACCTGCCAGGTCGATTTGCCAACCACCGCCACGTTGTTATCGAACGTGAACACATCAACAATGCCGGGCATGGCTTTCACGGCAATGTCGTTGACCGACTTCAGCGTATAGCCAAAAGCGGGGCGCTGCAACATGGCAAACAGCATGCCTTCGCGGTAGAAATCCAGCCCGAAAAGTGGCTTTCCGGTGATGATGCCGGGATTGTCTACGTTTTTGATCGTCTGCCCGATCAGCTTGAAATCTTTCCTGTCTTTCAGCTTAACATCGGTCGGAACAGGTAGCTGAGACGCTTCCGTCGCTAATTCGCCATAGCCAAGTTTCCGGTTGCTGGCCGTATGCAACACGAAGCCAGATGCCGTTGTGCACTCGGCGACAGGTACGTTCCAGCGTTTGGCGGCGGCTTCCATCAGCATTTGCCGGGCGGTAGCCCCTGCTTTCCGTAGGCGTGTCCATGAGTGCGGAATAGACCCGCTGCCACCGGCTACCTGCCGTTCAAATCTCTTGGTATCGAGCGGAGCCTGCTCCACCATGACGTTCTTCCAGTCGACATCGAGTTCTTCGGCAACCACAATCGGAAACGCCGTTTTGATGCCCTGCCCCACTTCGGGGTTTGGCGACATGATGGTGATGATTCCCTGCGGGTTGATGGACAGGTAGCTGTTGAAGCCAACGCCGGGTACGGCGCCAAGGTGGTGGCCTGCGCGGCATCCACGGCGGCTCCAGGCATCGGCGTCGGCCCAGTCAAAGCCCAGCAATAGGCCACCCCCGGCAGCAGCGGCTACTTTCAGGAAATTCCGGCGGCTTGCGTTTGATAAAGTCTGCATGGCTATTTCGTTTTGGTAGACCCTTTAGCGGTTGATGCAGGCGTATTCGCGGCGACTTTCACCGCCTCGCGAATGCGGTGGTAGGTACCACAGCGGCAGATGTTTCCGCTCATGGCCGAATCGATTTCGGCGTTGGTTGGCTTGGGTTGTTTGCTTCAGAAAGGCGGCGGCGGTCATGATCTGACCAGCCTGGCAATAGCCGCACTGCGGCACATCGACGGCGTCCCAGGCCTTCTGTACGGGGTGCATTCCGCCCGAACCGGCTTCTGACAAGCCCTCGATCGTTGTCACTTTAGCCTTGCCAACGGCCGAAACCGGCAGTACGCAGGCCCGCGTGGCTTCGCCGTTGAGGTGAACCGTACAGGCACCACACTGGGCAATGCCGCAGCCATATTTGGTGCCGACCAGGCCCAGGTTGTCGCGTAGTACCCATAGCAATGGGGTATCGGGGTCGACGTCAGCGCGGTAGCTTCGGCCGTTGATTTGCAGGTTGTAGAGTGCCATTAGTCTGGATGCGTTAAAGAACGAACCAATTTACGAAGAATAGACCGTGTGTTCCACTAAGATGCCCTGAAACTTATCCCTGAAAGGTCGGGAGTACCCGTCTTCTACCTTATGTGTAGCCAGCGGTACTCTTACGGCCAGCAAACCTGTCTGTCAGATGCGGTTCCCGTCGGAGCAGAAGAGTTTGTCTAATAAGGAATTCATCACCTTTGCGTGAGGTTATACAACTGATTGTAAACGCGCATCCCAATGACGATTAGAATAAAAAAAGGCAGTGCCTCTACTGATGTAACACATCAAGTAAGAAAGGTTAAAGAACCTAAAGCATTCGACGTCAATAAGCACGCGGGTAAGGTGAAGTGGGACCAGGACCCGTTAGTGTACCAACTGGAAAGCCGTAGCGACAAGTAGAACGCAACAATACGTAGTTGATACGAACGCTGTTGGCTACCTCCAAAATGGGGATCCTACTGTAATCGCTTTACTGAGCAATAGCCAGTTGTTTATATCTGAATTGACAGAAATGGAGTTACTCTGCCGTCCACGCCAGAGCAAGCAACAACGTATGCTGACGCAGGAGTTAATTGATGATTGTGTTATAGTCAATCTAAGTGCGCAGGTGAAAGTAAAGGCGATTCAGGTTAGGTTGGCAACTGGTATGAAATTGATCGACTCGATTATAGCTGCTACCGCCATTGTGCTCGATATGCCTATTATTACGCATGATCAGGGATTTGAACGTCTGGGAGATATGGCTACAGTTATCCTGTTTGAGCCTGAAAGTAAGCCGTAGCTTATCGTTTCTCATCTTCAATCCTGGCCTCTTCGTTTCACCGGTCGGAAGGAAGGAGCTACCAGTTCAGCACTGCCGACAGCCAGGCACTGCTGCCAACGCCGTTGACGCCAGAGCCGTGAGTGCGGTAGGCCTCGTTGGTCAGGTTTTGCCATTCAGCGCTAAGGATCAGGTTTTTCCAGCGATAGCCTCCGTTCAGGTTTATCACCCGCCAGCCGGGTGTTCCTGCTTTACCAATACGGTTGTCGGCTGCGTCGCCTGCCGCCAGTCGGGTTTGCGCCCCGGCATATAACCACTCGGCCCGCGCCCACCAACCCGTTGGAGACTGGTAGGTCAGGCCAATCCGTCCATTGAGCGGCGGAATCCGGCGGAAGGGTTCATTGGCGGTTAAGTTGTGGCCGTAGGTGTAGGTCAGGTTTCCGTAGGCGAGCCAGTTTGGGATAAATTCGTACTCCGCCTCCGCTTCCAGCCCCCGAATAAATGACTCGGCACTATTTTGCTTTACATAAACCGGGTAACCCTGAATGGAATCGCTACCCGAACGTACCCGGCTGATAAAGTCGGTGAGGCGGTTGTTGTAGGCGAGTAGTGTGGCCGAAACCCGCTGGGTACGTAGTTTAAGCCCGGCCTCCAGGCTGAGCGACTGTTCCGGGCGGAGGCTGATATTGGGGACTTCGTAGCGAAAATCAACAATACCCAACGTACCCAGATCGTCGATGTTGGGTGCCCTAAACGCTGTCTGTGCCGAACCTACGACCCGCAATGACGGGACTACTGCCACCGACAAGCCCACATTGCCAACCAGCGCGGAGGGATGAATAACCGCCTCGCCGGTTGTACCAGCGCCAGTTTCGGGCGTCATGATCCGAAACGCGCTGTAGCGTCCGCCTGCCGTCAGCATCAGGCGGCTGAAGGTCAGGGTGTGGGTAGAAAAAAGAGCCAGGCTGCTCATGGTGGCCCCGTTTGGGTACAGCCCGCGCTTCGAGGTACCCACGGCGGTTTTGGTATCAACGTCCTGGCGAGTGCTGGTCACGCGGTCGTCGTACCACTCCAGGCCGTTCTGCATCTGCCAATGGCTGGTTGGTTGGGCGCTGGTCAGCAGGGTGAGGCCATTGGTGGCCGTCTGGTCGCGTTCATACACCGCCGTAACGCTGTTGTTGCGTTGGCTCTGGCGGCCTTCGGTCTGGTCTTGCCACAGGGCCGTTAGCTGCACAGTCTGCACAAACCGGTGGTTGAAAAATCCGTCGAGCCGGGCATAGGCTAGTTGCCGACTCTGTGGATTGAACTGGTAGTAGCGGTAATTTTCGAGGCGAACGCGGTGAAAGACCGGAACGCTGTCTTGCCGTACGCTTTGGTACGCGGCCGTAACGATCAGCTTATCCGACAGGCGGAACCGGGCTTTTACATCGCCCGACAATTGGTTGTAGCCTGTTGGTGACTCAAGGCCAAGGCCGCGCCCCGCTACCAGATCGCCAAACTTACGATAGGCCAGTCCGCCCAAAAGCGCGACCGACGCCGTGGATACGCCCAGTTCGGCGCGGCTGCTGTACTCCATATCGCGGGTCATGGCTTTGCCGAAGAGGTTGCCGGTAACCTGCGTTTTGTCCGAGAACTGAGGCGTTTTGGTCAACACGTTTACTACGCCGCCAATGGCATCGGAGCCGTAGGCCACAGAGCCGCTGCTCCGAAGCACCTCAATTTGTCGGATGCTCTGGGGATCGATTGTATTCAGGTATTGATTCGGACCCGATCGGAATGTGCTGTTATTGAGCCGGATGCCATCAACGAGCAACAGGGTTTGCTGCCCAGTCAGGCCACGTACAAAGGGTGAGCCGCCGCCATGATTGGTCTTTTGCAGAAAAACCCCCGTAACGCCGCCCAGTGCTTCCGGTGTGCTTCGGGGCGAACGCTGTTGCAGGTCGCGGGCCGTGACCACGGTGGTCAGTTCGGGGCGATCAAAATCAGGTGACTCCCGGCGTTGTGTTGTCACCACGGTCTGCTGATTCAACTGGATGACCGTTGGTATCAGGTCAATCGTTACCGATTGGTTATCCTGCTGGGTTAGCGTTAAGTCCTGGTTGGCAGGCTGGTAGCCAACAGAAGTGATGCGTAGCTTGTGCGTTCCTGCCGGGAGCTTTTCAACCGTGAATCGCCCCTGCTGGTTCGTTGCCGCAATTGGCCGATTGGGCGAAATCTGAACATTAACCCCCGCCAGAGGGGCCTTGGTACGGGCATCGCGAACAAAACCAGTAAGGTGCTGAGCCTGACAAAAACTGGTGAGCAACCAAAAGAGAAGGGTACAGATCCGGGTCATTAATAGCTAATCATACGTTGCGGCCTGTAAAGAAAAGGATCATTCTCCCTTAAATTAATGAAAAGCCATTATGCTTTTGTGAGGTCACTTCACCTGTCGCCGTTTTGCTGGCGGTAGTGATCGGCGCGTTGGTCGGCCCGGTCATCCATTTCCGGCCCGCGTTGAATTTTGCGCCAGTCGAAGGTTTTGTTATAGGGTTTCATGGCCTGCTGCGGGTCGAAAATGCGCGCGTCGGGCAACACCACGTCGTAGGGGCGGAGGTCGGGCTTATCGGTAAAGAAGTCCTGGAGCAGCGAGGCTGTGGCGTCGTACTGGTTCACGTAGGGCACATTCAGCAGGGTATAGATCACTTTCAGAATGGAACCGAAATTGGCGTGGGTGTGCGACACGTAGCCACGTTTCACATACGGCCCCGCCAGCATCAGCAGCGACCGGTGCGCGTCGATATGGTCAACGCCCCCCTGCGGGTCGTCTTCGGTCACGATCACCAGCATGTTTTTCCAGTAGGGCGTGCGCGACAGGAAGTTCAGCATTCGCCCCAGGGCCAGGTCGTTGTCGGCCATGTAGGAATGCAAAAACGGGTAGCCATCTTTTGGCCGGGGGCTAGAGCCATGGTCGTTGGGCAGCATGGCCGTGATAAGCTGAGGCATGGGCTTCCGTTTCTTACCCAGCCATTTTGCCGTGAATTCCCGCTCGAACTGGTCCATCCGGAACTGGTCGGGAATATTGGTGTTGTAACCGGCAAAATGGCGCGACGTATGCCGAAAGGCGGCGGCAGGCATGGGGAACGCCACCGGATGGGCCGCGCCGAAAACCGTGTCGAACTGGGCTTCGTAATTGCCCGCGTATTCGTTCACCTGCCCGAAATTATAGAAGGATACCTTGTTGCGCTCCAGGGCCTCCCACAGCCCGCCGATCTCGTTGTAATCTTCCGGGTCAATGGCCCCCGACGACTTGGGGAACTGCCGACCGGGTGCTTTCGAGAAAGCGTCGAACCGCCCCTCTGAGGCTGCGTTGGCTTCAACCCACTCGTTCGGAATCGTGCCCATCATCCAGTGGTGCCCATGAATACTGGCGTCGGAGTCGCAGTAGAAGTTGTCGGAGAAGGCAAACTGACGGGCCAGCCGGGCGTGGTTAGGCATAATGTCGGCCCCGGCTATGCGTACTGAGTCGCCCGCCTGATCGGTGGTGCGGCCGCTGGTTCCGCGTGCGGTAGAGATGCGTGACCGTACCGTGACACCCGTGCCAAAGCGAGCCAGTGTAGAGTCGCCACGACCGGTGGCAAGTTGCCCCAGTATTTCGTCATAGGTCCGGTTTTCTTTGGTAATGTAGACAATGTGTTTAATCGGACTCGTGCGCGTTTTGGGCAGAACTGGCAACGGATTCCTGCCATTGTCGGCCACGGCCACGGTCTGATACGTATTGGCAAGCACCTGTTTTGTGTACGTTGCCAACTGCGTAGACGAGGGAATGGGAATGGCCTGAAACGTACCCAACTGAATATCGCCAATGTAGGTCCCCTGCGGTGGACTCACAAAGCCTGCCCCGCCGTTGGGGCCCGCGCCAAAACCCCGCGCCGACGTAACATAAAGTTGTTTTTCGTCGGGCGACAGCGCCACACGGGTTGGCCCCCAGCCGGTCGGAATCAGGCCACGTACTCTGCGCGTAGGGGTGTCGACTACCGCCACGGCGTTAAAGGCCAGCAGGGCCACGTAAAGGGTTTTCTCGTCTTTGCTGAGCGTCAGGCCGAACGGCATCATCCCCCGGTAGCGATCCAGCTTTGGGTCGATTGTAAGCGGAATGACGCCCGCCGTTTTCCGGCTCCTGTAATCGATAATCGAAATATTGTCGTTCGTTGCATTGGAAACATAGGCGTAGCGGCTGCCTACCACCACCGAGTTCGGCGATGACCCACCCACCACCTCGGCTTCTTCGATCATTTCACCGATCTGAACCCCCGTTTTCAACTTAGCCGTCACTTTGTTGGTCACCAGGTCGACCATCCAGACGCTCATGGCTTCGTCGGCCAACGGGCTACCCAGGCCCGGTATCCGGCGTCCCTCAATTTCAACCCCCTCCCGCGACTCGTTTGTATGTGCACCGTAGGCCGGAAACTTCAGCATCATCGTGTCTTTGTTCGTCCTGGTCACGCCCGGCACAAGCGGGTAAGCATATAGCCCCACATTGGCCACGAACGCCGTTTTACGATCCGGGCTGAGGGCCAGACCGAACGGTTGCCGACCCGTTGGAATAGAAGCCGTAATGCGCTTTGTGGCCCGGTCGATACGGACCAGTCGGAAATTGGCCCGGTCAAGGACCAGTAATTCGTCGCCGTTCAGCAGCAGGTCGGCGCTGAAGCTGTCGTCGTAGCCATTGCCATCCAGGCTGATACTGTCGGTGGTGCGCAGGGTTTGCGTATCGAAAACCATAACCCGGCCCTTGTCGCCGTTGCTGAGGTAGGTTGTCTGGCCGTCAGGCGCAAACGCCACCCCCAGAAACGTGGCTCCGTTCACGGGCGACGGTATGTTGCCTGCATAGTCGGGAATGCGCGTGGCCTGCAATGTGGCGGTGTTGAGCACCGTCACTACACCGTCGTGAAGCGTCACGGCTTTGCTGCCATCGGGCGAAAGAGCCAGCCCAAACGGGTCGTTGGTCATGCGGATCGTATGCCCCGCCGGCGTAACGTACCGCCCGCTCGGCAGCACCGATTTGCCCGTCGGGTCGATCCGGCAGTACTCGGCCCGGCCCGGTACTTGCAGTGTGGTGTACGTTTTCTGCGAAAAGGCAGGCGGGCAGGCGAGAAAAAAGACGCCGTAGAAAAGGTGCTTCATTGTGAAGTGGGTAGGGAAACGAATTGGCTGGATGCGAACGAAACCAGGCTGTCAGCTGAGTAGGTAGTGATAGTTTTTGTCGTCGGAATGACAAAAAAGCGCTCATCAAGCCATCATGGTCAGGTAATACCCCGCATCGCGGGTGGATAATCCGGGAATCTTGGCCTGCTCGTCCCAGTAGCGGAGTTGCAGAATCTCATTGAAATAAGGGTGCTGTTCAAAACGGGTCGCTTCGTCGGGTGTCATGGGTCCTCCCTGAAACCCGAGCGTTTGCAAACTGGCATCCGACAGCCGGGCCAGGTAGTCGGAATTCCGGGCCACCAGGTACCGCTTGGCATTCACGTGATTTTCGATCAGCTGAACAGTCTTTTCCGAGAAACTCCGTTCGCGTAAAAAATCAGCTCCCAGCCGTTCGTGATCCACCGTGCCGTAGCCATCCATGTAGCCCGCACCGGCCTCGGCGGGTAGCAAATGGCCAATATCGTGCAGAAAAGCAGCCAGCACGGTGTCCTGATCGGCACCGGCGTCTTCGGCCAGTTTAGCGGTTTGCAGGGCGTGTTCAAGCTGGGTCACGGGTTCGCCAAAGTAAGCATCATCGCCACTCTGGGCAAAAAGTTGAGCGATCATAGTGGGGTTTTTGGGATAAATGTATAATGGATAATGTAGAATGAATAATGGCGCTGCCAGTTTACCAGGCGATGGCTCATCAGCGCTATTAGTCATTCTACATTATCCATTATCTAATGCTGACTCTGAGGCAGCGCGCCCAACCCGAACACAGAGCAGCCAGCCAGTGTTATTCGGCCAAATGACACACCCGGCCTATACCGATATTTCACTGTCTGAACTGGAAACGCTCCGCCAACAACCCGGTGCCGTGGTGGTGGACGTGCGCGATGAATGGGAATTCGACGAGTTCAATCTGGGCGGCATCAACATTCCTCTGGCCGACATTCGTGCCCGGCGCGACGAACTGTTGCTCTACGATCCGATCATTGTGATCTGCACCAACGGCGTACGCAGCCGGGTGGCTGCCAAAGACATGCTGCGCCAGGCTGAGTTTGTTCGCAAAACGATGTACCACCTGCATGGGGGTATTGTGGAGAGCGAGTGAATGCAGTCCTATTCATGGTTCAACGTCTAAAGTCTAATGTTGCGCTGCCAGGTTACGACAGTACTTGCAAGCAGCGCAACATTGGACTTTAGACGTTGAACTCTAGACTTGAACTTTGTACCTGTTTTCAATTCACAATGACGAAATTGGACTTGGCCGCCTGCTTTTCTTCATGGGGTAAGTAGTACTGCATCAACTCATGCACGTTGAGCCGAATATTCTGAGAAATCTGGTTCAGGGGGAGGTCATTCCGCTCAAGGCCAAACGGCTCCTGAATCTCTTCGCCAATGATTTCCAGCCCCACCAGAATGTAGGATACGGCCAGCACCGCCGGAATGGTCAGGTAGCCATATTCATCAATAATCATAAACGGTAACACAATGATGTACATCAGGATAAAGACCTTGATGAAAAAGCTGTATGAGAAGGGGATTGGCGTGCTTTTGATCCGTTCACAGATGCCCGCTACATCCAGAAAGACCAGCAGCAACGGGTTGAGGGTAATCAGGTGCGCATCGGTGAAGAGGCCCTCCCGGTAGAGCTGTTCAGTGCGTAGCTGCAATTGAGCGACAATGCCGTTGGGCACGTGATCATAATGGGTCAACTCGCTTAATTCATTTGCTCCTGCCGCTTCCAGTCCATCCAGCTTCTCCCCGCTACGGAGGTGGTTTTCCAGAGAGAAGGCAAAATTGGCAATCATCTTCGTGTAGAAAAGCCGGTCGTCGGGCCGGTCAGTAGGGAGCAGCGCGTTTAGGTAGGCGGCCAGGTTACGGCTGTTGTTGACCAGTACGCCCCAGGCGCGGCGTCCTTCATAAAACCGGTCATAAGCCGTGTTGGTACGAAAAAGCAGCAGTAAACTAAGCAGGATACCCATGGCCGATAAGAACTCGGTGGGCGTGTCTTTCAGCCGTAAATCAACAAGCCAGAGTTCCAGAAAGGTAATACCGGTGACATAAAGGGCCACCCAGATCAGGCGTCTAAACAAGGAAAAAGCCGTCGGGCCGGTGTGAAAGTGCCAGATAGCCAGGAACCAGTCGTTCTTTTTATACGTGATCATCTTAGTGAGTTGGCAGCCACAAAGGTTAGCTACCTACCTCAACCCGGTGTCAGAGCGTAATGTTACCGGTGAACACGCGTTGCGCCGGCCCAATCAGGTAGATGTCGGTAAATGAGCCCTCAGGCTGAGCCGCAAAGGCTACCCTCAGGTTACCGCCTAGCGTTCGGATGGCAACGGGGCTCGTTAGCCTCTGTTGCTGATGAGCCACCAGTGCCGCGGCGGTTACGCCCGTACCACAGGAGTAGGTTTCATCTTCCACGCCCCGTTCATAGGTACGCACAAAGAGGCCATTGCCGTCAACCAGTTCGGTGAAATTGACGTTGGTGCCGCCGGGCGAAAAAGCGGCGTTATACCGCAGTTGACGCCCTTGGCCTACGACGTCGTACTGGGCCAGCCCATCAAGGAACTGAACAACGTGGGGTGAGCCGGTATTCATAAAGGCGTATGTCTGCGTATCCACCGACACGTCAGACCGGCCCGATACGTCACTCATTTTCAGTCGAACCTCGTCGCCTTCCACCTCGGCCAGGTGTTCGCCATCGACGGCCAGAAAGCGGGTATTCGTTTTGAAAATGCCCAGATCGTGGGCAAACTTGACAATACACCGGCCGCCGTTACCACACATGCTGCCCTCGGCTCCGTCGGCATTGAAATACACCATCCGAAAATCGTAGTCTGGGTGGTTTTGCAGCAGAATAAGGCCATCAGCACCGATACCAAACCGGCGGTGGCACAGGTGGGCTACAAGCGACTGGTTGTTGGTAGGAAACGTATTGTTCCGATCGTCGATCAGAATAAAATCGTTGCCGGTTCCCTGGTATTTTGAGAAGAGCATGGAAAAAGAGTTCAAGGTCTAAAGTCCGAAGTTCAACGTTACACTGCCTGCTGTACCATCACGTGCATTAGCAGCGCAACGTTGAACTTCGGACTTTGAACTTTCTTTCTACACAGAAAGGGCTGCTCATGCATGAGCAGCCCTTTCTGTGTAGAAAGAAAAAAAACTTAAGCGACTTCTGCTGCTGCTACAGGCGCTGGTTTCCGGATGATCCGCTCTTTTACACGGGCGGCTTTGCCCTGACGGCCACGGAGGTAGAACAACCGGGCGCGGCGTACTTTGCCCAGGCGTACCACGTCAATTTTGTCGACGTTTGGCGACAGCACAGGGAAGATACGCTCAACACCCACACCATTCGAGATTTTACGAACCGTAAAGGTTTCGCCGTTGGTGTTTGGGTTGCGACGCTGAATAACTGTACCAGTGAAAAGCTGGATACGCTCTTTGCTACCTTCGCGAATCTTAACGTGTACGTTTACCGTGTCGCCGGCGCGAAACACGGGGATGTCGGCACGCCGTTGGGCGTTGTCGGCTTCCACTAATTTAATCAGCTCACTCATGACCGTATTGTATATCGTCAGGATATTTTTTCAAAATCGAGCCGCAAAGATAGTACTTAATTCGTTGTGAGAAAATAGTTTTGCCCAATACAGCCTTGATTCACCTCTATGAAAATTCTCAACGTTGAGCAGATTCGCCAACTCGATAAAGCCACGATCAGCCATGAACCCATAGCCCCAATTCAGTTGATGGAACGCGCCGCCCAGGCCTTTGTCGATTGGTTTACGGTGCGCTACGATGCCTCCACACCCGTGAAGGTTTTCTGCGGTCTTGGCAACAACGGCGGCGACGGACTGGCGATTGCCCGGCTGCTGTTGCAGGCCAATTATATCGTTGAGGTGTTTGTGGTGCGATACGCTCCCCGTGAATCAGACGATTTTGCCCATAACCACCGCCGCCTTAAGCTCCTGCTCAACCCACACTATATTGAAACGGCGGGCGATATGCCCACGCTTCGGCAACGCGACGTGGTGATCGACGCGATTCTGGGGTCGGGTATATCCCGCCCAGCCGAGGGGCTGGTGAAGCTGGTTATCGAACGCATCAACCGGGCCCCGGCGCAGGTGATCTCCGTCGACATTGCCAGCGGTCTTCAGGCCAATCAGCCAAACCAACCCGACGATGTGCTCATTTGGCCCGATCATACCGTCACCTTCGAACTGCCTAAACTTGCCCTGCTACTGCCCGGTAATTCCCGTTCGGTAGGCGAGTGGCATAGGGTGGATATTGGCCTGAATCAGCGCTTCATCGATCAGGCACCCACGCCGTATTTCTACACAACAGAAGCCGAAGCGCGCTTATTACTGCGCCGTCGTGAGCGTTTTTCAAACAAAGGCTCATTCGGGCATGCGTTGCTGCTGGTAGGCAGCTACGGAAAGATTGGCGCGGGCGTGCTTGCGGCGAAAGCCTGTTTGCGGTCGGGTGTAGGGCTCCTGACGGTACAGGTGCCCAGTTGTGGCTACGCTGTTATGCAAACGTCGGTGCCTGAAGCCATGTGCCGACCCGACGTTGATCAGCGCGTACTCACCGGGCCAAGTGATGTTGAGGGGCCTTCGCTGACCGATTATGCCGCCATCGGCATAGGGCCGGGTATAGGCAAGGCCCCCGAAACAGTCCGTTTCCTGCGCGAGGTATTGACCAACTTCAATAAACCCCTGGTAGTTGATGCCGACGCCCTGAACATCTTATCGGCCAACAGGGACCTCATGAACTTATTGCCGGAGAATAGTATACTGACGCCCCACCCCAAAGAGTTCGAGCGGCTTACCCAGCGTTGGCAGAACGACTATGATAAACTGGAGTTACTGCGCGAGCTTGCCCAGCGTAGACGGGTAGTGGTGATTCTGAAAGGGGCCAATACGGCCGTGGCGCTGCCAAATGGCGAAGTCCATTTCAACTCGACGGGTAACCCCGGAATGAGCACCGGCGGAACGGGCGATGTGCTCACTGGCCTTCTTACGGCGTTGCTGGCGCAGGGACATGATCCCGTGGAGGCTGCTGTTTTAGGTGTATTTGCCCACGGGCAGGCAGGAGATCGTGCTGCGCACACCCATGGGCAGATTGGCTTAATTGCCTCTGATGTGGTCGATAATCTACAGTGGGCGTGGTAAATAGTGTAGAAAAATCTATATAATATGTAGAATAATATCCACAATTCCACGATCGCTGCTCGTCAGTAGTTTACTTAATTGGCATACCGAAAACAAACTATCAAATGGTTATTAATAACCGTAAACACCGTTTGATCATTTATGTAAACCTATTCGGGTTTACGGACCAATAGGGTAGGCGACGAGGCATGAAAGTTGTCTAATGAACTGTGGCATATCCAGTAAAGACCCTGAACATGGCTAATTATACACAGCGTGAATGGCGAATGAGCCAGTCCAATTCCAAGTTATCGGCCGACCTGGGTCAGACCGCCGCCTTAGGAGGTGCTACTCTAGCGTTGTTCGCTTACATTATCTACCATTTCGTTTACCCCCTCATCGCTAAAGGACTCCTGTTCTAGGCGTAAACCGATCTTTAACAAAGAAGGCCGAATCCAGATGGATTTGGCCTTCTTTGTTAAAGATCGACAGCCTGCTATGAATAGCCAATAAAGTATCAAGATTAAGTTCTGCCCTTTACGCTGGCTACTAACCCTGAAACGGCTACATGAAAATGGCAGGCCGCATCCTTGCCTTATCGTTTGCTACGGCGGCCGTTTTTCTGCTCCGGTTTGCTTTTTTTAGTCCGGCTGTCCGTTTTCTTTCTGGCTGGCTTACCCAGGCGGGACTGGGGTGGCGGCGTGGCTATCGGTTTTTTTGCCCCGGCTGTGTTGGGGGAGCCGGGAGGCTTCTTTTTTCTGGGTACCTGATCGCTTTTGGGCTTTTTCTCGTCCAGACCGGTTGATCCTTTCAGCAGGTCGTAAATAATTTCCTTTTCGCTGTCGGTCAAATCCCGCCAGTCGCCAACGGGCAGGCCCTTCAGGTTAATGTTCATGATCCGAACCCGCTCCAGCTTCGTTACCTCGTAGCCGAAATGTTCGCACATTCGGCGAATTTGCCGGTTCAATCCCTGAATAAGTGTAATCCGAAAGGTGGTGGCACCTTCCTGCACTATTTTGCATTTCTTGGTGATGACGCCCAGCATCGGAACCCCGTTGGCCATGCCTTTAATTACTGCGTCGGTCAGGGGCTTGTTTACCGTCACCACATACTCCTTTTCGTGTTTGTTGCCGGCCCGCAGGATCTTATTAACCAGATCGCCATTGTTGGTCAGAAAAATAAGCCCCTGCGAATCCTTATCCAGCCGACCAATAGGGAAGAGCCGTTCACTGTGGTTCACATACTGCACAATGTTATTGCGCACATTCTCTTCGGTAGTGGAGGTTACTCCCACCGGTTTGTTCAGCGCAATAAAAATTGCGTTATCACTATCGCGGGGTTCCAGGTTGTTTCCGTTCACGCGCACACGGTCATTTGGCTTCACCTGGTCGCCAATGGTCGCTTTGCGCCCGTTGATGAACACGACGCCCTGGGCAATAAAACGGTCTGCCTCTCGCCGGGAGCATAACCCGCTTTCGCTGATGAATTTATTGAGTCGTTTTGAACTTTGCTCCATTTGGCTTCGATGAATTTACGGACAGAAAGGAAACAGCAGCGTCTGAATCCCGGCACGTGGTTGGCTAAACGCTGTTTCTGCACGGTGTAGTAGCCGTATGATCCAGTTAGCCCAGGCGCTCTTCACCGCTACAGGAGCAGAAGCAGGCAAAGTTAGCCAGCATACAGGAATGAACAACGCGGGTTGAGGGTGAACCGGAGGTAGAGCACTGCCGCTTCCGCTACCGCAACACCAGGTACGTGACCAGAGCCGAGACGTAGGCTAGTACGCTCATGTAGCCCAGCTGCACCATTGGCCATTTCCAGCCTTTCGTTTCGCGGTAGGTGGTGGCAATCGTGCTCATGCACATCATGGCGAAGACGTAAAATACCAGCAGCGACCAGGCCACGGCGGGGGTGTACATGGGGCCGCCCGTTTCGGCGTTCCGTTCGGCTTTCAGCCGTTGCCGGATGGTTGTATCGTCGCCGGTGTCGCCAGCGCCGAGGCTGTAGATCGTGGCCATAGTGCCCACGAATACTTCGCGGGCAGCAAAGGATGCCAGCAGCGCCACACCGATTTTCCAGTCGTAGCCCAGCGGTTTAATGGCTGGTTCGATGAAGTGGCCGAAGTGACCGGCATACGAGGTTTCAAGGCGTTGGGCCGCCACGGCGTTTTCAACCTGGTGGGCGGGTTGGCCCTGCTGTTCGTTCCGAACACGGGCCTCGGCTTCTTCCATGCTGTTGCCGGGACCATAGCTACCCAGCACCCAGAGAACAATAGAAATGGCCAGAATGACACGGCCCGCTTCCCACACAAACGACCGAACACTTTCCCAGACCGTCAGGCCAACGTGGTTCCAGCGGGGCCATTTGAAGGTGGGTAGCTCCATTACGAACAGGCTCCGTTCCTTCGTTTTCAGAATTTTCTTGAACACCCAGGCGGCCGCAAGGGCCGAAACCAGACCCAGCAGGTATAAACTCATCAGGGCTAACCCCTGCATGTTGAAAATTCCCATTACCCGACGATCGGGCACGACCAGAGCAATCAGGATGGTGTAGATAGGCAGGCGGGCCGAGCAACTCATGAGCGGCGTGACCAGAATGGTGATGAGCCGGTCGCGGCGGGAGCCAATGGCGCGGGTAGCCATAATGGCTGGTACGGCACAGGCGACCCCCGAAATCAAAGGAACCACACTGCGCCCATTCAGGCCAAATTTGCGCATAATCCGGTCCATCAGCACCATCACCCGCGACATATAGCCCGACTCTTCAAGGAGCGAGATCAGCAGAAAGAGTAATCCGATAGGTGGAATAAAGACCAGAACGCCGCCAATTCCCGCCAGTATGCCGTCGGTCAGTAAGTCGGTAAGGGGGCCAGCGGGGAGGCTGTCTTTCAGGCTGCCATTGAGCCAGGCCACGCCCTCGTCGATTACGTCGACCAGCGGAGTAGCCCAGGTGAAAATGGCCTGGAACACCAGCAGCAGAATGAGCGTGAAAATAACGTACCCCCAGATAGGATGCAGCAGCACCCGATCGAGGCGTTGGCTCCAGGTGGGCTGCCCAACCGGACGCTTGTCGGTGACGGCGTCGGCTACTACGCCGGAGATGAGTTCGTAGCGACGAATGGTTTCACGCACCTGAAAAGCCGGTTCGCTGAATTCGTATTTGGCAATGAGTTCATCCAGCCCCTCTCGTTCAGACCGGTTCAAAAACGTGAATCCGTCATGCTGAATGACGTACTGGAGCGCCAGGTAATTATTGGTCAAGCCGTAGCGTTGCTTCGTTTCTTCCAGCAGTCCAGGCCGCTCCTGATCGGCAGGTTCGGTTACCGCTTCGGCCAGAACGGGGTCCGTCTGGGGGTCGAAGAACAGCGTTTCGGCCACAACCGGTTCTTCCAACTGCTGGATGATGGCCTTCTTTAACAGGTCGAGGCCTTCTCCGGTACGGGCATTGACGCGCACCACCGGAATGCCCAGCCGCATCGACAGGCGCACGGCGTTGACTTCCTGCTGCTGCTGACGGGCCACATCGAGCATGTTCAGGACCAGCACCACCGGCACCTGCAAATCCATGATCTGGGTAAACAGCAGCAGATTCCGGCGCAGGTTCGAGGCGTCGAGCACAACCACGGCGACGTCCGGATAGTCGGGATGCGCCGGATTGGCCAGAATGTCGGTAACGATTTGTTCGTCGGGCGATTTGGGGTAGATCGAGTACACCCCCGGCAGGTCAACTACGGTAGCCTCAAGCTGAGGCGTCAGGATGGCAGTGCCCGATTTTTTGTCCATCGTCACACCGGGGAAATTTCCGGTTTTCTGACGCAGACCTGTTAACTGATTAAATAGGGAAGATTTACCGGCGTTGGGGTTACCAACTAAAGCCAATACGGGCGACGTTTCCAAGGTAACACACGACCCAGTGGGCCGTTCTACTCAACAATAATGGTGGCGGCTTCGGCCCGGCGCATCGACAGGCAGTAGCCCGATACGTTCAGGCAAATTGGGTCGCCCATTGGCGCTTTACAGTGTAAACACACTTCCTCGCCGGGCAGGCAACCCATTTCGAGCAACTTAATCGATGCCCACTGGTCATTGAATGACTTGATACGGGCGCGTTCGCCGGGTTTTAGATCAGCTACGGTACGATTGCTCATGGTGGTGTCTTTATTTAGACTTCATTTAAACAACGCAAGATTACGACGAAAAGTTGAGAAATGGTAAAAAATGAAGTGCGTTAAAAAAAGCTATAACACAGAGGTACGCGGAGACCCACAGAGATACACAGAGTTTATTTCTCTCTTACTGACAACTAGAACTCTGTGGGTCTCCGCGTACCTCTGTGTTATAGCTTTTGTACCCACAAATCATACGCGAACCGCAGGATCGTGGCGGCGATGACGCAGAGGAAAAATACGCGGATGAAGCCGTTGCCTTTCAACAGGGCTAGCCGCACCCCGATCAGGGCACCCAACAGGTTGGCCATAGCCATGGGTATAGCCACTCCGAAGAGGATAGAACCCCGGCTGGCGAAGAAGAGTAAACTCGCGGCGTTGGTCGACAGGTTGACCCACTTGGCATGGGCACTGGCCCGCAGAAAATCGAACCCCAGTAAGCTAACCAGACCCAGCACCAGAAAACTGCCCGTTCCCGGTCCGAAAAAGCCGTCGTAGAACCCAATAACAAGGGCCATGAGCATGACCCGGATCAGTTGCTGGCGCCGGTTAAGGGTGCGTTCTACGTGTTGGCCGAAGTCAGGTTTGAGGAGCGTGTAGACGAAAATAGCGATCAGAATGACCAGGGCCAACGGCCGCATAAAGGTGTTGGGTACGTGGGTCAGTGTCCAGGAGCCGGTGAGCGCCGCCCCAAAAGCGGTTGCGGCCATGGGAAGCAGCAGTGACCATTGGATTGTGACACGGCGGCTAAACTGAACGGCACCGAGTAACGTACCGGCCGCACTGGGTATTTTGGTCGTGCCCAGCAGCGTGGGAATTGGGTACTGGGGCAGGCTGAAGAGAATGGCGGGCGTTTGCACCAGCCCTCCCCCGCCAACAATGGAGTCGATGAAACCAGCTAAAAAAGAGAAAAAGCAGAGGGTAAGCAGCGTAACGGTATCGGGCATCATGGTCCCAAAAGTAGGGGTGGTTTGGGCATTGTGGCGTATTTTTGTGGTTCTATGCGCGAATCATTGGTGCAAATCGGAGCGTTGGTCGGCAAAGAATTTCGGCTGGAATGGCGGCAGCGATATGCCCTCAATGGCATGCTGCTCTACATTGTCGGGGCGGTCTTTGTCTGTTACCTGAGCTTCAACGCCCGCCGGGGTCAATTGGCCCCCATTGTCTGGAACACGCTTTTCTGGCTGATCCAGTTATTCACGGCCATCAACGCCATTGCCAAAACGTTTGTGCAGGAACGCGCCGGGCGGCAACTGTACTATTATACGCTGGCCAGTCCGCAGCAGATCATCGTGGCCAAGATCATCTACAACACGGGACTGATGCTGGTGTTGGCGCTGCTGGGCTTTTCGGTGTATGCGTTTGTGCTGGGTAGTCCCGTAGACGATGTGGCCTTATATATAGGCAGCCTGTTGCTGGGGGCCGTTGGGTTTGCCGCCTCGCTGACACTGGTAGCGGGCATTGCGGCTAAAGCAGAGAACTCAGCCACGCTCATGGCTATTCTGAGCTTCCCGGTGGTATTACCCTTATTGCTATTGCTGCTCAGAGTGGCTAAAAACGCGATGGACGGCCTTGAACGGTCGGCCAGTAGTGACGAACTCATGACGATTCTGGCAATAGACGCCATTGTACTGGCACTTTCTTACCTGCTCTTTCCGTTTCTCTGGAAGAGTTAAAACAAGGAGTCTTCAGTCTTCTGTTGCGCTGCTACACCATCATCCTTGCTGAGAAGCGGAGCAACAGAAGACAGAAGACAGAAGACATTATATAAGTATGAAATCAAATTGGTGGAAGGCCCTGGCGGTCATCATTTTAACGTATACCGTATTCTGGGGGTTGCTGGGTCCCACGCCCCGTCAGCCGATTCTGAACGAGAGTATCCGGAACGTTTATTTTCACGTACCCCTCTGGTTCGGCATGATCACGCTCATGCTAACGTCGATGATCTTCGCCATCCGGTACCTCAGGAGCGGCAACCTCGGCGATGATGTGGTGTCGGTAGAGTTTGCCAATACGGCCATCGTGTTTGGGCTGCTGGGTTGCGCTACGGGCGCTATCTGGGCCAACTACACCTGGGGCGAACCCTGGCCAAACGACCCGAAACTGAACGGGGTGGCTGTGAGCATGCTGCTCTACATGGCGTATCTGGTCCTGCGCGGTGCTTTCGACGATGAACAACGGCGGGCCCGAATTTCGGCGGTGTACAACATCCTGGCGTTTGCGGTATTCATTCCGCTTATTTTTATCCTGCCGCGTCAGACAGACTCGCTGCACCCCGGCAACGGTGGCAACCCGGCTTTTGGTAAGTACGACATGAACAGCGACATGCGGATGGTATTCTACCCCGCCATTATCGGATTTACCCTTCTCGGCGTCTGGATTACGCAACTTCGGGTACGTCTTCGTCGCCTGCACCTGGCGCTGGAAGAATAGTTGGTTAAACCTTACAGGTCTCTTTTCCGACCTGTAAGGTTTAACCAACTATTGGAATAAATCGTACCGTATCTTTGTTAAACCATATATAGAGGCAACGTCTCTAACAACTACATGACCCGCTTATTCTTACCTCGCCTGAGTCTGTTATTAACTCTTTTACTGATTGCCCAGACCAGTATGGCCCAACAAACCGTTGAGATGGCCGACAAACTCCGGGCCGACGGGAAGATATGGGTGGTGGTGATCGTGATTGCTACGGTCTTCTTTGGCATTGTCCTCTACCTTGTTCGCCTCGACAGTAAGATTGGTAAGCTGGAACGGGAAGTTAGAGACAGTCAGGTAAACGCAGGTAAAACACCAACCAATGTCGGCCGATAGTATCCGGCTGACGCCTATCAACTCATGAAACTCTCACACATTATTGGCATTATCGTTATCGCGGTGGCTATTGGCATCGTGGTCACATCCTACGGTGATTCCAGCTCGTACGTGACCTTTGGCAAGGCAATGTCGATGGCTAAAGATGGCGACGCCGACATGGTGCACGTAGTAGGAAAGGTGAAAAAAGACGCCTCTGGTAAAGCAGAGGGTATTTTCTACCAGCCCCAGCTCGACCCCAACCACTTCGAGTTTACGCTGGTCGATAACGAGAATCAGGTGCAGAAATGCGTGTACAATAGCCCTAAGCCGCAGGACTTCGACCGGTCAGAGCAGATCGTGGTGATCGGAGCCATGCAGGGCGACCATTTCCAGACGCAGAAGATTCTGCTCAAGTGCCCCTCGAAATACCAGGATGGCAAGCTGGAAGTAACCGAACACGAAGCCGGGCCGCGTCCGGCCAAAACTGCGAAGCTATGAGCGTTCAGGATATTGAGATAGCCATGCAAACCCTATCGATTGATGAGTTGGCTCAACTGCGTGATAAAGCAGTGGAGCTGTATCATGCCCGTTGGGATGCTCAGATTGAAGAGGATGCTAAATCTGGGCGGTTGGATAAGCTGATTGACGAAGCAAGGCAGGAAATACGGCAAGGCAAAGTCTCGTCTCTACGTGATCGGGCAGATTTGGCATGATGCACAAAGCCATTGCCAAGTTTTGGAAGCGATACGACTTACTACCGAAAGAAACTCAACAGCTTGCAGATAAAAACTTTGATTTATTACTGGATAATCCCTTCCATCCTTCGCTTCATTTCAAAGAAATTAAGCACCGGCCAGGCTTATGGTCGGCTCGTGTAGGTGAAGCTTACCGTGCGGTTGCTATTTTGGAAGAAGATACTTTTTATTGGTTCTGGATTGGCTCTCACGCTGAATATGATCGGCTTATTAGTTAACATGTTATGAAAGAATTCACCGTTGGTAATACGGGTCACCTGTTTGTTATTCTGTCGTTTGTGACGGCACTGGTAGCCACGTTCGCATACCTGAAAACCACGCTGGCCCGTGAGTCGGCTGAGGAGAACCACTGGAAACAGCTGGCCCGCTCGGCGTTCTACGTGCATGGGGCCGCCGTTGTGGGTGTGGTAGTCTGCCTGTTTTCGATTATTTACAACCACCGGTTCGAGTACCAATACGCCTGGAGCCACTCATCGTTGGCCCTGCCCGTGCAGTACATGATTTCGTGTTTCTGGGAAGGGCAGGAGGGGAGCTTCCTGCTCTGGATGTTCTGGAATGCCGTGTTGGGTATCATCCTGACCCGTATGGCGGGCTCTGCCTGGGAAGGCCCCATGCTGACGGTTTTTGCGCTGGTGCAGGCCTTTCTGACCTCCATGATCCTCGGCGTTGTTATCGGTGATCTCAAAATCGGTTCATCGCCGTTTTTGCTGCTGAAAGACGCCATGCCCGATGCGCCGGTATTCACCATGAACCCCAACTTCATTCCTGAAGATGGGAAAGGCCTGAACCCGCTGCTCCAGAACTACTGGATGGTGATTCACCCGCCCACCCTGTTCCTCGGCTTTGCCCTCTCGCTGGTGCCCTTTGCCTACTGTATTGCGGGCCTGTGGCGCAACCAGCCGCTCAACTGGATTCGCCCCGCTCAGCCCTGGATGCTGGTGGGTGCGGTTGTGCTGGGCGTAGGTATCATGATGGGGGGTTACTGGGCCTACGAGACGCTGAACTTCGGCGGTTACTGGAACTGGGACCCGGTTGAAAATGCCGTGTATGTGCCCTGGCTGATCATGATAGCCGCGTTGCACACCATGCTGACGGCGAAACGCAGTTCAGCCGGTTTGAAAACGGCCGTTATACTGACCGTCGCGCAGTTTCTGCTTATTCTGTACTCGACCTTTCTGTCGCGTTCGGGCATTCTGGGTAATGCCTCGGTACACTCGTTCACCGACCTTGGCTTATCCGGGCAGTTGCTGCTGTACCTGATGGCGTTTGTTGTGATAGCCGTGGGCCTCATGGCGGCGAAGTGGAAACTGATGCCCAGCGATGAGCAGGAACTATCCATTTACAACAAAGAACTCTGGCTCTTTCTGGGGGCTATCGTGATATGCCTGGCGGGTTTTCAGGTCATATCAACTACCTCTATTCCGGTCTATAACAAGGTTGCCGAACTGTTTGGAAAGGCCTCGAACCTGGCCATGCCCACCAATCAGATTGCGCACTACAACAAGTTTCAGATCTGGTTTTTCAGCTTTATCGCCATCATGTCGGGCATCGGCCAGTACATCTGGTGGCGCAAGGCGGGTAAGGGTAACCTGAATACGCTGATGACACCCCTGGTGCTGACCTTACTGGTCAGTGCGGCCATCATTGGTTTTGGCGAAATTAAAAACCCGGTCTACATGGTGCTGCTGACCGCGTCGGTCTTTGCGATCATGGCCAACGGCTCGATCATGCTGGGCGTGTTGCAGGGTAACTACCGGCTGTCGGGTGGTGCAGTGGCGCATATGGGCATGGCTATTATGCTGATTGGTATTCTGTTCTCGTCGGGCTACTCGAAAGTAACCTCGATCAACAACAGCGGTCTGCTGATCTCTAAATCGGATGAGTTTACCAAGAACGACAACAAGGAAAACAAAGAGAACGTCCTGCTGTGGCTCAATCAGTCGGAGCAGATGAGCGGCTACCAGATGACCTATCGTGGTCAGAAAGTAGAAGTGCGGGATATGCCCGGCTATGTTCCCCGTAAGGCTGTAGAGGTGATCGAAGGTGATTTCCGGGGTATTGCCATGGAAGATCTGGATCAGAACGGTAAGCTCTACCACAAGAAAGGCGATACCGTAGCCCTGTATCCCGAAAACGTGTATTACGAAGTAGAGTACCGCGAACCGAGCGGCAAGGTATTCTCGCTGTATCCCCGCGCCCAGGTCAACGAACGGATGGGCCTGCTGGCGTCGCCCGATATTCGCCACAAAGCCGGTCGCGATCTGTACACGTTTGTTTCGTCGGTGCCGGATCCGAACGCAGAAGCAACCTGGGAAAAGACCGAGACGTATGCTGTGGCCATGCGGGATACCTTTTTCCTGAACGACTACGTGGCCATTCTCGACAATGTGGTTAAAACCAATGAGGTCAAGGGCATCGACATGACGCCGTCTGATATTGGCGTGAAAGCGCAGGTACGTGTTCTGTATAAAGACCGCGAGGTGATCATGCAACCCGCCTTTGTGATCCGTAACGGTTCTGTAGCCAGCCCCGCCGACATCTCTGACGAATTGGGCGTTCGTCTCCAGTTGAAGACCATCGACCCCAAAACGGGCCTGTTCACCTTTGCTGTCAACCGCACCCAGCGCGACTATATTGTGATGAAGGCGTCGGAGAAGCCACTCATCAACCTGCTCTGGATCGGTACGCTGGTGCTGGTCATCGGTTTTGTGATGGCGATTGTGCGCCGCTACCGCGAAAACCGGAAGATGGATGGCAAGGCCGAGAAGGAACGAACGAAAAGGTTTACCAGCGAATTAAGTCCA
Source organism: uncultured Cytophagales bacterium (assembly GCA_963750355.1). Classification (GTDB taxonomy): domain Bacteria; phylum Bacteroidota; class Bacteroidia; order Cytophagales; family Spirosomataceae; genus Fibrella. The sequence goes on along the minus strand of CAVVQL010000003.1, from coordinate 828,042 downwards.
AAGTTCAATGTCTAAACGTCCGCCGTCGCGGGTTCAAAGTCGCTCCGCTCTGTAATGATATGCAGAGCGGAGCGACCCTAGACTTTAGACATTAAACTTTGAACTCGCTACAACCATGAAACTCCGCGATACACTTTTGATCTGTGCCTTCATTGGTGCGTTGCTCCTCTGGATTCTGGAAATCATGCGTGTGGGTTTTTCGGGCAGTTACGACCTGCTGTTGTTGGCCCTGGTCTTTCTGTTTGCTTTCCAGTTTTTTCGGGTGCGTGACCAGCAAAAAAATAAAGACGTTTCGCCAACCATCAAGCAGATGATCGACAAGCGAAAGCAGGACGCTCATAAGAAAGAGAAGAAGTAGGCTCAACCCATATGACGTATTCTCTTCTATTTGGTGCTCTTTTTGCGTTGGTTGCCACGGGTATTTTTGCGGCGGTCGAAACGGCCTACACGTCCGTTAACCGGCTTTATTTCGATCTGCACAGCAAGCAGGGGCCGTTGGGTGAAAAGCTGGTTTCGCGTTTTCTAAAAAATCCGATTCTCTTTGTAGGTACTACCCTGACGGGCAACACGCTCTTTCTGGTGCTGTATGCCGTGCTGGGCGTAACCGTGCTGAACCCGCTACTGGAATCGCTGCTCCCGGCCGATTTCGATAGTCCGATTGCGCTGCTGGCCATTGAAACGCTGATCCTGACGCTGATTTTCCTGCCTTTTGCCGATTACCTGCCCAAAAGCCTGGCCCTGATTCATCCCGATGCCTTTCTGGAGAAACTGGCCGTTCCGCTCTGGGTTATTTATCAGGCCATTGCGCCGCTGGTGCAGGGTTCTGGTTGGCGCAGCGAGGCTGTTCAATAAATACGTACTGCGGCAGAATGTAGCCGAACTGCGTCCGGTTTTTGGGCTTACCGACCTGAATAACTACCTACAGCATCTGAACCAAAGCCCGGCCGATGCCGAAGAAGAGGGGCAGGTAGACGCCAAGATCTTTAACAATGCCATCGGTTTTCGTGATGTTCGGGTGCGGGATTGCCTGGTGCCCCGCACCGAGATTGCCGCCGTAGCCAGCGACGAAACGATTGACGACCTGCGGCTTGTTTTTCAGCAAAGTGGCCATTCCAAGATTCTGGTGTATCGCGACAGTATCGATGATGTAATCGGCTACTGCCATGCGCTGGGCCTGTTTACAAAGCCGCAGAAAATAGACGATATTCTGCTGCCCATTCTAACCGTGCCGGAAACCATGCCCGCGCAAGATATGCTGCTGCGGTTTCTGTCGGAACGGAAAAGCATTGCCCTGGTTGTCGATGAGTTTGGCGGCACGGCCGGCATGATCACCGTGGAAGATATTGTGGAGCAGATTTTCGGCGAAATTCAGGACGAATACGATGTCAACGAAGACTGGGTAGAGCAACAACTCGACGAACGAACGTACCTGCTCTCTGCCCGCCACGAGATCGACGACCTGAACGAGAAATACGATTGGGAACTACCCGAAGGCGATTACGAAACCCTCGGCGGCCTGATTCTCTCCATCAACGAAGACCTGCCCAACGTAGGCGATATCTTCGACATGGGCCCCTACTCGTTCGCGATCGAATCTGTGCAGGGCACCCGCATCGGTACCGTCCGGGTTACGGTAGGAAGAGAGTAATTTAGTATCTTTCCAAACCTATCCAGGCCAAATTGTATTGCACTGGCGGCTGAAAAATCCTTACCTTTATATACTATTGCTCTTCCAATTTAGTTCTTTGAAACTATCTAGGACTTTCACCATCGCGGTTTTGTCATCCCGACGTTATTGACGGTTCTGCGGTCACTGAAAAGTCCCTCCCGCGGAATCCTCAGAGACGTCGGGATGGCTATACTGCCAAGTCATGCTAAAAATCAAGTCGGAGGAGTAATAGGTTTACCCGTTTAACCTCCACTTATTAATCGATCCTGTATCGGTTTGGCAATAAGCTGTCGTTCGTCTCTGTCGCTTTCGTTCTGTTTTTCTTAACCGCGTGGATACTTCAGCACAACATTGGCTGACACCTGTAGTTCAGATAGCGCTGATGGATCAGGTTTCGTACCAATATTGACTACTTGTTGAGCATCGATGCTTACTTCCTGAGGAAGATAGTTTTTAGCGCTAAACACAAGTTGCTGTTCACTGCCCCATAATTTAACCTTGTACTGCCATCAGCATCGGCATAAGTACCAAACGAGTTCCTTTAACCGTAACTACTCGTCAGGCCATTTGGTTTGGCTTCCCTGTGCGGTAACTACCCCGGAAACCAGACGCGTTGACCTACTTGGCTAAAAGCCGTGAAAGTAACTCCAAAGACGATCCAAAACACGCTAGCGTTCTTCATGAATTAGAGCGGATGCTTAAAAGCCTTTGTTCATTGAAAAAAGTCTATTATTGATTTTCCGTCAGGCTCATCGATGTCGAGGATGGCGGACTTGGTGGAGTTTGTGATGGGGGAATTGCCAGTGGCTGGGTGCCGGTGGTGGGCGGGGCGGGCTGTTCTGGCAGCGGCACGCCGGGCTTCACATCTTTCGGCCCACCGAATAGCAGGCGGTTGAACGACCGGGTATAGAGCATACTCATGCCGCCACTGGTGGTCAGCGTGGCCGAACTTAGGTTGAGTGACCCAGGGCGCTTTGCTGGTTGCGGTTATACATCTTGGCGCGTAATCGTCCGTCGGGCGTAAGCCAGTATTCCAGGGTCCATTCGCCGAGCAGACTGGCCGCGCTCGCCTGACTTTGGCCGTAGGTAAACCCGCCATCGCGGCTAACGCGCAGACGGTCGTTGAGCAGCCGGTACGAAACGCGCAGTTGCAGGTTGTTCAGCAGGTTATCGTTCGCCTGCGGACCAGCCGCACCCAGTACATTCCCCAGCGAAACCCCGACGTTCAGCTTTTCATCCACGTTAGAAAACAGTTGACTGAGCTGGTTCGATACGATCTCGCCGAGCGCGTTACCCACGCCGCCCTGCACATCCTGGTTGAATAGATTCGATCCTTCTGGCACCAGCTGGTTGAAGATCAGCAGGCTACTGACCTGCTTGGTCAACTCCTGATCGTTGCTTAGCAGCCGATTTTCAAAGGCAGTTACCGCCTGCCGGAACTCCGACGAAGCAGGGTATTCCTTCACTTTCAGATCGAACCCAATATCGGGCGTAGTCAGCTGGCCGGTTAGTTTAATCAGCAGATCGACGGGGTAGCGGCGGGTGCGGTCGGGTGAATTGTTGTTGATGTTTGACGACCCGGTGGTGGGAAGCAACGCGCCCAACGCCGTAAACTGGGTGTAGGCTGCCGTTACATCGACCAGCGCACCGTAGGGGTCGCCCGTCCAGGTGATGCGGCTGTTGGGCCTGATCTGAAATTTCTTGTTCAGCAGGTTCTGAAACGTAAAGGTGTAATCGCCCTGGGTGATGCCATACGTACCGGTCATGGTGAAATCACCTTTGGTATCCACCTTCATCGCAATCCGCCCTTCGCCGTAGGTACGGATAATATCGCCCGACTGCCGGTCGAACTGCACTTCGCAATAGGCATCGGGCGTGATATTGAACTTGAAATCCATCTTGATCCCCGACAGGTCAACCGACTGGTGAGCCGTGTCTTTGGTCGCCACGCGGCGGCTGGCAAACTGAATGTAATCCTGCTGACTTACCGTGGCTGCCCCGTCGAGGGGAATGTAGATGCGCGTGCCTTTATTACTCTGCATGTCGGCCTGCACCGTGAGGTTGTCGAGCGGACCGAAGAGTTCCGCTTTGCCGGTTACCACCGCCTGCCCGTAGAACAGGTCGTTGTCTTTGGCGGTGGTGTTCATGATGCGGAACTTCTGCAAATCAGCATCGAACCCAAGCTGGAAGAACTTGAAATTGTCGTGATACACGCCCCCGCGAACCATGGCTGTGTTTCCGTCTGCATCGCGCAGCACCATGCGGCGGGTTACAATTTCGTTATCACCGAAGTAAATGGTGTTGTCGAAAAACAGGTCTGCTTTCAGGTAATCGAAGGTGGTGCGCCCTTTCTGAATATTGACCGACACCGCTCAGAACAGGCGCATTGGGCGTACCTTTTACATCGACCTGACCAACCAGCGTCCCCCCGAGATTCGAGAAGATACCTTTGGTAAACGGGGTAGCCAGTCGAAGTTCGGTGTTGTTGAAGAGCGCACGAAGGGCCAGCGAATTCGTTTTCAGACCCGGCGTATACGTACCTATAGCGTAAAGACATCCGCCCGGTCGCGAATCAGTCGGGCATCTACGTTGACGCGCTGATTGATCGGGTCATACGCGCCAGAACCGATCACATCGCCAATCACGGCATTTTCGTAGGCGAGCCCTGTAACGTTCAACTGGCTTTCAACAATGGCGGCTTTGTACAGATTGCGCAGTTGGACGGTGCCATTCAGCACGCCACCCAGCTTTGTATTCAGAACCGGATTGAGTGAGCTTAACTGAAAATTACGCGCAGCCAGATTTAACCGGGCCGATGAATCTGCCGATATATTGCCTGAGGCAGTAACGAACTGGTTCTGGTTGGAAATCGTCACGTTCTGAAGCGCAAATTCGTTCCCTACCATCCTGACCAAACTCTCCGGATTCAACGTCCAGTCGGTATCCAGCAGCCGGAGCTTCGACTGGCGGAAAGTGAGGTCGATGGCATCGCCTTTGAAACGAAGTTCCCCGTTCAGATCGGCCCGGTTCGACGTACCTGTCTGGGCAACGCTGCTGGTAAAATCAATATGGTCCAGATCCCAGGAGGCGTCAACTCAGATTCTGGGTAGGTGCCAGCCCGCCCAGTTTTTGTCGCGCCGACGATAGCACTGCCGAGGCCAGCACCTCCTCCGAGTTGGTAAATTTAGAGGTGGTGAGGTCCAGTTCGGTTGGGCCAAACGCGTAGTCAGCCACTCGAAGCGAGTCGGTCGTTATGTTGGCAGTAATAAACTGCGTGTTGTCGGCATTATAACGCCCAACCAGCCGAGTGCCAGTGGCTATGTAGGCGGGTATATTCAGGAAAGTCAGCAGAGGCCGGGCATTCCGAACGGCCATCAGGTAATCGATATGGTAGGGCGATGGCTTCTGACGAAGCGACCGAACCAACTTTTCGGCATAGTACTGCTTTCGCCCATCGGCATCACCGGCAAAATACATCTTGTACTCATTGACGAGCCTGGTTAAGTCGGCAATGGTGCGGTTGGGCTGATAATTTCCCTGTAACCGTGCCGACAGAAAATCAGAATCAATAGTCAGATACCGGCTCTGCGCCCCCTCAATCGTCGACATCAGCGAGAGCGTATCGATGGCTAAATTGCGCCCGTTGAGCGTCAGAAACGCATTGTTGAAATGCGCGCTACCGGCTAGTTGATCAACCGAATTGCCTTCCAGCACCGCGTTTACGTTCGTGCTGATGGTCAGCGAATCGCGCGTGAATCCCAGGGCACGCAGGTCTGCCTGTTGCACGGTTCCCCGTACGTCAAACTGGTTTTGAGGCCGCGCAGATCAAATTCGCCGTCCAGATTCAACTTGGCGTTTGGGTCGCGCAGGGCCACGTGGCCATCGAAATAGGCTTTTTGCAGATTGCCCTGAACCACCAGGTTTTTGTAATCGTAGCCGCCGAAGCCAAACCGTGCAAACTGCCCGTCAACGTCGGCCTGGCGCGGCTGATGTCGGTGCCCCGGCCTTTCAGGCGGCCATGCCATCAATCGCCTGCAACGTACCCGGCTGATCGAGCAATTCGCCTACCCTGAAATTGTCGGCCGTAAGGTCTGCTTCGTAAGTCGTCTGGTCGGGCCGATCGGCGAGTTTCAGTTTAAGCTTCCCGCCACCCGGCCCAGTGCCGAGCTAAACTGACCATCCGCCTTAAAATTGTCGAAAGCACCAGTGAAATTGGCGTTGAAAGCCAACGTACCCACTTTGGCCATTGTCTGGTTGAACGCCGGATCGGGATAATACTGCCGGATATCGGCCATGGTTACCAGCGAAGGCTGAAAACAAGGTTTGCCAGCAAGTGATCCATATCGGGTAACCCTTCGAACGCCAGATCGCCGGCCAATCGGCTGCGCCCCTGTGGACCAAAGCGCAGATCGGTGTTGACCAGGCTCAGATCAACCACGCGGCCACGCATATTGCCGCTCAGGAACCAGGTTTCATTCAAACCCCGAACGTACTCGCTGAACGCCCCCAGGTCGGCCGAACGGATGATAGTATTGCCAAAATTGGCCCGTATAGCCACTTTCGTATTGAAATCACCCATGTCGCTCTGGGTGTTGTACAGAAAAGCTACGTAATCGCGAATCACGGAATTATTGACCGACATATACAGGTTGGCGAACTCCATCTTCCTGGCCGAATACATGAACTTCGTATCCATCCGCTTCACCGTCAGGCCTGTCTGCCGATCAACGGTCCGCAGCCTGCTCATATCGAGCGCAATGGTATCGCCCAGGACCAGGAAGTTAGACACGTCGCCGTTGATGGCCGATAGCCGCAGGTGGTTGTAATCGAAATCTTTCGGATTCTTCATGTACGCCTCGCGTGGGTCGTCCATGGAGAAGAACCCATCGACTACCGCCACTTTACCAATGGTAAAGGGCGCGTGCATGTCGCTATGCACGTTGACCGTTGCCGGGTCAGTCGTCAGCCGTTCAATAGCCGCAATGAAATCGTCGAGGTTGAGGTCGCCGGTTTTGGGGTTATAAACAAACTGCACGTTGGGCTTATACAGCACCACTTCGTCGAGGTGGGTGGCGTTGGTGGGCTTTTTAAGTGTGGTTCCCGGCTCCATAAACGCCGATGTCAGCCACACGGGCAGCTTGGTGAAATCAATGAAATTGGCGAGGTTGTAATCGACTTCCAGCCGCCGACTGAATCATGGGCGGCTCTCGAAGTCCGAATCCTGACATCTTCGAAGGTCAGCGTATCGAACCATTTGATCGATGCCTGGCCGATGTTTACCTGCATCCCCAGTTTTTGGGTGGGCTATTTGGCGGCACGCTGCACCAGGTAGGTTTGTACCGGCGGTAGTTGCAACATCACCCAAAGCGTTACAAAAGCCAGCAGGACCAGCAGTAACGTTTTCAGAAGTATATTGACAAATGACCGCATGTAGACGAATAGAGGGGGGACCGGTCAGTTCTCGGTTTTGGTTGGATAGAAAACGAGCCTTACGGTTTAGGAACTGCCTTTTAAACGGTAAGTGATGTTTTCGTTACACCGTTTGGGTACCGTAAAACGGCTTTTTACCTGGATTTATGGGGTACTGCCGTCGATCTGTCCAAAGATGGCGCCCTGTTCAGGCCGCTGTGGGCCGATCAGGTCCCAGAGGTTGCCGTACAAATCGGCAAACACAGCTACTATTCCGTAGGGTTGATTGGCAGGCTTACGCACAAATCTGATGCCCTTCTGAGTCATCTGGTTAAAGTCACGCCAGAAGTCATCGGTGTTCAGGAATAGGAACACGCGCCCGCCGGTCTGGTTGCCAATTCGGCTGCGCTGCTCGTCATCCGCTGCTTTGGCCAGCAACAACTGGCAGCCCGATGACCCCGGCGGGGCTATACGCACCCATCGTTTCATTTCGCTGAGTGGGGTATCTTCCACCAGAACAAAGTTTAATTTATCGACGTAAAAGCGAATGGCGTCGTCGTAGTCGTCAACGACCAGCGCGATCTGGGCGAGGGTTTGGAGCATACGAGTAGAGTTCCAAAGTCCAGGTCAATCTCCTCAAAGTTGAATGTAGTGGCTTCGCCGCTCCGCTTATTGCGGAGCTTGCCCTTTGATTCGCGGAGATGGACCTTGGGTGAATTATAAGTTCGTAATTTTGTATAAATGACACTGCTTGCTATTGAATCGTCCTGCGACGAAACCTCAGCCTCGGTACTAACCGACGGCCGGATTTTATCGAACATTATTGCGGCCCAACTGATTCACGAACGGTACGGAGGCGTAGTGCCGGAACTGGCTTCGCGGGCACATCAGCAACACATTGTGCTGGTGGTCGAGCAGGCGCTGGCCGAGGCAAAAGTAGCGAAAGCAGACCTGTCGGCCATTGCCTTTACGCGTGGACCGGGGTTGTTGGGTTCGTTGCTGGTGGGGGCATCGTTTGCCAAGGCGTTCGCGCTGGGCCTGAACATTCCGCTTATCGAAGTAAACCACATGCAGGCCCACGTGCTGGCCCATTTCATTAAAGATGAACCGGAGCAAAATGTACCGGAGTTTCCGTTTATCTGCCTGACGGTGAGCGGCGGCATACCCAACTGGTGCGGGTAGATGGGCCACTTGACATGCACGTGATCGGACAAACGCAGGACGATGCCGTTGGCGAAGCGTTCGACAAATCGGCTAAACTGCTGGGCTTGCCGTATCCCGGTGGGCCGCTCATCGACAGGTATGCGAAGCTGGGTAACCCGCTGGCCTACCCGTTTCCAATGACCGACATGCCGGGCCTCGATTTCTCGTTTAGCGGCATTAAAACGGCCATCATGTACTTCCTGCGGACCAGACCCGCAAGACCCAACCTTTGTAGCCGATAATCTGAACGACATTTGCGCCAGTATTCAGCACACGTTGATTCAGATGCTGCTGAAGAAACTGACGAAGGCGGTGCGGGAAACAGGCATACGCCAGATTGCCATTGCGGGCGGTGTATCGGCCAATAGCGGTCTGCGAACCAGTCTGTTAACCCTCGGTGCCGAACAGGTTGGTCGGTATACATCCCCAAATTTGAGTATTGCACTGACAACGCGGCCATGATTGCGATGGCCGCTTATTTTAAATATCAACAAAAGGAGTTCGTTGGTCAGGACGTTAGCCCGCTGCCACGAATGGAACTATGAAAGATATTTGGTAATTGGGTAATTAAATTAGGTATCTTATCCATCACAATTACCCCATTTCCATAATCACCCATTTACCAATTATTCTAATCGGAAAAAGCTCTCAGTCACAGGCTGAGAGCTTTCCCGATCACATTGAAACGTGGTATTCAAATACAGCCTATCTCCAGTAGGGCATCTCGCCCTGCTGAATAGCCTGTTGTCGGTTGCGCCCGTCTATATCCATCGTCTGAATGGTGCGGGTGCCAGTATTAGTATTATCTGTATTCGTGAAAATGACCCGTGCTCCGTTGGGGCTAAACCGTAGTTCAAGGTCATTGGAACCAGCCGGTTTGCTGGTCTGGTTCTGGTTGTCCGTGCGAATCGACGACAGGTCGGTGAGGGTCCCACTGGCTAACTCGGGCAGGAATCTGCGGGCATCCAGCTGGCGGCCCTGCTCGTGCCGGTAAACGAGCGGGTAGGCGTGGTACTACCTTCCCGGAACAGGTTTACATCGTAGCGCAGGGTATCACGGTTGGGATCGGTGGCCCTCCATTTCAGGGTCAGCGTAGTGGGTACGTTTACCGTGCCCGACGTGGGCGTTACCGATGTGGGTGGGGTAGGAGGGCGGTTCTGTGAATTATCCTCAATCAGCAAAACCGTCACCTGCGGAATCAACTGCACGTCGGCCTCTACCGTCGCTACTTCGGTGCGGTAAGGCTCTTTGGTGACCGTGATGGTGTAGCGCACCGGCCAGCACACTATCGAACCGGAAGTTACCCGTAGTCGGTTTCGGTAATGCGGCCACCAGGACTGATGCGAACCAGGGCATCGCGGACAGGCTTGCGTGTGGCGTTGGCCGAGCACCTGCCCCCGCACGGTGGCCAGTTGAAGGGGTTCAACGAACGTGTCTTCGGTGCAACTCCATAGACCCAGTAGGCCCGCGCAAAAAAGGATGAGTAGACTAAGTTATTTCACGGAGGTTATATTTTTTTGACGGGGGTAGTTTTGTTGATTCGACCCAGATGGTAGGTGAGACCAAGGCTGCCCTGTAGGTAATAATCGTTGAACTGACCCACGGTGCGCCCATCGATCTGGTCGCTGAAGGGCTGGCTGTATTCGAGCATAGTCCGCACGCCAAAGGCCCGGCCGACCATAAACTGCAGGCCCAGGCCACCGTTGATTTTAGCGTAGCGCCTGCCCGACAGGCTGAATGAGGTTTGGGTATGGGGCACAACCACACCCCACCCACACTAAAGAGCGGCGAAACGCGCTGGAACGGCAACGGCTTAAACAGCAGGTTAAGGTCGACACTGCTAATTCGCTGATCGAACTGGTCGGGGTTGACCAACCGGCTACTGCCTGCATTTAACTGTAGACCCAATTTAGGTGTCAGATGGAAGTCGACACCCAGGCCGTATCACCCGCCTGAATAGACCGTCGTGAGAAATCACTGTAAAACCGTGTGGCCGTAACACGCGGTTGAATGGTGATGAAAGGAGCGTCAACGGCCGACCGTTTCACGCCGTATACGTCTACGTCGTTCATCTCGGCTTTTTCCTGCTCGTACGCAGTAACCAGGGTTTTCATGAGGCTGGCCGACTTTTCAGCAGGCGCCCATAGATTGTCCCGAACCCCCTCCCAGAATCAGCGACTGAACGGCTTTTTCAATCGCTTCGGTTACAGCCATCTGCGCCGGTTCGTTGGTTGAAAAATTCGTTTCAGCCTCCAGGCAACCGCTTAAAGCTGACGTACCTAAATAGACCGGCGTCGATCGACTGCGACAGGATCGTTTTGGAGGTGTATACCGTCTTCAGAATCTTGCCCGACCGGGTAGCTACAGCCCGCAGGTACACCGTTACGCGGTCTTGCCGGTACTGGGTTGAGCCCCCGCCGAAAAGTAGCGCAGACCACCGCCCCCCGTAATGATATTGGCATCGTAAGAGACAATGCCGCCTTCCAGAATAATGCCGGCAAACAGCAGGGGCGGCAGGTTTTCGCCTTCTTTAAACTGGGCTACGCTCGACCGAACGATCTTGCGTTCATTGAGCAGGTTGGCCACGTTTTCGCGCTCGATGGCTGTAAACCAGTTGCTTTCCTCCAGCGCTTTCAGCAGAATATTGGTAGTGCCCTGCGATATGGCCGTGGAAAAACTGGTGCCAACCTCCGACTGCTTGTACTGCCCGGTCTGGTCGCGGAATTTTTACACCGCCGCCACAATTTTTTCGCGCGCGGGTGGCAGGCTGCGCAGATCGGCCGATAAGGGGGTCTCTTCCCCCAGTCGCGCCCGACCTGGTCCGGTTGGTTGATGAAAATAAGCTGCGCAGCTTTGTAACAGGCACGCAACGGCTCCAACTGCCAGCGTTCTGGCAAGGTGGATGGATGGTACATTCATAATGAAATGTCTGGGAGATGAATGCAGAATCAGTCGCTCAATGCCCGTAGTGACTCCATCCTGAGAGCCCGACAGGCAGGCTTTCGTTGGCAGGAGGGTACGCGCAGGAAGAGCGCCGAAAACTGGCCTACTAAAAAAATGGGACCGTGATGGTAGTTTCTCCGCCCTTTCCGTCTACGATCCGGATCAGGACACCATCAGCCGCATTGCGGATCTCGACCTGGAAATCGCCCAGTTTGTACACACCTTCTTTCAGTTCCTGCTCGCCAAACTGCTTACTGAGCAAATCGCGGGTGATGCGGCTAAGCAGCTGACTTTGCAGGCTACGCGAGAAGTCGTCGAGCGATGAGGTCGTTGTGGTGCGGTTGGTTGTGGAGCGTGCTACGGTCGGGTCTTTGGTGCGGTCCTGCGCCTGCGCCGAACTGAGCATCCACTGGTAGTTGAAGGTGTTTCCTCCAAACGAAGGGTTCACGGGGTAGTAGACCAGGGCCTGACGATAGTCGGCCTGAAAGGATGCAGCCAGAGCAGCAACCCGGATAAAAAAGAATAAATATCGTTTCATAATACCACGTTTACTAAAAAACTGTTCCTAGTACATGCCTGATCCGCGCTGATCTTCATTGCTGAGCTGGCGCTGGGTCTCGGCGTAGGTGTCTACATACTGCCGCACGCCCTGGGCCGTAAGCAGGGCAAACTCCTCAATAGTGTCGAGGCGGTTCTGAATAAATTGCTGGAAGACAAGCTCATCGTTGATCGTCACCGAAATGATGCTGCCCGTACCTGAATTGGCCGGTAGTTCATCAATCGTGATCAGAAACAGATCTAGCTCAAATTCGAGTGGTTTTTCCACAGCCACCTTTGCCGTATCGTTTGGATTGGCCAGCGGCGGCTTGGCCCCCAGAAGGGGGGCGGCAGGGGCGGCTTCATTGAAGGCCCTGTAGAAGATTTCGTAGAAATCACGGCCTATCTTACTGCGGGTATTGTCGAGCAGCAGCGTACTGGTGGTGCCCTCCTTCTCAATGCTGGCTTCCTCCCGAAGCATGTCGTCGAGGCCTTCCAGGCCAGCTACGTCGGGGTCCTGCTGGGCCATTGCCACGCCGGATAGGGCCATCATCAGCCACGTACCCAGAATCAGTAGACGGATCATTTCCTGGTGCTGGTAGAGATTCCAGACGTACTGCTGATGATCAATTGCATACCGCCCGACTGCGTGATCTTGAGCGGAATAGTGGAGTCGTTGAAAGGGTACCCCGTACTTTCGAGCCGGTTGTTATTGCCCGTCTGCTGAATTTCCAGTTTCGCTCCGTTGGTGTTGAAGTTCTGTAGGTTCAGCACGTTCTGGTTCCCTATCTGATCAAACGTATAGGTGTTGTTGCTGCCCGTCAGCGAAAAGTCGAGTTGGTTGTTGTTACCCTGTTGATTGAAGGTAATCTGGTTGCCGGTGTTGCCCGCCGCCCCGTCGAAGCTAAAGCGGTTGTTGGCACCGTTCTGCATAATCACGGCTGCCGTGCTGGTAGTGCCCGTGCCACCGCTGCCAAGGCCCAGGGCCACCACTGCCTGTGCATCTGTTGGGGTGGGTGTAATGCCCGGCTTCCAGTAGGCCTCCGATACCTGCGCCATAGCGCTCCCGGACAGGCCAAAAAGCAAGCTGAAAAAATAGATCCTGTTCATGGGTTGTTCAATGTGAAACTAAAGGTACTGAATCTATTCCAGCCAGCCAGCAGGCGCAGACAAAGGCCTGCCGACTGGCTGGAATAGATTCTTTATTTAATACTACTGTTTAGTCTGTGACACGCTGATCGTATTGCTGTTGCCAACCTGGTTCACATTGGCCGTGTTGATACCAGCACTAACGCCGACATTCGTCTGAATCACGTCCAGCGTATTGCCATTGCCATTCTGAATAGCAAAGGTGTTTAGGCCGCCTGTACCCTGAACGACGTTACCGTCGCCCGTTTGCTGGATACCCGCTAAATTAGTGTTACCTGTTTGACGAAGGCGGGCTACGTTGTTATCATCTTGCTGAACGATAGTGGCTTTGTTGTCATCGGAGATACTAGCGAAACTGGTTTGCCCCTGCTCAATCACCGCCAGGTTGCCTGAGCCAACCCCGCTGGTAGTACCAGCAAAGGAGGTTGAGGAACCGTCGGCACGGGTGAAGTTGGCGACAGCCGCACCAGCTACATTCTGACTGATGGTTGCTTCATTACCACTAGAGGCCGCTGTTCCGCCCCTCCGGCTACTGTACCAAAGCCCGAGCCAGCTTTCGCCTGTGTAATCGTAGCCTGGTTTGATACACCAGCACTACCGGCACCTGCCTGGTTGATTGTGGCTTTGTTGTAGTTGGCACCTGAGGCGCCAAGGCTTTGTGTAATAGTCGCTTTGTCGTAGGCACCATTCTGATTTACGTCGGCCAGGTTATAGCGGCTGTTATCGTTTTGTTTCACAGTGGCTTCGTTGTTGTTTCCAATCTGATCCACAAAAGCGGCATTGCCTACGCTGAGGCCATTCCCCGTGCCCAACTGCTCAATAGTGGCCTTATTCGCTTCGCCATCCTGGTTAATATCGGCATTGTTGAACCGGCTCTCGGTTCCCGCATTTAATGTCCCAAACGTGCTGTTCTGCTTAATCGTTGCTTCGCTGCCCGTTACGCCACCCGTCTGGTCAACATCCGCTTTGTTGTTATTACTTCCGTTAGTTTGCTCAACAGTAGCAAGATTACTGTTTGCTTAGCTGGTCAACGGTGACCAGGTTATTTTGCGAATTACCCGCTCCTCCTGCATTCTGGCTTACCGTCGCTTTGTTATCGTTGGCCGGAGTACTGCTCGTTCCCTGATTGACAAATGCATCGTTGGCTTTGGATTGCTGAGTTCCGTTAAGATTCTGATTGATTGTAGTTCCGTCATTATTGTCGCCATACTGGTACAGTTCGGCCCGGTTCTGAGTGCTTTTATTATTCTGGTTAATCACAGCCCCGTTATTGTCGTTGCCCTGTTGTAGAATGCCAGCATAGTTACCACCGCCAGCCCGCGTAGGGTCGGTAATGAGCCCCCTGCCTGGTTAGCTGATGTAATAGGTGTAGTTGCTCCTGCCCCTAAGTTACCACTACCGGTGCTTTGGCTGATAGTGGCATCGTTTCCTGCTGAGCCAGCTCCCTTATTTTGGGAGATGCCCGCCCGGTTCCCCTTCGAGTTCAGGTTTTGGTTGATAGTGGCCGTGTTAGGGTCGGTATTGGGTGTGCCTCGCATACCCTGAATGGTAGAGCCGAAGTTGCCTTCGTTAGCTCCCCCCTGTTTGTTCTGACTAATAATGGAGGTTTGCAGATTGCCTGTCTGCTGCTGCTGAGTGGTCTGGTTTGTGCCACTCTGGTTTAGCGTAGCCGTGTTCTGGGCGAAACCAGCGGCGGCAAAGGCCAGGAAGGCCGCACCGGTGAGGATTACTTTTTTCATGGTAAAATTGTGAGTTGTTAAAAAGTGAAAGAGTTGACTATCGGCTTACACCCAGAGACTGAGCGGGTAGTTGCTCACTTAATCTGCGTTACCTGCGAGAGGTTACCAGTGCCGTTCTGATTCAGCATGTGAATGTTGCCCGATGCTCCCCGTTGGTTTGTACTATTTCGGCCCGGTTAGTACCCGCGCCAGATTGGGTAGCAAAGGTATTTGTGCCTCCTAGGCCATACACAAAATTGCCCCGGCCATTCTGCGTAATATCGGCATCCTGTGCACCTGTACCACCACCCTGGTTGATAAGCACCCGGTTGCTTTGTGGACCTGCATTGGCGACACCATTCTGTTGTTTCACCGTTAGTTTGTCATTGCCGTCCTGGGTCGCTTTTACTTCGTCGCCCCCATCCCTGATTGATCGTCACCTGGTTGGCATTGCCCGTTACGAACAGGCCCAATGCCGATCCGTTCGTGACGGCATCAGCGCCCCCGTCTGCAATGCTGCCTGTGCCCACCCGGTTGTTATTGCCGTTTTGTGTGATAGTAATCGTGTTGCCATTACCTACTGTACCACCCGCCACGCGCAGGTTCATCTGGTTATCACTGTTGTTCTGGGTAAGCGTAGCTGTGTTGTCATCACCAATAATGCGCTGTTGTCGTCGCTGTTCCCGTTTGCGCCCGCCGACTGCCGGATGGTGCCCACATGGCTACGATCCTGCTGGTTCATCAGGGCCGCATTGCCTGTACTGGCGTTTGCTCCGGTTCCGTCCTGCTGAATGGTGCCCGTCAACTGACGCCTGGTTTGCTGCATGTCGGCCCAGTTTCCGCCGTTGCCTGTTACGGTTGCCTGCCCGTCACCAGCACCTACCGGAGTAGCCGTGTTGCTGCCACTGTTGTTGCGTTGCTGAATCGTACCGATGTTGCCACCAAAAAAACCGCCTGATCCCGTGGCGTTTTGCGTAATACCCGCCCGGTTACCATTGGCCCCTTCGTTTTCCTGGATAGTAGCACTGTTAACCACCGCTGGCGAGCCACTACTTGAACCCGTTTGATTGGTTACGGCCCGGTTACCAACGTTGGTGCTGGCGCCCTGAAGCTGCTCAACTGTGGCATTGTTGCGGTTGCCGTTCTGCGTTTGTGAGGCGCTCTGGCTGGTCCCGTTCTGGTTCAGTGTGGCGTTGTTGCTCTGGGCGAGGCCCGCCGCGGCAAAGGCCATTAGGGCCGTGCCCGTGAGGATGATCTTTTTCATAAATAACAAGCGAGAAGTGGGGCGAATAGTCTGTTTATTGGCTCTGGTTGAGGCTGAAGGCAGTTTCGAATTCTTAGCCCGTTAATTACTTACACCATTCTGTTGCACAATAGCCTGGTTAGCGCTGCCCGACTGAGTGACAGTAGCCATATTGCCAACCGTGGTGGCTGTTTGCGTTAGGTTCAATACGTTATTGGTACCTGTTTGGCTGAGGGTGCCTTTATTGACAATCAGCGGATCAGTGCCTGCCTGTCTGGCTTACGGTCATCTGGTTGTTGGTGCCATTTTGAACAGCCATCGGACCTACCTCGTAAATTGATGTTCCCGGGCCATCAATGACGTTTCCGTTACCCGTTTGGCCTATCGTAGCTCGGTTCCGCCCTACGCCCGATTGGCCTAAACGAACCCAATTGAGTGAGCCTTCCTGATTGATGGTGGTTTTATTGCCCGTAGAGAATACACCCATGGCCTGCTGTACCAGTGCGAAGTTGTGATCACCATCGGCAACTACGTTCTGATTGAATCGTTACTTTTCCACCCTGTGAACCGTATTTCTGGTAAACCCGGGCTTTATCAGACGAACTGGTCGTTGAACCTGACCCCTGATTGATAGTGGCCTCATTGCCAATCCATTGAACCTGTTCAACGGAAACAACGTGACTATCACCATACTGAGTTACATCCGTCTGGTTACCAAATGCAACGATTGCCTGATTCACAGACACCTGCGAGCCATTACCCGACGCCTGGTTCACGTTAGTTCTGTTGTTGCCGCTAATATGGCTCTGGCTAACGTCAACAGAACCATTTGTTCCTGCCTGTCTCACTATTGCATCGTTATCAGCATAGCTTTCATCGTCCTGGTTAATACTGGCCGTATTACCGTTGGCAATCTGGGTAATGCTGGCTTCGTTTCCTATGCTGATGTTCTTCTGACTAATGGTTGCGACGTTATCAATTACCCCCGCGGTTGGGTTGGGGTACCCCCCACATACCCCTGATAAATATTAGCTATATTGCCAACCTACTTGTTTGACTGGTTGATTGCGCCACTGTTTCCATCATCAGCATTGGTCCCAGCCCCATTCTAATAAACCGTCGCGTAATTTTGCTGGCTATTGCTATTTTGGTCAACGGTTGCTTTAACATTGCCGCCCTTTTGTTGCGTACCTGCGTAGTTACCCAGACCACCGTTGAGTTGCAGCGTGGCTGCCGCTGTTCCACCACCACTGAAGTTATTCTGGTTGATGGTTGATGTTAGGTTGGCTCCGCTTTGGTAGGCCGCCGCCCGGTTACCCGACGAACCGTTGTTCTGGTTAATGGCCGCCGAGTTCGGTCCGGCTGCTCCCCCGTCCTGAAAGGTGCCTCCGTAATTACCAATGTTAGTGGCCGTGCCAGCGCCCTGCACCTGCTGGACGTTGGAGCTTTGCTCATTGCCATACTGCTCTAGCTGCGCCTTCTGGCTGGTACCGACCTGGTTGGTGGTAGTGGTGTTCTGGGCGAACGATGCGGTGGCAAAAGCCATTAGCGTAGCACCCGTCAGTATAAACTTTTTCATAGAAGACTGATTAGGTTAATGGTAGCATTAAGTAAACAGACTGATCAGTGGCTGATAGGCATCAGGTTGCTATTTACCCCGGCAGTTGTGCTGTCGCCCATCCAATTCACCGTCACTTCAGCAGAGGTGGTAATTAAGTTACCCCGGTTCGTAAAAGAATAAACCGGGGTAAAAATGCAATAAGGGGTTACGGCAGTACCGGCCCGTTAATTACTTACACCATTCTGTTGCACAATAGCCTGGTTAGCGCTGCCCGACTGAGTGACAGTAGCCATATTGCCAACCGTCCTCGCCGTTTGCGTCAGGTTCAGTACGTTATCAATGCCGTTTTATCTCAGGCTGGCTTTGTTGACAATCAGCGGTATCTGTACCTAAACCCCCCTTAACGGTCATCTGGTTATCGGTACCATTTTGAATCGCCATCGCAACGGAACCAGCCATCAAGGATGTTCCTGGGCCATCAATGAGGTTACCATTACCTGTCTGGTCGATCATGGCCTTGTTCTGGCCAACGCCTGTTTGGCCTAAACGCACCGTGTTGAACGAGCCCTCCTGATTGAACGGTGGCCTTATTGCCCGTAGAATATACAAGGCCCTGCTGAACCAGTGCGAAGTTCTGATTTACCACTGACAGCTATATTCCGGTTGATGGTCACTTCGCCCTGATGAGCCTCGTTTTATCTGGTAAATCAGGGCCACGTTTGCCGAACTGGTGGTCGAAGCAGCCCCCTGGTTGAGAGTGGCTTTATTGTCACTTTATACAGACGCCTGCTCTATGATGGCCCCCTGGTTATTACCATTCTGAGTCACATCTGCCTGGTTGCGGTATGCGTTCTCGCTTTGACTGACCACCACCTCGGAACCATCACCCGCCTGCTGTTCACGTTCGCTCGGTTACTGCTGCTATAACAGCTCTGGACAAGGTAAACATACCCATTTGTTTCTGCCTGACTCACCGTCGCTTGGTTGCCAAGACCAACCCCGCCGCTTTCAATAGTCTGGTTAACAGTGGCCCGTATTGCCGTTGGCAAGCTGGGTGATGCTGGCTTCGTTGCCAGTGCTGGTGTTCTGCTGATTAATAATGGCGGTGTTTTTACTCACCGCGTCGCCTGCCTGCCCAGCTCCGGTGAAGCCCTGATAAATAGCCGCCGAGTTGTTAGTCGAGGTATTCGACTGGTCGATTGTGCCCGTGTTCTTGTCTGTGCCTGCGCTATTCTGCCAGATGGCGGCGTCGTTTTGCTTGCTGGCGTTGTTCTGATTGATGAAGGCCTCGCTCAACGTCCCCTGTTGCAGCGTTCCAGCGAAGTTACCCTCCTGGCCCTCAGACCCCAGTGTGGCCGGGGTCGTGGTAGCCCCCCCGCTGATGCCATCGTTTCCCCCGTTCTGGTTGATGGTGGACTTGTGGTCGGCCCCGCTTTGGCTGGCGGCCGCCCGGTTGCCCTGTGAACCATCCGCCTGGTTGATGGTGGCCTCGTTAGCCCCTGTTGCTGAACTCTGAAACGTGCCTGCGTAGTTGCCATAGTTGGCGTTGCCGCCCGTGGCTGTTCCCGTGATCTGCTGAATGTTTGACTTTTGCAGGTTGCCATACTGCTCAACCTGCGCCTTCTGGCTGGTACCGACCTGGTTGGTGGTAGTGGTGTTCTGGGCGAACGATGCGGTGGCAAAGGCCATTAGCGTAGCACCCGTCAGTATAAACTTTTTCATAGAAGACTGATTAGGTTAATGGTAGCATTAAGTAAACAGACTGATCAGTGGCTGATAGGCATCAGGTTGCTATTGACCCCGGCAGTTGTGCTGTCGCCCATCCAATTCACCGTCACTTCAGCAGAGGTGGTAATTAAGTTACCCCGGTTCGTAAAAGAATAAACCGGGGTAACGATGCAATAAGGGGTTACGGCAGTACCGGCCCGTTAATTACTTACACCATTCTGTTGCACAATAGCCTGGTTAGCGCTGCCCGACTGAGTGACAGTAGCCATATTTCCAACCGTGGTGGCTGTTTGCGTTAGGTTCAATACGTTATTGGTACCTGTTTGGCTGAGGGTGCCTTTATTGACAATAAGCGGATCAGTGCCTGGCCGTCTGGCTAACGGTCATCTGGTTGTTGGTGCCATTTTGAACAGCCATCGGACCCGCTACCCACTCTGATGTTCCCGGGCCATCAATGACGTTTCCGTTACCCATTTGGCCAATCGTAGCCTTGTTCTGACCGACGCCCGTTTGTCCTAAACGAACCGTATTTAGTGAACCTTCCTGATTGATCGTGGCCGTGTTACCCGTAGAGGTTACACCCATCGCCTGCTGCACCAGCGCGAAGTTGCTGCCACCACTGGCAACTACGTTTTGATTGATGGTCACTTCTCCCTGCTGAGAACCGTCTTTCTGATAAATAAAGACATTGTTTAACGAACTGGTGGTTGAAGCAGACCCCTGATTGATGGTTGCTTTATTACCACTCGCATTTAACCTGCTCTACGTAGGTGAAATGATTATCACCGTACTGAGTCACATCCGTCTGGTTACTGAATGTGCCAAAGCTCTGCCGCACATACCCCCTCCGAAACCATTACCGACGCCTGGTTCACGTTAGTTCTGGTTACCGCTACTATTAGCTCTGGCTAACCTTAACTTTACCATTTGTTCCTGCCTGTCTCACTGTTGCATCGTTTCCCAGTACCAGCCCCACCGCTTTGATCTTTCTGATTAATTCTGGCCGTATTACCGTTGGCGATCTGGGTAATGCTGGCTTCGTTTTCTCTGCTGGTGTTCTGCTGACTAATGGTGGCGACGTTATCAATTACCCCCGCGCTTGGGGTTGCGTACCCCCACATACCCCTGATAGATATTACCGACATTGCCAGTCGACGTGTTTGACTGGTTGATTGCGCCAATGTTTTTGTCATCATCATTGGTCCCAGCCCCATTCTGAAAAACCGTCGCGTAGTTTTGCTGGCTCGGGTTATTCTGGTCAATGGTGGCTGTAACATTGCCGCCCTTCTGTTTCGTGCCTGCGTAGTTACCCAGAGGAGCGTTGAGTTGCAGCGTGGCTACCGCTGTCTCCACCACCACTGTTGTTATTCTGGTTGATGGTCGATGTTAGGTTGGCTCCGCTTTGGAAGGCCGCCGCCCGGTTGCCCGAAGAACCGTTGTTCTGGTTAATGGCCGCCGAGTTGGGTCCGGCTGCTCCCCCGTCCTGAAAGGTGCCTGCGTAGTTACCAGTGTTGGTGGCCGTGCCAGCACCTTGTACCTGCTGGATGTTCGAGGTTTGCTGATTGCCATACTGCTCAACCTGCGTCTTCTGGCTGGTACCGACCTGGTTGGTGGTAGTGGTGTTCTGGGCGAACGATGCGGTGGCGAAAGCCAGGAAGGCCGCGCCGGTAAGGATTACTTTTTTTCATCTAATTGATGGAATAGAGTTGTAGATAAGTACTCAATGCGATGCCTGATCAGGCAAAAACACAGAAACGGCAGGGCGACGATTAACCGCCACCCAGACGTTTCTATGTCTACAGGAATTAAGGCGTTATAACAGTTGTGTTCGACTGTATGACGCTCGACGAGTTACCATTGCCCACCTGATTGACGTTGGCAATGTTGCCAACACCATTGGCTACGCTTGTTTGCTGCACCATGAGTGTGTTGGCATTGCCCGATTGTAATGCATATGAACCAGGTGCGCTACCACGCAGGATGTTGTTGTCCCCCGACTGCGTGATGGTAGCATCATTACCGGTTGCACCCGTGCTATTCTGATACAGACGAGCCTGGTTGTTGTTGCCCGTTTGCCCCAACGTTGCCCCGTTGCTGGTACCCGCCTGGGTCAAAATACCTGTGTTTTTACTGCCATCCTGTGTGATAGAGGCATCACTGTTGGTTGATGATGCGAGAGTTTTAATTTCGGCATCTGCTGTCTGGATGGTCATTTCACGACCCTGATTGATCTGACCATAGTTGCCGTCGCCACTCTTTTGATCCACGGAAGCGGTATTGCCAATCGCGCTCGCTTGGCTGGATGCCGTGCCGTTATCATCACGACCCTCATTAATAAGGGCTTAAACTATACTGGTTCCCATCAGCCTGAGTAATGGTTGCCGTGTTGCCGCTGCTGGTAGAGCGACCTGCTGAAGGCCCTCCCGTTATCCTCCTTGTACAATCTGAGCAAACTGAGACTCGATGGGTTACCATTTGATCATAAATTATCGAACCCGTACCTCCCTGCGTAATATTGGCCTTGTCATTCGACGAAGTCGAGTAGCCGCCAAAGCCCTGGTAGATTTTTGATATGGCACCGCTGGCATCCGCTGTCTGCTTAATCGTTGCTTTGTCAATGGTTGAGGTACCTAAAAAGCCCTGTATATATTGGCAAAGTCACCTGCACCTTCCTGCGTCACCGTAGCGGTACTTCCGGCATCCTTGCCGTAGTTGAGCCCACCCTGAACACCCTCAGCCGTATTTCCTGCTCCAATCTGATTGATATTGGTAATACTACCCACTGCTTCACCCGATTCTACGCCCTGATCTACAGTAGCCTTATTATTAGCTGCAGATTGGGTTATGTAAGCCTCGCTACCAGAAGACCGACCGGTAGAAATAGCGCCGTCACCATCTACGGAACCGGTTGATCCCTGGCTGATACGGGCCGCATTACCATCGGCGGTTTGCTGAATAGATGCTTTGTTATCTATCGACTCGGCTGTTACATTCGGCGTGTAGTTTAGGTCACCTGGCGCTAATTTTCCCTGGGAGATGGTAGCCGTGGAACCATTAATTACACTGCCTGCAGTTCCGTCAGTATTAAAGCCCTGATATACATTAGCCGAGTTATTGGTCGAGTTGTTCGACTGGTTGATTGTACCCGTGTTCTTGATTGTACCAGCACTGTTCTGATAAATTGCGGCGTCATTCTGCTTGCTTTTGTTGTTCTGATTGATGGTGGCCTCGCCCATGTACCCTGTTGCAGCGTTCCGGCAAGGTTACCCATCTCTCCCGCCGAACCCAGCGTAGCAGGGGTTTTAATAGATTCCCCGCTGATACCTCGTTCCCCCGTTCTCGTTGATGGTTGCCGTTTGCTTGTCTCCACTCTGGGTCGAACCGGCCCGGTTACCCTGCGAGCCATCCTTCTGGTTGATGGCCGCCGTGATACCTACTGGCCCAACTCCGGTCTGGAACGTACCTGCATAGTTGCCATAATTGCTGTTGGCGCCGGGTCGCTGTTCCCGTGGTCTGCTGGATGTTTGAGGTTTGCTTATTACCTGTCTGCTCAACCTCCGCCTTCTGGATGGTACCGACCTGGTTAGTAGTTGTGTTGTTCTGAGCGAATGATGCGGTGGCGAAAGCGAGGAAGGCCGCGCCGGTAAGTATTACTTTTTTCATATAAACAAATTACGGATAGTAAGAAACCGGAAAGGAATAGTGTACTCGATACGGTGCGTGACGCCGAAAGGTCGGGACGTGAGGCGGTTGTCTGCGAAGTCAAAAAGTGGTGCTGTGGATAGAGCGGTGCCGATGGCCCACTCCGCAACGGGGCGTACCTGGTTTTATGGATGCTGATGCTATTGTTTTTTCTTCGTTGTGTCGGGCGGGACCTGCCGGGCTTTTTCCCTTTGGTCGGCCACACCCTGCTCAATCACCACCGATGAGTGGCCATCGTGGCTTACTTCCACCGAGTTAGTGCCACCATGCGACACCACGGTTTCTGTCGTGGTCCCGTTGGCCGACTGCCGTACTACCGCCCGGTTACCACTGCCCGACTGCCGAATGACCACCGATGAATTGCCTGGCTTTGGGGCGGTCCCGGCTGGGGTGTCCGGGCCTGGTTTAGCCTGTTCTGGCTTTTCCTGACCAGGGGTGCCGGTCTGGCCGAATACCGACATGGCCGCCAGCAGTAGGGTGCTGGTGAGAATGGATACGATCATCTTGTTCATTGTTGTCTGAAGCTTCCTGTGTTACCTGTTCCTGTTTGATTCACCTGTACCGACACGTTACTGGCCGATATATTCACGTTTAGCTGGTTACCGTTGCCAATCTGGCCCGGACCCATGATCCGATTACCCGCACCCGCCTGCCTGACTGTCAGCTTGTTGTCGGTTCCGTTCTGGTCCAGATCCAGTTGGTTATCCTCGCCGCTTTGTGTGCCAATGTACCTGTTTCGGTTGCCGCCGGTCTGCTCCAGGTCCAGCCTGGCCGACGATCCCGTTTGTTTACTAGCAACATAGTTGTTGGCGCCGTCTGGTGTACGGTAGCCCGTGCATTGCTGCCCGCCTGCTCGATGTACGCTTCTGAGCCTGTGCCCTGCTGCCGAACGGTAGCGTTGTTTTCGTTTCCGCTTTGCAAAACTTCGGTTGAATGGCTCCCCCCCGTCTGACTGGTCGTTAGGGTATTGTCTGATCCACTTTGGGTAAGTGTTGCGCGGTTATCACTCTCTGCTATCTCTGCCGAAACCAGCGTATTATTATTGCCACTTTGCGTGAGGGTGAACCGGTTATCGCTCCCGGCTACCTGCAGGCCGCTGGTTAGGTCATCTGCTTCACCAACCTTGTTTTGGTTGCCGCTCTGCGTAAGCCGAAGGGTATTGTTATTGCCCGCCAGCCTGATCTCAAGGTCATTACCAGCGCCAGCCTGTTTCACCTCAATCTGGTTTCCCTCATTGCTGCCATCGCCCGTGCGCAGAGTGGCTGAATGGAGGATTTGGTTTGCGCCCGATTGCTGGTCAATAACCGAGGTGTTCAACGTACCTGACTGCTCCCAGTTTATACGATGCGCGCCACCCTGCTGAGTGAGTTGCAGCGTGTTCGTCTGGCCAGCCTGGTTAACCGTAGTGGCGTGATTCTGAGCCACACCCAGCACCGGAATGAGCAGACAGACTACCTGTAGTATATATTTTCTCATGAAAACAAGATCATATAGTAATAGGATAATAATC
Source organism: uncultured Cytophagales bacterium (assembly GCA_963750355.1). Taxonomy (GTDB): domain Bacteria; phylum Bacteroidota; class Bacteroidia; order Cytophagales; family Spirosomataceae; genus Fibrella. Next base: position 803,670 of record CAVVQL010000003.1, on the reverse strand, counting down.
CCATCCATTTCCGTACTAGTAAAGCGGAATGGCGACAGACTGTGTGGTCGTCTGGCTACGTGATCTTTCTGATGACTGGAGGATACCTGAACGCCGAATTGGTCAGGCAACGTGAGGTTACGGTAACGCGCAACCGTACAAACTCAGGGGGGGCGGGCCTTGGAGAAAGGCAAGTTTTATCAGACATGGTATGGATAGGTATAACTAGAATTGTTGTACTAGCGCCACAAATATAGAAGATTTTTCTACGTGTTCACAAGCAGTCAAACAACCAATTAACAAAAACGTCGATTAAAATATGGCCTGTATTCTGGCTGTATTTGTGACTGGTAAATTGTATTATTCAAATTTATTATAGTAGACATTTGTTAAGTATTTTTATAGAGAATTTAGGCAGGTGCCGACACGTTGTTTTTGGTACTGAAGGCCTGTTTTTCCCTAACAGGGGCTAGTTTCTATGGCTTGGGGGTCGGGTTACTTACTTATTTGTAATATACGTATGAGTAAGTATAGATATGGTACTTTTCCAACTATAACTAGTTCCTCTAGAGGGCAAAAAATAATGTTTTTTTTATAATTTTTTGTAACAAAAAGTGGGATGGCCTTGTTGGGCAGCCTGGAACTTAACTATCTGCCAGCGGTAGCAAGTACACTCTGATAGGAGAAACGTACACGGACCCTTACATTCGTTCCGGCATTCTTTTGCCTGATTTCTATGCCTTGGTACGCGCTTTACTGGTTGATGCCCCAAACCCTCCGGTCGTTTCATTACGATAATAGGTGGGCGTTATGGCTTATCCCGCTGTCGCTGGGTTTGTTTGCCCTGCGCGGCTGGCTGGGGCGGCGGTATCGGCAGCAATTACGCGTGTCGCTGGTTGGTTTGGTAGGGAAGAAGCCCGGCGGCTGGATGCGCGTGGTTGGTTTACTTCGCTTTCTGATGCCGATCTGCGTGTGGGTATCGATCAGTTTTCTGTTCCTTGCGTTAGCTCGTCCTCAGGTAGTGCAGCAACTGCGGGAAGAACAATCGGAAGGCATCGACATTATGCTGGCCATCGATATATCGTCGTCGATGACCGAAACCGACCTGCGGCCCAATCGGCTGGCTGCGGCCCGTCAGGTAGCGAAGGCGTTTGTGAGTGGGCGGCGCAACGACCGGATCGGGCTGGTCGTTTTTGCCGGGGAAGCCTATTCGCTATGCCCGCTCACCACCGACTACGCCCTGTTGCAGGGTTATATCCGCGACTTAAACCCCAACATGATCCGGACAACGGGAACCGCCATTGGCGACGCGCTGGCCCGGAGCATTAACCGCCTTCGTAACTCGCCCGCCAAAAGCAAAGTGCTGATTCTCCTGAGCGATGGCGACAATACAGCGGGCAACCTCGACCCGCTGACCGTGGCCCGGCTGGCCCAGCATTTTGGCATTAAAGTGTACACCATTGCCGTGGGTACCCGTGTTCGTTCGGCTGATACGACGGGCGTGACCACGCAGTTTGACGAGGGTATCCTGCGAACGATTGCTACGGTGGGGCAGGGTAGCTTCTTCCGGGCGACCGATGCGGGGCAACTCCAACAGGTTTTTGCCCGAATCGATCGGCTCGAACGTGCTCCCGTGCGGGTACAGACCTACGAAGACGTGCAGGATCAGTACCGACCCTATATCTACTGGGGCCTCTCCTTTTTATTGCTGGTGCTGTTTCTGAAAAATACCGTGCTGGGTAATAGCCTGGAAGATTAACTATGCTGAAATCATACCATACCCCGAACCTACTGGAAGCGGGGCTGGACGAAGTGGGGCGGGGGTGCCTGGCCGGGCCCGTCGTAGCGGCCGCTGTACTATTGCCCCCCGATTACCGGCACCCCATTCTGACCGACTCGAAGCAACTCAGCCGCCGCCAGCGCGATAAACTCCAGATCGATATTCGTCGTGACGCCATTGCCTGGGCCATTGCCGAGGTGTCGCCCGCCGATATCGACAGAATTAATATTCTGAAGGCCAGTTTCCTGGCCATGCACCGCGCCACCGATGCCCTGTCGGTACGGCCCGAGCACCTGCTGGTGGACGGCAACCGCTTTACGCCCTACCCGATGGTGCCGCATACCTGCATTATCAAGGGCGATTCACTGTACCTCAGCATTGCCGCCGCCTCGGTACTGGCCAAAACCTACCGCGACGAGTTGATGGAACAGCTCGGCCAAACGTACCCCGCCTATGGCTGGGCGCAGAACGTGGGCTACCCCACTGCCCTTCACCGCGCCGCCATCTGCGAACACGGCACTACCCAGCACCATCGGATGAGCTTCAGGCTGTTGAAGGAGTAATTACTGCCCGTTCATGAAATCGCGGTACAGGGCGCAGCGGGTTTGCATCAGCTGGGCAAACTGGCTTTGGCGATAGCGGGTCTGGTACGCTTTAAAGTACGTATCGTATTTAGAAGCGGCTAGCTTGCGCATCTTTTCGTTGAACGCCTTGTCATCGTCAGCCACGTACCCACCGGTTTTGGCGGCTTCTACAGCGCGGCGTAGCGCCAGAGCATGGGCCTCGCAGCGGGCTGCCATGTAGGTAGCTTTGGCAGCTAGTTCGGGGTTGACGGTCTGGTTGGCGGCCTGAGCAAAATAGCCCTGCGCTGTTCTGGCTGAATAATACGGGTCATTCAATAAGCTATCGAACCGCGCCGCCTCACCGGCTTCATAGCGATACATATACGGCTCAGCACTACTACGGAACCGGTGCTGCATAATCCAGGCGTTACCGTGGTAGGTCAGGTTATAAGCGCCGCAGCCCAACTGATACCATGCCTGTGCGGCCTGATCTGCATTTTTGGGATGCCTGGCTTGCCAGAGCAGACTCATTCATACGCTTAGCAAACCCGGCTGGTGTATACGCGTTTCGTGGTTTGCCTTCGCCCGGCATGTTCACGCTGAATGGGTCGATGGCAAAATTGGCCTTCACTGCCTCGCTCTGCCAAACGGCGGGCTTTACCTTCGCAAAGGCTCGTTCGGCGATGTCGTATTTCGCTTCAGCCATGGCCCGGCGACCAACCAACTGATTGGCATAATCGGCATCGACACCGGCTAACTTAACCAGCCGTTCGTCGAACTCACTGAGCGGATTTTTGATGTAGTTAGACAGGCTCTGCGCCATAATGAGTGGGGTCGAGTCTTCAAGCGCAATTTGCCCGAAGAAATCGGATGGCGAGTACCCTTCATTGCTGTTTCCGACCGTAATCAACCGCATCAGAAAGGCTTTGGCCTGGCGCGGCCCGCTGTAGGTTGCCTGATTGCCCTCGTACGGGGTTTTCTGGCTACAGCCGATGAACGCCAGCCATTTGATGGGCCGGTCGTCTCCTTCGTTGCCGATGTACCGATTCGCCAGTTGCCTGCCCACCGTTTGAACCGCATTGGTAAACCGGAAATTAGGGTGGTACGCGTTGATTGAATCGGCCGCACTTGCCTGCCTGAACTGGGTCAGGTAACTGATTAGCTGCGTTTCGGTGGCGGCATCGGGCAGGCCGGGCTGCGCAGTCAGTAACAGCATCTGTTGCAGGGCTATCTGCTGTTTCAGGGCCTGGTTGGCGGTCGGTTGCTGCCCGGCCTTATCGAGCGTTTCTTTGGCCGACTTATAATCACCGTCGAGGTAGTGAAGGTAGGCGGCGGCGGTCAGGTAGAAAGCCGGATTGCCCAGCGCGGCGTTTTTGGCGGCCTTCTCCGCAAAAGCCAGCAGTTTTTCGGAGTAGTCGGGTACGTTCTTGCGGCGGTTCTCAAAGGCGAGCGAGTCAGCGCGGATTTTGTCGTCGTCTACATAGGCCGGAAAGCGTTTGGCGGCGAAGTAGTATTCGTTGCGGTTGATCTCCCGCGCCAGCACCAGCTCATTCAGCGGATTCTTCGGGTCGAGTTCAACCATCTTTTCCAGCAGGGGCAGGGCGTCCTGTTTCGGCTGAATGGCGCATACGGCGTACACGGCCAGCCGTTCGGCATTGGTGTTGGCAAAGCCAAGGGCCTCTTCGGTAAACCGCAGTCCGTTATGGCGCAGGCTGCGTTCGGCGGCAAGGCGGCGGGTGGGGCAGTTGGCAAATACCTGCGCAAACTCATAAATAGCCCGGTCTGTCTGCCCCAGCGACAGCAACGCCCCCGCCAGTCGACACCGCGCCCAGTCGCTGATAAACGAACGATTGGGCAACCGGGCCACCAATTGCTCGTAGTTGTCGCGGCTTTGGGCCCAAAGCCCTGCTTCGTCGGCCAGCTTCACGGCCTGAAAGGCGTATCGTTCTTTCAGGAATGGGTCTTTCGCCGCCAGGGCGGCTGTTCGGGCCTGATTACTCAACTGAGTCAGCTTCAGGGTGTCGCGCTTCGTGTCGGTCCAGAGAGCGCCATCGCCTGCTGCCTGCTGGGCCGAATACGCAAATCGCAGGTACGTTGCCGCTTCTGGTTTGGTGCTTTCCAGCCGGGTCAACAGCACGTTATTGGCCGTCGTGTCGGCCAGGGCATCGCTGACCATACTGCGCGAGTACGTGTTGCCCAGGTAGCGTACCCAGGCATCGGCGTTTACCCGGCTGGAAACCGAATCGGGCGCGTCGTCGAGGCCGTAGAAACCAGCATTGTAGAGTTGGGGCGTGAAGATATACCGGCTGTCGGCGGGGGAATAGGTTGCCGTTTCGGGCTGGAACAGGCTAAAAAACTCACCCATGTCATCGCCACCGGGGCCACAGGAAAACCCGATCAGAATGGCAAGCAGCAACGAAACTCTACGGATGGTGAAGAAGGGTCTGGAGATCGGCATGGGGGTAGGGTTGCAGAACGGTCGAGTCGAGATGGTAGAAGGTAAATGTACGTTTTGAGCCTGTTCCGTTCCAAACGGGTAATTGCATCAGCAGTAGGTCACTGGCCGCCTTTAACTCGGCTATCGAGCAGGCCTCGGTGCGGAGTAGATCACCCCGCCGAAGGCTCACGCCCAGCGCTACGGTATCGTGGGTGACCACGTACCGGTTGGTGTCGGCCTGTTGCTCCATGCCGGGCGTGGCGCGTACCTGTGCCCGGTCGATCGTGTTCAGCAGGGTCAGGAACCGGCCATTTCGGTACACCACCGTCCACCGGAAAAGGGGCAGGGCAAGGTCGAGGGGAAGGGGATAGCCGGGCAGGTAATCGGTATACCCTTGCAGGTCGTGCAGGTCGAGAATGGCGTTACGGGTACCCGGCTGTTTCCAGTCGCCGGTATTATAGGCCATCAGCATGCCCCGCGCAACGGGAGGTACGCCCGTCTGCGCCGCAAACTTCACCTGATGCAGCCTGATTGTTGCCGAGAGGGGTACGCGGGCTTCGCGGGAAATAGCGGTTAACAGACTAAAGTACGCAGCCCGTGTTGTCCGGGTCCAGTCGCAGTCGATCTGAATTTCGGTAAGGCGGATGCCCTGCTGGTCAGCCAGTTGCCTGATTCGGTTCGTCAGGTTGCGGGCTAGTTCAGGTACGTTGGCCGGGGGCAGATTGGCTACCGTTCTGTTCGTGATATACACCACGGGGATTACCCGCAGGCCCGGCCCCGGCCGTTGCCGGAACTGGGTGGTCGCTTTGGGAATGGGCAGGCGTTTGGCGGCATCCCAGTCCACGTCGAAAAAGCGGATGTACAGCGTTTTCACGCCCAGGGAATCGAGCGTGGCGCGGTCAGATCGGGTTGGGGCGAAGGTGGCTTTCCAGTGGTAAAAAGCGGGGGTCGTCTCTATCGCCTGCCGCGTTTCGGGCTGGCAGGCGGCCATAAAAAAGAGAATGAGCCAGCCGTAACGCCTGGGCCATACGCCACGACCAGTAACCCGAAAACGGCTACTGTTCACTGCTACCCTCTTCCTCGCCTGTTCCCAGCGCCAGCGGTTTGCCCTGATCCATGCTTCGATGCGGCGTTGGTCCCCTTCGGGAAGCTGGAGCGACCAGCCCATGGTACTGGCCAGTTGGTACATCATGTACTGAATCTGGTTGTTGGCAATCCGGGGCAGGTCACTTTGCAGGGCGCGGGACTGCATGGCCTGTTTGGCATCGTCTAAAATGCTGGTGTAGGTCTCGCTGTCGAAATGATTCAGGATACCCGCCTGAATGTCGTAGAACTTATAATCGGTATCGACCGACAGGATTTCCGGTTCCGGAAACGCCTCGACAACCAGCGTTTTGTGCCGGGGCGGCCCTCCGCTGCTTCGGGCAACCGGAAGCGTACCTTCTGAAAATCGAACCCCACCAGTACTTTCGATTTTGCAATGATCATGGCCTTTTTAGGGTCGTTGAACATGTACAGAATCTTCTTCTGGTCCTGGTAATTGTAGATCTCCGAGAAGTACCCTTCCGCCATGACCACCTTAAACACCTTCTCGATCCGCTCCAGCAGTAAGGTCGATTCGTGGCGAACATCGGTGACGGGTGCCGCTTTTTTGCCGCGTAGCAGGGTGGTGAGGCCAGCGCCCCCCGCCAGTCCGACAGCGAGCAAAAGCAGGGTATTCAGGAAGTCCATCAGGGTAGTGGGTACGGTTGAGACTGGTAAATTATGACTTAACGGGGAGCATTTGAATTTGTCATCCCGAAGCATGAGGGATCTCGTATCTGGAGGTTTTTCAGCCGCACGCCAGATCCCTCATGCTCGGGATGACAAAACGGAATAACAAGGCTTACTTCCTCAATCAGCGCCTGAAACGTTTTAAACGCCTGTACATATACTGTTATGCTGGTCGGGGTCGGGCTGAAATGTAGCACCGAATTCTACCTGACGGGTTAAATCGCTTAAAGATACAGATTCGCCGTTGCCAAAAGACAGGGCGAGTCGAGCCAGCAGCACGGCCCCGATGGCCCCACTTTCATTGCTGGCATTGAGCCGAACGGGTACGCCAAATATGTCGGCCATCATCTGCACCCAAAACGCCGACTGGGCGAATCCGCCGTTGGCATGAATCACCCGCGTGGGGCCTGTATGCCGCGCCAGCAGCAGCTCGATCTGCCGCAGGTTGAACATCACCCCTTCAAGCGCCGCCCTAACCATGTGGGCCTGCGTGTGCTGCCAGTCCAGGTTGCGGTAGCTGCCCCGTGCGGTGGCATCCCAGAGTGGGGCGCGCTCACCCTGCAGGTAGGGGAGAAACAGCAGCCCATCAGCGCCGGGCGCTATGGTGGCGGCACTGGCCAGCACCGTGGGTACGTCCTGCTGCGTCAGTTTCTCCGACACCCATTCCAGCACGTTGGCCCCGTTGTTGGTTGGCCCGCCCACGACATACCAATCCGAGAGGTCAGACTCCGTTTCCTCGTGTGCAGCGGCACCCACCTGGTTTTCGTGCTTGTAAAGCGGGTAGGAAAACAGCCGACTCTGTGCATCGCGGATGGGGCGCACGCTTGTTCGACGGACGGCCCCGCTGGTGCCGATGGTAATGGTGGTAATGCCCGGCTCGACCGCCCCGGCTCCCAGATTAGCCAGACACCCATCCGATGCGCCGATGACCAGCAACGTACCTGCCTGCAAACCCGGCACCGTCTGCCCGGCCAGGGCGGCATACGGCACCACGTGTGATGGTATTGACGGGCGTGCTTAACTGATCGGTATTGATACCCGCCAGTTTCAGGGCGGGAGGATGCCAGACCGCCTTGTGGCTGTCGAACAGGCCGGTTGCGGTCGCCATGGCGTAGTCTACTTCGTAGCGGCCCGTGAGTTTCCACCACAGGTATTCTTTCAGCGACAGCCAACGCGACGCCCGTTTCAACAGGCGCGGCTGGTGCTGGCCAAACCACACCAGTTTACACAGCGGCAACATCGGGTGAATGGGCACGCCGATGGCTTTATACAGATCGCCATGCTCTTTTTTGAGTACCGCCGCCTGCTCACTCGCCCGGTTGTCAGACCAGATGAGTGCCGGCGTAAGTGGTTGGCCCGTTTCGTCGACGGCCAGTAAACTGTGCATGGCCGTGCTGAAACAGAGGGCACCAATGAGTTCGGCCAGCGGCGGCTACTTCGGTGGTCAATTCGCCGATGCAGGTCTGGAGCAAGTTGCCAGATTTCTTCCGGTTCCTGCTCGGCGTAGCCCGGCTCGGGTACGTTTGTCTCAACGGGCCGGGCTGCGTGGGCCACGAGTTGCATCGTATCCGGGTCAATGGCAAGGACTTTCAGATTCGTGGTGCCAACATCAACACCAACAAGAAGGGGAGCAAGGGGCATAGGAACGACTGATGAATACGGTATATATCAACCCGGCAGAAGCAAAAGCGTTTTGCAGGGCCATTATACAGTATTCAGGGTATATTTCTAGGCAGTCGGCGCGGCATCGTACCTGATATAGCCTGAATGTCGGCACCGTTTGGGCTATCTGACGCGCTCAATCACCAGAACGATTACCTGATAGCTGTTCCAATGAATCATGCCTTCTCTCATGACTCGTCGTCACCATCCGCCGACTTGCCTTTCTTCACTTTAGCCCCGTTTAATGTGCCCAGTTTGTAGCTGAAGGTCAAGCGGATATTGGAGTTGTAGATATATTGGCGGAAATCCTGGTTGAACTGTGCTGAATTTAATACCGACGTAAACTGCATGCCGTTGGTAAGAAAATTCTCCGCCGTCAGCCCCAGGCTACCGCGTTTGCTGGTGAATTCCTTGCGTGCTCCCAGCGAATATTGGGCAAACCCAATGCGGTAACCCTGCAACTGAACGTCACGACCCCGATAGCCAACGTTGGCCTGAATCGCCCAGCCCTTGTCAAACTGCACCTGGGTATCGAATCGGCCGCCCCAGCGAATACCCGTGTTACTGAGGGTAACGGATAGACCCGACAGATCGAGCGCCAAGCCGCTGATGTACCGGTACATGATATCGATGTTCGTATTGACGCTCCACCTGGGGGTAATATTCACGGTGCCGAAGAGGTTTGTTCCGTAGTTGTACTCCTTGCCGATATTCTGAACCCGGGTAACCACCGCGCCGACCAGCGTATCGGAGCGTTGGCTGACCGATTGAATATCATCGGTATTAAGCCGGGCGTAAAGCGTCAGGTTCAGGTACGTCTTTTTGACGAAGGTGCTATAGCCAAACTCAATCCGGTCGGTAATTTCCGGTTTTAAATACGGGTTACCGATGCGGATACTCAGCGGATTGGCCGTGTTGAAATTAGGGTTCAGGTCCTGAATGTCGGGGCGCTGAATCCGCCGGTTATAAGCCAGTTTAACCGTGGTTGTCTCGTTAATTTTTTTCGAGAGGTTGATGCTGGGAACCAGTTTACCGTAGTCTGGAATCGAAATGGGCCCCTGCCCGCCCGCTGAGGCCTGAATGCTCGTATATTCATAGCGTACCCCGGCCTTAAGACTTATTTTGTTCCGCGTTGTCAGCGTATAGGAAAGGTAGGCAGCGGCAATGTTCTGATCATAATGCAGGGAGCCTTCGGGCCGTTGGCTGTCGGTAACGAAATCGGATAGGGGCCCGGCGGCTAAATACCGATACTGGCTGTTCACCTGCCGGTAGGTTTCTTTACCGCCAAACTCCAGTTGCTGCCCTGGGCCTACTGGCGTCTGGTAATCCATCTGGAGCACAAACTCCTGGTTGGTATTGGCATTCAGGTTCCGTTGCCGACTCCTCAGCAGGCCGGTCGTGTCCAGATTGTTCGCGTCAAAATTATTGGTCAGGTGAGTCTGCCTGTACTGCGAAGAGACGCTCAGTTCTTTCTGGGGTCCCTCATCCGTGCCGGGGTAGGTATGCAGATAATCGACGTTCATATCCACCGAATTGGATAGATCCTGACTATACACGTCGCGTCTCGATGGTGTTCGCACAAGGTCTCCATTCACAATACTGGTGGCAAAATGCTGGTCGCGGTTCAGGTCCCGCACCCCAAAACGAACCCCTGCCGTCAGCGATTGATTTTTGGCCAGGTCGTAGTCCAGCCCCAGGGCGTACTGCCCAAACAAACCCTTATCGAAACCATCGGCATGCTGGCGAGTCTGGACCGGGGGGATGGATTCGCCCAGAAAAGTGGTCTGCTTCAGGTCAGAGGCCGATTTGTTGTAAACGCCCCGACCATTGCCGTTCAGGTTTACGCCCAGCTTACCATGCCGGAAACTGCCGTTCAAACCCAGCGTTGAGGTCCGGTTGCCCACGCCGCCATCGATATCGAGGTGCAGGCCCTGTAAGGTATTTTTCCGGGTGATGATGTTGATAATGCCTCCGCTCCCTTCGGCATCGTATTTAGCCGAAGGCGAGGTGATCACCTCCACCGTTTTAATCAAATCAGCCGGAATCTGGCGCAGGGCATCGGCCAGATTCCCCGCCAGAATGGATGAAGGCTTGTTGTTGATCAATACGCGTACGTTGGAACTGCCTTGCAAGGACACGTTCCCCGCCAGATCCACCGATAGCATCGGTACTTTTTTAAGAATGTCCGTCGCATCGCCCCCCTTCGTCGACAAATCGCTGTCTGCATTATAAATCAGCCGGTCAACCTTATCTTCTACCAACGCCTTTTTACCCACCACCGTTACCTCATTCAGGATACGGGTGGTGGCTCTGAGCCGAATGACCCCCATGTCTTTGGTTTCCCCATTGGCAACGGTCACCTTATCAGTTGTTTTGCTGGTGTAGCCCACAAAGGATAGCAGCAGTTTGTAGGTACCTGGTGCCAGGCGGTTGATGGTAAATTTACCCTTGTCATCCGCTACCGTCCCATCAACGAGTACGTTCGTCAGGGCATTATACACGGCTATGGTGGCATATTCGACCGATTTAGTGAGGGTAGAATCGACGACATAGCCCGTGATTTTTGCTTTTCCTTTCACCGCCGTTTCCCCTGTCGACAGGGATGCTGGCTGGCTCAGGGGAACTACCGGGGGCGGAATGGAGTCACTACCTGGTGGTGTTTGCGCCAGCGAGACAGCCGAAGAGAGTAAAAGGAGAAAGCCGGTAATGGTAAACTGCATAACGTGAGTATTGATGGAAGGTAAGACTAAACGAAACCGCATTGTATGCTGCCTGGTGCCTACCGAGTAGCGAACCCAATGCGGCTCAACGAGCTTTTTAGTTGATCAGGTTTCCTTTCTCGTCGAAGATCAGATCTTTCCCACCAACCTGAGCCTCGTAGGTTTTCTTCCCTGTGGCATCAACAATTTCGGCGGCTTCTTTGATTTTCTTACCGGTATGGTGTTTCGCTACATAAGCCCGTACAGGAGCGGGCAGCGCCGACACGGCAATGGTGGTTTCCGTTTCCAGAACGTTGCCTTTTGCATCGATAACCAGCGACAACTCTTTGCCATTGTGCGTTAAGCCAGCTTCATAATTTCCGTCTTCTTTCTCCCATTTCACCCCTTTCGCACCCGGATACAGGCGGGCAACGGTGGCTTTGGCGGCCGGGGGAACGTCGATACCAACGGTGGTTACGCCCGACAACTCATTTTTGGCAAAGGCAGCGGGTGTCAGGCAGGGTAAAGTCAGTAACGCCAGGGCGCCGACAAGCAAGGTCTTTTTCATGTGTTTCCGCTCTAATTTAGATGAGGACATAAACGTACCCCTGCATTCTAAAGTAATTATGAAGTTTCAACCGCCCTTCGTTAGAAGGTGATCTGGAAGGTGTGCCGTCGCATAGACGGCGAATAATTGTAGTGTACCCTCATTCCATACTGCTCCACAATTTCTTTGACTATGGCCAGGCCAAGACCTGTAGACTGAGGCAGTGCCTGATTGCGGATGAAGCGCTGGAAAAGATGCTGCTGGGGAAAAGGCAGGGGTTCGCCTTCATTGCTGATCATAAAACTGTCCGCACTCACCTGTACCCGTATCGCGCTGTCAGGATCACCGTGACGGACGGCGTTTTTTATCAGATTGGAGAAAAGTACATCGGCCAACTGCCGGTTCAGGGGTCGGCACACGCCAGCATCAATTGTTGGGTAACGGACATGCCTTTGTGGACCATAAAATCGCTGTAGTTGGCTACTACCAGTGCGATTAGTTCACCAATATTCACCGATTCGTTGCGCGCAAACTGATGATTATCGATTTTGGCCAGCAACAGCAGCGATTGATTCATCGCCGATAATCGCTTGATAACCTGCTGCGACCGCTGAATTCGGTCGAGGTCCGTTTCGGTTAATTGCTTCGACTGTTGCAAGAGGTCTAGCTCGAAAGATAACACGCTGAGGGGTGTTTGCATTTCGTGCGAGGCGTTATCCGTGAATTGTTTCTGCTGCGCATATTGATGGCGCGTTCGGCGGCTCATTTCATCCAGCGATTTGCTGAGCAGACCAAATTCAGCCACATCACTGGCTGGAAATGCCGTTTCTTCGGGCTGGTCGATCCGGTACTGCTGGAGTTGACGGATGATGCCGTAGAAGGGCTGCCAGATACGCCGGGAAACCAGTACATCGGCCCCGATCAGCAGCAACACAACCAGGAGAAAACAGACAATAACGCCCACGGATAAAGCGCTGGCGATTTCATCGAACTCCAGATAAGATTGCTGAAGCGTTATGGTATACGTCCGGCTGCCGACTGAGTAGGTTGAGCGGAGCATACGAACGGGCATCTGTTCTTTTTCCAGTGCGTTGAAGGCAACAGAGTCTTTGAACACAGTGGCCGGTTGCCGACGCTGCGACCCGGTAGCGATTGACACCTGTATGTTCGGGTCCCAGCCCGGAAGGTCGGTAGTAGCGGGTGGGTGTTGATGAAGCTGTTCTTGTACCTGCGTGAGTTCAATCAATAACAACTCGTCGATCTCGTGCAGAATATACCGGTGAATGTAATAATTCAACACAAAAACGCCCCCAAGCGCAATGGGGAGCGACGCCAGCAGGAGGTAAAGGGCGGTTTTATGAAGCAGTTTCATCAGGCTTCCGTGAAAATATACCCGGCTCCGTACCGCGTGGTAATGTAATCCGGGCTACCGGCGTCAAGCAGTTTTCGGCGTAGGTTTCGAACATGCGTGTATAGAAAGTCGTGCGAGTCGATGCCATCCATGTAATCGCCCCAAACGTGTTCAACAATGGCCGCCTTCGACAGCAGCCGATTCTTGTTCGTCATCAGGAACAAGAGGAGATCATATTCTTTGCCCGTTAGTTCAACCAGTTGATTGCCAACAAGCGTCTGCTGACGACTGGGCACGATCGTGATAGCCCCGAAAACGAGCTGCGTTTCTCCTTCATGTTGTCGTCGGCGCATCAATGCCCGAATCCGGGCGTTCAATTCGGGCAGATGAAACGGTTTGGTCAGGTAGTCATCAGCGCCTAATTCCAGGCCGGTGAGTTTATCATCCAGCGAGTTTTTGGCCGATACAATAATGATGCCCGCCTGCGAATGGGCCTCTTTCAAGGCGTTCACTACAGCCAACCCATTTCCATCGGGCAGCGTAATGTCGACCACGATACAATCGTAGTCATGATCGTGTACTTTTTGTGAGGCAATGTGGAACGTGCTGGCCGTCGATACGGTGTATCGCTCTTCCTCTAGATAGTGCCGCATCGCTACCAATAGCGATGGTTCATCTTCTATCAGTAAAATTTTCATGGCCCTTGTTCAGATTATCTCCCAAAGTACAGCCATAAAACTGAAGACATGTTGAAGCTGGCGTCCTGCGTTCCCCGGCGGCGGCTACAGATTCTCTTAAGGTTTCCTCCTTTACTTCGCTCACTCTCAGGTCTACTGCGTTACGTTACTCAGGCAACCTCCGTCTCAGCACTGTATGCTGTACTCAGCAGTAAGAGGACGCCTTATGATACCTCAGTTCAACATACTGAAACAAAAGCCGGAAATTCAGGTCCTTCGCTCCCCTCCTGGATAGCTGCTCTGCTTGCTATCTCTGGCAACGCTGATCCCATCGATTGGGCAACCGCTCAGAGAGCAGTTCCCCTGCCGCGTGCCGTGGGATAGTATTCCTGTCCGTCCCACTACGTTCCGCTGGGTCACTCCAGCCGTGCTCGATACCCGCTGGCTGTAGCTCTTATCACCCGATTACCCGAACAGTCATTTCGACCGCTTTTACGTCCGGAGTGAGCTTCAGGATAAAATGCATTTTCGCACCCATGCCGACGATTATTCTGCAGTACGGGCCAGCCGTGGCTTGGGCAGGTTTGAGTCTGGCGCGGCGTCAAAGGGCGGTCACTATCCCTCGATCGGGCTCTTATCGGCCCTGACTCGCTCTATGGCGATCAGTACCGTCGTCGTGCTGGGCCTCAAACATAGCCACGCACGAACTGCGCCCCGATAGATCTAATTACCTCTTCATTTCCCTCAGGTCATACCGCCCATGGCTTTTACCGGGCAGGTTTGCTGGATCGGGAATTTGGCGGGGTCAGTCCCCTGGATTCCCATCGGTGGCTATGCCATGGCCACCTCGACCGGGACTCTTACGGATGACGCAATGATAAACACTGGGTATCAGACGTGCTGGTTGGCGCGGGTATTGGCCTGCTTTCTACCGAAGTAGCATATCACGTCTATCCGTGGCTGAAAACGAAAGATAGTACGGCTCAAATCGTAACGCTTTTTGACCATGCTGGCACAGAATCTACTTGCTGTAAACTACTATCCTGAAAATCATTTTGCTGCTGGCCGGTTCTGCTTCACGGCCATGTGCTGGCGCAATATTCGATGATTAACAGCAATCCCGCCGCTCGGGCTTTGGTAACGGCCGGTCTGGATCAGGTCTATGATAATCAATTTACTGCCGCCGATGCCACGTTCACTCAACTAGAGAAACTAACGCCGAGGCATCCATGCCTCGATCTGCTACGGGGCGTCAGTTTATATTACCAGTGGTTCCCGCCCGCACCGATGATAAACTGAAGCAGCGTTGTCTGCAACAGTTGGAACTGGCCGCCCAAAAAGCCGACGACTGGCAGAATGCCCAAAGCAAAACGAAAGGTTCAGACCGCCCGGAAGCGATGTTTCTGTATTTCACGGCCGAAGCTATGCTCGCTAAAATCAGCCATTACGAACACGAACCGTTCGCGGCTATCCGGCACGCCAAGAATGCGTATCCGTATATTCAGAAAGGCAAAGCTTTCCAGCAGCAATACCCTGACTTTTACCTCTCAACGGGTCTCTACAATTTCTATCGCGAGGTGTACCCGGAAATTCATCCGTTTTACAAAACCGTTGCCTGGGTAATGACTTCCGGGGATAAAAAACTGGGCATGAGTCAACTTCAGTTCGCTACCCAAAAAGCCCTGTTTGTCGAACAGAAGCCATTCTTTACCTGACGCACCTACTGACCGATTACGAAAATAAGTCGACAGCCGCCGCTGCCCTATCTGGCGCAATTGGTTATTCACTATCCCGACAATCCGTACTGGCGGTACAAGTATGCCGAAGCCCTACTGAACGCCCATCAGTCAGATCTATTCCACACCTGATCAGTGCAGTCTGATGGCCGCCTCGGAGCCAGTCTATCATCAGATGGGAACGCTCTTAAAGGCTCGTTATGCGCTGGAAAAAGGCCAGCGGTCAACTGCCCAAACGTTTGCCGGCGAAGTGGTTCGCAGTTCGGTGCGCGATGAAACCGTGCGGGCCTATGCGTTTCTGGTTCTGGCCCGAATAGCCAGCCTTCAAGGGCAGGAAAAACAGGCCAGACAATATTATAAACAAATGCTTGAGCTTGCCGAATATCCGGTATTACGTAATGAGGCCCTCTGAATAAGCTGTATGCGCGTCTATAAACGACTAATACTGGGTGACTGTCTGCTGGTTACTGTTCAAGCCATTTCCGGCTATGGGCAGGATACCCTGGTTCACCGAAATCTGGACTATTACCTCGAGTTCGGGACTTGTAAACAGCCCTCTGCTGAAAGATAATATCAACTCCATTACGTTAAATCGGCTTGACAGCCTGATTAATATTGCCATTAATAAACCCTATGTTCAGGCCATCGGTCAGTATCTCTATGCACCAGCCGGTGCCAACTGGGGCTATGACCAGAATACGACCAACGGTGGTGCTATATACGGGGGTGATTCAGGCAAATCGAAATCTGCTTTATCGCCGGAACCTGCGGATTCAGAATAACTTAAATGCTGCCTTGCGCGATTCGCTGGTCAACACCGTTCACATCAACCAGAACGATCTGCAAAAAGCCATTATCGACCTCTACCTGACGGCCTATCAGGATTATCAGCAGATGGTCATATTCGGCGATTTGTACCAGATTTTCAATCGCCAGAACGAGGTATTGAAAGAACTACTTCGGAAGGCCTTGTTCAATCAGTCAGATTATCTGGCGTTTCGGGTCGACTGGCAACAGAGCGAAGTGAATTATGAAGGAGCCAAAGTACAGTTTTTACAGGATATACTGACCCTCAATACGTTCTGCAATATTCCCGAAACGGGGCTGGTACGGCTCGAAAAGCCTGCCCTGACGCCTCAGGCCCGCTTCACGCTCGACGACAATCCGTATTTTCTTCGCTACCGCTACGACAGCGTCATTGTGGAACGAAACCGCCGGGTTATCGATATCTTTTATCGACCCGCGCTGGATTTAGTCGTCAATGCCGGTACAAACGCCATTAGCCCCGACCTGATTACCCGGCGTTTTGGCTACAGTCTTGGCTTGAATTTCGCGATGCCCATCTACAACGGGAACCAGCGAAAGCTGCAATACCAGAAACTCGACGTAGCGCAACTTACCATCCGAAATTACCGCAATCAGTACATCAACCGCTTCAACCTGCAACTGCGAACGGTAAACGAGCAATTGCGCGTGAATCAGAATCTGATTAGTTTAACCGAAAAACAAAATACGGACGTCGAAAACCTGCTGACGATCAGTCAGGCACGGCTTTATCGGGGCGACATATCGGCCATCGATTACCTGCTCATCGTGCAGCGATACCTCAACGTCAAACTGACCCTGAATCAATTAACAGTCCAGCAGCAGCGCTATATCAATACGTTCAACTACCGAAATTTTTAACGCAGAAACCTCATTCATGCTTCAGCATTTCATTAAACCACTTTATCTGATAGGGTTCTTCCTGGTGTCGCTGCTTACCGGCTGCGGCTCCTCGTCGACCAGCGATACAACCACGCAGGCAGACGCAGCCGATGCTCCCAGGCCCAAAACGCCCGTGGAGGTGACGACCGTAAAAGCCGACTCGTTTCGGGTAGAAAAAACATTTCGGGGTATGACCTACTACCTCACCAGTGGCGACATAAAATCGCCCATTGCGGGCTACGTCACCAAAGTGTATGTCAAAATTGGCGATCAGCTTCGGAAAGGGTCCCCTTTATTTGGCTACAGACGAAGGAATCCTATGCGCTGGGTGGCAAAAATTACCTCAATGACCCTACGCTTAAAAACATCGGTAAGCTGATCATCGCGCCCCTGACGCTGGTCTGGTTACCCTGGTGCAGGCCGAAGAGAACGAATACGTGCAGGATGGTGCCGTACTGGCTTCGTTTTCGGCCCCCGATATGTTTGTCTTTCTGATTGAAGTACCCGCTGAGCAGGATTCGTCGGTGCATATCGGCAGCGTTTGCCGCATTCAGTTACCCAATGGCCGACGCATTAGCGGACGAATTACCCGCACGCTGGCCATTACTGATTCGCTTTCGCAAACCGAGCGGTTTTGGTAAAACCTGTCCATCCTGGTGTTACCGGCCCGGCTCCAGCTCAATATCACCTTTACCAATCAGGAGCATAACAACGCGCAGTCGTTGCCTAAAGAAGCCGTGCTGTCTAATGAACTTCAGACCGATTTCTGGGTCATGAAACTGATCAACGACACAACGGCCGTACGGGTACCGGTCAAAACGGGTATTCAGCGCGAGACGCGGATCGAGATCCTCAGCCCTCGGTTCAGGCCGCAGGACCGCTTCGTCAGTAAAGGCGGCTACGGGCTGGCCGATACCGCATCGATCACGATAAATCGCCGTGCTAATGCCCACTGAGCAAGCTGCCGCCCAAACCGGTTTTTTTCGCTTTCTGAAGCCGATTCTGGGCCTGCTCATCCTGCTGCTGGTGGGTGGCAGTTTCGCGTATCGTAGTATTCAGGTATCCCTGTTTCCCGAGCGCACGTTTCCTAAAATCAAAATCATTGCCGATGCCGGTGAACAGCCCGTCGAGCTGATGATGGTGGCTATTACGCAACCGCTCGAAAATACGGTGAACCAGGTGGAGGGCGTTGAAATGGTTCGCAGCACCACCAGCCGGGGCAGTTCCGAACTGTCGATTTACCTGAACTGGGGGTCGATATGGACGTATCGTTGCAACGCGTCAATGCCTGCATCAATCAGGTTCAGAATACGCTGTTGCCCAATACGGTCCTATCGGTAGAGAAGATGTCCCCGTCGATTCTGCCCGTGATGGATTTCGCGCTGGCATCGAAAAGCCGCGATTTAATTGAACTCCGAAAGCTGGCGATATACACCATCCGCCCGTATCTGAGCCGGGTAGCGGGCGTATCGAATGTGCAGGTGATGGGGGGGCGCACCAAAGAATACTGGATTGTGCTCCAGCCCGACAAACTGGCGAGTTTGAATGTCACCCCGGCAGCCATCACAACGGCGCTGGGCAACACCAACTTTATCCAGTCCGATGGGTTGGTCTCCGATTATCACCGCCTTTACCTGACCCTGACCGATGCAACGGTTCATTCCCGGCAGGATGTTGAGAACATCATCATTCGCAGCGATGGGCAGCGGGTGCTTCGTCTGGCCGATGTCGCGTCGGTGGAACTGCATGAGCAGCAGGAATACACCAGTGTTGAAGCCAATGGCAAAGAAACGGTGCTGGTCAATGTGGTCAAACAGCCGTCGGCCAACCTCATCAGCCTGAGCGACGGCATCACTCAGAAAGTAAAGGAGTTGAAGAACCTGCTGCCCGCCGATGTCACGTTAACGCCGACCTACGTTCAGGCCGATTTTGTCAGCGACGCGGTCAAAAGCGTAACCGACAGTATTTTTATCGGCCTGATCCTGGCCATTATCGTCACCAGTTTATTCCTGCGGTCGCTGAAAGCCAGTATCGTCATTCTTATCATCATTCCCATCATCCTGGCGGCGTCAATCCTGGTTCTGTATGTGATGGGTTACACGCTCGACATTATGACGCTGGGCGGTATTGCAGCGGCCATCGGCCTGATTATCGACGATGCCGTCGTGATTGTAGAGCAGATTCACCGGGTGGAAGAGGAGCAGGATGGCAAGTCCACCGTCGAGACAATCCAGCAGGCGATCAGCTACCTTTTTCCGGCGATGGTTGGGTCTTCGCTCAGCACGATCGTTATTTTCATTCCCTTTTCGTTGATGAGTGGCGTGGCGGGCGCATTCTTCAAGGTGCTGGCCATGACCATGGTGGTTACGCTCACCTGCTCGTTTCTGATCACGTGGCTGGGGCTACCCGTGATTTACAGCCTGTTCGGGTCGAAGAAGAAAAAGCAGGAAGACGCGGCCACGCACCCGGCTATTGGCAAGGTACTGTCCGTTTTCATCCACCGTCCCTGGATCGCGCTGGGGCTCGCTGGCGCGATGGCGGCCGCTGTACTCCTGATCTACGGCCAGTTAGAAACGGGTTTTCTGCCCGAAATGGATGAAGGGTCCATCGTGCTCGATTACCATTCCGAACCGGGTACGTCGCTGGCTGAAACCAATGTGATGCTTACCGGGGTCGATCAACAGCTAAAGACCATTCCCGAAGTAGCGGCCTATTCGCGGCGGACGGGTGCCCAAATGGGCTTTTTCATTACCGAACCCAATGGCGGCGACTACCTGATTTCGCTCAAAAAAGACCGCAGCCGGTCCACCAACGAAGTCATCGACGACTTGCGGGCAAAGATTGAAGCCACCCAGCCGGGACTCTCGGTCGATTTTGGGCAGGTGATCGGCGATATGCTCGGCGATTTAATGAGCGAGCCTAATCCCGTTGAAGTGAAAGTGTTTGGTAATGAGCCTGCCGAACTGCGCCCGCTGGCCAATCAGATCAGCAGCCTGGTGACCCAGGTGCCCGGCACGGCCGATGTGTTCAACGGCATCACCATTGCCGGCCCCTCGGTGGTCTTTAGCCCGAAATCGAGCGCGTTGCTGCAGTTCGGCCTGACTCCCCTCGACCTGCAAAATCAGCTGACCACCCGCTTAATGGGCAACGAAGTCGGTACTGTTTTGGAAGGGAGCCAGTTCATCAGGATGCGGCTGAAATACCCTGATGCGGGCAGCGATCTACAACTACTTAAGCAAAGCCCCGTTTTTACCGCCGATGGGCGCACCCGGTTGCTGGCCGACTTCGCCACTGTGCGGGTTGATTCGGGCACGGCCGAGATTCAGCGGGAAAACCTGCAGCCGATGGTCGCCATAACGTCCAGCCTGGCTAACCGTGATCTGGGTAGTGTGGTCAAGGAGATTCAGCAGAAAGTTGACCGCGGCGTAACGCTGGCCTCGGGTCAGCACATTGAGTATGGCGGGGCCTATGCGCAGCAGCAACAGTCGTTCCGGGAGTTGCTGCTCATTCTGGTATCGGCCTCCCTGTTGGTGTTCATCGTGTTGCTGTTTTTATACCGGGATCTGAAAGCCGCCGCCCTGATCCTGTTCATCTCCGTACTGGGTGTGTCGGGCTCCTTTATTGCCCTGTTCATCACCAAAACGCCGCTCAACGTGGGCAGCTATACAGGCATTATCATGATTGTGGGCATCATTGCCGAGAATGCCATTTTCACGTTCCAGCAGTTTGCGATTCATCACGAAACGGCCCCGGTCACCGAATCAATCGAGTTTGCCATTTCAGCCCGTATCCGACCTAAACTCATGACCGCCAGCAGCGCCATTATTGCCCTGATGCCGCTGGCCCTGGGTATTGGTACGGGCGCGCAACTCCATCAGCCGCTGGCTATTGCCGTCATTGGCGGGTTCTGCGCCGCCCTGCCGTTGCTGCTCTTGATTTTTCCCGGTCTGTTGCGTCTAGCCTATAAAGACCAACCAGTTAACCAGTCACTACAAACCAATAAACTAACGTAAATCAGATGAAAGCACTATGGATTACGGCGATAAGCCTGGCAGTAACGGCACCACTCTTCGCGCAGGTAGCTACGTATCAGCTTGTTAAAAAAACCACGATCGGGGGCGAAGGCGGCTGGGACTACCTGATGGCCGATGCCGAAGGCGGGCGGCTCTATGTATCGCATGGAACGCAGGTGGAGGTACTCGATTTGAAAAGTCACGAAAAAGTGGGGGTCATCACCCCTACACCGAATATTCATGGGATCGCCGTGGTACCTGGTACCAATGTAGGCTACACCACGAATGGCCGCCCGAACACGGCGACCATGTTTGACAGGACCACCTTCAAGGCTACCAAAGAAATTCCGACGGGTAAAAAACCGGACGCGATCATGTACGATGCCTTTTCTAAGCGCGTCTTTATCTTCAACAACGAAGGCAATAGCGCCACGGTACTGGAGGCCGCCACTGGTGCCGTAGCCGGTACGGTCGAGCTGGGTGGCGCACCCGAAGCGGCGGTTAGCGACGACCACGGTCTGATCTTCGTCAATCTGGAAGACAAAAATGAAGTGGCTGTATTCGACGCCAAAACCCTGGTGGTGAAACATCACTGGAAGCTGGGAACGGGCGAGGAGCCCACCGGACTGGCTTTCGACAAAGCACATCATGAGTTGTTCAGCACCTGCAACAAGGTCATGGTCATCATGGATTCGAGAACGGGCAAGGTACTAGCGCAGGTACCAACGGGCAGCGGAGCCGATGGGGCCGTGTTCGACCCCTCGACCGGTTCGGCCATCAGTTCCAACGGAGAAGGCACCCTGACGGTGGTGAAGGAGGTAAAACCCGGTCAATTTGAGGCCGTTCAAACGGTCACGACCCAGCGTGGTGCCCGCACGATCACGATTGATTCTAAAACCAACCACCTTTTCCTGACAACCGCCGAGTATGATCCTACGCCAGCCGCTACGACCGAGAACCCACGGCCTCGGGCTACGGTGAAGCCCGGTACGTTTATGCTGTTGGAATACGCAGCCAGGTAGATGCAGGATCAAACACAATAAACCCCGTCGATCATGTGGTGGATTTATGCGTTACTCTCGGCCTTGTTTGCCGCGCTGACAGCCATACTGGCTAAGGTCGGCATCAGAGGGGTGAATACCGATCTGGCAACGGCCATCCGAACGGTCGTCATTCTGGTGGTTGCCTGGGGCCTTGTCTTCTGGCGGGGCGGCATCGATACCTTACCCCTGCTCAGTCGCCAGAACTGGCTATTTCTGGGTTTGTCGGGTATAGCAACGGGTCTTTCCTGGATATTCTATTTCAAAGCGCTGCAACTCGGTACCGTGTCGCAGGTGGCACCCGTCGATAAGCTCAGTGTGGCCATAGCCATTCTGTTATCCGTCGTTTTCCTGGGTGAGGTTCTTACCTGGAAAGCGGCAATCGGCGCCTTACTGATTATCGGGGGTACGCTGGTGTTGATTTTGTGACCTTTACACCGCATGACGACCACTCAACTCGAACACCTGATCCATCGGCGCTTCAACTGGCTGGCCAGCCGTTTTCCTGGCTTTACCCGGTGGCTGGCCGCACGGCTGTCGACGGAGCAATTCCGGGGCTTACCCCTGACCGTACTCGCCGGCTTACTGGTCGTGAATGGACTGGTGCTCTCCGAAATTGCCGAAAATGTGGTCAACTCGGAGCCTATGGTCAACGTTGATCAATGGTTTACGCAGCTGCTTTTTCAGAGCCGTGCCGGGTCGCTTAGCCGAATCCTGTATGTACTTACTTGGTTAGGGTCCGGCTATGGTACCGTGGGCCTGTCTGTGGTTGGGTCCTATGTGTTATACCGGCAGAAGAAAAAGCGCAATATTCTGATTCTTTGGCTGTTGATGGCCGGCATTGGGCTTTCTGTACAGCTGGGAAAACGAACCTTCGTTCGCCGCCGACCTGCTCAGGTTGCCTATTATGCAGAAGTTGGCTATTCCTTTCCCAGTGGTCATTCGGCCACGGCCATGACGCTATATGGGTTACTTGGTTACTGGCTGGTACGGGGGCGTCGCCGCATACGGAACCGGTGGTTAGTCGGCCTAGGTGCCGCCGGGTTGATTCTGGTGGTTGGCTTTAGCCGAATCTACCTGGGCGTTCATTTCCTCAGCGACGTGCTGGGCGGTTACCTCCTGGGTGCCTGCTGGCTGATTGTGGGTATCGTTTTAACCGAATGGCAGCGAACCAAAGCGCCCGGTATCGCCTGAACTCAGGCAACAGGATCGGGCTGTTTGGTACGGGGTAGTGAATTCAGGAGAAGCGCGTGATTTGTATTACAACGTGAATTTTAACGCCAGATTCACAATTCGCCCTTCGAGTGGTGCCCAGATTGGGCGGAAGCTGGGTTGCACGGTTGGGTTCGCACCCAGCACAACGGTTTCGTAGTTGGCCTGCCTGATGTTGAAGACATTCTCCCCGTTCAGCACCAGCCGCCAGTGATCGTTGTAATGGTATTCGGCGGCCCCGGCAAAGAACCAGTAATTCGCCACCTTCTGGTTATTGTAGAGATATTGGGAGCCCACATAACTGGTTTCGATGCCAAACCGGAAATGCTCATTCTCCCAGGCGAGCGTAGTTGAAAACTTGTCTTGCGGGGCCAACGGCAGGTACGTGTTATCGGTTGGGCCATCGCGACGGGCCAGCGTGTGGTTGTAGCCGAGATACAATTCGTAGGCTTCGTATTCGAGCCGAACGTAGGTATCCGTTCCAACACTGAACAGATTATACGGGGCGTTGATCAACTGCGTGTAAGCGCCCAGGTTGCCCGACACGCTGGCAAAAGCAGATACCACCGGCGAGTTGACGTAGGTATAGTAAAAAGCCTGATCGACCTGCACCGAGAAGCCACTCTCGAAACTTTTGGAATAAGCAATGTCAATGTTGCTGCCGATTGACCGTTCTGCTTTCACCGTAGCGACATCGATGGGCAGCAGCCGGGGGAAAATCAGACTAACGTTCGGCGCTCCCGGCGTTTGATTGACAAACAGGCTGGGCGTTTTATACCCGGTACCTACGCTCAAACGCACCGTCCAGGGATCAGCTGGTTTGAGTTTTACCGACAGCCGGGGGAGTATGAAATTGCCGAACGTAGTATGATGGTCGAACCGGAGCCCGGCCTGTAAGGCAATTTTTTCACCCACCTGCCAGTCGTCCTGGACAAAACCGCCGATGGTGCTGTAGGTGTAATCGACTAGGCGGGTACTGTCGGGGTTCTTTCGGAAGGCTTCTACCGTTAGGTTAGCCCCGACGATGAGTTGGTGTTTGCCAAAACGGACTAAATCATTGCCTTCAAGATAGACCGATGATTGGCGCCCATCGGATAATTTCTGATAGTCCGTATTCTGCCGGTGAAAAGTACTTAAGGCCCCTTTAAACGTTAGGGCATTGGTTGCCGAGGTGTTGTGGCTGGTATTGAAATCGACCGTATGCCGCTGTAGGTCGGTTACATTTTTATAGGCGTTGGGCAGCGACCCTTCGAGCGCAGGCAGATAACCGCCCGCCCGGTGTTCGGTGGTAAACGCATAGCCGATATCCAGTTTGGTATGGTCAGTTGGGTTCCAGAAAAAGCGGGGGTGAAAATTGAACTGCTTAATTTCGGGGCTATCCGTGAAGCCATCGCCCGTTACATCTACGGCCTGCTGATTGGTATAGCCACTAAAGAGCGTCAGCCCCGTTTTACCGTAGCGCTGTGAGTAGTAAGCATTCAGATTGTTTTCCTGAAGGCCTGAATGGTTCAGCAAGGCGGTAAATTGAGGTTCGGCGGACGTTGGAGCTTTAGACACAATGTTGATCATACCGCCAATCGCGCCGCCTCCGTACAGCGTCGAAACCGAGCCCTTTACCACTTCGATCTGTTTCAGGTCCAGCGGTGGAATCTGCAACACCCCCAGATTACCGGAAAACCCTTCGTACAGAGGAAGGCCATCCCGCAGAATTTGTGTGTATTTGGGATCAAGCCCCTGCATTCGGATGGCCTGATTCCCGTTAACCGCTGAGGTGCGCTGGATATGGATGATTGAAATGTCGCCCAGAATACTGCTCACATTACCGGGCACAACTGCGCTCTCTTCGTCCATATCTTCCTGACCAAGCACTTCAACTTTGATGGGCAGATCTTCTAGTGCGCGAGTTAGTTCGGGTCGATGTAACGGTTACTTCCTCCAGCGATTGGTCCTGACTATGGAGTTGAAAGACGAGTGTATCACGGCCAGTGGTAAAAGGAAAAGACGCCGTTGCGTAACCAACGGCGCTTACCGTGAGCGCTGTGACGCCTGGTGGCGTGCCGGCCAATGCCGCAATACCGCTGACATTGGTAATAGCGCCAACGATCGGTTTTACCCCCGAAGGCGTACGGATGGTTGCACCGATAATAGGTTCACGCGTTAAACTGTCTTCAACCCGAATGAAACGAGTTGTTTGGCCAATTGATGATGTAGCCACCAGTGTTACCAGACAGAAAAGTATGCAGTATCTCATATGCCATCAAATTTACCAGCAAGATTCGGAATGAATTATGAAGGAAACTTGAAGTGCTATGTTGGGTAGCCTACAAATCTGCCCTAAACAGGGCCGGGCAGCGTGGGCAACCTGTTGCATGGTATTCGGGTCAATTGTGGGGGTACGGGCCGTTTGAGGAAGAGCGTTACACGGCAAAAGAGGGCTCCCAGCCTTTCTCATACTCCCGTCCCCACAGCTTCATCGCCTTCTTGTCGCGGATATGCCCGTTGGCGGTATCGATGGCCAGTTCACTATTGGTGCGGTAGGCGATGTTGGCCAGGTGGCAGAGCAACACGCTTTTAGCGCCTTCTTCGATCGGCGAGTTCTGTTTTTCCTTGCCTCGAATCGCCTCGAAAAAATTGACGACGTGGCGCGTACTCTGGTCTCCGCCGCCGCCCAGGGCGGTACCTGCCTCATTTCCCTTAGCCTTGCTGTCTTTGATCAGGGTACCCTCCCGAGAGTACAGCTTATAGCCTCCACGATCGACGTATACCGAGCCGTTGGTGCCGTAAATGATGACGCCCCGGTCCGAGTTTGTGCTGAAGGTTTTGTAGCCGTTGCGGCTCTGGCACTCCCATTTGATGATTTTATCGTCGGCAAACCGATAGGTGGCATCCATGGTGTCGTACACACTCCAGCCATCTTCGGGGAAATGCCGCTTGGCCGCTTCAACACTCACCTGCTGCGGGTACTCGACCTGGAGCGCCCAGCGGGCAACGTCCAGTTCGTGGGTACCGTTGTTGCCGCTTTCGGCGGTGCCGAAGTTCCAGCCGTACCAGTGCCAGTTGTAGTTCCACGTATCGTGCTGATACGGCTTGTGCGGAGCGGGACCCTGAAACAACTCCCAATCGAGTCCATCGGGCACGGGGGCGGGCTTGGGTACGGGCACTTCGCCCCGCGAGTTGACGTAGAACGCAACCGCTTTGTAGGGTTTTCCAATGACTCCGTTATGGATCTGACCAATGATGTCGATGGATTCGG
Organism: uncultured Cytophagales bacterium; assembly: GCA_963750355.1. Taxonomy (GTDB): domain Bacteria; phylum Bacteroidota; class Bacteroidia; order Cytophagales; family Spirosomataceae; genus Fibrella. The sequence continues at coordinate 777,241 of CAVVQL010000003.1, read as the reverse complement.
GCGAAGACCGCTGCTGGTTTCCCATCTGAATCATCTTACCATACTTTTTGGGCAGCATGGCCAGAATTTCGCCTTCGCGGGGGTTATGGCTACAGGGTTTTTCAACGTACACATGTTTACCGGCCTGTGCGGCCAGCCAGGTGCCCGGCGCATGCCAGTGATCCGGGGTGGCGTTGATGAGCACATCCACATCCTTATCGGCCAGCACCTTCCGAATGTCGTTCTCCAGGCGGGGTTTGTAGTCAATGTGTTTGGCCCACTTCTGCAAGGCCGACTCCCGTTGCTTTTTCATCACGTCGCACAAATACATCAGCTCCACGTTGCTGGACTTGAGCGAAATAGGCTCATAATAAGCCTCCATTCTGCGGCCAAGGCCAGCAATGGCGACCTGAAGCCGTTCGTTGGCACCAATGATGCGGTTGTAACTCCGGGCCGACATTCCCTGGGCCAGTCCGCCAACGGCGACACCGGCTGTAGTCAGGGCGGCTGTTTTAATGAAGTCTCTGCGAGAATGCGTCATGTTGTTCGGGTGAAAACGGGTTTGACAAGGAAAGCAGATTTGGGGCGCTGGGTTACTGTCGGCGTTCTGTACTCCTTAAATCGGCGCACCTAAGGCCCCCAGCGTTTTACCCATCAGGGCACCCATGTTCGCGCCTTCCGGAAGTTTACCCTGCCACTCCAGCTGTTCCCACTCGCCAACTGTGTTCGACGCATCGACCACGAGTTTGCAGCGGTCATAGCGGCGGTTCATAAACTTCGTCAGCACGGTGGGCAAGGGGTTGTCGGCCTGAATCAGCTCGCCCAGCACCACGGCATCTTCAATGGCCAGCCCCGCGCCCTGCCCCAACTGGGGAATGGTGGCATGAACGGCGTCGCCGATGAGCAGCACCCGGTTTTTGTACCAGGGCGAGGGCAGCAACAGCGTTTCGAGCGGGCGGTAAATCACCCCCTTCGGATCGGTTAGCTGGTCAGCAAAGGGGCGTACCATGGGCGCTTCGTATTCGGCCAGCAGGGCTTTCATGCGAGGCACCAAAGCTGATTCGGGAATTTTCGGGTCGTCGCCCTCAGCCGATACCACGAACATATACATCGTGTCGGCCGTCATTGGAATCAGGCCTACTTTACTCTGCCTGCCCAGGAAAATGTAGCCGGTATCCAGTTCGGCGGGCCGGGGGAAGGCGTAGCGCCAGACCGACTGACCCGTGTAGCGCGGTTTGTAATCGCCCAGTACCAGCCCACGCATTTTGGAATAAACCCCATCTGAACCCACCACCAGGTCGTACCGATCCGTGCTGCCATCGGTAAACGTAACGGTTACCGCATCGGGGCCATTGTCGAGTGCCGCTACCGTGCCGCCCATCCGGATACGTACGCCGTTGGCAAGGGCTCCGTCGTGCAGCACCTGGTGCAAAATCCGGCGCGAGATGCCATTATGAACGGGTAACCGACCCATGGGTGGCGTACCGAGCTGGGCAACCTGAAAGCCGGTGCTGGTACACATTTTTACGGGACCATAGGGCGAACCCTGTTCCATACAGCGGTCGGCCAAGACCCAGCACATCCAACGCCCGCAGGGCATTAGACGGTTGAATGATGCCCACGCCGTAGACGTTGAACTCCGGCTGAAGCTCGATGACCTCCGTGTCGACGCCCGCTTTTTGCAGCGCAATGCCCGCTGATAAGCCGCCAATGCCGCCCCCCACGACCAGGGCTTTTTTGATTGATGTCATGGTATGATTTTACTCTATAATGGCTACGGCCCGGCACCAGCCTGCGCTGCCGCCTTTGATTTTGGCCGGGAAACAGCTGACCTTGAAGCCAAAAGGCGGCAACTGATCCAGATTAGCCAGTTTCTCGATCTGGCAATACTCTTTCTCGCGACCCACATAATGCGCGGCCCAGATAACGCCGGGACGGGGATTCTGGAAATAATCGTCGGCCTGAAGGTGCAGGGGAATGTCCCAGCCCCAGCCGTCGGTGCCCATCACCTTAATGCCCTGATCGATCAGCCAGTGGGTCGCTTCGGCGGAGGCTCCCACGTGGATTTTTACAAAATCGTCGTCGTGCAGGCGCTTGTCAGCGTCGCACCGGATCAGGACAATGTCGAACGGCTTGAGGGTGTAGTTGATGGCCGCCAGCTTTTCCTTGAGGTCGTCCGACGAGAAGCAGTAGCCATCGGGCTTATCGGTAAAATCCAGCACCACGCCATCGTGAAAAAACCAGTCCAGCGGCATCTGCTCGATGGTGCGCGACGGTTTGCCTTCGCTGGTGGGGAAGTAATGCCAGGGTGCGTCGATGTGCGTACCGGCATGACCCGTCAGGTAAAGAAACTCCCCGGCGGGGCCGTTGCCTTCCAGGAAAACGTCTTCAGAAGCGCCGCCAAACAGTTTGGAACCCATCTTACGCGCTCCCTCTTTATGATCTTCGTAGTCAATTCTGGTCGGCAGCGGCTCTTTGATGTCTGTTGAGATCGTAACCGATAAGTCAATGATTTGCATGTGGTCAGTGTTTTGTAAAATAAGTTGGGACACAGAGCTACACGGAGGACGCACGGAGATTCACTGAGAAGACTAAAAATCTCTGCGTACCTCTGTGGTACCTCCGTGTAGCTCTGTGTCAACGGGTTTCAATAGGTTCAAAATGGTCAACAACGGGTGGGCTGGCGAAAAACGGCCCGATGATGGCCCGCCACTCCTGGAATAAAGCCGACTGCCGGAAACCAACGGTATGGTCTTCGAGTGTCTGCCAGCGAATCAGCAACAGATAGGTGTCCGGTGTTTCGATGCCCCGGTGCAGGGTCAGATCAACAAACCCGCTGGCCTGACTGATTACGGCTTTGGCTTTTGGGAACTCCTGTTCAAACTCGGCCTGTCGACCCGCTTGAATGGTGATAAGGGCGTGTTCGGTAATCATACGATCTGGTTTTTCAGAATGCCCAGCCCATCAATTTCCAGCTCAATAATGTCGCCGGGTTCAAGGGCACGATGAGCCTCAAAATTGGTTTCGATCAGGCTTCCCCAACCCACCGTACCGGAGCCCAGCATATCGCCGGGATACAGCGTGACATGGTTTTCGGAGGCCCGTTCGATCATCTGCCCAAAGGGATAATGGACCGTATTGTAGTTCCCCTCGCAGATGGTTTGGCCGTTGATGCGCGAGGTCATGCGGAGGTTGAACCGACCGGTCTCGTCGCGGTAGGGTGCCAGTTCATCTTTCGTCACGATATACGGCCCGATGGCGTTGGCAAAATCTTTGCCTTTGGCCGGGCCGAGGTTGCACTTCATCTCGCGGGCCTGAATGGCCCGTGCCGTGAAATCGTTGAAAATCGTGTAGCCGAAGATATGGTCGTCGGCCTGGTCGGCCCGGATGTTCTTGCCCGCCTTGCCAATCACACAACCCATTTCCAACTCGTAATCGAGCCGGGTTTCGCCCATCGGGCGGGGTACGTCCTGATTGGGGCCGTAGATGGCCTGGTGGTTGGTGAAGTAAAAAATCGGCATCTGGTACCACTCCGGCGCAATCTGATGCCCGAACTTCGACGAGGCGTTTTTAAGGTGCTGCTCAAAGCCAATGTAATCCCGAAAACTGCGGGGATTGGGCAGGGGAGCCAGTAGTGTTACCGCGTCCAGGGAGTAGGTCGGAGCGGCATCCAGCCAGTTATTTTCCTGAATAAGCCCCAAATACCGGTCATGGTCGTCGATAAAACTGAGCATATCGGCGGGCAAAAGGCCGTTGCTCAGCGTGTGCATGTCTACTACGCCGTTTTGAGTTAATCCAACCCGCGCGGGCAGGCGTATTAGCTGTTTGAAAGGTTACGAGTTTCATTAATAAGCTGATTAATAGTTTACCGCAACGGCCGTCCCCCATCGACCGGAATTATGCTGCCCGTGGTGAAGGTCAGCGTGGTGGCCAGGGCCAGCACCGCACTGGCCACATCGTCACTCGTGGCCAGTCGCCCCAGGGGAGTGGCCTCTACCTGCGCCTGTAAATAAACGGGGTCAACGCGACTGGCGTACTCACCCATAACCCAGCCCGGCGACACCGAAACGACCCGAATCTGCGGAGCCAGGGCCCGCGCCAATGACCGGGTGAGGCTATCGATGGCGGCTTTAGAGGCACAATAGGCTACATTGCTGCCGATCCCCGTTTGTGCGGCCACCGACGAGATATTCACCACCAGCCCGTTGCCAGTAGCCAGCAACAAGGCTTTACAGGCCCGAATCATGGCGAAGGAGCCGCGCCAGTTGGTCTGAAAAATCCGGTCGATCCAGTCATCCGTCAGGCCGTCCAGGTCATCGTGCGGTACGGGCGTGGTGATGCCCGCGTTGTTCACCAGTATATCTAACCGTCCGTAGCGCTGGGTCACAAAGTCGGCCAGCTTGCCCAGTGATTCACTATCCGTTACCGACGCCTGCACCACCGCGTGGCCGTTGCCGGGAAGCGTTTCCAGCAGTGCATTGGCTTTGGCCGAATCGGTGTTGTACGTGATTACGACGGACGCCCCGGCCTGAGCCAGCGTTTGGCAGATGGCCGAGCCAATGCCGCCCGCACCACCCGTAACCAGGGCTACCTTGCCGGTCAGCACGCTAGGCAAGGGCTGGCTTGACATTCTCTTGCGGGCTGTGCCAGCTCACGCTGCCCGTATCGTTCTACCCGTAAATCGGCCTGGGCTTTGTGACCCCAGAAGTTTTCGATGGCACACAGGCGCGAGCAGTATTCGCCGATCATGCGCACTGGCTTCGGGGGTTCTGATTTCCTGATAGGTGCATGTTTTCAGGAATTTGCCGACCCACAAGCCGCCGGTGTAGCGGGCCGCTTCTTTGGTGGGCAGCGTATGGTTGGTGCCAATTACTTTATCGCCATAGGCCACGTTGGTTTTCTCGCCCAGAAACAGGCCGCCGTAGTTCGTCATCCGGTCCAGGAACAGGCGGGGGTTTTCGGTCATGACCTGAACGTGTTCTGAGGCAATGCGGTCGGCTTCGGCAATCAGTTCATCCACCGTATCGACCAGAATAACCTGCCCGTAATCGCGCCAGGCCACCCCGGCCACGTCGGCGGTGGGCAGGGTCTGAAGCTGACGGTCAATCTCGGCCTGAATGCCGTGGGCAATGGTGGGGCTGCTGGTGAGCAGAATGGCCGGTGAGGTAGGGCCGTGTTCTGCCTGTCCCAGCAAATCAGTGGCGCAGGTCCTGACATCGCAGGTATCATCGGCAATGACCAGCGTTTCCGTTGGACCGGCGAACAGATCGATGCCCACTTTGCCATAAAGTTGTCGTTTGGCTTCGGCGACATAGGCATTGCCCGGCCCCACCAGCATATCCACCGATTCGACCGTTTCGGTGCCGAGGGCCATCATGGCTACCGCCTGAACACCGCCCAGCAGGTAAATCTCGTCGGCCCCGGCCATGTGCATAGCCGCTACCGTTGCCGCCGGAATCTCGCCCTTGATGGGCGGCGTGCAGGCAATCACGCGCTTCACACCGGCCACTTTAGCCGTCAGCACGCTCATGTGGGCCGAGGCAACCATCGGGTAGCGGCCACCGGGTACGTAACAACCCACACTGTTGACCGGAATGTTTTTATGCCCCAGAAACACGCCCGGCAGGGTCTCTACCTCAATGTCCCGGATGGCTTCGCGCTGCTTTTCGGCAAAGTTGCGGATCTGGGTTTGGGCAAACGTAATATCGTCGATCACCTGCTGCGGTAGGGTAGCGATGATGGTCGTCAATCTGTTCTGGTCCGACAACCGGAAACTTTCCGGCGACCAGTTGTCGAGCCGGGCTGAAAGTTCGCGCACGGCGGCATCGCCCCCGCTTGCGTACGTCGGTCAGCATCTGCTCTACCGTAGCGCGTACCTGGGCATCAGCATCGCCTGATTCGGCATAGGTGATGCCTTTTTTTATCTGTTGTATCATAACAAGCTGCCCGGAACACCGAGCGGTTTCATCGTTTTACAGTTTCCTGGCAATCCAGTCGTACATGTTGAACGTCTTGGTGAAGTCGTCGATCTGGCAGTGAGCTGAGCCGCTTTCTTCTTTTGGCACCACCTCCAGCACGTGTTCGCAGGTCAGGGCCGCATCCAGCTTGTAGGCGTTTTCAACAACGTTCTGGCGGTCGTCTTCGCCATGCAGGATGTAGGTCGGCATCGAAATCTTGTCGGCTACGCCGTCGAGTGCGAATTGTTTCAGCCGTTCGCGCGCGTCGGCCATGTTATCGGCGCCCACGATGTGCTGCACAATTTCAGCCAGTGGGTGATTGTCGGGCCGGTTTTTCCAGATGTCGTAGTACGACCACACGGCACCGAACACCATACAGACCTTGAACCGAGGTTCAAAGGCGGCACAGCGGGCGGCCATGTAACCCCCCATCGATACGGCACCAATGCCGATTCGGGTGGTATCTACCTGGTCTTTCAGATTGGCAATGGCCCAGTCCAGCACGGCCGTACCGGCCACGTTGAAATCGTAGCGGGTCAGGATATTGTTGACGCGTAGCGAATAACCCTGTCCGGGGCCATCCATCGCCAGCAGCGCAATGCCCCGTTCGTTGAGGTGTTGCGAAATGCCGAAGTAAAGTTCTTCGGCCAGGCTGTCTAGTCCGCCGAACATAATCATCAGCGGAGGGCGTTGAACGCCCGCTGGCGCAAACAGATAGCCGGGCAAGAAAGACAGGGACGCCTGCCCGCCTCAAACGGCACTTCCACCCGAAGCGGTTTAGTTATCGAAATGGTCGATCGCTGTCAAAAATGCCTCCCGCGACTTCAGGTACGTCGGCAGTTTACGAGGGTCATGGGGTTTCAGAAAGAACTCAGCCGTGCGGAGGTAATTGAACGCCCGCAGCATCGACCGTCGGGCCGTAACGAAATTGCCGTTTTGCAGGGCCGCTTCGCCGATACCGAACACTTTGTTGCCCATATTAACCCAGGCGTGGTGAAAACTCTCGTTATCGCCGGGCGTGATCTGACTGGCGACTTCCAGACATTCGGCGAATTCGCCCCCACCGTAGTGAGCTTGCGTCAGTGCGCGGTTAACCTGGTAGGAGGGCATATACTGCCCCGGAAAATAATGCCACATAGTGATTTGGGATATGGTAACGCAGATCGTCATGATTTTTAGTGATTTTAAATGATCTTAACCATCCTAACCATCATTAACAAATCTGCGTTCTATTAGATTAAATATCAACTGGTTTAACGACGCCGTCGGTGAGGCCGAGCTTTTTGCCTTTGCCCATTTCGGCAAACGGATTGGCTGTCCCCCAGGCATCGTTCGGGTTGTCTTTCAGGTAATGAATATCCGGGCCGTGGTCGGGGGCAAAAATCAGGCGGGCACAGGCGTAGAACTCGAACAGGATGCCGCTGCCGGGATCAGTGATGTAAATGAAGAACCCCTCGTCGGCTTTGTGGCGTGTGGGCGCACCCATCACACTCTTGAAGCCTTTTTCGGTGAAGTAATCAAGGGCCAGCAGCACTTCTTCGCGGCTATCGAAATTAAAGGCAACGTGGTTGAACACGCCCTCGCCCGGCTCGATGTTGGGGTCACTGAATACCGCAATGTCGTGCGAGAGGTTACCGATGGTCCACAGGCCACCGATGGGCGGAATTTCGTCGCTCATGCGTACCTCATCCGGGTTTTTCAGGCCCATGCCCTGCCAGAATGCCTTTTCTTTCCCGTATTGAAATTTGGCCACCATGTAGGTAATGTGATCGAATCGGCGGGGATTGACCCCGATGCGCCGGTTGCTGGCGTAGCGGTCGGCATAGATACTGCCCCGTTCGCCGGTTTCGCGCAGCCAGACCACCTCCCAGAACACTTCGTGCGTATGCCCATCGGGCGACTGAAACCGATACGCCTTTCCATGGCCTAAATCCCCCTCGACCCAGCCCCGTCCGGCACCGATCTGTTCCAGATAGGCCACGCATTCTTCCAGTGCTTCGGGGCTATCGGCCCGCCAGCCCAGGTGGCCCAGACCGGCGGTTTCGCGGTACGTAATTTTAAGGGTATGGTGGAAATAATCGCCCCAGGCCCTGAAATACACCGACTTGTCGTCGCGCCCGGTTTCGTCCAGACCCACAATGTCGCGGAGGAAGTGAACAGATTTTTCTACGTCGGGCGAATAGAGTTCGAGGTGCGCCAGTTGCGACAGGTAGTGTGGATTCTTTGCCATTTGTTTGTGTAGTTTAAGTGTCTGATTAACAGGGATATTGATAGGGGTCTTTGCCGTGCCAAGGGCCATGAAATCGAGCGTCGGCAGGCCTTGTTTCCAGGCTGTGTTATGGTTTGCTTTTGGTCAGATACCCGTTTAGTTTCAGCCAGTCGCCAAACCGGTCGATCCACGTATCGGTAGGCAGGTTCTGTTTACGCATCCCGAACCCATGCCCGCCTTTCTGGTACATGTGCAGTTCGGCCGATTTGCCCGCTGCAATCCAGTCGGTATAGAGCTTCGTACTGTGGGGAGCCAGACCCAACTGATCGTCGGTGGCGGCACAGACAAATAGCGGGGGGGCGTCGGCTGGCACTACCTGTTGGGCAATCGCTCCGGTGCCGAGGTAGGGATAAATGGGGGCCAGGAAATCGGGTCGGTTGGCGGGCGAATAAGCAAAACCCACGCCCATCGTAACCGTGCCGCCCGCCGAGAAACCCATCAGCCCGATTCGGTCGGGTTGAATGGCAAACTCCTTGGCGTGTTGCCGCACGTACTCGATCGCGCGCCTGCCATCGGCAATGGCCAGGGGAACAACCGGCGCGTTTTCGGCATCTAATTTTTGCTTATCGGCCATTTTGGGCATCAGTTCAGCAACGGGGTCACTGGTCATACTCCGTACTACCCGGTATTTGAGCACAAATGCCGCTATGCCTCTGGTAGCCAGCCATTTCGCCACGTCGATGCCTTCTGAGTCGATCGACAGGGTATGAAAGCCACCACCCGGTGCAACAACAATCGCCGTACCCGTGGCCAATTCGGGGCTGGGCAGGTAGGCCGTTAGCGTCGGCGTAGAGACGTTATACACAACCCGCGTTTTGAATAGATTGGTGCTGTTCTCGGCCTCATCCCAGGTCCAGTTCTCGGAACCGGGGGCTTTGCCCTCATACAGGCGAATGACCTGCTGGGCCTGCGTAATTGGAGCGATGAGCACGCTCAGTAGAACTAAAAGACAACGTAACGACATAGGGTTATTGGTGTTGAGCGTAGTCTCCGACTACGTTCTTGCGTTATCCGGTCTCCGACCGGAACTGATGTCAATACACTCCGGTCAGAGACCGGATAACAGCCCGACGTAGTCAGAGACTACGCCGAACAGCGCGCGCACCGGCCTAACAGTGCCGGACAGGTAAGGCTATCTGGATAAAATACGGACTGGACCGAGCAAACCCGAGGGTAACAAAGGCGAATCGGCGCGGTAGAACGGCATGGTGGTAAAGGTGATCTTATTCTTCACTTCTGGCTGCGCATCGCCAATAAGCCGGTTTACCCACAGGTTGGTGACTTTGAGTTGCAGCGTGTTGGTGCCGGGCTTCAGTGCCTCGGTAATGTCTACCCGGAAGGGTTTCTTCCAGGCGATGCCCATGTTTTTTCCGTTGACAAGCACCTCGGCCATGTTTTTAACATCACCCAGATCGAGGATATATCGCCCGTTTTTGGTCACCGTCGGCACATTAACTGTATTGTCGTAGGTGGCAGTACCCGAAAAGTACTTGATGCCCGCATCGGTGTTGTCTGTCCACGACGCCAGCTGACTGAACTGGGCCTGCCCTGGCGCACCACGGCCTTCCTGAAAAGACACGGTCCAGTTGCCATTCACCTGCGCGACGGTAGACTCCGTAACGACCGGTTTAGTGTAAGAAGCCACGCTGGTTTTCTCGCGGAAGACGATGAAGTAAGCCTCCCATGACTCAAAGGTGAGGGGAACGATAGTACGGCCATCTTTGATCTGGTACGATACCCGCTCGGTTTTGCCCGTTTGGGGGTTCCATAACTCCGGCACTTTGCCCGTCACCCGGAAGCTGATGGTTGCCTGGTTGGGGGCATCAGAGCGGCTATTGAGCCAATACATATCGATGTCGGATTGAGAATTTTGGCTTTCGGATTTGCGGTGCTGGTAAAGGATGGTAGCCGTATTAGCAGAAATATCCACGTCTTTTTGAACACCCATCTCGCTCAACACGGCATCGACTGGTTTGGTCGATACGTTCGGGTTGCTCCATATTTCGTTAGCGGTATAGGTAAAAGCGTCGGGGTGACTGCTCAGGCTGGGAGAGCCTTCGGGCTTGGTTCCAACGACCTTCATGCCCGCTTTCACTAACTCACCTAATTTCATCAGCACGGGTAGGGTCATGGTTTTGGCCGTGGCATCCAGCACCAGCACCCGGTACTGCTGACCGCTCGGCGTAACGATCTTGCCACCCTCAACGCGCAGGGCCTCTTTCAGCACCGTTGCATTGGCAAAGTCGAACTCGTAGCCAGCCGGAATAGCGGGTAGTTTATCGGCAAAGGCCTGCGTGATGTTGTTGTTCTCGCCGTAGTAATACAGCACGTCGACCACTGGTTTGCCCTGTTGCAGCAGATAACAACTCCGTCCCAGGTAGTCCATCCAGGCCTTCGCTGGTTCGGCCCAGGTTTCCTGCCGGGTGAAGTACTGCCCGAACGGCCCAAGCGAAAAGCCGGGCTTTTTATCGTCCAGCGGCTGGTGAACGGACGTATGCACCACAAAGCGGTTCAGGCCCGAGGCCATTTCGAGATCGGCGGTGCGCTTTAGTTTTTCGGGATGCCAGCTAAACGCGTTTTGAATGGACGTCATCGACTCGGCGGCCACCAGATTCTGCCCGTAGATATGCGCTACCGAGGCCGCTTCCCGAATGTCGGCCTCACTACGGACTTCTTCGTTGCTGCCACCCGCCAGACTGCCCGGTGTCCACATGGCCGACATCGGAATATCGGCCCGCCGTTTCACATCCATGCCGTCGGCCAGGTAAATCCGGCCGTTCTCGTGCGACTCGGTGTAGCGTTTCATACCCCTTGCGTGTAGGGCCTCCCCAATCACCTCGTAATGATTGGCAACGATCAGCTCGCCGATGGTTTTGCGGAAATCCCAGAGGAATTTCTCGCTCGCGTCGGCGCTGCGAACTACCCGGCCCGTCAGCACCGGGAGCCAGGGAGTAAGGTCGTAGCCCCGCCGTTTCAGAAACTCGTTGGGCATGTCTTTGGTCCAGGTCATGTGGCCCGCTTCGTACGAGTCCAGCACCATGTACTCCAGGCCTTTCGTCCCCAGTTTACCACCTGTGGCATCCTGGTACATATCGAGGTAGGTATCGATGTATTTCCTGACGGCTACTTTGTCGAGCTTATCTACCTCCAGACCCGTCGCTTCGGGCGAGGCGGGGTGATTCTTGCGGCCGGTGATCGAATAACCCAGGCGCATAACCACCCAGTTTCCGGCGGGGGCCGTCCAGTTTAACGTACCGTCTGCGCTCATTTTCGAGGTCAGGTCCACCACATCGTCGGTCGGGATGGCGTCGGCATCGGGCTTCACCAGTGAGTGTGTGCTTTCTTTCCAGGGGCTGAAACCCGCTTTTTGTTCGTATAGATCGACCCGGTCAGTATTGTGCAGTACCAGTTCGGCGATGGGTACGCCCTGCGGTTTACCGGGTGCGCCATTGCCTCCCATCATTGCAGCCAGTCCATTGATTTCGGGCTTCTCGGTTTTAAACGTAAAGCGGAAGTAGTTGGCCGTCGTGGGCAGAATACCCATTGTGCTTTGCGGCACCGTACTACCCCGGATGATGACTACATCCCGGAAGTTTACCCCATCGTCGCTCACTTTCAGCATCCGGTTGTCCGGCGCTCCTCTGAATTCGGCCAGCTGACCGGCCGGGGCCGCACCCACAATGGTAAACGCCTTGATCGTTTGTGGGCTGTCGAACTCGTACTGAATCCACCCATCCTGCCCTACTTCCATCGGCGGCAGAACCCTGGAAGTAGCCACATCACCGTCGGTCAACTCGGCCAGGCTGAAGCTGCCGCCACTCGCGGTAATTTTCGGATTCAGCGACGCAACGGACTTTTCGGCAGCCGGCAGTCGATAAGCGATCACGGCGGCATCGGCGTAATAGCCCGGCGCTACGCTCTCTGAGTTGCTGAACGCATCGGGAGCCAGTGGAACATTCTGAAACTTGCCCGTTGTGTTGGGCGGCTGAGGCAGTTTGCCCGAAAACGGTTGTCCGCCCGTTACGCGGGTTTCGGTCCAGACATACTTTTTCATGGCGTCCGGCGGTTGCACCCACGGCCCGCCCGTTACGCTCCATCCCGGCGACCCGGCAATGGCCATTTCGAGTTGCAGTTTCTGGGCCAGCTCGGTGGTATGCCGGAACGCATCTTTCCATTCGGGCGTCATAAACACCAGCTTTTTGGGCGTTACATTAGGCGTGAACAGGCTGGCGTCGAAGTTCTGAAAGCCCCCGATACCCACCCGCTTCATCCATTCGAGGTCTTTGGTAATGCCTTCTTTCGTGACGTTGCCGTTCATCCAGTGCCACCACACGCGGGGTTTGGCCGACTGCGGGACCGTTACGAAGCCCGCTTTGAGCCGATCAGGCGCTGGCTGACAAATAACCGATGCCGATAAACTGAAGCAGAGCAGGAATAAGAATGTGTGTTTTACCATGATGATGTCAATTAGTTGGCTGGCAATGACTTGGCTTAGTTTACCTGCACCGTTTTTTGCAGCCGTATATCCGAAGAAAATCCTTCTGTGAGAATGGTAACCGGTCCTTTCTCTACTTCCCAGCGGTTTGTTTTTTCATTCCACCAGGCGCACGACTTTCGATTGGTGCACATAAAGCTGAATCACTTCATCGCCCTCCCGGCTACTTGTCCAGCGCCAGATTTGGGTTCTGGAACACCAGGCAATCCGAACAGGATGCCAGCAAACCGGGATAATCAGGCGTGTTTGTTTTGTCATGATTATTTTGGATTTGGGATGTCGGATTTGGGATTTGTTGCTGACGCGTCAGCCTATTCGAGCGTCAGCAACAAATCCCAAATCAAAATTTATAGCTCGCCGTCAGGAAATACGCTCTTGGCATAGATCCCTGGGTGGAGTAAATCGCGGTAGGATTGGCGGCCACAAAATCGTTGGTGAAGCCCTGCCGGTTGAGTGCCGCCGGAAAGCCACCCGGCCCCGTCCAGCCCAGAATGCCATAGGTGTTGAACAGGTTATTGACATTAGCCTGCAAACTGAACTTCCGGGTAAACTCATAGCCGAACGATAGGTCCGCGATACCGAAGGCGGGGAGCCGGAACGCATTGGGTACGTTGGCCTGCCGGGCACCCATATAGCTGTAGTTGAAGGAGGCAAAGAATTTGTTGCCGTTGTAGGTCGGGTTCAGGTTGAAAATCGTGCGGGCGTTGTTATCGGTTTCGTTGCCCGAATAATCGACCAGCACATCGTCCTGCGGACCGGGGCCATTTTCGAGGTAGGCTTTGAAGGTCGTAGCCGTCGACCCCTGGAACGTAGCCCCTCCGCGAATTGCAAGCTGCGGCGTGATGGCGTACGTAGCTTCGAGTTCGATTCCCTTCGTGGTGTATTTGGCAAACTGGGTTCCCGGATTGTAGTTGGTACCGTCCTGATTGGTGAAGGTCTGGGTGTTGGGTACGTTGCTCAGCACACTATAAAAGGGCGTGATAAACAGTTTAAGCCGTTGCGAACTGACTTTGTACCCGGCTTCCAACTGCTCCACCTTCTGCGCAACCGTGGGCGTATTGGCCAGGGTGAAAGGCGTGTTCAGGTCCAGGAAAAAGCCTATATCGGGCGATTTATTGCCGTTCGAGTAGCGCACATACACCGCCTGTTTATCGTCGAGCCGGTAGTTCAGGCCGCCCGAAAAAGAGAGTGTATTGATGCTTTTGTTGTAGTTCAGATGCGTTCCTTCGGTGCCGCCTCCGTTGTCGAACAACGTCAGGGGGTTGCCATCGCGACCGCCATAGGTTGGGTCATTGCGTTTGGGATTGGGAACACCGACCGAATTAAAGCCTTTTACCGTCACGCTTTCGTAGCGCACGCCCCAATCAAAATTCAGCGCGGGACTGATCTGCCAGTCGTGGCCAAAGAACAGGGCAAACTGACTCTGGGTGGCCCGAGCCACTGCATAGCCATCCCGGCCGACATCCATAAAGCCGTTTGGATCGGTTACCTGATACGTTTTGCCATCCAGACCAGCCAGGGTAATGTCGGTCAGGTGCGGCCGATCCTGCATGGTACCCACGCCGATGCCAATATCATTCGAGCCGCCTACCCGGTCAATTGTGGAACTGCTGATAAAACTACCGAGGGTGAAACTCATCTTGTCGAGCTTCTTGGCGATAGAGAATTGATCGGTCAACTCGCTCCGGTCATTCTGCGAATAGAAGAGGGGCAGGAAAAACAGCGAGTTCTTCTGGACACCCGAGCCGGGGAAGTTGTTGTTCTCGCCCGGAAGGAACTTGAAGCCCGCAAAGTTGCCATTGATGAGGTTAGGTAACTGGCTAACCGTACCCAGCGTTTGGCCCGTTACGCGGTCTTTGAAGGTGTAGATGCCAAACTTGCCGAGATTATGCGGAATAGCGTAGAACAGCAGGCCATCGGTGGCAAAGGGCGTTACCACGGCGGGTACGTTCTGCGACATGCTTTTTACCGAATAGCGGCCATCGTTCTTGAGCGTGAAGCCATTGCCGAGATCCTGCACCCAGCTCAGGCCCGCCGTTGCTTCTTTCGCATGAAACTTGTCTGTCGACCGGAAGGTATCCGTCCGGTTCTGGTTGATCGGAATTTGCAGCGTTACATCGGGCAGGTAATACGAGTCGGTGGTTGAAAAACCCACCGGAATCTGGGGGTTATCCCAGCCCTGCGTCGGAATGAATTCGGCCACGGCGTTGCGGTCGTTCAGAAATTTGGCGTACACTTTCAGCGTGCCGGTGCGGTAGGTTTTCAGGATATTGGCCCGAATCTGCCCGCCGTTGTTCATGGCATAACCGGGGTAGCGTGCCCCATTGGAAGTGCGGTAGAAGCCACCGACGTTAAAGGTGAGGTCTTTGGCGGCATTGAGAGGCCCGCCTATATTCAGGTCGGCGCGGTAGTACGGATTTTTGCCATCGCCTTCCAGCCCGTATTTGGCCCGTACTTCGCCCATCAGGGTTTTGCCGCCGGTTTTGGTGATGTAATTAAAAATACCGCCGGGCGCATTGGCACCCAGGATAGAGGCCGACCCGCCCCGCACGGCCTCGACCCGCGCCGTAGCCGCATCGGCCCGCAGGTAGCTGTCGACGTTCGTGTTCAGGTTGGTAACGGGTAACCCGTCTTCCTGCATCGACACGTAGTAATAGCCCGATGCGTTGTCTATCGAACCGGCCGAAATGCCCCGTGAGTAAACTGTGTTCCAGATTTCACCCCGCGCCTGATTGACGTAGACCCCCGGAATGTTCTTGAGTAGATCGGCGGCACTGGTAGCGGCCACCCGCTCAATCTGCTTCGCGTTCAGGGTACTGATGGCCACCGAGGCCTCCATCCGCGACCGTTGGTCGAACAAACCCGTTACCACCACTTCTTCCAGCGACTGATTATCGTCGATAAGCGACACATGGAGGGTTGTGCGATTGCCGACCGTAATTTCCTGGGGTTTGTACCCCACAAAGCTGAACACCAGTTTGGCCGTTTCCCCGTTGGCCACACTGATGGTGTAGCGCCCTGCGGCGTCGGAGGTGGTGCCGCGTGTAGTGCCCTTGATAATGACGTTAACCCCAACCAGGGCCTCGCCTGTGCGGTCGGTAATCCTTCCGTGTACCGTACTGTCGGCGGTAGCGATCGGTTGGGCTTGCGCGGTTAGTACGCTGAAAAAAAACGCGGCAACGATAGCGAACAGTTGGCCGGGTTTCTGGAAACGGACCAGTCGAAAGGGAAGGCGGAGGTGCATTCGGGCAGCGGTTAGTACGCTACAAAAGTATCCCCGCGCTGAGTGCAATTTTTTATCAGAATCAGGCAATGGGTGGTCAAAATCAATCCACTTGCCGGTACTCCCTGGGCGTCATGCCCATTTTAGTCTTGAAAAAACGGCTGAAGTTGCTTGGGTCCTGATTTCCCATCCGGTACGCGATTTCGCTTACGCTCAGCTCCGTCTGGGCCAGCAGCACCCTGGCCTCCAGCAGAAGCATCTCGTCTAATAAATCCCGGGCCGTTTGTCCGGTGGCTATTTTCACGCATTTATTCAAATGATTGGGCGAGATATGAAGCAGATCGGCGTATTCGGCCACCTGTTGTTTCTCGTAGATAAACTCGCTGAGTGCATTCTTATACAGTTGGGTAAAGCGGGAGGCAGCCTTACCAGTACGGTCGGTGGCCGTTGGCGGGCCCGACTGGGGGGCTCGTTTTAGCTCGGTAAACAGCGCGAGCAGATAGATCCTGTATATATCCACCGAATCAGCGCGTCGTTTCCTGTATTCGTCATGCAGTCTGTCTACTAAGGGCGTTGCCCGCCTAAGTAGTTCACTATCAACGAGTAATATGGGGTCTCCCAGGAATTGTAGGAACGGGAACTCCTGCTCCAGATCCTGTTTCTGCCAGCGTTTGGTGAGCAGATTGGTATCAAAGTGGCAATAGTACCCCCGAACATCCTCGCTCATCCACTCATCGAAACTGATCTGGTGGGCAGGCAGGAAAAAGAAGGTATTGGCCGTGACTTCGTAGCGGTTCAGCCCTTTCTGACGAATCATAGTGCCGTGGGTAATCAGGATGAAATCAATGACCGTTTTGCGGTGCGGAGGCATCGGAAATTTCATCACCTGCCGCACATCTTCGATCCGATTGATATGGAATATATTGTAACCAGGCCCCTGCATCGATTGCCAGCCCGCGATCTTAAACACGACCCCGCCTAAGGTGTCAGGCGTCAGGGTAGGCACCTGATCTGATTTGGTAGATGTCCTATTCTGCATTAGTTGGGTGCTGTTTTCCCGGCCTGGGCTTTGCATGGCTTTATCAATCAAAAGTAAGCCATTGCCAGTCATAACCAATCAACGAATCGTAGGGGCAACAGGAAGTCTACCGCTTTGTATGTTGCCAACGAGTTGGCGTGAGTAGTCTTGTACGATGGGTCCGCGTACGTTGGCATCTGGGGTTTAGACGCTCCCAGGTAGATAATGTACTGCTCAACCGGAATTCCGTATGTGCGTTTCAGCATAACGTTGTAGTCGGCCATACCATAGACCGTCTTTGGCTCATCGGCAACTTGAAATTCAATCTGTAAAACGTAAGAATCGCCCTTGACTATCAGTTATTTTCTTCAACGCATCGGGCTGGCGCTCCTTCGTGTGCTGAATAGCAGCAGGCAGTTCCTCCGACTCAACAGCCGTGATGCCGAGACTATATGGCCCGAAACAGCCGAAAAGATACCGGGGCAATTGGCCCGTCAGCCAGAAGCCCGAAATGGAAGCCTAACCCTGCCTAACGGGGCCTGCAACCTATCGCACGAAAGCTGGAATTTGAAGCACTTTATGGACTATCACCCAACGCTTGCGGGGGCTGATGGCGACGTAGGAGCCTTTACACGCCTGCCCGGTTGGGCTGTCCATCGTTGACTTCGCGGCCTGCACCTTATGGCCAGAAGCCTGCCTTACTAATTTTTGACAATCCCACGCTGAATTTCAAGAACGAAATCAACGCTGACGCTACTATCTTCAGCTATTTCCTCAATCGTAAGTTTTCCACGCTTTAAGGCTTTGATTACGGCTTCTGTTTTAACAGCTTCTCGTGCTTCTTCAATCCTCTTCTTTTCCGCGTTGACGGCTTCTGCATTGGCCGCTGTCACACGAGCAAAGTAGGCCCGCTCTTCAGGACTCATTTTTCGAGTGTCCAACTCATCAATGGCCCGCTTGAGCCATTCCTCATTCCAGAAAGCCGGATACTGCGTGAGTTCGGTCGTATGGAGCGTCTTCATCGTATAAACCAGTTTTTCTAAATCGGTCTCTATCTCAACAACTTGCCTGTTAAATTTAGCCAATTCTACCGTGATAAACGTTAGTTGAGTATCAATGATTTCACCGGTCTCGCTTCATAAATTGGCAACTGTGTGAAACTGAGCCGTTGGCAGAATGCTCTTCGCCAAAATCGCAATGGCGTAGATTTTGGGCAGATTAGCGTAATCGAACTCGCCCCGTTCGACGACCGTATTGAACTTGTGCAGGGCGTAAAACTTCATGCGTTGAACAAAATGAGGGGCCAGACCCAACTGCATTTCGACAATGAACTGACTGCCGTTTTCATCGGTGCAGGCCAAATCAAAAATGCCACTTCGGCTGTCGATAGTCAACGCTTCAAACGCATTCTTATCGAAGTGCACCTCCCGAATAGGCGTGTCTGATTTGATAAGAGCCTGTAACGCTGTGCGAGGGAACAGACTGTCAGCTTCGTTGCCGAAAGTTGCTTTGAAACCGTAATCGGAAATAATAGGAATGTAAACGCCTGTCTCTATTAAGCAAAGTTAGCGTAAACGTCGAATACGTTGACCTTGTCGGGCACGACCCGGAAATGAAAGGGAAACCAACATAATCTGGCGTTTCCTTTGTCACACGTAACTCACCAATGAGCAACAGTTCAACTAGCTCGTCATTCCGCTGTCGCAGGTAAACCGTCCATGACTCCTATCTTGACTTTGCACCCAACGCCTCCGGGGGTGATGGCGGTCAGTAGCCCGGCTAACTACCAGCCACTATGCCGACCTTTACACCCCCGGATTGTTGGGTGCAGCCGCGTAATAGACCTTGTGATTACTGTTCCTTCATCGTTCCCTTACCAAACGTTACTGACTATGACCACTGAAGAAACTACCGAACCTGAACTGCCTGCGTGGCTGTTTGTACCCTTGAAGAGGAAGAAATTAAAGCGGGGCTGGAATTGGCTGATAAGGCTTCTGGAAGAAGTGTTTGGGGGTTGTAGGTCATAAAGGAATTATCCAAATCCTTACCATTTCCTTACCGACTCCTTAGCTGTTCAATTTTTGTTACAAGTACAATTTTTGTACAAATCGCAAACGTTTGACAAGTGTTTGCGATTTTCAAGCAATGTCCCATTATCAGAAAAGTGCAATTTTGTAGCATAAGCCAAGGCCCTCCCTTTGACAAGGTTGGAAAGATATTGAAAAGATAAAACAAGGTTCGACAAAGATAAAGCAACCTTAAAGAAACACATTTGAATTGATTTGCGTTAATTTGATACAGATTTAGATAGATCACTAGTACCAGCAGCGCTTAGCACAGTATTGGCATAGTGCAATTACGGGCTACTGGTTAACTGAATCATGCGGACGTTGATAACTACTGTGATTGTCTCATGCCAAGCCGAGCGGACTTTGTGGCTCTATCGAATAAAAGATTAAGTGAAGCAGAGACACTGTTAAATGCTGGCCAATATGAGGGAGCATTCTATTTAGCGGGGTATGCTGTTGAGTTTGCGCTTAAGGCTGTGATCTGCAAGACGCTAGATATTGAGATATTCACTCAGAGCAGCGATTTACAGAAAGGGTTCATGGTTCATAGGATTGATTATTTGATAGTGTGGGCTGGATTGTCTAAAAAGATTAATGATCATGCCAGCACTGACCCAAGATTTCAATCAGCTGTTAATGCATTTATTAACCCACCGTCCAATATAGAAAACTGGAGGGCTTGGACAGAGAAAACACGGTACAATGAAAATCCTTGTCCGCAGCCAATCTCTACAAAATTTATTCAAAACGTTAAAATTTTTACGACATGGTTAGCTCAATATTGGTAGACGCCATCCATTCTTTGGTTGATAAACTATCCAAAGAACGTCAAGTATATATTCAAAAAGCCGCATTAACCCCAGCATATGAAGGTGCTGTACCTGGCTTGTTTACACTGACCACTCTCATTAGTAACGCTAGCTCGTGTGACGATAAAATAGAGTGTCTAATTGAGGGTTTGCATACATATGTGGCACTTAATATTCGAAAGAGCATTGCCTCTGTACGAGTATTTGATTCAGAGTCAGAGTTTGACTACTTTGTAAAGACAGGCTACGGTTTTGGAACATGTGAACCATGTATGCAGCATATGCAACCATTTAGACAAGATCTTATGCCTGAGTTAATAGAAATGTCTTAACATAACCCAGTTGGTTTAATGAAAAGGTCCGAGCATTCTTGTTCGGACCTTTTCATTTTTCAGCCCCTATCCATTGACCCTACTTTCCAACACGTAGCGCGAACCGGATGCTTCTGCTGGGCATAACGGATGGTGATGTAGCAACGCCTACGCCGGTGAATCCGTATCCAAGTCGTACCCGGATGGTGCCTGCTGGTTAGAGGCAGGCGGCAACTGTGACCGCGTAGCTATAGATAGACGAGCACCGCAACATGTTATTGTACGTAAAGTCACTAAACCACAATTTGCTGATAATGAGTAACAAATGGTTTAGTTTATGTCGTTTGGCTAGTGGCTCCGTAAGTGGCTATTATGTTGCAAGCATAGCTCCTGAAGCTGATAAATACAACTAATGAATGGCTGGTTTTACTGATCGGTAAATTGTACCGGGATATTGAGCTTACAAGGGGTAGCGCTGTCGAGTCTGCCAGCGCTCATTTACTTCAGCACTTCCAGCAGCTCGGCGATCATCATGGCGGTGGCACCCCAGACGCGGTGACCCTGAATGTCGTAATAAGGCGCATCGACGGTGACGCCGCGTACCTCGATCTGACTATCGCCGACAATGGTGGTGTCTACGAGGGTGGTCAGGCTGACCTCGACCACCGCGTCTACTTCGCGCGGATCGGGGTAGAAATCGGGGCGGGCAGTGAGCATGCCCACCACGGGTTGTACGTAGAAATTGCTGGGCGGAATAAATAACTCTGTCAGGTGGCCCAGCACCGTTACATCCTGCACCTTGATGCCGATCTCTTCCTGGGCTTCACGCAGGGCGGTCTGGGTCAGATCACGGTCGGTGCGTTCAACGCGTCCGCCGGGGAAAGCCATCTGTCCGGCATGTACGCCATCGTATTGCGGGCGCAGAATGAGCGGCAAATAAATCTCGTTCTGGTAGGGGTAAAACAGAATGAGTACCGCACTGCGACGGGTGCGTTCATTGGGCCGAATACCCAGCCTGGTGCGGGCCGACGAGGCCATCAGGCGGTGGGCGGCTTCGCCCGGTAGTGGTTCCTGAAGGCGTTGACGCAGGTGGTCGGTAAGCTCAACAAAAGGTTGATGAAGCATTCGGGTTGAACGGTAAACCGTGTTTTCAGGCGGGTGAGCGAAGCCTTTTCAAAGGTAACAATTCGTTTACAAACAGACGATGGCACCCAGCAAACGGGCTCGATAATCTGCTTATTTTGTTGAATGATTCCTTACCAACCCCTTCTCGACCCAACGGAGGAAGACCTTCGCCAACGCACCTGCGCGTTCTTTGAGCAACTGAACGCGCGCCGGTCACTCCGCCATTTTTCGGACCGGGCCATACCACGCGATGTTGTCGAGCAGCTGATTATGACGGCCTCTACGGCTCCATCAGGGGCGAATAAACAACCGTGGACGTTCTGTGTGGTCAGTGATGCCGGCCTGAAACGCCAGATTCGGGAGGCGGCCGAGGCGGAAGAAAAACGGAGCTACAGTGGCCGGATGTCGGCCGAATGGCTCGAAGATCTGGCTCCGCTGGGCACCGACTGGCGAAAGCCGTTTCTGGAAACAGCGCCCTATCTGATCATCGTATTCCGGCGGATCGTTGAAGTCAGGGGTGAGCAGAAGCGGCCGAATTATTACGTGACCGAGTCGGTGGGGCTAGCCTGCGGCTTTCTGCTGGCGGCTATTCAGAATGCGGGTCTGGTTGCCCTGACGCATACACCCAGCCCGATGGATTTCCTGACGAAACTGCTGGATAGGCCATCCAACGAAAAACCGTTTTTACTCATCCCGATTGGCTATCCGGCCCAGGATGCTCAGGTACCGGCTATTCAGCGCAAGCCAGCCAGCGAGGTTATTGTCTGGTATGAAAAAGGGGGCCATTGAGCCCCCGACCTGCTAACCTAATTCGCAGTCGCGCTGATGAACCGACCAGTTAGTTAGTCTTCTTCTTGTCGTCTTTGCCCCACGATACGGTGAAAGTGCCGTTCTCGACCTTGATGTCGGCGGTCTTCTCGCCTTTCCTGGTGTTGTCATGGTCGTGTGGCCCGCCCTTGACGAGCATACCGCCGCCCGCTGCCGTGATGGCTTTGTCTTCCAGGTTCTGACGCAGCCCGAAGCCGGAGAGGGTAGCCATTACCCGTTTTTTGTAGGTCTGCCCTTTTAGCGTGCCCGAAAAAGTGCCTTCAATGCTGGTATCCGTCACCTTCGTAATCGTCACCGTGCCTTCATACGATTCGCCATCCTGAAAACCGTGCCCCATCCCCTTGGTTTCTTCGGTATAGTCGAGGAGCGCGTAAACCGGGTTAGGCGTGGTTTTATCGAACGAGTCGCGAACCGACTTATCATCCTCGGCCAGGATCTTGTAGGTGCCCGGTTTTAGCTCGTTCAGGTAAAAAAAGCGGAGCCAGAGCTGCACGTCGGGGTTCACATTCATGCCCGCGATGGCGAGGTAGTGCATGGAGCCGGGCAGGGGGAGTTTCAGCCGCTGCCCGGTCGATTTAAATTCTTTACCGTTGATGGTCGCCGTAAACTGGCTGGTTTGGGCCAATGAAGCCGTCCCGAATAACAGGACGAACAGGAAAGGATAAAGAGAGCGCATAGCCGTTCGTTGTTTTTGGCCTGTCGATCGTGGATACGCTGGTGTGACTAGGGGCCGGTCAGGAATTACGCGTAGAGCTTTGCCAGTTCGTCGGCGCAGCGCTCACCGTCCATCGCGGCCGAAACAATGCCACCCGCGTAGCCCGCTCCTTCGCCGCAGGGAAATAGTCGGCGGACCTGAACATGCTCGCAGGTGTCGCGATGACGGGGAATACGCACGGGCGACGAGGTTCGGCTCTCAATGCCGATCAACTGACTGTCGTTGCTCACATAGCCCCGCATTTTCTGACCAAAATCGCGAAGCCCCTGCCGCAGGGGCTGGGCAATGTGATCGGGCAATACCTCGCGCAGATCAACCGACACCAGGCCCGGCTGGTACGAGGTTGGCAATAGCGAAGCTGATACCCGCCCGTCGACAAAATCGGCCACCCGCTGAGCCGGTGCCCGTTGCGACAATGAACCGTCGGGCGCACTCGCCACGGCGCAGGCGCGTTGCTCAATGCGCTGTTGCAGCATCAGTCCAGCCAGGGGGCCATGCTCGGCATACGGTTTCAGATCGACATCGGTGATGGCGACCACCAGGCCGGAATTGGCAAATGTAGAGTCCCGGCGGGAGGGCGACATGCCATTGACGACCAGTTCGCCGGGGGCCGTTGCCGAGGGAACAATGAAGCCGCCGGGGCACATGCAAAATGAGAAAACGCCCCGTTCTACGCCGCCAAACCTGGTCTGCGTAACGAGGCTATACGAGGCGGCAGGCAGGTAATCGCCCCGGCCTGGATTGGCGCGGCCTGGATTGGCCCGGCCTGGATTGGCGCGGCTGGGTGTGGCCCCAAGGTGATATTGCAGGGTATCGATCAGGGCCTGCTGGTGCTCGATGCGTACACCCATCGCAAACGGTTTAGCCTCAATCAATACGTGGCGCTGGTGAAGCAGGTGGAACATATCGCGGGCTGAATGGCCCGTTGCCAGAATCACGCCTTCGCCCGTGTGTTCGCGCCCATCGGCCGTAACCACGCCGCGCATTTCCCCATTGTCGAGGATCAGATCAACCACTTTGGTGTCGAAAAAGACCTCGCCGCCCGCGTTCAGAATGCTTTCGCGCAGGGCCGTAACCACACCGGGTAGCTTGTTGGTGCCGATATGCGGATGCGCATCGACCAGAATCTGATCGGTTGCACCGTGGGCAACCAGGATCTCAAGAATTCGCCGGATATCGCCGCGCTTACTCGACCGCGTGTAGAGCTTGCCATCGGAGTACGTACCGGCACCCCCTTCGCCAAAACAGTAATTCGACTCAGGATTGACAATATGGTCTTTGTTGATGGCGGCCAAATCGCGCCGCCGTGCCCGCACGTCAGAGCCGCGTTCCAGCACAATGGGTTTCAGCCCCAGTTCAATCAGCCGCAGCGCCGCAAACAGGCCCGCCGGACCGGCCCCAACAATAATCACCGCTTTCGCCCGGCCAACGTTTGGGTACGTTAGGCCATGTTGGATCAGGGGGGGCGGCGTTTCGCCGGCGTACACATCGGCGTCGATATGAACCTTGGTTTGCCGCCCCCGCGAGTCGATGGACTGGCGACGTTTGCGCACCACCACATCGGGCGCGTCGGGAAGGTGTAATTGATGAAGAACGAGCGACCGAAAAGCCGCCTCGTCGAGGCCCTGTTCAGGCAACAGGGTCAGGGAGAGCGAATGAATCATGAAACCGTCTGGCCGGTGTTTATCCGGCAAGGCAGGGGCAAATTTACGAAAAAGGCTGTCTTTCTACGAAGCAGCCAACTCGTCTGATTTGTAGCCGAAGGTGGCCGGGTCAGTAATCCGTTCGTATCGGATTGGGCAAATTGACGCCAAATAGCCAACTTGCCACCTAACAAGCGCCCACCTTTGGGCGTTACCCCGATATGCAAGCACAACCCGTTCCGACCTCGACCCGACCGAAAGCTGACTCGTTTGAGTCGCCCGATTTTTACCTGATCGACGACCTCCTCACGGCTGAGCAAAAGCTGGTGCGTGCGGCCATGCGCGATTTTGTGAAGCGGGAAATAACGCCCATCATCGACGACTACTCCCAGCGGGGCGAATTTCCGGCGCACATGATCCAGAAGTTTGCCCAGATCGGGGCATTCGGGGCCACCATTCCCACTCAGTATGGCGGGGGCGGGCTCGATTATATCAGTTCGGGCCTGATGTTGCAGGAGATTGAACGGGGCGACTCAGGCATGCGCTCTACCGTGTCGGTGCATAATTCGCTGACCATGTACCCGATTCTGACCTATGGGTCCGACGAGCAGAAACAGAAATACCTGCCCCGCCTGGCTAAAGGACAACTGATTGGCTGCTTCGGCCTGACGGAGGCCAACCACGGCTCGAACCCCGGCGGCATGCAGACGAACTTCATTGAACGCAGCGATTATTACCTGCTCAACGGCTCGAAACTCTGGATTACCAACGGCCCCATTGCCGATCTGGCGGTGGTTTGGGCTAAGAATGAACAGGGGAAAATTAAGGGTCTTCTCCTTGAAAAAGGAATGGAGGGCTTCACCACCAATGAGATCGAGCGGAAATGGTCGTTACGCGCCAGTCGAACGGGCGAGTTGATTTTTCAGGATGTGAAGGTGCCTAAAAACCAGATGCTGTCTGGTGCCAGCGGCCTGAAAGCACCCCTCGACTGCCTCGACCAGGCCCGGTACGGCATTGCCTGGGGGGCGGTGGGCGTGGCAATGGACTGCTACGAAACGGCGCGTAAATATGCGCTCGAACGGGTTCAGTTCGATAAACCCATTGCTGGTTTTCAACTGGTGCAGAAGAAGCTAGCCGAAATGCTGACCGATATTACCAAAGCGCAGTTGGTTTGCTGGCGGCTTGGCACGCTGAAGAATGGCGGATCGGCCACCACGGCTCAGATTTCGATGGCCAAGCGCGACAACGTAGCCATGGCCCTGCGCGTAGCCCGCGAAAGCCGACAAATTCTGGGTGGTATGGGCATTGTGGGCGATTATCCGATCATGCGCCACATGATGAA
Source organism: uncultured Cytophagales bacterium (assembly GCA_963750355.1). Taxonomy (GTDB): domain Bacteria; phylum Bacteroidota; class Bacteroidia; order Cytophagales; family Spirosomataceae; genus Fibrella. Next base: position 751,458 of record CAVVQL010000003.1, on the reverse strand, counting down.
CCTTGAATCGGTTGTCACTTACGAAGGCACCCACGACATCCACCTGCTCATTATGGGCGCAGAAATCACCGGCCTCTCAGCGTTTAAGTAGGTACGTCAGCGGTTGTGCTGAATGATCTCTTTATACTGATTCACACAGGCCAGGAATTTCTCAAAAGAAAACGGCTTCTGTAGGTAAGCTAATGGCTTGAAGGGAATATCGAAGAGTTGAGTAGGGTAAAAGCCCGATGTGATAATAATGCCGGCATGTTCGCTCAGAATTGGCCGTAGTAGTGAATCAACCTGTAACGGAAGATTGTGCAAGTTCATGAAGAGCAGGTCAGGAATGGCCTGCTCAAAAAAGGAATGCGCCGTTTCCTGAAACTCGCATTCCCAACTTAACTGTAAGTCTGGAATATGCTGGGCGTAGCGGTGAATGATTGAGCGATGCAGAGCGGCCTTCTCAATCACACCGTAGGTAATGTATGAATTAACCAGACGTCTCATTGTTACAGCAAAGTCTTGAAGATCCTATCGAAAAGACGTTTCTCATCGAGAATCACCTCGGCGGTTCCCTGAAGTAGTGGCTGCACAGGCAGGGTGTGGCCCGTATTGGTAGTGAGGCCGCTGGCCAGAACCACGTTGGCCCGGTAGTGACCATCCAGCGATACCGGAACGATTCCACTGATGTGCCCTTCCAGAAAGCCAAACTCGTTGCTCGGGTAAGCGTCAAGCCGAATCAACACGCGCTGCCCGTTGCGGAGTTTGCCGGCCCCTTTTAGTGGCAAACGAAGTTGTACTTCATAGTTGGTGACTAGGGGCACAACCAGCAGTACAAACGCTTTGGGGTTATTTTCAATGCCCTTAATCAGGTACGTTCGTCCCGATACGCGCGCCGTTACGGGGGTCACAGTCTTGTGGGTGGCGTCAATTTCATTCAGCAGGGTGTCGCCAACCTGTACATCCTGGGCGTCGCCTACCTGCGGCTCGTAGGTAACGCTGGGATCAGTGATAAACCAGGTTTCTTTCTGAGGCTGCTCGCGGGCATTAATCAGGGCCTGCGCATGCATGATGTCGGGGTAATGAAGCGTGTGGGAAGTCAGCAACAGCAGCAGTAATAACCCAACGATCATCAGGTTTCCCCAGCGAAACAGCCAATGCGGCACGTGGCCTATGATTTCCTGCATTTCGTCGCTATGGCTGACGCGCAGGGTGGGGGCGGGGTCTTTCAGTGGGTTCATCGCTTAGGCTTCGGCTAGCTCCAACTGATTCTTAACCAACTCGTAGTAAACCCCCCGTTGCGCCGCCAATTGGGTATGGGTGCCCACTTCCCGCACCTCGCCGTTGTCCAGCACCACTATCTGGTCGGCATTTCTGACAGTGCTGAGGCGGTGAGCAATGACGACCACCGTTCGCCCCTTGAAAAAACGGTCGAGATTGTCCATGATAATCCGTTCGTTGTTAGCATCCAGTGCGCTGGTGGCTTCGTCGAAAAAGAGGTACGAGGGGTTTTTGTACACCGCCCTGGCAATGAAAATACGCTGCCGCTGCCCGCCGCTGAGGCCCGCGCCAGTGTTGCCGATTTTAGTAGCGAAACCAAGCGGGGCTTTGCGCAGGTAGTCGTGGAGGTTCGCCGTGCGGATGGCCTCGGCCAGGCGGTCTTCGTCGATCTTCTGGCCATCAACGGCCACATTCCGCGCCAGCGTATCAGAAAAAATATAGCCGTCCTGCATCACCGTGCCGCACGATTGCCGCCACTGCCGGGCCGACAGGTCGGTGAGGTTACTGCCGTTCACGGCTATTTCGCCGCTGGTAGGGGCATAGAATTTCAGCAATAATTTGAGCAGGGTGGTTTTGCCGCTGCCACTGGTGCCAACAATGGCCGTGACCTTCCCCGCCGGAATATGCAGGTTCAGACCTTTCAGCACCAGGCCTGAATTGGGGCCACCGTAGCGGAACGACACGTCGCGCAGAGTAATGCCCGACTGCGGGCTGAGGTAATCGTCGTAGCCCGTCTGGCTGCTTGTCAGGTCCTGGCTGAAGAGGGCCATTGGGCGGCCCAGCAGGCGTTCTTCATCAAGCTCTTCGTCGGGTTTATTATGCACTTCGCCAAGCCGGTCGAGGCTGATTTTAGCGTCCTGAATGGTCCGCATGAAGGTCATTAACTGGCTGAGTGGCCCGTTCAGTTGCCCGATAATGTAGGAGATACTGAGCATGACGCCCAGCGTTATCTGGTTATCGATGACGAGTGTAGCGGCTACGTAGGAGATCAGGATGTTCTTTAACTGGGTCACAAAGGAGGCCCCCACTTCCTGATACTGTTCCAGCGCAAGCCCGCGAATGCTGATGTGAAATAATTTGGCCTGAATGCGCTCCCATTCCCAGCGGCGGGCTTTTTCGCAGTTGTTGAGTTTAATCTCCTGCATACCCGTGATGAGTTCGTAGAGATTATTCTGGTTATCGCGCATACGCTGGAACCGCCGGTAGTCGAGGTCTTTTCGCTGGCTCAGAAAAACGGCAATCCAGCCCGCCGACAAGATGCTCCCCACCGCGAAAATGCCCAGCAACTGGAGGTTATACGTACCCAGTACCACGCCAAAAATTACCAGATTAACCACCGAGAAAAGCGTGTTGAGCGTGGCGCCGGTCAGGAACGTTTCAATACGGTGGTGATCCTGAATGCGCTGCGAGATGTCGCCCACATTTTTAGACTCGAAAAAACTGATTGGCAGCTTCATCAACTTCACCAGAAAGTTGGAAATAATTGATACGCTGACCCTGGTGCTGATGTGCAGCAGAATCCAGTTGCGGATCAGATCAACGGCCACATTGCCCACAAACAACAACAGCTGCGACAGCAGGATGAGGTGAATGAACTCGAGGTTGTGCCGGTGAATACCGTAATCGACCAGGCTCTGCGTGAGGAACGGAAATACCATACTAACGCAACTGCTGATCATCATGCCGAGCAGTACCTGCATGATGTAGCGGCGGTAGGGAATCAGGTATTCGTACAGAAATTGAAAACCCGTTTTGGTGGGGGTGGCTTCTTCATGAAGGTGTTCAAATTCATGCGTAGGTTCGAGCAGCAGGCCAATTCCTTTTTCCGCTGCCCCGCCCGCCCAGCAGTTCATAAACGTCTCTCTGTCGACCGTAACCAGTGCGTGGCCTGGGTCGGCAATAACCAGCCGGTCGGTGCTGCCGGTGCTGTCATTGGCCAGCCAGCGCCGCCAGCGCGACTTTTGCACGCCGTAGAGCACAACGAAGTGTTCCTGGTTCCAGTGCAGGATACAGGGCAGCGGGGCTTCTTCCGACACCTGCCGGTAAGAGAGTCGCGCTTTCAGGGTTTTGAAGCCAATTTTTTCGGCTGCATCGCTGATACCCAGCAGGCTAACCCCCGACCGGGTAATGTAGGCATTGGCCCGCAGAAAATCGAGGGAGTAGTCTTTGCCGTAGTGCGCCGCCACCATTTTTAGGCAGGTTGGGCCACAATCCATGTGGTCGAGTTGGCGGTAAAAATGGTAGCGCGCTCCCATGCTTGAGGTGGTTATTTTGCTCCCATGCGGCCTTTTTCGGTATTGTTCCCAAGGTCGGTCTGGCGGGCTGACTTCACTGTTTTCTTGCCAAAATTGATGCTGAACGACGCCTTTATCCGCTGATTATCGTTGTAACCCTGGCTGGTCAGGTTAACCACGCCGTAATTGGCGGCGATGCGGAACCGCTGGGTGCGAAACATGTCCTGAAACTCGAGGCGCAGGTTGCCCAGGCCGTTCAGCACTGGTTTGTTCACCGCCAGCGATGCCCAGTAGAAGGGCTTCTGCGTCCAGAGGGCTGTGCGGCTGGTCGATTGGTAGCTGAAGGTCAGTTCAACTTTCCAACTGTGGGGTAGCGTAACAATGTTAGTTGAGTTAAGGCTCACCCAGGTCCCCGCGTTTTCAAAGCCCGTCAGTTCGTTGACGGGCGTATTGGCGCGGGCTGTCAGCAGCATCAGTGTGCTGTTGGTTTGCCACCATTTTGTCAGATTTTTAGGCACGGTCAGGCCCGAGTAGGCTTCCAGCACCGATCTCAGATTGCCCTCTGTCTGGGTATAAATGGTAGTTGCCGGATCGCTCGTCAGAATCTGTGTCATGTAATCGCGGGTGTGCGTGCCATTGGCGAAGACCGTTATACCACTTTTAAAGCTGTAGTACGCATCGATCGTGTTGGCAAACGAAGGCCGAATCAGCGGGTTGCCCTGTGCGTAGGTGTACCGGTCAACGAGGTAGCGGTAGGGGACCAGTGCGTTCAGGCTGGGTCTCGAAATTTTACGGCTGTAGGTTACGCCCCAGGCCCCGGCGGCTTCAACCGACCGCGACAGGCTAAAGCTGGGAAACAGCCCGGCGTAGGTGCGTTGCAAATCCGAGTTGGTGAGCGACTGGGTGGTGGTTTCGTACCGAAGCCCGCCCTGTACCGACCAGCCTTTGGGCAACTGCCGGGCCAGGGTGGTGTAGGCGGCATACGTTCCCTCGTTATACAGCCCTTTGTTACTGAAACCCGGATCGTACACGTATTGACCTTCAAGGAAGTTTTCCTGCCGAAGCTCGTTGTTGTTGCTGATCTGAATGGTTTTTGCGCCCACGTCCAGTTTGGCTTTGTTGGCGAGTACGGGCGTGCTGTAGTCGGCCTGCGCAATGAAGCTCTGCTGCTCGTTGGGATTCAGAATACGCAGCAACGTTGGGGTTCCCACCAGTTGTCCGTTTGGTTTTGCCAGTTGGTAATTGATGTTCTGCGTGGCGTCTTTATTGAAGAATGTCTGGGTGAGGTTCACGCTCAGTTCGCGCCCCTTATCGCCAAACGTGCCTTTGTAGTTGAGGTTGTAATCCTGGGTCTGGGTGCGTTCGACCTGGTTGTTGAGCGTGCGCAGGATGGAGTCGGTGCGGCTGGCTGCCGAACGGAAATAAGTGTCGGTGCGGGCGGAGTAGAGGTCGCGGTTATTCTTGGTGTTCAGGCGCGCACCCAGCACGTGCTTATCCGAAAAGGCGTAGTCGAGGCCCCAACTGGTAGCTACGGAATTGTAGCCGTCGAGCGTGCTCATTTCGTTGAGCAGCGAGCCACCGGGAAAGAACCGCTCGATGGTCTGGGTGCTGTAGAACTGGGCGTTCAGGTAAAGAGCAACGCTGCCGAAAGCACTCCAGCGGCCGCGCCGCCAGTTGAGCGAGGCGTCGGGCGTAAACTGTTCATACATGCCCTGCGAGTAGGACAGTTGCGCCCGTCCGTTCACGCCTTCCTCCCGCACCCGCTTGGTAACGATATTGATCACGGCCCCAAAACTGGCGTCGTACCGGGCCGATGGATTGGTGATGACCTCAACACGCAGTATATCTTCAGCCGAAAAGTTCTGCAGAAAACTGGCCAGTGCGCTCTGTCCCAGCTGCCGCCCATCCACCAGGGTTAGCACGTTTGATTTGTTGCCGACGCTCACCCCGCCGTCGCCGCCGATTCGTACGCGCGGGGCATAGCGCAGCAGATCGTTGACTTTATTGCCTTTGGTGATCACGCTGTTTTCAACGTTGAGAACGACCCGATCGGGCTGCTGCTCGATCAGGCTGCGCTGCGCTTTCACGACCACCTGTTTCAAGGATTTTATTTCTGTGAGCAACGTGAGTGTTGGCACGGCCACGACCGCCGAATCGACCGTGACTGTTGCCGAGTAGGTTTTGCCAAAGCCGATAGCCTGGGCGCTGACAAAGTAAGTGCCGGGCTTGATGCCTTTCAGTTGAAAGTGACCGGTTTCGTCGGTGAGCCCACCTTTGGCAACCGCAGAATCGCTGGCAGTATGCAGGCCGATTGTGGCAAAGATGACCGGTTGGCCGCTGCTTTCGGTAACAAGTCCGGTCAGCGTAGTTTGTGCCTGCGCCCAGTGGGCCAGGAGCAGAAAGAGCAGGGCAGATAAGCGTTTCATGGCTACAACAGAAAAGAATGTTGATTTTACACCGAACTTAAATGCTCCATCAGGCCCGGCCAAACCATTTAGACGAGCCTCGTATTTCACTCGACCAACTTGGTAAAGGGCTGGTGGTTGGGCGTGGTGACTTCTTTAGGCACTTTTCCGGCGGCAACCAACTGGATAAGCCGTTCCAGTTGGTTACGAAACAGCGCATCGATAGCGATAATCTGCTGGTCGCTGAACGTGTTCTTGTTGAACCGCCACCACACACTGATGGCGTCCTGATAGCAGCAAAACGACGGATCAAGGTCAAAATGAACGGTATCGATGGGGTCGAAGAAGCGGGCGTCGGTAGGCCGGGGTAGTTTATCGGCCGACTCGGAATAATTGACAAATCCTATGCAGTGCCGGTACAGCGCTGCTTCGTCGATGTTGTAGAAATTGTAGTTAAAAATGGCGTGTTTGTACAGACCGAAAAGGTGCCGCTGAAGGGGTGCCAGCGCATTGAGGGTATTGCCTGTATCGAGCAGCCGGTCTACTTCGATGTACGATTCGCCCATATAATGCCCGATCGTCTGGTTGGCCTGTGGGCTGAATCCATCGTTGTAAAGTACCCCGATGAGCTTTTTCTGGTACTGAATAGTCTGGCAAACGCGGGCGAAAGCCACCAGTAGCAGCACCGCCAAACTTGTCTGATGGGTCCGTAAAAAGGTCATCAGGGCCTGCAAACCAGCGATGGGCAGTGCCGAATAGTAGCTGTGTCCGGGTTTTTTGCCGAAGTGGTAATACGGCCCGGCGCACAGCTCATGCAAGGACTCGTTGACTGTAGCCGCCCGCTGAGTGGGATCAGCGCGGAAAATCCGCTGGTCGATGGGGCTCAACACGTTACGAATGAACGCGTCGTCTGTGGCGTAGCGGTCAAACAGCCGTTGGTTTTTGTAGGCCACATACTGCTGCGTAGCCGGTTTAACGCGCAGCTTGTCGGCACGGTAGCAGGCAATGAGTTCCTGTTTCAGAATGCCCAGCGACCGGGGTTCGGCAATGAGGTGATGAGCATACAGGCGGATAGACGATACCGTGCCCGTTTCAATCAGGCCTACTTTAAATAGTACGCTTTCGTGGATCGACAGGGCTACATTTTCGTTTACCATCTCCGTGTAGCCATTGCTGGCCGTGCCTTTGCAATGGCGAATTCGGAATAGCGGCGAGTCGGCCTCAACGGGTATCTGATACAGCAGCGCGTCGTGACCCATCCTGAACTGGGTACGTAGCACCACGTTTCGGCTAAGCAACTGGTGGACAGCCTGCTGTAGCCGGTTGAGGTCGATGGTTTGCTTCGTGGTGATGTCGATGCTGATGTACGGATCGACGGTGATGCCGTAGCCGTTCTTACAGAACCGATGCCAGTCCATGATCTGCCGCATGAAGGGTATATAAGTGTCGGCGCGGTTCATGGTCGTTAATTTATGGTCCAGTCGCGAGATGGGACGCCGTTCCAGAGCTTGGGTAATTCGCCTGTTCCGCCTTTGATATAATCGTCAGCGGTGTCGTCGTCGAGGAGTTCCATACCTGAGTCGTCGGTATCGTCGGAGGGCGACGAAGCCCGATCTGGCTGCTTGTCGAACAGCCGTTTGAGGAAGGAGAAGGCCATACTAAAGAAGAGGTAGACGGAGTGGTTATTGGTACGGCGGCTGCCCTGAAGCGGCCAATTCATGATCGAAGATGATCGCCGGTTGGATGAAGGCCAAAAGTGTTAGACAAACCCCTTATTTTGCTCGACCAAGGCTTGCTCGAAACGGGTTGTCAGGCCGGTTGCAGGACGCCCCCACTCACCAGAAGGCGAACGGAGTCGTAAAGGAAGGCGGTAAACTCCGACGCGTTACGTTCGTATTCCGGAAAGCGCCGATGAGCCTCACCAATGGCCTCACGTGCCTGTCGTGGCTGGCGGAAACCATCGAGTAACACCCGTTGCACGTCGTTTTGAATGGCTACTTCCACCACCCGCCGGGCTGCTTCGTGCCAGAAGATCACAGCGCGGGTGGGTTGATGTTTGTGGACCGATTTGTTGCTGTAACGCCCTGCCAGGGTGTCGAGCAGGGCGGGTGAACAAAAATCAATGGGTGTGGTGATGGTCCAGTTCCAGCGGGTGTCTACCATCACGGCATTGGGCGCCAGCCGGAGGCGGCAGTTGACCAGGTTGTCATCGTCGGTCTGAAGCAACTCGACCGTCTGTTGATGCGTTTTGCGCTGCGCCTCCGGCGAAACGGGCAAGGCTGTTCGGATGGTGGCATAGGCCTGCCGGTAGGTGTGTAAGTCACGGGCCTGCGCCGAATCGGGCGCGTAGCGGGCCATCAGCGATTCGAACAGGCGTTGCCGTTGTAACTGGGCTGTCGACCTGGATACGGGATCGAAATTAGTTGCGGCGTAGGCTCTAATGCGTTCGTAGGTTTCCGGGTAGTGCGCGTTGAGGTGCGCTACCAGCCCTTCGCACAGCCGGAAATTACGTTTGAACGTACCCAGCGGATGCAGGTAGTTTACGGTGCGGCCTAAGTGCTCGATGGGGCATTCCGACAGCTGGAAATTGTCGGGCTGAATGGTGGTAATGGGCGTTTGCTGTTGCTCTGCCAGCCGGTGGAAGAGCAACTGTTCAAACACCACATTGTAATTATCGAGCTCGGTTTGCTGGCTAAGAAAAGGCAGGTTCTGGTCAATGGTACGAATGGCCTCGTCGGCGTAAGCCCGGATAAAAGCCATGTCGGTGCCTCCGAGCACGCCCGCATTGATGCTCGGCGGAATGGCGGGCTCCATCTCAAGGCAGGGGCGCAGGGCATCAGGTACGTAGGTAAATTGCTTGCGGATGGCGCTGAGATACTGGAAATAGTAAGCCGTATGTTCAATGTTCTGCACCACCAAAAGCGGGTTCATCTGGTCATCTATAAGTGGTTTCCAGCTGAAAATATCGCCGTCTACATGCAGAAATGGCTCTGTCTGCCGGGCATACGTATAGAGCTTATTAATAGCCCACAGGTGTTCGGGGTACTTCTGGAACACGTCGGCCTCAACCCTGACATGGGTATAGGGAAGTTGCAGGCTATCGATCAGCAGCTGCTTGCCAAAGGCATCGGTAACCAGTTCAACGGTGTTGTAGTGCTGCCGAAGCTGATGGCAACTCAGGGCCCAGCTTACCAGGTTATAAGTTGGGGAAAGCCAGCCACCGGCTAGTTTGTCAGGCCGGTAAAAGAATGACTGAATGATCTTGAATGCCATACTCGGAAGAAGTTTGGGGAGGGTGATTATACCATTGCAACAGGTACTCGCTGACCGTGCCCCGCCCGGCGAGGGGGGTTAACTGCGGTGCATCAGGCAGCATTTCTTCGATCAATAGCGCCGTTCTGCATTTGCCCGCGAGTTTAGCAAATAACCCCACCAGCATAGGATTGGTGAAATCGATGAACTGGGGTTTCGCGTCGTCGCGGTTGAGGTTGCGCAGGTCAGCAGCCTCATACATGAATTTCGACTGCACAAACACGAACACGCGGTCGGGGAGTTGGGCGTCAAGTCGCCAGCGGTTAACCTGCCGGAAGAAGGTCGCCGCGTTAGTTTCCCTGGGTGGCAACGACCCGGTTGGTACATGCCAGGCCCGGCGCTGCACTACCACCCGCCCGTTGAGAACTAGCCGGGGAATAACCGAAATGCCCTGCGGCTGAATCATTGGCTGGTAAAATCCTTTCAGGAAGGGCTGGATATTCAGCTTATTGCCCATCGCAAACAGGCTCAAAAAAGCGAACAGCGGTGAGCGGAAAGTGGGTAGTACCGTGCCAAGGTCGTAGAGACAGACGGGACGTTGGGTAGGTATGTGTACCAGTTGCAATTGCCGTTGATGGGGGTCCGGTTTCAGGGCCAGTTCAGTGACGCATAACCCACCAGGCCGGTGGGCCTGCTGATGCCCGGCCAGCGTAAGCCGGTAAGGTAGCAGGGCCGGATGTACGTTGGCGTTACTGTGGGTGGCGTCGTCGAGTTCGCACAGCAGGGCGTTGGTAGATGCGTCACTGTTGAGGGTGATAAGCTGGTTGGTCACCTCCTTTGGCAGTTGGTGCAGAAACCGGCTACCCATCTTGCCAAATCCCGTATGAACGCTATTCAATACAGCCTGTACCGTGCCTGTCTGTTCTTCTCTGAAGAGTTGAACGAATGCGCTGGCCGCCGGTAAATCAGCCGCAGAATGTAAGTCTGATTCTGTGCTGGCATAGCGTAACGCGCTGCTGGTTAGAGTAATCGTATCGGTTTCGTAGGTAGCTGCCTGCCGGAGAACCGCCAGCCAGTGCCGGTAGTTTCGGCGGGCACGCTGGGTATCAGTTGGGCCATCGGCGGGCGCATCGGCAGACCAGGCGTTAAGCGTTCGATACTGGCCATAAGCCGTCAAAACTGGCGTAGTGGCCTGACTAAAATGGCGGGTGTACGCCTCGTATAGCCGGTGGCGGGGCAGCGCGTTTTCGTCGAAATAAGCATGGCTTCCTAGTAGCTGTTGAATGACGCCGGCAATTGGATGCAGGGTGTCACGATTCACCGATAGGTGAAGGTGGGGCCGGTAGGTATCCTCAAAAAAATACTGATGTGGTTGTAGAGCCAGAAATGCCGGATGCGCCACTAAATCCCGCGCAGATTGTCCCGTTGCGCAGGCATGTAGCGCCGCCCGAAGCGTATCCAGTGCGTTGGTTGCCCGTTTCTGGGCACTTTGGCGGTCGTGGGACGAACCAGTGCGCAGGTCGTTGGCGAGAAGCGAGAAGGTGGTAAGGGCTGTGCTGATTGCCTGGGCCATAGGCTCGCTGGCGGGCAGTGTATTGAGGAGCCGCTCCCGCAACGTACCCAGCCCATCAGGGTTGGTGGCGTCAGGGCCGAGGTCAGGTTCAAGCAGCCCCAGATCCAGGTAGTGATTCAGTAATTGCCTGGCCTGCTCGGTCGGTAATCCCGCCTCTGTAGCCAGAGTGGCAAGCAGGTCGGTGTACAGTTTTGGGCCGGTACAGAGCCGTTGCCGGAGAACGGTCGTTTCGGGGGTAGAAACGAGCCGCCGAACATGATCTTTGTTGGCCCGACAGGTTAGGAAGGTCAGATGCTGGCCTTCCGTCTGCACACTCGGATTCAGGTACAGCGTGCAGTGAGTGCAGGTACGTTCGTCCAGGCTCAGCAGGAGCGTCAATTGGCTCAGCAGGCTGCGGTTGGTCAGTACGACCGACTCAGGGCAGGCGTTGGCGGGTTCGTTCAAGACCAGAGTTTTGGCTTGATCTGCCGCCAGGTTACTCCAGAATATGCTTGTAAACTGGCTGAACGGGGAGGCCTTTGTTCCCATTCGGGTGTAATATTTGAGCAGGGTCGTTTCAAGGCCAAACTCCTTACTGACAAAATTGGCCACCGGTTTATCACGATACCGCTGAATGCTTTCGAGCAGTGAATGGCTGGCAAATACAAGCGCTTTTTTGAACGCCTCATCGGTAACGCGCTGTTGGAGCTGTTCACGCAGTAACCGGCTAAGGGTTGCGTGGGCCGCCTCGAACTGGACAGTCTGGATACGTTCCTGCTGCTGAGCCTGAACAAATTCAGCCACCTGCCCGGCCAGAATGGGTGGCAGCGTCTCCAAAGCGAAGGTCAGGTCAGCGGGGCGCAGAGGGCGCTCGTTGTACAACTCGCGCCGGATGCTGTAGAGCCGTTTATGCGTTTCGCGTTCGGTAATGGCTTCAATGTGAGGTAGAAGCGCGGCAACGAGTGCCTCTTTCTGAGCCAGCCGCCGTTGTTCAGCCGCCAGTAACGACCGTAGTGATGCCATCAACGGGCGAGTCTGCCCGGCCACATCAACCTGGTCGAATGGCAGATTACAGACATGGCCCAGCAGATAGGGAAAAAGACGAAGCGACATAACTCGTTGATAGTTAGGGTTATATGGCAAATGAAACATCACCCGAATAAGGTCACGATGGCAACGGCGTGGGTGGGTGTGTGAGAAATGGCGAGCGAAGAACCAATGTAGTCGTAGCTGGAGAATAGAGATAGCGCAGCCCCCGTCAGCGCGAGCTGAGGCGCGCCACCGGTACTTTTTACTTCGATCTGTCGCCAGGTAACGCCGTTATTCCAGCCCGACCCGAGGGCTTTGAAGGCGGCTTCTTTGGCTGCAAACCGGGCTGCAAAATGTTGTAGGGGCTGCGGTTTATGTTGGCAGTAAGCGATTTCGGCGGGGGTAAATACCCGGTGCAGAAACCGATCGCCATGGGTAGTAACCAACCCGGCAATGGTGTCGGTTGTTACTAGATCGATGCCCGAAGCCATGTGCATAGGAAAAGCCGGGACGGGAATGGTTGGCCCGTCACGGCCTCTAAATTGAGGTTGCCCAACGAGCACGCAAAAAGACTTCGACCAGCCAACCGTTTCACTCGACTAAACCAGCCGTAACCCCCTATTTTCTACCAACAGTTGCAGCACATACAGCGCCGTGTCGGTGGGCCAGTCGGCAAGGTCGGCGAGCAGGGTGCGGGTGGCAACAGGTTCGCCGAGGTTGAGGCGGTCGAGTACCCGAACCAACCCCGGACTAGCAGGCGTTTGAAACTCTGCCCCCCGGCAATACACCAGCAGTTCGTCGGCGTTGACGGGGCGGTGGTAGAGCCGGAAGGGGTAAATGGTTTGCAGGTGCCCGTCGAGGAGTTGGTCTGGATCAACCGCCTGCCCGTCGTGGCGTAATGAGAGCGGCCGGAACCGCCAGCCGCCGTTGCTGAACAGGGTCAGCAGGGATTCCTGATGAACCGTTGCCAGCATCTCCCGCAATGAGGCTCCGGGGGGCAGCATGTCGGTGTTTAGCGCGCTCATCACCTCCCCGAATTTAGTGAACCCCTCGCCGGGTCGTTGTGGGCTCGTAATGGCCTTCCGATTCATGAATTTACCCTTCAACAGATCGAAGAGCTTGTTTAGAATGACGTCGCTGGTATGGTTGTCGAACCAGAAGGTGAGCCCGACCGATAATTCGTTGGAAACGCCTATGTGGTACTGGTTCCAGGGCATAAAATAGATGTCGCCCGCGCCGAACTGATAGGCTGTAGCGTGGGGCAGCAACGGGTCAATATCCTTGTTGTTGGGTTTGCCTGCCGCCAGTTGGTTATACAGGCTTTCTTCCCAGTTATACATGATTTTTTCGCCCGGTCCCAGATGCAGGTGAATGACCGACGACCCCCGGTGGTCCTGGTGGATACCCAGGGGCGTGTAGCCATAATTGCCAATAAACGTTGAGGTGTGAAAGCCATTGAGTGGAATGCCAACCTGCTCGAGCAGCGGCTGAATAAGCACCGAAACAGCCTCTGCCAGCGGGGCCGAAAACTTCTCGATCTGGTTGATGATCAGCCCGAACTTCTGATGGTCGAATACCCGTGCGGCCCAGCCGCTGAGCGATTCGCCGGGTTGGGGGGGATAGGCAAACACGCTGGATTGCTTGTCGGCCTCGCTTTGTTCATGCCCATCCAGATAAACCCGGAATCCGTTCTGGCTCGACGCACGCGTGCAGATACGATTCAGCGCCTGCATGGTGAACGCGCTAAGCTGATCGACCTGCGGGGGCGTGAGGGCATCGCGAAAGACGCTCGTTTGCGAAAAATAGGTTGTTTGATTGAGAAAGGCAGCCCACCAACTCCGGTTCAGGGTGTTGAAGCTTAGGGTGGCCGCAGGTTTAGCAACAGCAAGCGTTTCCATAATCAGCTAAGGGGAGAAAGGGTGAGGCCACACCGGTTATGCAGGGCCATCAACAGCGTAATGACCTCGTTCCACTGGTCGGTGTCAAGCAAGTCGAGCAAGTTGGTCGTACTAATCGATTCGCCCGTGTTCAGCCGGTCAAGTATCGGTAGCAGATCTTTATGGGTGGTTAAAACGTCGCCCCGGCAGTAGACCTGTATCCGCTGGGCATCAAGCGGAACGTGCAGCAACCGGAATGGCGATACTAGCTGCAACTGACTCGTTAGTAGCCGGTCGAGATGGTCAGTGTTGTCGGGCAGCAGGGGGTGAGTACGTTGGTTTGGACTCACTTTCCACCCGCTATTGCTCACTAGCCGCCGCATATGGTGCTCGTATTCGTCGCGCAGGACATCCTCAAATGGGCGGTTGAAATCGGTAGCCTGCCCTGCTGCAACCAGCGCATCGATCACGCTGAACGAGTTGCCCGGCCGGTCAGCTAGTTGTTCGGGCTGGGTAATGCAGGCCTGTGCAGGATCGAAGAGGCGATCGCGCAGGGTTTGCAGCAACTGCCAGAATACCACATCGTTGGTATGATTATCAAACCAGAGCGTTACCCCCACCGACAGTTGGTCCGAATAGCCGATGTGGTATTTGTTCCAGGGCATGTAATAGATGTCGCCCGCGCCAAATTCGTAGGCGGTAGCGTGGGGCAATACCTGTTGTAAACCCGGTTTGTTCTGTCCACTATTCGTCAGTCGGTTATAGTCGTCTGCTTCCCAGGTGTACATCGTTTTTTTGCCGGGCCCGAGGTGAAAATGAATCACGTTGCCGCCCACACTGTCCTGATGAACACCCAGGGGTGTATAGCCGTAGTTGCCCACAAATGTGGTGGTATGCAGGCCGTTGAGCGGAATGCCCCATTGCGCCAGAAACGGCTGAATCAGGCGGCTCAATTGCTGGCAAAGCCGGTCGGAGAGTAGGTCGGCGTAGTTGAAAATCAGGCAGAAAGGCGTTTCGCCGTAGGCACGTGCCGCCCAGTCGGTGACCGACTCGCCGGGTAGGGGCGGGTGGGCAAATATACGGTCGGGCATTTGTGCGGGCGGCACTTTCTGGTCATTCAGATAAGCCCGGAAGAAACCGCCCCCATCGCTCTGGCGCAGGCAGAGTGAGCGAATTACCCGCATCACTTCGTGCAGCATGCCCGCAACCGTGTCGGAGGCCAGGGCGTTGGGCAGTACGGCCGTTTCCGACACCTGTTGCGTGGTTTTAATAAAGGTGTCCCACCAGTGGGCATCCAGTTCGGTCAGGGCGTTAGGCAACAGGGCCGGTGCATAGTTCTGGCGAAGAGTCATGGCGAGAGGAGGTTTATTGTTTCTGCACTACTAAAGGCCGGGCAACTTTAGCAGGGCTGTTCCGGATAGCTTCGGTGGCTATTCTAAGGGTTTTATCGCCAAAAGGACGCAGATCGTCGAGGGTATCGAAGCAGACATACTGATCGGGTTGCAGACCGGTTGTTTCGAGCGAAAAGCCGTTTTCAAACTCCATTCTCGGGCTAATATGGTCCGTGTAAAGAACTAGCCCGGATGGGAACCAGAGGTCGATACGTTGCGCCAGTACGCCCGGCGTTGCTTCGGTGCCAATTACGCGCACACCGGGCCGGTTGGTTCGCAGGGCGCGGATAAACAACTCGGAGCTACAGGCTGTGTTGCGGTCGCACAGGATCATGACCGGTTTTGAACTGGGGTACTGATGAATGGCGTCGGGCCGGATAACCAGTTCCGAACGTACCTGACCCGATTGCGAACTGTACACCCAGGCTGGTTTATCGACCAGTACCGAAAGCAACCGATAAGCGGAGAGGGCCGTGCCGCCGCCATTTCCGCGTAGGTCGATTATAAGCCCCTTGCTGTTACTGATGGTTGGCCAGTTATTCATAAACTGCAAGTATGTATCTAAAAACCAGTTAGTTATCCGGAAGTACGCTACATCGCCTTCCAGCGTCCGACAGTCGGCATGAGTGGGCCGAAACCGGGCTGGAACGGTTAGTTTACCATTATACCGCACTACCACCTGCTGACTGCTACCGGCAGAATCGACCAGCGTAAATTGCGTAGAGTCGGTCGGCATTTTATCCAGTGGGTCAAGTAGTTCGTAGCCATTTGTTTCGTTGCCTGCCCGAAGCCAGTTGCTGATGGGCATGCCGTCGAGGGCCGCCACGCGGGTTCCGTAAGGCAGTTTTCGGGCATACGTGCTGTCTAGTACGGCCATTATATAGGCCTGCCCGTTGAGTACATAGACGCGCACGGGGCGACGGGTACGTTTGTCGGTGGTGGCGGTTCGGCAGGCGGTGGGTGGTGCTTCGATGCGAAAATGCCCATCGCGAAATGTTTTCTTCAGCCAGTCAGTGGCTGTTTGCACAAAAGCGCAGTACGCACTAGTGTCGCGGTGAGCGGCGCTGATGGCCTCAAAGTCGCGCTGAATGGCGACGCGGTCAAGACGGCGTTCGGTGTAAAACGGGTAATTGGCCAGAGCCGTTTGCAGCAGCTGCCGGAAAAGGGCCATTTCGCTGGTCAGACTGCGTGGCCCCGCCAAACGGATCGTGCCGTGAAGGGCGTTCTCCGTTTCTTCCGTTGTTGCCTTAAGCATTACTCCGCTATGGTAACGGGTCGTCGGGCCGGGCGTGTAGCCTGGCTGCCCTAATAGGCTGGTAAAAAAGGGGTGCCGGATGGGGAACTGCTCCCTGACCTGCTCTGTCACAATCAGGTCGCAGACCACAATTCTGGCCGGAACCGATGGGTCGGTGGGTGTGGCTGTTATTCCCAGCCAGCTTCCCGACTGGCGGGTTAGTGTGGCGGGCAAACTGCTACCGGTGGGCAGACGCGTCCAGGCGGTTGAGATCGGCTCGGTAAGCGGTACCTGGTACCCTGCGAAAGTGGGCCGATAGGTACGGCTGAAGAGCTGACCAGTAACCGAGTCGCTCAGGTACAGGGTATAGGTTTTTACGTTCTCCAGCAAGAGCCGCTGGTAGAGGAGTGTAGTATCGGGCCGAACGGGCCGTACCTGACGCAGGGGCCTGGCCCACGCTTGCTGGTCGGCTCGCTGATTGTTGAAAACGACATAGCCCGTGGTTGGCGAGGCGTCGAAAAACTCGTATTCGGGAAAGAAGAAGCCACTACTGGCAGTCAGGCCTGCATCTTGCCGGATCGAGTACAGCGTATCCAGGGGCCGTAGATCGTCGTAAACGGCTTTCCATTGGCCCAGAGTTAAGGTTGCCGACAGAAGCAGCAAACCAACGGTTAGTACGATCTTCATAAACGAACGGGTTTTACAGGGAGTCAACAGGGATAATGTCGATCGGGTACAACGAACTGAGTCCGTCAAGTACTTGTTTTTCAATAAACTGCCATTGGTCGGCGGGTGTGTAACCGCTGTGGCGCGAGCGGCAGAGCGTGATCACCTGCGGACGGAATCGGCGGGCAGCCAGCTTGCCGATAAACAGACTTACCCGCCGACGAATTGTGTCCTCGTCGACCTTGAGCGTGAAGGGGTAGGTGTCGGCATAGACCTCGCCGAACCGGTTGAAATGCAGGTAGTAATGCCCGTCTACCTGCTCGACACTCACCCTGGGGCCGATGTACTGGGTCCGGTGATATGGATTGGCCAGGTAGTCGGCGTATTGCGTGGCGGTGATCTCCACGCTGATCTCGTTGAGCTCGTTTGGGTTGCCCGTACACGAGAAATAATCGAGGTCAATGTCGAGCACCACGTTGCGGGTTGCGGGTAGTGAGTCGAGCGTACGGAGGTAATAATCGAAGGGTTTGAGGTCCGAATCAGGATGGGTACTTTTGGCGAGCAGGGCCGGGGTGAGCCGCCCGGTCAACAGTTTTTTGCCATCGCTATTATACGATCGCACATACATGGCTTTTGCCCGGCGGTTGGGTGTTTTGTGCTGCTGTTTAATCCAGAAGACCTTGCTAAAAATCCCCTGGTAGAGCGTTGGCACGATGAATGTGGCAATACCGACTTCCGAATAGGTGAACTGACGGAGTTGACTGAGGTTACCGCTCATGCCCGTAAGCGACGTGTTGAAGCGGGGTACGTTCATATCGGCATGTTCGTCTACATGGATCAGCACATTGCCTGTGTCAGGCATGAGTTTCTCCGCTACGCAGTAATTCCAGACGTAGAAAGCCTCGTTATGTTCTTCGGCGATAAAGGTTTTCATACACTATGCCAGTACGGGTTCGTCTAACTGATGGCGAAACAGGTCGTAATACAGCCCGCGCCGGGTCACCAGTTCGCGGTGCGGGCCGCGCTCGGCAACCTGCCCTTTATCGAGGTAGATGACCTCGTCGACAATCCGGATGGTGCTGAGGCGATGGCTAATGAAAATGATGATATCGTAGGTGCCTTCCTGGCGCAACCGCCGCAGAATCTCATTCTCTGAAGCCGAATCAATGGCGGCCGTCGATTCGTCGAGGATCAGGATGTTGGCTCGCTTCATCAGCGCCCGCGCAATAGCGATCCGCTGCGACTGTCCGCCCGAAATGGTTGACCCGCGCTCGCCAATAAGCGTATGAATTCCTTTTTTAAGATGCGGCACCTGTTGGTCGATGCCCGTAACGGTCATGGCCCGCTCCACGTCGATAAGGTCGCGCAGGCTGTTGTAGCGGATATTTTCCAGAATGCTGTCGTGGAAGATCTGGGTATCCTGGCTAACCAGCGTCACGTAATCGGTCCAGGCATACAGATCGATCTGATCAATGGGTGTCTCGTTGAGGTAAATGGTACCGTGTTCCGGGGTATAAAAGCGGCACAGCAGGTTCATCAGTGTGCTTTTACCGCATCCGCTTGCCCCCACCAGTGCATATTCGCGCCCCGCCTCGAAACTGAGGTGGCACCCCTGAATGACGTGCTTGTCCTGATGGAAAAAGTGAACGTTCTCGAAACGTATCTGCCGTACCGGTTCGGGTAGCCGTTGCAGCGTACCTGGGTTTGGCGTTACGGGTTGCTGCACCAGCTCATACAGCCGGTTCATGGAAACAAAAATGCGCTGGAGGTCGGCGTGGAGGTTGATAAGGTCGATGGAAGGCCCGTAGAGGCGATTCAGGTATTGGATAAAAGCCACCAGTGCGCCGATCGTCAGTGCCCCCGACATCACATCGATTCCGCCAAACCAGAGCGTAAGCACCGGACCAAGGGCAATCCAGAAGGTACCCAGGTTCCGGTTCAGAGCCGAGAGGTGAATTCCCGTTTTATTGAAAGCGGTCAGTTCGTTCTGCTTCTGCCGAAGCCGGTCAGCTTCGAACGAATAGGCGTTGAAAATCTTGATCAGCTTGACGCTGTTGAGCCGTTCGGCCAGAAAATTGTGAATATCGCTCTCTTTGCGGTTCATCTGCTCGTAGGCGGTGCGCAGACGGGGCGCGAAAAACCGAATGTTAAAGGCGATAAATGGAAATACCGACAGCGCAACGAAGAACAGTTTCAGGTTCAGCAGCGAGAGCATGATCGTTAAGCCAATGATCGTAAATAGGTTGTTGAGCAGCCGCGTAATGTTCTGCGACAGTGCCTGTTGAATGCGGCCTACTTCTGAATCGAGCCGGTGCAGGATTTCGCCGCTTCCGTTGGCACCAATGTAGTCGATGGGGTAGTGGAGTACCCGGTTAAAGAGTTCAGTACGAATATCGGCCAGCATGTTAGTGCTGATCCAGACATACAGCCGGTCACTGACATAATCAGACCCTACCCGCACCCCATAAATCGCCACCAGCACCAGTAAAATCTGCGCCAACAGGGTGTAATTCTGCTGCGGAAAAACGGTGTCGATCACGATCTTCAGGAAATAAGGCGTCGCCAGCGATCCCGCGCTGCTCACGATCATTAGCCCCAGCAGAGCCAGTTCGTAGAGCCAGTAGGTCCGCAGAAACGTCAGAAAGTAGCGAATCGCCTGGAGTTTCATAAAGAGGAATGACTAAGGCGTTTGTGTTTGGCCCGAACCCTGTTTTCCACCCGATCCAGCATGCGCTCAAAATCAGTGAAGAAGGTGAGGTCAACTTCATCGTCGCTGAGCTCAATATCAAATTCGTCCTCAACGGTCAGCACCAGCGCCAGTGCCTGGCTCGATTCGCTGAGAATAATCTGCAGCTTATCGGCCACGCTGAGCGTGCCTTCTGCGTCTGCATCTTCGGCGGTTGTAAAGCTGCTGAGGATATGCTGTAACCGTTTGCTGATGGTATTTCTGCTGAGAGTCATACTGAAACGTTAGGTTTATGTTGCCTGGCTAACTGGCTGATTAACTGGTAACTGGTTTGGTTTCGGTCTTTCAGGTAGGTCAGTACCTGGTTGGCATTGGTGTGGTTAATGAAATTTTCGGTGAGCGAAATGCCTGGCTTCAGGTTATATACGGCGTGCCACCAGCCGCTGGGCGTGTAAACGAGTTCGCCGGGTTGCTGGAGGCAAACCAGCGGGCGGGCATGTCGATAACCGGGATGGCGCCCCAGATCGGGCGAAAATGGATCAACGGTGCCATTGTAGAGAAAATCGGCCTGTTCGGGCGGGAAAAAGAGCCAGAGCTTTTGCCCGCTGATGACTACGTTCCAGGCACTGCTGTTAAACACGTCGGTATGGAGCTTCGAAAAGGTGTGCGCTGCACCGGCAAATACCCAGGATAGGGTGTAGCGGCGTTGGTTATGGTGAAGCTGGCGATACCAGCACTGAAAAAAAGGCGGTACTTGATAGTGCGTTTCCAGATCGGTGTTGAGGTGAAACTGGCAGTTAACAAGGTAAAATGGTGGTTGTTCGGGCGGGGCGTGCATGTAGGCCAGGTAGTTGCCAAGCGTAAATGTCAGCCCCTCTTTCTGCCCCCCCACCGTTCGATAGCTCTTTTGCAACACCTCGCCAAACCGCTCCGTCAGGTAATCTTCCGTCCACAGGTGCATGGCGGGCCAGTTGGCGGTCATCTCTGTGAGCACAAGCGGCTTACCGGCATGGCCATAGGTCCGGTCGACGGGAATACCAGTGATGGTTGGCCGACGGTCGACGGGCTGATATTGCGTAAGGAGGGCGTTCAGGTTCATGGCTATAAGCTGGTTGTTGCAGCTGTAGCGATGGTCGTATCGGGCGCAAAATGCGCCTGAATGGTTGCTAGCATGCGCTCTTTATTGGCGGGGTCCATGATGTTCAGCACCGGCAGGCCGAGTTCCGCTTCGCGCTGGGCCATCAGGTCGTTGAACTCGTCGGCGGGTAGCAGGTCGCTCTCCGTGTAGAGATGGTCGCCATATTGCTGTACCGTTCGGGCAACAGGTGTCATGGCGCAGAAGATGGTACCAACCTTGCAGAAATTGCGCACCGTATCAAGCGTTTGGCGGATATGCGCCGGCGTGTCTGTTGGGTTGATGGCGCAGATTACCGCGTCGGGCTGAGCGCCCAGCAGGTAATGCAGCGAGGTCAGCACCGAACCAGTTTGCTGCTCGAACAGCCGCCGTGACCGGGGTAAAATTCCTCCCTGAATACCGGTGATGATCAGGTGAGCATCGTTATGATGGGCCACGCCGCGCAGAATACCGTTCAGGGTTGCGCCCCATTCGGTGAACTCCAGTTCAACGTTCCCCTTATAGCCATACGGAAAAACAAAAGCCGCGCCCAGCAATAGGCCATGCGGTTCGGTTGCTACATGAGCCACGCGGTAACTGGCTTCCTGTAATACCTGTTTCAACCGCAACTGAATGGTCAGTTTGCCCTGCCTACTACCGGTGCCAACAACGGCAATCACCGGCACGGTTACCGCCGGCAATGTGCCCAGCCGCCTAAGTTGACCCGGCAACTGGGTGGTGGCTTCGGCCAGGCTGATCTGCCCGGAATAGGTCGGGTTATGAATGGGAATAAGCCGTCGCACAAACGCCTCAACGGCTTTGTCGAGCACCACAAAATGCTTGTTGCGCTGCAGGCAATTGGCAATCAGGCGCGTGGCAAACAGAATATTGGTATCGATGGGAACGTCTAAAAAATAACCGAGCGCAAGGGTATCGAAGCTGTTATATTCCGCCGGGAGCAGGTCACGTTTCAGCACCAGCACGTTGTCATGCTGCTGTAGTTTTAGCTGTAGCCTGTTGTTCAGAAAACGCGGAAAATCGATCGCCATCGTTAGGCAAAACGGTAGTTCGGTCCTGAATTCGAGCAGGGTATTCATCTCCTTACCGGTGGCTGGAAAGAGGGCGAATTGGCGTGTGTTGGGCAATTGCCCGCTCGTGGTGAACATAGCGCGCCCAACTCGTTCGGCTTCTTCAGCTGATAGCCGGGGCTCGGTGGCCGGACTGGCTGCTTTGTGGTAGGTTAGTTCCTGCACATTGGGGGCGGCGTGGGCGGCCAGGAGCGCATCGAGCTGGTTGGCAGTTGTGGCGGGGTAACTGGCCAGCAGTTCTGCCAGCAGCCCCGAAAAATGGGCCGTGGCAAAGCTGGTACCCGCCGTTATTTTGTACCCGTTGTCTTTCCAGATCACCCGTTGGGAGGTGCCTTTCGCCAGCACATTGGTCGGGCCCGGCCCCAGAAAGCCATAGTCGTGGCGCTGCTCGATCAGGCCACATCCAACGCCGTAGACGGAGTCGAAGAAAGCGGGATAGCAGTTCAGCGAAGGAAAATTGTGTACCGCTGCCACCACCACGATGCCCGCCGCCCGCAGTTGATCGCACACCTGGCACAGGGCATTCGATGGGGTGTTGGTTGCAATGCCCATGCTCAGGTTGACGATACGTGCGCCTGTAACGGAAAGGCAGGTTTTTAGCGCCTCCGTCAACAAGTCTTCCGTAATCACATCGTTATGCGCCGCCAGCTTGATGGCGTGGATCTGCTGGTCGGGAACGATCCGATGAATGATGCCTGCCACAGCCGTGCCGTGGCCCGTTACGTCGTGAAACAAGTCGGCCTTATGAACGAACCGGCCATCGGCCCGCTGATAGATCGTCTGACCTGTCAGTTGGCATGAACGTAGCCGGTCGTGGTGCGCTTCAACGCCCTGATCAATGATGATGAGCTTTGACATAATGGTTCCGGGAAGAGGAATCAGTGGAGGTAGGCGTAGTTGCTGTCGCGGGTGTATACGCTGTCGAGCAGGTCGAGTAGGCGGAGGTATTTCTTGTAATTCCGATAGCCCTGCGACACCGTTATGGTGGACGTGATGGCGTGGTTATAGTCGCTTTGCACGGGGCGGTGAGGTAACCCCTCAGTTGCTTCCCTAACGAGCGTTACCACCTCGCCGATCAACGGATGCTGCCGCGTTTGTACCGCCTGCTGATCCAGAAAGAGGCTAAAGGTAGGGTAATCAATTTCACCGGACTCGAGCGTTAGTGGAAAGTCTGTACGGGCCATTTCAATGCGTTCAACGTACCTGAAAAGGCCCGGTTGCCCGGCCAGCTTTGCCACTAAGCCATCGAGTACAACCTGGGCCTGCTCGAAGTCAACGTAGCTGCTCACCTTCACAAACGCCTTGCAGGCGAGCGGTATATCGACAAAACGTTGGGCAATAAGCCGGTACTGATCGCTACGGAGCTGGTCGAGTAGGGGGTAGTTGGCTTCGGTTAGCAGACCCATGCAAACTTCAGCGTAGTCGTAAGTCAGAAATGAGTTGCCAAGATTGATCTGCTCGCGCCAGTTTTGGCAAAGCTGCTCCAGTGCCTGCCGCTGGCCGGGGGGCAGCAGACTCGGTAGGGCGGGGTCATTCAGCCGACTGCCAATGAACCGCTGCAACCCGTAACTGGCCTGATTAAGGTGTTCCAGCAACGTCCGCCGGTTGGTTTTCAGGGCGTCCAGTTTAAATTCCCGATTAGCCAGTACTACGCTGAAATTGTTGGTATACCGGTTGTGAAAGAGCTGTGCCATGGGGCTGGGTGTCTACCAGTAGCGGATGGAACGGCCACCGTTCATCCGCTACTGGTAGACTATTTGGCTGAGTGGCCGGTGTTTATAGCCTGGGTATGCTGGGGCATCACAATTGAGTCGGGGTCGCGAAGCATCTGAACGTACTGGTCGCGCAGGAAATCTACGGTCCGGTTTTTCCAATAAGTGCACGGCGGCTTACCGTCTTTAATGGCCTGGTGCGAACAGGAAAGTTTGTCGCAAACGGGCATAAATTTGCAGTTGTAGCAGATAGGGTTGAGGTCGCAGCGGTCATAGGCCATAAATTGACGGTGCTTCTCCAGATCGAACCCCTGGTTCACGTGGCTGATGGCTTCCAGGCTGTCGTGAATCGTTTCCCAACATTTGTGGATGTTGCCCTCGGGGTCAACAACGAGGCTGTAGGGCGACACCCAGGTGGCGCATTCTTCCTGAAGCTCGGGCAGTGTCCAGCGCAGTTTGGCGGCCGGGCGATTCGTTTCGGCCGCCCACTCATTATAAATAGCCAGCCGTTTCCGCTTAAAACCCTGCATCACATCAAAGAACTGGTCGTTGGTGAGGCGGCTTGAGGTGTCGGCTTCGTTGGCTTCTTCGTAGGTACGCATCCACGCTGGCGCAAACGACACTGATTTGTAGCGTTGGGGCCAGAGGCCGTAGGTTTTAAAGTCGGCAAACAGTTCGTCGATATGATTGGCAACGTTCCGGTCTACGTTGAGGCGAATGGCAGCATTGACGCCCTCGGGCATCCGCGACAGGTTTTCCAGAATAAGCTCGTAATTTTTGGCACCCGGTTTTTTGCCTTTCAGCGGGCGGCTCACGTCATGGATATGCTGCGGGCCATCGAGGGTCACCTGCGCCAGGCTCACCTGATTGTCAACCAGTAACCGCCAGTTTTCGTCGGTCAGCATCAGGCCGTTGGTAATAATGCTGGCGTTGTAGCTTATGTTGTACTCGGCGCACAGCTCAAGCAGCATGGGCGTCAGCCGGGGAATGGCCTTGCGGTTTATGAGTGGTTCGCCGCCATACCAGGTCACGTTGAGCGAGGTCCAGCGTTGTACTGGTGACTTAGCGATCATGTCCCGGAGGTAGGTCAGAATACCCACAAAATTCTCTTCGGCCTTCAGCGATTTGTTGGGTTTAACAAACTCGAAGCAGTAGGGGCAGCCCATATTACAGATAATGGTGGTGCCCACGGTGAGGTTGATGCTGGCCGATTCGCGATCGTACAGGTTGGCCTGCCGCTTGCGGTAATGGTCGTGGTAAGCTTTCTTTTCGTCGAGCGAAGCGTCGACCAGAAAGCCTCGTTCAAGCAGGTACTGCAACGTGTTCATCTGGGCCGGATAATCGGCGAAGGTGAATGCGTCTTCGGGTTGCAGGTACGTTAAAAATTTCCCTTCTTCCCATGGAAGCACTTCGAGCCCCCCTGATACGATATTGTAGAGGAGGTACTCCTGCTCTTCCTCTACGGGCGAGAGGACGTTGTAGAAGCTGGTTTTGTAGGTTTTCATGAAACGTAGAAAAGGGAAAGATTTAGGAAAGGCCAGGGCATTGCGTGGAAAAGGCGAATAAGGAAATTCGGGTCCTTAGCTCAGCACTTCTCCGACATTCAGATCAGCAGATCATCGTCGGTATCGACTGAACTGTTGCCAAAGCGACAGTCAGTACCAGCGCCATACTCATTGCATAAAGCTTCAACGGCTTTTGAGTCGGCGTACACGTCTTCGATAATGCGGGGCTTGATCAGCTCCTTCACTTTCGACTGTTGGGCGTTTGTCTGTTCCATTTGTTTGAAAAGAATAAGAGTTGCCTAAGGGACTCAGATCAGCAGATCATCGTCGGTATCGACTGAGCCATTGCCAAAGCGGCAGTCAGTGCCAGCACCGTACTCGATGCACAGCGCTTCGACGGCTTTTGAGTCGGCGTACACGTCTTCGATGATGCGGGGCTTGATAAGCTCCTTCATCTTTGCGCTTTGGGCGTTTGTCTGTTCCATTTGTCTGAAAAGATTAAAGGTGGCTACCGTGAGTAAGGCCTCAGATCAGCAGATCGTCGTCGGTATCGACTGAACTGTTGCCAAAGCGGCAGTCAGTACCAGCGCCATACTCAGTGCATAGGGCCTCAACGGCCTTTGAGTCAGCGTACACATCTTCGATGATGCGGGGCTTGATAAGCTCTTTTACTTTAGAACTCTGGTTAGTTGAATTTTCCATTTGTTTGGAGATTAAGGGGTTATGAAAAAAATATAAACTAAGGAACCCGAATTTGCGATGAGAAAACCGCCGTCAGTCGCGCAGGGCTGATGCTAACGACAAGGGAAAAGTATAAGGAGAAGCAGGCGACCAGAAATTATTTAGATCAACCAGCTTTTCCGCTCGACCAACTAGATCTAATTATAGATGGCTTTGTTTAATTGGGGCAGCGGCAGGGTGCCAGACGGGTACTTATCAATTGGGACTGGCCGGGCACAGACGGCACCTGTCAAAGGAGTAGTTGCTCAAACGAGACAGGGCGTATCTGGCCTTTACGAACCAACTCGGGCGGTAGGCAGGCAATGAGCTGATTCTGAATGTATGTAATCAGCTTCATCAGATCCCGGCAATAGACCGACGGGTTATCGAAACCCGTTTGAGGGTGGTAGCGATGCACGATGAATCCACCGCCGCAAACAGCACTAATGGGGCATTGTTGGCAAGCTGTTGGGAGAATTGGGGGCGTTTCGGCACACCGGGCAATCAACGGCGCAGCCAAAGCGTCATCAAGGCTATGCTTGCGCAGGTGCATCCCTTCTTTGGTAATTCCGTGCTGGCAAACCTTCAATGAATCTTCAGCTTCGATACTACCGTCGGTTTCGATCACCAGAAACAGATTGTTGGTGCGGCCCAATGCTACGGCCGAATGCTCGAAGCCCAAAATAAGGTTGATGATCTCCTGAAAAAAGCGGATACGGGGCCTGCTGGCCGGAGACATCTTAAACCAGGTGTCAAAAAACAGGATTAACCAGTCGGCGTAAGGCGTTTGGGGGCTCCCTGGGTGCAGGTGTGGCGGTGGGCGGTGGTGAGTGCCATCGGGCAGCAATAAGTTGAGCACCCGCACGTTCAGGTCGATAAATTGGGATAGCACCTGCACCGGATTGGTGGTTGGGTCAATAACGGCCAGTACGCCAGGGTGGTAACGCAGCGCCGAATGCTGCTGGGCCCGCCGCAGACCCGCCACGGTCATTTGGTAAGACCCCCGCCCCCGATGATCGACCCGGTGGCGGTCGTGCGCAATGGCATCGTCAAGGCTGATACCCACGCGGATGTCCAACTCACCAAGTGTCTGGCACCAGTCGTCGCTGAGCAGAACGCCATTGGTTTGAATAGCATACTGCACCTGCGTGTAAGGAGGTAAACGCCGGGCCATCAGACCCACCAGCCGCTGATAAAACAAAGGAGTTGCCAATAGCGGTTCTCCCCCGTGAAACACAAGCTGAAACGAGCGGCTGCGGTGTTGTCGGCAATACTCGCTGACCCGTTGCACCAGCAGATCAACGGTTTCATCGCTCATAAACGGGGGTTGCTGCCGCCAGGTCGTATCGGCCTGATTGTACACGTAGCAGTACGTGCAATTCAGGTTGCACCGACTGGCGGTTTTTAGCACCAGCCCCCGAACGCGGCGAAGGGGTTTCATTTCAAGTCGGTCGACGCTTCACTTTTCCGCCAGGCAAAGGTTGAATCGCCGGGCTGGGCACCGCCCTTTATCTGCTCGGCGTCGAGGGGGCTGTCGGGCAGGCTCAGATGTTCGAGTACTTTCTTCTGTACGTCTTTTCGCTTCCGAAGCGAGAATAGTTTTCTCCAGTTAATCATACCATTGAAGGGGTTTAGAAACAGGAAACTGGTTGGGCTACAGGCGTTGATTTTCCTGCACCAGTTCTCAAGTAGTAGTCTATAGGTCGAGCAGCATGGATGCGTTGGAGAAGCGATTTTGGGTGGCTTCCCGATAATCGTATGTGGGCGAGTAATCTTTGTCGCCCCCCCTTATTTGACGGGCTATGTCGTCGGTCAGGTGTTCAATAGACGGCTGGGGTAACGGGTTGCCTTCCTGAACCTGAACGGGCCTACGCCACTGGAAGAGTCGGTCTAATCGCATTGTAGTCTGCGTATTAAGTGGTTCATTGGTAAGCCAAGTTTAGCTCTATCCAAAGGGGGAACCAATATTTTTCGACCAAACCCGCTCCCAACTCGACTAAACTGCGCGAACCTTTTGCGCTGCCGTTTGCCGGGCCAGTTGTGATTCATAATAGCGGGCGAGATAGTGGTAGACCACTAACTCCTGCAAGCGGTGCTTGGCTGTAAAGAGCCGGTTAAGGCTCATGTGCAGATACGAACTGAGCAAAGAACCCAGCCCCGGCTCTCCCGCCTGCCCGCTCAACAAACTGATCGCCTCAGCCAGGGGTTGCACCACCGACGAGCGCTGGATCAACCAGGGGGAATCCTCACTCAGTGCGGCCTCGATGGGGCCTTGCTGGGCCCGGTAACGCTCGTTGAGTTGCCGCCGAAAACTCGCATCCGCCTGGTGTTCGGCCAGAAACTGCGTCTGTAGCGCCTGCATAAGCTTTACCCGTTGGGGCAACAACAACCCAAAGTCGGTTAGTAACCGGTGGCAGCTTTGGAGGGCGAATAGCCAACGCTCTTCGGGCTGTGTTTCGGCCCGTAGGTAGGCCAGTGCCGCCCGGGAGTCGGCACTGAAGAGTTGCTCGCTGAGCGCCATGGTGGCCCGGCCGTAGCGTTCCAGTTCCCGCTGATAGGTGTCTAGCTGGAGCCGGAAGACGGTGCCCGCCTGCTGGAAAGGCGCTATCCGCTCGTTGAGTTGCCCGAGTAGGGGGGCAATGAATCCTGGCTGGTGGCTCTGTAGGCGAAGGCGGAGATGGAAGTCGGGGTCGTAATAGCGGATAAAGAAGGCCTGCTCAATCTGCTGCTGGTGATGCAGGTCTTCGAGCAGGGGCTGAATCAGGTTGGTCAGCAACTGGTCGGCACTATGAACGCCGGTGTAAAGCTTAACATAGAGCCACTCGCTGCCAGGGGAAAACGAGCGGGTAGGCTCCTGGATGGGCTGGTCAGACATACCCACAGGCTTCGCCCATGGTTTCGCCAGCGGTTGTGTAACGGCGGTGGGCTGGTAATAGGCTGGCAAGATCAACTCCTGCACGAAGCGTTCCTCCGGCTCGCCTTCCACAAAGCAGGCCTCCGGCGTAGCCAGCCACTCAACCAGCCGCAGGGTAGTTGCCCGTTTGGCTTCTTCCAGCAGCAGTTGCTGAGTAGCGGCCGCCTCTAGATCGATGAGCAATTCGTTGTCGCCCTGACTGAGGGCCACCCAGCGGGGCAAGTGGTGCTGATTTTGGAGGTAATGAGCCAGGGCCTGGGCAGAGTGGGTGGGCAGCTGCTGGATGGGTAGGTTCCAGCTGGCCCGGCTCAGAATGAGGTGCTTGTACGTGACGCGCGGTAAAAAGGGCTGGCTCGCCAGTGGCCCCCAACTCCACTCGATATTGAGCCGGTGGTCTTGCTGGGCCAGGTCGGCCAGAAAGCGGTAGGTACTCAGGCCATGTTTGTAGTTATGGGCATTGGCCAGGCGGGGAATGACTTGTTTTCCCAGTCGTTTGGAGCGTAGCCGGACTCGCCCGTCCGGGGTAACCGACACCAGCAGATCACTGACGGGCAACTGATGGTGTTGGTCTACCGAGGCGGGGCTGTTGTAGGGGATCTCGTAGTCGCGCAGGGCGGGCCGAACCAGCACATTACCCGCCCGGTCGTGGGGCCAGTGTACAATCTCGGCAAAAAGGCAGTCGGGTTGTTGGTCGGCTTCCTGCCGGAGGCTTTGGCGTAACTGTTGCGTGAGCTGGGGAGAATAGGCGCAGAAGCGGCCCAGCAGAGTAGCGGCCGATGGTCCGGTGGCGGTCAGCAGGCTGAAGCGGAAGTCGCCCTGATCGATGGCGGCGTGGTTCTGGGCCAGCAGGCTACCAAATATATAGAAGCTGGCCGGCAGGTGGGGAGTAGGCTGTAGCTTGAATTCAGCCAACTCCTGCGGGGTAATGGCTACAGACTGCCCCTGATTCTGCATCGCCTGGGTGAACTTGCTCAGTGCCAGCTGCTCGAAGGGCCCCCAACTGAGCGTCGCTGTTTGGCTGGTCTGTTCGGGGAGTAGTAACCCATTCACCAGTGGCGTGTAAGCGGTTTGGCCGTTGATCGTATTTCCATAACCAATACCGACATCACCGTCCAGAACCTCCGATAGCGGTACTTCACGCTGTTCATATCGATTCCAGAACCGTTTGGCAAATTTATGTAAATCAGAGGGCGGCGCTGCCTGATTCAGCGGTAGCAATTCGGCCAGCTCGGTTAAGATCGTGTTGACTGCCCGTTGGCCAAGCTGGTTGCTTGATGTGCCCAAAAACAGGTCAGTCTGAATTAAATTGTCAGTTGGAGTTGGCAGATACGGGTCCAGTAACCCGGCTAGCTGTTGGTGAACAGCCATAGCAGACTGGGCTGAGGTGAGTAGTTGCTCTATGCGCTGTATGGCATCTACCAGGGAAGCAGTGCCGCTAAGTCGGCCAAGTTTCGTGCTGAGCGTAGCTAACACGGGTGGTCCGGTCAGTACAGGCTCCAGTTCGCTGATCAGCAGGCGCTGATCAATGAGCGTTCCCACAAACTGGCCGGCTGTATCCGCGTCAATTTCGTCATTAGTGATGGACTCTATCAGTTGGGTCACGGTTGCCCCAGACTGAGCCAGATCAAGCAGCGTTTCCAGGTAGGGTGAATTTATCACCGCACTCATAAAGTAATTCTGATCGATGGGACTACTGTCGACGTAACGCACCTCATTGCCGACCGTATAAAGGCTATTATTCGTGAAGAATTGCAGCTGTGGCCGAATCAGTGGATCGGCATTCAAGTGCTCCACTAGTTTAGCAACGTACCCCATATCCAGCCGGCGGTGCTGCTGCGGCCGGTCAGTGGCGGGAAGCAGACGTACCTGAGTAGATTCAGCCAGCTTCCCCGGCGCGCAGCCCGCCATGAGGCCGAAGGGGGTTGCTCTGGTGCTCATCCGTAGGGCATACTTGAGCAGAGGGCGCAGAAGGCTTGGGGGCAGGGGCCATGCTTTAGCAGCCAGGTGTTGTTGAATCTGGGTGTAGAGGCCCGCCGAGGCCACAAAGACAGCCTCTGCCAGGGGCCCCTTTTCCCAAAGGTCCTGTAGGCCTGCGCCCGACTCATCGGTTAACTGCAACAGGGTGCCAATAGGGAGCGTAGGGGTACGGGAAAGATAGTAACCTGCTGACAACCAATTCAGTTTGTTAGGCATAGACAGGTGATTATTGGTTTTATAAACAACTTGTAGATCATTGTCAATTTAAACAAACGAGCACCAGGCAGCTGCCTGGTGCTCGTTTGTTTAAATTGACAATGATCTACAAGCTAATGGTGAATACCGTGGTGGTTTGGGTTGTAGTAAACCGCTGCCCTTTATGGCCCATGTTGGTTAATGACAGAACGCGCTTCTTTTGGAACAATAAAGCAGTTGGCTGAGTAGTCTTATTTTTCATGACGCAAAAAGATTAAGTGTTTAGGAACGCCGTAAAGGTAGAGGGGGGGGCGGGACGGGGAAACTTATTTAGACTAACCCCCTTGTCTACTCGACAAAACCCCACTGCTACTCCTTAATCGGGCATATTGCGTCCTATAAACGTATCTTTAAGGTAGCTGATTACGGCGCTCCGGTAGCTGGTTCCGATGATCAGCTCCTGCTTGTTGGTTGTCTCCAGAGTATTTCCCACAATGGTTTTGATAGCCCGCTTTCTAACCAGATAGGAGCGGTTGATGCGGATAAACTGGCTTGGTGGTAACATCTCCTCCATCTTCGACATCGTTAGGTAAGATACTAGCATTCGGTCAGCGAGATGAATTTTTACGTAGTCTTTCAGCCCTTCTACAAACACCACATCGTCCAGGTTTATTTGAATAAGCTTAGTGCCCTCTTTAATCCAGAACGATTGGCTATTTGCCGGTTTTGTCTCCTGAACGGGGGTAGATGTGCGGCCTCCAAGTCGATCAGTGGCTCGGTTAACTGCCCGCATAAAGCGGTCAAAAAGAATAGGTTTTACCAAATAATCAGTCACGTCGTAGGCAAAGCCGTCAAGGGCCATTTCCGCATGAGCGGTGGTTATTATGATCTGTGGCCGAACGGTCGTTAGGGTCTGAAGCAGTTCAAATCCCGTCATTTCGGGCATTGTTACGTCCAGGAAGACAATGTCGGGTTGTTGCTGTTCAATAACCTCCATCGCCTCAATGGCGTGATTCGCTTTGCCAAGTAGCTTTAGAAACGGCAGACGCGCCACGAATTTTTCAAGCAGGTTTTGCGCCAGGGGTTCATCATCAACAATCAGACAGGTGTAGAGGCGTTGTTCCATGTTGAGTTTTTGGGAAAGGGTTGGCCAGTAGGGCCCTGTTTTTCACGGTTGAGTTGAAGGGTTAAATCAACAACAAAGGTTTCACTATCCTGCTTTATATGAAGTTGATGACAGTTTGGAAAGAGGATGTTGAGCCGACGTCGAGTATTATCGATGCCCACGCCAGAGTCGGCCGGTTTAGGTCCACGCCTTGTGTTGGGCGGAGGCATCGAATTTTCGGCGTAAAAGTGCAGAAGCCCTTTATCGTCGATTTTTAACCGAAAAATGGCCCATGCTTGTCGGTAAGTGGCGTTGATTCCGTGTTTGAAGGCGTTCTCTAAAAACGTAACCAGAATAAGCGGCGGAATTCGGTACCCCTCCAGGTTACCTTCATACTGAAAAGAGAGCATAACGCGCTCGTGTTGTCTGGCCGCTTCGAGTAACGTGTATTCGCGCAAAAAGTCAACCTCACGGGTGAGAGATACCGTTGGAAGTGAGGTCTCATGCAGGGCATATTTCAACAATTCAGACAGCCTTACCACCATGTTTCCAGCTTCTTCATCAACACCCGCCACCATTGCGTAGACGCTGTTGAGCGAATTCAGAATAAAGTGCGGCTGAATCTGCGACTGTAAAAAGTTAAGTTCTAACCGCAGGTTATCCCGTTCCAGTCTAATCGTTCGCTGCTGCTGATTCAGAATATCTTTGACCAACTTGGCTACCACCGGTATTGTCAGAGTCGACAGCGTGAATGACCAGTTGATCAGTAAAGTATCGATGCGAAACACGGCCTTCCAAACCCTTTCCTGTCCAAACGAATCGGCTACCCGCTGCATGACGTGATAGGTGGATGCGATGTTTGTAAATAGTGCGAAGTTTACGAATGTATGAAGGAAGTATATAGCTACAAGGCACAGCCCAAACCTGAACCACCGATTTTTGTATAGCTGCGGTAACGCAATGCTGGCCAGGAAATAATAGCTACTTGTAATAGTAAATAAATTGCAAATAACAATTGGTATATAAACATGCCAGTCTGCCCCTTTCAACGACCATCTATACATGTACGTTGTAAAGCAAATGATCAGAATCCAGAAGGATATGTGAAAAGCAACCCGCTCTTTTAAGCTGGGATTTAAGATTCGACGAGCTAAAGGCGAATTAAGCCAGTTGTTTACAGAAGTATCCACATGACTGCTAGAAGTGCCCCGAAGAGGTGTTGAGTCGCTTGTTAACGCTCTTGCAAACTAGCAAATAAACTAGACTGTATTTGAGTTTATCAGTAAAATTTTGAGTGAAACTCGGTAAGCTACCGCCTTGGGCGGTGGTAATGTGTTGTGTGCGCAAGGGGTTGGTATCCTGACAGGGAGTTAGGCCTAGGCTAGTGAGGGGCTGGTTTGGCAGAGTCAGCAGGCGACGAATCATGTTGGAGTCTGAGCCTTGAGAGCCCTCAAAGCGGGCCGCCTGAAACTGTTGCACGGGTGTCTTGGCGATGGCCCAACAGGAAAATAGCTGGTGGGCCGGGTCAGCGAGGGTTTCGTTGAGCTCGGGTAGAAAGCGGAGTTGATTTCATTTTTTACCGTTGTCCGGCCAGAATCTAAACACACTTGGTTAATACTCTTCACTGCGCCAAGGTCGGCTCGAAAACGGGTTTACCCGATCGGTTTGGGTAGTACTTGTCCCTGATGCCCAGGAAATAGCCCTCGATCTTGTTAGTCATGACAAAGCCTAACGAAATACTGATGATCGAGGTCACCACGAACAGAATATACTGGTTTATCGGTACGTACTTCGTGAGGTGGTCTATGAACAGCATATTCACGAATGGATGAACGATGTAGATCGAATAAGAACAGAAACCGATCTTGCTGATGATATCGACAAGGGTTGGCGACAGGAGTTGGTCAAGCCGCTCGTTAATCCGCTCATAGGTGATAAATAGGGTAAGAACCAGGCCGAAGGAAATGTAGAGCAGTGTGAAGCCGATGGTCTTGACAAAAAATGAATAAACTGGACTGATAAAGGGTGTCCAGCAGAGCCCGGCAAGAATAATAACGATCAAAAACTTTTCGCGGCCCCGCGTAAAAGCCAGGAGGCGTTCTTTCCTGAACTGGTATAGGTATGAAATCAGGACGCCCGCCAGCAACGAGTCGATGCGTAGATGGGTCATGGTGAAATTCCTGGCTAGTTGTAAATTGGTCAGCGTGGGATTCAGGGTTAACTGATCGGGAAATCCCAGATTGCTCATCACGCGAAGAAACAGGCAAAAGGCCATGAGAAAGAGAATGGTTTTCTCCACGTGGCTCAGGCCAGTCTGTTCATCGGCCACCTGCAAGTAAACTTTTTTGGTCTTCAGCGCGATCCACAGAACCAGGGACAGACCAAAGTAAAAATGCTCTTCGATGGCCAGTGACCAACTGGCTTCAAAGGCGTAGCCCCACCCTGATACGTAGTTCTGAACAAACGTCAAATCGGCCAGAAGCGCCCTAAT
Source organism: uncultured Cytophagales bacterium (assembly GCA_963750355.1). GTDB lineage: Bacteria > Bacteroidota > Bacteroidia > Cytophagales > Spirosomataceae > Fibrella. The sequence continues at coordinate 717,051 of CAVVQL010000003.1, read as the reverse complement.
CGAGACATCTCCGGATAAAAAGACGGGAATGAGGTACAGGACGTACATCAAATAATAGAGCGGGTAGATCTTGAACCCGCGCCGAATCAGAAACCGGCTCGGTTTAATGTCGCCATGTTTGTTGTACTCACGGAAAAGCAGACCGGATACGAGGAATCCACTTAAGACAAAAAAAAGATCGACGCCGATCCACCCTAGGTTGTCCGTAAAATCAAACAGGTGGCAGTGCCTGAAGAGAACAAGCGAAATGGCAATTCCCCGCAAAAAATCAATCTCCCGTAACCGTTGGACTTTCATAACCTGTAACCGCACCTAACCCTTGCTGATGGCCTGGGTTTGCTCTATGTCAATCTAGTTGGTGAAACAAAGCTATCAACGAAGCCGCTAACTTCAATAGAATCTTCCCGAATGGCATTACCCGACCTGGCTATTCCCGGCCGCTTCGGCATCCAGCCATACGTGGGCGGCGGAATGGGTTTGCAGGATACTGGCCGGGCATTGCTCGGTGACTGGGCCGTGCAGCGCCTCCGCCATAATTTCCGCTTTGCGCGCACCACTGGCCATCAGAATCACTTCACGGGCTTCTGTCAGATGTTGCAACCCCAGGGTAATACCCCGATCGAGTGGCGTTTGCTGCGTGAAATACTTTTGGCCAACTTCCTTTGTCGATTCGGCTAACGTAACCACATGCGAATGGAGCCGGAACGACGTACCTGGTTCGTTGAGCGCAATATGGCCGTTTACGCCCACGCCAACAAGCAGCAAATCGAGCCCGCCAAACGCCTTTATTACCGCATCGACGCGCTGGCATTCGGCCTGTAGATCGTCGGCTTTGGCGTTGAAATACGTGATCTGATCGGCCCGGATCTGAGCGGGACCGAACAGGTCGCGGTAGAGAAAGTAAGCGCAGCTGCCCACATCGTCGGGGCCAAAGCCAACCCATTCGTCGAGGCCGATAAACTGGCATTGGCTGAGGTCAACGTCGCCAGCGCGTACCTGTTGGGCTAGTAGTCGGTACGTTCCGGCGGGCGTGTCGCCCGAGGCCAGGCAGAGTACCGCAGCTGGTTTCTGGCGAACGATACCGGCGATGTGCTGGGCGGCGTGGGCCGAAAGGGCGGTGTAATCGGGGAACGTGCGAAGGGTCATGGGGGTAAAAGCACTGACCATAGGCTGGTATCCTGTTGCGCATAGCCATTATTCGTTCAGAGCGGGTGTATTTTTGTCGTGCTGGACTTTCTCCCACTAACCCAAATTCGTCATGCTTACCCACCTTACGCCTGAAGGCAACCCCGCGATGGTCGACGTTGGGGCTAAAGTCGTTTCTAAACGCACTGCTAAAGCCCGGAGCATTGTCACGCTGGGCGCAGACTATTTTGCAGCACCTGGAAGCGGGCGACATCCAGACTCGTAAAGGCCCCGTGTTCCAGACGGCACGGATTGCGGGTACCATGGCCGCCAAACGCACCGACGACCTTATTCCGCTTTGCCACTCGCTGGGCCTCGACGGCTGCTCCTTCGATATACGCACCCAAGGCCCCGATGTGATCATTGAGTGTTCGGTGTCGGTAGAAGGCAAAACAGGGGTTGAGATGGAAGCCCTGGTTGGCGCGTCGGTTGCGGCCCTGACCGTTTACGATATGTGCAAGGCCCTATCGCACGACATTGTCATTCGCGAAACGCGCCTGCTCGAAAAAACAGGCGGTAAACGTGATTTTCGCCATGAAGGCTGAGGTACCCCCGCCCAGCAATGCGCTGCTAACAGAGCCACCTGCGGTGTATGGCCTGGTACTGATGGGCGGGCAGAGCACGCGGATGGGGCAGGACAAATCGGCACTGAACTACCACGGCAAGCCGCAACGCGAGCAGTTGACCGATCTGTTATCGGCCTGCTGCCAGGCCGTTTACTGGTCGGTCAACGAAACGCAGTTTAGTGCATTGACCGACAAACAGATGCTGCTGGATGCTTATCCGGAAACTGGCCCGCTGGGTGGGTTACTCACTGCTTTCGATACACACCCAGCTGTGGCGTGGCTTATCGTGCCCTGCGACCTGCCCCTGCTTGACCTGACTACCTTGCAAACCCTGCTGAGCAACCGGAATCCGGCCACGCTGGCTACTGCCTGCTGGAATGCAGATCGTACCGGTGCCGAGCCACTGGTAAGCCTGTGGGAACCAGCGGCCGGTCCGGTGCTGCGTACCTGGTTTCGGGCCGGCAACCGGAGCCCCCGCCAGTTCCTGTCAACGCACGCTGTCACGATGATTGACGCACCGGATAGCAGCGTGTTCGATAATGTAAATGACTGGCAAGGTTATTTGACGGTAAAAGGGGAGCGACACGGGCCAGACCGATAACCTGAGCGTAGGCTAGCTACCTGCCAGCGAACCCAGCCAGCCGTTCCCTATTCCTCCTCTGTTTTACGGACCATCATTTTATCGATACGGTTCTTATCCATATCGACAATCTCGAACCGGAACGACTGCCAGTTGAACGTCTCGCCCTCTTTTGGAATGTCCTTTAGAATGTGCAGGGCAAAACCGCCGAGGGTGTCGAAATCCGTAAAATCACGCCGGGCCTGCACCGACAGCGTAATGTCGAAATGCGATAAAAAATCATCGAAAGGCAGTGAGGCGTCGATGAGGTAGCTGCCATCTTCGCGTTGATGGATGTCGTCACTCAGCTCACTGGTGTCGGAAATGTCGCCCACGAGCGCATCCAGAATGTCGTTGAGGGTCACGATGCCCAGCACACCACCGTACTCATCCACAATGACGCCGACGTACTGCCGCCGCTCACGGAAGCGTTCCAGTACCTGATAGGCGCGGTTATTTTCGGGCAGAAACAGTACGTCGCGCTTCAACTCATTGAGGCGGGTCAACTCCACATCGAGGTCGGTGCCCAGGAAATCTTTCGAGTAAATAAGGCCAACCACCTCATCGACACTGCCATTGACGAGGGGGTACACCGCATGGCGATACTGTAGAATCTGCTCCTTGTTTTCGGCGGGTTCCGCTTCCAGATCGAGGTACACGATGCTTTGCCGGTTGGTCATCAGCGACGTAATTTTCCGGTCACCCAGCTGAAAAACGTTCTGCACAATCTCGTGCTCGATCTCTTCAATAGCCCCGGCTGTGCTGCCTTCCTGCACTAAACTTTTTATCTCCTCTTCCGTAACGGCGTTCTCGTTGGGCTTGATACCCAGTAATTTAATCAGTAAATCGCTCGAAAATGTAAGCAGCGCAATGAAGGGCGAGGTGGCTTTGGAGAGGATCTCCATCGGAGCAGCCATGGCTTTGGCAATACCTTCCGGGTTGGAAAGACCAATGCGTTTGGGCACCAGTTCACCCAATACCAGCGAGGTGTAGGTCAGGGCCAGCAGCACACCCACCACGGCAATAGTGTGCGAGTAGGGGCGCAATACGTCGACCTGGGCTACCCAGGCCTGAAAATCGGTGGTGAGTTTATCGCCGGAAAAAATACCCAGCAAGATACCGATCAGCGTAATGCCGATCTGAACGGTCGACAGAAAGCGATTGGGGGAATTGGCCAGGTCGAGAGCTGTCTGAGCGCTACGGTCCCCATTTTTGGCGGCCGTTTCCAGTTTGGATCGGCGCGATGATACCAGCGCGATTTCCGACATCGAAAAGATGCCGTTCAAAATCGTCAGCACCAGAATTATAAGTAGCTCCACGTAATAGACATTGTCCTGCCTGCAAAAATAGCAGAACAATCGGGGCAACAAAGGGGCCGGGTTTGCTATTTTTGTATGACATTCGGACTAAAAATTCCTCTTTCTCTTTCCATGATCGTATTTATCGACGACCGCCCAGTGCGGCTCACGGGTTCAAAAAAAGGGGATAAACTCGCCCAGATAGCTGATTTCGACCGGGTGGTCGATGCCCGGCTAGAGACACTTAAGGCTGAATCCCTCAACGGCCATCTGCTGCTGCTGAACGCTACCCCCGCCACCGCCGAACGATTAATTGGCCTGATGGAGGAAGCTGACATCAGTGATTTGCTGTCGGTAACGCTCCAGTGCCTGGATAAAGATGCGGTAGAAACGCGCATCAAGAGCCTGTACAAAGTTGTGAAAGCGGCGGGTGGCGTAGTGATGCATGACGGCCGGATGCTGCTGATTTTCCGCCGGGGCGTGTGGGATTTGCCCAAAGGCAAACTCGACGCCGGGGAATCATCGAAAGATGGGGCCGTTCGTGAGGTAGAAGAAGAAACCGGCGCTGTGGTCTCGCTGACCGAAAAAATCTGTACCACCTACCATACCTACACCCTGAATGGGAGCCGCATTCTGAAACGGACCAAATGGTACCTGATGACCCTGATCGACGACAGTAACCTGGCCCCACAGGCCGAGGAGAACATCGAGAAAGTAGCCTTTATGGAACCCAGGCAGGCCCAGATCGCCTTAGCCGGTTCGTTCAGTTCAATCCGCCACGTGGTAGAGCAGGCCCTGATGGCCAAGCAACCAAAAGCATAACGGGTAAACCCGGATGAGTTGTTACCGTAATGCCCGTTAGCTTGTTGATGAAGAAATAGTGGAACCCTTAAAAAGCAGGTAGTTATGCAACTTCAGTTCAAGATTCAATTGGCAGGCATTACGAAACCGCCCGTCTGGCGTCGTGTGGCCGTACCGGCATCGTATACGTTCATGCAGTTTCACGAGGTTATCCAAACCGCAATGGGTTGGTACAATTACCACCTGTTTATGTTCTCGCCCGGTGGCTACGGTTCGTCGCCATCCATCACGCTGCTGCACGACGATAACGAACCCGACGATCTGGATGCCTCGACGGTGATACTGGGTGCTGTCTTCACCCAGGAGGGGCAAAAATTCGTTTACACCTATGATTTCGGCGATGACTGGACGCATTCTATTTTGCTGGAGAAAATCACCGACGATGCCTCTGAAAAACCCATGCTGCTGGCCGGAAAAGGGGCCTGTCCGCCCGAAGATTGCGGTGGCCCCTGGGGCTACGAATCGCTGAAACAAGTGCTGGCTAACCCGAAAGACCCCGAACACAAGGAGATGAAAGAATGGTTAGGCCTGTCGAAATCCGCTAAGTGGGACGCGGCTGCATTTGACCTAAAGGAGAAGCAGGAAGCCGTAGCCACCGCTTTTGATTAATTGCCCGTCTGTAATCACTCCTCAACTACCGCTGTAAATTCAATCTCGACCAGGAATTCCGGGCCGACAAGCTGGCTGATGCCGTACATGCTGCTGGTGGGTTTGATCTGGCTGAAAAACTGGCCATGGGCCCGGGCAATGTCGTCGAAGCGGCGAATGTCGGTGGTGAAAATGCGGGTACGTACCACCTGGTCGAGGCTGGCACCGGCTTCTTCCAGCACCTTGCCAATGCGCTCGATGATGTTGACGGTCTGCGCGTAGGCATCGTCGGCCTTTACCGTTATACCGTCGACGATTGCTACGGTGCCTGACACTTCGATCAGGTTGCCTACGCGTATGGCCCGGCAATAGCCAACTTTATCTTCCCAGGGTGAGCCCGACAGAATGGTCTGTTTCTTCATCATTTACAGCGTGAAAGCGCCAAAGATACGCCTGTAGCCTGCCCGCCAAAACAGGTCAGTGTGGCCCGGTACGTTGTTTGCGTACCAGCAACCGGGAAAACTTCCCTATTTTTGAGCCAAACACCTGTTTGTCGTATGGCCAGTACTGCCCGACCCCTTTATCAGCAACTTAGCCGTAACATCACCGCCTACCCGCCCGAAGAAGCACGGGAAATGGCGTTCATGCTCCTCGACCATTATTTCGGCCTCCGAAAAGCCGATGTTCTGGCCGACCGCCCTCTGCCCCTGAACCGCACCGAACCCGACTGGTTTCGTATCATCGAGCGACTGAATCGGCAGGAGCCTATTCAGCATGTGATCGGCACGACTATCTTCTGCGGGCTGGAGTTTGAAGTCTCGTCGGCGGTGCTTATTCCCCGCCCCGAAACTGAAGACCTTGTGCGCCTGATCATGCACGACTTCGCCGATATGACCGAGCGACCCGTGCGGGTAATCGACATCGGCACGGGCAGCGGCTGTCTGGCTGTCACGCTGGCGCGGTTTCTGCCGCAGTCGGAGGTGACGGGCTGGGACGTGTCGGAAGAAGCCCTAACCACGGCCCGGCGCAATGCTGAAACGCTTCAGGCAGAGGTAAACTTTGAGATTCAGGATATTCTGAACGTTCCATCTGAGAGGCTGGGCCTCTTCGATTGCGTGGTCAGCAACCCTCCCTATGTGACGCGCTCTGAAGCCGCCCAGATGGACCGGAACGTGCTTGAGTACGAACCTGATGTAGCCCTGTTTGTCGATGATGCCGACCCGCTGATTTTCTATAAAGCCGTGGCCGATTTCGCGGCAGAACATCTGTCTGAAACGGGCATCTGCTACGTTGAAATCAACGAGCGATTTGGGGAGGCGACCAAGGCCGTTTTCGATCAGCGGGGCTTTACCAACGTGCAGGTCTATAAAGATATCCACGGCAAAGACCGTAGCGTAAGAGCAGCCAGATAGATGTCCTACCATTCTCAAATCAGTCAGGCGCGTACCGAAATTGGCAAAGTGGTGGTTGGGCAGGACAGCCTCGTCAACCGGTTGTTGATCGGCCTTTTTACGGGTGGCCATATCCTGCTCGAAGGGGTGCCCGGCCTGGCCAAGACGTTGACGATCAACACGCTGGCGAAAGTATTACAGCTTGACTTTCAGCGCATTCAGTTTACGCCCGATCTGTTGCCCGCCGACCTGATCGGTACCATGATCTTCAACCAGCGGACGTCTGATTTTGAAGTAAAGCAGGGCCCCGTTTTTGCTAACCTGATTCTGGCCGATGAGATCAACCGGTCGCCCGCCAAGGTGCAGTCGGCGCTACTAGAGGCGATGCAGGAAAAGCAGGTGACCATCGGCGAAGAAACGTTTATTCTGGACCGGCCCTTTCTGGTGCTGGCCACGCAGAACCCGGTAGAGCAGGAGGGAACCTACCCACTTCCCGAGGCCCAGGTCGATCGATTTATGATGAAAGTGTTTGTCGATTACCTCAGCAAGGACGATGAACTGGAAGTGATGCGGCGCATGTCGAACATGAATTTCGACTATGAAGTGCAGCCCATCCTGGATAAAGAAGACGTGTTTGCCATCCGTGATGAGATCAACCGGGTAAACATTTCTGAATCGCTGGAACGGTACATCATTGAACTGGTTTTTGCCACCCGCCGCCCCCTCGAATATGGCCTGCGCGATGAAGCCCGGTATATTCAGTATGGCGTGTCGCCGAGGGCTAGTATTCACCTCAATCTGGCCGCCAAAGCGGTGGCCTACTTCGACCAGCGCGATTACGTTTTACCCGAAGACATTAAGGAAGTTTGCCCTGACGTTTTCAATCACCGGGTGTTGCTGAATTACGAAGCCGAAGCCGACGGGGTTACCTCCCTACAGGTCATCGACTCGATCCTGCGGAAGGTAGCGATTGGGTAAAGCTTTTCTCCCACACCATCTTGGGCGACTCAAGGGCACCCAGGTTGCGTTTGAACTGCATGAGGCCGGGCTTGGGCTGGCGGTGTTCATCAACCGAAACGCCCAGATCGAGCAGCGTAACACCCTCTTGCTGGCAGTAGGCGTAAAGTCCCTGGGTGAGCAGCACAGCCGGACTGTAGGCGCGATAAGCCAGGTTATCGGCAGGCAGGAAATTGTACAGAATGTCGTGACGTACCCGCACGGCCACGGTCAGGGCTGCTATGGTGGCTCCATCGCGAACCACCAGCACGGGGTACTGCTCAGGGAAGTGGTGCAGGAGGTACGCCAACCGTTCCGGAGCAATCGTAAGCGGATAGCCCTGCTGTTGCCGACTATGCTGCACAAACTGCACCACCGCCTCTACCGGAGGGTTCGTCCAGGTGGTTACCTCAAAACCCGCCCGTCGGCATTTGGCCAGTCGCCGCCGCTCTGAGCGGTGCATGCGGTCAGTCAGCGGTTGGTGGGTAACATCGATATGAAAGTTGACCAGCTGATCGACCAGTCGGTAGTGTCGCCGCTGTAGCTCGCGCACCAGCCGGTCGGCCTGAGGGCGGGCGTAGCAATGTGGGTAATTGGTGAGGCGGAGTATGGGTAATCCCAGGCGATTTACGTCCTCCTCCAGTGAATCGATCAGCTTAATCAGGGTAGCTTCGGGCAGGCTGCTGATGAATTCAATCGAGCCAAATGGGGCCAGCTTTGGACTGATAGCCAGTTTATTATCAACAAAAATGGCACATCGGGCATCGGCCTGATGGGTCGTTGTATTCAGCGCCGTCAGCAAATGAAAAGATCCACTATCCTGCTGCCGAAGCTGAGCGTCTTCATTGAAGAAAAAACCCGGTTCGCTGAAAGCCGGTATTGGCTTAACAAAGTCAGGATCGTGTGTTTGGATTTGATGCATATAGACCGATAAGCCTAACAAAGATAACGTGTTTGTTACGGCCTGCGATCAACGAAAATCGGCCGCAGTCAGAGCCTGTCGGCTGAGATTCTATTTCTTCAGCTGCTGATAAACAACCTGTAGAATCCCGTCTTTCAGGCCCAGATCGGGCACCGCAATGTCGGTAGCGCCGGCCCATTGCATGGCCGATATGTAAATCTGGGCGGCAGGCACGATCACATCGGCGCGGTCGGCGTTGAGGCGAAGTTTATTAACCCGGTCTTCGAAGCTGAACCCCGCGATATAATCGCGCATACGAATAATTTCAGCAAGCGTGGTGGTTGTGTCGCTCGTTTTAGACACCAGGTTAAATAATTTACTGATGTTTCCGCCTGTACCTACGGCAACAACGGGCTGACTGCGGTCAATATTTTCACCGATCCAGGCCTGCACTTTCGACCATGTACTCCGCATGTCTTTACCTTCCAGCAGCCGGACAGAGCCAATTTTGAAGGAGCGCGATGCCAGTTTTAGTCGGTTTTTGTAGACGTTCAACTCCGTACTGCCGCCGCCAACGTCGATATGAAGGGTCTGCCGTTCATCCAGAGCCAGCACCACTACGTTGTTGATCAGCTCCGCTTCTTTCTGCCCATCGATAATCTGAATGGGTATACCCGACCGGGCTTTCACCAGATCGACTACTTCGCGCCCGTTGGTGGCTTCACGCATGGCCGACGTAGCGCAGGCCATGAACGCCTCAACTTCATGGAGTTCCATCAGTAGTTTATAGGCCTGCATGAGCTTCACCGTACGGTTGACACTTTCGGGTGTCAACTCACCATGGGTAAACACATCGTGGCCAAGCCGAAGCGGAAAACGAACATATTCGACGCGTTTGAAGCTAATCACTTCATCGTTGTTCAGAATCGTCGAGATTTGCATGCGGGCGGCGTTGGAACCGATGTCAATGGCAGCCAGTTTCACTGTAGTGTATGAGTTTGAGGGACAACAGGGCAATAAGCGAACCTACCTGCGCTGCGACACGGCCAAAAAAATGGAGCGAAACAACCTTGTACGCACTCCGTTTAGACAGGCGGCAAAACTACAGTGATTTTATCATTGTTCAGACAATACCTAATAAAGCGTATTTTTGTATTTTTCCGAGTCAATTAGCTTTAGGTATTGACTTATTCCACGAAAAAATTGGCTTCCCTTGCACACTATTACACAACTCCTTCAACAGCGTATTCTGGTTCTCGACGGTGCCATGGGTACGATGATCCAACGGTATAACCTTACTGAGGCCGATTACCGCGGCGAACGCTTCCGTGATTTCCCGCACGATGTGAAGGGGAACAACGATCTGTTGTCGATTACGCGCCCTGATATCATTCAGGAGATTCATCGGCAATATTTCGAGGCAGGCTCCGACATCGTGGAAACCAATACCTTCAGCGGTACCCGGATCGCCATGGCCGATTACCATATGGAAGACCTGGTGTATGAACTTAACTACGAATCGGCCCGCATTGCCCGTGTGGTAGCCGATGAGTTCACGCGCCAGAACCCAGACAGACCACGATTTGTGGCCGGGGCTATGGGGCCAACCAACCGCACCGCCAGCCTCTCGCCCGACGTGAACAACCCCGGCTACCGGGCCGTGACCTTCGACGAACTGGTCGATGCCTACTATGAACAGGTACAGGGCCTTGTCGATGGTGGGTCGCAGTTGCTGCTGGTTGAAACGATTTTCGACACGCTCAACGCCAAAGCCGCGCTTTTCGCCATCGACAAGTTTTTCGCCCAAAACGGGGTGTCGCTGCCGATCATGATTTCCGGTACCATTACCGACGCGTCGGGACGGACCCTGTCGGGCCAAACCACCGAGGCGTTTCTGTATTCGGTCTCGCACCTGCCGCTGTTGAGCGTGGGCCTGAACTGCGCGTTGGGAGCCGAACTGATGCGGCCCTACATTCAGACGCTGGCCAAAGAGGCCCCATTTTTCGTGTCGGCCTACCCAAACGCCGGCTTGCCCAACGAGTTTGGCGAATACGATGAAACGCCGGCAATGATGGCTAACCAGGTAGAGGGCTTCATGCGCGACGGCTTCATCAACATCATTGGTGGTTGTTGCGGGTCTACGCCCGATCATATTCGCGCCATCGCCGAGGCGGCCGCCCGCTGCCAGCCCCGCCCCATACCAGCACCAGAGCCCTATCAGAAACTGAGTGGTCTGGAGCCGCTGAAGATTACCGAGCTAACCAACTTTGTCAACGTGGGTGAGCGCACAAACGTAACGGGTTCGAAGGCCTTTGCCCGGCTTATTAAATCGGGTGACTACGAAGCTGCCCTGGCCGTAGCCCGTCAGCAGGTCGAGAACGGCGCGCAGGTGATCGACGTGAACCTCGACGAGGGGATGCTCGATTCGGCCCAGGTGATGACCACGTTTCTGAACCTGATTGCCGCTGAACCCGATATTGCCCGTGTGCCGATCATGATCGACTCCTCGAAATGGGAGGTGATCGAAGCGGGCCTGAAATGTGTGCAGGGAAAGGCCATTGTGAACTCAATTTCGCTCAAAGAAGGCGAAGAAGCCTTCATTGAACGGGCTAACCTGGTGAAGCGCTACGGGGCGGCAACAGTGGTGATGGCCTTCGACGAGGTCGGTCAGGCCGATTCCTACGAGCGGCGTATTGAAATCTGCGAACGGGCGTACCGCATTCTGGTCGATAAGGTGGGTTTTGCCCCGCAGGACATCATCTTTGACCCCAACATTCTGACCGTTGCCACGGGTATTGAGGAGCATAATAACTACGCCGTCGACTTTATCAACGCCACCCGCTGGATCAAGGCGAATTTACCCCTGGCGAAAGTGAGCGGTGGCGTATCCAACGTTTCCTTCAGTTTCCGGGGCAATGAACCCGTGCGCGAGGCCATGCATTCGGCGTTCCTGTACCATGCCATCCGGGCTGGTATGGACATGGGTATCGTAAACGCCGGACAACTGGGGATCTACGATGATATTCCGAAAGACCTGCTCGAACACGTTGAAGACGTCTTGCTGAACCGCCGCGACGATGCTACCGAGCGCATGGTGACGTTTGCCGAAACGGTGAAATCCAAAGGCAAAGAGGTTGTGCAGGACGACGCCTGGCGCAGCGGTACAGTGGGCGAACGCCTGAAACATGCCCTGATCAAAGGCATTACCGAGTTCATCGACGACGACGTAGAAGAAGCCCGCCAACAGGCCGAACGCCCCCTGCACGTGATCGAAGGCCCGCTGATGGATGGGATGAACGTGGTCGGTGATCTGTTTGGCGAGGGCAAGATGTTTCTGCCCCAGGTGGTGAAATCGGCGCGGGTGATGAAAAAAGCCGTGGCGCACCTCACGCCCTATATTGAAGCCGAAAAACAGGTTGGCGAAGCGGCGGGTGCGGGCAAAATTCTGCTGGCAACGGTCAAAGGCGACGTACACGACATCGGTAAGAACATCGTGGGCGTGGTGCTGGGCTGCAACAACTACCAGATCATTGATCTTGGGGTGATGGTGGCCACGCAGAAAATTCTGGATGCGGCCCGCGAACACAATGTCGATATTATTGGCTTAAGCGGATTGATCACTCCCTCGCTCGACGAGATGGTGGGAGTGGCCAAAGAAATGGAGCGGCAGGGATTCACCATGCCGCTGCTCATTGGCGGGGCCACCACCTCCCGTATCCACACGGCCGTGAAGATCGATCCGCATTACTCAGGGCCGGTCATTCACGTGCTCGACGCGAGCCGGAGCGTACCTGTAGCGGGCCGCCTGACGAGCAATGAAGTCGAAACCCGCGACTTGATTTTCAGTGAGATCAAGGCCGAATACGCCCGGCTTCGCGAAGACCATGCCAGGCGGCAGAAAGAGAAAAACCTGCTCACCATCGAAAAAGCCCGCCAGAACCGTGTGCCCATCGACTGGGCGACGTTTGAGCCAACGAAGCCGACGTTCCTCGGCAATCGATACTTCGATGAGTACCCACTAGACGACATAGCAAAGTACATCGACTGGACTCCCTTCTTCCAGACCTGGCAGCTGCACGGAAAGTACCCCACTATTTTCGAAGACGCCGTAGTGGGCACAGAGGCGAAAAAGCTCTTCAACGATGCCAATGCCCTGTTACAGCAGATCATTCGTGATAAGTCGCTCAGTGCAAAAGCGGTCGTTGGTTTTTACCCGGCCAACGCCACCGACGACGATGTGCTGATTCATGAGTATGAGGAGATGACGCGTGAAATTCCCTGCGAACGCCACGGATCGCACCAGCATATCGAGTATAAGATTAGCCGGGCCGGGCTGCGCTCAGTCGCGAACGACCATTTGCAACCACAGGCGGCGGTAGCACCAGCCGACGAATTGCTATTCGATACCAAAACGGTACTCCACTTTCTGCGGCAGCAGAATCAAAAAGCAGCGGGCCTGCCTAACCTGTGTCTTGCCGACTTTGTGGCTCCGCTCGATTGTGGCCGTCAGGATTATATCGGTGCCTTTGCCGTTACGGCGGGTATCGGTATTGAAAAGCTGATTGAGAAATACGACCGCGAGCACGACGACTACAACAGCATCATGGTGAAGGCCCTGGCCGACCGACTGGCCGAAGCCTTCACGGAACTGATGCATGAGCGGGTACGCAAGGAATTCTGGCCGTATGCCACCAACGAGCAGTTGAGTAATGAGGAACTGATCCGGGAAAAGTACCAGGGCATCCGTCCCGCGCCCGGCTACCCGGCCTGCCCCGACCATACCGAGAAAGCCACCTTATTCGACCTGCTCGACGCGGGCAAGGCGGGCATTGTGCTCACCGAGAGCTTCGCGATGTACCCGGCCTCGTCGGTCAGCGGGTTCTATTTCAGCCACCCCGAATCGAAGTACTTCGCCACCGGCAAGCTCAACAAAGACCAGATCATCGACTACGCCCACCGTAAAGACATGTCGGTGGAAGACGTTGAACGCTGGTTGTCCCCTGTGCTGGCGTATTGATAAAGGGTATGGATGAGCGACGAGTTGGTTTAGAAGGCCTTTTGGGGTACGTTTGCTTACAATTGGAACAGCATACTATTGATTACATGCTGTCTGGTAGCGTAGCTATGAGCGTTTATATACAAGAGATATTGATCTTGTGGTGTCGTTGCAGGAGCGGGACGTCGATACGCTTTCCCTAATTTTTGCCGACAACTTTTATTTCCATCGTCCATCGGTTGAAGAAGAAGTCAGGCGACAGGGAATGTTTAATGTCATTGACAATCAAACAGGCTTCAAAATTGATTTCATGGTTAGAAAGCAGATGGAGTATCGGCAAGTTGAGTTTGAACGTCGGCGAAGAGATACTGTATTTGGCATCAGAGCCTGGGTTGTTTCTGTAGAGGATTTGCTGTTATCTAAATTGATATGGATGCAAGAGTCAGAAAGTGGCTTACAAAAGGTTGATATCCAAAACCTATTGACCGACAATGAGGTAGATACCGATTATATTTCCCTCTGGATTAGTCGGTTAGGTCTAAAAACATTCGGACTACTATGACTGATACTCCCGCTCATATTCACCAGAAGCAACTTGCTATTTTTAATCAGATGAGCGCAGGAGAACGCGTTGCAGTCTGTATAAATATGGCTGAAGAGGGGAGGCATCTGGTTGAAATGAAAATTCAGCAGAAACACCCTGACTGGACACGTGGAGAAGTTGTCGCGGCTGCTTTTGAGCGTATCTATAGAACTGACTTTTCTGCCGAAGAACTTGTGCGTATCGCCGATTCAATTCGGCAGTATCATCTTCGCAACTCATCCTTACCAGATTAGCTGGACCCGGATAATGACCGTCCTGCGCGCTACCGGGTGCTTTCCCAATCCATTATAGTACCGAAACCGCTTTCTTCAGCAGTTTTTCAAGCAGCGATGCCGCTGAAGCCGCTTGTCTTAATAGTATCGGCAATGGCTGATATGGCCTTGTTCGTGTCAGCGAGTTTCTCATTCAACTCGGTCAGCTGTTGGTTGGCGTCGTCTACCTGTTTCACACTGTCGGCAAACTCGACGGAGAGAAAACTAATGAGTGACGCCCGCAGACGCATTCCCTCCGTAAGCATATTGGCCTGCTGGGTGGGGGAGAGGCGACCGTCGCGGGCCAGGCTAAAGCTTTTTTGGGCGGCTCCGGCCAATTGTTCGGTATCAATCTTCTTCATGGCTGGGTGCGGGTTATGGATGGTCGGCTTTATGGAGTTCGTTAATGCGCTGGGCGGCTCCCAGGAATAGATCTACCTGGGTTTCATACGCTAGTGCTGCGGTCTGAAATTGCTGAAGCGTGACGGTTTTCTTTGCCACACCAACCAGCGCTACATGTGCTTTTTTCAAGGCCCGCAGCACGTCGGATGGACGGTTTGCCCGGGTGAGGCGAAGTTGCTCAGCGGCCCGCTGAATCTCTTCCAGCCGTTTTTTTAGTTCGTCATGGGGCAATGCCTTCCGGTTGGCTATTGAATTATAGGCTACCATCAGTTGGGTAAGTTTCTGGTCGTCGCCAGTTTTCTGAGCCAGCAGTACGTACCTGTCGAGGTCTTTCGTCAAAAAATCCAGGATCTGGTTGATGGGCGCTTCCCCTATAAATATAGCCCTCTCAATGGCCTTATCGCGGCGTTTGGTCAGGGCGGCTTCACCCACGACGGCAATCAGGGTAGCAATGGGAGACAGGTAGGGCGTCGCCTGGGTGTCGTCATGATTCCGGGCCAGATCGGCAAAAGTGGTCTGTACATTCGTCAGGCTGCTACCCAGGGCCATCAGATTAGTTCGTAATTCTTTAGGCGATTCATTTCCCGCCAGTGCCGACAAGCTGGTCAGCATAGGCTGCCAGCTGACCCATCAGCGCAATCCGTGCCTGAATGGCGGCCGGGTCGAAGGTGTCGGCCAGCAGCGGGGTTGCCTTCCCCTGTGCATCAACTTCTTCGACACGCTTACCCGGATTTACCAGTAGTGTCAGGAAATACAGATCCCGCTCCTGCTGATTGAGGGTAGTATAATAAGTCGTTATGGCTTTAGTGGCCTCAACCGTGCTTTTCTGTAGGGTGTCGATTGGCGCTTTGTAATCTTTCTGGCAAGCCGTTGAGGCGGTCAGCAGAAAGCAGACGAGGGCAACTGATAATGGGCGGAGAATAGAGGAACGGGACATGCAACAAGGTACCAAGTCGGTCCCATTCAGTCGCGACCGTTCGCTAATTACTTTACTAAGTCCTGATTTCTGCTTACCCTCAAAAGCTTCAGGCCGATAACGTATCGGCCTGAAGCAATACTAAAGTGACAATGTGAAGAAAAATGGCGTGGATAGACCGACCCAAATGTACCTTAATCTGCTCGTGCCAGGCTGCGGAAATTACCCTCAACTTAGGGGGCGTTTATACCGTAAAAAATACGGGAAATTTCCCGTATTTGACCCGTGCCTCAACGGTAATTGTAAACCACTTGCAGGGTAAGTAGCTGGTTGTCAAAGGCTTTAAGCAAACGTGAGGAGTCTGTACGACTGAAGCTCGGTGAACGCTTTTTTGTGTGTGAATAACTGTGCAGTTTAAAGGCGGATAGTAACTTAGCTTTCACCCATTTGATATCCTGACAACCATGAATGACTCAGACCAGCCAACAGACGGTAGCCCTTCACCATACGACAATGGTGACGCGCTAAAGAATGGCAGAAGCCACCCCGTCGAACTCTTCACCGATGAGTTTCTGGGCAATGCCTGCGCTAATTTTAAACAACTCATCGAGGATGAAAAGGCGCTGGTGAAGAATGCCCAAAACTTTGTTCGAGCCATGTACCTACCCGTGGCCGATGTGCAGGCAGTGCTCGCTAAAACCAGGGGTACCCATGTGAAAGTGTATTACGGGGTGATGGATGATATGCACGGTAAACACTTTATTTTTATGGCTCCCGGCGAGGCTCCAGTAAAAGAAAGCGAGTCGCCAGGCACTGCCAGCCTAGGCAGCAGTTAATTTTATTGGCGACGTTCAGCAGCCGGTTACTCTCTCAGTGGCCGTACCGGAATGTATTGGACGGATTCCGCCCTGCCCCGAAATAAATGATCAATTTGTTCAGTCGTAAGCTCAATTGACCTGGCTCAGGGGGCGCGATTCCTGGTCACACCAATCACTTGTATGTGGGATGCCGTTATCTATTTTACGTTTGCCGTACTGTGTTTATTGCTCTTCCTGCTGCGCTCTTACCGGCTAAGCCGGTCAATGAGGTGGGTCGGCGTTGCGCATGCGATCAATACAATCAGTCTGGCAACGGGCCAGGTTATGATGGTGAATGGGATGAAAAACAACCTGTTTATTTTTCACTTCTCTCTCCTTTTTGTTTATGCTTCTTACGCCGTTGCTTTCTACTTTGCTCTGAGCCAGGTTACTACGAAGCGGTTGATTTTGCTGTCGATTGGTTTTTTTGTGCTCACGTCGCTTGGCCTAACCTACACTATCCAGCCGATTAACGAGTATAATTCATACGCGGTGATATTGGCTTATCTGCTGCTGGTTGTCTGGTCATTAACGTACCTGTACACCTTATTTTCAGAAGTGAAAATCGCCGGTTTAGAGCAAGACCCCATGTTCTGGGTGAGTATTGGGCTTTTATTTACTTCACTGGGTGGCTTTTTCGCTAATGGGCTGATGAGCTACCTGATTCGCGAGTCACGTCAAGTTGCTTATGAGATTTATCTGGTCGAAGAGGTGATGAGCTTACTACTTGTCTTTACGCTGATTGTAGCCGTTCTTGCCGACAGGCTTTTTGTTAGAAAGTGATTCAACCGGCCAGGCTATGAAGTATGAACTGTCAGAAGTTACGCTTATTATAGGGATGGGCACGGTGTTGTTCCTGGCCTTAGCGGCGTTTATCGCAGTTTTGCTGTTTCTATACAAACGAAAATACCTCTCCTACCAGGCTGAACTAGCGCTTCTGTACGAAAAACACCAGCGCGAAATTTTAACTGCCCAACTTGAAACCCAGAATCAGACCCTCCAACAGGTAGCCGGCGATTTGCACGATCATGTTGGTCAGATGCTGGCGGTTGTCTGGCTGCACCTGAACCGCCTTCATAAAGACCTGGAGCACAGCCCGCACAAGGCCTCCGTTACAGAGCTCCTCTCGCACACGGCTACGTTAGTTACCGATGTGCGAAGTCTATCTAAATCGCTCAGCACCGATACGGTAACCCGGTTTGGGTTGCGGGCTTGTCTGGACCTCGAACTTGACCGCATTAACCGGGCCCAGTCGCTGTCACAGGCGGTCATGACTGTACTGGGAGACGCCTATTCGATGGGGCATCAAACAGAGATAATCCTGTTGCGAATGGTGCAGGAGGCCCTCAATAACGCGCTTAAACACGCGCCGGGCACCGCAATTACCCTTACCCTCGATTATAAAGAGGATAGGCTGATGGTGACCGTGACCGACCAGGGGCCGGGGTTTTCCATGGACGCTGTTGAGGCGCGGGCACTTGCTGGCGCGGGGCAGGGCCTTTATAATCTGCGCCGCAGAGCAAACCTGCTGGGCGGTACGTGTACCTGGCAATCTGTTTCTCCAGAACAGGGCACAAGTGTGGTGATGGTCATTCCCCGAATAAATCCGATTGGCGAAGGATCGCTCACCGGTAAGCCAAAATGGCAACAGATGGCGACCGTTTAATATATACCACGAAGGGGGTATTGTTTGTTTTATCCAATCTTTAGTAACTTGCTCGTCTACACCAACTTGCAGGGGATATGGATACCACAGTCGCCATTGTTGATGATCACCGTATGCTGGCCCAGGCTATGGCTGATCTGGTTAATCGGTTTGATGGGTACAGCGTACTTTTCTGTGCCGATAACGGCCGCGATTTACTGCAAAAAATCGCAGAGAAAGCGCTCCCCGATCTTGTGTTGCTTGATGTGAACATGCCGGTTATGAATGGCACGGAGACCGCCGCCGCCATTCGTGATCGACATCCATCCGTAAAGATACTGGCTTTGTCGATGGTGGACGATGATGAAACAGTGGTTCAGATGATGCAAAACGGGGCCAGGGGCTACCTGCTTAAAGCCAGCCAACCCGACGAGCTGCTACTGGCCATGAACGAGGTTCGTGATCGCGGTATGTACAACACGGGCTTTCTAACCGAGCGACTGCTGACCCAACTAGGCCGACCAACTACACCGCCGCCACCACCCAGCCCGGCTCATCGGCTCAACAGCAGGGAACTTACCTTTGTGAAAATGGCCTGTAGTGAACTGACCTATGTCGAAATTGCTGATAAGATGTGTGTCAGTACCCGCACCGTTGATGGGTACCGCGAAGCTGTGTTTGAAAAGCTAAACGTACGTACCCGGGTTGGTCTGGCCATGCTGGCCATGCGGACGGGTATGGTTTAAGAGCGAATTTGGCCGCCCTCGCTTGCCCGGTCACTCGGTAATCATCCCGGTAGCGATCTTGGCGGAGAGGAGGCAGAGCGGAATGCCCCCGCCGGGGTGTACGCTGCCACCCACGAAATACAGGTTGCTGAACTCACGCGAGAAGTTGGCGTGGCGCAGAAAAGCGGCAAACCGGTTGTTGCTGCTGTTTCCGTACAAGGCCCCCTGCGAACTGGAGGTGCGGACCTCGATACTGCGCGGGTCCAGAATACTTTCGGTTTCGATCAGCGGAGCCACGTCTACGCCAAGCACATGGCTCAGCTTGCGGATCACGTTTTGCCGGGCACGGGCTATAACGGCATCCCAGTCCTGACCGGTATTGTTGGGGGCGTTGAGCAGAATAAACCAGTTTTCGCGGCCCGGTGGGGCATCATCTGGCTTGTGCTTCGAGGTAATGTTGAGGTAAATCGTTGGGTCGTCGCAGAGTTGCGGAGCGGTTCCGTTTTTACCAAACAGGCTGTCGAATTCGGCGCGGTAGTCGTTGCTGAAAAAGATATTGTGCAGGTCCAGTTCCGGAAACTCGCGCTTGATTCCCCAGTAAAAGATAAGCCCTGAGCTTGATTTGGGTTGCCGCAGAATGCGTTCCGGCTGTTTGGCGGTGGGCAGCAGCTTCCGAAAGGCATTCACCACATCCATATTCGAGACAACAAGGTCTTTGCTGGAATTTAACGTATAGCGGGAAGCGTTGGGCGTTGCCGTTTCTCTGGATGAATGGCCCTGACACGGCAGCGCTACCGCCTACCTCTTCACCCTTAAGCCTCAATTCCTTTACTGCGTTGCCTTCCGTTATGATCTCGGCTACCCGTGTGTTGAAATGGAAACGCACGCCGAGGTCTTCGGCCAGTTGCACCAGACTGTTGGTAATGCTGACCATGCCCTTCTTCGGGAAAAAGGCGCCGATGTTGTACTCCAGATGCGGAATGATATTGAGCGTAGCGGGCGTCTGATACGGATCTGAGCCATTGTAGGTAGCGTAGCGGTTGAAAAGCTGCACCAGTTTCGGATGGCTGAAACGGCGTTCGTTTGCCCCGTTCATGGTGCCAAAAACCCCTAGCTTCGGCAGGTTCAGGTAACCCCGCCAGGCATCGCGGCCCAGCCATGTGCTGACCTTATGCAGCGATTTTTGCAGAAATAGCTTCTCCGTAACGTCGTACTTCAGGGCACTATCGGCCAGCTGATCCAGCAAGTGCTGTCCAGGTTCGCCCAGCACGGTTTCAACTTCCTGGGCAAAACGGTCGTGGTCGGCCCAGGCGGTGAGGCGGGTGCCGTCGTCCCAGAAATAGCGGCAGGTTTCATCGAGGCGGATATATTCAAAGTGATCCGCCGGGTTGCGTCCGGCCAGGCGAAACAGGTCTTCTACCAGTTGGGGCATGGTGAAGAGCGAGGGGCCTGCGTCGAACCGGTAAACGCCGCCGTCTGAAGCGGTATGCTCAAACGTAGATAGTTTACCACCCGGATAGGCATTTGCTTCAAATACATCAACCTCGTACCCCTTAACAGCCAACCGGATTGATGAAGCAATTCCCGCAATGCCTGCTCCGATTATGGCAGCTTTCACTTTTTTCTCAGGTAATAATTCAGGGTTGGAATCATATTGTTCGCTTTTTCGCTGAGCGTGAAGTAGCCTTTGTTCTCGCGGTCGAAACAGATCGCTTCTCCCTGTGGCTCAAAGCGGTAGGGCAAGTCGGTAGCCGCCGTAAGCCGCATGGCATTGGCTACAGATTGGCCACTTTTTCGATTCCAGTGAACGATGTTCGTGTAGCTACGGAGCACAATCTCCGACCCATTGGGTGAGAAAGCACCACCCGTTATATACGTGTAGGGAAGGTCGCCCAGCAATTCTGCCGTCATCACGTCTGACGTGCTTTGCGGGTAGGCAAGCCGGTATAAATGCACCTTGGCTTCCCGCTTCGACACGATGTATAAATCGCGCGTTTGTGGGTCAACGAGCAGCGCCTCGGCATCGCGGGCACCGTCGGGATACTTGAAATTGATTCGTTCAACCGGGCCAACTGCGGCGGTCAGATTTTGAGGCTCAGGCAGGCGGTAAACCGTATACTGACCGTACTGAGCCGCATTATCGCCAATTTCAGCAATGTAGAGGTAGTTTACATTCGCCTGTGGACCGGGGCCAATGCTTATGTCTTCCCAGTCACGGTTGGTGGCATTCGGAATGCTCAGTTTCCCCCGGACGTGCCCATCATAGCCCAGTAACGTGAGTTCGGCTGGGTTGCCACTATCCTGTTCTACCCACAACGTACCCGGCATACTTCGGCTATCGGCAATACCCGACGCTTCATCGATCTGACCAGCGTCGATTTTAGTCATAGTTGGTTCGGTACTAAATTGAATTGGGTCGACAGATTCGCTCTGGCAGGCAGTTAAGGGGACAAACAGGAGGCAAATGATCAGGATTGGAAGCATAACAGGCGCAGTGATGATGAGACAAAAGTCGATAGTTTCAACCACAAACGTGGCTGCTTAGTTATAGAATGTGGGGAGCGGGCTAGCTATTCACCCGCATTTAAACCTTTAACGTTGCTTGCCCCTCTAATCAGTACAGCATCTATACCGTTGACACGGATTTAATTATGAAGAAAATCGTGCTTTTTACGCTCCTGGCCCTGCCAGCCATTTTTTATCAGTGTGGTGTTAGCCGACAGATCGGCCAGGCGAAAGCCCTTGGCGACTGCAAATACAACATCATTTCGGCCGATAGTATGCTTGTTGCCGGCTACGACGTCCGCGAGTTTCGCAATATGCGCAAACTCGAAGATTTCAACCCCATCAAGTACCCACGGCTGGCGGCGGGCCTGCTTACCCGCAATATTCCCTTTGGGGCAAAAATCAACCTCGAAATTACGAACCCTACTTCCAAGCTGGCGGCCTTGAACCAGTTGGAGTACCGGGTGCTGCTGGCCGGTAAAGAATTAGCCAATGGTTTCATCAACCAGCGGGTTGAAGTGCCCGCTGCAGGCGGGAAGACGATCATTCCGGTCCATCTGAAAACAAACGCCTACGACCTGCTCACCGACGCCACCACCCGGGATGCCTTCACAAATGTGATTCGCAACCTGAGCGGCGATCGGGACAGCACGCCCACGAAGGTGACCATCAAGATCAAGCCCACGATCGATATGTTTAATAAAGCCGTGGATTATCCAGGGTACATTACCATCGAACAGGAGCTAACGGGCAAAATGCTGGTTGGGGGGTGAACCTGAATCTGTAAAGCCTCTTTTCAGACCTTATAGGTTTGATCGTTAGTGTAAAACGCCGCTTTGCAGCTACATGTAGGGCGGCGTTTTGCGTCTGGTCCTGTAGCTATACTATACTTGACATTATGGCACAAAAGAGCCTTGACTTCTTTATTTTTCCGCCAAAATGGCGGGAAAAACAGCTCGGCGCGGGATTTGTTTAGTATCGTATAACAATGCTGTACTAAACCATGGACTTTAAAAACTACACTATTAAAGCGCAGGAGGTCGTGCAACAGGCGGCCCAGATTGCACAGGGCAATCAGCAACAGACCGTTGAAACCGGTCACGTGTTGAAAGCCATCTTAGACGAAGACCCGAACACCGTTGGCTTTCTGGCCAAAACGGTAGGAACCGATAGCAACCGGTTGACTCTGGCACTGAACGCCATTGTATCCGGTTATCCGAAAGTGGTGGTAAGCGATGATGCCCAGCAGGGAATTTACCTCGGCAATGACCTCAACGCCGCGCTGCAAAGGTCGACCAAACTGCTTTCTGAGTTTGGCGACAACTACGTAAGCGTCGAGCTGATGCTGCTTGGGCTGGTCGGCGGAAAAGACGCCGTCGCCCAGTTGTTAAACGATGTTGGTTTTTCTGAGAAGACGTTAAAAGAAGCTATAAAGGCCCTTCGGGGTAAAAATAATCCGGTGAAAGATCAAAACGCAGAAGCGACGTATCAGTCGCTCGAACGCTATAGCATTAACCTCAACGACCGGGCCAGCGCGGGCAAAATTGACCCGGTTATTGGCCGCGACGAAGAGATTCGGCGGGTGCTTCAGATTCTGAGCCGCCGAACAAAGAACAACCCGCTCCTGCTGGGTGAGCCGGGCGTTGGTAAGACCGCCATTGTGGAAGGGCTGGCTCAGCGGATCGTGCAGGGCGACGTACCGGAGAACCTGAAATCGAAGATCATCGTATCGCTCGACATGGGTCTGCTGGTGGCTGGTGCTAAATACAAAGGTGAATTTGAAGAACGCCTGAAATCGGTGATTAAGGAAGTGACCGACTCGGAAGGGGAGATCATTCTGTTCATTGATGAGATTCATACGCTCGTTGGCGCAGGCGGTGGTGGTGAGGGCGCCATGGATGCGGCCAACCTGCTGAAACCAGCCCTGGCCCGTGGTGAATTGCACGCCATTGGTGCTACGACGCTTAAAGAATACCAGAAGTACATCGAGAAAGACAAGGCCCTTGAGCGTCGTTTCCAGTCAGTGATCGTCGACGAGCCTGATGTAGCCGATGCGATCTCGATTCTGCGGGGTATTAAGGACAAGTACGAACTTCACCACGGGGTGCGGATCAAAGACGACGCCGTGATTGCCGCCGTTGAGCTATCGAACCGCTACATCAGCGACCGTTTCCTGCCCGACAAAGCCATTGACCTGATGGACGAAGCCGCCGCTAAGCTGCGGCTGGAAATGGACTCGGTGCCCGAAGAACTCGACGAACTGAACCGCCGGATCATGCAGCTGGAGATCGAGCGCGAAGCGATCCGGCGCGAGAATGACCGCGAGAAGGAAACCATTCTGAACAAGCAAATTGCTGACCTCAGCGACGAGCGGAACGAGCTACGCGCCAAGTGGGAGACCGAGAAAGCGTCGGTCAATGAAACCCGCACGGCCAAAGAGCAGCTCGACCACTTACGCTTTGAAGCCGAACAGGCCGAACGCGCCGGCGACTATGGGAAAGTGGCCGAGATCCGCTATGGCCGTATTCCCGAACTGGAAGCCAAACTGAACGCGGCTACCCAGACGGCTACCAATGCCGATGGGGCCGATCGGATGATGCAGGAGGAAGTACATGCCGACGATATTGCTGAAGTAGTGGCCAAATGGACGGGTATCCCGATGAGCCGCATGGTGCAGTCGGAGCGCGACAAACTGCTGTTTCTGGAAGCGGAGCTGGGCAAGCGCGTGGCTGGTCAGGAAGAAGCCATTGAAGTGGTGGCCGATGCCGTTCGCCGCAGCCGCGCCGGTATGCAGGACCCCAAACGCCCCATTGGTTCGTTTATCTTCCTGGGTACTACGGGTGTGGGTAAAACCGAACTGGCCCGCGCACTGGCCGATTTCCTGTTCAACGACGAAAACGCCTTGGTTCGCATCGATATGAGTGAGTACCAGGAGCGCCACGCCGTGAGCCGCCTGATTGGTGCCCCTCCAGGATACGTTGGGTACGATGAGGGTGGTCAGCTGACCGAAGCGGTACGCCGGAAACCCTACAGCGTCATCCTGCTCGACGAGATTGAAAAGGCGCACCCCGACGTGTTCAACATTCTGCTGCAGGTGCTCGATGATGGCCGCCTGACCGATAACAAAGGGCGCGTGGCCAACTTCAAGAACACGATCATTATTATGACCTCGAACATTGGTTCGCAGATCATCCGTGAGCGGTTCAGCGACATCACGGCCGCCAACCGCGAGCAGGTGATCGAGCAGACAAAAGAAGAGGTGTTCGAGCTGTTGAAACAGACCGTACGGCCCGAATTCCTGAACCGGATCGACGAACTGGTGATGTTCCAGCCGCTGACGAAACGCGAGATCCGCAAGATCATGGACATCCAGTTCCGGCAGATTCAGCATCGTCTGGCCGAGCAGGGCATGGTGCTCGAAGCCGACAACGAAGTGCTCGACTTCATTGCCCGAGAAGGCTACGATCCGGTATTTGGTGCCCGGCCGCTGAAGCGTGTCATGCAGCGTCGTATTTTGAACGCTCTCTCAAAGGAAATTTTGTCGGGTCGCGTTCAGAAGAACGCCATCGTCGGGATGATGTTGAACGAAGACGAAAACGGTAAGGAAGACATCATCTTCTATAACCTGGACAAGGTAGTGCCGGTATTAGACTAACAGTTCATAACTTGGTAAGGGCGGGCCATGTGCCCGCCTTTTTTGTTTATATGCGGGTAAGTTTTACATATATTCCAGCTTACAAATAGGGTCGCGTAGCGACGAAACTGTTCCTCCATTTATTAAGATATGCCTATGTGGTTCGGTCGCTTAGCGACCGTATCAGGACGTGTGATGTGCTTTTCTATAAACATTTGGTCGCTATGCGACCACGGTGCAGGTTGGTCCAATTGGGTGAATACTGTATTGTTGCAACGGAACGTACGATAGCACCACCAAAAAGCTACGCAAAACAAGGAAGCCTGCCGCGTAGCAACTACCGGCAGGCTTCCTTGTTTTTGGGGTATACGCCTTTATTCGGCCAGACCACGCTGACGAACTACTTCGTAGAGCACTACGCCCGTGGCGACCGATACGTTTAGCGAACCAACCTCGCCGAGGAGGGGAATTTTTACGTGGTTATCGACGGCCCGTAGAATGTCCGGCGAAATACCATCGTCTTCCGAGCCCATCACAATCGCCAGCGGTCCTTTCAGATCGGTCGTTTGCGCGTACAGGTCACGGTGCGATTTTTCGGTACAGGCCACTACCTGAACGCCCGATTTCTGAAGGTAGCTGATAGTATCGGCCAGGTCGAATTCGCGGCAAACGGATATATGGTTGAGCGCCCCCGACGAGGTTTTCATGGCATCGGAGTTGATGGCAGCTGATCCTTTGCCCGGAATGACAATGCACTGCACACCCGCACACTCGGCGGTGCGGGCAATGGCCCCGAAGTTGCGCACGTCGGTGATGCGGTCGAGCAGGAGCAGGAACGGAACCTCGCCGCGCTCATACACATCAGCCAGTACGTTGGAGAGTTTGACGTATTGCACCGCAGCCACTAGACAAACCACACCCTGGTGATTTTTGCGGGTCAGGCGGTCGAGCTTTTCAACGGGGACGCGCTGAATGGTAACGCGGTTCTGAAACGCAAGCGTCTGGATGTCAGGGTTACTTAATTCCTTCTCCATGTACAGTTTATCGATCTGCTGGCCGGAACGCAGCGTCTCAATCACTGTTTGGATACCATACACCATCTCGTCGGATTCCGGCCGGGGCGTGTTCGCCCGAAAATCAGGACGCGGTTTATCGTGCCCACCCGAACGGGGTGGCCGTGGACCAGAATGGCGCGCTGGTGCTGCCGAATCTGATCGTTCGGGGCGGTCAGAGGTGGGGCGTTCTGACCGTTTGGTGATCGTCAGATTCTTCGCGAGCAGGCTTGTTGTAAGGGCCACGGCCTTCTTCACGGCGACGGTCATACGATCGGCCCGAATTAGACCCGCCCGATGGTCGGTCTGATGCCGGACGGCCTGTTGACCTCCGCTCGGGTGCGCCCCGGTCAGGAGAATCTTCGCCAGCAGCCGGACGTGAACGACCCACAGGCGACTGGGCACGTTCGGGCCGGGTGCGTTCAGGCTCGTCGGTCCGGGTAAAATCGCGTGGGCGGTCGTCATCAGACGACTCGTCGGAACGATTGATATCTTTAGTTACTCGCGAATTGCGCCGGTTCTCCATGCTTCGACTATTGGGTACCAAATGGGCTGGTATTCGCTGTAGCGCACCAGTTCATAATGGTCCTCGACAAATTGATTTTGCTTTCTATTAAAAGTGAAATTCACTTCCGACAGGTTATTCCGGCGATTGTAGACCCACACTTCCCGGTCGCGGCTCCGTTGCACCCGGTCGGGCGAACCCAGAATAATGTAGATCATGCCTTTATCCGTTTTCCACCCTTCCTTGTAGGTGGTGAACAACTGATTGGCTTCCTCCACTCGATTATAATAGGCCCGTATGGCCTGTTTGGCCACTTCTTCGTTGCCTGCCATCAGTGACAGCCAATACCGATCGAGGGATTTTTTTGCCTCTTTCGTGTTGTTCAACTCGGCAATCTCGGTGCCCGTGCTCATATACAGCAATGGCTTCACGAGCCGTTCGGGACGGGTCATTTTCGGATACCGTATGTCGGTGGCCATCAAACCCAGTCCAAACTGATCGGTGGTATCGGCTACGAAATAATACAGGCCTTCGCCCGGTAATCGGAATTGTTCGTTGGTCGACACCACCATTGTCGTGTCTATATTGAGCATCCGTGGCGCAGGCCGTTGCGTGGCGGTCATTGGCGGCAGGGCCGGGTCAAACTCGTGTTTGTACCGGTACACGTATAGATTCTTTTTCGTCCCCGAAACATCGCGGATCATGACGGTATCCTGAGCCCGCACAAAGTTACGCAGTTGTGGAAGGCGGCCTGCTGCATCGAAAACCGCAAACTGATCCGACAGCTTGGTCGGCTTGAAACGGATGGGTAAATCGTTGAGCGCTTTTTTGCCCGTCCCTGTTTCCGAAATCTCAGTGAGTAAAATAGCGCTGGCTGCGCCCTTCGGACGGTTCAGCGTGAAGGAGAGCAAGAGCCGGTCACCCACCTGGCTGATCGACTCGGCTGTCATTGGAATGTTGCCGTAACCGAGTCGCTCGCGGTTGTTATAATCCGGGTAGATGACGTAGTTGGTAATAAACCGATCCCGAAAGGTTTCTACCGACATGGGCTGCCCGTTGGGCTGGTTGGTCGAGATGCTCAGGTACACCCGGATCGCCGTCGTGTCGATGGCCAGAAACTTACCTTTGATGGCGGTTACTGCCCATTGGCTGCTGGGTTGCTCAAGCGTGGTCGGGGCCGAACTCACCGGCGTCGATGGGGCCTGCCGGGTGCTGGTATTAGGTCGGGTATTGGCGGGGTCTGACGAGATTGGCCGGGTACGGGCAGGTTGCTGCGCTGTGGTCGACCGGTCGGGCATCGGGAACTGCGGTTTCTGCGGAGCACAGGCCGCAAGCAACGCCAGTATCGGAAAGAGAAGATAACTACGCATGAATCAATTCGTTGTCGTATGTGGTCATGCCCTGTTAGTAGGTAGTCAGGCGCTGCATTCAGGGCGTTTACGCTACTAACCGTAGGCGGCTGTTAGCTAAACGAATAACTCGATCCGTTTCGTTTGGTTGGCCAGTGTAGGACCAGGGTAAATTTGGGTTTGTAGCGTAGCGGTATGCCAGCGGGCTCCCTTTAGGGCGGGGGGCATTCTGGCATGCCGCTACTTAATTCCTGAACTTCCGGAATTTACCCTTCGATTTCTTGACAGCAGGCATCTCGACCAGATCAGCGCGATTGTCGCCCAGGAGTTTTTTAGCCAGATCAGGGCGGTTGAGTTTAGTGAGGCGATTCTTGATCCAGCTTCTGAACTCATTCTTATACCAGAAGAAATAGTTATTCTGGTTCTGCTTTTCCTCTTTCGTCTTAGCCGTATGAATAGGTTGCAGGGTGTATGGGTGTACACCCGTGTAGTAGATCACCTCGGCCACGGTCATGGGCGTGGGCGTAAAGTCCTGCACCTGCTCCAGACGGAAGCCCAGATCCTTGGTTTCGGCCGCCAGATTGGCCATGTCCTGTTCTTCGCAGCCCGGATGCGAACTGATAAAGTACGGAATCAGCGGCTGGTTCAGGCTATGCTTGTCCTGAATCTGGTCGTACTTCTCCTTGAACTTTCTGAAATATTTGAACGACGGCTTGCGCATCACCTTCAACGTAGCGTCGGAGGTGTGCTCGGGCGCTACTTTCAGGCGGCCCGATACGTGCCGCGTCACCAACTGCTCCATGTACTCGTCGTGGTTGCCATCGGCGTTGTTCTTGTTGAAATCATCGACCAGCAGATCGTAACGCACGCCGGAGCCCACAAACGCTTTTTTGATGTCAGGATGAGCGTCTACTTTTTGGTAGATGTTGGTCAGTGGCTTGTGCGACGTATCGAGGTTTGAGCAGATCACCGGGTTGATGCAGCTTGGTGCCTGACAACGGGCGCAGATCGACTCGTCTTTGCCCTTCATGCGGTACATGTTGGCCGATGGGCCGCCGAGGTCAGAGATATACCCTTTAAATTCAGGGTGTTTGGCAATCTCATCCACCTCTTTCATAATCGACTCTTCGGAGCGCGACGCCACGAACTTACCCTGATGCGCCGAGATGGTACAGAAACTACAACCGCCGAAACAACCCCGGTGCATGTTGACCGAGAACTTGATCATGTCGTAGGCCGGAATAGGCCCTCGGTTTTTGTATTTGGGATGCGGAAGCCGGGTGTAGGGCAAATCAAACGATTTGTCCATCTCGGCTTCGTCCATCGTTTTGAAGGGCGGATTAATCACCAGCGTGCGCTTGCCCACCTGCTGAAGAATCCGGTTGGCCTGCCACTTATTCGACTCTACCTCGACGATCTTGAAGTTGGCCGCGTATTTCAGCTTGTCCTGCAAACACACTTCATGGCTTGCCAACGCCACGGTACTCCATCGGTCGTGCTCGGGTACGCTGCCCGCCGAATCGGTCATATCGTCCATGTACGCGATCTGGTTGACGTCACGAACCCGATTGAGCGGAACCCCGCTTTTAACCAGACGCAGAATCTCGCGCAGTGGCTGTTCGCCCATGCCATACACGAGTAAGTCGGCGCCCGAATCTTCGAGAATGGTTGGCATGAGGCGATCCTGCCAGTAATCGTAGTGGGTCACCCGGCGCAATGATGCCTCGATCCCCCCGATGAGTACGGGTACGTCGGGGTAAATTTCCTTGAGAACCTTGGTATAAACCGTCGTGGCGTAGTCGGGCCGGAACCCTGCTTCGCCGCCGGGGGTATAGCTGTCGTTGGAACGGAGCCGTTTGTTGGCGGTGTAGTGGTTCACCATCGAATCCATACAGCCAGCCGTAACGCCAAAAAAATACTTCGGCTTACCCAGTTTTTTGAAATCCCGGAGATCATCGCGCCAGTTGGGCTGGGGAATAATAGCCACTCTAAAGCCCTCACTTTCAATGATTCGCCCAATGACGGCCGTGCCAAACGACGGGTGATCGACGTAGGCATCGCCCGAAATCAGAATCACGTCTACCTCGTCCCAACCTCGTTGCTCAACCTCTTTCTTAGTAATGGGTAACCAGTGGGTAATGGGCCGTTCGCGGATTGTGATCATGCTACAAAAATAAGCTTTAGCAAGAGAACAGTTAAGTCGGCGGATGAGTTGCCCAACGGAGCTAAAACACGGAGTTTCGCAGAGACGCCCAGAGTTACACAGAGAATAGGAATAGAGTTTTTCTCTGTGTAGCTCCGTGTGTCTCTGCGAAACTCCGTGTTTTAGCTCTTTTAAACCTCCAATCGTCGTAATTTTGCCGTATTATGTACAAGACCACGGAAATAACCTCCGCCGACATTGCGTCGGACAATCCCGTTCATCAGCGGCTGCTGTTTCCTTATACCGAAGCGGCTAAACTGGTGAGCGGCAACGTACTCGAAATTGGCTGCGGCTGGGGGCGTGGCCTGCACCTGCTCACCGAGGCCGCCGATCAGTATACCGGAATTGATAAAAACGCCGAGCTGATTAATGCGCTGGGGAAGGCATACACACAATCGACTTTTATTCAGGCCAATATTCCGCCGCTGGCTACGCTGCCCGACAACACGTTCGACTACATCGTCACGTTTCAGGTGATCGAGCATATCGAAAACGACGATCTGTTTGTGAAGGAATGCTACCGGGTGCTGAAGCCGGGTGGTCAGTTACTGTTGACGACGGTGAACAAAACGTTCTCGCTAACCCGCAACCCCTGGCATGTGCGCGAATACATGGCCGACGAGCTGAAAAGTCTGATCAGCAAGTACTTCCCAACGGTAGAAACCAGGGGCATACACGGTAACGAGAAGGTGATGACCTACTACGCGCAGAACAAGGCGTCGGTGGAAAAGCTAACCCGCTGGGATTTGCTGGATTTGCAACACCGCCTGCCCCGCCGCCTGCTTCAGATTCCCTACGACCTGATGAACCGGCTGAACCGTAACCGCCTGCTACAGCAGGATGGCCTCGCCTCCGAAATCGACCATACCGATTACTCGGTCAGCGAAGACCCGGCCAATAGCCTCGATTTCTTTTACGTGGGCATAAAATAAAGAAGCCCCCGGTTTAGCTACCGGGGGCTTCTTTATTTTAAGGTAGATTGGTTGAGTAGGTAATTGGGTAATTGGTTGATTGGTTTTTCAGATACAGTTACCAATCAACCAATTACCTAAGCCACTAAGACTCTTTCTGCGGGCCTTTGAAGCTGCTCACCATGGCGTTGTGCAGCGTTTTAGGCGACCAGTAGCCACTGGCAATAATGCGGCGGACGCTTTGAAGCGGGTATTGCGGATCGAGCTTCTTTTCGGCTAGCTGGAACGAAGCCAGGTAACCGATCTTCTGCAACTCGGCAGCGGCTTCGTGGCTCCACAGACCAAACGGATAGACAAAGTATTTCACGGGTTTGCCCGTAATGTCTTCCAGTTTTTTCTTGGGTTCTACGGCCTGCGTCACCCAGTCGGCAGCGGTGTATTTCTTCGCATTGTGGTGATCCCAGGTATGGCAGCTCACCTCATGACCCCGGTCGGCTAGGTTTTTAATCTGCGTTTTGTCCATGTACGGCTGCTTGCCCCGGCGACCAATAGCCACGGTCATGATACCGAACATGGCCTTGAACTTATGCTTGTCGAGCACCGGCAGGGCGTTCTCGTACTGATCCAGGTCGCCATCGTCGAAGGTCAGAAAAACCGGCTTCGAGGGCAACGCGGCTCCGGTTGTCAGGTACGCGTAGAGCTGATCGGCGGTAATGGCATGGTAACCACTGTCGGCCAGCATCTGCATCTGTTGCGTAAAGGTGCTGGTTGGGCAGATATAATCCTTGGCGCTTTTCGAGTCGGAGCCGCGCCAGTCGCGAATCTGGTGATAGCACAGAATGGGTACCTGTTTCCGGCTGATGATCGTGGCGGCGTCGGCCATTTTACCCGTTGGAACGGCCGTTGTTGCGGTAGCATTCGCGTCACCTTCGGCGGTGGCTGAGGTCGATGTGGCGGCGGCTTCGGCAGGGGCGGTAGTGGTGGTGTTACCTTCGTCGACGTTTTTGCTTTTTACGCCGCAGCCCAGGGCTAATGAAGCCAGAAGGGCCGTTGTCAGGAGAGGTTTGTACATGAATTGAAATAGATACGTTTAGCCAAAAATAGCGAAAACTATACCGGCCACATAGAATTCATCAGGTTAAATAGTTTTCATCGGCTGGCCCGATCTACTCATTGGCTAATTCGCGGTACAAACTGGTCTAGTCCTTAACAAAACGGGACAAGCCCAATCGGCTCAGGGCCGGTTCCCGCGAAAGCGAACCGGAAAATAGATGATAGCAATGCGCAACAGCCTTACCGGGCTGCCTGACCAACACGCACCTAACCGGGACTAATGAGTGAATTGACCAATAATTCTACCATTTCTGTAGAATAAAATACTCACAATTGTTTCCAGGAATAAGCTAACTTACACAGGATCAACAGATGGTACAGTAGTTGCTATAAGTACTTTTGTAATCAACTGATAATGCACGTTTAAACCCGACTCAAGTTATGGAAACTATTGGTAAACAGATCGCTGACTTTTTCTCAGGTGGCTCAACAGATGATAATGATGAGGGACTTCGTGGCTTATTCATTAACGAGTTAAAAGGCGCATATTATGCTGAAAAGGAACTTGTAGACAATATGCCTAACATGGCTGATGCGGCCACAACCGATCAGGTTCGTCAGGCGTTTCAGACGCACCTTGAGGAGACCCGCAATCAGGTAGTTCGTCTGGAGCGTATTTTTCAGAGCATCAACGAAGAGCCTGATACAATAAACTGCAACGCGATTGATGGTCTGGCCGACGATGCAGACATGGTGATCAGCAGTACAGAGTCTGGGTCACTTACCCGTGACGCCGGGCTCATTATCGCTGCTCAAAAGGTAGAACACCATGAAATCGCCGTGTATGGATCCCTGCACGCTCTGGCTCAGTTGCTTGGGTATACAGAAGCCACACAACTGATTGAGCAGACTTTGCAGGAAGAAAAAAATACCGATAAGAAGTTGACTCAACTGGCCGAATCGTTTGTCAATGAACGGGCGAAAGCAGAGGGGAACAACGACTCCACGTATTCGAGCCCGAACCGCCGCAATTCTTTCGACGATGACAACGACATGATGAACACCAACGTGGGTAGCACAAGTGGTGATCGCGCAGGATCTGCCAGCGGAGCCAACTACCAAAGCGGCGCAGCCATGGGTGGATCAACTACTTATGGCGGCGGCGCAGGCACTGGAACAATGGGTGGCTCTGACCATTCATCAGGTTCAACCCGTAGTGTTGATCCCACAGCCGGTGGCCCATTGGGCGTTTAAGTACGCTTTTCGGAATCCTCCTTTATAAAAAATCCCCCGCCTGATCAGGTGGGGGATTTTGCGTGTACTGCCGTAGGGTTGCGCCTGAGTTATACCCCAACAGCCTCGCGGTGCACCAGCGCCTGCCGATCGGGCCCGGTTGATACAAAGGCGATGGGCAGGTCCAATTCCGTTTCCAGATAATCGACGTAGGCAGCCAGTTCGGCGGGCATTTCATCGAAGGTACGTACGCCATCGAGTGAGGTCTGCCAGCCCGTGAATTCTTTATAAATCGGTACTACGTCGGTGTCGCACAAATCGTAAGGGAGCTGCTCGGTGATTGTGCCGTCGGGAAGCTGATAATGCGTGCAGACCTGTATCGTTTCGAAGATATTCAGCACATCGGCTTTCATCATCACCAGCTGCGTCACCCCGTTGAGCATGATCGCGTATTTCAGCGCAGGCAGATCGAGCCAGCCACAGCGACGCGGACGGCCCGTTGTTGAGCCAAACTCGCGCCCTTCCTGCCGCATCCGTTCGCCCGTTTCTTCCAGTAATTCCGTCGGAAACGGGCCGCTGCCAACCCGGGTGCAATAGGCTTTGAAAATGCCGTACACGTCGCCGATCTGTCCGGGAGCAACGCCTAAGCCTGTGCACGCCCCGGCGGCCATCGTGTTTGAACTGGTTACGAAAGGGTACGAGCCAAAGTCGATATCGAGCAGTGACCCCTGCGCTCCTTCGGCCAGTACCCGCTGCCCCGACTTCAAGGCCGCGTTTACTTCGTATTCGCTGTCGGTGAGGGTAAACGTTTTCAGAAACTCAACGGCCGAAAAGAAGTTAGCTTCCGCCTCGGGTAGCACACCGGCGTAATCGAACTGGTGACGGTCCAGAATGACTTTGTGCGCGTTCACCAGTGCATCATATTTGTGACGGAAGTTCGGCGACAACACATCCCCGACGCGCAGGCCCTGACGGGCTACCTTGTCCTGATACGTTGGGCCAATTCCGCGCAGGGTCGAGCCAATCTTGGCGGCTCCTTTGGCCTGCTCGTATGCAGCATCGAGCAGGCTGTGCGTGGGTATGATGAGCGCAGCTTTTTTCGAGATAATCAGGTTATCATGCAGCGCCAGGTTGTACTTGGCCAGCCCGTCAATTTCCCGGCGGAAAACGATCGGGTCAAGCACCACGCCATTGCCGATGATATTGAGGGCGTCGGCCCGGAAAATGCCGGATGGAATCTGGTGGAGAACATGTTTGAAGCCGTCGAATTCCAGCGTGTGCCCCGCATTGGGACCGCCCTGAAAACGCGCCACAACCTGATATTGTGGCGCAAGTACGTCCACAATCTTTCCTTTTCCCTCGTCGCCCCACTGGAGGCCTAATAATACGTCTACCATTTATGAATTAATTAAATCGACCACGAACCAATACACGGTCAGGGTCATTAAAGCGAAATATTGTGACTGTTACCAGACCGATTGGCGTTGTTGACTCGATGACAGCGTCAATGAATCGAAAATGAGTGGTCCAATCGTCGGTGCGTGGATTGTAGAAACGAACGATCTCGTGATTACTCCAGTCAATTGAGGCAATATCTGTCCCTTTGTTCCGGTTACAGTCAGGGCAGGCGTAAGCCAGATTGTCCAGGTGGTTGGATCCCCTGTGTTTGCGGCTGATGATGTGGTCAACTTCAAACCCTAAAAAAGAAATACTTTCGTCGAGCAGACAGTATTCACATTGATAATCAGCCCGTCGAATAACTTGTTGCCGGGTCGCATTGGGCACTGGCTCGTTATTGACCTGCATGTTGACGAATCTTAGCTTTTGCTAGTTGCAAAACACGTTCTACATACATGAACTGCTCGATCTCCGTAATTTCTTCGCTTGTTGCGTAGCCCCGCTTCTCCTTTTCTAAAAGGTCATAGAAGTGATTATGCACCTCTTCAGAGGCTTTGAAATCAGCCAGTATGCCTGCGTCGACATGACTGGCAATTAGATCAGCTAGAATGGTGAGAGGTGTCATAATCAGTTGTTGTTCTATACTTCAGCCCGACTGGCTGGTTCGCCCTGCCGATCTTTTTCATGTGCCCTGCGGTTTTCGCAGGGGTCGCGCTGGCACGATCCATAGAAAATCAGTGAGTGGTGCATGACGTTGAATTTCAGCATATCACCCACCATGTTCTGAATATTCTGAACGCGGGGATCGCAAAATTCCATCACCTTGTGGCAGTCGGTGCAGATCAGGTGGTCGTGTTGCCGGTAGCCATACGATTTTTCGTACTGCGCCAGGTTGCGGCCAAACTGATGCTTGGTCACCAGGTCGCAGTCAACCAGTACGTCGAGCGTATTGTACACCGTAGCCCGGCTGACGCGGTAATTCTTGTTTTTCATCGAGATATACAGCTCATCCACGTCGAAATGATCGGCGCGGTTGTAGATCTCTTCCAGAATGGCGAATCGTTCGGGCGTCTTGCGCAGGCCTTTATTTTCCAGGTACGCCCTCAGAATGGTCTTCGCCGAGTCGATATTAGCTTGATTGGGAGCAGGCATGGAGCAAAGGTAATAAATGGTTTAAAGTCTAAGCCATGTCCAATGTTCAACGTTGCTTCGCTGATTACGCAGCAACGTTGAACATTGGACATTTAGACTTTGGACCTGTTTCTAGTCGAAGCGCACCACGTCAAACACCCCATCAACCCGTTCAAGCTTCCGCATCAGCGTGTCGAGATGGCTGGTGTCGTGCACGTATAGCTTGATATTTCCTTCGAAAATGCCATCTTTCGAGTCGATGGTGACAGAGCGCATATTGATGTTCAACTCGTTGCTGATCACGCGGGTAACGTCATTGACCAGGCCCATCCGGTCGGTGCCCGTGATGCGCAGACCCGCCAGAAACGCCAGTTCCTTTTGCGAAGTCCACTTGGCCTTAATGATCCGATTACCGTGGTTCGACATCAATTCAACGGCGTTGGGGCAACTAACCCGGTGAATCTTGATGCCATCCATCACCGTTACAAAGCCAAAAACATCATCGCCCGCAATCGGATTACAGCACTTCGAGAGTGTGTAGTCGATCTTGTCCATGTCCTCCCCGATCAGCAGGGTATCGCCGTCAGTCCGTTCGCCGTGAATCTTCTTCAGCTCCCTGGTTACGGTTTTGCCATCCTGCGCATCGTTGGTGTTTACCTTGTTGGCCCGATTTTCCTTTGCCTGTTTATCGGCTTTGAACCTGGTCAGTTCTTTAACCTCGATATGCCCTTTACCAACACGGTAATAGAAATCGCTGGTCGTTTTCGATCCGAAATAGGCACGTAGCTGATTGACCAGTTCGTTGGTCATCTCCATGCGCATGATCTTCAGGCGCTTAGTGATCATCTCTTTGCCATCGGTGATGTACCGTTTATTCTCTTCCTTGATCAGGTCTTTGATCTTGGTTTTGGCTTTCGAGGTCACCACAAACCGCAGCCAGTCTTCATTGGGCTTCTGCTTGTTCGACGTGATAACCTCAACCTGATCGCCGTTGTGCAACACGTGGCTTAGCGGAACCAGTACGTTGTTGACTTTGGCCGCCATGCACCGGGCCCCAATCTCCGTGTGAATGTCGAAGGCGAAATCAAGGGCGGTGGCCCCACGCTGCAATACCTTCAACTCACCTTTCGGTGTAAAGACAAATACTTCTTCGCTGTACAGGTTGCTCCTGAAATCGTCGAGGAATTCGATCGCGCCGGTTCGCTCACCTTTGTCGGCCGTCTCCAGCATTTCCCGGACCTGCCCAATCCAGGAGTCGATGCCCGCGCCCGTGCGGGTGTCGTTGCCCTTGTATTTCCAGTGGGCAGCGTACCCTTTCTCCGCAATCTGGTTCATCCGATCGGTGCGGATCTGCACCTCTACCCACTGCCCCAGCTTGCTCATCACCGTGGTATGGAGTGATTCGTAGCCGTTGGCACGGGGCGTGCTGATCCAGTCTTTCAGCCGGTCAGGGTTGGGTTTATAATGATCCGTCACGATCGAATAAGCCCGCCAGCAGGCGGCTTTTTCCTGCTCGATGGGCACGTCGAGAATGATGCGCACGGCAAACAGGTCGTAGATTTCCTCGAAGGGCTTCTTCGACTTGTTGAGCTTGTTCCAGATCGAATAGATCGATTTGGGCCGCCCCTTGATCACGTACGGATAGCCCGCCGCGATGAGGTCGTCTTCGATGGGCTTGATAAACATGTTGATAAACCGGTCGCGCGAGGTCTTCGTCTCGCGTAGTTTCTTGGCCGTGTCTTTGTAAGCCTCCGGTTCAACGTACTTCAGGTACAGGTCTTCCAGCTCCGATTTGATTGCGTTCAGCCCCAGGCGGTGGGCCAGTGGCGCGTAGATGTAAATCGTTTCCGAGGCAATTTTCAACTGCTTGTCGCGGGGCATCGAGTCCAGCGTCCGCATGTTGTGCAGGCGGTCGGCGAGCTTGATCAGAATCACCCGCACATCGTCGGAGAGCGTCAGCAGCATCTTCCGGAAGTTTTCGGCCTGCTGCGATGAGCCGTACTCGAAAATGCCCGAGATCTTGGTTAGCCCGTCGATGATCTGGGCTACTTTCAGACCAAATCCCCGTTCAATATCGGCAATGGTCGTATCGGTATCTTCCACCACATCGTGCAGCAGGGCGGCCACGATGGAGGTCGTACCCAGGCCGATTTCTTCAACGGCGATCTGCGCAACAGCAATGGGGTGGTATATATAAGGCTCTCCCGAACGGCGGCGCATGTCTTTATGCGCTTCGGCCGAGGTGTTGAAGGCCTTCTTAATCAGCTTGGCATCGTTTTCTTTCAGATACGGTTTGGCTGAGCGAAGCAGCCTACGGTATCGTTTCAAAATTTCCTGCCGTTCCAGGTCTAAATCGATAACAGGATCTTCAGTTGTATTCATGTAGACTTGGTGTCTTTGTTACTCCTACTACAATATAACACCCAAAACGGGCTTTACTGATTAAAATCGAGCTTAATTAAATTCATCGGACTGAGTGCTTGTATCCTGGAAACTAATGCCTATTTTTGCACTCCGAAACTGAAATGAAAGTGATTCAGGTATCGGTAACCAGTTAGTAAGTGCCAGTAACCAGCCGATCTGCCGAGAGGTAGTTTGTCGAACCAACTGACCACTGTTGCTGGTTTACAGACCACGCGGGCGTGGCGAAATTGGTAGACGTGCCAGACTTAGGATCTGGTGCCGCAAGGCATGGGGGTTCGAGTCCCTCCGCCCGTACAAGTAACGAAAGAGTGAAAGAGACAAAGAGTGAAAGAGCGACCTGGTTATAATCACTCTTTGCCTCTTTTACTCTTTCGCTCTTTATCATTTTAAACCAAATCGAACTCGTGGATATAGCCCTCGAAAAAGCCAGTGACACCAATGCGTCGCTGATCATTACGCTCAAGCCCGAAGATTATAAAGCTGAAGTTGACAAGAAACTGAAGCAGTATGGCAAGCAGGTATCGCTGAAAGGTTTCCGCCCCGGCCACGTACCCGCATCGCTGGTGCAGAAAATGTACGGTAAAGGCATTCTGGTAGAGGAGGTAAATGGGCTGCTGAGCAAGAGCGTAACCAATTACATCCGCGAGCAGAAACTACAGGTAGTAGGCGACCCGATGCCCAACCGCGAGGCGGCCGACGCCATTGACTGGGATTCGCAGGATGAGTTCAAATTTAGCTACGAGCTGGGCCTGGCGTCTGACTTTGAGGCCGATCTGGCTTCTCTCGGCTCAGTGAATCGGTATGAGATCGAAGCGGGTGATAAGGAGGTGAACGAGACGATCGAAAACCTGCGGACCCAGTTCCACTCGCAGCAGCACCCCGACGAAGCAGGCGAAGGTGATACCCTTTATGGTGAACTCAAGCAATTGAACGCACCGGAAGGTACTGAGGCTGATTCGGCACCCCGATTTGAGACAAAAACAGCGCTGCCGCTGGCTAAAGTAGCCCCCGACGCGCTGAGTACGTTCCTGGGCAGGAAGAAAGACGAAACCTTCACGTTTATCATAGAAACGGCTTTCCCCGAAGAGAAAGACCGCGCGCTGGCAACGGGTGCCAAAAAAGAAGAAGCCGCCAACCTGACGGG
The DNA here is from genome assembly GCA_963750355.1 of uncultured Cytophagales bacterium. Classification (GTDB taxonomy): domain Bacteria; phylum Bacteroidota; class Bacteroidia; order Cytophagales; family Spirosomataceae; genus Fibrella. Next base: position 677,708 of record CAVVQL010000003.1, on the reverse strand, counting down.
CGAATTCTCGTTCACCATTGAAGACGTTACCCGCCACGCACCCGCCGACCTGAATCAGGAGTTTTTCGACAAGGTGTTGGGCATGGGCGCCGCCACCGACGAAGAGACATTCCGGGCGAAGGTGAAAGAGATCATCGGCCAGAACTACGCTCGTGAGTCAGAAAACCTGCTGCGTAACGACATCGAAAAGGCATTGCTCGACAATATCCTGATCAGCCTGCCCGACGAGTTTTTGAAGAAGTGGTTGCTGGAAATGAACGAAGGTAAATTCACCGCCGAGCAGATCGAAGAGCAGTACCCTGATTTCACGAAGTCGGCGAAACTGCAACTGATCAAAAATCGGATTGCCGAGAAGAACGAACTCAACGTGTCGTTTGAGGAGGTGATGGCTTCTACCCGCCAGATGGTGCGTGACCAGTTCGGCTTTGCCGGTAGCGATGGCGGCGAGATGGATGAGACCATCGATAAGATCGCCAGAAACTACCTGATGGACGAGAAGAACAACGGCCAGAACTATACCCAGACGTTCAACCGGGTGTTTGATGATAAAGTGATCGACTACATCAAATCTCAACTGACTATTGTTGACCAGACCGTATCGCTCGATGAGTTCCGCGAGCGGGCGCAGGCCCAGCCAGTATAGTCGGGTACGTACCTCAATGATAAAAAAAGCCACACGACTGTTCGTGTGGCTTTTTTTATCATTGAGGTACGTACCGGTGCCGTAACTGTTCCATTACCTAAAATCCAATTTTGGGGCGTTCCTGTTTTTGGCCGATCGCCCAGGCTAGTTCGAGGGCAATGCGTTCGTCGTAGCGGCGTTTGTGGTACTCGACTTCCAGGTGCAATTTGTCTAGCTCAAGCTGTTGTTTCTCAACGGTATTGCGCAGTTTTTCCAGTTCGTTGGGCGCAAGCACGGTGGGTTCAATGGCGTCGGGGCTGTCGGCAATCAGGTCGACAACGGTGCTCTGGAGCACCTCGGCGATCTGGGCTAACCGACTTAGCGTCAGCTCTGTCTTGCCTCGTTCAATGTCGCCATAAGCGGTTGTCGACAGGCCCAGCAGGTCGGCCATGTTTTCCTGCGAGAGGCCCCGCTGCAAACGGGCCAGCCGGATGCGCTCGGGGGTAGGTTGAGAGGCGTTTAAAAGCTTCATAGCAAGGAATTACGAGGAAATCTCAAGAAAAAACGACAGGTATTCTTGCAGCTACAACGCAACTTTGTGTCGGATAAGTTTTGAAACTTACCATCTGACTCGTTCGTTAATTTAACACTGTTCAAAGTCTAATGTCTAAAGTCCAATGTTGAATCACACAAAGCTGAGCAACTTTAGATGGGGTCGCCTAGACTTTTGGACCTTTGAACGTTGAACATCCTTTAATCACACACATGCATTACGGAGACGAATTTCGCAAGTTTGCCGTCCACCATATGGGCCTCAATGGCCTGACGGTCGACGGGTATGTTAGACACACCGTTAACAACCACTATGTCGAGAACATGACGCGGTCGGTTATTGAAGAGCGGCCAATGAATTTCCGGGAGGTAGACGTGTTCTCGCGCCTGATGGCCGACCGGATCATCTTCATGGGAATGGGGGTTGATGACAATGTCGCTAACATCGTGGTTGCCCAGTTGCTGTTCCTGGAATCTGCCGACCCAAAGAAAGACATACTGATGTACATCAACAGCCCCGGTGGCTCGGTGTATGCCGGTCTGGGTATTTACGACACCATGCAGTACGTTCGCCCTGACGTAGCTACGGTTTGCACCAGCCTTGCTGCCTCAATGGGGGCGGTGTTGCTGGCTGGCGGTGCCGCCGGTAAGCGTTCGGCGCTGCCACACGCACGGATCATGATTCACCAGCCATCGGGTGGTGCGCAGGGGCAGTCGGTCGATATCGAAATCACGGCTCGTGAGATCGTAAAACTGCGCGAGGAACTGTACCAGATTCTGGCCGACCACTCGGGCAAATCGTTCGAGGAAATCGAAAAAGACTCGGACCGTGATAAGTGGCTCCGCGCTGAAGAAGCCAAAGAATACGGCCTGATCGATGAAGTCCTGCGCCGCGAGCGGACATTGGGCGAAAAATAGGAGAATAAGTTTCAAGTGTCAGGTTCCAAGTTTCAAGGGCTCCGCTAGCTACCAAGATGGGTTGTCAGCGGAGCCCTTGAAACTTGGAACCTGACATTTGAAACTTATCCTATCCACTTCCTGATGATCTGGGCCAGGGGTTTGAATTCGATCAGGAAGCCGTCATGGCCGTAGAGCGAGTTGATCTCTTCGTAGACTGCGTTGGAAATATGACGGGCCAGGAACTGCTGTTCTGTAGGAGGAAACAGCACGTCGGACTGAATGCCGACAACCAGTGTCCGGGCTTCGATGAGGCCGAGCGCATTGGGAATACTCCCCCGGTTGCGCCCCACGTTGTGCGAATCCATGGCTTTAGTGAACAGCCAGTAGGTGAAGGAATTGAACCGGCCAACGAGCTTTTCGCCCTGGTATTGCTGGTACCCGGCGGCTTTGTACTGATCGGTTTGTTCGTTGTTGTCGAGCGCCTGCGTAAAGGCGTAGGTTTCGTAGTTTCGGTAGGAGAGCAGGGCAATAGACCGGGCGGCTTTCAGTCCGCGTTGCCCGGCTTCTGGTGCGTTGTCGGCCCAGGTAGGGTCGGCTTCCAGGGCCATGCGCTGCGACTCGTTGAAGGCAATTCCCCAGGGAGAAAACACCGCATTGGTAGCAATCAGAATCAGGTTCTTAATCAGTTTGGGCTGCATAATGGCCCATTCTGCCGCCTGCTGACCACCGACAGACCCACCCACGCAGGTATGAATCTGCTCGATCCCCAGTTCCTGCCGCAGTAAATCCAGCGCCCCAACCATATCACGAATGGTGAGGGTTGGAAATTCGTGACAGAACGGCTTACCCGTTTTCGGATTGATTGAAAGCGGACCCGTCGACCCGTAGCAGCCGCCCAGCACGTTGGCGCAGATGATAAAATACTGGGCAGGATCGTAGTATTTGCCCGGACCAACCAATCCGCTCCACCAGTCGCCGGGGTCAGCATTGCCAGTCAGGGCATGACAGACCCAGATAACATTGCTGCCATCGGCGTTGATTGTACCGCGCGTGGTGTAGGCCAGTCTGAAACCAGGCAATTCCTCCCCCAATTCGAGGGAGTACGAAAACTTGTAGTCGAAGTAATGCAAGGGAACGGAAGGGGAGCAAGTTTCAGGTTTCAGGCGGCCGCCTGAAACCTGAAACTTAAAACTAACTTAAAACGGGCTGTTCAATGGTAGCAAATGCCTGCTCGAAATCAGCCTTGATGTCATCGATATGCTCAATGCCCAGCGACACCCGCAGTACACCCGGCTCTACACCCGCCGCTGTCTGGTCGTCGGTCGATAACTGGGAGTGGGTCGTGCTGGCTGGGTGGATGATCAGCGTTTTGGCATCGCCCACGTTGGCCAGGTGGCTGACCATCTTCAGTGAATTGACCACGCTATCTCCGGCTTCGCGGCCGGCTTTCAACTTAAACGCCAACACGCCGCCTGCGCCACGGGTTAGGTATTTTTTGGCCAGGGCGTTGTATTTGTTGGTGGGCAGGCCAGGATAGTTTACGTACTCAACGGCTTCGTGCTGCTCCAGCCACTGGGCCAGAGCCAGCGCGTTTTCGCAAGTACGTTCAACCCGAAGCGACAGCGTTTCGAGGCCCTGAAGCAGCAGCCAGCTATTGAACGGACTTTGCGACGGACCCCAGTCGCGGAGGCCTTCGACACGGGCGCGGATGATGAATTGAATATTGCCGAACGGGCCGCCAATGCCGAAGACGTCGTTCATGACCATGCCGTGGTAACTCGGCGACGGCTCGGTGAATTGCGGGTATTTGCCGTTACCCCAGTTATACGTACCGGCATCGACAATGACGCCGCCCATGGTGGTGCCGTGCCCGCCAATCCATTTGGTAGCCGACTCGACCAGGATATGGGCGCCAAGCGTAAGGGGGGCGCAGATAGCCCCACCCGCGCCAAACGTATTGTCGACAATCAGGGGCAGGTCGTGCTTGTTGGCCAGGGCAACAAACGCTTCGAAATCAGGGATACTGAAACTGGGGTTACCGATGGTTTCGAGGTAAATGGCCTTGGTCCGCTCGTCGATCAGCGGCTCGAAGCTGGCGGGGTTGTCGCCATCGGCGAAGCGGGCTTCTACGCCGATGTTCCTGAATGAGTTTCTGAACTGGTTATACGAGCCACCATACAGAAACGAAGTCGTCACGAAGTTGTCGCCAACCGTGGTGATGTTGTTGATGGCCAGGAACTGCGCCGAGTGGCCCGATGCCGTGGCGAGTGCGGCCACGCCGCCTTCCAACGCAGCGACGCGTTTCTCGAACACGTCGGTGGTCGGGTTCATGATCCGGGTGTAGATGTTGCCAAACTCCTGTAGGGCAAACAGCCGGGCTCCCTGGGCCGAATCGTTGAACTGGTAGGCGGTGGTTTGGTAGATTGGTACAGCGCGTGAGTGCGTCACTGCGTCGATCTCCTGCCCGGCGTGGAGCTGGAGGGTTTCAAATTGAGGTTGATTAGCCATGATAAAGTTTAGTAGTAGCCCATTGCAGGCTGGTGGTCTGGTTGCCAGAGGGTTTACGTAAGGAATAGAAAGGTGGTATCGACCAGGGCCGATTGGCCTGGTGAGTGTGTCGTTAAGAGCCCGTAACGGGCATACAGCGACGGAAGCTAGTGTAGCGCATGTGGTCAGTTTGGTTTATATGCCCCACGAACACCTTGTTGTGGGCAGGATGTAGCACCTTGCCAATCGGTAGGTTGCCTGAGGTTCGCAGAGCCTGATCTCTCCCCTCATCTCTATAAATCAACGGGTGTTCTGGGTATCCCTGGCGGGCAGCACCGTATTGACTTGATGGTGCAAGTATACAGTGCAAATGGCGTTTGCGCAACGTTTCGCCCCATGAAACCAGGTAACTTCTTATGCCAGTGGTAGTGAATTTACTTGCCTGAGACGCTGTTTTTACCGTATACACCTGTTTAAACCACCGAGTTAACTATGGCTTCTACCGGAAGCATTGGTCTCCTGCTTGTTGTCATTACCAGCCTGATCACCTTCAGCGCCTTTCGCCGCGAGTCGTTGATGGCGCGCTATACCTTCTCTGTCGAAGGCATCCTGATTCATAAAGAATATGGCCGCCTGATCTCATCAGGGTTTGTGCATGCCGACTGGATGCACCTGCTTTTCAACCTATATTCGCTGATGGCCTTTGCCGGTACATTAGAGCGTGTGGCGGGTTCCTGGCATGTGCTGCTTATCTATTTCGCCAGTTTAGTGGGTGGCAACCTCCTGTCGTTGTTTATCAACCGGAACAACTACGGCTACCGGGCAGTGGGCGCATCGGGAGCTATTGCCGGTGTCATTTTCGCGGTGATTGTGCTGTTTCCCGGCATCTCTGTCAGCCCGCTGTTTATGCCTTTTCGCATACCGGCCTGGCTGTTCGGGCTGGCCTATACCCTGTTTTCGATATACGGGATTAAATCACGCACCAGCAATATCGGTCACGAAGCGCACCTCGGCGGGGCACTGGTTGGGGTACTCACTATGTGCGCCATTGCACCCGATGTACTGCGCCTGAACTGGCCCATAGTGCTGCTGTTGACGCTACCCACGCTGGCGTTTCTTCTGTTTTTGATTAATCGCCCCGAATGGCTTTATCTCAACGGGGTTGGGTTGACTACCACGCCGATTGACACAAAGGATGAACGGTATAACGCGGCTAAATTTCAGCGTCAGCAAGAGATTGATCGCATACTCGATAAGATCAACGAACGGGGTATGAGTAGCCTGACTGACCGTGAACGTGAGTTGTTGAACGGGCAGTGACCGGTAAAGGCGTCTTTTAATAACCAAATTTTAATGTGACAGGTGATCCTCTAAACGTCAGTAGGTTAAGAACGACTGTGGCGATAATTCCACAATAGTGTAGAAACAAATCAGCACAAAAAACCGGCGATTGTTTGGTTGGGTGGCGCAGCAACTATAGCTTAGCCACTGTAACTACGACTTAACCCGTTCATTTATGCTGAAGAAAGTGCTCCTGACAGCGTTTTTTGCTGTCTCGTTTGGCATCACCCAGGCCCATACCAACGCCGATTTTGCGAAGACAGCGGTTGACATGAAGCTGGTTGTTTTCGCGGATAAAGGGCCCCTGAGCGGGACCGAACCGGCCGCTCTTTGCGACCCGAATTCCATGGTTGAGGAAATTATAGGCTTTGCCAGAAAGCACCTGTCTATTCGCTACCGCTCTGGCGGCACTACCCCCAAAGGATTCGATTGTTCGGGCTTCACCCGCTTTTGCTTTGGCCAATTCGGCATTCAGCTGCCCCATTCAAGTGCTGCCCAGGGAAACGTTGGTTCAGAAATAGACCCGGACCTTGCCCAACCCGGTGATCTGATCTTTTTCAAAGGGCATTCTGCCGGTGAGAGCCGTATTGGCCATGTCGGCCTGATCACCAGCGTAGTTGGTCGTCAGATAAAATTTATTCATTCGGCCACGAGCAGCGGCATTCGGTTCGACTACCTCCACGCCGGTTACTTCCGTAATCGCTTTGTGGGGATCCGTCGGGTAGCCCGGTTACTGGCCGAAAAATAGCTTGCCTACCGTACCTTTGTCGGGTCGTTGCTACTGAAGCAGCGACCTTTTTTGTTGGTATGCCGTTGATAACCGCCTCTTCGTACCGGCCACCCGCTTACCTGTGGAATGGTCATTTGCAGACCGTTATTCCGTCGGTGTTTCGCAACATACCGATCCGGTACGTGCGCCAGCGCATCGAAACGGCCGATGACGATTTCCTGGATCTGGACTGGAGCAAGGTGCCTCAGCCAGCCGGTATGCCCCTCAATCCGCTGGTTATTCTCTCGCATGGTCTGGAGGGCGACACTACCCGGCAGTACATTGCTGGCACGGTCCGGTTGCTGAATCAGCATGGGTTCGATTGTTTAGCCTGGCATTACCGGTCCTGTTCAGAAGACATGAACCGGCAGGCGCGTTTTTACCATATCGGCGAAACGGGCGATCTGCATACCGTTATCCAGGAGGCGTTGAAAGCGGGTTATCAGACCATCCATCTGGTGGGCTTCAGCGCCGGTGGTAACATCACGCTCAAATACCTCGGTGAATACGGGGCAACTGTTCATCCGGCCATCAACCGGGCAGTGGCCATCTCGGTGCCGCTTGAGCTACTGACCACCGCCGACCGGCTGGAGGCCTGGGACAGTATGGTGTATAACCGCCGATTTCAGAAAACGCTGAAAGAAAAAGTAAAACGGAAAGCAGGCACGTTGCCGGAAGCCCTGCAGACGGCCGATCTGAGCCGGATTCGCTCGCTTCGGGAGTTCGATGACCTCATTACAGCGCCTCTGCACGGTTTCGATGGGGTTACCGACTACTACACCCGGAACAGTTCACTGGCGTTTGTGCCGAAAATAACCATCCCGACATTGGTCCTGAATGCCCGGAATGACCCATTTTTGTCCCCGGAATGCTTTCCCGAGGCGTTGGCGAAGGAACTCACCCAGGTTTGGATGGAGTTTCCAGAGCAGGGCGGTCATTGTGGTTTCCCGTCTGCCAAAGGCCTACAGGCACCCACCTACGCCGAAGAACGGGTAGTTCAGTTCCTTACCCGTTCGCTCGGCTAGCGTTTTACCACTTCATCGCAAGAGTCAGTTCAACACTGGCCTAGTTTATAACTGATTGCTGTATACACAACCTGATTTATTAATTCTTCTTGCAGATGATTACCCAAAAGCCAACGCTCGAATCGACGGCCCTACCCGCTGACCAACCCTATTACGTCATTGATTTCGACAGCACCTTTACCAAAGTAGAGGCGCTGGACGTGCTGGGTGAGATCTCGCTGGCGGGCCGACCCGACCGGGATGATGTACTCGACCAGATAAAAACGATCACCGACCGGGGAATGTCGGGCGAACTGTCGCTGGCCCAGTCTATTCAGATGCGGTTGAAGTTGCTGAATGCCCACCGCGATCAGTTGCCGGCCCTGGTAGAGCGCCTCTCGACGATGGTGTCTGATTCGTTTCAGCGCAATCAGGGTTTCCTGACCGGGCACGCCGATCAGATTTTTATTGTGTCGAGCGGGTTCAGAGAATTTATCGTACCCATCGTTACGGCGCTGGGCATCAAAGCCGAGAACGTGTACGCCAATACCTTTCAGTTTGACGGCGACGGGCGGATTGTTGGCTGTGATGATGCCAATCCGCTGTCGCAGGACCGGGGAAAAGTGAAACTGATTAAAGAATTGAATTTTGATGGTGATGTCTACGTCATCGGCGATGGCTATACCGACTACGAAATTCGGGAGTCGGGGCTGGCCAACCGGTTTTACGCCTTCACCGAAAACATAACACGTCCTAAAGTAGTGGCAAAAGCAGATCATGTAGCGGCATCGCTCGACGAGTTTTTATTCGATAACAAATTGAGTCGCAGCCAGTCGTATCCCAAGAGCCGGATCAAGATATTACTGCTCGAAAACGTACACCCCATTGCCGTGAGCCTGCTCGAAAAGGAAGGCTTCAGCCTCGACGTGCGCAAAGGCGCGCTGGACGAAGACGAGCTGATCGAAGCGCTACAGGGCGTTCATATTCTGGGTATCCGCTCGAAAACGAACGTGACCCGGCGTGTGCTCGACAATGCGCCAAAACTAATGACCATTGGTGCCTTCTGCATCGGCACCAACCAGATCGATCTGGGGGCCGCTACCGAGAAAGGAATCGCCGTATTCAATGCACCATATAGCAACACACGATCTGTGGTAGAACTGGCAGTTGGCGAAATGATCATGCTGATCCGGAACATTGTGCCGAAGAGCAATAAAATGCACGAGGGCATCTGGGACAAATCGGCGACGAATAGCTTCGAGGTACGGGGCAAAAAGCTCGGTCTGGTTGGCTACGGCAACATTGGTACGCAACTGTCGGTGGTGGCTGAAGCCCTGGGGATGGAAGTCTACTTCTACGACGTGGTTGACAAACTGGCGCTGGGTAATGCCCGTAAATGCCAGACGCTCGATGATCTGCTGGCCGTATCCGATGTGATCAGCCTGCATACCGACGGTCGGGCGGACAACAAGAACCTGATTGGTGCCCGTGAATTTGCCCTGATGAAGCAGGGCGTGATTTTCATGAACCTGTCGCGTGGGCATGTCGTCGACATTCCGGCGCTGGTGGAGGCGATCAAATCGGGAAAAATCGCCGGGGCGGGCATCGACGTATTTCCCCACGAGCCGAAGACGAACAACGAGGCATTCATCAGCGAGCTGCGGGGCCTGCCTAATGTGATTCTGACGCCGCACGTGGGCGGCAGCACCGAAGAAGCACAGGCGAACATCGGTCAGTTTGTGCCGGCGAAATTAGTTAGCTATATGAACAACGGAAGTACGTATGGCAGCGTAAACTTCCCTGAGTTGCAGTTGCCCCTGCTGCACGATTCGCACCGGCTGTTGCATATTCACGCCAACGTGCCTGGTATTCTGGCCAAGATCAACAACATTTTTGCCAAATACCAGATCAATATTCAGGGGCAGTACCTGAGCACCAACCAGATTATTGGCTACGTAATTACGGATATTACCAAAGAATACGCTGACGAGGTTGTTCAGGAATTGAAAGACATCGACAACACCATACGATTTAGACTACTGTACTAATAAGTCTGGTAAGTCGGTCTGAAAAAAGTCCAAAGGCTGGAAAGTAGTACTTAAGAGCGTAAGCAACGTCTAAACAGCCTTTCCAGCCTTTGGACTTTTTTCAGACCGACTTACCAGACTACGAAACCTATGAAACAAATCTACTTTACTCCCGGCCCTGCCGAATTGTACCCGACCTTTGCCCAGCACCTGCAAACGGCGATGGATGAACAGATTGGGTCGATCTCGCACCGAAGCCAGCGGTTTCGGGATATCTACAAGTATACCGATGAGCAGCTACGGATTCTAATGAACATTCCGACTACCCACGGAATCTATTTCACGGGTTCGGCCTCGGAAGTATGGGAACGGATGCTGCTCAATTGTGTGGAACATGAGAGTTTTCACCTGGTGAACGGGTCATTTTCGCGCAAGTTCTTCGACTACGCGCAGAGCCTGCACAAGTTTGCCCATATTGCCGAAAAACCGTTTGGCGAGGGCTTCGATGCCGCTGAGATCGACGTACCCGATTACGCCGAACTGGTAGCCGTTACGCATAACGAGACCTCGTCGGGTGTGCAGTTTCGACCCACGGAGATCCATAAGCTCAAGCGGAAATACAGCAAAAAGCTGTTCTGCGTCGATATGGTGTCGTCGGCCCCGTACCCTGACCTGGACTTTACGCTGGTCGACTCGGCTTTTTTCTCTATTCAGAAAGCCTTCGGTATGCCCGCCGGCATGGGCGTCTGGATTGCCAATGAGGCCTGTCTGGAAAAGGCCGAACGCCTGCAGCAGTACGAGTCGATGACCATCGGGGCGCACCATACGCTGCCGGTGCTGCACAAGCACTACCAGACGTTTGAGACGCCCGCCACGCCCAATGTGTTATTCATTTATGTGCTGGGCAAAATAGCGGCAGATCTCAACAAGATTGGCGTAGCGGCTATTCGGCGGCAGACGGAAGAGCGGGCCAAACAGATTTATCGTTTCCTGGAGTCGAACGACGGCTATTCGCCTTTTGTGAAGGCAGACCGCCACCGGTCGCAGACCGTCATTGTGGCGCAAACCACCCGCCCGGCGGCCGATGTGCTGGCCGCCGTGAAGGAAGCCGGTATGGTAGTTGGCAGTGGGTACGGGAAGTTTAAAGACACGCAGATTCGCATTGCCAATTTCCCGGCTACATCGGCCGAACAGGTCAGCAAACTGCTGGCCCGGTTGAAAGAAGTAGGGTAGAAGGAGGTTACCTCACCCCCAGCCCCTCTCCTACTGAGAGGGGTACTACTCTGGAGTAGCTTCGGTTTCACTGAAAAGATTACTCGTAAGCAGCACCCCTCTCAGTAGGAGAGGGGCTGGGGGTGAGGTACACAGATACAGCTTAACGTCCAACGGGCGCTGTTACTCAATCATCTTGATGAGTAGCAGCGCCCGTTGGACGTTGAACGGTGAACTCAGCCCTTACGCCATACGCTGATTGGCCTGCCCGCAGCAAACCAAACAGCATCTGGCTGGTTAGTAAAGAAGTACACAAGTAAACAACTTAACGATGAAAACGACAATCTACACCGTGCTCATACTGGTCACCTGCTGGGTTACCGGCTTCGCTCAGACCAGTCCTGCCTCGTCGGATACGTTGATAAAACGGCCCGAACGCGATACCCTCATTAAGCGGGAAGAAGTAAACCAGAAGATAGACGAGGTAAAGCAGGATGTGAATCAGGCTGTAGACCGGGCAAAAACTAAGGTTAAGGAAGAGTACCAGGGAGACCCGATCGTATCAGGAACGGAACCAGCTTGAGTGGTTCCAGACGGGCAGTATGCTGGCTGGGGTATCGCTGGGCGTTGGCACCGGGGCTCGGGCAGCGGAACCTACCTTGCGTTAAGTCCCCGCATTGGGTATTTCGTTCAGTCGGGCCTGTTGGTGGGCCTTCGAATGGGCTTCGACCGGCGGATAAACACCAGCTACCATGCCAGACAAACGGGGCGTTCATCCGCTATTATCCCGTTCCGGACCCGATTCAGTGCCTTTGGTGGGTTTGGCTACAATATTGGGCGCGAATATTCGAGCAACATTGCGGCTGACCAGAAAGCCCGGTATAACAGCGTGAATCTGGAGATTGGCGGCATGGTCAGGGTTCGCCCGAACCTGGGCATTGAACTGTCGCTGGAAAACAACTATTACGATCAGTCTGACGCACTGGCGGGCCGAAACAAGGGCGGTCGTTTTCGGTTTGGTCTAAATTACTTCTTCGGTCGCCCAAACAGGTAGCAGCCGCCGTAAGCTGGGTCAGTAAGTCTACGGCCAGCCTACTTTATAGTCTTAAAACAATCGTTATGAATCAGAAAAAAGGAACCGGTAAAACAGCCCTTATCACGGGCGCGTCGAGTGGAATTGGTCAGGAACTGGCCCTGTTATTTGCCCAGGATGGGTTCAATCTCGTGCTGGTGGCCCGAAGCGAAGAGACACTTCACCGCCTCAGCGAGGTGTTCGAGGGCAACTACGGCACCGAGAACATAACGGTCATTGGCAAAGACCTGTCGGAAGAAAACGCCGCGCAGGATGTCTACGATCAGGTGAAGGCCAAAGGCATTACCGTCGATGTGCTGGTAAACGACGCGGGCGTATCGACCTACGGTAAGTTTGCCACCGAAACGGACTGGGAAACCGAAAAGTCGCTCATTCATTTGAATGTGCTGACCTTAACCCAGATGACCAAGCTGTTTTTGAAAGACATGGTGGCTCGCAATGAGGGCAAAATATTGAACCTGGCCTCGCTGGTTTCTATTGCGCCCTTCCCGCTACAGGCTGTCTATGCGGCCACGAAATCATACGTCTGGAATTTCTCGCAATCGCTGGTCAATGAGTTGAAAGACACCAACGTGACCATCACGGCGCTGATGCCCAATGCGACGGATACTGACTTCTTCAACAAGGCGGGTGCAGCCGATGTGCTGGCTACCGAAATGCTCGACGACCCGGCCATGGTTGCCAAAGATGGGTATGAAGGTCTGATGGCCGGCAAAGACAAAGTGATACCGGGTGGGGTAAAGAACAAATTAACCGAGGTGATGTCTTACCTGACTCCGCAGCAAACGCTGGCTGGGCAGATGCGCACGCTGAACACCCCCAAAGAGCAGGTGGCTCAGGAAGCTAAAGAGTCGGCCTGGACTATTGGCCTGAGCCTTGCCGCCGTAGCGGTAACGGGCCTTGCGCTGGCGGCCCTTTATCAGAGCCTGCCGACCGATGAAAAACTGAGGTATCAGTATCAGCTCAGGAAAGCCCGCAATAAAGCTGGGAAGGCATATAACGCTGCAAAAGAAGCATTCAGCAATGTACCGGAAGAGGTATAAAGAGTTAGTTTAAAGTCTAAAGGTTCAACGTCTAAAGTGCTTCGCTTAGTCAACGGGTTATCGACAAGCGAAGCACTTTAGACATTGAACCTTTAGACTTTAAACTAACTCTTTATACCATTAGCTACCTTTGTCAATTCACTCCTAACCCTACTTTATGGCTACCACATTACCTACTGCCTTTCAGCATCCATACACAATTGATTCCAACTATTCTAAATCAGTGGCTTACTTCTCGATGGAGTTTGCCATCGATCAGGCCCTGAAGACGTACTCAGGTGGACTGGGTTTTCTGGCCGGGTCGCACATGAAAAGTGCCTTCGAGCTTAAGCAAAACCTGATCGGCATCGGGATGCTCTGGAAACAGGGCTACTACGATCAGGTACGTCAGCCCGATAATTCAATGGGTGTGCTCTTTCGCGAGAAAATATACTCGTTTTTGCAGAACACAGGCGCCTACTTCACCATCGACATACTCGGTCGTCCGGTTTGGGTGCGGGCGTATTACCTCGATCCGAAACATTTCAATACCGTGCCTATGTTCTTCCTGACTACAGACGTGGATGGGAACGACGAACAGGCCCGGTCTATTTCGTACCGCCTCTACGACAGCGACCCGACGCTGAAAGTAGCACAGTGTATGGTGCTGGGGCTTGGCGGCACAAAATTTTTAGACGAGATCAACTACAGCCCCGACGTTTATCATTTCAACGAGGCCCATGCCCTGTCGGGGGCGTTCCATTTGTATCAGCAGTTGGGTAAGTCGAAAGAAGCGCTGCGGGAACGGTTGATATTCACCACCCACACGCCGGAAGAGGCTGGTAATGAAAAACACAACATTCATTTTCTGAATCACATGGGTTTCTTTGGCGGCCTCGAACTCGAGGAGGTACGTGAGTTGACCGGCATTGAGGAAGACGTGTTCAACCACTCGCTGGCTGCCCTGCGTATGGCCCGCAGAGCCAACGGCGTCTCGAAACTGCATGGCGAAGTGGCCCGGAGTATGTGGGGTTTTTATCCGGGTATCTGCGAGATTACGCACGTGACCAACGCCCAGAATTACCGGTATTGGGCCGATGAACAACTGGCAGAGGCCTATCGGAATAAAGATGCCGGGGCAATGGCCACGCGCAAACGGGCGATGAAACGGCCTCTGTTGAATATAGTGGCCGACCAGGCAGGTAAACTATTCGACCCCGACGTGCTGACCATTGTTTGGGCGCGTCGCTTTGCAGGCTACAAACGCCCCGACCTGCTTTTATACGACGAAGAGCGGTTTATGCGGTTATTGACCAATCAGCAGTATCCCATTCAGATCATCTGGGCGGGCAAACCGTATCCGTTCGATGAAGGAGCGAAGCAAACTTTCAATAAACTCCATTACCGTAGTCACCTGCACCCCAATATGGCGGTGCTGACGGGCTACGAGCTGGCGCTGTCGAAAGCAATGAAAGATGGGGCCGATGTCTGGCTGAATACACCTGTTGTGCCCCGCGAAGCCTCAGGAACCAGCGGCATGACGGCGGCAATGAATGGGGCCATCAACCTGTCGACCAACGATGGGTGGATCTGTGAATTCGCGAAGCCTGGGGTCAACAGTTTCATTGTGCCACAGGCCGATCTGCACGCTACCGCCGATGTGCGTGACGCCCACGACCGAAACGGAATCTTTGATCTGCTGGAACAGGAGATCATGCCCATCTACTACGACCGCCCCAACGATTGGCAGCGGCTGGTTGCGCAAAGCATGACCGACGTGCTGGCGTATTTTGGTGCCGACCGCATGGCGCAGGAGTATTACGAACGGGTGTATGTGTAGGTTGAAGTTCAAAGTCCAATGTCTAAAGTCCAAAGTCGCTCTGCTAAGCTATGTAACTAGTGCTCTGCCAATTTAATGATTAGATAGCATTGCTGCTCAGGCGTATTTTTGTCATCCCGAAGCATGAGGGATCGTGGCGTTCTATGGAAGAATCTGTCCTCTTCAACAGGTACGCCACGATCCCTCATGCTTCGGGATGACAAAAGCACTGCCAAGTCATGTCAAAAATTAAGTTGGCAGAGCACTAGCCATTCGCAGAGCGACTTTGAACCTTGGACTACAAAATCTCCCTCGCCTGCTGTTCGTCTTTCTGCAGTTGCCCGACCAGTTCGGGCAGGCCGTTGAATTTTTGCTCAGGGCGTAGGAAGGCCCGGAATTCGAGCGTCATGTGTTCACCGTAGATGTCTTTGTTGAAGTCGAAAATGTAGGTCTCGATCGTCTGGTGCTCACCCGCGACCGTTGGCCGGAAACCAATGTTGAGCATTCCACCATACGTTTGGCCTCCCTGGATCACATCGACGGCATAGACGCCGTTGGCCGGTATGAGTTTAACGGGATCGTCGACCTGAAGGTTGGCCGTTGGAAAACCAATGGTGCGGCCCAGTTGACGCCCTTTTACTACCGTACCCGTTACCGAGTAAGGACGACCCAGAAAGCGGGTAGCCGCGTCGATATGGCCTTCATTCAGCGCCGTACGGATCTTCGACGAGCTGATGCCCACCGCCTCAATGTCCTGCCGGGGTATCTCTTCTACTTCAAAGCCATAGTCGGCCTGATGCGCCTGAATATAGTCGAAGCCACCCTCGCGGTCGCGGCCGAAGCGATGGTCGTAGCCGATGACCAGCTTCTTCGTTCCTAAGCCGGTCAATCAGCACCTGCTGAATAAATTCTTCGGAGGTAAGCTGCGAAAAAGCCCGTGTGAAGGGGATGACCAGCAGATGGTCGACGCCCGCCTGTTCCAGCAGTTCGATCTTTTCATCCAGCGTGCTCAGCAGGCGCAGGTCCTGACTATCATTCGACACCACCGTGCGTGGATGCGGCCAGTAGGTCATCACCACCGACTGCCCATCGGCATGGGACCGGGCCACCTCGTTGAGGCGTTTCAGAATCGTTTGATGCCCCAGATGCACCCCGTCGAACGTACCACTGGTAACAACGGCGTAGGGAATGGGAGACAGGCTGTCGATGCCGCGATGAACGATCATAAGTCAGAAAGCGCTAGTCTGGACAGGCAGTGTACGTGTGTAGTTCAGACTATTTATTTAAATACTGTTCAATAAAGCCCTCCACAGTCTGCGCGTCTTTTACGTCGAACGTACCGATGCGGGTACGGCGCAGGACCGACATATAGGCACCATTGTTGAGCAAAAGACCCAGATCGCGCACCAGACTGCGAATGTAGGTTCCTTTTGAACAGACAATCCGGAAGTCGATGGTTGGGAAATCGTTGGTCATCACGTTGAAGGTGGAAACGGTAACCGTCCGGCTTTTAATGCCGCCTTCCACCTGATCGGCTGTTTCGCCCCGTCGTGCCCGTTCGTAAAGCCGTTCGCCATTGACCCGTATGGCCGAGTAGATGGGCGGTATCTGCTGAATCTCGCCGGTTAGCTGCTCCGCCGCCGCCCGCACCTGCTCATGGGTAATCGCCGACGTGTCGTATTCGGCATCGAAATCGGTTTCCAGATCGACAGAGGGGGTGGTTTTGCCCAGCACCAGCGTACCGGTATATTCTTTTTCCTGCGCCTGATAGGTGTCGATCTGCTTGGTCATTTTGCCGGTGCAGAGGATCAGCAAACCCGTGGCGAGTGGATCGAGCGTGCCGGCATGACCGATCTTCTTGATCTTGCAGGCCCGGCGTATCTTATTAACCACGTCGAACGAAGTCCATTCGCGGGGTTTGTCGATTAGAATAAGCTGACCCGGCTCAGACAATGTCGCGGGAGCAGGTTGGTTAGGGTCCATGCCAGAATTCAAAGAATGTCGATCTTAACGCCTGCCGCCACCAGGCCAAGAATGGCCAGCCCAACAATGATGCGGTAATAGCCAAAGACCTTGAAGCCGTACTTGTTCAGAAAGCCGACAAAGGCACGAATAGCCAGCAGGCCAACCAGAAACGCAATGGCATTGCCAATCAACAGGGTCTGGTAGTCAGCCGGTTGCAGCAGCTTGTAGGTCTTCAGCAGTTTATAACCCGAAGCCGCCGCCATGGTTGGCACGGCCAGGAAGAATGAAAATTCAGCGGCCTGCTGTCGGGTCAGTCCCTGGGTCATGCCGCCAATGATGGTGGCGGCTGAGCGCGACACACCGGGCACCATGGCAATACACTGGAAGAAGCCCACTTTCAACGCTTCGGGAAAGGTGATATCATAATCCCGTTCGACGTTTTGCTCGATGATCCGGTCGATGAACACCAGGATTATGCCACCCACCACCAGCGAAATGGCGACCACCACGACGTTTTCCAGGAGGCTATCGATGAAGTCATTGAGTAAAAAGCCGATCACCGCCGCAGGCAGGAAAGCAACCAGCAGTTTCAGGTAAAAGTCGAGTTGCCCCGACACCGGACTTATCGTTTTCTGCAATGAGGTAGGCAGGGCGTTGTACCAGGCCATGTCGGAACGGGTGCGGGTGTCGCGCAGGAAACGGCGGTAATACAGCACCAGCACCGACAGAATGCAGCCAAATTGAATGTCGACCGTGTACAGTTTTGTGAATTCGTCGCCGCTGATGCCCGCCAGTGAGGAATAAATAATCATGTGGCCGGTAGACGACACGGGTAAAAACTCGGTCAGGCCTTCAATGATGGCCAGCATAATCGCATGAAACAGACTCATACAGGTAGTAGTAGTGACTAATGGGGGCAAAGCTACGATGAACACAAACGGCTACCTACAAAAAAAGGGAGCATAAAGCGAGTGGCCTGGACAGACAACCCGATTTATGCTCCCCTGAAGGTAATGGCAGGCCAGCTAGTTGGTTGGCTCTATCGGTTTTTTCAGGATAGCGAAAAATTCGATGATGAAACCCGCCGTGACAACCAGGGGCCCCAGGGTTAGTCCCAAGAAGCCAAACCCAAACGGTTCGGTGTCGATGGTCATGATGAAAAAGCCAATCAGAATGGTGACGATTCCCGCGATCATCAGCTGGAAATTAGCCTTTCCGAAGGGCATAGCCGGTACATACGACGGCGTTGTTTTGGCCGATGTCGGCGTTGTGATGCCGGAAACCGGTGTGGGTTTTGGTGTTTTTGGGCGAACAGATTCCATAGTAAAATCTTGATTTGAGGTTAGTATAACTCGTCGAGCGACAGATCTAAATAGCGGTTAACGGCCTGTAGCGTACTTAGCAGACCGATAATCATTCCCAGGACAATTAACCCACCCGCCAGCATCAGCAGTTGAATGGGATCGGTCAGCGAATTCAGTTCGGGGAGGCCAAGTACCGCCACATACCAGCCAATAAACAAGATAATGGCTGCAATTGCGCCCGCCATCAACCCCTGCGTGAGGCCCCTAGTTATAAACGGGCGGGTAATAAACCCGTTGGTTGCCCCAACCAGCTGCATACTCCGAATCAGCATCCGTTGCGAATACAACGCCAGCCGGATCGTGTTGTTCATCAGCACCACAATGATGATGAGCAGCACAAGCGCAAACCCGGCCATGACCGCGTAAATTTTGGTGATGTTCCGGTTGATATTGTCGACCATGTTTTCGGGATAAACAACTTCATACACTCCATCCATTTTCTCCAGCTCAGCCTTCACTTCTTTCAGCTTTTCTTCGGCGAAGTACTCTTCCCGCAGGCGAACCCGGTAACTGGCGTGTAGCGGATTGTCGGTCAGAAACTGGGTAAAATCTTCCTTCGTTTCGGCAATAAACTCCTTCGCCGCTTCTTCTTTCGACACGTACCTGATCTGCGGTTCATTGCCTGTCATGAGCACAAATGGCTGTTCGGCCAGCTTTTTGGCCAGCTTTAGCCGGGCTGCCGAATCCAGGTCATTATCCAGAAAAGCCCGTGCTTCATTGCCTTCCCGAACATTGGTAACGAGCCGCTTCGACTGGATCGCCAGCAGGCCACAGGCACCAATGAGCAGCAGGGCCAGCGTGAGGCTGAACAGGATTCGACCGGTTGGGTAGGCACCCACATTCTTTTTTTTACGCGCCATTGAACAAAATTAGCCTTTTTCAACCAACGACAGCCTCTGAGGTATCGTGTGTGACGTATGAATTAGGAAAAATTAACGGGGGAAGTTTGAAGTCCAATGTCTAAAGTTCAAGGTCCAATGTTGCTCTGCGAGCGGGTTAGGGGTAGCACGCCCGCAGAGCAACATTGGACCTTGAACTTTAGACATTGGACTTCAAACATTGAACTCACTTCTCCAGCGCCTGATACACCAGCACCCGAAACTTATCGTTCAGGTCGCCAGCGGTTGTATTGGGTAATTTCTGGCTCATAATCAGTCCGATGACTCCCGTTTTTGGGTCAGCCCAGTAATTGGTGCCGAAGTAGCCACCCCAATCGAACGCGCCCACCGATATGGGCAATCTAGCTGCTGATTGCTCCGAAGCAATCTTAAAGCCGAGACCAAACTTATCGGGACCGACATTTAGGGCACCAATCTGGTTCTGGGTCATCATATGTACTGTGGCCGGTGCTAGTAGCCGCTTACCGCCGTATTCGCCGCCATTTAGCATCATCTGCAGGAAAATAGCATAATCGTAAGCCGTTGATGATAAGCCTGCTCCACCCGAGTAATATGTGCCCGCCTGTGTTGGGTAGATAGCCTGTGTAGGCATAAAAACCGCTGCCTTCGTGCCTGGGGCTTCTGTATACAGCGTAGCTAGTCGGCTATGCTTGTTGGCAGGCAGATAGAAATAACTGTCGTTCATCCCCAGCGGCTCGAAAATACGGGTGCGGAAAAACTGATCGAGTGACTGGCCTGATATGACTTCAACGAAGTAACCAAGTACGTCGGTGCTAAGGCTATATGTCCACTTCTCGCCGGGCTGACTCACCAAGGGCAGTTTGGCCAACGCTGGAATAGTGGCTGACAGGCTGTACATGGGCGTGCCAATGCCACTGGGAATGCCCGCTTTGGCATAGATCGCATTGGCTTCTTTGGTACCAATGCCTGCATAGCTCAGACCTGAGGTGTGGGTCAGCAGTTGCCGAATGGTAATTTCACCCTTTGCCGGTTTGGTGGTGTAGCTCGAATCTTTCTCATTGAAGGTATCGAGAACCGTCGGATTCTTAAAAGCGGGGATGTACTTTGAAATGGGGTCATCGAGCAGGAAACGGCCCTCCTCAAAGAGCATCATTACGGCCACACTGGTAATGGCCTTCGTTTGCGAAGCAATGCGCAAAATGGCGTCGCGCTGGAGGGGCGCTTTGGTGGTGGTGCCATTCTGCCCGAACGCTTTGTGATAGACTACCTGTCCGTTACGAACGATCAATGCAATGAGGCCTGCTTCTTTCCCCTGATCGATGTACTCCTGTAATACACGGTCTATGCGTTGCAAGCGGTCGGCGTTGACACTAACGGCGGCCGGGGTTTTAGAATCTGTAAGTTTATAGGGTTGAGAAAACGCTGCTGTGAAGGAAGCGGTGAAGAGTAACAGTAGTAAAACAGATAGACGCATGGAGTTATGTTTGGTTAGGAATATCAAGGCTACGAATAACGCTATTTTACCGTCAATAGTTACGCGGCTGCCCGGCGGAGTCGGTCGTTGATAGCGCGGCCAAGGCCTTCGTTTGGAACTAACTGGGCATAAAGCTGAGTGACCGGAAGCGTATCCAGTCGGCGCAGGTGGGCAAACAAATTGCGGGCCGCTTCCTCAATATTGCCGCCGGGGGCCAGCACCAGTTGATTTTCTACGGGAATGTCGGGCAGTGGATCTGAAAAAACCAACGCCCCCACTCCAGTACCCACTTCCGACGGAAGCGCACCATCAGCCAGCAGCGTCAGGGGTTTCCGGGGCGCATAGTGCGACGTCAGCATACCCGGTGCCTGCGGGGCTGCCTGTGGGTTCGAGTTTGACGGCTGCACGCTGAGCGGGCCAGTAATGGCTTCCAGTTGCTCTATTGCCATGCCGCCCAGCCGATACACCACCGCCTTTCCGGCGGCATTGAAACCAATAATGGTCGATTCAACGCCAACGGGACAGGGGCCTCCGTCGAGAATATACGGCACCTGATCGCCCAGCTGATCGGCCACGTGCTGGGCCGTGGTGGGGCTGATATAGCCGAACGGATTGGCACTCGGCGCAGCCAGCGGAAAGTCGAGCGATTGTAAGAGCGCCAGCGTGAGCGGATGATTCGGAATGCGCACGGCTACCGTATCCAGGCCCGACGTGGTTAGGTCCGGTATGTGGCCGCGCTTAGGGAGCAGGAGCGTCAGCGGGCCGGGCCAGCACATACGGGCCAGCTGCTCCGCCATGGGGGGTAATTCCCTGACCAATTGGCGCATTTTATCGAGCGAATCGGTATGCACAATCAGCGGGTCGAAGGCGGGGCGGTTCTTCACCCGAAAAATAGTGAGTACGGCCTCTTCGTTCAGCGCATTGCCCGCCAGGCCGTAGACCGTTTCGGTAGGAATGCCCACTACATTACCCGCAACCAGCCACTGCCGGGCGGCGTTGAGGTCAGTGCCAATCATGCCAGGTAAATACCGTCTTCTTTCAGCACAATCTTCCGGTCTTTATACAGTGCCCCAACCGCTTTCTTGAACGTCTTTTTGCTCATCTCAAGATGCTTGTAGATGGCCTGTGGCTCCGACGAATCGGTGAGGGGCAAAAAGCCATTCTGCACTTTCAGTTTGTCGAGTATGGCCTGTGCGTTGGGCTCAACCTTGGCATAGCCAGCCGGTTGCAGGCTCAGGTCAACGCGCAGGTCTTCGCGGATCCGCTTCACATACGCGGTCACTTTATCGCCAATGCGAAGTGGTTTGAACAGCTCGTTGGCGTAGAATAAGCCCCGAAACCGATCGTTTACAACTGCATTCAGCCCCAAATCGGTCCGCTCGTAGATCAGCGCCGTTACGTTATCACCTTCCTTCAGCTCTTCCGGCGCTTCGTCGTCGACCAGTGCGTTGATCTTTGAGGAGCCAATCAGGCGGTCAGTATCTGCATCGTAGCCGCAGTAAACCACATACCAGCGCCCTTCCGACATGGGTTCTTCCTGGGCCTTTGTTGGCACCAGCAGGTCTTTTTCAAGCCCCCAATCCATGAAGGCACCAAACGATGAAAGAGCGACGCATTTCAACGCGGCGAACGTGTCACGAATAACGGCTGGGCGCAGGGTAGTGGCGATGGGGCGATCTTCGGAATCGGTATAGACAAACACCTCAATCTCGTCGCCTTCGCGCAGGTCGTCGGGCACGTATTTGTTGGGTAACAGCACGTCGTTGTCATCCTCGTCGCCCAGATACATGCCCACGCTGGTCATTCGCAGGGCCGTAAGCCGGTTATATTGGCCAATAGTAATCATGCAGCAAAGGTACGGAAAGTGCGGGCTGTAACTAGGTTGAAGGTGTGGCTTTGCTAACGCAGGAGCAGCCCCCCGCCCGGACGCGGGACCGCCTAAAGGGAGCCTGTTGATGAGGCAGCTACTCACTACACCTTCAATAATTCCCGCGCCATGGCCAGCCCCGACAGATAGGCCCCCTCTACGTTGCCCTGTCCAAAGCCGTCGCCGCCAAACAGGAGGGGGGCAACGGTCGACGCCAGCAGGAAAGGCTGGTCGTGGCGCTTGGTAGCATTGCTGTACCGCCACCGGTGAATTTGCTGATCGACAATGGCTGCTGGGGAGATATATTCAGCCGTAGCCGCAATCAGCTCAGGAATAAGCGCGGTCAGATCAGCGTCATCTACATGCTGCTGACTATACCCGTGCGATGCGTGTAGCGTCACGGTCGGTAAAGCGGGAGAGATTTTTTTCTGCTGGTTGTCGGCAATCCAGGCCACTGGGCTATCGGCCGACAGTTTCAGGCCGCCGGGTGTGGGCAGGTTGCTGGGTTGGCTTAGCTGGAGCAGCACCGCCAGGCACGGTTCGTAGTGAATCGATTCCAGCGTGGCCTGTTCCGCCGACGTCAGCGTAAGACCCGATTCAGCCCAAAGAGCCAGCACCTGCGGCGCGGGCATGGTCACAATTAGTGAATCGGCGGTTATCGTCTGCCCATCATCGAAAGCCACCTGCCAGGCCTGTCCAACCTGTTCGACGGCTACCACCCGCTTACCGGTTTGTACGTTCAGGCCTTCGGCCAGGTATTTGGCAATGCTGCTCATCCCGTCGGCCCCTACGTAGCGGGGATGCTGAAATGAGGCCGGATCTGACTGTTCGATATGCCATTCGCGAACTACACCCGCCGACAGCATGGCTTGCGTGAGCGCCTGGAAATCGGCTGAGCGGGCCGAGAAATATTGTGCCCCATGATCGGCGCGGCCATTGGCTAGTCGGCGGGTGGCCAGCCGACCACCCACACCCCGGCCTTTGTCGTAAATAAGCACGTCGTAACCCTGTTTGGTCAATTCGCGGGCGGCCGTCAGACCGGCCAGGCCGGCACCAATAATAAGCGTAGTGGGCATGTAGAGTGGTATAGTTGTCAGTTGAGAAGTAAACTAGCCGCCGCCGAAAAAGTATATCCTAGTATTGACCTCCCCACCTAACGAGTTCAAATCCACAGCCTGGATGCCCCAAGTTAATGAACGCCCGAGCATAGTGCGTCAACCGAAAGCCGCCTTGTAGGAAGCGCGGGCAGTTGGCGTATTCGTGTTTCAGCAATTGGCTGCCCAGGTGAGGTTGCCGCATCATACGTCAATTGCTACGAAGGGCTGCCACCACACGCAGGGGAGTAATTACCCAACCAAGGCCATCAGCCCCAGGTAGGTACCGGCTCCGGCGAGATAACCGAGAACGGCAAGCCAGCTGATGTTGCGGAGGTACCAGCCAAATTCGAGTTTTTCCATGCCCATCACGGCCACACCGGCCGCTGAACCAATGAGCAGTATACTGCCGCCGGTACCGGCACAATAGGCCAGAAACTCCCAGAGTTTATTGTCGACGGGGTATGTTTGCAGGTCGTACATGCCCATCGCCGCCGCCACAATAGGCACATTGTCGACCACGGCCGAGGCCATGCCGATCAACAGCACGATTATATCGATATTGCCTACGGTCTGGTTCAGGTATTGGGCCATTGCCCGCAGACCACCGGTGGCCTCCAGCGCCCCCACCGCCAACAGAATGCCCAGGAAAAACAGTACGCTCGGGGTGTCGATATTTTGCAGGGCGTAGGCCGGCGTCAGCGGTTCGCGCTGGGCCTCGTCTTTGTCGCTATGGATGAACTCAGACGCTACCCAGATGGCCCCAAGTGCCAGCATCATGCCCATGTAGGGCGGCAGGCCGGTCAGGGTTTTGAAAAAAGGAACGAACAGCATACCGCCTAGGCCGATAGACAGCATGAGCCGCCGGTCGCGCCGGGCAATTTTGTTGACATACGGGCGACTAACGCCTTGTTCATCCGCCGTGGCCACAAACGCAGTGCTAGCCACCGGGTAGCGGAATGTCACAATCAGGAGCGGCACCATCAACGAAACCAGACTGGGTAATAACAGCGTTTTTATGATGTTGCCGCTGGTGATCTGCCCGCCAATCCAGAGCATGGTCGTGGTCACGTCGCCGATGGGCGACCAGGCACCGCCCGCGTTGCAGGCCACAATGGTCATGCCCGCCATGATCCGCCGCTGGCCGGGGTCGCGGATAAGCTTACGCAGCACCGAAATCATGACGATGGCCGTGGTCAGGTTATCGAGCAGAGCCGACAGGAAGAACGACAGGCCGCAGGTGATCCAGAGCAGCGCGCGGGTATTTCGGCTGGCAATCCGGTCGGTGATGAGCGTAAACCCTTCGTGTGCATCGATCAACTCCACGATGGTCATAGCGCCGAGCAGAAAGAACAGAATGCCCGCAATATCCACCAAGTGGTGCCCCAGCTGCTCGCTGATGAGGTGATGGTCGGGTCCGCCAAGGGCGTAGATACTCCAGCAAAGTACGCCGGTAATAAGCGCAGTAGCCGTTTTATTGATCTTTATCTGATCTTCCAGCGCAATAAGGAGGTAGCCAACGACAAAAACAAGGGATAACGTTGTAAGCATGGGCAGTGGTCAGTCATCGAGGGTCGGTTTCAAGCCTCCATGAGTCGTTACTAATTAAAAGCGAATTAATTTTACCCGCAGGTAGCTCTATTAGTAAGCCCCAGGCCGTTTTTATTGTTCCTGCTAATCAACAACTGACAACTGATCACCGTAATCGTTCCCTGGTTATGGGTCAATGGCATGACCATCTGGCCGTTTGTGCTGCTGCGGAAACCCAATCCGTCGGCGCGGTTGCTCAACCACGAGCGAATTCACCTGCGGCAACAGCTCGAACTGGGTATTCTCCCTTTTTATCTCTGGTATCTGATCGAGTACGTTTACTGGTACATACGCCTGGGCGACCAGTACAGGGCTTATCGGGCCATTTGCTTTGAACGCGAAGCCTTTGATAACGACGATAACCTAAGGTATCTCAACAAAAGACCACTTTGGGCGTTTTTGAAGACGTAACCGGTGGGGTAACCGTTGATCGTGAGTCATTCACCCCAACCTCACATTAATGCCAACGCTTTGAAACGTTCCGTCAAAATTCTCATCGCCATTGTGGTCCTGCTCGTTGTAGCCCGACTGCTGCTTCCCTACTTCGTGCTGAGGTACGTGAATAAAACACTGGCCGATATGGGTGACTATACCGGCTATGTCGAGGATATCGATATTGCGTTGCTACGGGGCGCCTACCAGATCGATGGCCTGACGATAAAGAAGGTAAACGGTACGATTAAAGAGCCGTTCGTCAGGATTCCGCGCTCTGACCTGTCCATTGAATGGAAGTCCCTGTTCAAAGGGCGGCTCGTTGGGGAGGTAGAGTGCTACGAACCCGAACTGAATTTCTCGTTCACCGAGAATGAAAGCACCCGACAGACCGGCGAAGGGGCCGATTGGGTACAGGTAGTGACCGACCTGCTGCCCATTCAGATCAACCGCTTTGCGGTGTTCAACGGCCATGTCGATCTGTTAAAGCTGTTCACGCAGGCCAATGCCGATCTGTCGTTACAGAAAGTAAACGGCGAGCTGCGCAACATCCGCAACGTCGAAGAAAAATCGGGTAAACTGCCCTCGCCCGTCTGGCTTACCGGCGACGTACCCGGTTATGGCGGTAACATGCGGTTCGACGCCAACATGTACCTGCTGAAAGACATCCCCGACTTCAACTACGACCTTAAATTCACCGATTTACAGCTGGTTAAGCTCAACCCGATCGTTCGCGAATACGCTAACCTCGATTTTGAGAAGGGAACGATGAGTCTGTTTTCAGAAATGGCCATGAATAACGGCAAACTGAATGGCTACCTAAAACCGCTGACGAAAGACATGACGATTTTTCGGATGAAAGAACCCGGCGAGAAACGCACCATTGGCCGTTTTTTTACCGAACTTCTGGCCGAGGCGGGGTCTGAGGTACTGGAGAATCAGAAGCGGGATCAGGTGGCCACCCGGGTACCCCTGACCGGGAGCATCGAAGATATAGATACCTCACTATGGCCTGCTCTTTTTGGGGTGCTGCGCAATGCCTACATAGAAGCCTTCGAGCGGAAATTCGATAACGACATTACGTTTACAGATGCGCTCAACAGTGTCAAGCAGGACTTCAGGGAAAAACGGGCCGAGCGCAAAGCCGAGCGAAAAGAACGCCGCGCCGAACGAAAGGCCGCCAGAAAAGCAAAAAGAGAGGCCAGGAAGAAGGAAAGAGAGAAGTGAGGGATTTTAATTCACCTCACTTACCCCAGGCCGGTACCGGATTGTGCCAACGGCCATGACAATGGCAGTAAGAATAACAACTAACGTCAGGATTCCTTCGCGGCCGGTAAGTTTCAGTCCAGCCGGAATGGCAATGTACAGCAGTATGGTGATCAGGCCGCGGGGAGCAATCCACTGAAGAGGACGCCAGTCGCCGGGGTAGATGAGGCGAAGCAGGGGCCAGCGTACGGCGAAGATGACGATGACAAATAGCGTGCTGACAATCAGCGCGTCGGGGTCGATCAGGGCCGTTAAGTTGGCCGAGTAACCAAAGAGCAGAAAAAAGAATGTTCGGACAATAAACCCCCCTTCGGCCGTCAGATTTTTGAACTGATCGAGTTCCTGTTCAAATAACTCGCTCTTAAAGGTTCGGGCTAACCGGCCCCGAATAAATAGCTCGGTGTTGTTTAGAAACAGCCCGAAAATTAGCACCAGCAACAACGACGAGAGGTCGTAGATGTTGGCAATGGCGTACACAAGCAACAATACCGAAATAATGGGCAGAAACTTGACGGGGTGGTTTATCCGGCCGATCAGGTAGAGCAGGGCAAAGCAGCAGATGAGCGACACAACCCCCATTATCAGCGTGTCGCGCACGAACCCAAACGTTGCCCCCAAGATCGATACATCGCTCTCGATGAGGAAGTTATACAGCATAATGCTGATGATGGCGGCAAACGAAGTTTCGTAGGTAATGAACTCCCGTTTCTCGGCCGACAGTGGCCGCACGGCCTGCCCGGCAATCGAGCTGCTGACGATACTGAACGGTAGCGCATTGATCAGGCATTTGTAGTACGATTCGTCGAGCAGCAGAAAGAGCATAGTGGCCAGCACCAGGGTCGTCAGAAAAACCGACGCCAGCGCCATTAGCCCCGTACGCTGAACAAGACCAAGGCGATCGGGCTGAATATCAAGGTCGAGGCCCCCTTCCAGCACAATCAGAATGAGCGCCAGCGTACCCAGGGTTGAGAGCGTTGGTACCACGTAAGGTACCTGTATGTTGAGCGAATTGGTCAGCAGGCGGAGTAAGGCCCCCATCACCAGCAACAGCAGTAGAGGTGGCGTTCTGAAGCGGCTGCTCAACAGGTCGAACCCGTACGAGACCAGCACAGCGGTGCTCAGGGCAATGATCAGGTAAGAGGTGTTCATGGGCGGCAAGTTAAGCGTGTTTAGGGCGGATTTCGTAATTTGACGCCATGGAATTGCTGCTACACCGCTTCGACCTGCGTTTACGCCACACATTTACCATTGCCCACGACAGTCGCGACGTGCAGGAAACGCTGATCGTTGAACTACGCGATGACTCGCTGCGCGATAACTCGCTCACGCGATGGGGCATTGAGCGGCTTCGGCGAGGCCACCGCCAATAACTACTACGGCATCACCATCGACCGGATGATCACCGATTTGGGCCAGCTTCGCCCGATTATTGAAGCGGCCAACTGGTCTACGGCCGAAGCGCTTTGGGAACAAGTACACAATCGGCTGAAGTCAAATCCGTTTGCGCAGTGCGCCCTCGACGAAGCGGCCCACGACCTGGTTGCGAAACGGGCCGGCAAGCCTCTGTACGCGCAATGGGGACTCAATCCGGCACGTATCCCCCTCACCAATTTTACCATTGGTCTCGACACCCCCGAGGTTATGCTGAGCAAAATGAAGGAGATGCCGTGGCCACTTTACAAGATAAAGTTGGGTCGGGGCGACGATGATCTGGCGCTGCTCAGGGTACTTCGGCAACAGACAGATGCAATATTCAGAGTCGACGCAAACTGTGGCTGGACAGCCGAACAAACACTGGCCTACGCTCCGGAATTGATGGCGCTTGGTGTAGAATTTATCGAACAACCGTTGCCGGCCGACGATTGGGATGGCATGGCCCGCCTTCGCGCTGATAGTCCACTGCCGATTATTGCCGATGAAAGCTGCATTGTAGAAACCGACGTTGCCCGCTGCGCCGATTATTTCCACGGGGTCAATATTAAACTCACCAAATGCGGTGGTCTTACGCCCGCCCGCCGCATGATCGCCGAAGCCCGCCAACGAGGGTTGAGCGTGATGGTTGGCTGCATGACCGAGTCCAGCGTGGGAATTTCGGCCATTGCGCACCTGCTTCCCCTGCTCGACTACGTGGATATGGACGGCTCATTGCTCATTACCAACGACCCCGCTACCGGCGTTACCTTCAATTACGGGCAGGTACGTTACGCTCAGGCAAACGGCACGGGGGCCGCGCTCGTGTAGGGCGCACCAGCAAATATGAACAGCCACTACCCATGATTCCAGCCGTCCGTCAACTGTTTACCATCGATCACCTGCCCAACCGGACCATTCGACACGAGGGCGAATCGTATCTGTTCTTCTCAGGTACGTCGTATCTCGGTATGGCGCAAAACCCGGCTATGCAGGCGTTGCTGGCCGATGGCGTGTCGACGTACGGGCTGCAGTTCGGCTCGTCGCGGAATGGCAATTTGCAACTCGCCGTATTTGCGGCGGCAGAAGCCAAACTGGCCCAATCGGTTGGCGCACCGGCTGCCCTGACGGTGTCGTCGGGTATGCTGGCCGGGCAGGTGGTAGTCGACTGGCTGGCTGGCGTGGTTGGGCCCGATGCCGTTGGGTATCAGGCTCCGGGTACGCATCCGGCCCTGTGGCATCCGTTGCTGAAAGCGCACGTTAACCCGTTCGACACCCGCAGTGAGGCCGCATACCCCACTTACATACTGGCCAATTCGGTCGATGCTATTCGCTCGGAAACAGACACTTTCGACTGGCTCACAACGCTTCCCACCGACCGAACGATCTACGTGGTGGTGGATGATTCGCACGGGCTGGGCATCCTGAACGGTGGGCGGGGTATCTGGCCGCAACTGACCAGCAAATTGCGGCATCATCCCCATGTTCGATTGATCGTGACGGCCTCGCTGGCCAAGGCGATGAGCCTGCCCGGCGGCGTTATTTTCAGCGATGCCGACACGCTGGCCATGTTGCGCCGAACCGCCTATTTCGGAGCCTGTTCGCCCATGCCTCCGGCCTATGCCCACGCCTACCTGAACGCTGATGAGCTGTATGCCGAGGCCTATCAGCGCCTTGCCCATAATTTGGCCCTTGCCGAAGAACTGCTTGGGCCAACGGGCCTGTTCAACCACGCGCAGGGTTATCCCGTTTTTTACACAGACCATGACGAAATAGCGCCATTGCTGCTTGAAAAAGGCATATTTGTTTATTCATTCGCCTACCCCACGCCCGCCGATAAAGCCAATACCCGCGTTGTCATCAGCGCGTATCACCAACCCGCCGACCTTGAAAAACTGGCTGATTCGCTACGATCACTGTAACCCCAACGCTTCCCCCATAGCTACGACTTTACCTTGAAAAACGGCTTACTCCTTCTGTTACTCAGCCTGTCGGCTCTGGCGCTGGGCCAACCTAAACCCAGCCTGGGCAAATCGGATAAACTGCTGCTTGATCTGCTTAAAAGTAGACCTGATTTGTTTGACAAAACGCTGACCGCCAAACAGCCCGATGGGTCACCGACCTACGACGTGCAGATCCTGTACACGCAGATTGACCGGGACGCGGCCAACCGGCCGTCGTTTAAAACCTATCACTACCAGGTCGATAAAGATCGGTATTTCTACCCCGCCAGTACCGTAAAGCTGCCCGCTGTGCTGCTGGCCCTTGAAATGCTGAACAGCCTGGGCATTGATCGAAAAACGACCATGCTGACCGACTCGGCCTATGCCCGGCAAACGCGGGTGCCTACCGATACCACCGCACAAAACGGGTTGCCTTCGGTAGACCACTACGCCCGCAAAATATTGGTAGTCAGTGATAACGACGCCTTTAACCGGCTTTACGAACTGATTGGTCAGTGTGCGTTCAACGATCGGCTCGCGGCAAAAGGGTACGTCCAGACCAGGGTGGTGCATCGGTTATCGCTGCCACTCACCGCCGATCAGAATGCCCATACCAATCCCGTCCGGTTTGTTGATGCGTCGGGGCGGTTGCTGAAAAGTATGCCTGCCCAGTACTGCGACCATACGCCCAAAGCGCCCGGCCCCATTCTGCGCGGAACAGGCTATATGACGGGCAGCAACTATTACAAAGGCGATTCACTGGTGAAGCGACCCTTCGATTTCACGGCGCGTAACGCGTTTCCACTCGAAGACCAGCAGTTGCTGTTACGGGCGTTGCTTTTCCCGGAAGCCGTAGCTGAACAGCACCGCTTTAATCTCCGGCCCGACGATTACCAGTCTGTTTACCGGTATATGTCGCAGCTGCCCCGCGAAACACGCTACCCCAATTACCGCGCCGACACGTCGTTGTACGATAGCTACGGCAAGTTTTTGCTGGCGGGTGACGATAAATCGCCCATGCCCACATCGATCAGGATCTTCAATAAGGAGGGAGATGCCTACGGCTACATGATCGACAATGCCTACATCGTCGATTTCGACAAAGGGATCGAATTCATGCTGTCGGCGGTGATTGCCTGTAACAGCGACGGCATTTTCAATGACGAAAAATATGACTACGAAACCGTCGGTTTCCCGTTTATGGGCAACCTGGGTCGGCTTATTTATGCGTATGAAGCAGGCCGGAAAAAGCCACGCCTCCCTGACCTGAGCCGGTTTAAGCTGGCGTATGACAAGTAGCGAAGGCCTTTTGGTGACAACAAAACCGAATTAATTGACTGAATTGGCCTAATTTCTGCACGTCATATATGGAATGTAGTCTGTTTCGTTATCAAAAGAAAGCTAGCCGGTACCCCATTCTCATGCGCTATGAAAACACTTACACCCCCTCAACTGGAACAACTTCGCACTCACCTGTATAAGTCCGGTGCAACGCCCTCGCAGGCTGCTGCGCTACTCCCCCTGTTTGGCAAGGAAGTTGAGCATTTTATGTGGATAGGCCTGCCGTTCGACCTTGCCCTTGATAAGGTAGAGCTTGAAGCCGAGTACAATCCGGTCCGGTACCTGCGCGAAAAACACGCCCACGCGCTGGTAATGTCAGACGAAGAGCTGAAAGAACTGGACCTGGATGAGATCGTGTTTGCGCACCGCAACCGGGCCTATGGTGCCTACGATCTCCGGAAGGCTTATAACCGCGCTATTGTGAATGCGCTGATGATGACGCTGGGTATCGTATTGATGCTTCTGGCCGCTATGGAGGCGTATCAGCAGGGTAAATGGGCGTATGCCAGCTGGGGGGGGGGCGCCTGGATTGCCGGTATTTTACTGGTTGCGTTCGCTGCTTTCAGGTTTTATGTTGAGCGTATCACGCTGATTATGAATGAGGAGAAATAAAAAACGCACCTCCATAAAACTATTTTCGCCTGGCGAAGCGTTCTCTCTATTCACCAAGTAGAGTATGTTTTGATTAAACGAGTAAGTTTCTCCTTGCTGATGGCGCTGGCACGACCTGCCGCTATAGCCGCCACAAAAATCACCACCGCGCCGCTTGCGCCGAAAGAAAACAGCCGGGAACAACCCGCCGTATCGCCCGCCGATAACACCCTCGTCACGCTGACCGGACCCGCCTGGCCTGATGGCCGTACCCTGATACCCACCGAGACTGAATTCCCGCTGCTTGACGTAAATTTTTGCGGAGAAATGATGCCGTTGGACCAGGCCGATGTGGTATCCCGCTGGAAGCACGTTTTTAGGCTCTTCAGGCCTGAATCGCCCCAAATCGCCGCGCTACAGAAACAGGCAGACGCCTTTTTGCCGATGGTCGACGCCACACTGGCCGAGTACGGAATTCCGTCCGATTTCCGGTACATCCCGCTGGCCGAAAGTGGATTGAAAGCCCGGGCCGTATCATCGAAAGGAGCCGGTGGCTACTGGCAACTGATGCCCGGCACGGCCCGCGACCTGGGGCTGAAAGTGGGCGGAAAAAATGACGAACGATTCAATGCCCAGAAGGCTACTCGAGCTGCCTGTAGGCACCTCCGTTGGCTATACAGCTTATTTGGTTCCTGGTCTCTGGTGGCTGCGGCCTACAACGTGGGGCCGGGCTATATTAAGCGGCAACTACAAAAACAGGCCAGTCGCGACTATTACAAACTGGTACTCCCCCGCGAAACACGCTATTACCTCTTTCGGGTGCTGCTCTACAAAGAGATTCTCTCGCGCCCAACCGACTATACTGCCTTTCTGATGGGCGTTTAAAAAGAGCCGGTACACCCCGTTATCACTGGTTATCAGTGATAACGGGGTGTACCGGCTCTTTTAATGGTTATTCGTTTATTGCTTTACCTGAACGGGGAGTCCTTCCAGTTGGGCGTAGCTGAGTTTCCAGCTATCATCGGCGCCTTTTTTCCAGAGAAGCACGAAATTACCTGAGCCAAGACCACGCGGCTCGCCCGGTGCTTCGGGCAGTACGTCGACCGAATAGGTACCGGCCTCGTACGCAATTTTGCTATCGGCTTCGGTGCTGACCGTGCTCGTTTTCAGGTTAGTGATGGTTGGTAGGGTGGCGCGAACCCATTTCTCGGCTACCTCCGACTTGCCGGTATACCGGCTGTTTCCCTGTAGAAACTGTACGTTGTCGTCGAGCAGGGCAACCACCTTGTCAGTTTCCTTGTTGTTCCAGGCCTGAATAAACTGTTGGTTCAGCGAACCTATATTGGCGGGCTCACCTCCTTTGTTGCACGCGGCAAACAGGAAAGCAAGCACAACGTATTGACTGATCGTCTTCATAGGAAATGGTGTTTAAGTGATCAATCATCTAAAAGGCCTTCGACGAAGGCCTTTTAGATGTTAAGGGTACTGATTACCAGCTCTTCTGGCGGTACTCCGACGTTGGGTACGGTGTGTTCGGATCACCATACGATGTGTTTAACAGGAATCCGTTTCTCACCAGAGGGATTGTAACGGGCTCTGGACCAGCCAACAGCGAGTTGCGTGGGGCGGCAGATGAGGTTCTGGCAGCTACGCTAGCGGCTGATGCCGGGGCCGCAGCATGCACACCTGATGCCTGACGATTCGACGTGGCAGCCCGCAGTTCGCGGTTATCTTCATTACGGGCCGTGCGAGCGGCATATTCACGATCTTCGGCGGCACGGGCGGCGGCAGCCGCTCGTTTGTGCCGGTTATCAATCGCTTTACCGATCACGTAACCCGTAGCAGCCCCGGCCGCCATGCCAACACCTGCGCCCACCTTCCGGTCGCGCTTATGGATAATGGCCCCGGCCACACCGCCTACACCAGCACCAATTGCAGTGCCCTTAGCCTGTGGGTTCCACTTTCTTTTAAGGATGTTGTCTTTGTCCTGTGCGTTGGCAAAGGAGCTAACAAAGAGACCCACAAGAAGGGCCAGCGCAATAATTCGTTGAGTTTTCATCTTTACAGTTGTTTAAGCGTGAATAAGCGTTTGTTCGCATCTTGGACAGAAAGCTGTTCTCAAGGTTTAAACAAAAGCTGGCTTCAGACCTATAATCAACGTAAGATGGGTTGGGATTGTTTCTAAACTAACCGTATGTATAGTATGGCCAGCCTGCTCTGACTAGTCCAGCATCTTAGCCAACTCGTTGAGATTCAGCAACGCTTCGATGGGCGTGAGGCGGTTTACGTTCAGGCTGCGCAGCTTCTCCCTGATGGCCTCCGAATAGAGTGAAGAACTTATTCGTAAACAGCACTCCGGTGACCAATGGCATTAACTTCTACAGTCAGTATCGAATCCTGCACACTGTATGACCCTGGAAGCTTATCCAACTGCTTCTGAGCAGTACGTGTTAATAATACGGTGTAGTCAGCCATTCGGGTGCTGTCTGTTCCGTTTGTAGTCGGCTAATGAGATCGTGGATTCGTTACGAGCTTTTACCTCATCATATAACCTGATATCGTCCAATTCGTCCAGTTCGTCCAGAACCTGCTGCCACTGTTGTATAGGCAGTACCACCGAAACCCGTTTACCGTTCTCATCTGTAATGTATTGAGGATGAATGGTCTGACTCATGGTCTAGTAATTTACGTTTCTTTTAAATAGGGTAGCATCTATCACTCCAACATCCTGGCCAACTCGTTGAGTTTCAGCAATGCTTCGATGGGGGTGAGGCGGTTCACGTCCAGGTTGCGCAGCTTTTCCTTGATGGCCTCCGATTTAGGGTCACCGGCCTCAATAATTCGCAGGGCCAGCTCCTGTTCGTTGCCCGAACCCGCTTCCCGGATCGCTTCTTTGTTGCCCTCGCGCTGGTGCGACGCCTCCAATTGAGTCAGAATATGAGCCGCCCGCTTCACCACGCTGCCCGGCATACCGGCCATCTGGGCCACGTGTATCCCAAACGAGTGTTCAGAGCCGCCTTCTTTCAGCTTGCGCAGGAAAATGACCTTATTCCCCACCTCTTTCACCGCTACGTTGTAATTCCGAATGCGGGGCAGCTCGGCGGCCAGATCGTTCAGCTCGTGGTAGTGGGTAGCAAACAGGGTTTTGGGGCGGCAGTCGGTATTGTGCATGTACTCAGTAATAGCCCAGGCAATCGATACGCCGTCGTAGGTGCTGGTGCCACGCCCGATTTCATCCATCAAGACCAGACTGCGTTCGCTGAGGTTGTTCAGAATACTGGCCGTTTCGGTCATCTCCACCATGAAGGTGCTCTCGCCCCGCGACAGGTTATCGCTGGCCCCTACCCGCGTAAAGATTTTGTCGACAAGGCCGATCTCTGCCGATGAGGCGGGCACAAAGCTACCGGCCTGCGCCATCAGCACAATCAGCGCTACCTGCCGCAACAGGGCCGACTTACCCGCCATGTTGGGGCCGGTAATGACAATGATCTGCTGGGTTTCATCGTCCAGATGAACATCGTTGGGTACGTAGGGTTCGCCGGGGGGTAACTGCTGCTCAATGACCGGGTGCCGCCCGTCTTTGATGGTCAGGGCTTTGCTGTCGTTCAGCACGGGCCTGACGTACTTGTTCCGGATGGCCACCTTCGCAAACGACGACAGCACATCGAGAATGGAAATGACCCGGGCGTTCTGCTGAATAGCGGCCACATACTCGCCCATGGCGGCTACCAGTTCGCCAAACATTCGTGACTCGATGCTGAAAATCTGGTCTTCCGCATTCAGAATCTTGTCTTCGTATTCCTTTAGTTCGGGGGTGATATACCGCTCGGCATTCACCAGGGTCTGCTTGCGAATCCAGTCGTCGGGAACGCGGTTTTTGTGGGCGTTGGTCACCTCCAGGTAATAGCCGAATACCTTATTGTAGGCGATCTTCAGCGAACTGATGCCGGTGCGCTGCACTTCGCGGTCCTGAAGCTGGAGCAGGTACTCTTTACCCGAATAAGCCAGCTTATGCAACTCATCGAGTTCTTCGTTGATACCCGTGCGGATCATGTTGCCCTGGTTCGAGAGCACCGGCGGATCGTCGCGCAGTTCGGCTTCGATGCGGTCGAGCAGGAACGAGAGCGGATTGAGCTGATCCGCGTATTTTTTTAATGGTCCTACAGGTCGGCTGGGGGCGTCGGGCTTCTGGCCAAGCGCCGTTATCAGCATTTCCTTGATTGGCAGTACCAGTTGCAGCGACCGCTTGAGTTGCACCATCTCGCGGGGATTGATGCGCCGCACGGCCACTTTAGACACCAGCCGTTCCAGATCACCAATCTGTTTGAGGTGGGCCAGCATGGCCTCCAGCAGTTCGTCATCCTCATGGAGCAGCGACACCAGGTTGAGCCGTTCGTCGATCAGGGCGCGGTCTTTCAGCGGCAGCATGAGCCACTTGCGCAGCAGCCGGGCACCCATCGGGGTCACGGTCTGATCGAGAATCTGAATCAGCGGAATGCCGCCTTCCTGTTGGGCCGCCACCAGTTCGAGGTTGCGGATCGTGAAGCGGTCGAGCCATACGTACCGGTCTTCTTCCAGCCGCGTTACCCGCTGAATGTGCTGCAGGTCTTTGTGTTCGGTTTCGTTGAGGTAGTGCAGAATCACGCCCGGCCGCAATGATGCCGTCGGGCAGGCCGTCGATACCGAAGCCTTTGAGCGAGGTGGTCTGGAAATGCTGCCTGAGGTAGTTGTAGCCGAAGTCGTAGGTAAATGCCCAGTCTTCGAGCGTGAAGGTGTGAAACTTGTCGCCGAAGAGCGTACCGAACTCGGCCCGATTGCGCTTGCAGTAAAGCACTTCCGAAGGGTTGAAACTCTGGAGCAGCTTATCGATATAGGCCGCGTTGCCCTGCGACGCCAGAAATTCACCCGTCGATATGTCGAGGAAGGAAATGCCAAATTCGTCGACACCCTTACCAAAATGAACGGCGGCGAGGTAGTTGTTGCGGCGCCCGTCGAGTACGTTGTCGTTGAAAGACACACCCGGCGTAACCAGTTCAGTAACGCCCCGTTTCACAATGCCTTTGGCCATGGCCGGGTCTTCGAGCTGGTCGCAGATGGCTACGCGCTCGCCCGCCCGCACCAGCTTGGGCAGGTGGGTATCCAGCGAATGGTGCGGAAAACCAGCCAGCTCTTCGTTCGACCCGCCGTTGTTGCGCTTGGTGAGCGTGATGCCCAGAATGCGGCTGGCTTTAACGGCATCTTCGCCGAAGGTTTCGTAGAAATCACCCACCCGGAAAAGCAGCAGCGCACCTGGATACTTGGCTTTCACCTGGTTGAACTGCTTGTTGAGGGGCGTTTCTTTGGCGGCTTTATCAGGCTTATTCGGAGAGAGGGTCTTCACTAAAATTGGCTAGAGTAGTTTAGACAAATTTACCATTTTTTGGCCGTTCTTCGCGTGTTGAAGCCCCATACCTTTTGCATGAATGCACCCCGTAAACTGAGCCTGGACGAGTTAAACCGCCTGTCGGTGGATGACTTTAAAGCCACCGAAAAATTTCCGTACTGCCTGCTGCTCGATGACATTCGCAGCCTGAACAATGTGGGGTCTGTGTTCAGAACGGCCGATGCCTTTCGGGCCGACACGCTTTACCTCTGCGGCATTACGGGCACGCCGCCCCATCGCGATATTACCAAAACGGCCATTGGCGCTACCGAGTCGGTCAACTGGCAACATGCCGCCGATATTGATGTACTCGTGAGCGACTTGCAGGCCCAGGGGTATGTAATAGTGGCCGTTGAACAGGCCAGGGGCAGCGTATCGTTGCCTGACTTTCAGCCCGACCCAGCCAGGCGATACGCTTTTGTATTCGGTAACGAAGTGATGGGCGTTCGCGATTCGGTGGTTCAGCAGGCAGATCAGGTAGTAGAAATACCCCAATTCGGTACAAAACATTCGCTGAATATCGCTGTTACGGTAGGGGTTGTCTGTTACAATTTCGTCGACAAGATACTAAAAGCGTAACGCTACCTTGTCTTTGCTGGAGTTAGTGCATAGTCCCTTATTAATCTTTTCTACTATTATCATGGCAAAAAATTCTAAAAAACCAAAAGAGGCAACGTCAATGGCGGCCGAAATAATGACTGCCGTTGTCGCAAGGTTGTCAGAAGCAGGCGAGGCCACCAAAAAAATGAAAAAGGCCATCGAACGATCGGCCGGGAAGCTAGCGAAGCGTTTACAGAAGCTGGCAAAGCAGACAGCCAGGAAAGACGAGAAGAAGGCGCACAAAGTGGCAAAAAAGGCAGTAAAGCGGGCTGGTAAGCCCGACAAGAAGGCGTCTCCCTCCGAGGCTAAAAAAGGCAATAAGGGCTCTTCAGCCGCTGAGTTGCCTGCACTGAAGGCGGTTCCAATGCCCGTGGCTATGGTAGACAGCGAATCGGGCGACAAGCCAGCCACGGTTGCCAAGCCCAAACCCGCCCCCCAGACCCGCAAGCCCAGCGCCACGAGCAAACCCAGTGCCACGAGCAAGCCAGTTCCAGCCGAGGCCCCGGCCACACCAGCCGACGAGCCGATTAAGTAGATCTACCGATTGTTAGTGCAGTACACCGCTTACCAGCCCGCCTTGCCGGGCTTTTTTTGTTGGTAAGGTGAATGGGTAATTGGGGGTTAGGTAAATAGGTAACTGGAATCGGTATCACCGGGCGGTGCCCGATGCAAATGGATGTTCCACTACTCCAACAATTAGTGTTAGATCCAGAGGGCCGCCAAGCAACGCATCTACTTGCGCCGGGCACCGCCCGGTGATACCGATTCTAATCACCCTACTTACCCAATCACCAATCACCCCAATTACCTACTCAATAGGTCATGGTCGACGATGGCTGACTTTTAAAGGCACCTTCCTCTACGAAACTTAGTAAATCCTGATTGAGCTTATCTTTCGCCGTGGCGAAAAGCCCGTGGGGCTCTCCTTCATACACTTTATACTCAGCATGAGGGAGCAGATCGTGCGACTTTTCACCCGACGATTCGAGCGGCACTGTTTTGTCGGCATCGCCGTGAATGATGAGCGTTGGCACGGTAATCGTGCGCATTTCATCGCGGAAATCTGTCGTCGCAAAGGCCTTCGCGCTGTCGAGTGTCGCTTTGGGCGAAGCCAGTGAGGCCAGAATGAAATCATGGTCCAGGTGCGCCTGACTAACCGGATGACTGACCAGATTCACGCCGTAGAACTGCTTGGCAAACGTTTGCAGAAAATCGTACCGGTCCTTCTTCATGTCCTTCGTCATCGTGTCGAACGTATCCTGCGGTACACCGTCGGGGTTATCATCGGTCTTAAGCATAAACGGCGTTACGGCACTCACGAGCACTGCTTTGCTCACGTTGGCTCCGCCATGTCGGCTGAAATAGCGGGCTACTTCGCCACCACCCATCGAGAAACCGACCAGGACAACGTTGTTAAGGCCCAATTCATCGATGACGGCCTTGAGGTCATCGGCAAATGAATCATAGTCATAGCCGTCCCAGGGTTTCGATGATTTGCCAAAACCACGCCGGTCATACGCAACACACCGGTAGCCACGCTCAGCGAAATAGGCCACCTGGTTCTCCCACATTTCGTGGCTCAATGGCCAGCCATGAATGAAGATGATGGTTGGTTGAGTCGTGTTAGCTGACGATGGGCCGGAAACATCCTGATAATAAAGGCTTACAGGCTCGCCAAAGCGCGAGTCATTCGTTTGTATGTAAGGCATAACACTGTTGAGTAGGGGTTTGCATACTCATTCTGTAGAACAGGTGTAGCTACATACAGTTGGGTTATCTGAGTAAGTGGGAAAAGAAGGGTCGGTACTACAGAGACGGGTCCCGAACGGGGGCTGTGCTGCCTGCTTAACAGTGTTAAGAAAGCTGGCGAAGCACCCGTTCGGGACCCGTTTCTGTACTAACTCGGCGTGTTACTTAGCTGCCTCGGTTTTTGCGGCCTGAGTCACAGTCATAATGCCGTTCATAATGCGCCAGTGGCCGGGGAACGTGCAGATGTACGGATACTCGCCGGGCTGGTCGGGTGCTTTGAACTTGAGACGAATCGTCTGGTTGGGGTTCACCAGGGCGGTGGCCGCCAGAATATCCGACGATTCGGGTACGTAATTTTTCTCGGCACCATCTTTGGCGGTAATCATCGCATCGGCCAGCTTACCCACCCGCTCCATCGACTTTGGCTTGGTTACAACCAGGTTATGCTGCATGGCATCGGGGTTTTCGAGCACGATCACCACGGTTTTACCCGCCGGTACGCTGAATGCTTTCTTGTCGAAGCGCATCTCTTCGCGCACCGTCTTCATCTGGATAACCAGCGCATCGGGGTCTATGCCGGCGTTAGGGTCACGCATTCCCCAGGCTTCGAGCAACCGATTCAGGCGCGGACGGGCATCTTCGGGCAGGCTGTTGTTGATACTGGCCAGCAGGGTCTGCTGGGTCTTGCCCATCACTGGCTGCGCTGGCTGGTCGTCGCCGGGCCGCTGCCTGCGCATAACTGGGTACCCGTCTGAGAGGCCTTTTACCAGTGCAGTGGCTTCGTCGCTATCGAGTTTCGTTGCTTTCTGCAGCATCATCACCATCGAATCGGGCGAGGCGGTTGAGGCGTATGCCCGGGCAGCGCGTTCCAGCGCTACGGTTCGCAACTGAGCCGGTGCCCGGAACGTAATTTTGGCCGTGTGGGTGTTGTTGCGGCGGTCGGCATCAGCAAACGTAACGTCTTTATCAATGCTGATCAGCAGGTTATAGTCACCGGCCTTTTCACCCATTACAGCCAGATCGCCAACCCAGGGGCCGTTGTTCGTCCGGGTAATCGCCACCGTTTCGCCGGGGGCAATAC
This sequence comes from uncultured Cytophagales bacterium, assembly GCA_963750355.1. GTDB lineage: Bacteria > Bacteroidota > Bacteroidia > Cytophagales > Spirosomataceae > Fibrella. Next base: position 636,811 of record CAVVQL010000003.1, on the reverse strand, counting down.
CCGCATTGAATGTACGGCTGATAAAATCGACCTTAGGCCCGGCTGTGGTGGCATTACTGCCCTCAAAGCGGATGTTCAGCGGTACAACGGTTCCTTTTGGCAGCGCTTCGGTACCCTGATTGGTGATGTAAATGGTGGCGCGGGCTGGTTCCCGAACAACGGGCCGAAGGGGTTCTGTCACCACTTTGCTCACCATCAGGTCTATCCCAGTCACCTTTCGCGTTGCTGTTGCCGTTTGTGCCTGGCTGGCCGACTGCTCTGTTGCCATACTGGCCATTGGCCCGTGCTGGCTGTGATCCATACCGGCATGCATACTAGCCGTTAGGCCAGAACCCGTCCCCGTGGCAGCTGGCTTGCTGATTGAGCCAAGCCACTGGCGAAGCAGGTGGGCGTTGTGGCTGTTGAGCGCACAGGCAAATGCGTCGGGAAGCCACCGGTCATCGTTCCCTTTAGTTTCACGCAGACGGGTCAGCACGGCTTCATCTGTTGCCGGGCTCGCAGGTGCTTCGCTCAGGGCCAGCAGGCTGTTCAGCACGACCAGCGGCTCTGCATCATTCAGCGTCCGCTGCGCCAGCAACGTGCTGATACCTGCGTCGGTGCGGGGCATCACCTGCACGGCCACCTTGCGAACGTCTGCGCTGGGGTGTTTCAGGGCTTTGCTCAGCTCGTTGGGCGTAATAGCACCGAGTCCGTGTAGTGTCCATAAGGCGTTGATGGCCGGGGCGTTGATCCCGATCTCATCCACCGATGGGTCGTTGGCAATGGTCCATAGCTGGGCTGCCACATCCTTGTTGCCGCGTTCAACCAGTAACCGCTGGGCATTCATCCGCCAGAACAGGTTCGTGTTTTTCAGGGCCGCTACCAGGCTGGCGGGGTCGTTGCGGTTCAGTTTGGGGGCGGTGTAGGCGGGTGCCTTGTCGTACCCGACGCGGTAGATCCGGCCGTGGGTGAAATCGCGGAGGTTGGTTTCGTAGGCGTTACCCGATCCATTCTTGAATCCCTGGGGAACGGGGTTGTGCTGGATGATGTAGCTATACCAGTCAGCTACCCACACCGCCCCGTCCGGACCCACTTCGGCAAACACAGGGGCGAACCATTCGTCGGCGCCCGCCATCAGGTTGAAGCTTCCCGCACCGGTTTCAGCATCCGAGAAGTCAGACCCCTGCTTTTCCATCCGGTTCAGGTGGACGATATGGCCGGTCGGCTCGCTCACAAACGCTACTTTATTCCAGTATTCTTTCGGAAACGCCCGCGCCGTGTACAGGTTATGCCCTGCCGCCGCCGTGAAGCCACCGAACACATCGACCTGCCGCACCCGCTCGGTAATCGGCTTCATGTCTTTATGCGTGTCGGTGCTGCGGCTGCCAGCCATGCTGCCGGGCCGGGCATTGAACGACCGGTTCGGGATGGCCATGTACCAGCCGTGGCTGTTGTTGGCGGTCGACCCAAATACGTTACCCGTTTCGTCGAAGCCCAGCCCCCAGGTGTTGTTCGAGGTGTTGGTCATGTATTCGAGCTGCGAGCCGTCCGTTTTAAACCGGAAAAAACCCTGGCCGAACCGCAGTGTATCGGGGCTGCTGCCCACTACACCTTTGAAGCCCGAATAACCGACACTACCCCAGATCCAGTTGTCGAAACCATAGTGCAGGTTGCTTGGGCCGGCATGGGTATCGAAGGTGCCGAAGCCGGTGAACAGGATCTTCTTTTCATCGGCTTTATCGTCGCCGTTGGTATCGCGCAGGAACAGCATGTGCGGAGCCTGCGACACAACAAGCCCGCCATTGGCAAACACCATACCCGTCGGAATGCTCAGGCCTTCGGCAAAGTTGGTGAACTTGTCGGCCTTGCCGTCGCCGTCGGTGTCTTCGCAGATCACGATGGTGTCGGAGCCCCCTTCTGGCTTGCGCTCATTGGGGTAGTCTTTGGTGATCAGCACGTAAAGCCGCCCGCGCTCATCCCACGACATGGCGATGGGGTGCATGACGTTTGGCTCATGCGCAAACAGATTCATCGTGAAATCGACCGGCACCTGAATGTGCTTCATCGACTCTTCGGGCGAAAGCGGCAATTGCTCCAGCTGCTCACCGGGCCGTTTTTCGTAGTTCGGCAGGTTGGCCGATTTGTACGCAAACGCCTGTGGCTTCAGCTCGTCGTGTTGCTTTTTAACCTTGTCGCCAACAGCCCAGAGAATACCCCGTTCCAGCAACTGCTGAAAGGCTGGCTGGCCCCAGGTACGTTCGTCATGGCCATAAGCGGTGTAAAAAACGCGCCCCTTCCCGTAGGTGCGGGTCCAGGTATACGGCTCTTCGGTGGCACCGGGCCGCTGGGCCGCGATGTCTTTTGTCTGATCCGCTTTGATGGGCCGAACGGCCAGCACGTTGTTGTCAGCCTGTAAATGGCTGTGAATGTACGTCTCGTCGAAGGCCTTAAACGACGGTAGCCCGGCCGTGATGGCGTTGTCTGGCTGGGTGAACCGGGTCTGGATGGTATCCATCCGGTGCCGCCAGAACTGACCACCAACCACCTTATCGACGTATTCGGGCGAGTTACGGAAGCAATACGACGCACAGTGTACCGGAATGATGCCATGTCCGGCCGCTACATAGTCGAGCAGGGCGCGCTCCTGGGGTTTCGGAATCGTGTCCCAGTTGGCATAGATCAGCAGCCCGTCGTATTTCGACAGGTTCTCGGCGTTTAGGTCCTGAAGCTTGTCGGTATAGGTGATGTTGATGCCCCGGCTTCCCAGGGCGGCCATCAGTTGCGGTACCCGCTCAAGGGGTTTATGGTGGCCGTTATCGCCCAGAAACAGGATTTCCGTGCGGCGGGGGCCCGTCGTTCGGGCCGACGAGGCCGTGCTGTTCCCCTCCATTTGCTTGATGATCTTCGTCGGTGTACGGGTACAATTCGCGAGAACCAGCGTCGTGAGAGCGGTAAACAGTACTGTTCGGTTTATTGAGAAAGCCATGAGGTATACATCGTTTTCGAAATGTCTATTACTTAAAGTCAGGTAATTTCATAATCTCTCCACCCCGCATGGCCGACTCGTGGGCCAGAATGCCGACGCTCGTCCAGTTGGCCGATTGAGCGGCGTTGGGGAATGGGTCACGGTCTTCGGTAAGGGCGGTCAGAAACTCGTGTACCATGTGCGGGTGTGAGCCGCCATGTCCGCCACCCTGCGTGAATGACAGGTGCTGCGTTTCGTCGGCATCGTAGACGCCTTTGGTGGTAAACCGCTGGATTTCGGTCGGCAGTAGATGGGCGTAGTCGGGAACGGTTACTTTTTCGGGAATCTCCGGCTCGGGCTTCTTGGCCGTGTGAATCACCGGCTGTTCGTCTTCGATCAGCTGCCACTCAAACGATTTCTTGTCGCCGTACACCTCGAAGCTCTCGCGGTACTGCCGGGCCACATCGAACAGCGAACGATACACGTAGGCCGATAAGTCGCTGTCTCTGAACTTGATGTGCGCTGATTCAACGGCAAACGGTGAATTGTGAATGGCCGCCAGTTCGGGCCGGATCGTGCCTGAGCCGAAGCAGGACACGTAATCGGCTTCGAGGCGCAGTAAACCGGCCACGGGGCCAACGCAGTGGGTAGCGTAGTGCATTGGCGGCAGGCCGGGCCAGTAATCGGGCCAGCCGTCCATATCCTGCTGATGGCTCGCTTTCAGGAACTGTACCTTGCCCAGTTCGCCCTTTTCATACATTTCTTTGACAAACAGAAACTCGCGGGCATACACCACGGTCTCCATCATCATGTATTTCTTGCCGGTTTCGCGGGTCACTCTGACAATTTCCTCGCATTCGGCAACGGTGGTGGCCATCGGTACCGTACAGGCTACGTGTTTGCCCGCCCGCAGGGCTTTCAGGCTCTGCTCGGCATGATTGGGAATGGGTGAATTAATATGAACGGCGTCGACATTCGGGTCGGCCAGCAGCTCATCGTAGTTGCTGTATCGTACCTGAATATCGAACTCGTCACCGATCTTGTTCAGACTGTCGACGTTGCGCTGGCAGATAGCGTACATAGTGGCCAGCGGGTGACGCTGGTAAATCGGAATAAATTCGGCCCCAAACCCGAGGCCAACAATGGCGATGTTAATCATTAGAACAAGTAAAAAAAGGTAAACGCAAGAGGAGTGCGGGGAAGACTGTTTTCTTAGATCACTGGGCTCTCCACCCCGTTGCGACGGACTACACGGTGTTTCAGGGTGTTTTTCAGGGCATCGTTTAAGTAGCCATAGCCGTCTTTGGCCAGTTGCTCGGGCGAGCTGAACATGGGACGGAAAATATGGGTAGCGCCCGCCAGCTCAGGCGGATTAACACCGAACGCTTCAATGGCCAGGGGCCCAGTGTAGTCGATATCGCTCAGCGTCTGAAGTACGGTGGGAAAGTCGATCTGTCCCTGACCGGGCGTTGATCGGTCATTTTCCGACAGTTGCACATGCACCAGATAAGGGGCCAGCATTCGTATGGCTGCCGCCACATTCTTCTCTTCGATGTTGGCGTGAAAGGTGTCGAAAGCGGCCCGGCAGTACGGATGGTCAACCGCCTCGATATACCGCCGGGTATCGTCGGCACAGGTCAGCAGGTAGGTCTCAAACCGGTTCAGCGATTCGATCGCCAGCATAACATCCTGCTCCTGGGCGTATTCGGCCAGCTCGTGCATTCCCTCAACCGACCAGGCCCACTCATCGGCGGTAGCGGGTTTACCCGTGAAGGTTTTGAAGCCGGCAAAGATTGGCCCCATCAGGATAGTTGACCCTGCTGCCGCCGAGCAGTCGATCACCTGTTTCAGGTAGGTTACCCCGGCTTTCCGAATGGCCGCGTCGGGGCTGAGCAGCGTCAGATCGGGTGGCAGTAAGGAACAGGTCTGAACGGCCAGACCCAGGGCCGATGCCTGTTGGCCCAGCCGTTGCCATTTTGCCAGGTCGGCAGGTGCGCCGGGTGTGGTACCAACCGGCATTTCTACAAAATCAAAACCCGTTTGCTTTAGATACGCCAGCGTGTCTGAGAGGTCCTCATCCATGCTCATTGTCCAGGTAAACAGGTTCATACCAAGCCGGTTCATACAGGGTAGTTATAGGGTTCGTACTACTGATTAAGGAAATATTTCTACAAAGCTATCTTTGTTAGGCTTATGTAGTTGGCCTACTTTTATCTAATATTGACTTTATTTTTACAATTACGGCTAACTATAGCTTTAGCTTGTGTTAATCCATGCATATAATTAACGTTTTACCATGAAATCTGCCCTGCGCAAAGACATCGAGGCGGGTATCGGTTCGTTTGTGGTCAGGGATTTGATCGAACCCCACTTCGATCCGAACTGGCATTTCCACCCTCACTACCAATTATTTCTGGTCGAAGAAGGCACGGGCACCCGGTTCATCGGTGACTCCATTCGCTCGTTTACGCCCGGCGAACTGGTTATGATTGGCCCCGATCTGCCTCACCTTTGGCGGAGCGATCAGGCGTATTTCGAGCCTGATGCCGGTTTGCAGACCCACGGTTTAGTCGTTTATTTCACCGACGATTGTTTTGGCCCTGAGTTTTTCAATAAGCCTGAGATGAACCGAATCCGGCAGTTGCTCGACAGCTCCCGGCAGGGCCTTACCTGGGTGGGCGATACCCGCGAGCGAACGGTTACGGCGTTGCGGCAACTGGTGGTGCAGGCCCCAACGTTCCGGCGGGTCCTGGCGTTTCTGGCGCTGCTCGACGACCTGGCCCACGCCACCGATGCGCAGCTTATCACGAGTGCCAACTACAGTAACCCCATGAAGCCCGCCGACGCCGACGAGGGCAGCGCCTCATCGCAGGCCTACAGGCGGATGCAGGCCGTACATACCTACGTGCTGACGCATTTTCATGAGGCAATAAAATTAGATACGGTGGCCGATATTGCCGGGCTCACCCCCTCTGCATTTTGCCGGTATTTTAAGGTTCGTACCAACAAAACGTTCGTCGATTTTGTCACGGAAGTCCGAATTGGTCATGCCTGTAAACTGCTTATCAACAGCGACTTGTCTATATCGCAGATCGGCTACCAGAGTGGTTTCCGGACCATGTCCAATTTCAACCGGCAGTTTCGCGACGTAACGGGCCAAACCCCGTCGCAGTATGTTAAAACGATGGGAGGGGTTTGAGGTGAGTTCAATGTCTAAAGTCCAAGGTTGCTCCGCATCGTAGTAAGACTGCGGAGCAACTTTGGACATTGAACCTTGGACCTCATTGTTGAACTCATTTTGGCCCCATCCGGATCGCCCCATCCAGGCGGATCACCTCGCCGTTGAGCATCGGATTCTCGACGATGCTTTTCGCCAGCATGCCGTACTCGGCCGGGCGGCCGAGGCGTGAGGGAAACGGCACCTGCTGCCCCAGTGAAAGGCGGGCTTCTTCGGGCAAACCGGCCAGTAGTGGGGTCTCGAACAGGCCCGGCGCAATAGTCATTACCCGAATCCCCGATTTCGCCAGGTCGCGGGCAATGGGCAGGGTCATGCCCACAATTCCTCCTTTCGAGGCCGAATAGGCGGCCTGCCCAATCTGACCGTCATAGGCAGCCACCGAAGCCGTGTTGATGATCACCCCCCGTTCGCCATCGGCGTTGGGTTTGTTGCTCTCCATGGCAAAAGCCGCCAGCCGGATCACGTTGAACGTACCGATCAGGTTAACTTCAATTGTTTTGCGGAAGGCATCGAGCGAATGTGGGCCGTACTCTCCGTTCACCTTGCCAATGGTCTTGCGGGCTTCGGCAATACCGGCGCAATTGACTGCAATGTGCAGGGCACCAAAGGTGTCGGTAGCCAGCGAAATAGCCTGCTTCACGTCAGATTCATTGGCGACGTTGGTCAGGGCAAACCGAATACGCTCACCCAGTTCGGTCACCAGGGCATTACCCCGATCCTGATTGAGATCGGCAATGATAACGTTAGCGCCAGCCGCGTGGAAAGCCCGAACTGTAGCTTCGCCGAGGCCCGAGGCCCCGCCGGTAACCAGGGCTGTTGTTTGTTGAAGAGTCATGGTATCAGTTGATGGGTAAGAACAACACGGCATCGGCAACTACCGGTTCGGTTGAACCAGTGGCGACAAAGGATACCGTCGGGGTTTTGCCGCCACTAAACTGATACGTGCCCAGGCTGATCCAGTCGTTGTTCTGCTTTTGCTGGTTGATGGTCAGCGCTTTATCTGATTTTCCGTCAAATACCCGCACCGTAGCTGCCGCCGCTTTGTCGGCCTGATAGGCCACCTGATCGGGGTTGCCACCGCCGCCCCGCCGCGTGGGGTTATAGATGTAGATCTGGTAACGCCCCGGCCTGATGCTGGTTGCCTGGAAGGTTACTGATGCCTGCCCACCAGCGCTGAGCATGGCCGTTTTGCCATACTGACTCCCTTTTGTCAGCAGTTGCCAGTTCCCCTGTTGGCGTACCCGCGTACTGTCGTCATTATCAACGAGCAATTCGGGGCGGCTTCCGTCGAGTAGTGGGTTCTCGCGCAGGGTGCGTTGCAGGCGTCGCCACATCGAGGCGTTGCACCGCCACATTCTGATCAATCGCCTGGGCGGCTGCTGCGCCCGCCGTTTGCCCCAGCACCATAAAAACAGGTTCCATCCGAATAGAGCCGTAGGCAATGTGCGTGGCCGACAGGCAAACCGGCACCAGCAAGTTACTGACCTGCCCGGTTTTGGGCACCAGGGCCCGGTAGCTGATCGGGTAGGGGGGGAACCCGCCCACCTGCACGTCGCCTTCATTGCGCACCATCGCCACGCCGGTGGCGTCGGGAACAACAAGGCGCTGGCAGTTGTGCGAATCCATGGTGTAGGCGGCCATGCCAATGCCATCGGTAACGGTTGTTTTACCCTCGCAGTTAGCCTGGGTCATCACGTACTCGCCCACCATCCGGCGTGCTTCGCGAATGTAAAGCTGATGCGAAAAGTGGTCATTGTCAGCGTACTCGTCTTTGGGGTAGCCCCATTGCAGCATCTCATCGCGCAGGTGCTTCGGCACACGCGGGTCATGGCCAATGAAGTAGAAAAAGCCTTTGGTATAGTCTTCGTGCTCCCGGATGATCTGTTCCCGTTCCGCATAGTCGGCGTCGGGGTATCGCCAGTTGGCACCGATCATATCGGTCGATAATCCCCCGCAGTTGTTAATGTCTGTTTTGCGGTTGGGCATCGGCACAAAGTGCATCAGATTCCAGGTCAGTTCGTTGGGCGTTTTCCGTTGAATCTGCCGCACCAGCAACTCGTATTTGGTTGAATCGTACCGGGCCGGGCGTGTAATGGGCAACCGATTGGCGGGGTCGTCGGTCAGGCACATCCGGTAGTTATAGGCTTGTATTTTTTGATCGCCCGTTCCGTTGGGAGTTAATGTCTCGGTCGATACGCCCCAGATTAGGCCACTTTCGGGCTTACCCGGTACCCTGTACGGGTCAACCCCATCGGGGAACTGGTGTTTATCCAGCAACTGAACCCCATTCCATGTTTCGCCATACTGACTGTTCGCCTCGCGGCCAACGCTGTAGCTCACGCCCGCTTTGGCCATCAGATCGCCCTCGTAGCTGCAATCAATAAACTGTTTGGCCCGAACCGTTCTGTTGCCTGTCTGTTTGGCCGGCTGACCGGCCGACGGTTCAAGCACGACCGATGTGATGCGGTCACCTGCTTTCTGAACCGACTGCAAGCGGAAACCCATCAAAGGCGTCAGGCTGGCTTCGCGCAGGTACGTGTTGAAAAGCGATTCGGCAACGTGCGGCTCAAACGTCCATTGTTCCAGATGCCCGTAATGCGCCCCAATGCGACGGTAGAAATGGCGGGCCAGTCCCGTCACGGCGAATTTGTTGCCAATGTCGGTGGCACCAAGCCCCCCCGCCGACAGGCCACCGAGATGACGCCCCGGCTCGACGAGGAGAACGGTTTTGCCCGCCCGTTTGGCCGAAACCGCCGCCATTACTCCCGCCGAGGTGCCACCATACACGCAAATATCAACGGTTTGGGCAAGGAGCGATAGAGGTAGAAACAGGATCAGCAGACTGAAGCTTACTTTCCGCATGGTATTGATAGCTGGTAGGGGAGGCTACGGTTATAAAATGTCCATCAACTCGCGCCAGTGGCGAATGTCATACGTGGCCGGCTTATCGACGGGTTGCCCTTTCGGATTATAGAAGACCGTATCCAGGCCCACCGCTTTGGCGCCCAGAATGTCGGCTTCGTAGTTATCGCCAAGCATCAGGCTATCTGAAACGCTGGCCCCACTAGCCTGTAACGCATACTCGAAAATACGGGGATTGGGCTTCTTGGCGTCTGCCGACTGCGTGGTAATGACCTCGTCGAAGAAGTGGCTAATGTCGGCCGAGGCCATTTTAACGGCCTGAATCTCGGCAAAACCATTCGTAATAATGTGCATCCTGTACCGGCCGTGCAGGTGTTCCAGAATCTCGCGGGCCGAATCGGTCAGATGGGCTTTGCGGGGTAGCAACCGCAGGTAGTCTGTGTTCAGATTAGCGCAACAGCCGGTATCATCAACGCCCAGGGCGCGGAAGACAAGGGGAAACCGGTGCTCACGGATGTACTCATGCCCAATCAGGTCCAGGTCATAATCCTGCCAGAGTTTCCGGTTTATCGTGATGAAGGTTTCAGCAAACGCATCGGGCGACGAAATGCCCAGATCAGCCAGCCGGTGGGTGTTGTATAGCTCTGTGATCGACTCCGACGAGTTACGATCAAAATCCCAGAGCGTATGGTCAAGGTCGAAGAAGAGATGCTTGTACATGAAGGTAGGGTTGGGGACTCAGGGTCGAGGTCTAATGTTCAAAGTCCAAGGTCTAAAGTCCAAAGGCTTCGCTACAGGGGCAGCGGTGAATTAGCGAAGCCTTTGGACTTTAGACCTTGAACATTAGACCTTAAAAATTCAGCTCCAGCCGCTCCACAATCTCATTGTTGACCACGTGCTTCTCCACAATCTCGGCAATGTCGTCAACCTGCACATTCCCGTAGTAAGTCCCTTCAGGGTAAATAACCAGGGCCGGACCAAACGCGCAGGCATCCAGGCAACCCGCCCGCTGAGCACGCACCTGCTTTTGCAGCCCGCGCTGGGTTAGCTCCTGTTTAAAGGCGTCGAGCAGGGCGGCACCATGTTCGGCGCCGCACGATTTCTTGGGTGATTCCTTCTGATTGGTACAGACAAATATGTGTTTCTCAAATTTCATGGCACTAGGCTAAACCGCCGTTTTTTGAAGGCGAAGGTAGTTTATACCGTCCAATTAAACCGTCGTAACGGGTTTCTGTCAAATAAATTGGAAGGCGACGCATCCCTTTTCTCCGTATTTGCGTATAGTTTGGTACAGTTTTAGCGGCTTATGTGTTGATTTCAATCCTGCTATCAGTTATCGTTACGAAAAGTTACACGCACTGCTTGTGAGTTTTCGGCGAATTTTGTTACTTTGATAAGAAATAGTCGCCATCTCACAAATCTTAACACGGAACACACACTATCGACCAAACGCTCTACGTTACCTAATTGTCTTTCTGAAATGGAAAAAGCCCAGGTTAGCGACAGCGAGCTTATATCGTCGTACATCCGTGGTAGTGAGAAAGCCTTCGAAAAGCTGGTTTTGCGGCATAAGAACAAGGTTTATACAACCATCTATCTTATAGTTAAGGACCAGTATATTGCCGAAGATTTAATGCAGGACACCTTTATCAAGGCGGTCGACACCATTAAATCAGGTCGGTACAATGAAGAAGGCAAGTTCCTTCCCTGGATCATCCGAATTGCTCACAATCTGGCGATCGACTATTTCCGGCGAGATAAACGCTACCCCAACGTAGTGTTTGAAGACGGAAGCAATGTGTTCAACACACTTGAATTTGCTGAGGACTCCGTGGAGTCGGTGCAGATTCGGCGTGAGACACATGAGCACCTGCGCGAGCTGATTCAGCGATTGCCGGAGCAACAACGCCAGGTACTTATCATGCGGCACTACGAGGAAATGAGTTTCCAGGAGATCGCCGATGCAACCGGAGTCAGCATTAACACCGCTTTGGGACGTATGCGTTATGCACTTATAAACCTGCGCAAGCAGTTAAGCAAACGCCCTGTAAGCTATGACAAAAACATTTACCCAAGATGACGTCATCCGGTACGTCTACGAAGAGACTTCTGAGGAAGAAAATCTTCTGATCGAAGAAGCCTTGATGGCAGAGCCAGAATTGATGGGCTTCTTCCTCGACACGCTCGAACTTCGGGCCATGATGGACAAGATCGAACGGGCACCCCGTCCGTCTACGCTTGACTCCATTCTAGCCTATTCTTCTTTTCACCCAAATTCCCCTGTTCGTAACTCACGTGGTGTTGCGTAACAAGGGATTTTTGTTTTCTAATCGATGACTCATTCAGTCAGTCGGTGGTCTCTGCTGGGGGCCACCGCTTTCGCATTTGTGGCTACTGCTACAACCAGTATTGCCCAACCTCAGAAACCCGGCAAACGTGCCGTATCTGCCGCAATAACCACCCTACTCCCAGAAGCCCTGCTGACACGGGCCGAACTGGAAAGCCATCTGCGGTTTATTGCCTCCGATGAGTTGCAGGGTCGCCGTACGGGCTCGCCCGGAAACATGGTAGCCGCCCGGTACATCGCCGAGCAGTTTCGGCAACTGGGTTTGAAGTCCGCCAATGGCCCGGCCGCCGATAACAACAGCTATTACCAGACCGTTGCGTTGCAACGTACACAGGCTACCGCCACCGGTACCATCGGGTTTGGTGCCGACTCACTCCAGGTGGGTAAACAATTCGTGGTCGTGTCGGGTGGGGCAATCAATAAAACCGCCGGCAGCGTCTACGTTGGCTATGGCCTGACCGCCGACGACTACGCCGGTAAGGATGTGAAAGGCAAATTCGTCATTACGCAGGTCGGTTCGGCAGAGGCCAAAACGCCACGTGACCTCATCGGGGCCATGACCGAAAAACGGAGGATGGCCGCTGAACGGGGTGCTCTGGGCATCATCGAACTGTTTGCCTCGCCCGCCACGCCCTGGGCCTTTGCCAACCGCTACTTCAATAGCGAGCAACTGAGCATTCCGGCAGCCGAAGCACCCGGACAGGACCCCTTGTTGCATATCTGGGCCGATAACGGAAAGGGACAGCTAGCTGGTTTGAAAGATAACAAGGCCGTACTAGTGCGGACGTCGGGTCGGGTAGTGCAGCCCGTCAACGCCGTCAATGTGGCCGGTATCGTGGAGGGTACCGACCCCAGCCTGAAAGCGGAGTACATTCTGCTCACGGCCCACTTCGACCATATTGGCGTGGCCAAAGCCGGAGTGGGTTCTGTAACGGCAGCCGACACAATTTACAACGGGGCCCGCGACAATGGCATGGGTACCGTGGCGTTGCTTGCAGCGGCCAAAACGCTGATGGCTCAGCCGCCCAAACGGTCGGTCATTATTGTGGCGCTGACGGGCGAGGAAGTTGGTCTGCTGGGCAGCCGATATTACGCCGAACACCCCTTAGTGCCTCTGAAACAAACGGTTTTCAACTTCAATATCGACGGGGCAGGCTATAACGACACGAAACTAATCTCGGTAATTGGCCTTGAGCGCACCGGCGCACGGGCTGAAATTGAACAGGCCGCTACCCAATTTGGCTTGTCGGTCTTTGCTGAACCGGCCCCTGAGCAGGGCCTGTTCGATCGGTCGGATAATGTTAGTTTCGCGGCCAAGGGCGTACCCGCGCCAACGTTATCGGAAGGGTTTAAAACATTCGATGAGGAACTGATGAAGAATTATCATCAGGTTTCCGACAATCCCGAAACGATCGATTATGATTACCTGCTGAAGTTCTGTCAGACCTACGCCCGGGCGGCCCGCCTGATTGCCGATCGGAGCACGCGGCCATTCTGGATGGCAGGCGACAAGTATGAGGCTGCTGGCAAAGCCTTATACGGTCGATAAACTAAACCAGGTATCGGGGCGTTATACCTATCAAACCGACGTAGATTATGTTGTTGAAAGTCCTGCTCGTTTTTACGCTGCTTATTGTTTTCGTACCGCCGGTACGTCGATTCGTATTCTATCTGCTGGTTGGTCGGCAGCTGGTGAAGGAGCAACGCCGGGCTACCGAGCGCACCCCGCCGGTCCGGGAAGGCGAAACACGGGTGGCCTCGAACCCAGCCCGCAAGGGTGGATCGCCCATACAGGGGGGTGAATATGTTGACTATGAAGAGGTGAAATAACCCTTTTTAAGATAATTTAACGAGGCCCGTGCTAATCAGCACGGGCTTTTTTGCTGCTTGCTAAAAATAAGTGGATCAGCTGTATCTAGTTTGGACAATTAGGCGTCTGGTTGTTATTTTAGGAAGGATATAACCTGAAACACAAAACTTTTTAGGGCTATAACCACGTTTTCTATGTACCAAACCGTTGGTACGTTAATCACATACTATCTCTCTCATGTTTGTTTCCCGTTTCGTTGTCGTCGGCGTTTTGTCGACCCTATTTGTTGCGAATCACACCATTGCCCAGAGTAAAAAGCCGACTACGCCCGTCAAATCGGCGAAAGCCAAACCCGTACCTGCTGCTGGCAGCAAGCGAATGCTGGCTTCTAGTGAAGATTCACTGAGCTATAGTGTAGGCTACAGCATTGCCCAGAGCATGAAGCAGCAGGGGTTGACCAATGTAAACACGGCGGTACTGGCCAAAGGAATCAGTGATGCGTTGAAAGACCAGCCGTTACAGATTGCCGAGCCACAGATGCAGCAGATCATGATGGCTTACATGCAGAAACAGTATGCTGCCAAGAATGCCGAGGCGGGGAAAGCGTCCGAGGGTAACAAAAAAATCGGAGCGGCGTTCTTAGCAGAGAACAAGTCGAAGCCTGGTGTTCAAACCACAGCCAGTGGTTTGCAGTATATAGTAGAGAAAGAAGGAACAGGGGCCAAACCCGCTGCCACGGACCGCGTAAAAGTGCATTATACCGGACAGCTGATCGACGGGAAGGTATTTGACAGTTCAGTGCAGCGCGGACAACCCGCTGAGTTTGGCGTGACAGAGGTAATTAAAGGATGGACTGAAGTGCTGCAGTTAATGCCCGTTGGCTCGAAGTGGAAAGTATTTATTCCATCCGATATTGCCTACGGTGACCGGGGGGCAGGTGCCGACATTGGCCCCGGATCGACGCTTATTTTTGATATTGAATTGTTAGACATTGTAAAAACTAATTAGTGAACAAGTGGATGAGCGGATGTCTGGTCGTTTACAGGTTGGCCAACCATTCACTAAGTCACTGATTCGCTTATTCTGCCAATGAGAAAATACCTGATTACACTGGTTCCTGTGCTGATGCTAAGCCTTCAGCCCGAATCGCGTATGGCTTCGGCTTCAATTGGTCAGCAGGCAACCGTCTGGTCCCCATCGGGCGACGACTTAAAGCCCACTGTGACTCAGGAACGCGTGGAACAGGCTGTTACCCAGTTGTTGACGCGTTATCACTACCGGAAAGTGCGGCTGAGCGATTCGTTGTCGGCGGTGGTTTGGAGCAACTACCTGAAAGAGATGGACCCCAGCAAAGTGTATCTGCTGGCTGCAGACATTGCCGGTTTTGAAAAGTACAAGAATCAGATCGACGATGCGCTGGTCAATGGCGACCTTACGGCCGCCTTCGATATGTATAATGTGTTTCGGAAGCGCTTCAACGAACGAAACGAATTTGTGAAGCAGACGCTAAGCAAGCCATTCTCGTTTACGGCCGACGAAACCTACAACGTAGATCGGCAAAAGGCAGAATGGCCCAAAACGTTGGACGAGCAGAATGACCTGTGGCGCAAAATGCTGAAAAATCAGGCACTGGAGCTGAAATTGGCCGGTAAGGCCGATACGGCCGTGTCGAACCTGATGAACAGCCGGTACAAAAACCTGGCTAAGAACCTGGGCCGGATTAAGAGCGAAGATGTGTTCCAGTGGTACATGAATGCCTTTGGCGAAACGCTCGACCCGCACACGAATTACCTGTCTCCACGCACTGCTGATTCGTTCAACGAGGAAATGAGTGCTTCGCTGGAAGGTATTGGTGCCCGGTTGCAGGCAGATGGTGAATACATTAAAATTACGGATCTGGTGCCCGGCGGACCTGCGTTGCGCAGCAAGCAGTTTACGGCGGGGGATAAGATCATCGGCGTAGCGCAGGGCGAAACGGGGCCGGTGGTCAGTGTGGTCGGTATGGAGGTCGACGAGGCGGTAAAGCTTATCAAAGGACCAAAAGGAACGGTGGTGCGTCTGCAGATAAAATCGCCTTCGGCCCTGGCTACCGACGTACCCAAAGAGATTCGGATCGTTCGCGAAAAAATCAGAATTGCCGAAGCCCGTGCGCATAAAGAAGTAATTGATGTCACAGAAGAGGGACATACCTACAAGTTTGGCGTGGTTGTGTTACCGATCTTCTACCGTGACTTTGAGGGTGCCCGCCGTCGCGAATCTGACGTGGCCAGCACGACGACTGACGTGAAAAACCTGATCGATTCGCTGAAGCAGCAGAAAGTGGATGGTATTGTTATTGACCTGCGCGGCAACGGCGGCGGTTCGCTGATCGAGGCCATTAACCTGACGGGTCTGTTTATTCAGAAAGGACCGGTGGTGCAGGTACGTGACTCAGGAGGCGATACGGAAGTAATGGCCGACACTGACCCGTCGTTAGTGTATGATGGTCCGCTGGCCATTCTGGTCGACCGCTTCAGTGCGTCGGCTTCGGAAATCTTCGCGGCGGCCATTCAGGACTACCACCGTGGCATTATCGTGGGTGGACAGACCTTCGGCAAAGGCACCGTGCAGCAACTGATCGACCTGAACAGCATGCTGCCTAAAGAGCAGGATAAAGTGGGGCAGGTGAAAATGACCACCCAGAAGTTTTACCGGATCAACGGGAGCAGTACGCAACACAAGGGTGTAACGCCTGATATTCAACTCCCCTCACGGTTCTCTGCCGAAGACTACGGCGAGAGCTCTCAGCCAAGCGCCCTGCCGTGGGACCAAATTCCCTCTACCCGTTTCGACATTACCAACTTCGTTACGGATAAGCTGACCGTCCGTCTTCGGGAGAAGTACGAGCAGCGCCTGAAAACGGATGC
The DNA here is from genome assembly GCA_963750355.1 of uncultured Cytophagales bacterium. Lineage (GTDB taxonomy): Bacteria > Bacteroidota > Bacteroidia > Cytophagales > Spirosomataceae > Fibrella. The sequence continues at coordinate 620,704 of CAVVQL010000003.1, read as the reverse complement.
CGATCTGAAGCGCGAAGCCCAGGCCGTCAACGAATTTAAGAAGGCCAAGGAGAACACAATTGTTTCGCTCCAGGAAGCAAGGCGCAAAAAAGAGAAGGAAGAGGCCGAGAAGAAAGTGGCCAACCTGGAAAAAGCCGCGCCTCTGGTGAGCCCCGATGCGCCGGAAACGACCAAGACAAAAAAGAAGAAAGATACGTACCTGACTGAAGCAGGTCGTGTTCTGGCTGACATGATTGCCGCAGGTGGGCAAACCAAGACAAAGCTGACAAGCAATAACTAAGTCTGTTGCTGACTGAAAAACCGGGGCCCGAAGCCCCGGTTTTTTGTTTTACCCCTCCTGGATTCCAGATTCCAGCCCGCCGGGGAAAGGGTAGAAACGCAAAAAGCCCCTCGGTTGCGAGGGGCTTTCTGTAAGCGGTTAGCGCGAATTACTGCGCTGATGTAGACATTGCTGACGTAGACGTCATCGTTGACGACTCAGGAGCCATCATCGTAGTGTCCGTAGACATCGTGCTCATGGTATCGCTAGACATGGTCGATGTTTCGGTTGACGTAGACTCAGTCTTCTTTGATTCACAGGCAGTAGCCAGAGCTACAACTGACATTACGAACAGAGCTGATTTTGCGAAGCCTTTCATGATCTTATATGTTTAAATGTTATTGGTTAACTTTCCATACCTTAATACGATAGACTGTAAGAGGTAACCCACGTTTTTGAAAAATATTTCTTCTTTTTTTTGGGTTACCAACTAACCCATTCGGTATTAAGCTATAAGCAGAGTATGAGGGAAACGACGCGGCTGTTGTCGACAGATGAAGCCTTGCTGATAGGCCTGGCCGAAGGGTCAGACCGGGCGTTAAGTCAGCTATATCGGCAGCATTACCCAATGGTTTTGCAGTTGATACTGAATAACAGCGGATCTACGGACGATGCCAAAGACATCTACCAGGAGACCCTGATTGTGCTTTATGAGAAGGTGTCGGCCGGTGATTTTGAATTGAATTGCCAGCTTAAAACGTTTATATACGCTGTGGCTCGCCGGTTGTGGCTCAAGCAACTGGCTCAACGGGGCAGGTCGCCGCTGATTCGGACGACTGAGTTTGAGGATGAACCAGCCGAGTCGATAGCGGATGATCTGGCCGATCATCAGCGGCGGGATGAGCAGTTTGACCAGATGGCCGAATCGCTGACGAAGCTGGGGGAACCCTGCCGAACGCTGCTGGAAGACTTTTATATCCGTCACCTCTCGATGCAGGAAATCACCGAGAAGTTCGGATACACCAATACCGATAACGCCAAAACGCAGAAGTATAAGTGCCTGACGCGTTTGAAGCGATTATTCTTTTCAAGTTATAAAGACGACGTATAGTATGGACGCAGGAGAACAGGAACCAATCGAAACCAGGTTGCAGGCTTATAGTCGGCGAGTGGAATTTCGCAACAAGCTGATGCAGGTTCATGAGCAACTAGCGGCTGATTCGCTTCTGGAACAGCCTGCTATCGAACCTCGCGACCAGGTCCGTATGTGGTGGCGAACGCATCGCCCTACGCTGGCAATTGCGGCCGCCGTAGCTATTCTAACTACGTTTGGCACGATCATTATGTACCGCTCGTACCAGAACGGCCATAAGCAGGAACAGCAGTATAGCATGATGATGCGGAACCTGGCGGTTATCCAGCAAACGCAAAATAAGCTGCTCAATAACCTGAGCGGCCGTGGGCGTGTATTGCAGCAGAACCCCGGTCAGGTGGCGGGCTCAGGCTTTATGCTAACGGCATCGGGTCTGTTGGTTACCAACAATCATATTGTGCAGGGAGCCGATTCAGTTTACGTGCAAAGCCAGCAGGGTGTGGTGTATAAAGCGCGGCTTGTACACACTGACCCGCAACATGATCTGGCTATTCTGGCTATTGGGCAGGATACCGCGTTTCACCCATTGCCTCCCGTTCCCTATAGCTTTGAGGCGCGTCCGTCTGAGTTGGGCGAACGGGTATTTACGCTGGGATACCCCCGTGAAGAGATCGTATACGGGGAGGGATATCTGAGTTCAGGTACCGGCTTCCGGGGCGACTCGGTAGCCTATCAGGTGGCCATCAGTGTAAATCCAGGCAACTCGGGGGGGCCGCTGCTCGATGAGAAAGGTAACGTAATCGGCATTATCACCGCGAAACAAACTACCTCTGAAGGCGCTACGTTTGCCGTTAAAACAAGCGTTCTGATGGATGCACTGCGAGCCATTCCACCAGATTCTCTGAAAGGAGACTTGCTGGCCTTAAACCGGAAGAGCCGGATGGCCCGCCTGCCGCGCAAACAGCAGATAAAGCAAATGCAAGCCTATGTGTATCAGGTGAAAGTTTTCAAGCACTAACCACTTGAGACAGAAAAAAGGCCGATCCCCAACAGGATCGGCCTTTTTTGCTACTGAGTGAACTGATACGGCTGGCTTGTTTATTCGGGTCAAGTGCCAATCACTCTTCTTCACTGTTGTTCAGTTTGCTTAACAGGCTGTAGCCGCCATCAAGCACGATAGGGGTTTTGGCTGGGTCGATGGTAGCCGGTAAACTCACGGCTACGTACCCATTTTCACGGACACCAGTACGGACTTCGACCTGACGGAACACATACGTTGCGGGCTGGGCCTCTTTCTTTTCCAGCACATAAACGTATGATTTGCCGCCAAACCCAATAACTGCCTTTTCTGGCAAAGTAGGAAACAACTGCGTTTTCACGTCGATCTGGGCTGAAACATACCCACCGGGAATGAAAATAGGCTTGATCTCGTCGGGGTGTGCCAATACGGAGATTGTCCGGTCGGGCGAGATGGATTTGCCAATCAGAAACACTTCAGCCTGATGAATAGGCGAGGCATCGCCTCCCATCCCGAACCTGACAGACTGGCCCAGCCGAATCTGATTAATGTCCTTCTCGAAAATATTCAGCCGCACGTGCAGGTGTTCTACATTGGTGATTTCAACCAGAATGTCGGCTGGATTTACGAAACGTCCCGTATTAACGGGAACATTGGTAATATAACCTGAGGTGGGGGCAGGCACCGTTATAGTCCGGGTCAGGCGGGCGGGGCTCAGGGTTGCCGGATTGATGCGCAGCATGGCCAGGCGTTGGGCAGCAGCGGCCAGTTGCGCCTGTAAACTTTGCCGGTTCGAGCGGGTTTGCTGAAAAACTTTTAACGCGCTCACGTTCTCGCGGCTTAACTCTTCCTGCCGTGCGTAGTCCAGATCGGCGTAGTCCAGTTTGGCTTTCGTATCCAGATAGTCCTGCTGCAACTGAATGTAGTCCGGGTTTTCGAGCACCACCAGCGGTTGCCCTTTCCGGACCCGCATACCGGGCTCAAGATCAATCTGGCGGATGTAGCCGCCAAAGGGCACCGACACCGACACCAGATTCGATGCCGGCACGTCGATGGCCCCGTTGGCTTTCAGCACCGTGCTGAGGCTACGGTTGGTTGGCTGCCCCAATTTGATGTCGGCCATGGTGTACTGCGCCTGGGTCAGCGATACGTGCACTTCCCCGGAAATGGAGTCGCCTGCCGATTTGGCAACTGATTCAGCGGTGGGTGCAGTAGCCGCCAGTTCGCTCTTTTCAGCCTTATCCGCCGAGGACTGGCAGGCGGCAAGGGAGGCGAAAAAAAGTAGGGTCAGCGTACAACGCAACGCTGGGGCAGGGGAGATGGCAGTTAGCAAGTGTTTTGTCGGGAATAGCATAAACGAGGTTACGGATTACCAAGGAGGTAGGTGCTGTAAAGAATCGATTGATTGTATTGGTTCAGCAGGTCGAGGTACGAGGAGCGAATCCTGAGCGCCTGTTGCAGGGCCAGCGAGAATTCGACGTAGCCGATATCGCCACCCCGAAAGGCCCGGCGGGCGTTGTTTTGAATCAACTGCGCCTGGGCCAGCCCATTCTGTTCGTAATAGGTCAGGGCGTTGCGGTGCAGCTCGTACTGACTGATGGCCTGCTGGAGTTGCTGACGTAAGGCGAACTGGCCGGTTTGCAGCTCCGTTTGCGCTATCTGTTCGCCTATGCGGGCCGCCTCAATGCGGGCCTTCTGTGCTTTTCCCAGTAGCGGAAAGGTGACGCCGATCTGCCCGCCGGTGAACCGGTAACCGGGACCAAAATAAAGCTCCTGCCCGTCGATAAGCTGGTTGCCAATCAGGGTTTGCGAGAACAGGCCAATCAGGAAATCGGGGCGGAGCCGCGCCTGTTCAACCAGTCGGCTCTGTTCGGCCACGCGGATTTGCTGCTGTAACTGGCGTACCTGCGGATGCTGATCGGGCGGAGCCAGGGCAGGCATGGCGCGTTGCAGGCTATCTACAGCGAAGGGAAGCATCAGTTTGGGCAGTGGCTGATCGGTGGCGTCGAGGGCGTCGGTGCTGTAGAGCAACGTTTTCAGGCGGGTACGGGCGGCTACCAACTCAGCGTCGAGTTCGGCCAGGCGTACGCGCTGATCGGCCAACTGGCTTTCGGCCGTAGCTTTTTCGAGACTGCCCGCTTCGCCGGTTTTTACCCGCAGCGTGGCGGCCTGCACAAACTCGGTCAGTAGGGTGTCCTGCTGTTGATACAGGCGGCGGCGCTGGTGCAGGTAGTTCAACTCATAATAGGCAGCCTTTACCTGATAGCGCACGTCGTTCTGGATGACCGCTACAGTTGCCTGCCGATTAGCGACTGTCTGGTCGTTCAAATCGGCGAGGCGGCGCATCAGTACCGGATTCGGAATCGTGTGCGACACCGTCAGGTTGTTGTCGAAGCGGCGGCTATTATACTGCCCCAGTAGGACTGTGGCCGACAGACGGCCGGCATCATAGGCCGTTTGGCGCAGTGCCTGCTGTTGGGTAACCCCGAGAGTGCCAAGCTGAAGCTGAGCGTTTTGGCTACCCGCCCGCTGCAGGGCTTCATCGAGCGTAAGGGTCTGGAAAGGCATAACCTGCGCCCAGCCCGACGACATGGCCAGCAGCAGCAAAAGGCCAATGGTTGTCACCGGTACGTTCCCTTTTTTGGGCTGTTTCGCGCCCGCCTTCGCCTCACGGGCCAGCGATTTTCGCTCGAACAGGGAGTACAGGATTGGGATGATGACCAGTGTGAGCAGCGTGGCGGTGAATAATCCGCCGATTACCACCGTGGCGAGCGGCTTCTGTACTTCGGCCCCGGCTGAGTTGGATACCGCCATAGGAATGAAGCCGAATGAAGCCACCAGGGCGGTCATGACCACAGGGCGAAGCCGAATTTCGGTTCCCTGCCGGATAATCTCGGTCATATCGGTCAGCCCTTCTTCATGCCGAAGCCGGTTGAATTCGGCGATAAGCACAATGCCGTTGAGCACAGCCACGCCAAACAGCGCAATGAACCCCACCCCCGCCGAAATACTGAAGGGCATGCCCCGGAGCAGCAGGGCAAATACACCCCCAATAGCCGCCAGCGGAATAGCCATGAAGATCATCAGGCTTTGACGGGCCGAGTTAAACGTGAAGAACAAGAGCGCAAATATCAGCCCCAGGGCAATGGGCACGGCAATGCTGAGCCGCCGTTTGGCATCGATTAAATTCTGGAACGTTCCCCCGTAGGTGACGGAATAGCCCGCCGGAAACTTGATCTGCTGACTTACCTTTTGCTGAAGCTCGGCCACGATGCTCTCGACATCACGCCCGCGCACGTTGAAACCGAGCGTAATACGCCGCCGCGTCTGATCGCGCTGAATCTGGTTCGGGGCCTGTTCTTCAGTAACCTGCGCGATCTGACCCAGCGGAATTTGCTCACCGGTGGGCGTAGCCACGTACACGTTACGGATGTCGTCGATCGACTGCCGCTTGTTCTCCGCCAGTCGCAGCACCAGGTCATACCGTTTTTCACCCTCAAACACCAACCCCGCCGACTGCCCGGCGAAGGCCGTATTGATGGTCTGGTTTACGTCGGATACGTTCAGGCCATACTTGGCAATGGCGTTGCGGTCGAGCTTGATGAGGATCTGCGATAACCCCGCCACCTGCTCGACGTACAGATCGGCCGCGCCCGGCGTGGTGCGAATCAGGCCACCAACCCGCCCGGCCAGCCGTTCGAGCTCGTTCAGGTCTTCGCCGTAAATTTTAAGGGCTACATCCTGCCGGGCTCCGGTCATCAGCTCGTTGAACCGCATCTGAACGGGCTGCTGAAAACCGAATGTAACCCCAGGGATGACCGATAAAGCGGCGGCCATTTTTTCGGCCAGCTCATCGCGGGTCGTTGCTGAGGTCCACTCACTTTTAGGCTTCAGAATCACCATCATATCCGAGGCTTCGATGGGCATCGGGTCCGTGGGAATTTCGCCCGAGCCAACCTTCGCCACCACCTGCTCCACTTCGGGAAACTGCTGCAACAAAATACGTTCGCCTTTCAGGGTAGCCTCAACCGTTTCGCTCAGTGAGCTACCCGTCAGCGTGCGCGTATCGACGGCGAAATCGCCTTCATCGAGCTGTGGAATGAACTCACCCCCCATTTGCGTGAAGGCAAAAAACGTCACGCCCAGCAACGCCACCGCAGCAAGCAGAATCAGCGCACGGTTTTTCAACGATCGCAGCAGCAGGGGCTCGTAGACGCGGAAAAGCCGGCGCATCAGTTTGTCGGAAAAGGATTCTTTATGTACTACGTTCTTGCTCAGAAAGAGGGCCGAGACCATAGGTACGTAGGTAAGCGACAGAATAAAGGCCCCCAGAATAGCGAAGGCCACCGTCAGGGCCATTGGCCGGAACATCTTGCCTTCGATGCCCGACAAGGCCAGAATGGGCAGGTAAACGATCAGAATGATGATCTCCCCAAACGCCGCCGACGATCGAATACGACTGGCGGCACCAAACACTTCGTCATCCATCTCCTGCTGCGTCAGCACGTCGATGGCTGATTCATCGGTCTCATGTCGTTCTTTCACCCGTTCGCCCTTTCGCAAATAGAGGTGGTGCAGGGTTGCTTCGACAATGATCACCGCGCCGTCGACAATAAGCCCAAAGTCGATGGCTCCGAGGCTCATCAGGTTGCCCGATACGCCGAAGAGGTTCATCATGGAAACGGCAAAGAGCAGGGCCAGCGGAATCACCGAGGCCACCACAAACCCAGCCCGGAAATTGCCCAGTAGCAGCACCAGCACGAAAATCACAATGAGCGCCCCTTCCATCAGGTTACGTTCTACGGTGCCAATGGCACTGTTGACCATCTTGGTACGGTCCAGAAACGGAATAATAGCCACCCCTTCGGGCAGGGTTTTCTGGATCTCGGCGATCTTTTCTTTGACCCGTTTGATCACCGCCGACGAGTTTTCGCCTTTAATCATCATCACTACGGCGCCCACGGTTTCGCCCTCTCCATTGCGGGTTACGGCCCCGTAACGCACGGCCGAGCCGATGCGCACAGTAGCTACATCGCGAACCCGAATGGGTACGCCAGCGCCCCCCGCCGGTTGGTTGCCCAGCCGCACCACAATGTTGGCAATGTCGTCTGGTGAACTGATGAGGCCATCGGAGCGTATGAAATAGGCATTCGGTTTCTTGTCGATGTAGGCCCCGCCGGTGTTCTGGTTATTCTGCTGAAGCGCCCGAAACAGATCAGAAATGGTAATGCCAACGCTGCGGAGCCGATCCGGGTCAACGGCAATCTCGTACTGTTTAAGCAGGCCACCGAACCCACTTATGTCGGCTACGCCGGGTGTTCCCAGCAGCCCCCGCCGGATGGTCCAGTCCTGAATAGTCCGCAGGTCGGTGAGGCTGTACGTGCTTTCGTAGCCCTTTTTGGGCACTACCGTATACTGGAAAATTTCGCCCAGCCCCGTTGTCACCGGGGCCATGACGGGCGTACCAACCCCCGGCGGAATCTGGCCCGCTACGTTTTGAAGCCGCTCACTAATTTGCTGGCGGGCCCAGTATACATCGGTGGCGTCGGTAAAGACAACCGTAACGATCGACAGGCCGAAGCGCGAAAAGGAACGCAACTCGGTAATGTTCGGAATATTCGACAGGCTAACCTCGATGGGGAACGTAACGAGCCGCTCAATGTCTTCAGCCGCCAGTGATGGGCTGCTGGTGATCACCTGCACCTGATTGTTGGTAATGTCGGGCACGGCATCGATTGGGAGCTGCGTGGCCGACCAGCCGCCCCACAGCACCAGGGCCAGTGTGAGCAATCCAATGACGAGCTTATTCTGGATGGAGAACTTAATTAAGGCATTTAACATGGAAAATGCGGTTGAGAGTGCTGTGCCCACCCGTGCAATGGTGGCACGACGTACCAGCCTGTTGAAAACCCGCTGGTACGTGATCGACTATAAGTTGTGGTTGTATAGAAAGCGCGTTGGTAACGGGCTAACGGGGTCGGCCTCGTTGCGGGTGTGGCCGGACAAACGGAAAAAATGGGCATGATGCCCCCTGGCTGGCACGCAAACTTACCGTCGGGGCGGATTAATCAGCGAGCGAATCGCAGTGAAGGCGTAGAGATCAGCCTTGCGAAAGAACGTGGTTTTGGCCACGTGAATAACCGAGAGCGACACCGCCGTTAAGTCGAGGCGAAGCGGGCTGGGCGTGAAAATAGAAAGCGACTGGCCCGCTGCCGGCAGGTTATGGTGGTTATGGCTGGGGTGTTTCTGATGGTCTGAACTGGCATCGTAATGCATCATCAGAAACGATAAAAAGCCCAGCGAAGCGTCTGTCTGGCGATGCTGCTGGTAATGATTGGCCAACTCAACCCACCTGGCCGACTGGTCGATACCGAAGCCCGGCAGCAAACTGCTGCCCAGGATCAGATTGACCAGTAAAATTGCCAGTAGTGATTTCATCGGCTGTTCGTCTTTGTTTGCCTAACGTCAGGCAAAGGTGAAAGTTTTCCTGAGCCAGCTGCGTACTGTTATTTATACTGGTTCAACACAGTTACGAGCTATTGCAACACCTGCGCCAGCTCGTATACCACAACGGGTACGTCTACTCTGACCAGATACCCTTAGCCGTTCGGGACACCAGCTTGTCGGCCTGGATCGTGCCTAGTATGGTGCCGAATGATAACGAAATAATTGAGGCAACAATAACTCCCTTGTTGCCCATGCCCATTGTCCGGCCCAGATACAGGCAGAGTGGGATGTTTACCGCTGCACCTACTAAAGCCGTGAACAGCTGCATTTTTACTTTTCCAAAGCCATTGATCACCGTTACCGTAATGTTGTTCCAGCACGACACCAGGACAAAGCAGGCCATCAGTACATTCAGCGACCACGAGGTTTTAAAGGAGGAGCCCAGCCAGATCTCATACACGTTGGTCGACAGTACCAGCATCAGACCAACAACAAGAAAGATGACCAGCCAACTGAGTTTCAGGCGCGAATATGACTTTTTAACCCATGCGAGTTCATCCTTTGCGTAGGCCTCGGTGAACGCCGACCAAAAAGGAGAGATAATAACGAAAAAGACGGAATTGATGGCGTTGTAATAGCGGAAGACTACGCTGTATTCGGTTACTGATTTAGGGCCGAACATTTTGGAAATCAGAACATTATCGGTATAGAAAATAACTACCCCCGCCAGTTGTATAATGAAGAATTTAAGGCCCAGGCTCATCAGCATTGGGCGCACGCTGAAATCCACTGCTTTCAGCGTTGGTGCGTAGGCACGAAGCGCTCCCCGGTAGAAATACAGGCTGAAGCCAATCAGCACAACCACCGGAACAATGGCCGACATAATTGAAACGGAGAGCAGGTTATTGTAGTGGCCTAGTCCCAATGCCCAGATACCCGCTACCAAACCCAGGTTGATAACCAGGTAAATAGCATTCGACAGAGCGGTTTTCTGAAGCGCGAGCAGCACGTAAGAGACGGTATCGAGCAGGATTTTCACGCTGAAACCCGCGAGTGTCACCAGCACCAGCAGGCTGACATACGGGTTCGATAGCCGGACATTAAGCACGTATTTCCAGTCGACCAGGTAGATGACTATACCGGCGGCCAGCAGCAGGGCCAGCTGAATGCCGGCAAACAGCACATAGGCGGTACTGATGTAGACACGCCCAGCCTCGTGGTCTTCTTTGGCTACTACTTCAGCCAGGCGATTGCGCAGGCCATTGCCCAGCCCAATATCAAAAAAGGAGGCAAACGTGACCAGTGAACTAATGGCAGTCCAGATGCCGTACTTTTCATCCTGTAATAAACCCAGCGTGATACGTACCAGAATAAACGACAACATGATGTTTCCGCCCTTGACCAGGATACTGAACGCCGAATTTTTGAAGGCCTGTCTGCTGCGGGGGTGCGCCGTTCGGACGGACGTGACCCGGTCGGCCAGCCATACGGTCAGGTTACGGCGTGAATTCATACTAGGTAGAAAATGGAAGAGTAAGTAGTTAATAAAGCCATCAAAAGTACGGAACCTACGCCGGATATTGCCATGCACTCCGGGAAGGCCCAGCCAAACAGAGATCGACGTACATCGCCGTTGTATGGCCCTATACTGGCCTAACTTGATGAACAGCACACCCAATACGCTGTACTGGCTGACTGACCCCGGTCTTGATACCGTGTACCAGCTAAACGATTTTTGAGGGAAGTTGCCAGGAATTCGACGCAGAGGCCCAACCTGATTTATAACAATCTGATTTATTCAGCGGGAAAGCCGATGAAATCTATACCGGATAGTGCCACTCACCGCGGTAGGCCCGGCTCAGCAGCGCATTGGCTTCGGGGTCATTCGTGATGGTCTGCGTGTCGGCATTCCAGGCTACGCTGCGGCCCAGTTTCATCGAGAGCATGCCCAGCAAGGCCATGTTGGTTGACCGGTGGCCTATCTCGATATCGCAGACAGGCAGGCGTTTCTTCTGGATAGCATCCAGGAAATCGACCCAGAGGGCCATGATATTCTGATCGTCGGGTTTGTCGAGTTGGGGCTCCTGATGAATAACCGGCTTTTTAGAGTCGGTGGGATAGAACGTCCAGCCATCGACCCAGCCCATGTGGAAGGTGCCCTCTGTGCCGTAGAAATAGCAGCCCACCGCCTGCTGCGGGTGGGTTTTTTCGGCGTTGTTACCGGCAAACTGCCGGTGCTCCCAGATGGCGGTGAAATTCTCGAACTCGTAGGTCGCTACCTGATGGTCTGGTGCGTCGGTGTTGTCGCGACGAATGGCCCGCCCACCGGTTGAGTACACGTTGCGGGGTGCTTTTTCCTCGGTCCACCATAAAATCTGATCCAGCCAGTGAATCCCCCAATCGCCGAGTGTTCCGTTGGCGTAGTTCAGGTAATTGCGAAATCCGCGCGGGTGAATGGTGGGGTTGTAGGGCTGAAGGGGTGCCGGGCCACACCACATATCCCAGTCTAGCTCTTTAGGCGGCTCAGCGTCGGGCGTTTTCTTACCCGCACCGCCCCCGTACGATACGAACGCCCGTACCATACCGATCTGACCGGCCTTTCCTGATTTGAGGAAGTCCATGCCCGATATGTTATGCGGCGATACCCGGCGGTGCGTACCTACCTGACAGACTTTACCCGTTTGCCGGGCGGTTCGCACCATGGCTTTCCCCTCGTTGATGGTATGCCCGATGGGCTTTTCCACGTACACATGGGCACCCTGCTGCATGGCCGCAATGGCAATTAACGGGTGCCAGTGGTCGGGAGTCGCCACGATCACAATGTCGGGTTTTTCGGTGATCAGCAGCTGGCGAAAGTCGCCGTACAGTTTAGGGCGATCACTGCTGAGCCTGGTTACTTCCTCGTTGGCCTTCCGTACCTGAGCCGCGTCTACATCGCAGAGCGCCACTACCTGCGCATCGCCCGCCCGCATGGCACAACGCAGGATGTTTGTTCCCCACCAGCCTGAGCCAATGAGCGCCACCCGATATTTCTGAGCCGGGCGACGGTATATAAATGGGGTAGCTGAGGCTAGCGAATCAGGCAGCAGCAACGTACCTGCTGCACTGGCCGTAGCTAACACTGAGGTTTTGAGGAAGTCGGTACGGTTCATAAAGGAAAGGGTTACACCAGCTTCACGGCTGCTTCAACGCCTTTCGTGAGCATCGTGGCCAGGTACGTTGTTACCTGATCGGCGAAACCAGGGAGGGTGGTCAGGTCGGCTTGCCACAGGGATTTATCTCCCAATACGGCCTGAACAAAGTCAGCGACCGACTGGTGATCACCGGCCTTTACCGGTTGCCATTTTTCAGAGAAATAAGCGGCCTGGTCATCGCGGATGGGATACACAAGCTCACCGCCGGGAACAATGATTTCGCCCACATAATCGCCCGCTTCGGTTTGGCGGTTGGCCCGCATAAACAGCAGGTAGGCGGCAAAACAGAGGGCCATGCGGTCGGGCACCTTGCCTTTCTCGGCCAGGCGCTGCATGGTGGGTACGTTGCGCACCTGCATTTTAGCCGACTGCTGTAGGGTGATGTTCAACAGAAAATGCTCGTTAAACGGGTTTTTAAACCGGTCGATCACTTCCTGTGCAAACTGATTCACGGCGGCTGGCCCTTCATCACCCAATGAATCGGAGGGTACGCTCGGGGCAATATCCTGTAACATCAATTCGGAAATGAGCGGGCCCATCAGCGGGTGGTTCATCGACTCCTCGACGGTAACGTTGCCCAGCAGATAGCTAAGCGGCGTCATGAACGTGTGCGCCCCGTTGAGCAGCCGGAGCTTACGCTCGCGGTAAAAGCTGATATCCTCGTCGATGATTAAATGGGTGGGGCTTACTTCGGCAAAGGAAAGGATCTTCCGTACCCGGTCGTCGCCCTCAATGGCCCAGAAATAATACGGTTCGGTGGCCGTCAGCAGGGAGTCGGAATAACCCGCCTGCTGTTCAAAAAGAGCCGTTGCTTCTTCATCCGGTTTGCCCGTCACAATCCGGTCGACCAGTGAATTGCAGAAGCGAACGTGAAATTTCAGCCATTTCATAAACAGCTTACCCAGCTCGTTATGCTGCGCCGTTCGTTCTACCGCGTTGCGCAGGCGCAGGCCGTTGTCGGGTAGCAGTTCGGTGGGTACCACTACCAGGCCCATCTTGCGCGAGCCACCCGCCCCCTTGAACCGCTCGTAGAGAAAGGCGGTCAGTTTAGCGGGAAACGATTTTGGCGGACTCTGAAAGATGCTTTCCTCTACATACTGAAGGCCGACCTCAGTGGTGTTGGACACCACCACCTGCAACGACGGTTTACGGGCCAACGCCAGCACGTCGTCCCACTGATTCTGGGCGGCCAGCACCCGGCTTATGGCCGTCACTACGGTCTGTTGGTCAACGGCTTGCCCGTTCTGAATGCCCCGCACCCAAACCGAGTAGCGATTCTCCTGCTGGGTAAACTCGCTCACATCGTTGCCCGTTGATTTGACCACTACCACCGACCCATTGAACGTGTTTTGTTTGTTGGCTTTGTCGATTAGAAAATCAACCAGGCCACGAAGCAATACACCCGTACCAAATTGAAGAACACGTTCGGGAAGAGCGGCGGTTGGTTTTCCGACGGCTGAAATGGCAGATGCGGGGAGTTGATTCATGGGGTAATGTAAAGGGCAACAGCCAGGTCGGTTCGAGATGGCCTTTATCTATTTTTAGTAAAAATAATTCCGGGAAGCTTACAAGTGCACACAGGCCGCTGATTCGTGCAGAATTGAAGGCCGATGCACCCGCCTTACCGGGACATGGTGAAGTCTGGGGCCAGTTCGGCGTCTGAAACGGGGTCGAGTCGGGGAAGCACCAGGTGAATGAGCAACAGGGCCAGCAGGTAGGTGCAGGCGGCCATGATAAACAAGGGCTGGTACCCCAGCGTGTTAATAATATCCCCGGAGTAGCGGGCCAGCAAAATGCCCCCCACCGCCCCAAACATGCCGCCAATACTGGTGACGGAAGCGGTTACGTTTTTCGGAAACAGATCAGAAGCGAATGTGTACATGTTGGCCGCCCAGCCCTGATGGGCGGCGGTAGCGAGTGAAATCAGCGCAATGGCGACGATCAGGCTGTTGGTTTTAGCGGCGTACACAATGGGCACCACGCAGAGCGCACAAATGAGCATGGTCGTTTTTCGGGCCCGGTTGGCCGACCAGCCCATGTTCATCAATTGGGTACTCAGCCAGCCGAAGAAAATACTGCCCGCGTCGGAGACGACATAGATAATCAGAAACGGGACACCAAATGATTTAAGATCGAGTTTTTGATCGAGGGCGTCGTTTGAGTTGAAAAAATCGGGCAGCCAGGCCATGTAAAACCACCAGATGGGATCGGCCAGGAATTTGCCGATGATGTAGGCCCAGGTCTGTTTGTAGGAAAGCAGCCTCATCCACGACACCCGCATGGGCGGTTCATTGGTGGCATCACTGCGGATATACGCCAGCTCGGCGGGGGTTACGCGCTTATTTCTGATCGGTTTGCTATACATTACCCACCAGAGCATCAGCAGGCCAAAGCCCAGCACGCCGGTCACCAGGAATGAGCTGCGCCAGCCAAAATTCAGAATGAGATAGGGCACCAGCAGGGCCGTGAGAATGATACCCACGTTGGTGCCCGCATTGAAGATGCCATTGGCGTAGGATCGCTCACGGCGCGGAAACCATTCGGACACGGTTTTGATAGCCGCCGGAAAATTGGCCGCTTCGCCCAGCCCCAGCGCAACTCTGGCCATGGTCAGACCCGACAGGCTCTGCACCAGCGACGTGCCGATGGCGGCCAGGCTCCAGATGGCAATACCCAGCGAAAAGCCCCGTTTGGTGCCAATGCGGTCGATCAGCCAGCCCATGAACAGGAACCCAATGGCATAGGCGAACTTAAAAGCCGAGTCGACCTTGCTGTATTCGACCCGAAATTGATCAATACGCTCCTGCGTCAGGATATCTGTTGCCGCCATGCCCAGCATTTCTTTGCGGAAAAGCTCATCGGTCATGGTAAACGATAACACCTGCCGGTCAATATAATTGATGGTGGTTGCTACGAACAAGAGCGCCACCATCCGCCAGCGAAATGTGCCGGGAGAAGTGAGATTCATGCCGTCGAAAGCAGATATAGGGGCCATATTTACCCTCGTTGGTGTCGTTTCAAGTGGTTAGCTGATCACGTTGGTGATAAGCGAGCAGCTGAATTGAAACCGCGCGGCGGACCCTGAAACTTCACACTTGAAACCAACTTCACGAAATCTGATCAAAACGAATCCGCTTGAGCCTTCGCCCCGGCCGGCTTCTTTGCGTTTGGCAATCCAGGTAAACACCCTCCCGTTGTACCAGCGCGTGCGGTTGAATTGCCGCTTCACAATGGCCCCGGCGCGGGGCACTTCCTCTTCGTTGATAAACAGCCGCCCATCCTCGCGGGTGGGGTTCAGCAACGAGGTCCGTGAAGGAACAACCGTGTCGCCATAGCGGGTGATGAACTCGGGCATGGCGGCTTTCTGCAGGCGGATCTGCGGCGAACCGGCACTGATATTGACGGGAATGAAGGGGATCCAGTTGCGGGGAACGGTGGTGCCCAACTGGTATTTGAGCGGCGGGGCAGGTGGGGTTCGCTTCTTCAGGGGCCGGTTTGATGGTGTCGGTTGGCACAGCGCCAATCTGTTGCAGGTACGTGAGCAGGTGGTTGGCCGATTCATAGCCATCTTCCCCCTGCCCCAGTTCCGTCGCCACGGTTTGCTCGATGCCCCAGACCAGGTTGGCTATTTCGTCGCGGATGAACCGGATTTCTTCGAGGGGCTCGCCATCCTGCGTTTTAATGGTTGCCGGGCGGAAGCAGCAACCGGGTATCGGCGGCATCATTGGGGGCCAGCGTGGTGAGGTTGAACATCGACCAGCGCTGCCAGTCATCGTCAAGGCCCCGTCCCGCCGGTCGTACCCAGGTCTGCACCCCAAACACGTCGGTGACGAGCACCCCGTCGAGCCGGGTAAATGTACCCACGGGGAGTTCGCAGGGTACCAGATGCCAGTCATTGCTGAACAGCAGCGCAAATTCGGCAAAGAGCAGCGTGGCCAGGTCAGAGGTTTGGGTATTGAGGTTGCCCAGGTTGGTCACTCCATCCTCAAACGACCACCAGCGGCGGTAAGGCATGCCGTAGTACTGAATGGGGGTGGGGATGTACGACTGAACGGTTCGTTCTGTGGCCGGAGCCAGTCCGTTGAACGTGGTACTGCCACGATCGAAGGAATACCAGTCGAGATGGCCCTGGTAGTACTGCTCGGCCTCGAGCGAAACAGAAGCATCGGGCTCGTTGAGCGTTACGCCAAACTGGTATTCAAGGCGTTCAGGCTTCCAGGCATCCCCGGCAACGGGGTCGGGTTGGCTGTATACCCGGCCAAACAGCTTCTGGCAGTTGCTGCCCCAGTGCGTTGAGGGCCGATCGGTCGGGGGCAGGCAGGCCCGTCAGCCAGGTGGCATGCGTACCATCGGCAATGGCATCGAGCAGCGTTTCTCCGTTTGGAATCCGGTTATCGGCCAGATTCAGCCACGCGACTGTGTCGCCCTGACTGGCCCGCAGGTCGGTGGTCAACTGATCGGCGGGGGCTACAAACGGGCATCTGACCAGATAAATCGTGTCGATGGTGGCCTGCAGGCCTTCCGCCCGCAACAGCCGAATCCAGGTTTTGCCTACCTGCAATTGCGTAAACAGATCGAAACGCATAGGTCTCCTGCTCGACCTGCACTTCCAGCGGTACCGTATCGGTGTAAGGAACAGGCTGCCCGCTACCCCCCACGTACTGCTGGAACTGCGATGAATCGGTAACGAACCGGGCCTCTACGGCGGTGCCGGCGTCTTCGCCTTCAAACTCACCCATCTGCCATTGCCGACAGAGCATCCAGAGCGGATCGCGGACTTCGGCCCGTAAGCTGCGCGTAAAATCGGTATCCCGGGGCCGTCCTTCCAGCCGGTTCCAGGCGGTGATGCTGGGCTTAAACGCCCACTTGGCCGCATCAGCGAAAATCAGTGGTTGTACGGTTGGCATGGTTGTTTGGGTAAGATGTAAGGGAGGTTGCGTTAGTGACAGAGGTTACTGGACTGCCTTTGTTGTATATAGGCGGCTGTAATTGAGCGCGATACTGGCATCGGGCACGGAGCCCTGCGCCGTGATGGTAGCGGGCAGGAGCTGGCCTAAGTTCGAGTGGGCGGCAATGTGGTCTGGCTCCACGGCCCGTCGTTTGGCCTGCTCCAGGGTGCTGTTCAGTATCGCTACCAGGTTATCCCAGGACCAGTTGCCGCTGAGTGTCGGCGACACCGCCAGTAGCCAGCATTGGGCGATTCGGCGTTGGGCTGGTTGTAGTTAACGGCCACGCCCGTTGTCGCGGTCTTCGTCGGGATCACCTCCGTCCACTCGTCAAGCAGCAGGCCACACTGGGGTTTCCGAACGCCGGAGCCGCTCCCATCCCGACCGTTACGATAGAGAGGTAGTCGCGGTCCAGCACCAACGGAATAGTTTTGGTGGCATCGGTGGGGTCGGGAATCGTTTCCGGCATGTCGAGTCCGACCCAATACGATTGGCCCAGGTAGGGTAGCTGCAGCAGCCCGAGTGCCGTGCCGGGTGGGTCACTGTTTACCTCCGCCGCCAGTCTGACGCGCTCTAACTGGCCCATCTGTGGCCGCACCCGGCCAACGCCCTGGAGCCATTCTTCCATAATCAGCAGGTGACTGGCGGCAGGGCCCAGGGTTGGCAGATCGGCAAGCAGCTGTTGGCGCTTATAGGTCAGCGCCTGCGTCTGATTCTGAAAAGCCAGTTGCATTTCAGCGGCGTTTTCGAGCGAAAACCGGGGCATGATGATGGTAGCCCCCAAGCCCGCTTCAAACGCCTGCGTCAGGAGTGGCAACTGGGCATCGACCGACAAACCGGGCTTACCGGCATCGGCCAGCGCGTTGGTCATGCGGGCGATCTTTTGCGTCAGTTTGTTGCGCATAACCAGAGCTGAGTCAGAAAAGGAACGTAGCGCTGCTTCGGGGGCTCCCGTACAACTGGTTGTCGACCAGTTTGGTGAGGTCGGCGAGCGCCTCGGCATAAGCGAAATCCTGATCGATGCTGGCGGCGGTGAAGCTGACGGGCTGCTTCGGGGTACGCTTCCGGGACATCGCTGTCGGCCGCCTGTTTGAGCAGCGTTTCCCAGGCCGGATGATTCGCGACGAGCAGGTTACGGAGGTTAGACAGCTTGTGGCGACGGGGTCGTTGGTGATGATGTTACCGGCGGTGGTGATGGCGGCATTGAACGCTGTTTGCTGGGTCTGGAAGGCTGTTAGTAGGGCCGTGGCCCGTCCCCGCAGTTCACTTATGTTGATCTGGCCGATATTTTCTTTGTCGCTGGGTTTGCTTTCGCCGGGCACCCGGAAGTCCATCGCCGTCATGGGGCGGCTTTTGCGAATCAGTTGCTGCACGTGCCGAAGCAGTGGCAGCAGCGACCCAAACGACGTGGCCCCGACAGAAATCACTGGCGCGTTGGGCACTACCTGCATGCGTTCGCCGACACCAACCGCGTGGGTACGCCGGTATTCATACCGCACCCGTTTGAACAGTTCTGCCTGCTGATTGTCGATCAGGTTAATGAGGTCGACCGGCGCAAGGCCCAAAGCCGAGAACTTGACTTCGGCCAGTTCGGTAGTGGCGTCGGCTTTTGTTTTTTCGACGATAAACCGGGTTGTAGCCAGTTGCGGCGCCAGCAGGTCCGTCAGCCATTGGTTCAGGGCGGGATCGGCCAGGACACGGGGACTGGCACCGGCGGGCGCAGTAGCCGTGGCGTCGAGCATCAAAAACGCCCGGTTGGTAATGGCGTGACCGGTACGTGGGGTCTGAACCAGGTCCGGGATGGCCGGATTTTGGCCCTCCTGAATCATCTTCAGGGAGGCCCCCGCCGTGAGGTGATTGCCCTGCACAAACTGGTGAACACTTTCGGCCAGTATCAAATCGGCCACCGCGTCCATGGCATCGCGTATGTCATCGATGATAGCCAGCATTAGCATGCCATTGGCACTGGCCGCCGGGGGCAGATCGGTGCGGCCGTAGGGGTACGCGGTGGTGGCATTGGCCAGCGCGTAGCCATCCACCACGTTCCGCGCCGATACCGCCTCAATGGATTGGCCGGTGGGTACGTCGGTCTCGTTGACCTTGAACGGAAACTGCTCGCGAAAGGCGTAGATGTGTACGTCGAGGTTGGCGTCGTGCAGGCTGCGCTCGAACTGGTATCCCAGCAGCGCGGCCAGCTCCTGCCCCTTGCGAATGCCGTCGATAAACCATAAGGCCTGCCGTACCCGCGCCGATGATAAGTTGATGTTGAGCCGCTTGCGCTCCCGGCCTCGCGGCTGGCGTGGGCCAGGTAGCCACTCCGCAGCAGCGCGGCGGTGACGGCCTGAGGCAACGACGGGGCGTGAATGAAGGAACCCTCGTTGGCCGCTTCGAACACGGGCCCGCCGCTCTTTAGTTCGGCCGGAAACTGGGTTCGGCTACCGGCCGGGTTTGGGCGGGCCTGATGTTTTCCAGCCAGCCGTACGCACCCAGATAAACCCCTTTTCGGGCGCCGTTGCCTCTCTGTTCGTTCGGGCCACGGTAGTCGTAGCGCAGGTAGTTGAGGCGTTTTTGCAACAGGCCATTGCGCCAGCCATCGAGGCGGTAACTGCACAGGTCGATATGCTCGGCAAAGAGCCGTTCGAGGCGGGCGGTGGGTAGTTTTTCGAGCTTGGCCAGTGCTCTCCTTTACCAGATGCAGGTTCGAGTCGGGTAAAATAGGCAGCAGAGCACGCTGGCTGAGGTAGGCGCTCATGGTCTGGCCCGTTATGCCCAACTGGGGAATGTTACCCATGTCGGCCAGCAGGTAGTCGGGCTTAGTCCACAGGCGCGCTTCCTGATTCCCGGCGGGCGAGGTGGCCACATGGCGCAGTTCAACCTCCCGCCGGGCAGTCCGATTGACGATGGCGTACTCCTCGAAGAGTTTCATGGCCGTATCCCAGTACGACTGCTCGGCGGCATGTTGCAACAGCGCATACAGCAGGGTTTTGGGGGCGGCCACTTTTACGCCCAGTTCGTTCAGGATGTTGTCGGTCTGGATGTCGGTGAGGGCACTTTGCCGGAGCCATTCCAGGTAGTTTGGGCCGGTAGTGCCGTCGGCGCGGGTAAATAGCGGCTGCACCGGGTTTGTCTCCGACAGCGGTAGCGAGTCGATCAGCGGCACCGTCTTCAGTGGCACCGCCGGGTCGGCAAATGTCTTGCTAAGCAGCGCGGGTTCGGTCGTAATTCCCAGTTGGCCAAGCAAGGTCGCGGCCCGTTTTTTCCAGCGCTCCATCTCTTCGGCCGACACGTCGCGCCCCAGGAGCACATACACAAAACTGCGGACAAACTGCCGCCCGTAGAGCCAGCGCTGGCTGTAGGTAACCGACGTGGGTTCCAGGCCGAGCATGTGCAGGAACTGTTCTTTACCAGCCAGTGCCTGCCCGCCCTGCCCCGCCCGAAAGGGGTATTTGGCTAGTCGGCCAGCTCGATCGAAGACCTGGATGAGGCTGACGAGCTTGTCGTGAAAAGGCACCGCAAACTGTCGTCCTTCACGCACCTCTTCGTTGGTCCATTTCCAGTGGTCGATGGCTGTCGTCGGCAAAATGCCGTAGGGCTGTCGGCCAACCCGCATGGCCGGGAGGCTCCCCCTGGCGCTGACGTACTGCGTGAAAAACTGGAAGATCCGATGCTGGTCGGCGCGGGATACCAGCGGGTCCATCATCTCATCGAAATAATAGGCCAGTGTCGCGTTGTATAACGCCACGTTCATGGCCTGCGCCTCGGCCAGTTCGGCATCGGCACTATGGGCCAGGTGCTGAAAAACGGTGGAGTCAATGCCCAGGTATTCGGCCATCCGCTGCCCGTTGGCTTTCTGGTAAAAAGGCGCAGTCGGCTGGTCGGTGAAGAGCGGGTCGCCACGTTCGAGGGCGTAGCTTTCATCGGCGGCAGGTTCGGCACGGTGCCCGGCGTTCTGGCCTTCGGTGTTGTTGGTGGGCGTACCCTGCGGCACAAAGCTCAGGCCCGTTTGCCCGTAGTGGTGATTGTCGAACAGCTTTTCCAGCAGCACCCGCCCATTGTCGGCCCCATCCACGGCGTTGATGCCCACCACCAGCAGGCGCGTGAGGCCCAGCGTGGTTACATCACGAAGAATCGCATCGGCTGCCGCCTGTGATCCGTTCTGCTCCGTTACGACGGTCCGGTTTATGGCCCGCCGAAGGTCGATGCGCAGGCCAAGACCGGTGTTGACGGCCGCGTCGAAATCCTTCATCCAGGCCAGATCCCCGTCGAACTGTAACTGCCCGTCGGTGTCGCGGCTAATACCACCGTCGAGTGGACTTACATTGGGAGAGAGCCAGATGCGGTCGGGGATGGCGCTGCCGGTTAGCTCGAATACCTTCCGCTGGTCGCGGTAGCCAATGACCACAAACTGGTCGGGCAGCACCTCGGCGTAGCTGGCGGTTTGCCCTTCGTGGCCGGGTAGCACATTGGGTTGCGACAGCACCACCACCCGCGCAAATTCATCGGCGGGTGTTTTTCCCTGGAATTCCGCCCAGTTAGTGGGTTGAGTGGCCAACTGGACGGCCGTAGCCCGGCCGCTGCCCACCGCCGTTTCGAGCGTGGTTTGTACGGCGTCGGCCGGATTACCGAACCAGGTGCTGCGCCAGTAGTTTTTCCCGGCTTTCTGCTCGGCCGGGGTCAGGCCCAGGGCAAGCAGGGCGGCATCGGTGGAAATTGAAGATCGCCGCATCGGTTTGTCCGAAGTTAGCGGGTTCCGTGCTATGGGCAATCCAGGCGGCCCGTCGCGAACCAACTCCCCGACCAGGGCGGTCCGGCTACGGAGTTTTTCGGCTTCCGTAGTGGCTTTCCAGGTCTCGAACCAGAAGGTGTTGGCGGCGGTCTGTTCGGCGTCGGTGAGGTCAGGGTCATGTGCCGTCGCCTCGTCGGGGTAGATGCGTACCCATAGTTTGGCGTTGTTGGGCTGGCGGTTTGGCGCAAACCGCGTTTCTACCCGTACCGGGAAGAGCAGAATAGGCAGGTGATCTCCCAGAAGTTGATGTATTGCTGGGGGGCTTTGTACCCCTCTATGAGGCTGTTCAATCCCCCCAGCGCCGCCGCTTTGGTGTTGAGGTAGCCGTTCCGCTTCAGAGGCCTGCCCCTTCAGCCGGTCGCGCTGCTGAAGCAACGGGTGCAGTTTATCCTGGTTTCCCAGCCGCCCCGCCTGTTCAATCGTCTTGTCGAGTTGTTGTTTCTCGCGTTCAACTGCGCCAGCCGGGCCGACACTGATTCTTTTCATCGCGGATTTTCCGAAGGTCGGAACGGTCTTTATCAAAGGCTTCCATAAGTGGAGGGTATGTTTATGGTTGTAGCCCCCCCGCCCTAAAGGGAGCCTGCTGGCGCATTATAGCTTCGCGTAGGCAATATATATGCGCCAGCAGGCTCCCTTTAGGGCGGGGGGCAAAACCAACGTAACGCCAGAGAGTCAACTCGTAACGCCAACGCCCTCCAGCATCTCTGTGGCGTGAACAGCAACTTTGACAGGGGCCTGGTACAGAATGTAGGCCAGGCTGGCCGACTGAGTGCCCCAACTGTGGGCGTTATCTTCGGTTCGTTGGAGTTTATCGTCGGGGTCGGCGGGGATCAGACCGTTGAGCACGGAGTACGGGCCGGATCAAGACGAAGCACGGTCAACTGCTCGTAGGCCGCACGGGAGGGGGTCAGGTGCCCCCAAGTGAGGTCATTCCAGAGGCGCATGCGGGGTGGGTTGGCGAGTTGAATGCCGGGTCGGGCCATCGATGCCGAAGCGTGGTTCGCCGGGCCGTTCCATCACCACGAAATACCAGCCGGGGTCGTATCGCTGCCTCGTGCCTGCGCCAGCGTGAGGTTAAACCCGAAACACTTCACGTCGGGCGGAAAATCGGCCCCGAACAGGGGCGTCTTGATAATCTCGGTATCGTAGGCCGTACCGGGATTTCTTTCCAGCGTCTCGTCCATCTCGCGCGTTTTTCCGCCTGATCGAGCCATTTGGCGCGTTGGGCAAACACCACCGTGTTGGGGTAGCGTTTAAACAGGTCGCTCCGAATGGTGAGCACCACTTTCTCCGGCGGCTTTATCCCCGATGCGGGGGGCGGGTTGGGGTGGGCACCCAACTGCGTCCGTTTCCCCCAGGTGTGCAGCCGGGGAATGTCTTTCTCCGCTTCGGCCTGTTGCTCGGCCGTCTGGGTGGTGTTGGGTACGGCAAAACCGTTCTTCTCCCAGAACGTGCGGAAATAGCTACCCCGCTGATCGGTGGGGTATTCACGCCAGAGCAGTTCACGCCCCATTTCGTGGTTTAACCCCACCATGTAGGATTCCACAAACGGCGAATTGGTCATCAGCAGCGTGATTCTGTTGGGCGGAATGCGCCCGATGCCGGGGCAAATGTTATCGTTGCCCAATTCGCGCAGGGGGCGGTACATCGCCTCTTTCGAAATCGGGGTAGGCCATCACCGGCACAATGGCTTCGGGGAGTCGATTGGGCGGCGTGACCCGCAAACCGGGCAGGGTCACACTGGACGCAAACCGGCGGGCAATGGCCATGCGCGGTTCAATCACTTCGTACAGCCGGGACTGAACCCGCGCCATGTCGAGGGGCAACCGCACGGGTGGGGCGGGGCTCGCGGCACCCCCGTACCCAAACAGATCGCGCGTGGCTAGCTTGAACCGTGCCGCATCGCCACTGTCTGAGCTCAAGATCAGCGAAGATGCCCGTCAGGGGGTTGTCGCGAACGGGTGGCTGGATGGGTGCATTGGTCTCGAAAAAGTTTAAATCCGGGCAGCATCTGTAGTTTATCGACCAGATCAGGCGTCAGCGCCGGGGCGGCCAGTACATCCTGCACCTGTTGCTGTTGTTTGGCATACCGGATCAGCACGAAACTCACCCCGGCGAGCGCGGCGACAACCAGGCCCAGCACCCAGAGGCCCGCTGCCAGGCAGATAACGCCCAGTAGCAAGCCAATCAACAGGACAAACCACTCGTTAAGGCCAGCCAGCAACCGCCGTAACCAGTCGGGCAACCAACTGCTCAATGCCGATTCGTCGATGAGTTCGTTGTAGGTGTTGGTGTTAGCGGGTGTTGGGGCCGGGGGGCGGTGGTCAGCGTACCGTTGTTCAGTCCATTGACGAGATCGGCGGTTTGCACCGTGCCGCCCCATCGCCGCATGAGGGCGCTGCCAGGCCGGGTGATGCGCCTGAAGGCGGCACTCACTGCCGCCAGCGGCAACTGACTTTGCCCAATAGCGTAGCGAATGGTGGTGGGGCTGTTGGTGACTTTGGTGTGCATCAATTGTGTGATGCCCAACGCTTTGGCTGGAAGCAGGTTCGTGAAGTGTTTCACAAAAAGCCGCTGCCCCGCCTGCATGGCCAGTTGCACCAGCCGAATGCGTTGGTTGATCCTCGTTCACCTGCTTCACCTGCTCCCAGGCCTTGCGCATATACGATTCCTGATGGGTTTGCACCACCTTCGTACCAAAGCCCGCCGCCGTGCGGTTGCGCGGGTCGCGGTTCAGTTCGGTCAGCCAGAAATCCTGCCCCGGTACATTGGTGATGGCTATCTGCTTTTCCAGAATGTGCCGGGCTCCGAGAACGGCACCGTCACCACGGGCGTCACTTCGCCGGTCGTAATGAGTGTTTCGCAGGCTTGATCAGCTTTTGTAAACCGGTCTGAAAGTCGGAGAGGGGGGTCGGTGGATTTGCTGGAGTTGTCCGACACCATCAGGGGTGATTTAAGGGCCCCTTCCAGCCCCAGTGTCTTGTCGGGCTCGGTCCATTTGGTGCCAAAATCGGGGTCCGACACGTCCATGTCGCGGCGTCCAATGTCTTTGTCGGCCGAGTAGGGTTCCAGCAGGGTCAGCAGGTACTCGAAGTCGCCGGGCTTGCCCGTATGGAAGTACCAGCTGTAGTAGTACGGAAAAGCCGCGCCCGCCAGTTTGCCCTCCGAGGCCACCTTGCCAAACAGCGTCGCATCTTCGGTGGGTAACCCCAGCCCGGCCAGTCGACCCAGTTCATAGGTGGGCACCAGAAACAGGTGGTAGGGTTTCTCGGGGCTGAAGTTGCGGGCTGCAAACAGCCGTGAATAGGCCCGGTCAGGGTTTTGCCCCACTATCGTATCCAGCTCGCTGGCCTGCTTGATGGCCCCGTTCACATGCACATGCGCCCAGGCCCAAAGCTGGTTGGCGGGCGGAAAGAGCAGGTCGGCATTTTTCAAAATCTTGATCGATGGCAGCGGATGGCTGCGGTCGTCGGCCTCGAACTCATGGGGGTGCAGGGCCAGGAGCGTGAGCCAGGGGGGCAGTTGGGTTCCGTTGGGCAGGCGGGGGGTGTAGCGCCAGGGGAAATCTTCTTCGGGTACCCAACGAATGGCAGGTAGTTCGGCTCGAAATCGGTGATCCAGTGGCGCGGTTCGGTCCGGATCACCATGTCGGCGTTCATACCGATGATGTCCTGCGGCCCCAGCACCTCCACCGTCTGCGACACGGTTTGCCCGTTCACCACAATGCCCAGTTCCACCGACGCCCGCGTGCCAGCCGTTGCCACTGGCGAAATGCTGTTGACTAGCCCCTTCCGGGCCCAGGACAGAAACGTGTATTGGTTGGTCGTGCTCATGAGGCGAGTTGATAGGCAGATACGACTTGAATATTGCCCTGGTAGTCGGGATTTTGCCGCAGCAGGGCTTGCATGGCACCGTGCGCCGACGCTTCGTCATCGAAATGCAGTTGCGCGGCCACCGGGGTCAGGGTATCGGCAAAGCTGACAACGTATTGTTCGGGTTTCAGGGCCATTGGCGGCGGGGCCAGCAGGGAGGCCGACCGGCTGGCCAGCGATAGCGACGACTGGGCTACGGCGTTGCCATTCAGCAGGGTTGCAAACAGTTCGGCACGCAGGTAGCGGAGGGTGCCTTTGGCCCGGATCAACTGCTTCTTAACCAGGTATTTAAAGTCGTAGCGGATGGTACGGATAGCCACGGCACCCACCGCAAACCGCGCCGACCCCGCCAGCTGAATACCGCTGTCAAGTTGCTCGAACGCCTTGCGGCTCAGCTTCTGGGCATCGTCCATTTTTATGAACTGGGCCACCGCAAATTGCTCCTTCACCGTCTCCGTGGCAAAGGCATTGCCGTTTTGTCCTGCACCCGCTCGATGTGAAACGTCTTTACGGCATCATCCACGGCCTGATTACCAAGTAGTTGCACATCTAAATTCAGCGGCACCAGTTTCTGGCTTACCGTCAGAATGCCGAACGGATGTACGATCAGCTTATCAGCGTCGGGGTTGTTGCCTGCGGCATCGGCAGGTGGCTCGCGGAGGCTTACCTGCTGATGGGTTTCGGGCGGGATGAGCGCCCGCCAGTTGCGCCGGTCGCCGAGGGCCGCCTTCAGTTTGGGCAGCACCGTAACGGGGTCCAGTTTGGTGTCGGCGGCGTCGCCCCAACTCACGTCGAAATGGATGGTGGCCGAGACGCTGAAAAAGAAAAACGACACCGACACCCTGGCCGACCCGTAGGCCCGCCAGAGTGCGGGGCCTTCCAGCGTAAAATCAAGCCCGACGGCGAAGAGTGTGATACCGGCAATCTTTGCCGAGAGGGCCGCCTGAATCCGGGCGATGAAGTGAAACGGCGAAAATTGAATGAGCACATCCAACGCCAGAAAGCCCTCGATGCTGGCAATGTCTACCGATGCATACAACTCCAGTTTCGCCCCAAACTGCACCGTGTTGGACGTGATGGCGAAATAGGCCTCCAGCCTCAGCCGGGGATTATCGCCATCGAGCAGGGCAATGGTCAGGCGGGTAAGCGCGGGAACGCCCAGCGGCGGGGGAGAAAATGCGGGATGGAAGCCCCCCACCGACAGCACGAAATTTGAGTTTTCGCCCCAGTTGATGAGCAGCACCATGTCGCCCGCCAGGGTAAACGCCAGCAGCCGTGAGTCGTAGATGGAGGCGTAGAATTTAAGCTCCTGCTTCTCGAAATCGAGGACGCCGATGAAGTTGACCTGAATCTTGATCAGGGGTAAATGCTCTTCGGGCAGCAGACACCTGATCACGCCCAAAATGGCAATGCGCACCGGATTGGCCACCTCGATGATCAACCCCAATTCCACCGAAATGAGCGTAGGTGTTCCCCAGCCCAGCTTGCCCATTGGCCCGAACACGAACTGCCCGTTTTTGGGCGGGAAAATGGCCCCGATAGTAATGTGAAATGATGACCGGTGCATTGGCAATGACGTCGGTGGGAAACAGGATATTGTTGATCGACCCGTCTTTGACCCCCGCCGCCAGTTTTTCCACCACCATCGTGCGGTTCAGTCCCAGCAGCCCACCCACGCCCAGCAGCGTGAATCCAAAGCCCAGTTGGATGGGCGGGAAATTCGGCAGTGATGAGGATGATGAGCGAAAACCCCGGCGACCCGTCGGGCATTTTGGTGTTCAGAATACCAATTGCCTTCACCGAAAACAGGGACTGAAATTCCAGTTCCAGCACACCAGCGTACTCGCCTTTTTCGACGTTGATTTTCAGGAAACCCCCGCCTTTAAACCCCCCCCCGTCGAGCGACAGGCCAATACCGTTGGGTGGGGGAAACCAAAGGCGATATTGGCAAAACCCAGATTACCCTCGCCATCGGCCGGAAACGTAATCGGAATGTTCGTGCCGATATGATCGAGAACGGCTTTGAGCGGCCCCAGGTTGGTACTGAACTGCGCCGCCACGCCCAGCTTCAGCGGCGCTTCCGTGGAGAAACCGATAGAAATATATAGGCCCTGCACCTGAATAATGGCGAGATGAAGGTGCATGGAACTGAGATTTCTACGCCGCCACTGCCTTGTAGCCGTAACCCCTTTTGTGGGTCCCAGTTGCTCATCAACGCAAAATTGGCCTCGAACCGGACACCTGACTAAGGATCTTCTGATAAACCCGTCGCCCTGCGAAAAGTCGATGATGAGTTTGCCTTCGTCGAACCGAAACTGGATGGCCGGTGAACCGCCCCCGCCGCGTGCCCAACTGGGCATTCACACCCAGCTACCACCAATGGACTTAGCCTGAAGCCGCGTTCCGCCCGTATCGCCGATCAGCATGACCTGTTCGTCCGCCGCTTTCTTCGGCCTTCATGCCCCCCAGCAGCGTTGAGCTCAAATGGCCGCTGGGTGGTCTGACCGTGAGCGTGAATGGTGGCCGGCGTGTGCCGTCGATTCCTGCCAGAAACTGCGCCTTCACGGCAACGGTCCCTTTCCAGAGGGACTGGAACCGGAAGTTCTTCGGTCCGGTCTAGTTCGCCGGGCAGGTGGAAGCCCCAGGTCAGCCCCGGTGGATTGACCGATGGATCGACCTGAAGGTGAAAAAACGTGGCATCGAGCAATAACGGTTGACCGGTTGCCCTGATGAGCCGGCTAGGCATTCCGGCCCTGACTAGTAGGGCCTGTATTCGACTTAAAGAACCTGCCCGTTGAATGTGGCCGTCCAGAGCCGAATGCCTGCTGAAGAAGCTGGTCAGGATGTTGTAGCAGTGTAGCAATTCGGTCGAAATAGAAGCGACGGGTAAGGGGAATTTCGGGCGTCTGCTGCGTCTCAAGCAGGCTGGGCAATTCCATCTCCTTATCGACCAGACCTACTAGATACAGTGATTTTGTAAGTGCGGGAAATTTCTGATCGAGGTAGCCTACCAGCATGTACTCAATGGTTCGACTGGCAAATACGCCACCCAGTGCCTGAATTGCGTCGCGTTGGGCGGGTGGCAGTGGGGCTGCCGCAGCCGATAGCTGGGTGCCAATACTCTTCAGGTTATTGATCAGCGCTTTAATGGGCAACAGTAAGTTGGCTGTTGCGCCTGCGATGGCACCGCTGTCGCCCCCACTAATGGCCGTAGATAGGGCCAGAATCAGGGGCGAAAACTGCCCTGCGTTGGTAGCCGCTGCCGCAAAAGCGCCCGTTACAGCGGCATTACCTGCAACGGCCGAGGGGAGTTGAACGCCCAGTTGGTCGGTAAAGTCGGGCCGCAACAACGTTTCCAAGGGTTGCAGAGCAATCCCCAATTCGTGCGTCAGGTGGGCAACGGTGCCAGCTTGCGTAGGCATAATAGCGAGGAATTAGAGGGTTGCTTCTGCCGTGGTTACCAGTGCTGATGGGTCTGCCTGCTCGAACAGATTGACCAATTGGAGTAATGACCGCCCGCTCTCGACAAACGCCAGTGCGGGACTTAAGCGGTACAGGGCGCTAACTAATCCCGCACTTCCGTACGTTGCAGAATGGCCTGCATCCGGTCGATACTTTCCTGAAGGGGATGACCTGCGGCCGTTGCCGGAATCGGCATGGATGGCATGTCGATCAGTTGTAGCGCCACCCGTACCCAGGCCGGTCCGCCGCAGCGATGCCAGACCGTTGCCACGCGTTTGTTTGTGTTAACCAGCGTGTTGATTTCCCGGCCATAGCGGTCAAAAAGTGCCTCCAATTGGGGCCAGTTAGGGCTGCTTACCACCCGGTGCTGAAGCAACTCGATCTGGCTGGGGGGCAACTCCACAAACGGCGTGGGCGGTGGGGCAGGGCTAGGCGTAGGGGGAACTGGAGCCGGTACGTCGTAGGCTGCTTTCACATCCAGCTTACCATGTCCCCAGCCCAACTGATCATCTAATACCGATGTGGTGACGGGGCGGGCCTTGTCGATGAGGCGCTTTTTGACTTCAACGTGGGTAAGCGTAGGCGTTTTCTGAAACAGCAACGCCACGGCTCCTGCCACGTGCGGCGCTGCCATGCTGGTTCCATCTAAGTTTTTGTAGAAACAACACCGGCAGCAGAGCCAATTGCAGCAGCCTCGATAATCGCCGCTGTCGGTTGACACAATGCTTACGCCAGGGGCCGTAATTTCGGGCTTTTCGCCTTCTGATTGGCCCCAGGGCCACTCCCCGGCTCGAAAACTTTGCCAGTTCGCTGCCGCTAACGGCATAGGCTCCCACCGTGATTACCTCGTGGGTAGCGCCTTCCGTCGACAGTGTACCCTGAACGTCGTATGGTTTAAAATATGAGGAGGTGGTTCCTTCGTGCCGGAAACATACTGCCAGTACGCATCGAAAGGTGTAGCAACGGGGGTTGTACTCTGTAGTTCGAGCGTCCATTCGCCTTTTCTATTTTTCTCATTCGGCGGGGGAATCAGCGAAATCTCGATCTGATCGGCGAAATTGGTGATTTCTACTTTCCCCGCTGCCGTTGACTGTATCTGCGAAGGTTTTGGTCGGGTCAGCGCTGGTTACCCAGGGTGTGGTGCTATTGCAGAGGATAGCCGAACCCGCAGGTTGGTTCCCGTATACCGAACCGTCATAGAGCGGCTGCTTTTATCATCTCACTACGATTTTGAATTTCAGCGGTAGCTGTCCGTTGGCCCCGCCGGTACGGTCGCCTGGCGTGAGCCGGCGTCTGCATCGTTGCCCGCCCCAAAGACAATGGCAGCACCAGCAGAATTGGCCTGCAGGAGTGCATCTATCGACTTCGACTCACCGTTCTCACCGTTTAGTTCGGCAGTAAATGATCCCAGACTCAGGTTGATGACAACCGGCTTATTGCGCTTTTTGGCCTCGTTGAGGATGTAGATGATCGCGTCGATCATAGTGCTGCCAGAACCGCTGGAGGCTTTTTATCGTCTCCCTTCGTCAGGCCCCATAAACGGACCACGATCAGGTCGGCAGCAGGAGCTACCCCGATATAGGTATAGGCTCCGTGACAACGGCCGCGCTGGATGCCGCTACCCGCCGCAATACCTGACACATGAGAACCGTGGCCGTCTTCATCATCGTGGCGAATGTTGGGTGTGCATCGACCGTTGGTCAGATACTCATTAATCTGATCGCCCGTATACTCAACGCCATAGTTTAAGTTGATAGGCCGGTGGGGATGAATGGGGTCAGCTCCCAGTGGAATGGTAACAGGCGATCTGGGGGTAGCCTCACCAGTGCCTGCGCCAAAGTCTGGTCCCAAATACTCAGCAAACGTGTTTTATTGTCGGGATGGCGGAAATTATTACTCCGGTACTCAATACCCGTATCGATGATGCCCACAATGACCCCCTGCCCTCCTTGTGCGAACACATCGCCCGTTCGGGTCCAGACCTGATTGGCCCTGATATCAGGAATGCTATCGTTGAGGAGAAGGTTTTTCTTTCGCAACTTACTGATCGACAGAATTGCATCGAGCGACTAACCGGTCCAAAGCGGCTATCGTAGCCTGCCCATAGGCCACCGGGCCCACGATACTGGCAATCTCCATGCCTGCCGCTTCAAGCACTTCGGGTGGTCCCGTAAACTGCACTGAAATCTGAACCAGCATTGGTTCGCGGTCCACCGGCGATTCGGCAGGGGGCACATCCGACGGATGGGCCTGTGGTTGAGACCGCTGCCTGTATTGATGTACCAAGGAATGCAGTTCGGGGTCAAGCCGGGCCATGATCGTTGTTGGTTTAGGAAAGGGTAATTACATAGCGATGAATGTAAAGAGGTGTCTACGAGAATACTGGAAGGTTTTTAACAAACGGGCGATTTTATTTATTTATCGTGCTGCTAATGCAAAATGCCCGCCTCAAATGCCAACTTAATAGGCATCTGAGGCGGGGATTTGGTCCTTCACTCATCTGGGCTGGCGAACAGGCAGTCTGAGTGTGGCAGTGACGGTCACTTATCTGGAACGTACCAGAACGGAATGGCGATGAGTTCGTCGGGTTTTGGCTGTCCGGGACGGCTGATACCACCTGAGCAGATTACGACCCGTAATGAGGTTGCCCGGTACTAACACCGTTTGCCAGCCGCGTTGTTGTCAACGTACCTGCCTGACGCGAAAAGCAGTTCGGGCCGATCAATCACCGAATCGTTGACCGTCAGCCGGATAAGCCCGTTAACCTGCCGACTGCTCCAGACATCGCGTTGGCGACGGTGTTCCTGGTTGGACAGTGAATCGGGCCAAACTGGTTTCGAGCCAGGCTCGTCAGCAGGGTGTCGAGGGCTTTAGGATAGGCAATAAACAGCCGTAGGTACGGTTCGCGGATCACGTCGGCCTGAATAGAAGCTACATCGACATAGTCGCCCTCAGGGCGTTGGTTGTCGTAGGCGACGGGGTCTACAAACAGGCTATCCACGCGGGTGCTGTAGAGGTGACGGCTGTTGAAGAAGGAGATTCGTCGATCGTTGCGGGTTAAATCAGTGGTGTATTCGATAAGAAATGCCACGAAAAATACCAACATGAAAAGGGCAGCCGTCCAGGCAAAGCGTTTCTGTGGAATCTGGCTGTAGAAGGTGTTCGTGATATAAGACGAGTGCCGGTGCATACCCACCATGAGGATTTTCATGAAGAATTGGGTGGCTTTCATTAGCTGGTCGTACAGTCGGGCACCCGTTGGGGTTTCTTTTACCCTTTTCAGATTCAGCACAATAATGGCAATGTAGAATATAGCCACCACCGCACCTACGCCAATTTTGATGTACAGCCAAACAGCCGCCGATACGTTGGGTTGCACAACCAGGTAAAACACCAGGCTCAATACATAGAGCAGACTAACTACAATCAGAAAAAAAACGAACTGAAAGGCAAGGGCAAACACGATGTTGCACCGCTTGTCGAGCCAGAGAATATACCGGTCGAGCGGACCCAGTTCGTCGGCCATGCGTTGCTGAATCAGGGGGGTCAAGAACGGGATGCGGTCGTAGTGAATGCCCGACGGAAACACGGCCAACAACCCCACCAGCCCCACCCAAAATGCCCGCATGACAAAGTTGATCAGAAACGCAACAAACAGAATATTAAGGGCCGTTCGGATCATGCTGTAGGCCAGCGGTGGCAGTAGACTAACGAGCCCCTTGGTATTGATCGGGTGGTTGTATTGCAGGCTGGCAAAGGCCGAATCGAGCAGGTCGGGCAATTGCAGAATCGCAAACATGGCAACGCCCGAAATGGCCAGTTCGAGGTTCCAGCTTTGGGTAGTCAGTTCCCGGAGCTTTTCCTGTTCATCGGGCTGTAGAGGAGAGTTTTCGGTCATGGCGGCGGGGTTTGATGGTCGCGGAGCAACTGACTATTTATACTGCTTGCCGTCCTTCATCACGAACCGGACGCTTTGCAGGGTTTTGATGTTCTGAATGGGGTTCTCGTCAACGGCGATAATGTCGGCGAATTTGCCCGCTTCGATCGAGCCGATCTGCGTCTCCATACCCAGTAGTTTGGCGTTGTTCAGCAGGGCCGACCGGATGGCTTCGACGGGGGGCATACCGGCTTCGACCATGTATTCAAACTCCTTGGCGTTGTAGCCGTGAATGTATACGCCCGCGTCGGTGCCGAAGGCGATGTTGACGCCTGCTTTGTACGCCTTGGCAAACGTCGCCTGAATTTTTGGGCCAATGGCCAGGGCTTTCGGCGTAACCAGTGCGGGGTAATAGCCAAACATCCGGGCCGAGTCGGCCACGGTTTTGCCGGCAATGATGGTGGGTACAAAGTAGGTGCCATGTTTCTTGAATAGGGCAATGGCTTCGTCATCCATGAACGTGCCGTGTTCGATGGTTTGCACCCC
This sequence comes from uncultured Cytophagales bacterium, assembly GCA_963750355.1. Taxonomy (GTDB): domain Bacteria; phylum Bacteroidota; class Bacteroidia; order Cytophagales; family Spirosomataceae; genus Fibrella. Next base: position 587,204 of record CAVVQL010000003.1, on the reverse strand, counting down.
CGCCCGAATGGCCCGCTTAATACCTTCGGCCCCGTGGGCGTGGGCGGCTACCGCATAGCCATAGTCTTTCGCGGTTTCAACAATGGCTTTCAACTCCTCATCATTGAACTGCGGTCCCTGCCCGTCTTTGGCGTTGCTCAGTACGCCCCCCGTGGCCGTGATCTTAATCAGATCAGCACCTTCTTTATAGCGCTGACGTACCGCCTTGCGGGCTTCGTCGGGTCCGTTGACGACGCCTTCCATCGGGCCGGGATCGCCCATCAGATCGCGCCGGAAACCGTTGGTCGGATCGGCATGACCCCCGGTGGTGGCAATGGACTTTCCGACGGTAAACACGCGCGGCCCATCGGTTATACCCCGGTTGATGGCGTTTCGAAGGGCAACATTGATGCCGGTACCACCGAGGTCACGTACGGTGGTAAAACCCGCCAGTAACGTTGTTTTAGCGTATTTCGCGGCCTGAAAAGCGACGTCAGGTACGTTCTGCGTGAACCGGTCGCCCGCGCCGCCGCGTCGTGTCTCGGTCTCCAGATGCACGTGCATGTCGATCAGGCCGGGCAGCACGGTCTTATTTTTCAGGTCGATGACCCGATCCTGACCCGTGGGCGTGGAGTAGCCCCGCTGAATAGCCGCGATCTTGTTGCCTTCCACCACTATGGTCATCTCCCGTTGCAGGTCGTTTCCTGTTCCGGCGAAGAGGTTGCCGCAATGGAGCAGGGTTCGGGCTGGTGCCGTTGGGGGCGTTTGTGCGAGTAGGGGGGATGTGCTGATAGAAAGCCCAGCAGTAAAGACAGGTAATGATTTTTCATGAAGTAAAGTTAGAGTGGCATAAAAAACGCAACCTGGTTTGGTTGCGGCCCTCAAAGTACAAAATAATGCAAAGTCTCCCTACTGCTCCGATGCATGTTCGTCACTTCCGGGAGCCACCCATTAAAAGGCAGGTAGGTGCCCGCTTCCCTTAATTTGGCGAACAGTCAATGCCCTATCTGGTTATGGCTGAACAAAGAGGTATTGTCGATTTTACCGTACAATTTTTCAATAAAGTAACTAACCCAACAACGTCATGAATCTGTTCATCAGGTATTACTCGCCCCAAATTGGCGGCGCAAACAGCTCGAAAAATCAGAAGGAAGAGGGCAAGGCCGGTAAGAGCGGCAGCAACCAGCGCTCAACGAAGAAAACAACCGAAAAGCCCGGCGCGGACGAAACGAAGCAAAACAAAAAGAAAAACGCTAATAGCGTAGATTAACGACAAAGGCCCTGTGTAACAAACTATCTGTTTGTTACACAGGGCTTTTCTGAAACAAGTGCTAAACCGCAGAAGCAGGGCTTTCCCGTAAAAAATGCTAGACAGGGAAATACGTGCAAATTGCTTTCGCTGGGCTCCGCTAACTAGGCCCTTCGACTAGGCCGGTTCGCCGTCGCGATCCCCGACAGGCTCAGGGTGACAGGACACTATAGGATATTAGCCTAAACAACTGGATGATTAATGTCACCCTGAGCCTGTCGGGGATCGCGACGGCGAACCGGCCTAGTCGAAGGGCCTAGTTAGCGGAGCCTACAGCGAAAGCAATTCGCCAAAGCATTACCCGTTATTCACGTTCAATAGAAGGGCGACTTTTCCCTATCAAGCCTTACAGCTTCGACACTTCGATGACGGCCTGAGTCGGAGCCGATGCGGGTTTGATGATGGACGGGTAGGGGGTAACGTCGCGCAGGATGACCTTGTACGTTGCGCCAGCCAGTACCACACCGGTCGAATCGGCTTTCTGCCAGGTTCCATTGACATTGTCGAGCCCCAACACCAGACGAACCTGTTGTCGGTCGGTCTCTTTTGATAGGGTAGCCTGCACCACGGCGTTGCCTGCCCAAATGCAGGCTGCTCCTTCCGGGCAACGACTATCCCTGAGTGAATCGACGCGCACGGTCACGTCGTTTTGCAGCCGGGCCGACTGATAGGCACTAAGCGTTGCCCGGTTGGTCGGCGAATATGTCTGTTGTTTTGCAGGCGTATGCCAGCGGTAAAGCGGCAATCAGAAAGGCAGCGATTGAGTTGCGTGAGTGGTTCATAACACAAGTAGGTTAGCGTAAAAAAGCGTAGCCAATACCGCCAGTGGCTGCATCGACTACGCTTTTATGACCCAGCCCACAAAAAGGCCGTTGGAACCGGTTTGTTATTTTTTTACGATCACTCCATCGGCCACAAAGGTGAGTGCTTTCTCTGGCTCGGTGATTTTAGCGATTTCTTCTTTGCTCTTGCCGGCATCTTCGGCGTAATGGCGCAGTTCATCAACAGGCGTAAGCGACTGTATGGCAGTGCCCTGCATAACAACCTTTTTGCCGACGATGTCTTTTGGAACAAAGAAACCGTAGTCTTTAAACGACACGCGCATCGTCTGGCCGTCGGTTGTGTTTACTTTCATCCAGCAACCTTTCACCTTGCATACCGATTCAACGGTACCTTCCACCTTGGCGGGCATCTCGGTTTTGCTGGCCATCGTGGTGGCTAGCTGGGCGGCAGGAACGGCACCCTTCTCCGTAATCTTCTTACCGTGAAACGAGTCCTGGGCCGAAGCACCAATGGTTAAGCCCAGTAAAAGGGCCAGGGTGGCAACATGTTTCATACGTGTCTGTGTTTATCGTGCAAATATAGTTTCAAGTTTCAGGTTTCAGGCGGCCGCCTGAAACTCACTCCAACACCTCGATCCAGCCTTTACACTGGCTGCCGCCGGGGGTGGTCAACAGGTAAAAGTAGGTGCCGTGGGGTACGTTGCGGCCCCAGTCGTTGGCGTAGTTGTCGGTCTTGACGAGTAGCTGGCCCCAGCGGTTGTGGATCTCCAGTCTGGCACCGGGGAAACCTACGTCGAACACGTCGTTCTTGCCGTCTTCATTGGCCGTGATCGTGTTGGGAATCTGGCTGAAATCTTCGTAGATAATCGGGTATTTCAGCGAAATGGCGCAATCGTTTTTAGAGGCGGTTACCACAATTTCGTAGGTGCCTGATCGTGGGTAGCGGTAATTCTCAGGCACCCGCGTCCGAAGCGTATCGCCATTACCCATCACCCATAAAAACTGATTGGCCCCCACCGTTGCGTTCGTAAACGCCAGTTGGGTGGGCTTACCACAATCGGGCCGGGCCTCCACCTGAATGTTTGGTTTGAAGGTATTGTCGGTACTGACGGTTACGGTGCGGCTGACCGAACAGCCAAACTCGTTGGTGATCGATACGCTGTAGGTGGTGGTTGCTTTTGCCGCCACCAGTATACTTGCCGACGCCGGATTTGTCAGCCCCGCCGTCGGCGACCACAGGTACGTTACGCCGCCCTGCGCCGTAAGCGATACGGGCCGGTCAGCGCAGAGGGTCGTGTCTTTACTCACTCTGAAAGCCGATGGATATACCTTTATTATCTGTTGGGTAGAGTCTACAAGTTTGCAATTCAGGGGGTTATAAGCCCGTAGCCGAACCACGTACTCGCCTGGTTTGTCGAAGGTGTAGGCCGTAGCGCGGGGGTCGGTCGATTGCACTTTGCCGACAATCTGCCAGTCGTACCGTCTCCCGCCAATGCTGGTATTCTGGAAATTCAGCGTGAGCGGAGCGCAGCCTTGCACTACGTTCTTTCTGGTGCCTTCATAGGTGTCGAATGTGGCTTTCAGCTTGTCGGTGTCGAATTTGAAAGCAATGTTGTTGCAGTTGGTGTTGCCGCGTGTTTTCGACCAGGCCGTTGCCGTGGCGGGAAACAGGTTGGTGCGGCAGCTACAGGCGGCGTGGTAGATGGTGCCGTCTTTGTCGAACCGGCAGGTGCCGCCGTCTACATGGTCACCGTCTGTTGTGGCGGCGGCAGCGGGCCGGGTATCACCCATAAACGTGGCGTAAAGCAGCGATTTGGCGTTCCGCTCCAGCAGGCCAATCCAGAAATTGCTGGCGCTCGTAACGGGCTGATACGCGTCGCTGGTGACGGGCAAACCGGCGGTAGTGCTAAACGCGTTGTAGCCAGCCCGCTGATTGACCGTGCCGCCCCAGCCCGCAATGTAGATGTTGCCGCAGGAATTGACCAGAAAAGCGGTGGGCGCAATGTCGGGCCCGGTCACCGAGCCATTGGCCTGCAACGGACGCCCGCTACCGATCACCGTCGAGAAAATAGTGCGGCTCAGATCGGCCGAAAGGGCATGGATAAACTGACCACTCCGGGCATTGGTGTATACGCCCGCCGAAACGGGGTAAGGCCCTTTGGTCAGCCCCAGCACGTGCGGGATATTGTCGGGCCCAATGTCAACGAGGTTCGCTACATCCGAAAAGGGCGTACCCAGGTAGGTCAGGGCCGTGATGGTGCCGTTGGTCAGCCGGGCCAGATACCCGTCGTTCAACCCCGCCAGTTTGGGTTGCAGGCTGCCGGTAGTGCCCAGATTGGTGCTGTATGAATTCCCGCAGACATAAAGCGTGCCGTCGGGCGAAAGGCGCAGCCCATACGCTTCGTCTACATCGTTTCCGGCAATCCGAACAGCCCAGCGAAGTTGAGTCAGATCGGCCGACAGTCGACAGACGATCCCATCTGAATAGCCTGCCAGTTTAGAGCCGTCCGTTACCGGAAAATCGGCTGACTGCGAAGTGCTGGCCAGGTACACCTCGTCGTTGGCGTCAACCACTACTTCCCCCCGAAACTCGTCGGCGTAGTTGCGGATATGGCCCGATGGCGGCGCGTACAGATTCAGCCCATCATTGCCCGACCCGCCCAGCAGGGTGCTGCCAATCAGGGTTTTGCCATCGCTCTGAAGCCGCGTGATGAACAGGTCGCTGGCTTGCTGATACTCCAGAAAGCCGCCATAGACCGAGGCCCCACCCCCACGTGCTGAGGTAAGGGTGCGTTGAAAAGCGGTTGCTGTGGTTGGGAAATTAGACGAAGCGGTGCTGCCCATCAACACCAGTTCGCCTTTGCTGTTCACGACGGCACTGTGCGGTAGATCGGCCCCGGTGCCCCCTATATTCACGGCGTAAATCAGCTGTGATCCATCGGGCGAAAATTTCATGATGCCAATGTCGGTTTGTCCGGCATAACTGACCTGAAACGCCCCCGTTGTGGCGGGAAACCCTGAGGCCCAAACTGAGCCGGCTACGTAGGTATTGCCCTGAGCATCGTAGGTGGCGGTATGCCCGAAATTGTCGGCCTTAGAGCCCGAAAATGTGGTAAATACCAGTTCAGGATCAACCGTCAGGGTCTGGGTGTTGTCGTACCCCTTTGGAAACTCGAACCGGGCCACGTTGCCATTCAGCGCCCAGCGGGTCATGACTTCGGTGGCCTTTTCGGCTCGCGTCACAAAGCTGTAGGGCGCGTTCTCGCGAAATTCATTAACCGACGTTTTGACAGTGATGCCGGTTATCGGCCAGTGAAAGCTGGTCGGCACCTGAGTAAGCCAGTTGGATATTGCCGGGGTTGGCACCGGGCTGCACCACAAACTCATACTTCAGCGTTTCGTAATAGGCATAAATCCGCAGGTTGATGCCGGGATAGACAGCGTGGTAGATCACTTCCGGAAACCCCCGCACACCACCCGCCCAATGGGACGGATCATTGCCGATGAAATAACTGAATGACGTACCTACCGGATTGATCCCCTCTACACGGCCTGTGCCGGTCTGGTTCAGCAGCGAGACACCGACGCCATGCGCCCGAACGGTGGGTAAGATGGGTTCGGTAGCGGCCGGTGCGGCATGGCGACGGGCGGTTTCGCGGGTATCGTAAAACCCATAGTGCAGGCCGTTTTTCTTCAGGAACAGAAAGCCCCCCGGCAAATCGGCGCGAAACAGGATATCCGTGGCCCATTGACCCTTGTTCTCAATGAATACAATACCGGTAGCCGCACCACGCGGGGCCGACACACAGGTCAGGTACGGTAAGAAAAGAGTGAGGCAACTTAGCAAAAAGCGCATGGCGGCAGGGTAGGATAAAGCCTTACGGAAAGCTACAAAAATATTCCGAGCCTATAACCCCGACGACCCCTCGACGCCTACAACATCAGTCAGTGGAGTGCCGTCTGTGACTGAATAAATGTTCTCAGCCTCTTCATGAAGGAACGTAAACGCTGGGTTCTTGGCCATACCCCGTAACCAATCCTGCTCAGCTATCGTACTGGCGTCAGGAACTGTTCTGACAGTGATGTCAACGTCTAATTCACAGCTCTCTGATTCTAGGTCGTCTCCATCTGTCCACAACGCTATGGTGACTAGCTCTTTAACAAGTACGAAAGTTCGTATAACTACATGACAGTGCCAAGTTTCGAAAGGTTCTACTGCTTCCACTGCATCACATCCAGTACGTTGGGGCAGAAGTCGTATTCGGTGGGTTGGTTGGAGCCGATCAGCAGCAGGACGGGCGGCTGGGTTGACGGGGCAATGAGTTGAGTGACGTGTTCGTGGTACCAGGCGGTGCCCTGCCGGTCGAGGTTGGAGGTGGGCTCGTCGAGGAGGACGATGCGGGCTTCGGAGAAAAAGGCAAGCCCCAGCTTGACGCGCTGCTTCATGCCCGACGAGAAAAACTTGATCTCTTTATTGCGGGCGTGGGAGAGCTGCATCTGTTCGATGAGAGCGGGTGAATCGGCCCCGTTGCGAAATGGCTTGAACCGACGGTGAAAATCGAGCAATTCCGTCAGGGTCAGTTCTTCGATGAGTTCAAGATAAGGGGCCGCCAGTACGATGTGGCGGAACCAGGCGTCGTCATCGAGCGGCTTCCCGTCGAGCAGGTACGTTAGCTTACCGGCCGACGAGGGTTGCATACCCGCCAGCACCTGGAGCAAGGTCGATTTTCCGCTGCCATTGGGCCCGACAAACGTATAGTTGTTGCCGGCTGACAGGGTTAGATCGACACGACGGAATATCCACTCCCGGCGGTACTTCTTCCCAATCTGTTCAGCCTGTAAGTCATCAAGTTTTCGGTTTGCGGTTTGCGGTTTTCGGTTTTGCTGCGCTAAGTCAGATGAAACGTACTCAGGCGACGCAACATGAACATCGGCAAACAGCAAATCCGAAATCATACATTATTCTCCGCTTCCCCCGCCGGGGCCTTTCATGATGCCGCGCTCTGAGTTGCGGATGAAATTGAGCACTTCGTCCCGTTCGGCCGTGGCCGGAATCTCGAGTTCGATGCGATTCAGGGCTTCGGCGTTGTTGAAGCCGCGCAGGAAGATGTACCGGTAAATCTCCTGAATCTCGTTGATCTGCTCGTTGCTGTATCCCCGGCGGCGCAGGCCGATGGAGTTGATACCCGCGTATGAGAGTGGTTCGCGGGCTGCTTTGGTGAAGGGAGGTACATCTTTCCGCACCAGCGACCCACCCGAAATCATGGCGTGGGCGCCAATTTTAGTGAACTGAAGTACCGAGCTCGATCCGCCAATAATGGCCCAGTCGCCCATGTGTACATGCCCCGCCATCTGCACGTTGTTGGTTACAATGCAGTGATCGCCAATCCGGCAGTCGTGGGCAACGTGCGCATACGCCATAATCAGGCAATTGGCCCCGATTTCGGTCCGCCAGTGCTCTTCGGTGCCCCGGCTGATGGTGGCGTATTCACGAATGGTGGTGTTATCGCCGATGATGGCCTGGGTCACCTCGCCGTTGAACTTCAGATCCTGCGGAACGCCGGCAATCACGGCGCCTGAATAGATTTTGCAGTTCCGGCCAATGCGCGAACCCGAATTGATCACCGCATGAGAGCCAATCCAGGTGCCTTCTTTGATCTCAACGTCCTTATGAATGATAGCGAACGGCTCGATGACTACGTTTTGGGCAATCCTGGCTTCGGGGTGAATATAGGCTAATGGCTGGATCATTTCTTTTTTACCAAACTGGCGATCATGTCGGCTTCGCAAACGAGGTTGATTATTCACGTATCCACGTCCCTGCATCTTCACAATGCCGCGCTTCATGGGTGAGCTAAACTCACAACGGAATATTACGGTGTCGCCGGGTAATACGTTGCGGCGGAACCGGCAGTTTTCAATGCCGATCAGGTAGGGCCAGTAGTTCTCCGGATCGGGAACGGTGCTCAATACCAGAATGCCGCCCGTCTGTGCCATGGCTTCCAGTTGCAAAACGCCGGGCATAACCGGATTTCCCGGAAAGTGCCCCTGGAAATACGGTTCGTTCATGGTCACGTTCTTGATGCCCACCACGCTGTTCTCGTCGAGCGCAACGATCTTGTCGATCATCTGGAACGGGTACCGGTGGGGCAGCAACTGCGTAATGCGGTTGATGTCGAGAACGGGCGGCTGCTTGGGGTCGTACTGAGGCACCTGATTCTGCGCGTTCTTCTGAATCAGCCCCTTTATTTTCTTGGCAAACGCTACGTTGGCCGCATGACCGGGGCGGGCCGCCAGAATCTGCGCTTTGATGGGTCGGCCAATCAGGGCCAGGTCACCGATCATATCGAGCAGCTTGTGCCGCGCCATCTCGTTCGGGTAGTGCAGCTGCAGGTTGTTCAGAATGCCCGCCTGCCGGTTTACCCCCACTTTCGGCTTGTTCAGCAGTTCGGCCAGGTGATCCAGTTCGCCTTCATCCACATCCCGATCAACGATGACGATCGCGTTGCTGAGGTCGCCGCCTTTAATCAGGTTCTGCTTGTAGAGGGCCTCCAGCTCATGCAGAAACACGAAGGTGCGGCACGAGGCAATTTCCTGCGAGAACAGCGTAATATCGTTCAGCGAGGCGTGCTGGCTGTTGATCACCTGCGAGTTGTAGTCGACCATCACCGTCAGGCGGTAATCGTTGAGCGGCAGGGCGGCAATCTCGATGTCCTTTTCGGGGTTCAGGTGATGCACAAACTCGGTGATCTCGTAATACTTGCGGTCGGCATTTTGCTCTTCGATACCGGCAAATTCAAGCGCCTCCACAAACTTGATCGACGAGCCATCCATGATCGGGGGTTCCGGTCCATCGAGCTGAATCAGGGCATTGTCGATCTGAAGGCCAACCAGGGCAGCCAGCGTATGTTCGACCGTGTGTACCCGCGCTCCGTTTTGTTCCAGCGTGGTACCCCGCGACAGATCGACGACATAATCGACGTCGGCATCTACGGTCGGCCGACCGGGCAGGTCGATCCGCTGAAACTTGTATCCGTGATTGGCCGGCGCGGGCATAAACGTCATGGTTGCCGGTACGCCCGTGTGTAACCCTACGCCCGATACCGAAACGGCTTTCTGAATGGTTTGCTGTTTAATATTCATAGTGTCGAGTTTCAAGTTTCAGGCGGTCCGCCGCTGCGGTTTCAGGCGGTCCGCCACTTGAAACCGCAGCGGCGGACCGCCTGAAACCTGAAACTAAATTTTCTTTTCAAGGTTACTGACCCGTTTTTCAAGCTCGGGCAACCGGCGGAATATAGCTTGTGAGCGCATGTTATCGCGCAACAGGAAGGCATGAGAGCCATTAAGCGACGTGCCTTCTTCGGTAATGTTTTTTCCCACGCCAGACTGGGCACCAACTTTAGTACCATTGGCAATGGTTAGGTGCCCGGCAAAGCCAACCTGACCGGCAATAACACAATTATCGCCAATGCGGGTCGACCCTGAAATACCCGTTTGGGCGGCAATAACCGTATTTCGGCCAATCTCAACGTTATGGCCGATCTGAATCAGGTTATCGAGCTTAGCACCCTGCCGGATAATCGTAGAGCCAATCGTAGCGCAGTCGATGGTGGTGTTGGAGCCAATGCTGACGTAATCTTCAAGCACAACGTTTCCCAGTTGGGGAATCGTCTTGTAGGTGCCGTCGCCCCTGGGGGCAAAGCCGAACCCATCGGAGCCGATTACCGCGTTGGGATGAATGATGCAATGAGAGCCAACGACCGTATTGTCAATCAGTTTTGCGCCTGAATGAATGATGGTATTGTCGCCAATCGTCACATTATCACCAATATACGTATGCGGGTAGATCTTCACGTTCTGCCCGATACGGCAGTGTTTACCCACGTAGGCAAACGCCCCCAGATACCCCCGCTCGCCCAGTTGGCTGCTCTCGTGCATAAACGAAGGCTGCTCGATACCGACCCGGCTGAAACTGATTAGCCGATGGTATTCTTCTAATAATTGGGTGAACGCTAAGTAGGCGTTTTCTACCTTGATCAGCGTGGTAGAAACCGGTTCCCGAGGGGTAAACGAGCGGTCTACAATCACGGCCGAGGCCTGAGTATTGTATAAAAAAGGCTCGTACTTGAGGTTAGAAAGAAAGGAAATACTGCCCGCCGATGCTTCTTCTATCTTAGCTAACTGGCTCACTGTCAGTGAGTCGTTACCGCTAATGTCACCATTTAGTAAGGCGGCTATTTGCCTGACTGTGAACTCCATAGGCATTTTGTAATCCGGGGAATGGGATTTCGTCTACGTAGACGTTAGGGGCGCAATGTAGCCAACAAATTGCACTATTCGTATAAATGGCCGTTTAATTCAATTTATTGTTAGCCCCGTCTAATCAGGGTCGGGCCACGGCCCAGTCCAGTTCGCGCGCCCAGCAAACGTAGTGCCGCCTGACAATGGTGGAGAGCGCACCGATGTTGGCCAGATCAGACGCATCGGCAATGTCGCGGACGTAGCCCATTCTTGGATTTGATCCGGATCGAATCGCCGGTAGGCAGGTAAGCGGCGTTGGTCGCCTGCCCCTCAACCAGAAAGTACGACAGTTCATCGTCCGATAACCCCTTGCTGCGAAGCTGCTGCGTGAGCTCTTCGACAAGCGCGGGTTGAAAAGGCTCGGTCGAGAGCATAATCTTGAACAGACGCCGGTCGAGCAGCATCTGGCAGAGTATCGACAGCACCGGGTCGGTATGCGTAGCCCACACTTTTATGCAGGCCCACACGTCGTAATCGTCAATCCGGGTAAAGGCCTGCAGGTAGTCGGGGTTTGCCCGAAACTCGTCGAGCGAGAGGCTCTCGCGCAGAAACAGCAGAAAATCGGGCAGGCCATCGATCCGTCCGCGACCGGAATCCGCATTCCGGATCAGAAACCGGGCCCGCCGCAGAATCTGCACCAGCATCGACTCGCAGCAGATCGACGTTTTGTGCAGATACACCTGCCAGTACATGAGCCGCCGGGCATTCAGAAAATTCTCGACACTCAGGATGCCTTTGTCTTCAACAACCAGCTGATCGTCGGCCAGATCGAGCATTTTAATGATCCGTTCCGCGCCAATTGCGCCCTCGGCTACCCCCGTGTAAAAACAGTCGCGGTTGAGGTAGTCCATCCGGTCCATATCCAACTGGCTGGAGATCAGCTGATGAAAGAATGGCCTGTGGTAACTCCCCTCAAACATCTGGATGGCCAGCGAGAGGGCACCGCCGAACTGCTGGTTCAGGTCGTGCATCAGCATCAGCGAGATTTCCTCATGGGGTACGCCTTCCAGAATGCAGCATTCCAGCACGTGCGAAAACGGACCGTGGCCAACATCGTGGAGCAGGATCGCAATCTGAGCCGCCTCGCATTCGGCCTCCGACAGGTGGTTGCCCTTGCTGCATAACGTACTCGTGGCCTGCCCCATCAGGTGCATAGCCCCCAGCGCGTGGTGAAACCGCGTATGCAGGGCCCCCGGATACACGTATTCCGACATGCCCAACTGCTTGATTCGCCGCAGCCGCTGAAAGTGTGGATGTTCGACCAGGTCGAAGACCAGCGGCGACTGTATACTGATGAAACCGTATACCGGATCGTTGAGGATTTTCTTCTTGTTGGGCATAGGCTAAAGGTAACAGGTCGCTACCGCCTTAAAAACGAAAAATTAGGCTGAATGGCCATTAATTCGCCTGAAACCTGTATTTTTGTGCTGTCAGAGATGAACCTTCATTCTGATACGGGCTTGTAACTCAGCTGGTTAGAGTAACTGACTCATAATCAGTAAGTCCCTGGTTCGAGCCCAGGCTGGCCCACAAAAATGCCCCGCAGACGATTGTCGAAGACGATTTGTTCGCGGGGCATTTTTGATTTCTGTTCGGTACGTGTCAGTGCGCCGGTCTAAACAGGTAATGCATCCTGATCTGTCTTCGCCTTAGCATGAACCTTATTGAAGTACAGTTCATCTAACGCGTTAATCAACGTAGCGAAAACTGACTTGTCTTCCTCCTTTACATTCTCATCGACCTTTGCCTTGAGCAGGATGATCCCTGATGGGATGGCCAGGGCATCGCATATAGCTTCCAGTGTCTGAAGGGTTGGCACTTTATCGTTGCTCTCAATCTGTGAAATGTAAGAGCCACGTAGGCCAACCTGTTTGGCCAGTTCGGTTTGATTTAACCCCCTGGCCTTTCTGGCAAGTGCGAGCGTTTTACCAATCTTTACGGTTGATAAAGTCTCTTGTTTTTGTGTTTGTGTGATTTCCATTTGTGTGTCTCCCCTTCGCCTCGGAAAGTACACTGCCTACCTCTATTCAGCTAGGCAGGTAATTTTATGAATGACTGCGATTAATCGTCATCCAGTATCCTCGCAATCAAATCTGCAATTCGTATTACCCACCCGAAGTAGCCAAGTACCTTGTCACGGCCCTTTTTGGTTGAATCGTCAATAGGTTCTCCCTTTAGTTTCAACTCATCAAGTGTGAGCAGAACACTATCAATCTTGTCAATAGCCGCCTTCGCCTTATAGGCAGCCTGCTCATCTTGCTCAATAAGTAACGAGGCACTTATTAGACCTTTTACTTCCCGCAAGGCCGAAATACTTGCCTCAATCTCTGATTTACCCGACATCGTCTGAGTTTTTGCTTTGTTCGAAACTTGATTTTTCCGTTCATACTTGAGAAATAGATAGTAGATAGTCCGATAACTATTACTATTGGTGATAAGTTCGGCTTAATATAAGATTTTTTACTACTGCTAGTAAGTATATGGTCAGCAAGCAATACAATTAAAAAGCCTGCTCAGTGAAGAATGGGCTTTCTTATGTAATGTGGATACTGGCTGATTTTTCTATTGTATTGCTGCCGCTAGGCCCTTCGACTCCGCTCAGGGTGACATGAACGAGGGGGTTCTTGGCCTGAATATGGTGTTGGTTGATGTCACCCTGAGCGGAGTCGAAGGGCCACGCGACAGCAAGCCACTATGAAATCAACCAAGATTCACGTTGTAATTCGCGCTAAAGCTGAGATGCCCAGTGCTACAGCATGGCGTTTAGGTGAGTGGCAGCACGCTGGTTTCCCACCAGAATTTGCGCACTGCCTGAAAAATAGACGATTGACTGCTGAGAGTTGTCGGCTTAACGATGTACGAGCTGGCTCCATGCTGATAGCAAGCCTGAATGTCATCAGGATCGGCTGAGGAACTCGTAACCACGATGGGTAATTGGGGCCATGCGCCTGCTGCCAGCTGCTCCCGAATCGCTTTCAATAAATGCAGGCCTTCTTCCCGGTTGGGCATATACAGATCCTGTAAGATCAACTTGGGAAGGGGGCGGTTCTCTTCCGTACAGCTGGTAAGGTAGGTCATTGCCTGCTTGTGGCTGGCAACTCGATCTAACTGGAGTTCCGGGAACTCTTTGTGAAGGGCAATTCTGGTTATAAACCACATATCGTCATTGTCTTCAACGATCAGGATTCGGGCTTTTCGGAAATTATATTCCCGCACAGGAAAGTTTGTTTCCATTTTGTATATCAATCTATCAATCTATCAATCAACAAACAGGCGGGAAGCCGGTTGGGCGTAGAAAAAAGGGCCATTATAAGGCAACGGTAGTCATGTAGACAAACTGGGTCTACAGTTTGCTTCCTTTTTTACAGTCTTAAATTTGAGTAAATCATACACCGCATGGCTTCACACGTACCTGTCTACAAACTACAGTCTTTCCCCCGTCATGAGCCCAATGCGCTTTTTTACATGACCCGGTTAGAGAAGCTGGTGCAGGAGTTCAAAGGCATCGATCAGCCCCATTCCCATACCTTTTACCTGGTCATGTGGATCAGTCAGGGAAGCGGCACGCACACCATCGATTTCAAGACCTATCCGATTGGCCCGCACCAGCTCTATTTCCTGACGCCGGGACAGGTTCACAGCTGGCAGTTATCGGCCGATACGCAGGGCTTTAACCTGTTTTTCGAGCCTAACTTCTTTCGCACCCGGTTAGGCAACCGACTTCATCAGTATCCTTTTTACCACTCCCATCAGCACTTACCGCTGGTCGAAGTAACGCAGCAGCAGTCTCTGTTTCAGGATCTGTTTACCTACGCGTATCAGGAGTACGAGCAACGCCAGACCAACCGGGCCGAGGTGTTTCTGTCCTTTGTGCATATCCTGCTGGAATCGGCAAACCGACTTTACGATCAGCAGTTGACAGAGGCCGCTTCCCATTACTACGACCGGATTCGCCAGTTCGAAGACCTGCTGGAGGCGCAGTTTATTCAGGTTCGGACGGTGGGTTCGTATGCCGAACAGATGGGGCTTACGCCCAACCACCTCAATCATATCTGCCAGAAGGTGCTGGGTAAAACGGCCAGTCAACTGCTGCATGAACGTCTGCTGATCGAAGCGCAGCGCTTACTAACCCATACGGCCCAGTCGGTAAAGGAGGTCGGCTTTCAATTGGGGTTCGACGATCCATCTTACTTTGTCCGGTTCTTCAGGAAATACACCGGGCAGACCCCTGTTGCCTTTCGGCAGGAGCTAGGGCATAATCAGTGATTTGTGCCATACGTGCCTTTGTTTGTCGTAGTAGGCAGGGTAGACGGAAAGTACCTTTGTCAAGTAAATGATGCCTGATTGAGAGGGCTTAACCGGGCACGTTTACACTACCAAACGACCAGATAGCCATGAATACCGATAGCCGCTTATACAGTGTTTTAGTCAATACATGTCCCCGTTGCCATCAGGGTGATTTCTTCGTTACGAAAAGCGCCTTTAGCCGCCACTTCGATCAAATGCATGAGCACTGTTCGCACTGTGGCGAGAATTTCATGCCCGAACCTGGTTTTTACTGGGCCTCCATGTTTGTCAGTTATGCCTTCACTACCGTCTGGACACTGATCACGTTTTTAACGGCGGTTATCTGGCTAAACGTCGATTTGACCTATTACCTGGTGGGCCTTGTGGTGACCTTGCTGCTATTAACGCCTTTCTTTTTCCGAATCTCGCGCCGGACCTGGCTCACCCTGTTTGTCAAACCTGATGCTAGGCGGACACTTACGATGAACAAACAGGCTTAGTTATTATTGAGGCCATTTAATCAGTCAACTGAACATTCACCTAACCGTCCTGTTAGATTCCCATCGACTAAGTCGATTAACTGTTTTCTCAACAAAACCATAATCTTTTATGAATCCTTACACAGACAACACAGGCAATACAGGCATGGGCGGAACTTCGTCATCTAACATGGGCGATTCCTCTATGGGCAGCTCTAACATGGGCTGCATTCATCGATGGGTGACTCGTCATCAATGGGTGGCTCTTCGTCATCTCATCACATGATGACATCTATGTTCGAAACTCGGAACGAAGCCGAGAAAGCATACGACAGCCTGATTAGCCATGGCTTCTCAAAGGACGATGTTAACCTGGTGATGTCAGACGAAACCCGCAAGCGTCATTTTGATAGTGACGGTGACGGCGACGGGCATCATGATTCGGCCCTGGCGGATAAGGCAATGGAGGATGCTGGTAAAGGTTCTGCCATTGGTGGTACGCTGGGGGCTATAGGCGCTGCAATTGCCGCAATTGGCACTAGCCTGGTACTGCCTGGTCTGGGCCTTGTGGTGGCTGGTCCGCTGGCGGCTGCTTTTGCCGGTGCTGGCGTTGGCGGTTTGGCGGGTGGCCTGGTAGGGGCGCTGGTTGGCTCAGGAATTCCTGAAGAAACCGCCAAAGCATACGAGTCGGGTCTTAAAGGGGGTAGCATTGTCGTAGGCGTTCAGCCACGCAACGACGCCGATGTGCAGTACCTATCGCAACTGGGCTTTAAGTAAGTAATAAGGGTAAATAGGTGACTGGGTAATTGGGTAACTGGTTTCTGGATAGCAGCTTACCAGTTACCCACTTACCTCTGCTCATCTTAGCATAACGCAACGAGCCAGCCTATCGTGAGAGGGGCTGGCTCGTTGCGTTATGGGTAGCTAACAGGGTACGATATAGGGCTACTCAAATCGCAGGTGCTTCACCGATTCGCCGGAGGTGGCCAATTCAAGCAGGGAGTCGATGCCGATTTGAAGGTGCTTGTTCACGAAATTAGTCGTTACTATTTTATCGCTTTCCTCGGTCTTTACCCCTTCAGGCACCATCGGGTTGTCAGATACAAGGAGCAATGCGCCGTGGGGAATGGCGTTTACAAAGCCCACCGTAAAAATGGTGGCCGTTTCCATATCGATCGCCATGGCGCGGGTTTCGCGCAGGTATTCCTTGAAGGTTTCGTCATGTTCCCAGATACGCCGGTTGGTGGTGTAGACCGTACCCGTCCAGTAGTCGAGCTCGTGCCGCTTAATGGTCGATGAGACGGCGCGTTGCAGCCGGAAAGAGGGCAAGGCCGGAATCTCCGGGCGCATGTAATCATTGCTGGTTCCTTCGCCCCGAATAGCGGCGATGGGCAGAATCAGATCGCCGATCAGGGTACGGCGTTTCAGGCCACCGCATTTCCCCAGAAACAGTACGGCTTTGGGCGAAATGGCTGATAGTAAGTCCATGACCGTCGCGGCCATGGCACTGCCCATGCCGAAATTGATGATCGTGATATTGTTCGACGTTGCCGTTTGCATGGCCCGACCAATGCCGTACATCTCTACGTTATGCTCCTGGGCAAACAGTTCAACGTAGTTTATAAAGTTGGTGAGCAGAATATACTCGCCAAACTGATCGATGGGCGTACCCGTGTAGCGGGGCAGCCAATTTTGTACAATCTCTTCCTTTGTTTTCATAGGGGGTATGCTAATGAGTGTGATCAAAAGCTAAAACACAGCAGCTCTTTAGTACTTGCTTATCTTCGTGTATGGACGCGCTGAATCTGCCTGAATTCGACTACAAACTTACGGAGATCGGTGGCAAACCGTATATTTTCGATTTGTTACGCCGTAAGCATGTTCGGCTCACACCCGAAGAATGGGTGCGCCAGCATGTGGTCAATCTCCTGGTCAATCACTACCAGTACCCGAAGGCGCTGATTCGGTCGGAGGGCGGGGTGGTGCTGAACGCTACCCAAAAACGGACTGATCTGCTGGCCTTTGCCCGCGACGGAAAACCATTTCTGATTGTGGAATGCAAGGCCCCCCACATCCCACTCACACAGGCCGTTTTCGATCAGGCGGCGCGGTACAATCATGTCCATCAGGCCCCCTATCTGGTGATCACCAACGGGGTGACGCATTACTGTTGTTCGGTCTGCCACGAAACCGCCAACGTTACGTTTCTCGACGATTTTCCGGTATTTATCGGGTAGTGGCTTTGTCTTTTTAGGGGAATTAATACCTTTGCTCTGTACCAAAAATAGTATGCGTGCATACTACCTGTCATGGCAGAGACGTATCAGTCGCTTTCTACAACCACTCAGAACGGAGTACTGACGCTGACTTTACTGGGGCCTGGTAAAGGCAACGCGATGGGGCCGGAGTTTTGGGCCGAGCTACCCCAGGCGATCGACGACATCAACGGGATGGATGATGTTCGGGCGGTGATTGTGCGGGGCAGCGGCGACCATTTTTCGTATGGCCTCGATCTGCCGCAGATGATGCCCAAACTGGCCGCTATGGTTGGGCCGAATCAGATGGCCGACCGGCGGCGCGAACTGATGGACATGATCCGGCAGATGCAGTCGGGTTTTCAGAAAATGCACGAATCGCCCAAGCCGTTTATTGCCGCCGTTCATGGCTGGTGTATTGGCGGTGGGGTAAACATGATTTCGGCGGCCGACATCCGGCTGTGTTCGGCCAATGCCAAATTCAGTCTGCGCGAAGCCAAACTGGCCATTACCCCGGATATTGGCGGTTTGCAATGGCTTCCGCGTATCGTGGGCGAGGGCATCACCCGCGAAATGGCCTTTACCGCTGGCGATTACGACGCTGCCTTCGCTCTACGCACCGGGCTGGTCAATCACGTACTCGATACGCCTGACGAGTTATTTGCGAAAGCCAACGAGATAGCGCAGCAGATTGCTGATAATGCCCTATCTGGCTGTGCAGGGTGCCAAAGCGGTGCTGAACTACGGGATGGATAAATCCATCGACGCCGGGCTGCAATATGTGGCGGTCTGGAATTCGTCGCAGTTAGAATCAGTCGATTTCTCGGAAGCCATGCAGGCTACGTCCGAACGTCGGCAGGCTGCTTTCAACAAGAAAATCAACAGAGGGTATTAAATTAAAGAGCGGTCCGCCGCTGCGGTGAACGAATGACAAACACAGGCATGCTGCGCGACGATGCGCTGAAGGGTAAGACAATTATTGTAACGGGGGGCGGCACGGGCCTCGGCAAGTCGATGACCCGTTACTTTCTTCAACTTGGCGCAAACGTCACGATATGCAGCCGCCGTCAGGCGGTGCTGGATCAAACAGCCCAGGAACTGACCGACGAACTGAAAGAGCAGGAAGGAGCCGGGCAAGCCAGCCGGGGACAGGTGTTGGCCATTGCCTGCGACGTACGCGACCCACTGGCGATCGAGAAAGTGATTGCCGATACGGTGGCGCGCTTCGGGGAGGTCAACGGCCTGCTGAATAACTCGGCGGGCAACTTTATCAGCCCCACCGAGCGCCTTTCGTATAAAGCATTCGATGTGGTAGTGGATATTGTACTGCGGGGTACGTACTACTTTACGCTGGCCGTGGGTAAGTACTGGATCGAAAACAAGATCAAAGGGACCGTGCTGAACATCTCCACCACCTACGCCACCACCGGTTCTGGGTTACGTGGTTCCGTCGGCGGTGGCTAAGGGCGGCGCGCTGATTATGACCAAATCGCTGGCTGCCGAATGGGGTAAGTACGGCATTCGGCTCAACGCCATTGCACCGGGGCCGTTCCCGACGAAGGGAGCCTGGGATCGCCTGTTCCCCGAGCCGCTGGCCAGCATGATGGACCCCACCAGCCGGATACCCCTGAAACGCGTGGGTGAGCATCATGAATTAGCCAACCTGGCCGCCTACCTGCTATCCGATTTTTCGGGCTACGTGACCGGCGAGTGCATCACCATCGATGGCGGCGAAGTGCTGGCCGCCGGTGAGTTCAGCCATCTCGAAAAAGTGACCGAAGACCAGTGGGACATGATCGGCGAAACGATCAAACAAGCCAACCGCGAGAGTAAAAAAGAAGGGCAGAAATAGGAGTGAATGAATAGTTAAGAGTTGGCTGACGCATGAGTACGCTCGCGTCAGCCAACTCTTAACTCTTCACTCCTTCCCATTTTTCCAACCTCACCGTATCGCCGTTGAAAATGCCGTAGGTGCGGGCGTGGACCCATTCGCCGAGGTTGATGTAGCGGCTCGTCGGCGACACGGCCAGATCGAGGGGGAGGTGGCGGTGGCCGAAAATATAGTAGTCGTGGTGGGTTTGGGCTTCCACCTCGCGGCAGTAGTGCCAGAGCCACTCGTTGGCTTCGCCCCGAAAATCGTCTTCGCCCTTCTCCATGTTGCCAAGTCGGCTGCGGCGCGACCAGGCCTGCGCCAGACGGATGCCAATATCGGGGTGTAGCCAGCGGAAGGCCAGTTGCGCCAGATCGCTTTCAAATACTTTTTTCAGGCGTTTGTACACATGGTCGCCGGGGCCTAGTCCATCGCCGTGACCGATCAGCATCTGCTTGTTGCCCAGTTGGTAGGAGCGGGGCTGGCGGTAGACCGGAATGCCCAGTTCGTCGGTAAAATAGTGGCTCATCCACATATCGTGGTTGCCGGTAAAGAGCGTGATCGGCATGCCACCATCGGCCAGTTCGGCCAGCTTACCCTGCAAGCGCGTGAATCCTTTCGGAATGGCATGTTTGTACTCGAACCAGAAATCGAAGACATCGCCAACCAGAAAAATGGCGGCCGCATTGGCCTCAACGGCCGAAAGCCAGCGAACAACCGCCGCTTCGCGTTCACGGCTCTGAGCGGGTGAGGGGGTGCCCAAGTGGAAATCAGAGGCAAAATATACGTTACGCCCCGGTGGCAGGGCAATCTGGTCAATAGCATCCATGTGGGGGCAAAAATACATCAGAATACGCACGTCCTGCGCGGGTACAGATAGTCCCATTTTGGTGAGCCGGTTTGCAACATTCTCATCTCAAATTGAGTTGAGAAAGAAGTTAATAAACCGCATTATGAAACAATCTGCCATTCTCTTCTCCATTGCACTACTGGGCATGACCTCGTGCCGACCCTCTGTAACCGACAACGCTAACGACGCTGCCGGTACGGCCAGCTCAGAGTTAGCCCGCCAGGTGGTGGGGGTGCGTATGCTTTCCAACGATGCACTGTACGACAAGGCAAGCACCCTGCTGGCCGAAGATCTGGTGCGGGGTACATTTGAACTGGGTGGCGACACCGACGTAGAGGTTATCGATGATCGTCAGGGCGGTAAGTTTATCTGGGGCAAAAATGAAGTAGATGTTTCCTTTGCTTCGCCTCGTCCTTACCAGTCTATCTATCACGCCGAATATGCGTTTAACCGCATGTACCAGAACAAACGCGCTGCCAGTATGCCCGCTGCGGCCCAGTCGGCTATGGCCGGGGAAGCAGCGCTGAGCGGCCCTGCCCCCCAGGGTACCGGTGCTGAGTTGCCTGCTGAATCGGCAACCGGGGCAGTTGACAAGCGGGATAAGTCGGCCATGAATGATACGGCAACGAGCGTATCGCGGCTGACCCCTGCTTCTACTCAGCTGACACCACCGGCTGTCAGTACGGCTAACTTTGCCGCCTACCCCGGCCTGGGTGATAAAGCCGTGTGGGATGCCTCGACCAAGACCATGCACGTGCTGATGAACAACCACATTCTGAGCGTTCGCGTGAATACCGCCGACAACATGGCTGTGTCTCAGCAGCGGGCGGCTATTCTGGCCAACGTAATGCTTGAACGAGATACTGGAGGGACATTGATTGGCCACCCGATGATTTTGTAAACCTTCTTCTGCAAAGAGGAAGGTTTTTTTATGGGGTTCAGAATCGACGAATGGCCCGTGGAACCCGAACGCCGGTCGTACACTAAAATGCCGGGTTAAACGCCTAAAACGCCTGATTGTGTTGCATTTATAAAACACAATTCTATTTTTGAATGGGCATTGCCGACCCGGTTCATTTGGCTAATTTCCTACCCTTAACCAACTGGGGGAGCGTTACAACTACCCTTCATCTATGTTTACCAATAAAACCCCCTGGATTGTCCTGCTCTTTCTCTGGATGGGCGGATCAACGTGGTGGCATGTCTGTAAGATCAGGCAACTCTGCGGCGATGATGCCCAGCCTGCGCCAACGACGGCGGCTACGCCTATGCCAGCCTTATCGATCGTCGACGCCGAGCGGCTTAATCTGACTGTTCCCGGTAATTTCAGGTATGCCAAGTCTGCCGCCACGACGAATACCGATGCCCTGGGCAATACCCTGCAAACACTGGCCAAGTATGTGAAAGCCAATCCAACCCGGCTTCTCGACATTACGGGCCACTATCAGGCCGACGAACAGAATACCTCGACGTACCCAAACGTGGGGCTGGCACGGGCTGAAGATGTAAAAGCCCAGTTGCTGAAGCTGGGTGTGCCCGCCCGGCAGCTAACCACCCAAGCCGCGTTGGTTACCGACATGAATCCCGACATTATGGCTTCTACCGCCAAAGGTGACTCCCTCTACGGTGGACTGACGTTTGCGTTTACCGGTGAAACTCCCGCCGCAGCAACGGCTAACCCGGCAGCACCGACCAGTAAAGCAGCGGGGCCACTACTGAAAACAGAGCAGGCACTGGCTGAGGCCCAGAAATTTACGTCGGTGTTCCAGCCCATTGATCTATACTTTAAACTGGGGCAGTCGACGTACATTCAGACCAGCGACACAAAGCAGTTTTTCGCTGAAGCAGCAGCCTATTTAAAGGCCAATAAAGATAAAAAACTGGTGCTGACCGGCTACACCGACAATAGGGGACCGGATGCCGGCAACCTGAATTTATCGAGAGCACGGGCGCAAACGGTAAAAAGCGGCTTGAGACGGGCCGGAATCAGCAGCAACCAGATTGTAGCTACTGGCAAAGGAGAGGCAGATCCCAAAGTGTCGAACGAAACCCTGGAGGGCCGCAAAGCCAACCGCCGCGTAACTGTCGTTGTTCAATAACCGAAAACCGCCGAAGCACTATGTTTACCATGAATCCCCTGAATTTGCCCGACGCTACCCTACAGCAGTGGATTATGCTGTTTGTGGCCGGTACGCTGGGTTTTATTATCGGCCACATTTCCCGAAAAGGCATGATCGCCCAGCTGGAAGGCGACCTTGCCAGTACAGAACGCGAACTGGCCGACTGCCAGCGTGTGGTGGCTGACCCCCTGGATCAGGAAACACTGATTCTGAACCGGGTACACACCCGATTGAGTGAACTCGATTTTGATCGCATCGGCCGGGCCACCGCCGAAGAGGCCGACGATCTGACCCAAATTGTGGGGGTGGGGCCGTTTCTGGCAAAGAAACTGCACGCCGTGGGTATCTACACGTTTCGTCAGGTGGCCAACTTCACCAAAGAAGACATGGCCAACGTGAACGATATCATCGAATTTTTTCCGGGCCGGATCGAGCGTGACGACTGGGCCGGACAGGCGGCTGAGATTGAACGAAAGAAACGCACCGCTTAACCACCGACCACCATGTTTGGATTAGATCCCCTTAGTCGCCCAGCGGCTGTCATCGAGATACTGCTGCTGCTTTCGCTGGCCGCGTTTGTGGGCTGGCTACTTGCCCGCTTCATTCTGAATAGTCGTGTGCGGGCCTTGCAGGCTGAAATTGCCGAAAAAGAGGCCGACCTGGATAGCTGCCGCCGGGCTAAAGCAACAGCCACCCGGCCTGCGGTTAACGCCATTCGAAAAGAGACGGTTAGGCCCACTACGGTCACTGAGCCGCAGGTGGTGCCCGCCATGGGTGCCCCGATTCTGGAAATCCCCGTTGAGCTACCTCCCGTACAAGCGGCCCCGGATAGTAGAGGGGCGGCCGGGCCCATTGATGGCTCTGAAGATGCCGTTCTGCACCGGATTGCCTCACGGGCCAATGAGATTAATTTCGATCGCATTGGCCGGGCCACGGCTGCGGAAGCCGACGATCTGAAAGGGATTGTGGGCATAGGGCCATTTCTGGAAAAGAAACTGCACAGCCTCGGCATCTACACCTTCCGGCAGATCAGCAATTTTACCAAAGAAGACATCAAGAAAGTGAACGAGATCATCGAATTCTTCCCCGGTCGGATCGAGCGCGACAACTGGGTAAGTCAGGCTCAAGCCATCCACGGGAAGAAATACAGCGGGAAGCCGGTCGAGTAGCCTACGGCCTGTTCGGCTAAAAGGGTGGTGGGCGCTAATTCGTTGTGCCGATTACCCTTTTTCTGTTGATTAATTGTTGCCTGTTTGTTACACTTGTCCAAACCAAATCAGGATATGAAACGAATAGCACGCTACTGCCTCTTGTTGTGTTGCTCGCTATGCTGCCTGCCCGGCTTGCTCATTGCTCAGATCAATTTTCAGAAGAAAGCCTGGAACGAGTTACTGGCCGAGGCAAAAACCCAGCGTAAACTCATTTTCGTCGACGTGTATGCCGACTGGTGCGGCCCCTGCAAACTGCTCGATCGTGACGTGTTCTCGAATAAAGCGGTGGGCAAACAGTTCAACGCCTATTTTATCAACCACAAGGCCGATGCAGAAAAAGGAGGGTCAGCTATTGCGGCGCAGTACAAGGTTCAGGCGTATCCGACGGGTCTGTTCATCAATGGCGACGGGCAGTTGGTGCATACGGTGACGGGCTATATGCCTGCCGCCCAATTCATAGAGCAGGGTGAGGAGGCTTTCCAGCGAAGTGGAGAGGGTAGCGTGCTTGCCCTGTACATGAAGGCTTATAAAGAAGGAAACCACGCCCCCGTTCTGATCAGATCACTGTTGAAATTGCGCCGAAAATATGGCCAGGAAACCCAGGCTATTCTTGATAATTACCTGGCCACCTTACCCGCCGACTCATTGAGCAAACCCATTAATCTGCTGATCGCTTACGAAAACGTGGAACGGGTTGACAGCCGGGCATTTAATTTGCTGGTGGCCAATAAGCACGATAATCGATTTCTGGAGCGGGCGCGGGTTATCTTAAGCATGGATGTGACCCGGTCGGCAGAAAATCGGGACGAAAAGCGCCTGCCTGTGCTGATGGCCGCTTTGGAAAAGATGGAGACGGAGAACGTGGAGGAGCAAAAAGCCGAATACCGTACCCAGTTCTACCAGCTACAGAAAGAGTGGAAGCAGTATGCCGAACATGCCGGGGCATACGCTCAGACACACCTGCTTCCAAAGCTGACCAGTGAGGCCAAAGCGAAAGATTCGGTAGCCTTCTGGGCGAACTACTACAAGCTGTGCACCATTGGCTGGTACTTCTTTAAGGAGGTAAAGGATGAGGCCAGGTTAAAGGTCATAACCGACTACGTACGGCAGGCGAATCAACTCACCGAAACGCCCAATGCTACCAGAGTCTGTGCCTGCCTGTTATACCAGCTGGGGCAGAAAGAGCAGGCCGTGCAACTGCAGGAAAAGGCGGTCTCGCTGGCTGAACAAACCGGTTCTTCCGACGCCGAAACCTATAAAGAGACCCTGAAACGAATGCAAAAAGGCAAATCGTTATAAAATCCCGCTGGTTTTCAACCGCTCTACTTCCTGCGCGCCGGTGTACTGCTCAGCACGGCTGTCTTGCCCGACAGCAGGAAATCGCAGTGGGGGGCCAGCACGCATTGATCGCACTTTGGTGTGTACCAGGTGCAAATGCGCTGCCCATGCCAGTAAAAATGCTTGTGGAAGTTAAACAGCTCAACGGCATCATTCGGCAGCGCGGCCAGCAACAGATCGTGGGCTTTTCCGGCGCTGACTTTAGGGCCAATAATGCCGATTCGCTGGGTAACCCGATGCACGTGCGTATCCACAGGCAACACGGGCTTGTGGAAGGTAAACAGCAATAACAACGTAGCCGTTTTGGGGCCGATTCCAGGCAATCGGGTTAGCCACTGCATGGCTTCGTCGGTGGTCAGGTCGGCCAGGAAATCGATGTTGGCCTCGCCGCGTTCGGCAATCAATACGGTGAGCAACTGCTGAATGTAGGGGGCTTTTACTTCCGGGTAGTTCGCCGTCCGGATGGCGTCGATGAGGGCTGGCAGCGGCGCATCGCGCACGGCCTCCCAGGTCGGAAAGCGTTCGCGCATCGTGCGGTAGGCCGTCACCTCGTTGGCATGGGTTGTTCGGTGCGACAGGATCGTGCCGACCAGCTCATGCATCGGATCGTCGTAGCCGTAAATCGCCTGAATGCCGTATTGGTCGTTGAGCAGTTGATGCGCCAGCCGCGTCTTGTCTGCAAGTGTCATGGCACTACAACGCGACTGGCAGCCAACGGGCTTGTTACACCGCTTTTTCTTTCTGACTGGCCTCGGCAATGAGCTTATCGGCCAGTTGGGTCATGCCAATGCTGGCCGGTTCACCAATGAGCGTCAGGTTCGGTCGTGGCCTGATTTCGGGCAGGTTGGGGTCGACCACGTAGATCGGCACCGTTTTCGGGATAAAGTCGACGAGGCCCGCTGCGGGGTACACCACCAGCGATGTACCTACCACAATGAAAATATCGGCGGTCAGGGCCACATCGATGGCTTCTTCCATCATGGGTACCGACTCGCCAAACCAGACGATATGCGGACGAAGCTGCGATCCTTTTTCGCATTGATCGCCCAGTTTGATCTCCCAGCCGTCGATGTCATAGACCAGCGATTCGTCGATGGAACTGCGGGCCTTCGCCAGCTCACCGTGCAGGTGAAGCACATGTGTCGATCCCGCTTTTTCGTGCAGGCCATCCACGTTCTGCGTGACAATCGTCACGTCGTAGTACTGTTCCAGCCTGGCCAGCGCATAATGCCCGGCGTTGGGCTCAACGGATAGGGCCTGCTTACGGCGCTGGTTGTAAAAATCCAGCACCAGTTGGCGGTTTTTATGCCAGCCTTCGGGCGTAGCCACATCTTCGATTCGGTGGTTTTCCCAGAGGCCATTCGAGTCGCGGAAGGTGGCGATACCACTCTCGGCACTGATGCCCGCCCCGGACAACACGACAATTTTCTGCTGCTTTTCCATACCAGTAAGATACAATTTTTAACTGGATACCTTTGAATGTACTCATCCCAATTCAGGCGATCTTTGGACGGGATACCTTTTGAATAGCCGCAACCTAATCAGCCTGTATCGGCTAAAAAAAGAAGCCCCACCAGCAGGCGGGGCTTCACGGCATCAAAATCAGCTAATACTATTACTTCTTCTTGGCTACTGCCTTCTTCGCTGGTGCTTTTACCGCTGCTTTTGTGGTACTAGTGGTCTTTTTGGCGGCCGCTGTGCGGGCAGGAGCCTTCTTGGCAGCTTTGGCAACGGGAGCACCTTTGGGGTCTTCGCCAGCCAGTTCAAGGCAGCGTTCCAGCGTTAGTTCGGCGGGGTCGATGTCTTTCGGCAGGCGTACGTTTCGTTTGCCAACGGCCAGATAGGGGCCATACATGCCGTTGACCACCTTCACCTCCGGCCGTTCGGGGAACTCCTTGATGTACTTGTTCGCTTCGGCGTTGCGCTTCTGCTGAATCAGCTCAATGGCGCGTTCCAGCGTCAGACCAGCCAGTTGCTCGCCTTTAGCCAGCGAGATATACTTGTCTTCGTACTTCACATACGGGCCAAAACGACCTTTGCCGGTGGTGACAGGCTTGCCTTCGAATTCGCCGATCGATTCACTGACCGCCTCGGCCCGCTTCTGCTGAATCAGCTCGACGGCCCGTTCGGCGGTGATGGTGTAGGGGTCGTCTTCTTTGCCCAGCGACACGTACTTGCCGTCGTGCTTCACGTAAGGACCAAACTTACCCACGCCGATAGTCAGGGCCTGATCTTCGAAGAAGCCGATTTCGCGGGGTAAGCCAAATAGGCTCAGCGCATCTTCCAGCGAGATCGATTCGATCAACTGGCCGTCGCGGAGGTTGGCATATTGGGGCTTCTCCTCATCGGTCGATTCACCAATCTGCACGTAGGCACCGTACTTACCCAGCCGGGCCGACACGCGCTTACCCGTTTTGGGATCAATACCCAGTTCTTTGGCACCGGTTTTGAAACTAACCCCGGCGGCAGCTCCCTGAATGTCTTCGATATTCTTGTGAAAATCGCCGTAGAAATCCTCCAGCATGGTCTGCCACTTGAGCTTCCCGCCGGCGATCTCATCGAATTCCTGCTCTACGTTGGCCGTAAATTTGTAATCGACAATGCCGGGGAAGTACTCCATCAGGAAGTCACAAACGACTACCCCCGTATTGGTGGGGAACAGCTTGGCTTTCTCTGACCCGTAGGTCTCCTTGCCACTCGTTTCGGTGATCTTCTCGGCTCGAAGGGTAAACTCCAGGAAGGTACGCTCCTGACCGGGTTTATCCTGCTTGGTCACGTACCCCCGATTAATGATCGTCGAGATCGTGGGCGCGTAGGTCGACGGGCGGCCAATACCCATTTCTTCGAGCTTTTTCACCAGCGATGCTTCGGCGTAGCGCGGTTGCGGCCGGGTAAACTTCTCCGATGCCTTCATCTGGCTCAGGTCCAGTTCCTGCCCAATGGTCAGGGGCGGCAACATGCCTTTCGAATCTTCGTCATCCTCATCGTCTTTCGATTCGAGGTAGACCTTCAAAAAGCCGTCGAACTTGATAACCTCCCCCTGGGCGATAAGCTCCGTTGGGAAGCCAGCAGTTGGGGTTCCGGTGGTGCGGATGTCGATCGATACGGTGGTGCGTTCCAGTTGGGCGTCCGCCATTTGTGAGGCAATGGCCCGTTTCCAGATCAGTTCGTAGAGCCGTTTCTGGTCGCGGTCGCCGCCTGCGCTATGGTCGCTGAAATTAGTGGGCCTGATGGCTTCGTGCGCTTCCTGGGCCGACTCGTTCTTGTTCTTGAAATTCCGCTTCTGAATGTACCGCTCGTCAAATGCGGCCTTGATCTCGGCGGTGGCCTTGTCGACGGCTTCCTGCGAGAGGTTCAGCGAGTCGGTCCGCATGTACGAGATCTTACCGGCTTCGTACAGGTTCTGGGCAATGCGCATGGTGCGGTCTACCGAGTAGCCGAGTTTGCGCGAGGCTTCCTGTTGCAGCGTCGACGTGGTAAAGGGCGGTGCGGGTGATTTCTTGGCGGGTTTTACCTCCAGGTTTTTGATGGTGAACGTCGCGCCAATGCACTGCTCCAGGAAGCTGCGGGCTTCGGCCACCGTGGCAAAGTTCTTCGGCAGTTCGGCGTTCAGCACCTTTCCCCCGTCGACGATGAACTGGGCCGTTACCTTAAAGCTTGATTTGGCGTTATGCTTATCGATTTCGCGTTCGCGTTCAACCACCAGCCGCAGGGCTACCGATTGCACCCGACCCGCCGACAGGCCCGTACTGCCCCCTTTGATCTTGCGCCACAGTACCGGCGACAGTTCGTAGCCCACCAGCCGGTCGAGCACACGCCGGGCCTGCTGGGCATTCACCAGATCGAGGTCGATGGTGCGGGGAATCTGGATCGCGTTCAGGATCGCGTTCTTCGTGATCTCCCGAAAGACGATTCGCTTGGTGTCGGCTTTCAGGCCGAGGGCTTCTTTCAAATGCCACGAAATAGCTTCGCCTTCGCGGTCATCGTCCGTAGCCAGCCACACTTCATCGGCCTCTTTGGCCAGCCTTTTCAGTTCGCTGACCAGCTGCTTTTTATCGGGCGAAATCTGGTAATCCGGCACGAACCCGTTCTTCACATCAACGGCCAGGCCATCTTTAGGCAGGTCGCGAATATGACCGAAACTAGACCGCACGGTGAAGTCGCGGCCGAGGTATCCCTCGATTGTTTTCGCCTTCGCGGGCGACTCGACAATGACTAAGTTCTTTGACATAAAGTGTCTTGCTGTTGATGATATGGACTGTTCATGTGTAGTGTCTGGTGCAGCGGGTGGGGTCAAATATAGACGCAAACCAATGATATCATGCAAGCCGCACGATTGACAAAACCAGTAATGATGGGGGAGAGAGGTCTAGTTAGTAAACGCGTTCGGGCTGGTGAACGTTCGGTTTGCCTGCTCTATTCTTGTTAATTATTTGATTAATTGTCAATCAGTTAGCTAATATGCGCTCACTATTTTAGCTGTAAACACAAGCTACCTGAGCCCGGTTTATTGACCTAGAGAACTGGCTTGACTAATGACGCGAATAGTGCCGGTACCGTTGCAATACGGCGAAGGTGAGGTCGTATTCGGAGGCTTGCAGCACGAAATCGTCGTTGAAATTGCAGTAGTCTCGGAAGGTTTCAATGGTCTCTCCCTGTAGGTCGGTAGCCCGCTGCGTAATGAGTTCAACCCGGTAGTTGGCCAGCATTCGCTTGCGGTGCTGCTGACTGATGACCGCCGCTTTTCGACTGGCGCGGGCCTGCTTGCTGAACAACTCGTAGAGCAGCGTAACCGGCGACTGGGCCAGGTTGAAAATCTGCTCGCCCGACAGGTTCTTGCGGGCTTCGGGCTCGCGCAATAGCTGCTCCAACTCTTTACGAACCTCCGCTTCGCGCTTGCCGCGCACCGTCAGCGTTGGCAGATTGATGACCTCGTCAGAAAGCTGCCGTTTCATCACCAGCTTTGGCTCTTTATCGATGCCATCCCACTTCAGCCCTGACCGGCCGTGGCTGGGGCTGGTGACAATCACCGAGTCGCCTGGTTTTACGTCGAGGTAAAAAGCACCGGCGGCGTTGGTGCGGCCAATGGCCTGCGTTCGGGGATTA
Organism: uncultured Cytophagales bacterium; assembly: GCA_963750355.1. Taxonomy (GTDB): domain Bacteria; phylum Bacteroidota; class Bacteroidia; order Cytophagales; family Spirosomataceae; genus Fibrella. The sequence continues at coordinate 557,317 of CAVVQL010000003.1, read as the reverse complement.
ATCACCGTGGCATTGTTTACGCCGCTACCATTCTCCTGATCCAGCACTTTACCAATGATGAACCGGGGAGTCTGGGCCCGACACAAAGCAGGAAGCAACAAAAGCAGGGTAACAAGCAGGCGCATGGACAGTTGGTAAAGAAGCAGTGCAAAAATAACGGTTTGGCCAGTCAATCCGGTATAGGTGGCACCCGTTACGCAGAGGGATATGGGAACATAAGGGCCTGAAACAGTGAATAAAGGCTTGTTTATGTTCGGCGGAAGAAACTTAAGAATTTTAAGCAGAGCTCGGTGTCTGTCCTCGCTGTTTTCGGGGTGGCAGTAGCTGGTTCAGAACCAGGGCAAAAACCATGACGAGCAGGCAACCCACCACGTTGAGCCAGAGAAAGGCCATCAGGTCGAAGTGGTAGCAGCCAATCACGATGGCTTCGACCAGGAGCGCCGCCCAGAAGGTGGCGCGCCCACCCACCGATTTAAGGTAGAAGGCAACGCAGAAAATGCCCAGAATAACCCCGTAAAACAGCGAGCCCAGTACATTCACGATCTCGATCATGCTGCCCCCGATGAGGTTGGCAAACTGCGCCACAATGATGCAGAACACACCCCAGCCCAGCGTTAGCCAGCGCGACAAGGCCACTTCGTTAAGCCTCTGATCGGCCACAGGTACAATGCGGTTATACACATCCACCACCGTTGTCGACGACAGCGAGCTATACGCTGAAGCGATGGACCCCATGGAGGCGATGAACAGGGCGGCGATGAGCAGGCCAATCAGGCCGTGGGGGAGGTGGTCGAGTACGAACCGCAGAAAAACATAGTTCACGTCGTTGGTGTCGGCGGTAGGGTTGTTGCGCTGAATCAGCGTGCCTACGTCCTTACGAAGTGCCGTCAATGCCCCATCGCTCACCCGGATCTGCTCACCCGCTGCACTGACGGCAGCCTCGTTTTGCGTTTGGATCGCCACTTCCAGATCAGCCACGGCTTCCCTGCGCTGGGCAGAAAGGGTCTGGTGTTTGGTATCCAGTACCTGAAACTCAGCCGCCAGCGGCCCCGAACGAAGGCGGTCTGTTTCCTGCTTGTTGAAAAAGACCGGCGATGCGTTGAATTGGTAAAAGACGAAGACCAACACGCCCACCAGCAGGATAAGGAACTGCATGGGCACCTTCAACAACCCATTCATCAACAATCCCACCCGGCTCTGGGTCACCGACTGCCCCGTCAGGTAGCGCCCCACCTGCGACTGGTCGGTGCCGAAATAAGAGAGTTGTAGAAAGAAGCCGCCGATCAACCCCGACCAGATGTTGTAGCGGTTTTGCAGATCAAATTTCGTATCGATCAGGTTGAGCCGACCGGCTTTGCCCGCCACACGCAGGGCATCGGTGAAACCAATGTTTTCGGGGAGTAACCGCACGGTAAGCCAGCCGGCCACCACCATCACCACCGTCACAATCAGCATCTGGGTGAGGTGGGTATGCGAAATTGCTTTGGTGCCGCCCGATACGGTGTAAATCAGGACGAGCCCGCCCATGACCAGGTTAGTCCAGTAGATGTTCCAGCCCAGAATAGTGGACAGGATAATGGCGGGTGCGTAGATCGACAGGCCCGTTGAGAGGCCGCGTTGCAACAGAAACAGCCCGGCCGTCAGGGAGCGTACCCGGCCATCGAAGCGATTCTCCAGAAATTCGTAGGCGGTATACACCTTCAGCTTATGGAAGATGGGCACGAAGGTGATCGACAGCACGATCATGGCCAGCGGCAGGCCGAAATAAAACTGCACGAACCGCATGCCGTCGGCAAACCCTTGCCCCGGTGCCGACAGAAAAGTGATAGCACTGGCCTGCGTAGCCATTACCGATAGCCCCACATGGTACCACGGCATCGACTGCCCGGCGCGGGTGTAATCATTAAAATTCTGTTTACCCCGGCTTCGATAGAGGCCATAGCCAACCAGACTAACCAGCGTACTGCCCAGTACCCACCAATCCAGCTTGCTCATGCGAACCAGCGCATTAGGCCATAGAAAAAGGCGATCTCAAGCAGCAGAGCGCCTAGTACCACGGCATAGGCACGCGGCCAGGAGCCAAAGAGAGGTGAATCGGATGGATCGGGCATAGGACTATTAATTAACGGTAAATGTACACACGAACCACTAAACTGGACAGTGTGGGGCTTACCCCTATAACGTATAAACGAGGGCATCCCTTATTTTTGGTAATTGGTTTGGATTGGGTAATTAAGTAATTGCTCTGCGCCGAGCATCTGCCATTTACCCCAATTACCCAATACCAATCCACATCATACCCAATTACCAATCCCCAACAAACATGACTGCTGCTCAAACTGAAAAGGCCATTTTCGACCTGACCGACAAGGTCGCCATTATCACCGGTGCCAGTAAGGGTATTGGTGAAGACATTGCCCGGCTCTACGCTCGCTTTGGGGCTAAAGTCATTGTCAGTAGTCGCAAACAGGAGGCCTGCGATGCCCTTGCCGCCGATATAAACGCAACCGGAGGCGAGGCAACGGGCGTTGCTGCGCACGTGGGCGATATGGCTCAGTTGCAGCACCTCGTCGAAAAAACCATGGCTATTTACGGTGGGGTCGATATTCTGGTCAATAATGCCGCGTCGAACCCCGTTTTTGGCCCGTCGCTGGATGCCGACGGTGGCGCGTTCGATAAGATCATGCAGGCCAACGTAAAAGCGCCGTTCGAGCTGAGCAAGCTGTGTTACCCCAGCATGAAAGCCCGTGGCGGCGGGAGCATCATTATGATGAGCAGCATTGCCGGCCACACCCCCGATCCGGGTCTGGGTGTCTACAGCGTCAGTAAGGCGGCGATGAACATGCTGACGAAAGTGCTGGCCAAAGAATGGGGCCCAGACGGGATTCGCGTCAATGCGATCTGCCCCGGCCTGATAAAAACCAAGTTCAGTCAGGCCCTCTGGCAGGATGATAAGATCCTGGCGCATTTCACCAAACGCCTGCCCATTGCCCGTATGGGCACCACCGACGAGATTAGCCCATTAGCCCTCTTCCTGGCTTCGTCGGCCTCATCTTATAGCACCGGCAGCCTGTTTTATGCTGACGGAGGGACGGTGATATAAGAAAAGCTATAACACAGAGGTGCACAGAGACCCACGGAGGTACACAGAGTTTTTTTCTCTACTTGAACAAAGAAACTCTGTGTACCTCCGTGGGTCTCTGTGCACCTCTGTGTTATAGCTTTTTACTCTCTTAAAAACCCCATCAACACCTCCACAAACTCGTCGGGTTGTTCGGCTTGTAGCCAGTGGCCGGCGTCTTCGATGGTGGCGAGTTGGGCGTTGGGGAATAACCGGAGGATGGCGGGCCAGTCGCTGTCGAGAATGTAGGGTGATCGTCGGCCACGAATAAACAGGGTACGCGCTGCTACCGGGTGCGGGTTGGTCAATTCTTCGCCTACGCCGTGAATTTCGCGGCTAATAACCGGCAGGTTCAACCGCCAGGCAAACTGCGAAGAACCCTCTACGGTTTCCCGGTAGAGGTTTTTAAGCAGAAATTGCCGGACGGTGTGCGAAGGCTCGTAGGCGCTCAACGTGGCGTCGGCTTCAGTGCGGCTGCGAATCCCTTTAAGGTCAATGGAGGCTAGTCCGCGCAGAATATCGGCGTGATGGACGGGGTAAAATTTAGGTGCGATATCAACGATCACCAGCGCCCTGAATGTACCGGGCGGTCCGGCGTTCCGGTACGTAAAGGCGTACTGCATCATGGTTTTGCCACCCATCGAATGACCGATCAGAATGGGGTTATCCAGCCCAAGATCGGTTATCAGTTCATGAATATCGGCGGCCATATCGGCATACGAAAAGTCATCGCTCCGGGGCGACTGACCGTGGTTTCGCTGATCGGGCAGAATAACGCGATACCCATGGGTCGCTATTGTTTTGCTGATGGTCAGCCAATTGTCTGACGAGCCGAAAATGCCGTGTACAATTAGCAGTGGTGTGGCTGTGGGTTCGCCCAGCTCGCGGTAGTAGAGCTTCATAGGTTATGATATTAGCTACGTACACGACTTTCTCCCGTTTCGCCCCCATCGTGCCGAATGGCTTTAGCTTGAAGCCATTTTCCTGCGCCATTCGTTCAAACTCATCGGTACAGTGCGGTTCTACGGCAATGAGTAGCCCGCCCGAGGTTTGTGGGTCGGCCAGGATATGGCGCTGGTTATCGGTAAGGTCGGCTATTTTGTGGCCGTAGCTATCCCAGTTGCGATGAGTACCGCCAGGAATGCTTCCCTGCGCCAGGTACGGTCAATAACGTCCAGCCGGGGTACGTCGTCGAACCGAATATCGGCGCTCAGGCCGCTGCCTTCGGCCATTTCGGTGAGGTGGCCCAGCAGGCCGAAGCCCGTAACATCGGTGAGCGCTTTCACGTAGGGCAGCGGCCCCAGCACGGCACCGAATGAGTTGAGCTGTGCCATTTGGCGGGGGGCCAGATTAGCGTGCTCGGGCAAGAGGATGTCTTTTTTCTGCGCGGTGGTCAGAATACCCACTCCCAACGGTTTGGTCAGATAAAGCACACAACCTTCGGTGGCGGTGTTGTTCTGCTTCAGATCATTGATACGCACCCGGCCCGTCACGGCCAGTCCGAAAACGGGTTCGGGGCAGTCGATGCTGTGACCACCCGCCAGCGGAATGCCCGCCTCGGCGCAGATGGCGCGGCTACCGGCAATGACCTCGCCTGCTATTTCCGGCGATAGTTTATCGATGGGCCAGCCAAGAATAGCGATGGCCATGATAGGCTGGCCGCCCATGGCATAGACATCGCTGATGGCGTTGGCCGACGCAATCCGTCCGAAGTCGAAGGCGTTATCGACGATGGGCATAAAAAAGTCGGTGGTGCTGATAATCGCTTCGCCGTTGCCCAGGTCCATGACAGCCGCGTCGTCACGGGCGTCGTTACCAACGAGCAGGGTCGAAAAGGAATATGCTGGTGAAGTGGGGCCGCTGGCTTGTCCGTGTAAAATCTGGTCGAGCACTTTAGGGGCGATCTTACAGCCGCAACCAGCCCCGTGACTATACTGAGTAAGCTTAATAACTTCGCTTGTATCGGATGCTGAATTCATAAAAAAATTGTGGTGAGTTAAAGTAGACTAACGCATAAGGTTGCCTTTAGGTTGGCTTAACAAAAAGATAATAAGTGGGTACTAGTGCTGATAACATGAAAAATATGGAGATTTTAAAGAAAATAGCCGCTGCATAACCGAAACATAGCACTATTTATAGAAATAGCCCTTGGCGGTCCCGAAAACTTGTTTGACCTTTGCGGCCGAAAATAACTCTGTGTCCTACCATATGGACCCAACTGCATTAACAATCAAACCAAACACTTCTATGTTTAAAAAGCTACTGCGCTTCCGGGCGGCTTTCGTGCTGCTTGGCGGTATGTTGCTGGCCGTAGCACTCGGAGGCGGGGCAATGGCACAGGTAACAACCGGTGCCATTAACGGCCTTGTTACCGATGCAAAAGGGGAGGGGCTCCCCGGCGCAACGGTTGTTGCCACACACGAACCGTCGGGAACCCGTTACGGTACAACGTGTAACGTCTCCGGGCGTTATACACTGCCAACCGTGCGGGTAGGTGGGCCATATACCGTCAAAGTAACCTTTGTTGGGTACAGAGAGCAAACTACGAGTAATCTTACCGTCAACCTGGGAACGGCGACTGATGCTAATTTCAGATTGACGGATGAGGGCACGAGCCTGAACGAAATCGTTATTACAACCAACCGGGCCGATATTTTCAGCTCAGACCGTACGGGCGCGGCGTCTTCGTTTAGCCGGGAAGCCATCAATACCACGCCAACGATCGGTCGTACCATTAGTGACATCACCAAGTACAACCCGTATGGAAACGGTCAGTCGTTTGCCGGTCAGGATAGCCGGTTCAACAACATCACCATCGACGGCGCCGTATTTAACAACGGCTTCGGTCTGGGCGGCTCGGCTCAGGCGGGTGGCCGCACAGGAACAACCGCCGTTTCGCTCGACGCCCTCGATCAGGTGCAGGTAAACGTAGCGCCATTCGACGTTCGTCAGTCTGGTTTCACCGGTGCTGGTATCAACGCCGTTACGCGCTCAGGCACGAACGAATTTTCGGGTTCGGCCTACACCCTGTTCCGTTCCGACAAATTTGTTGGTAAAACGGTAGGTGGTGTAACGTACACACCGGCCCCAAATCTGAGCGAAACCACGTATGGCTTCCGGCTGGGTGGTCCAATCATTAAGAACAAACTGTTCTTCTTTGTCAATGGTGAACAGTTCGACAGCAGCACGCCTGCACTAACCTGGTCGGTAAACCGGGGACAGACCGGCGGTGGGAACGTTTCGCGCCTGACACAAGCCGAAGCCGACGACCTGACGCAGTTTATGCAAACCAACTTTAACCGTGCGCTGGGGCCGTTCGATGGGTTCAACAACCAGGTTAAGAGTATAAAAGGACTGGCGCGTGTGGATTACAACATCAACGACAATCATAAATTATCGGTACGGTATTCATACCATAATTCAGAGTCGGATGTGCCCATCAGCAACAGTAACAGCAGCAACACAGCAGGTAACGGCAACCGAACCAATTCGCGGGATGCCATATCGCCGGAAAACTCTGGTTATATCATTGCCGACAACACGCGCTCTATCGCTGCTGAATTAACGTCTACCCTGGGTAGCAGAATGTCTAACGACCTGATCGTTACCTATAACAAGCAAATTGAAGACCGGACGTATAAAACGGGGCTGTTTCCAACCATCGACATCCTGAATGCGCCGGGCGGTACAACGTTGACGTCGATCGGTTTCGATCCGTTCACGCCGAATAATAAGCTGAACTATTCGACATTCAATATCACGAACAACTTCAGCTATTTCGCAGGTAAACACACATTCACTGCTGGTGCTGTATATGAGCACTTTACGTCGAATAACGTGTTCTTCCCGTCGTCGAACGGCGTGTACGTCTACAACTCGATTGCTGACTTCAAGACCGCTGCGCTGGCTTCGATCAGTAACCCAAACAGCACGACGTCGCCAGTGGCAGTAAACCGGTATAACCTGCGGTATTCGTTGATCGCAGGTGGTGCTGAGCCATTGCAACGCCTGGATCGTGACCTGTATAGCGCCTACATCCAGGACGAATTTCAGGCTACACCGAACGTTAAACTGACGTTTGGTCTGCGCGGTGATATCTACGCCTACGACAACGCAAACGCCGCTGCCTTTAACAACACACGGGTAGAGCAATTGACGTTCCGCGATGAAAATGGGAATCCGTATAAGGTTACAACGGGTACGTTCCCCAAAACACGTTTGCTGATTTCGCCCCGCGTTGGCTTCAACTGGGACGTGAAAGGTGACAAAACAACGCAGATTCGTGGTGGTAGCGGCTTCTTCGTATCACGTATTCCAGAGGTGTTGATTTCGAACCAGTTGGGTAACAACGGTATCAACACGGCGGTATTCAACCTGACCAACTCGCGTGTTCCGTTTGTAACTGACCCCAGCAAACTGCCTGCCGGCATTTTGCCTGCTGCCACGCAGCCAGCCAGCCTGACGGGCTACGCCATTAACGCGTCGGACCAAGAGTTGAAATACCCACAAATCTGGAAAACGAACATCGCCGTTGACCAGCGTTTGCCTTTAGGTCTGGTAGGTACGGTTGAGTTCATCTACAACAAAACGCTGAACGGCCTGCGTTACATCGACGCCAACCTGAATGCACCAACCGGCACAACGCCCGATGGTCGCCCGCGCTTCCCGGCGTTAGGCCAAACAGGCGCAGCGGCTACCAATGCCCGGTTTATTAACCCAACTATTGGTAACGCCTTCGTGCTGAAGAACACCAATCAGGGTGACTCCTACATTGCCACCGTTAAACTGGAGAAGAGGGCTAACAGTGGCTTTGGTGGATTCGTCTCCTATACCTACGGTGAGGCGAGAGATATTGCTTTTGTAGGCAGCACGGTGCAGGCCAACGTACCCTCCGTAGTTGGTCAGAACTATCTGCCCCTGACGTACTCAGATAATGACCTGCGTCATCGGATTGTTGGTTTGCTGAACTACCGGCTGAACTATGGTGGCAAAGTAGGTGGCTCGTCTACTTTCACACTGGGCCTGGTATCGAACAGTGGTTCGAAAATTTCATACACATACGGCCAGGATATCAACGGTGACGGACAGACCTCGAACGATCTGATCTTTGTCCCAAACAAAGCATCTGACCTCACGTTCCTGCCATTGGTTGTCAATAGTGCCGCCACAGCTACTACACCGGCTTCGTCGATTACCTACACGGCCGAGCAGCAGCAGACGGCGCTTGATTCCTATATCAATGGTAATGATTACCTTAAAACTCGTCGTGGTCAGTATGCTGAGCGGAACGGTGGTTCGTTCCCCTGGCTGACGCGGGTTGACTTCTCATTCATTCAGGAGTTTTACTTCACCGTTGGGGCAAAAGCAAAGCGTAACACGATTCAGCTTCGCGCCGATATTCTGAACGTAGGCAACTTGCTCAATGACTCATGGGGTGTTGGTAACCAGGCAACTTCGTTCAATCCCCTTTCGGCAACGGTGGCCACAAGCGGGGCACTTTCATACCGCCTGGCTACGCAGCAGATTACCGACGGAGGAACGTCAAGAACGGTTCTTTTGCGTGACTCGTTTACGCCTAATGTATCGCTGAACGCCGTATGGCAGGCGCAGTTTGGTCTGCGTTACATCTTCAACTAAGAGGGGTAACTAACGTACCTTATATAAAAAACCCCGGCCAGCTATGGTCGGGGTTTTTTGTGTTTAATTAGCTGGCTTTCAGCCCGTCGGTACCGGCCTTGTAGCCCTGAACAATGAGCCTGCCGATGTCATCGGAGGTAAATTTCTGAAGATTCAGGCGGAGCGGCTCGGTGGGGCGGATCACCGTAAGCTGAAACGTGTGGCTACGTAGTGTCTTCTCGAATTTAGCGAAAAAATAAGCCCATACGGTCATAGTTATGTATGAAAAACAAGTATTTTGCAAATCGGGAATCAAATTCCTGTTTTGCAAAGCCATGGTTAATAGAGCATTAGCACAGAAAATCACAGAACTACTAACGAAATTCCCGATTCTGACCATTAATGGGCCTCGGCAATCAGGTAAGACAACCTTGTGCAGGTTAGTATGCCCCGACTATGTCTACCTGAATATGGAATTGCCTGAAAATCGGATGTTTGCCGAACAGGACCCTCACGGATTTCTAGAAACATATCGAGGTGGCGTTATTCTGGATGAAGTACAGGTTGTACCAAGTCTGTTCTCTTATCTACAGTATTATACGGATTTGCGTAATCAGCCTGGCGAGTATATTCTGAGTGGCTCACAGAATTTCTTGCTGCTCGAACAGATCACACAGTCCCTGGCTGGCCGGGTTGCCATTTTTACCCTACTGCCGTTCGCCATCAACGAAATTCGGGGAACGGGTTATGAAATCGACAATTGGCCTGACTATCTGTGGCAGGGAGGCTATCCACGGTTACATCAACAGGCGCTATCGCCAGCAGATTTCTATCCAAATTACCTGACTACGTATGTGGAACGCGATGTCCGTCAGGTGGTAAACGTGCAGAGTATAAGTCAGTTTCAGGCATTTTTAATCAGTTGCGCCAGCCGAATTGGGCAGCTAGTCAACTTTGCTCAGTTAGGCCTGGAACTGGGACTGGATGCCAAAACAGTGGCCCGGTGGACGTCTATACTGGAAACTAGTTTTATCGCCTACCGACTGCAACCCTACTTCCGCAATTATAACAAGCGCATTGTCAAATCACCGAAACTGTATTTCTACGATACAGGATTGGCCTGTTCACTTCTGGGAATTCGGTCGGCCGAGCAACTACAAACGCATTTTTTGCGCGGTGCACTGTTCGAGAACCTGATGATCAACGAATTGATGAAAAATAAACTCAATGCCGGTCAGAAACCACAGTTTTACTTCTGGCGCGACAGTACCGGTCATGAAATTGACTTACTGTCTGACGAGGGTGTAGTTCATCGGGTCGTTGAGATCAAATCCGGGCAAACCATTCAGCCCTCTTTCTTCGATGGGCTGCGTTTTTATGCCGATCTGCCTCATACTACCGAGAAGGTTGACGCGTATCTGATTTATGGAGGCGCGCAACCACAACAACGTACACAGGCACATGTACTGACCTGGCAGACGCTGGACCTTTTCCCGTAAGCAACGGCTGTCTGTAAACACTACGGGTTAGTGTTTGGTATTCGCAGTACATCAGTGCCCGCCTTGTAGCCCTGAACGATGAGCCTGCCAATATCATCGGAGGTAAATTTCTGAAGATTCAGGCGGAGCGGCTCGGTGGGGCGGATCACCGTAAGCTGAAACGTGTTGCCGCGTAGTTTCTCGCGCTCGACAAAGCGCTCGGCCCAGGCAATGTCGTTGTTCACGATCTGGTTGATGGTGATGTCTTTCACCCGCTCCATCAGATTCAGGAGGTTACGGTGGTTAAACGATTCGTTGAAAATGCGTTTGGAATGGCAGGCGACACACATCAGTTCGGTGGCGCCATCATCGAGGGCCTCGCGCAAAGGAGCCACTTCGCGCAGTCCACCGTCGAGGAATGCCTTACTGTGATCGTCGCCAATCTGCACGGCGGGCATCAGAAAAGGCAGCGAACTGCTGGCAAACACATAGTCGAGAAAGTGGTCATCGTTGGGGGTAACATACACCATGTCGCCCTCGATGACATTGACAGCCCCAACTTTTAGTTTGATTGGCCCCTGCCTGAGAATCGCTACGTCGATGTTCTGGCGAACCAGGTTGCGTAAGGGCGTATTGTCCAGAAAGCCGTCGAACCGACTGAACAGGGTATTGTAACCCGTCAGAAAGCGGGAGCGGATCACGGCAATGTCGTCGGGCCTGGTGATGTGTTTAACCCAGAATTCGAGTAATACCCGACCCACTTTCTGCCAGTCTATCTCCCCTGTTTCGGCGTATTGCCGGTTGGCTTCGTGAACGAGAAAAGTGGCGTTCAGGCTTCCCACCGAAATGCCATAGATGGCTTCGGGTTTGAATCCTTTTTCCAGAATAGCGGTGACGGCCCCGCATTGGAAAGCCCCTTTCAATGAGCCGCCCCCCAGTACCAGGGTACGGCCGCAGGAGGTGGGTAATAAGTCGGAATGAACGTCGGAAGCAGGAATGGTTGGTTGGTTGGGCATACTAGAAGGCAGACTCGTTGTCATAGGGTGAGGTGTGGTATGTTGTGAGGCTCCTCGAAGAGGTTCCTCGGAGAGCGTCCTCGAAGAGCTTCCTCTAAGATTGTATTTTTTACGTACACTTCGTCAATTCGTAGCTACTTTTGCCCCATAACCTAACGAATGGTGTATCGCGGGCAACCACGAGTTTACCCAGCCGGGCAACACCCACGGTTGCCCCTACAGTTACCCAAATGGCCCTTTCCATCGCCGACATCCAGGCTCCGATTGCTACTGAGATGAATCGGTTCGAGCAGACTTTCAAAGACTTGATGAAAAGCGACGTGATGCTGCTCGATCAGATCACCTCGTACATCGTTCGACGTAAGGGAAAGCAGCTTCGCCCCATGTTTGTCTTTCTGACGGCCGGTGTATGTGGCACCATCAATGACTCTACTTACCGGGGCGCGGCCCTGATTGAACTGCTCCATACGGCATCGCTGGTGCATGATGATGTGGTCGATGATTCAAATTACCGACGCGGTTTCTTCTCGATCAATGCGCTCTGGAAAAACAAAATTGCCGTGCTTGGTTGGTGACTACCTGCTCTCGCGTGGGTTGTTGCTGTCTATCGAAAACGGCGATGTCGATCTGCTGGGCATCGGCTCCCAAGCGGTGCGTGATCTGTCGGAGGGCGAATTGCTTCAGCTAGAAAAGGCTCGTCGGCTCGATATTAACGAGGATATCTACTACGAAATTATCCGGCAAAAAACGGCGTCGCTGATCGCGGCCTGCTGCGCCATGGGTGCCCGGTCGGTGAATGCGTCGGCTGAGATGATTGAAACGGCCCGGCTGTTTGGTGAAAAAGTAGGCATTGCCTTCCAGATCAAAGATGACCTCTTCGATTATGGCACCGCCGAAGTTGGCAAACCCCTGGGTATCGACATCAAAGAGAAGAAGATGACGCTGCCGTTAATTTACGCCCTCAACAAAGCAGCACGAGGCGACAAACGGCGGGTTATCAACATCATCAAGAACCATAGCAACGAGCCGAAGCAGGTCAATGAGGTCATCGCCTTTGTGAAGGGCTCCGGTGGCATCGAGTACGCTACGTCGGCCATGCAGGAGTACGTGCAGCAGGCAAAGGATCTACTCCACAAACTACCCCCATCAACCTACCGCAATTCGCTGGAAGGCCTCATTCAGTACACCATCGAGCGGAGCAAATGAGTTAAGAACTTAACTCATTTGCTCCCTTGCTTCGGCCAGTTTCCACCAGGGCAGGTACGGCTGGTTGTGGTGCTCGAAGTGGTAACCGAAAAAGTAGCAGGAAATAAAGGCCCACGCGTGGTTCAGGCCCTGGCTGCGGGCGTTGTGGGGCGGGTTTTCATGATCGCCCCGGTGCGGCCGGTAGGTGCCAAAATAAAACAGCTGAAACGTACTCAGGAACGCTGGCACCATCCAGAAAAGAATAAGATTTTCCATCGGGAACCAGAGTTTCAGTACGTTATAGGTGATGGCCATGGCCAGAATCTGCCAGATAGACACGTAACTGCGGGCGAAGTCGATGAACCAGAGCAGCATGTTTGCGTTGCCCCGGTGATAATCGGGATCGTGTTCTGTGGCCGCATGACGATGGTGCAACTGATGGCCCGCGGCCAGCTTGTTATAGCTGTTGTAGGCAAACAACAGGGTCGCCACCCAGCCAATGGCGTTGTTCAGGCGCTTGTTGTTGGGCGCCACGACACCGTGAATGGCATCGTGGGCCGTGATAAACACGCCCGTGTACAGATGCGTCTGAAGCAGCACAAACAGGTACACGAGCGGATCTGCCCAGCTAAGGCCAATGCCCGGCACCGATGGCTTCGGGCTGTGGTAGGTCAGCAGGAAAGCGAGCAGGGCAACCCAGGAAGACAGAACAACGAGCGCAATCCAGATGCCCTTGTTGCCAATCTGAGCGGGGCTAAACGATATTCCTTGAGGCATGAAAACAAGCCAGTGGCTTCTTGATTTGGTACTTTAGTCAACGGTAGCCACGCTCGAAATGTTCGTTACCTTTGTCGCCATCTCTAGCTAGTTTCGCCGATTTTACCCATGACCCGATTCCTCTCATCACTACTCTTCATTACACTTCTCAGCACGTTAACGACCCTTGGCTCAATCGAAACGAGCCCCCACTACGGCACCTGATATGCCAATAGCCCCCGTTTCGGCAAACACCGGCAGCGTGGCCCGTCCCAAACTGGTAGTTGGCATCGTGATTGATCAGATGCGGTACGATTACCTGTATCGGTACTATAAAAAATACAGTTCCCTGAGCACAGGAGGCGGTTTTCGGCGGCTGATGGAGCAGGGCTACAACTGCCGCAACAATCATTACCACTACGCGGCAACGTATACCGGTCCTGGTCACGCGGCCATTTATACCGGTTCGGCACCGGCCCTGAACGGCATTGTGGGTAATGAGTTTTACGATCGTCAGCTAGGTCGAATCGTCTACTGTGCCGAAGATACCACGGTAAAGACGGTTGGAAATACCGGAGCCGCCGGGCAGATGTCGCCCCGAAACATGCTGGTAACCACCATTGGCGATCAGCTTAAACTGGCCACCGACAACCGGGCCAAAGTGGTGGGTGTGGCCCTGAAAGATCGGGGCTCGATTTTGCCCGCTGGCCATGCCGCCGATGCCGCGTACTGGTTCGACTCAAAAGATGGCAACTGGATCACCAGCACATTTTACCGGAAAGACCTGCCCGCCTGGGTACAGGCCTACAATAACCGCCGCCTGCCCGATCAGTTTGTGCGGCAGAAATGGGAGCCGCTATTCCCCCTCGACCGGTACACCGCCAGTACTACCGACGATCAGCCCTACGAAGCCACATTGCCGGGGGAGACCAAATCGATTTTCCCGCATGAGTTTGTAACGGTAAGCGGCCAAAGCCGGTACGAATGCTTCGCGCCACCCCGTTTGGTGACCAACTGACAAAGGAATTTGCCCTGGCCGCCATTGACGGTGAGCAACTGGGAAAAGATGATATTACCGATCTGCTGGCGGTTAGTTTCTCATCTACCGATTACGTCGGTCATGCCTTTGGTACGCACGCCATTGAAACGGAAGACGAATATCTCCGGCTGGATCTCCAGTTGCAGGATTTTTTCAATCAACTTGATGCGAAAGTAGGTAAGGGCGCGTGGCTCGCCTTTTTATCAGCCGACCACGGTGCGGCCGATATTCCGGCTTTCTCGAAGACCTACCGTATCCCCGCCGACACAAAACAGTATGGCGAGGTTAGTGAAGTGGTGAAAGCGGCCCTGGCAAAGAACTACGGACCGGGGCAGTGGATGCTTACTTATTTCAATCAGCAAATCTACCTGAATACGTCCCTGCTGGCCGAGCGGAAAATTCAGATTCAGGATGTATATGCGCTGATACGGACTACCTTACTGGCTCAGCGGGGGGTGGTGAACGTGGTTAATCTGCACGGGCTGGCGAACACGGCATTGCCTGAGAGCCAGCTCACGATGTTTAGGAACGTGTACTTTCCCAACCGAAGCGGCGATATCTACGTGATGTTGCAGGCGGGCTGGTTTGAAGGGCGCAATAAAGGAACCACCCACGGAACCACCTACCCCTACGATACTCACGTGCCGTTCCTGCTCTACGGCTGGGGTGTGAAACCAGGGCAAACGTTTCAGCGCACCCACATTGCCGATATCGCCCCCACGATCTGTGCAATTCTGGGCATTCTCGAACCAAGTGGCTGCATCGGCAATCCGGTTCAGGATGCAATCAGACACTAATCAATGACCAATGGCTCCGCGTGGGCAAGTTTCGTGACCCCAACGTGGTCGCTCGTAACACGCGAACGGCCACGGGAGTCAAAATTTGACCGGTGGCATTACAAATTTGACCTCTTTAAACGCGAAATAGCGGACGATACCATGTGTCAGGATGCCAAGTCGTCCGGTTGGGTCGAGATCCACGATCTGACCGGTGAAACCGTGGGCACCGGCTATAAAGAAGTAGGGTTGCCGATACATATACAGATGCTGTAGGTAGGCGGCCCGGAGCACATCGCGGTGCCCGGCGCGTAATTGCAGGTATCGTTTTTCGAGTTGCTCGGCCAGTGCTGTCAGCAGGCCCGGCAGCGAGTATTCCTCTGGTGCTGGCGACTCCCGCAGGAGCGATGTGGCCGTGGGTATATTGAAGTCGAGCTGGTTTACATTTAAGCCAATGCCAACGATGGAATGGCCCAGGGTTTGGCCCTGAAGCATGTTTTCGATCAATACCCCGCCTAATTTCCGGTCGCGGACATACACGTCGTTTGGCCATTTTATCGTTAGCTCCGTAGCAGAGAGGAGCGGAGCCAGCGTATCCTGAATAGCCAGCGATACAGCCATGTTGAGCCAGAACTGGTCGGGTGGGGCCAGAAAAATGGGTTTAAGCACCAGCGAAACGGTTAGGTTCTGCCCCGGCTGGGCTTCCCACTGATTCCCCCGCTGCCCCCGTCCCCGCGTTTGCTGATCGGTGACAACTAATGTGCCTTCGGGTACATCTTTCTGGCCAAGAAGCTGGGCGGCTTCGTCGTTGGTTGACTGACAGCTTGGCAGGTAAACGATTTTTTGGCCAACAAAGAGGGTTTTGGGATAAATTTTGTACAATGAGTGTTATGATTATAGATTAGGCAATTAGGATATGGTGCGTCGAGGCAGTCGCCTCGGTGAATTGGCAACGTACCCGCTGGCTGGTTGCACCCACAAGTTTACAAGCAAAGCATGATTCAAAACGCTGTTTCAGCCAAACTAACTGAATTAACGACCGAACAACTCCGTGATCTGGTCGTGAAAGGAATGCAGGAGAAAAAAGCGCAGGACATCGTTGTGATGGACCTACGCCATGTAAAAAATGCCATTACCGATTACTTCGTCATCTGTTCTGGTAACTCCGATACCCAAATCGATGCCATTGCTGGCTCCATCGAAGAAGAAATTCTAAAAGTGAGCCGGGTGTTTCCAATGAACCGTGAAGGCAAACTGAACCGCGAGTGGATCCTGCTGGACTACGTGGATGTTGTTGTGCACGTGTTTAAAAAAGATCGCCGGACTTTTTATGATCTCGAACAACTCTGGGGGGATGCCGAGATGACCTGGATTGACAATGAAATCGATGTGTTTACGCAGCGTCAGGCTGTTTAATCACAGATCAGTTGCCTTTCCGCACACAATACACTGGTTAAACATTCACTATTGTACTGTGTTTCTCTACTAACCGATTTCTGTATAATCTGTCGAAATGTCTGAAAACAACAATAATAAAAATCCATTGCCCCGGTTGCCCCGAAAGCCGAATTTCCAGGGCTGGATTGTGGTTCTGCTGATTACCGCTATTTTGGGCATCGCGTTCCTGAGTAAAAGTGCATCGGTACGTACCAGTTCGGCCCGGCAATTTGAGCGAATGGTTCGTAACAACGACGTTCAGAAGGTTACCGTGGTAAACGACAAGTATGCTGAGGTAACCCTAACGCAGCAGGCCCTTCAAAAGCCTGAGTACCGGGCCGCGAACGGCGAGAAGCCTTATTTCAGCAATGGCACTGGCCCGCACTATCAATTTGAAGTGCCTTCGGCCGAGTCGCTGAAACGTGATCTGGAGCGCCTGGAAAAGGATAAACCCGACAACCAGCGCATCGACTATAACGTTGAAACCCGCACCGATTTTGCCAGCCAACTGGCTACCTACGGCTTTTTCATCGCCATGATTCTGGCCATGTACTTCATTCTGGGGCGCATGTCGGGTGGTGGTGGCCCTGGTGGTCAGATCTTTAATATCGGTAAATCGAAAGCAGCGCTGTTCGATGCCGATAGTAAAGTGAAAATCACCTTCAACGACGTGGCCGGCCTCGACGAAGCGAAAGAAGAGATCAAGGAGATTGTTGATTACCTCAAGAATCCGACGAAGTTTACCAAACTGGGTGCCAAAATTCCGAAAGGTGCCCTGCTGATCGGCCCTCCGGGTACCGGTAAAACGCTGTTGGCTAAAGCGGTAGCTGGTGAAGCGGCCGTGCCCTTCTTCTCGCTGTCAGGCTCCGACTTTGTGGAGATGTTTGTCGGTGTAGGTGCTGCCAGGGTACGTGACCTTTTCAAGCAAGCTAAAGAAAAAGCGCCCTGTATCATCTTTATTGATGAGATCGACGCCGTAGGTCGTTCGCGTGGCCGGGGATCAATGCCGGGTGCCAATGATGAGCGCGAGAACACGCTGAACTCACTGCTGGTTGAAATGGACGGTTTTGCCACCGACTCAGGCATTATTATCCTGGCCGCCACCAACCGCCCCGACGTACTGGATTCAGCCTTGCTGCGTCCAGGTCGTTTCGACCGTCAGATCAGTATCGACAAACCGGATATTATTGGTCGGGAAGCGATCTTCAAAGTTCACCTGAAGCCCATTAAGCTGTCGGCTGATGTGGAGCCTAAAGAATTGGCGGCTCAGACGCCGGGCTTTGCCGGTGCCGAAATTGCCAACGTCTGTAACGAAGCTGCGCTGATCGCGGCCCGTCGCGACAAAGAATCGGTCGATATGAGCGATTTCCAGGATGCGATGGATCGGGTAATTGGCGGTCTGGAGAAGAAGAACAAACTGATTTCGCCGGAAGAGAAAGAAATCGTGGCGTACCACGAAGCCGGCCACGCGCTGGCGGGGTGGTTCCTCGAATTTGCTGATCCGCTGGTGAAGGTATCGATTGTGCCGCGTGGTGTTGCTGCACTGGGTTATGCGCAGTACCTGCCCCGTGAGCAGTATCTGTACCGCACCGAGCAACTCATGGACGAAATGTGCATGGCCCTGGGCGGACGCGCTGCGGAAGATCTGGTCTTCGACAAAATCTCGACGGGTGCGCTGAGCGACCTGGAGCGGATTACCAAGCTGGCCTACAGCATGGTGACCATGTACGGCATGAATGATAGGATTGGTAACGTATCGTTCTACGATTCGAAACAGTCGGAATATTCGTTCAACAAGCCGTATTCTGAAGAGACTGCCCGGCAAATCGACGAAGAGGTTCGGAAGATCATCGAGGGCGCGTACGAACGCACCAAAACAATGCTGGCCGATCACCGGGAGGCGTTGGAGATCATTGCACAGGAGCTGTTGAAGAAAGAGATTTTGTATCAGGATGACCTGGTTCGTCTGATTGGCAAGCGTCCGTTTGAGCGTGAGACTGTGTATCAGGCCTACAAAAGAAGAGGCGTTGCCGAAGAGATTAAAGAGGAAATTGGCACGGAGGCAACAATCCCCGATGCCATCAAACCTCAGGAAACCCTCGAAGGTATCTGATAGAAAGTATCCAACAAAAAAGGCCCAGCCAGTGATGGTTGGGCCTTTTTTGTGTTTAGTAGCGTCTAATATAGGTGAACTACCGGTTCATCGAGATCAGGAATTCCTCGTTGTTGCGGGTACCGCGCATCCGGTCGAGGAGGAAATCCATCGATTCGACGGGGTTCATGTCTGACATGTGTTTCCGCAAAATCCAGACGCGTTGAAGGGATTCACGATCAACAAGCAGGTCTTCTTTCCGGGTCCCCGAGGCCATCACGTCAATCGCAGGATATACCCGTTTGTTGGCGAGGCGACGGTCTAACTGGAGTTCCATGTTGCCGGTGCCTTTAAATTCTTCAAAAATTACTTCGTCCATTTTCGAGCCGGTGTCAATCAGAGCCGTGGCAATGATGGTCAGTGAACCGCCGTGCTCAACGTTCCGGGCTGCGCCGAAGAACCGCTTGGGCTTATGAAGTGCGTTGGCATCGACGCCACCTGAGAGGATCTTACCCGAGGAGGGAACAACGGTGTTGTAGGCGCGCGCCAGCCGGGTAAGCGAGTCGAGCAGGATGACCACGTCGTGTCCACATTCCACCATCCGCTTCGCTTTTTCCAATACCATACTGGCCACTTTCACGTGGCGATCGGCCTGTTCGTCGAAGGTCGATGAGATGACCTCCGCGTTTACGCTGCGGGCCATGTCGGTAACCTCTTCCGGCCGCTCATCGATCAACAGAATCAGCAGGTGTACTTCCGGGTGGTTCTTCGTGATCGCGTTGGCAATTTCTTTGAGCAGCACCGTTTTACCCGTTTTGGGCTGGGCCACAATCATACCACGCTGCCCTTTACCAATGGGGGCAAACATATCCAAAACCCGGGTAGAGTACACGTCGGGCCGGGTACTGAGTTTGAGTTGTTCTTCCGGGAACAGAGGCGTGAGGTACTCGAACGGAATACGGTCACGAATTTCCTCGGTCGTCTTGCCGTTTACCGTCGTCACCTTCAGGAGGGCAAAATACTTTTCGCCTTCCTTCGGTGGCCGGATCGAGCCAAGAATGGTGTCACCGGTTTTCAGACCAAACAGTTTGATCTGCGACGGAGACACGTAAATATCGTCGGGGCTGGCTAAGTAGTTGTAGTCGGCGGAGCGCATAAACCCATACCCCCCATCCGACATGATTTCCAGAACGCCCTGATTGTCGATGATCCCGTCGAACTCGCGAACGTGCTGGTTGTACTGGCGGCGTATCCGGCTGGCGTACTCGGTTTGCTCGCGGGTGGGCTGGGGCGATTGCTGCCGTTGCCCGTCCTGACCAATCGCCTCGCCATCGACTGGCTGAACCTCCGGTGATATCGTCTCCTGCTCTACCTGGTCGGGTACATTTGCCAGACCGGGGGTCTCGTCTGAAATGACGGTTGGCGTCAGAAACTCTTCCTCCGGCTCCTGCTGGAAGTTGGTGGCGTTATCATCGTGAACCGCTGGCCGACGGTTTTGAACCGGTTGCTGATACGAAGGCGGAGCTGGCTGATTGGGGTTCTGGCGATTCGCGTCGCTCCGGTATGAATCGCGCAGCTCACGACGGGTCTGGTTGCGACTGGCATCCTGATCGGGCCGACCGGGCCGCTGCTGATTACCGAACCGATCGTTCCGTTGATTAGGCTGGTTGCCCGACTGCCGATCTGCCCGACCGGTGTCGAATCGTGTCAACTCTGACCGCGTCGACTCTGACCGCGTCGAGTCTGGCCTTGCCGAATCGGAACGGCCGTAGCCGTTGTCGCGTGGGCGATCCGACGGGTTGCGCCGATCATCCAGACGCGGGCGGGAATCATCCCGGCCAGTTTCCGTGCGGCGGGGTATATCACCCTGATCTGGGCGAGTCTGGTCGGCCCGGTTTTGCTCAGGCCGATTTCTGTTCAACGGATCAGGTCGGTTTTGCTCGGGCCGAGTTGGCCGGTTATTGTCGGTACGGAATCCATCCGGCTGGTTACGCCGGTCGTCGGGCCGACCCTGACGGGTATCAGCCTGCCGGGGGCCCTCCATTCGCTGGCGCGGTTCACGGCGGTGATCCTGATTGCCATCTACCGAGGCACTGTCTGAGCTATCGCTATCAGGTTGCTCTGTTGGTGTAGTTGGCGCGGGTTGGTCGGCCACCGGGGCGTCAGCTACAGGTTGAGGCGCACTCGCTTCAGGGGTAGGTGGCGTTTCTGCGGGGGAAGCGGGAGTTGGGTCTGCCGTGGCCGCTTCCGCTGGCTCTGCAACACGTTTGGTGCGTGGCTGCCGTGGTTTGGCCGCAGGTGTTGGCGCTGGTTCAGCCGTGATAGCTTCAATAGGCACTGGTGGGGCGTCGGCCTCAGCAACTACAGGCGCACTATTTTCGGCGCTGGACTGGGCTTTACGGCCACGCGTTACTCGTTTAGGGGCCGCATCGGTCGTAGCATCCGAAGTAGCTGGTACAGGCGATATGTCGCCGGGTTGCCGTGATTGTTGATCCAAAATTTTATAAACAAGGTCTTTTTTAGGGTACTTGGTGGCGTCAGATATGCCGAACTGATCGGCAAGGCCACGTAGCTCCGGGAGGTGCTTGGACGTTAAGTCGTCAATAGTATACATAAGTAAGGGTTAGCGCAGGCTGCTGTCAGGAAGCAAAGTGAGCACGCACAGGGAGGGTTGAGAGAGTGGCCGTTGAGACCAGCTAACAAATGATGTACGCTGAAGAATATACGACAGGAAATAGAGAATAAGTTGGCCTGGACGACCGCACCCGATACGATGCTCGGGCGGTTAAATCTGCAACGGGTACGTAGTGGCTTGCAGGCTATAAACAGGGTGCAGAGCTATGCGTCGGCCCCTCTGAATGATAGGTACACAAATATAAAACAATCCGTCAGATTAACTATGTAACATAAAAAAAGTAAAAAGGTTTTCCTTTTTACGGACGAAAGATACCGACGTTGTGGCCCGCTGGGCCTATTCAGGGCAAAACCCAATGAAAACGATCCAATTAAAAAAAAGCAGGCGCAGGTGGAAAACCTGCGCCTGCGTGCTTAGCTGGGCTATATCGACCCTTATTTGACAGCTATAATCTTGAATTCGGTGCGCCGGTTTAGCTGGTGGTCACTTTCGGCGCAGTTCACCCCGTCGGTACACCCGTTCACCAGTTCGCTTTCACCGTAGCCATGGGCCGTTAACCGGCTGGGGCTGATACCGCGCGAAGCGATGTAGTCCATAGCGGCCCGGGCCCGATTCTCCGACAGCCGCATGTTGTAGGCGTCGCCCGAGCGCGCATCGGTATGCGACCGCAGCTCGATTTTCATGGTCGGATACTCTTTCAGAATGGTCACCACGTGATCCAGTTCGCGGGCCGCATCGGGGCGGATAAAGAATTTGTTCAGGTCGTAGTAGATGTTCTTGAGCTGAAACACATCGCCTTCGCCATACAAACCAAGCGAATCAACGCGAGACCGCTGGGCTGGTTTGCCTTTCACCGTTTTGCCCTGAGTCCGCTTGGTGGCAAAGCGATCTTTCTGAGCTGTGATGGTGTAGGGAGCGTTGGGCTTCACATCGAACTCATACCCGCCGTCGGGGCCGGTCACTACCGTTTTCTCCGACTTATCCTTGTCGTTCCGCAGCGTTACTTTCACCCCTTCGGCTGGCTGCTGATTGACCTCCTTTTTAACCACCCCCCGAACGATCGTGTTCTCGCTCTTTTCCAGATAGATCGACACGTTCATCTGCGGCTTGTTCGACTGAGTTAGCGTGGAGAAACGGACACTGTTGGGCGCGTAGCCATCTTTTACAGCCTTGAACTCATACTCCGTATTGACGTCCAGGCACAAGTCTGTTTTTCCTTCGCTGTTGGTCATTTTCAAATCCTGGTTCGATCCGTTCCGAACAATGCGCACATCGGCGGAATTGATCGGGGCACCGCTTCGGGCATCGAACACGAGGATATTCAGTTGCTTGCACGACCGGCGGAACGAATAAATATCATCGTCGCTGATGCCTTTACGGCGGTTGCTGCTGAAATAACCGGTGGTGCGTGCTTTGTCGGTAATGAGGCCAAAGTCGTCTTTTTCGGAATTGATGGGGTAACCCACATTCTGTATGTCGCGGAAGGGGATGCCGTCTTTTAGTTCAGCGTAAAATATATCGAGACCACCCAGCCCGGCATGCCCGTCGGAGGCGAAATACAGATTCCCGGCCGAATCGACGTAAGGGAACATTTCGTTGCCTTCTGTATTCAACTCTTTGCCCATGTTGACGGGCGTACCCCACTGACCATTGGTAAACTCCACCACATACAGGTCGGTACCGCCGTAGCCGCCGGGCATATCTGACACGAAATAAAGTTTCTGGTCGTCGGGCGAGAAGGCCGGATGACCCACCGAATACTCGCTGTTGTTGAAAGGTAGCTCGGTGACGTCATGCCACCTATCACCCCGGAAAACGGCTGAATACAGTTTGAGCTTCCGCACGCCATCGCTGCTTTTAGCCGATTTGCCTTTGCTGCCATTGTTGCGGGTAAACACGATGAAGTTTTGATCCTGCGTGAACGTGACAGGGCCTTCGTGGTACTTGGAATTCAGCGTCCGACTAAACTTCTCTGATTTTGAGATCGGTTTGTTTTCCGCTTCAACTTCTACCGACTGGTCGGCCGCCGGGCCACCGCCGCCCAGTACAGCCGTCGTGGGGGGCTTCACCACCGGGTCGAAGCCAGGAATTCGGAGTTGATTGGTATCCGGAAACGAGTAAAGGTCCAGGAAAGGAGTCTGATTCCAGGCAAAAACCCGCTTCACAATGCCCCCTTCGTCGCGTGCCGACACAAACACCAGCCCCTTCTTGTAGTACATCGGGCTAAAGTCGGCCTGCCGGGAGTTAATGGGCAAATTCTGGATGCGGTACGATGACGAGTCAAGATAAAAGCGGCTGAGGTCCATGTAGGCGATGGTGCCGTTGCGGCCCCGCAGGTCATTGCCCTGTCGCTGCCCGTATTGACTGAACATTTTCTGGGCTTCCCGCCTTTTGCCGTTCGAGGCGAGCGCCTGGGCGTAATAAAGGTAGATTTCGCTTTCGAGGTCAGGATAGCTCGCCAGTAGTTCGGCATACACCCGTTCGGCATTGCGGGTATCCTGTAGCTTGCGATAACTAAAGCCAAGCCGGGTCATCGCCTCCCGGATCTCGGCGGCATCGGTCGGTTTACCCCGCAGAAACTCTTCGTACAGGCGAACGGCCGTCAGGTAACTATAAGTATCGTACTGCTTATTAGCGGCCTTGAGTCGCGCACTTTGCGCGCGCAACGTCAGCGACGTTATCAGCAGCCCCGCCAGCAACAGCAGAACCCGTGTGGATCGGTTCATGTGGTAAAATTCCTTTTAATTATGGGTTGTCGGGAAGTAGCTCATCAAAATAAGTGCCAGGCTCATTCGCATGTTCAACTTCAACCCTTTACACGACTATTATGGTGGTAAACATATAAAAAAAATCGGTTATAGACAGTGTCCGATAGCCATCCATTGGCCGCTAATTTAATTGCTTCGCCGCCAGGTCAACGCAGCGATTCGCCTCGTTTTTTGGGTTATTCGGGCGTCCTGAGCCACGCGTAGCCCCAGTACCCACCCGATACGATCGCCACTTTCGAGCACCAACACCCGTTCGCGCTCGTGGCGGGGTAATTTTGCGTCGGCCAGAAAATCGCTGATCAATCGGGAGCCACTCATACCCAGCGGCTTGAACCGATCGCCCTCGCGCCAGGTGCGTACTGTCCAGGGAAAGGGCAGGGAATCAGCATCCAGCAGCGCCGTAGTCTGTTCAGCAGGCCATTGGCCGTCCCAGTCAGCAGCGTCTATCCGCTCGCTAACCAACTCACCATCCGCGCCCAGTTCGAGCGGGACCGCAGGCCAGTCTGACAACTGGACAACTAGAGCAGAAGCTGAGCGCCGGGGGAGTAGCCACAGTTGCCCCCGATCATGAACAAGCCGGTGGGCGGGTGCCAGGAATACCTGTCCGGTTCGGCCTTCAGCCCGGTTAGGGCCAACAGACTCCCAGCACTGCGTTACTACATCGGGCGTAAAGCCGTAGGGGCGCAGCCATTCACCGAGCCGGAACAGGGGTTCAGAAAACCGGAGCAGCGCGCTAATGGTAAGCACAAACCCGTCCTGCGTTGGTTGGGTACACTGCCCGAATGAGGCGGCAAGGTCTTCCCGTACAATTCGCTCGGTGGCCCGTAGCTGACTCAGCGAGCGCGGCAGCGTTTGCAGGAGCCCCGGATTGATCTGCTCCAGCACGGGCACAACGTGGTGCCTGATCTGGTTGCGGCTGTACGCATCCGACGCATTAGACGAATCGTCGCGCCACGACAGGCTGTGTTCCTGCGCGTAGGCTTCGATAGCCCTGCGCGGCGCAAACCAGAGGGGCCGAACCAGGCGCGGACTGCTGGGGGAGCCGTCTGACTGAATGGGCATACCGCGTAAACCAGCCAGACCGGTGCCACGGGTCAGGTTCAGCAGCATGGTTTCCAGCACGTCGTTCAGGTGGTGGGCCGTAGCCACAGCCGCGTAGCCATGTTGGCTGTTGCAGTTCGCGAAACCAGGCGTAGCGCAGGTCGCGGGCCGTTACCTGCGTTGATTCGCCCCGGCGTGCGGCTTCGGCGGGGGTGTCGAACCGGGTAAGGTGGAACGGAACCCCATAGGTAAGTGCCATGTTCTCTACGAAGGTAGCGTCGGCGTCGGAATCGGGGCCCCGTAAACCGAAATTGACATGCGCCACCCCGAACGTAAATCCGCTTTGTTGCATCAACGCTGCCAGCACCATAGAATCAATGCCGCCGCTAACCGCCAACAGCACACGGTCTGATCGCGTAATGAGTTGGTGTTCGTTAATAAAAGCTAAAAAGCCGTCGGGTAGCACGCAGGTACGTTAGATTTGCATGTTAAAGTTACATGAACTTGACTCTACAAACATATAGCCTTTTGCGGGCGGTAACCGTTTTTTTCGGTTGCCTGGCCTTCCTATTCCTGCTGGGTACGTCGGCCTGGGCGCAGGTGGGCCGTCCACCAATGCCGGGCGGGTCGGCGGGTGGTACCGAGCAGGTCGAGATTTTAGGGGCGGATAGTTTGGAGGTTAGTCAGGTGCCGGGCAGCGCCACGCGGCGACTGGTTGGGAAGGTGCGCCTGCGGCATAAAGGAGCCCTGATGTTCTGCGACCTGGCTATTCAGAATGCCAGCGCCAATGTGGTCGAAGCCTACGGTAATGTCCGTATTCTACAGGGTGACACCATCACGGTGAAAGGGGATACCATGTATTATTACGGCAACACGCGCTCGTCGACCCTGCTGAACCGCGTTTCGCTCCGCGATACAAAAATGACCCTGACCACCTCGCGCCTCGATTACGACATGGCGAACGGTATTGCCCATTACCCGAATAAAGGCCGGATTGTGGACAAAGAAAACGTGCTGACCAGCGATGAAGGCTATTACGACACCCGGTTCAAGCAGTTTACGTTTATCCGAAACGTGAAACTGGTGAACCCCAAAACCACCGTCACGGCCGACTCACTGCTGTATAACAGTGCTACCAAGATCGCCACTTTTCAGGGGCCAACCCGAATCGTGAACAAAGACGGTACCCTGCTGGCTCGTGAGGGCACCTACAACACCGTTACGCGAGTGTCTGATTTCAGAAAACGCGCCACGGCCTACACCGAGAAATACACCCTTACCGGCGATACCCTCAACTTCGATAACCAGACCGAGCTGGGCATTGCCCGTGGCAACGTGGTGCTGGTGGGGAAAGAAAACAACACCATCATCACCGGTAACCAGGGGCGCTATAACGGAAAAGCAGGCATATCCCGCGTGACGGGTAACGCCGTGGTACGCTCGGTGGTGAACAAGGATACCCTGTATATGCGGGCCGACACGCTTTTTTCGTACGATACCCCCAGCGGGAGTACCGAAAAAAGGCCCCGTAAACTGGTGGGGCAGAAAAACGTACTGGTCTATAAATCCGATCTGCAAAGCCGGTGCGATTCGCTGGTGTATGCGGTATCTGACTCCACCATTTATTTCTACAAAAAACCGATCGTCTGGAGCCAGGATTATCAGATGGAAGCCGATTCATTGACGGCGAAACTGAAAAACAACCGGATTAATACGCTGCTGCTGCGTGGTCGTTCCTTTGTTATCTCGCAGGATTCGCTTCAGTACTTCAATCAAATAAAAGGGCGCTCGATTACTGCCTCGTTTAGAAATGTGCTGGACACCATTCGCCCTAAACCGGTGACCACAGCCCGCGCGAAAACGGCCCGAAATTCGTCGGCCAAAGTTACATCGCCACCCCGCACAATAACGGCAGTGGCGGCCCCCCTCAAGGTAGAAAATAAAACAGAATTAAATAGAGTAGTGGTAGAAGGCAACGGTCAGAGTATTTATTACGTAGTAGATGACAAGAATGTCTTTACGGGAATGAACCGGGTCGATTGCAGTAAAATGACGATTGATTTCAAAAAAGGGAGGGTAGGCAACATTCGGTTCTATGGCAGTCCCGATGGCGCATTGATACCGCCCAAATTGTTGACGGAGGAGAAGAAAAAGCTCGATGGCTTTCGCTGGCGGGTGGGCGAAAAACCGACAAAAGAGCAGGTGTTGGGTGGACTGCCAGCTAATAATAAGCCCGTTGAACCGGCAGCAAGTCAACGCCCGGCAGCACCGGGGTTTACCAAGCCAGCGGCCGCCATGAAGCAACAAGTATTGCCGACGGGAATAAGCACACCGTTGGATAAAAGCGGCATTAAATTTGACGCCCTTTCTAAACCATTGCCCTATAAAACGGGTCAGAAAGAGTAAATCGCAGTTGAATTAACAATTTTTTGGTCTGTATCACGTTGCCTTTATCTTTTCGCTACCTTACGTTTGTGTTGGCTAGGGGCAACTCATTGATTTTCAGGAATGGAAAAACAGTTACGTATAATAGGATGTTTCATCGGCCTGTTGTTGGCCACTTCGGTTCAGGCGCAGGTGCCCGGACGGAGTCGGCTTGAGCTGGGCCGTAAAACAGCCCCAGCCCCCACGGTAACCACTGCCACCACCCAGCGGGTATTGCTGCCCCTGCAACGGCCTATGTCCACGATGGACAACCTACTCTTGCAGGGTAAGAATCTGGCCATGCGGGACTATTACCGCTCTATACTTCTTGCCCCCCCGGCGGCAGGCAAGGCCACGGTGAGCCGCACCACGGGCGCAGCAGAAAGCACGGTGTCGGGTGCGGGTACCGAGCGGTCGTCAGAAGAAGCTATCCATGTCGATGAGCGTATGTACAGCAGCGACCGCCTGACTGTCTCGAACATTTACCCTAACCCGGCTCATGATGTGGCGGAGATCGATTACATCATGAATACGAATGTTGGTAGCGCCTCCATCACCCTGCTCAGTATACTGGGTGCCCCCGTTGACACTTATACCCTCGACCGTTCGGAGCGTAAGCTCCGTATACAAACCCGCGACCTGCCAACGGGCTACTATTTCTACCAGCTTTCGGTTGAAGGCGTGAAAGTGGCTACCAAGAAATTGCTTGTAAAACACCAGTAACGGGTCGTTGGCCTGTTAAGGATTGTTAAGTCGCCCGTGGCTGGCGCACCAGATTGGCTGCATCCTCGTTTAAAGGGTGTAGCCATTATTTTTGTATATTTGCGACCTTATGCAAAACCGTCGTTTTTTTGCCCTATTGATTGGCGTGCTTATGCTGGGTTTGTCAGCGTGCAGCGATTTTTCTAAACTACAGAAAAACGGTACCGATGACGAGAAATACAAAGCCGCGCTGAAGTACTACAACAAGAAGGATTGGTACCGGGCTGGGGTGCTGTTCGAGGAGATTATCCCTAAACTGAAGGGTAGTACCGAACAGGAGGTGTCGCAGTTCAACTACGCCTATACCCAGTATAACCAGGGCCTCTACGAGCCGGCCGCTCAGCTGTTCAAACGATTCTACGAAACGTTTGCCCGCAGCGAGTCGGCCCCCGACGCCATGTACATGTACGCCCTGTCGCTCTACAAATCGACCCCCGGCTTCAATCTCGACCAGTCGAACACGATTTCAGCCATGTCGGCCCTGCAGGATTTTGTGAACACGAATCCAGACAGTGAACATGTGAAAGATTGTACCGACCTGATCCTGGACCTGCGCCGTCGGCTGGAACGAAAGGCCTATGAGCGCGCCAAGCAGTATTACAAAGTGAGCGGATTCAGCATCGCCAACTATAAGTCGTCGGTGGTGTCGATCAATAACTTTCAGCGCGAGTTTCCTGATTCAGAATTCAATGAAGAACTGGCCTACCTGAAAGTCGATGCCGAGTATAACCTGGCGAAGAACTCACTGGAGACCAAGCAAAAGGAACGTTTTCAGGATGCCGTGGCGTTTTACAAGGCGTTCAGGGATAAATATCCGAACAGTACCTATTTGAAGCAGGCTGAAAAAATGTTTGAGGGCAGCACCAAAGAACTGGACCGCATTGCCAAAGAAGAAAAAGCCCGCGAAGACCTTAAAAAGCAACAACAGCCGAACCCCAACGCACCAGCGAAGGTGACCTCGGCAAACTGATAAAACCTATGGCATCGAATCCTTCGATTATCACGCGCGATACCGACAAGATCGCAGCAATGACGGGCAACCTGTACGAATCTGTTTCGATCATCTCGAAACGCGCCCGGCAAATCTCGACCAAGAACAAAGAAGAGCTGAGCAACAAACTGTCTGAGTTTGTTTCGGCGGTGGATAACCTCGAAGAGGTATTTGAAAACCGGGAGCAGATCGAAATTTCGAAGTTCTATGAGCGGATGCCCAAGCCCACCACGCTGGCAACCGACGAATTTCTGGCCGGCAAGGTTTATTTCCGCTACCCGGAAGAAGGCGAAGAGAAATAGCGTAACGGCGTAACACCCTATCCCACGTAGAGCCACAAAGGCACGGAGTTTGTTGAACTCTAGACATCTTTGTGCTTTACGTGGGATTTTTGCTGCCTATGGAACCCCTTCGAGGAAAACGAATTGTAGTGGGCGTGTCGGGCAGTATTGCTGCCTATAAATCGGCCTTGCTGGTCCGGCTGCTGGTGAAAGCCGGGGCCGAGGTGCAGGTCATCATGACCGAGTCGGCCAAGGAATTTATTACGCCGCTGACCCTGGCTACCCTCTCCAAACGGCCTGCCCTGTCGAGCTTCGTGGCCAATGCCGATGGCGTCTGGAACAATCACGTCGATCTGGGCCTCTGGGCCGATGCGCTGGTTATTGCGCCCGCTTCGGCGCGGACGCTGGCCCGTTGCGCCACGGCCCTCTGCGACGATCTGTTGTCGGCAACGTACCTGTCGGCCAAATGCCCGGTCTTTGTGGCCCCGGCCATGGACCTGGACATGTACCGGCACCCGGCAACGCTCGAAAACCTGGATCGGCTGCGTCGGTTTGGGAACCACCTCATCAGTGCTGAGCATGGGGAACTGGCGAGCGGCCTGGTGGGCGAGGGGCGACTGGCCGAGCCGGAAACCATTGTGCAGGTACTCGAACGGCACTTTAGCCGACAGGAAGTGCTGGTGGGTAAATCAGTATTGATTACCGCCGGGCCAACCCAGGAGGCCATTGATCCGGTGCGGTACATCAGTAACCACTCGACCGGAAAAATGGGGTTTGCCATTGCCCGTGCGTTTGCGCTGGCCGGTGCCGACGTAACGCTGGTTTGTGGACCAACCAGCCTGCCCACGCCCGAACCAACGATCAGGCGGGTGGATGTGCGGTCGGCACAGGCGATGTACGAGGCGGTGGCGCTGGCTTTTCCAACGGCCCACGTTACCATTCTGAACGCTGCCGTGGCCGACTATACGCCCGCCCACCCGGCTACCGAAAAAATAAAAAAGAAAGAGGCGCAGTTCACCATCGAACTTACCAAAACCAGAGATATTGCCGCCACGCTGGGGGCGCAAAAACGCCCCGATCAGTTGCTGATGGGCTTTGCGCTGGAAACAAACAACGAACGGGAAAACGCGCTCGGCAAGCTCCATCGGAAAAATTTAGACTGGATCGTCCTGAACTCGCTGCGCGATGCGGGCGCTGGTTTTGGGCACGACACCAACAAAATTACCGTTATGGATAGGCAGGAAGTTGCCACGGAATTTGGCCTTAAGAACAAAGACGACGTTGCCGACGACCTGCTGTCGATCATTGCCCGGAAATTATAGGTTAACGCGCCTGACTATGATACGTATTCTGCTTTTAATCAGCTTGTTAGTGGCCATCGTTGGCAGCCTGCGGGCGCAGGAGCTTAACTGCACCGTTACGCTGAACACCGATCAGCTGGCGGCCGCCCAGAAGACCGATCTGACGTATTTCACCCAGTTGAGAAGCGTCATCTCTGAATTCATGAATAACCGCCGCTGGTCGACCGATCAGTTTGCCGCGGCCGAAAAAATCAACTGCACGCTGACCATCAACCTCATTCAGTCGACGGCCGTGGGGGTGTTCAAGGGAAACGCTCAGTTGAGCGTAAAACGGCCCGTGTATGGGACCAATTACCAGACAACGACGCTCAGCTTCGTGGATCGTAATTTCGATTTCAGCTGGTTGCCCACACAGCCTTTTTTCTACCGTGAAAACCAGTATTCCGACGACCTCACCCAGGCACTGGCTTTTTATGCCAACGTAATTCTGGCGGTCGATTACGATTCGTTTTCCCGGCAGGGAGGTAATGTGTACATCCAGCGGGCTTTTCAGATTGTAAACGTTGCCCAGGCGGTATCGGACAACGGGGCGTGGTCGGCGCAGGACAACAGCCGCCGGAATCGCTACTGGCTGATCGAGAACCTGCAAAACCAGCAGGTTACGCCTTTTCGGGAAGGTTTTTACACCTACCACCGGCTCGGTCTCGATGCGTTTGCCACTAACCCGGTGCAGGCCCGGAAGTACACCATGGATTTGCTGACAAGCATTCGGCAGATTACCTTGCAGAAGCCAGGGGCCGTGCTGCTCAACTCTTTTTTCGACGCAAAAGCGGACGAACTGCTGAATATCATGGCCGAAGGCACCCGCGACGAACGTAAACGGGCCTTCGACCTACTTTCATTTTTAGACCCCGGGAAAACGGAGAGTTACCGACTCCTGTTAAATTGACCCTGATCGGTGTTTACTGGTCATTGGTCAAATCTTTTACCCCGGCTGATTGTTTCTTATTCGTATGCTATCGCACTTATTGATTAAGAATTACGCGCTTATCGATCAATTGGAAATGACCCCCGATCGGGCTCTGAACATCATTACGGGCGAGACGGGAGCGGGCAAATCCATTATGTTAGGCGCCATTGGGTTGTTGCTCGGCAACCGCGCCGACACCCGCGTTCTGTACGACCCGTCGGTGAAGTGTATTATCGAGGGTGCTTTCGATGTATCGGGGTACGTGATCGAAACCATTTTTGAGGAAGAAGAGCTTGATTTCTCGCCCACCTGTATTGTTCGCCGCGAGATCAGCCCTGCCGGCAAGTCGCGGGCCTTTGTGAACGATACCCCCGTGAATCTGGAGATCATGCGGCGGGTGACGAGCCAACTCATGGACATTCACTCGCAGCATGATTCGGTGCTGCTTGGGTCGAACGAGTACCAGCTTCAGATTGTGGATACCTACGCGCAGGACGATGATCGGCTCAGGGTGTACCGGGCCGACTACCAGACCTACCGCGAACGGCAAACGATTTACGATCACCTGATGAATGAAGCCGGGGCGATGCGCCGGGAGTTCGATTATAACAATTTCCTGTATCAGGAACTGGCGAAAGCCAATCTGCAGGCTGATGAGCAGGAGGCGCTGGAACAGGAGCTGAACGTGCTGGAAAACGCCGGCGAAATAAAAGAGCGGCTCCTGCTGGCATCTGAATACCTCGATAACCCCGAACAGTCGGTGGTGGCGTTGCTGAAGGGGGCCGTGGGGTGTCTGAATCAGGTAACGAAAGTGGCCGACCAGTATCGCTCGTTGCAGGAGCGGGCCCAAAGTGCCCTTATTGAACTGCGCGACCTTGCCGACGAAATTGCCACCGAACAGGAGGGGGTGGAGATGGACGATACCCGCACGGAGGTAGTCCGCGAACGGCTGAACCTGATTTATCAGCTTCAGACCAAGCACCAGGTGAAAGACGTAGCCGCCCTGATTGCCCTGCGCAACGAACTGGAGCAGAAAGTGAGCAAGGTGCTGAACCTCGATGAAGACATTGAGAAGGCCAAAGCCAAAGCCGATGCTGCCCAGAAGAAGATGAACGTCAGTGCCGAGGCGCTGTCGAAAGCACGGGTGGCGGTGCTGAAACCCATCGAAAAAGAAATCAAGGGGCTGCTCAACGACCTGGGTATGCCCAATGCCTCGCTGGTGATCGAGGCCGAACGGGGCCGCCCCACCCCAACGGGTATCGATACGGTCACGTTCCTGTTCAGTGCCAATAAAGGCGTGAAGCCACAGCAACTCAAAAACGTGGCGTCGGGCGGTGAATTCTCCCGCCTGATGATGGCCATCAAGTACATTCTGGCCAGTAAACGGTCGCTGCCGACGATCATATTCGATGAGATCGACACGGGCGTTTCGGGCGAGATTGCCATCAAAATGGGCCAGATGATGCGCGACATGGCCCAGGCGCACCAGCTAATCTCGATCACCCACCTGCCCCAGATTGCGGCCCAGGGCATGGCGCACTATTTCGTGTATAAAGATCACTCTGCGGCCAAAACGGTGAGTCGGGTACGGAAGCTTACCTTTGAGGAACGTGTGCAGGAAATTGCGCAGATGATCGGTGGTAAGTCGCCGTCGCCAAATGCGGTAAGCAGTGCCCGTGAGATTCTGGAGCAAAACGCAACTGTTTAATAATCGATGAAGAGTAGTATTTCCACCATCGGGCTGCTATTGGCCCTTACCGCCTGCGGTAACAACGAGAAAAGCGGTCATGAAGGTCATGAGGGCCATAACATGGCGATGACCGAAGCCGGTACACCCATCGAAAAGGCCGAAAAGGACGTGCTTGCCGTTCATGACGAGGTGATGCCGCGTATCAGTGATATCATGAAGCTGAAAAAGCAACTGAACACGAAACTGACGGCTATGGATAGTACACAAGGCACACCCACCCAGACAGTTCGGCTCGATGAAGAGAAGGCGCAGGTACGTCAGCTTGGTTCGTCGGCTCACCGAGGCTGACAGCCTGATGATGGGCTGGATGAGCCACTACAAGGGCGACACGCTAAAGAAACTATCTGAATCGGATGCGCTGCGCTATCTGGATGAACAGAAGCAACAAATCAACAATGCAAAAGCAAAAATTAACCAAAGTATCGAGCAGGCACAGGCTTACCTTAACCAGTAAGTTCATGTCAATTGCCCCAGCCATCGCTCTGTTTCTGGCGCTGGCTGGTTGCTCGCAAACCGAGAAGCTACCCATTTTGGGTGAACGCGAAGCGGTAACAAAGCAGGTCGACGGTAAAACCGTGACCGACTCGGTCTACCACACTATTCCCGATTTTACCTTCGTGAGTCAGTATGGCGACACCGTGACGGCCGCCACGGTGAACGGGAAGATCTACGTCGCCGATTTCTTCTTTACGACCTGCCCCACCATTTGCCCGAAGATGAAAACGCAGTTGAAGCGGGTGTATGAGCGGTTCAAGGATAACCCGAACATCCTGTTGCTCTCGCATACGATCGACCCGGCTCACGATTCGGTACCGGTGCTGAAAGAATTTGCTCAGGAACTTGGCGTGACCGGTAAAAATTGGCTCTTCGTGACCGGCGATCGGGAAAAGATCTACGACATTGGCGAGAACAGCTACATGGTAACGGCGCAGGAAGATGCATCGGCCCCTGGGGGCGTGGTGCATAGCGGAGCCTTCATTCTGGTCGATAAAGACCGGCATATCCGGGGTATCTACGACGGCACAACCGAAGTCGGCGTCGATAAACTGATGACCGATATGGACAGGCTATTGAGTGAAAAGTAAGTAGCTAACCGATCGGATCAGGTGTAAAATGACTAACAACAAATGATTGCCCGCCATAAAAAATCGACCAGTTCGGGAAGCTGGACCATGCGTGTGGCTTTTCTACTCATGTTCATTAGCCAGATTACCCTCCTAATGCTAGCCTCTTCCTGCCAGAGTGACGAAGAAACGAAGCGGCAGAAATACGTGACCGAGGGCATTTTGTTGTACCGAAGAAACTGTGCCAACTGCCATCAGGTCGACGGAGCGGGCCTTGCAGGCCTGTACCCTCCGCTAGCTAATTCCGATTACTTAAGGGCCAACAAAACAGCCGTGCTTTGCTCAATTCGTTACGGACAGCAGGGCCCCATTAAGGTGAATGGGAAAACGTACAACCGGGTGATGCCTCCCCAGTTGCAGCTGAGTGCCCTCGAAGTAGCGGAGATTACAACCTACATCTACAGCCAGTGGGGCAACGACAAACGCCTGGTTACGGGTAAAGAAGCCGAGACATTACTGGCAAAGTGCGCGAAGTAGCGTCAATGGGCGTTCGCTGCCTAAATTCCCCCTTCCAGATTGAATACGCCGGTCGGTTTGCGGATCGAGTATCGCGAGAAATCCTGGTTGGCGTCGAGGCCCAGTCCGTAGAGGCGCTCGCCGGTCTGTTGACTGGATACGATCACCCGCCTTTCGGTGTATACCTTCTTGGTGTTGGGGTTCCAGTGCAGCAGGTTGGTCTGTAATTTCTCCTGCTTGGCTTTATTGATCACCACCACATGGCCCATCACCGTATACAGATCTTTGGCTTTGTCGTACCGGCCCGAATCGGACCGCAGCGTCGTGACCACCTTTGAACCGGTTGGGTCGTAGAAATCAATCAAGACCTCTTTTGGATACTTTCGGTCTTCGTTGCTATACCGTAATTGCCGGGCTGTAGTCAGCTTTACGCGCATTAGGGCAGCTTCACTGTAGAGCAGCTTTACATTGTTAATCTCTTCGATAGGCCCGTTATAGGCCACAGCCCGCTCTGGCTTCTTATCTTCTTCGCAGGAAACAAGAGCGAACGTACTGAAGATCAGCAGAGGCAGCGCGTAACATGAAGTGGATGAGATCAGTTTGCGCATGGGGATCGATGAAGCCACTGCGGCCAAACGCCAACGCAGAGAAACACCGTATTGGTAGACTACAGGAGCTGGGTTGGGTGTTGCCACAAGCATACACTAGTCAATTACCGATTTGCGGAACCACCAGTCGTTGAGCGAGAAGCCGAGGGCCACTTTAAAATAGCGCTCACGCACCTGAGCGCCGATCAGGGCACCGCGTTGTCCGCCCACGACGGCCAGGTTGATATGGTTTACAAAATAGGCCCCCACCGGAATGGAGAAACCCAAGCTACCGTTTACATCGGTCAGCTGAACGCCATCGACCTGATACGGCAGTTTATTATACTGAAAACCGGCGCGGTAGGTTATTAAATCGCGGTAGCGGGTCGAGGTGGGCTTCGGCGTAAACTCAAGACCGATGGACGTGTGAAGCCCGTCGCGGAGGTTGCCCGGCTGATCGCTGATGGTTCTGAACTGACTCCACGACTGCATGCCCGCTTCGACCCCGATGGCCAACTGATTGCCTTTTTCAAGCGTGACGCCAAACTGAAGGTGCTGCGGCAGCGGCACCCGCCCCGATGAACTGGTGCGCAGCGTATCACTGCCCGATACTTCGCGCCCGGCCAGCAGCTGCTGATACACGTCGGTTTCGCTGCCGCTCAAGTTCGATTTCGGCGCAAACGTGGCCCCTATATTTAAGACGTACTCTTTACCGAGCGATGGCCGCCAGGCCGCGCCCAGATTCCAGATAATGTCGCTGTAGTTAACCCGGTTGATCCGGGATACGATCAGATCCGATGAGGAGTTAATCAGCACCTGCGATTCGGACGTGGAGGTGATATTACCGAAGATAAAGGACGCATCGGCACCCAGGTAAATGTTTTTACCCAGCACCACCCCATTGCCAATAGACGCACGATTGAGGGCTCCTTTGCCGGTATAATCGAACTGCGTTTCGTAGATGGTCCCGTTGATTTTGCCATACGTACGGGTCTGATAGTCGACATAGCTGTAGGGGCGCAGGCTGATCGAGGTATACCAGCGCTTGGATACCGGGAAAGCCAGGGCCAGGTAGCTCAGGTTCGCTCCGAAGTCGCGCTGGGTGAGCTGCGAATTTTGTACAACCTGGCTAATTGCTTTCTGCTGCCCCAGAGCACCGATCTCGAAGATGGTATAGACCCGGCGCCGGGCCAGCAGGGCCGGGTTCTGGCTGTTCAGGTAAAAGGGGCTCGCGTAACTAATACCAACTCCACCCATGCCAATGTTAGCAACGTTGGTGGTGGGCAGCACTTCGCCCAGGCCCAAGGCAGAATAAGGCGAATTGCCAAGGCCCTGTGCCTGTAGCGTATAAGTAGCCAGCAGGCTAAGGCCAACGGCCAGGAGAATTAACTTTTTCACAAAAAAACGTGTCAGATGCCGGTTGGTTGCGGTCAGATGATGAAAACGGCGGCATTACAGTTGCCTATGCGTCAACAGAATGCGGTTCAAGCCTCGCAATACCAACTCCGGTACTGCAAATATACCCGGTTTCAGGCGGTTTATGAACAATGGCCCGTCGCCTCCGCACACAATGACCCGAAGATCAGCGTAGTGGTTGGCATAGTCGGCCATGATTCCCGCCAGTTCAAGGGCCATGCCGTTCATGGCTCCACTCAGCATGGCCTCGCTGGTGTTGCGTGCCGTAAGCGGCGGCCAGGCGTCTGTGGCAGGCGGCGTATCGAGCAGCGGCAGACGGGCCGTAAAGGTGTGCATGGCCTGTAATCGCATGCGTAAGCCCGGCGAAATCAGGCCACCACGGAACGTACCATCGGCAGATACGAAATCGGCAGTAATGCACGTACCCAGGTCGAAAATAAGGCAGTTTTGATTAGGGAAAAGGGCCATAGCGCCCACCGCCCCAGCCAGCCGGTCGGCTCCCAGCGTACGGGGCGTTCCGTAATCATTGCGGATCGGAACGGCGAGGTCTGGGCTGAGTAAGAGCCAGTTAGCGCCACCGTCGAAGGTGTCTAGCAGGTCGCGCAACTCGGCGGCTGGGCGGCTGGTCGACGAAGCGATGACGTACCTGGGTGGGGTTTTCAGTAAAGCCTCGCCCAGCGCTTCCGCCGAGGCATACCGAGCGGTTTCAACCAGGGTGTCGCCCGTGAACCAGCCTGCCTTGATGCGTGTATTTCCCCAGTCGATA
The DNA here is from genome assembly GCA_963750355.1 of uncultured Cytophagales bacterium. Taxonomy (GTDB): domain Bacteria; phylum Bacteroidota; class Bacteroidia; order Cytophagales; family Spirosomataceae; genus Fibrella. Next base: position 519,529 of record CAVVQL010000003.1, on the reverse strand, counting down.
ACGAGATTCATGGTGGTTAATAACGGGTACGACAGGCTTCCTGTTGGTCTATCAAAAAAACGGTTAAAAAGCGTGTCGCAGGAAAGCGCCTGTCTGTCATTGGAACGACAAACTTCTGGCTGGTGAACAGTAAAGCCCAAAGCTTTTAACAAACTTTGTGAAATCCTATGCCGACACTGTATCTGATTCCAACGCCGCTGGCTCCCGATACCGCCAGCCAGGTGCTAACCCCACCCATACCGGAGGCCATTGCCCGCCTCGACTGCTTTTTTGTGGAAGAAGTACGAACGGCCCGCCGGTTCATCAGTGGGTTGCGTACGGGGCGCGTGATCGACGAAACCACCTTCTTCGACCTGCATAAAGATACGCCCGAGGCAGACACGAAGCGGCAACTAACCGACCTGCTGGCCCAGAACCGCGATGCGGGCGTGCTGTCGGAGGCTGGTTGTCCCGGCGTGGCAGATCCCGGTGCCGTGGCCGTTCGGCTGGCGCACCAACTGGGGTTTCGGGTCGAGCCGCTCGTGGGCCCCTCGTCGATTCTGCTGGCGCTGATGGCCTCGGGCATGAGCGGGCAGTCGTTTGTCTTTCACGGCTACCTGCCCATAGACCGGGCCGAGCGAAGCCGGGCGCTGAAACAGCTGGAGACCGATGCCCGCAAGCGGCAGCAAACCCAGATTTTTATGGAGACCCCCTACCGCAACAACGCCCTGCTGACCGATCTGCTGGCTACCTGCCTGCCCGATACGAGGCTGTGTATTGCGGCTAACGTAACCGCGCCCGATGCCCTGATTCAGACCAAAACGGTAAAGCAATGGAAGGGTGGGCCGCCCGATTTACACCGGAAGCCCACCATCTTTTTGCTATTTTGACCTCATTATACGGCATTCGTTGCCTGTTAGGTGCACTGGTCTGGCCCGGCAGGTAGGGTGTAACAACGGGTAGCCCTCAATTTAGTACTTTTGCGCACGCATTATGGTAAAGTCATTCGTATTCTCTCCGTTTCAGGAAAACACCTACGTCATTGCTGACGATAGCACCCGCGAAGCCGTAGTCATTGATCCGGGCTGTTACGAGCAGGCCGAGAAAGAACAGCTGGCCGCTTTTATTGCTGACCAGAAGCTGACGGTCCGCTACCTGCTGCTGACCCACGCCCACCTCGATCACGTATTTGGGGCCGCCTTTGTGAAGCGCAAATACGGCGTTGAGATGTACCTGAACGAGAAGGATATTCCGGTGCTCGACGACGTGCCTATTCGTTGCCAGTTGTTCGGCCTGCGCGGGTATGAACATGCCGAACGCGACCATAACCTGGCCGAGGGCGACGCGATCCGCTTTGGCAATGTGGAACTGGCTGTGGTAGAAACACCCGGCCATGCGCCGGGTCATGTTGCGTTTATCAATCATGCCGACCGGTACGTGATCGGCGGCGATGTGCTGTTTCAGAACAGCGTGGGCCGTACCGATCTGCCCTTTGGCAACCATGCCGTGCTGATCAACAGCATTCAGACCAAGTTTTACACGCTCCCCGACGACTACACGGTTTATGCCGGCCATATGGACCCCACCACGATTGGTCGTGAAAAACGGACCAATCCGTATACCAGATAATGCTTAACGCTATACCCTTACTTTATTCCCTATGCTTAAACACCTGCCCAATGCCATGACCTGCGGTAACCTGCTGTGCGGTTGCATCGGTATTCTGATGGCTACAGAAGGTAATCTGATAACAGCCAGCTGGCTGATTATTCTGGCGGGCATACTTGATTTCGGCGATGGGCTGGTGGCCCGGATGGTGGGCGTGTCGGGTCCCTTCGGCAAAGAACTGGATTCGCTGGCCGACGTTGTCACGTTTGGCGTGCTGCCGTCGTTCATCCTCTTCGAACTGCTTCAGGGCGAGAATTGGCGCGGAAACAGCAACGGCGACATAATCCATACCCTATCTTACGCGGCGTTTGCCATTGCTATTTTCGGTGCGCTTCGTCTGGCCCGGTTCAACATCGATACCCGCCAGACCGACCAGTTTCTGGGCGTGCCCATTCCGGCCAACGCGCTGGTTGTGGCGTCGTTGCCGCTGATGGCCGCCCAGGCCGGAACAGGTGGAGGAGGGCTTGCCAACTTTTTTCTGTCTGTTCCGTTTCTGTTCGCCTATATCGTGGTCATGTCCGGCCTGATGGTGTCGGAACTGCCATTGATGGCCTTCAAATTTAAAAGCTATGGCTGGCAGCAGAATCAGGTCAAATACAGCTTTCTTACTAGCGTCAGTGTTATTACTGGTTCTGTTGCAGTTTGCCGCAATCCCGTTAATTATCCTGTTATACATTCTTCTTTCCATTTTAATCAAAGAGCGAAAGAATGACATAGTGAACGAGTGACAGGCCTCGCAACCACCTGCCTGGTGGGCAGTCATGATGCCTTTCACTCGTTCACTTACTCACTTGTTCACTCCTTATTCCAATGAAGTTCTTAGCCGAAATTGACATCATGCCCCAGAAGGAGATTCTGGACCCCCAGGGTAAAGCCGTGAAACTGGGACTGCATAACCTGAATATGGATACCATCGACAATGTGCGGATTGGTAAGCATATTCGCCTGGAAGTAGAAGCAGACAGCGAAGCGCAAGCCCGTGAAACCGTCGATGCTGCCTGCCGCCAACTGCTGGCCAACCTGATTATGGAAGAGTACAGCATTACACTGAAGACTTCTTAACAGAAGTTCAACGTTTAAAGTCTAAAGTCCAAAGTTGCGCTGCTGATCGATCGTTACCCAATGTAGCAGCGCGACTTTGGACTTTAGACTTTAAACGTTGAACTCCCCTTTACCATGACATCAACTTATTCGAAAATTACCGGCCTGGGTTTCTATGTGCCCGAAAACACCGTCACCAACGACGATTTAAGGCAGTACATGGAAACGTCTGATACCTGGATTCAGGAGCGAACGGGCATCAAAGAACGCCGGTATTTTACCTACGGTAAAGACACCAACGCCAGCATGGGTGCGGCGGCCAGCCGCATGGCGCTCGACCGGGCCGGGGTGGCCGCCGCCGACGTTGACCTGATCGTGTACGCGACCATTACACCTGATTATTATTTCCCCGGATCGGCCTTTCTCATGCAGCGCGAACTGGGTCTGGAAGGTATCGCCGTCATCGACGTGCGGCAGCAATGCTCCGGCTTCGTGTACGCCCTCTCAATCGCTGACCAGTTTATTAAGGGGGGCACCTACAAAACGGTGCTGGTGGTGGGGTCTGAGATTCAGTCGTCGTTGCTGAACAAGTCTACCGCAGGGCGTAACGTAGCCGTGATCTTCGGCGATGGAGCGGGAGCCGCCGTAGTACAGGCTACCTCCGATCCTGAGCACCGGATTCTGAGTACCCACCTGCACGCCGACGGCCGGTATGCGGAAGACCTGATGGTGAAAGACCCCGGCAGTAGCCGCGATGGCCGCTGGCTGACGGAAGCAACCCTGGCTGCGGGCGATTACAACGTGGCCATGAACGGCAATGCGGTGTATAAACATGCCGTGGTGCGCTTTATGGAGGTGATCAACGAAGCCCTGGATGCCAATGGCTATTCGGCTACCGACCTTGACCTGCTTGTGCCCCACCAGGCCAATATCCGCATCTCTGAGTACGTCAGGCAGCAGATGAACCTGCCCGAAGAGAAGGTGTACAACAACATTCAGCGGTATGGCAACACCACGGCGGCGTCTATTCCCATTGCCATGACCGAGGCCTACGACGAAGGCCGTATTCAACCGGGTAACCTCATCTGTCTGGCCGCTTTTGGCAGCGGTTTCACCTGGGCCTCGGCGCTCATCCGGTGGTAGAAGTAGCTAAGGAGTGAAAGGGTGAATGAGTGAACGAGGCGCTGCCTAACCACGAGTTCGCTCATTCACCCTTTCACTCTTTTCTCAATAGTCCCCAATCGAGAGCATCACCAGGGTGCAGGCTTCGATTGGCTCAATGCCTTCCTTTTCAAGTTGCCTGGCTAGTTCCGGGTTCTCAGCGCCAGGGTTAAAAATCACCCGGCGGGGCTTCAGGGCCTTCAGGTAATCGCCGTACCCGGCCTGATTTCGAGCGCCGACGTACATTGTCACCGTATCTACGTCGGTGAGCGCAGGTAACCCGGTCTGAATGGGATGTCCCTGAATCTGCCCCTTTCTCAATCCGACTAATTCAATGTCGTGGCCGTGATGCAACAGGGACCGTGCCGCCCGGTTTGCATACCGCGCTGTGTTTTCAGAGGCACCAATTACTAAGGTCTTCATGTGTATTCAGCCGTCTTGGTTCTTTTTACAATGACAAAATAGAACGGCTTGTTGTTCGTAAAAGCTCCTTTATAGCAATGCACTAGGCCGCTGACCCGCTGAATCAACCAGGTCTGGCGCGGACTATGTAGGTTGCCTGCATCCATACATTCCGGGTTTCTCTGGAAGTTATCAGATAGACTAAAAATTTAATGTCCTAAAAATAGATGATATGTTGAATGTTTGTTTAACTTTAGTTCCACAAAAATAGTTAGATAAGCAGTATCAACTCACAAACAGCACAACGTATGAGTAGCAAGCAATCAGCGACGTTCTGGAACGAGCAATGGGTGCCAATTGTGTTTAAAGAAGTTGATGATGCCCCTGTTTACCAGGTATCTAACTACGGTCGGCTGCGTAGCTTTCAGTCGGGCGCTGAAGGGAAGATCATTCAGGGCTCGGTGATTCAGGGGTACCGTTCGCTCAACATCCGCAAGAAGGGGAAGACGCTGAACCGGTATATCCACAAGCTGGTTGCCGAATACTTTCTGGCACCGGGTAGCCCGAAACAAACTTATGTGCTGCACCTTGATCATGAAAAGCTGAACAACCACGCCCAAAATCTGCGCTGGGCTACACAGGAAGAAATGATCGAGCATAACCGCAACAACCCGAACGTGCTGAACCGGGTCGTGCCCAAGCGAACGCGCAACTATAAATTGACGGAAAGCAAGGTGCGGATAATTAAAAAATTGCTGAGGAACGACAAGAACCGCCTGAAGATGATTGCCCGGCAGTTTGGGATCACGCACACGCAGTTAAACCGGATCAGGTCTGGCGAAAACTGGAAGTATGTTGTGCTTGAAGACGAGCCGCATCACCAATCACAGCCGGTTATGGCCTTTGCCACGATGAGTAACGGGTAGCCTTCGGGCTACCTTTTTTGTTGCCGGTGTTTAGTTTCCGTTCAACACAGTCCGGTTAGTAAGCGGCATGGCAATAAAGAAGGAGGTGCCTGAGTTAATGGTCGTCTCGAACCAGATACTACCCCCGGCATGCTCGATGCCCCGTTTTGATAGCGCGAGCCCGATGCCGGTTCCGCCCTTCTTGGTGCTGAAATTAGGCAGAAACACCTTTGCCCTGATGGGTTCGGGAATCCCCTTTCCGTTATCGTGTACCTCCACATTGGCCTTGTCGTCGGTGGTGAAGAGGCGGAGGTCAATCACCGGCCGTTCATCGGCCGGTACCGACTGAATGCCATTAATGATCAGATTGGTCACTATACGCATGAACAGTTGGCGGTCGCCCATAACCCACACGGGCCCGTTTTCAATGTGCCGCCGAATGTCAACCTGCTTATCATCGGCGTAAAGGTCGGCTGCCTTATGCACAACCGATGTCAGTTCGAGCAGTTCGTTCTGCGGCATTGGCATATTGGCAAACTCGGAAAACGAGGTAGCAATGTCGCTGATGTTGTCGATCTGGTCGAGCAACGAGTCGAGTGTTCGATTTACGCCCCGGTCGTTTACTGCGTTAATGTCGGATAGCTTACGCTGCAATTGCTGCAGTGTCAGCTTCATCGGCGTAAGCGGGTTCTTTATTTCGTGGGCTACCTGCCTGGCCATTTCGCGCCAGGCCGACTGTTTTTCGCTTTGGGCCAGCGAAAACTTGCTTTCCTCCAACTTGGCCAGCATCCGGTTGTATTCTTTAGCCAGCTCACCAATCTCGTCGTCCGATTTCCACGCAATGGTCTGGTTCAGGCGGTCGAGGTTGGTTTGCCGTATCTTCTGAGTCATGATACGAAGTGGCCTGGTGATGCTGCTGGAGGCAAAATAGGACAGCAGCAGAAACAGCAGAAACAGGGCTGCAAACACGCTCAGCGCCGACGAAATGACATTCTGTAACTGACGGTCGAGTTCGGGGCGGGCAAAGAAATAAGGGATACTGAGAATACCAGCCAATTGCCCGCTGGCTGATTTTATTCCGGTGTAAGCTGTGCTGAACTGCTTAGTACCCAACGACTCGTCTAACACCAGTTGATTTTCTTTGTCTTCGGCAATATGAATGTAGGCGGCTGGATTGATGTAAGGCGACAGGTGGCCGCTTTCGTACATCAGTTTGCTCGTTGTAATGAATAACCGCCCAGTTGTATCGAACACGTTAATGTCAATACCGGCATCGCGGGCAATGGTTTCCAGCTCCTGCTCCATCGCCTCTTTACTGCGTACTCCCCGTACATGCTCGTCGAGGTACACCTGAAATTTAGTAGCTATACTTTTGGTATTACTGAGGTGCCTTTCCTGCTGGTTGTTTATATAGTTGGTGCTGGTAACGCCCAGAATGATCACAACAACCAGCAGAAGCGGGAGAAAAAACGTCAGATTCAGTAAGATTTGAATGCGGGTCGAATAATTGACGCTAAGGCGTGAAAAGCCATACTGAACGGCGTATAGACAGATAATGACAATGACCGAAAGCACCAGAACCAGGTACAGGAACGAAAAATTGGCAAATACGCTGCCAAAGAGATAGCTGGGTGACGATACCACAAGCGTGCGGCCATTGCTGCCTTTCAGGCCCAGATGCCGGAAACCCTCAAGCGTAACCCCTGTTTTGTACAGCCCTGGATCGGTGAGCACAGTAGTGGGCATCTTTCGCTCGTAATTATAGGTGCCGGTGCTGTAGGTCAGCGAAGGGAAAGGCGAGTTGGTTGCCTGCTCGTAAACCGCATGGCTATACTGCTGAGTTTTGGGCGATTGAACCAGCTTGTCCTTAACCAATAATTCTGGATACACGGAGGCGGGGGCATCTTTCCTAAGTTTCAGATCAAGCACAACATAGCCAACCACGCTGCTGTCAGTGCCCATGATATCGATAAAATCGAGGTATTCTTTGATGAACTGATTGTCGGCTTCGTTGATGAAATAGAGGTTTCCGTATTTCGTTTTGTAGCGGCTCTGCTGAAACTTTAACACGTAGGAGGCTAGCGAAGCCGCGTTCTCGCTGGCATCCAGTGAGGTGCCATACAGATCGAACGAAGAGACTTCGGTGTCGTATTTATCAAAATATTTATCGAGGTGCAGGCTTTTAATTCGCCGCTGGATTCGCTCGCGACGCAGCGAAAGGGTGTCTGCCCGAAAAACGCGCTGTATCTCCGTGTCGTTATAAATAGACTCCTGCGCTTTGAACAGCAGGTATTCGCCGAATTCATCGTTTTCGGCCAGCAGGCTGGTTCCTACATCCCGTTTCGTGAGCAGGTCTTCCCGAATCTGCTGACGGTAAACCACAACAGCCGCTGTTAAAGCGCAGATGAGGCTGGTGAAGAAAAAATACAGCGATGTTTTATAGCGGAATGGGTAGATATAGCGCGGAAACCGACTGAGGTAAAGAACCAGAAAATAAACACTATTCAGCAGGTACAGTGGTTCTGGCTGGTCACTGGCAACCAGCGTGTGGCCGCCCAAACACAGGATGGTACTAATGACAAAGATCCCAAGTCCCGTTAGCGGGCGGTTGTTGAGCCGGAGGAAGAGGTTACTCAGTACATACAGTACTAAAAAGTAACTGATCGACAGAATAATGAAGAACAGGAGACTGGCAATTTGCAGGGTCGAATACGAGATAGTCAGCGCCAGATCCGGGGTGTACTGCGATTTTTCGTAAAGCGAATTTAACGGATCGAAACAGGCAAAATATGCGCCGTAACTCAGCACCACCAGGCCCCCTGATACAACCGTCCAAAGCCATCCTGGCCGATGGAGAATCCAGTTATACGTACGGGAGCTGAAAAAATGATTGATAATGTAGAAACCCAGTATCATAAAGGCTATGCCGTTGAGGATCAGGTCGCCAAGGGAAGGGGCTAACTCGGAAGTTGCGTAATGCTTGGGACTGAACAGGTCGTTGTCGAGGTATAGGTAAGGTACGCCCGTGTAAAGCATTACCCCCCGAATGAGCAGCAGATAACTCGCCAGCCACAAAAAACCCCGCTCGTACCGACGTAGCTGAGCGGCCTGCCTGAGTTGTCGGGCCACGTATAGCCCAAGGAATAACGCACTGAGCAGGGCCAGAATGATGGTGATAACCGGCGTTGTGTGCCCGAGAGCGGGGTCGACTTTGGGCGGGGTGACCGAGAACAGGAAAACCGGTGACTTAGGTGTCGAATCGTAGATGTTCTGGTAGGCTGCGCCCCTGGTCGTCGACAGGGCCAGTGGTTCGAGCGGAAACAAGGCCGGATTGTAACTCGACTGTAGAAAAGCGTTGGCTGTATTGTATTGGCGGTAAACCGTAATTAGGGAAACCACATCGAGCGTATCGCCATTGCGGTACGTTTGGCTGCGGCTGACAATAAAACGCCCCTGGTCGAAATCGACCAGGCTGGGATGATGAACCGACGCAATGCGGTTGTACTCTGGAATGAACCGGTTATCGGACCAGAACAGCAGCCGCTTATTCCGGAATATATAGTACGGGTAGTGCGTGGTTTGGCTGAGGGCGCGGAATGTGTAATTCGGAACGCTGGCCAGTCGGGCTGTCAGTTGATTCAGCTCAGTAATACTCTGCTCCGACTCCGCTTTGATGCGCTCCTGAACGGAGGCTACGTATTGTTCATTCGTGGTACTGCGGGCGCTTTTATCCAGAAAAGTATGGCAAAGAGCCAGCAGAAGACAGGAGGCAACTGCCAGCAGAAAGAAAAGGTGTCGTTTGATAAAAACCACGAGTGAGCGCTGAGACAAACAAGTACTACATATAAGGGGCTTAGTACCTAAAACCGTGCCATTATTTTACCTCGTTGGCGCGGTCAACCACAAAGCCGTGCCCTTCTTCCGTCTTTTCAAACCCGATTGTGGCGTCTAAAACGTAGAGCAGGTGGCGTTTATCAATAATGACGCGCACCCCATCTACGGCGTAGATTTCGTCGGTCGGGCTGGGGAGGTCGAAGCCAAGCAGCCATGATGAGCCGCATCCACCGCCTTTTACCCCGACGCGAAGTCCATACTCAGCCGGAATTTTTTGCGTTGTAAGCGTGTCAAGAATCTGGTCACGCGCTTCAGGTCGAATACGAATCGGGGTAATTACCATACATGAATCAGCAAGCTAAGCTTCTGGCAGTTAACTAACTACTAAACTACGAAAAAATGGCCGTCCTCAGCGACCTAGTAAAACTTCTTATACCGGCAGCACTTGGTGCTATACGGTATGTATTTAACGGTTAAACTGCTACTGGAACGGGAAGCAGCCCGTCACCATAATGAAGTCAAACAGCGATACAGTGAGTCGGTGATTCCCATTCGCCTGCAGGCCTACGAGCGGATGGTGCTCTTTCTGGAACGCATCAGCCCGAATAACATGTTGCTGCGGCTCGGTGGTTCAGCCGATTCGGCCCTTGAATTGCAGCAAATACTGCTGCGCGACATTCGGGATGAGTACAACCATAACCTCTCTCAGCAGGTGTACATGAGCCAGCATGCCTGGGATCAGGTGCAGAATGCCATGAACGACGTAACGACGCTCATTAATCAGGCCAGCGGAGACATTCACCCGGACGCCCCGGCCCTCGACCTATCGAAGCGCATTTTTGAGCGCATCATTCAGCGTGACCGCCAACCCACCGCCGATGCACTCCGGACGGTGAAAGAAGAGATTCAGACCATGTTCATGTATAATTCCAACGTTTCGCTATACATACTGGATCCTGCTGTAAGGCTTGGCCATGGGAGACGTTGCCGACAGTTTGTTTATATGCCTCTTGTTGTAGCCTGTCAGTCGGATCGCATTGGTTCTGCCGATCAGCTTTACAAGACTGGAAACGACTCTCGGGCACGTCAATGGGCAACCTTCGCCCAACGATCATCTTTTAAAGATTTGCTTGTCGAATTTAAACCAGATGGGCAGTTACTCTACGGGAACACGAAACAGCAGGGCGGCTCTGTCGGTACAATCGCTTTCAGCTAGCCAGGTCCACACTTGATTCATTGACATGCCGAATTATCCGTTTGTTAAGTGTCGGTCCAACTGAATTCACTGAAAAGGAGCCTGGCAGATTGAAACGCTTACCGCCACCAGCCTTACCATCAGAACGGTGGAACAGCGCATAATCTTCAAAGCCCAGTAATTAGGCCAGTATTCCCCGCGACAATTGATGGCTTCAAAACGCGATCCATGTCTAAGCCGGATAGCGATTCCCAACTTGTCGAGTGTGGCTACAATTTCTTCCGTAGGCAGATTGCCGGTCAGCGAATCGGCGGCCATTGGACAACCGCCCAATCCCCCAATCGCCCCATCGATGCGACGAACCCCGGCCTGAACGGCCGCACGCACCTTGGCGGGCGCTTCGCCGGGGAGGGCGTGCAGGTGCGCCCCAAACGAATAATGCGGAAAGGCGTCGGCGAGGTGATCGAACAGCGTTTGAATGGCTTCAGTCGTGGCCGTACCGACCGTATCCGACGGAACGATATGGCGAATGGCGAGGTCGGCGAGCCGGGACGTGAAGTCGAGCACCACGTCAGGGCTATACGGATCGCCGTACGGATTCCCGAATCCCATCGATAAGTACACCACCAACTCCTTATCGGCCTGTTGGCAGAGCGCCTGCATAGCCGCCACATCGGCAAGGGCCTCCTGAATCGACTTATTGGTATTGCGCTGCTGAAACGTTTCCGATACCGAGAGCGGAAAGCCAACGTACCTGATCGCTTCATAGCCTAATGGCCTGCTCCGCGCCGCGCTGATTGGCTACGATCGCCAGTAGCCTGGTTTGCGTTTGGGTCAAATCCAGACCGGCCAATACTGCGGCGGTATCCTGCATCTGCGGCACGGCCTTCGGCGACACAAACGAACCGAAATCGAGCGTATCGAACCCTACCTGCAACAGCGCGTTGAGGTACCGAATCTTATCGGCCGTCGGAATAAACCGCGTTAACCCCTGCATCGCATCACGCGGACATTCGGTAATTTTCATGGGGACGGTGGGTGTTTTTGGCTACGCCCCGCCGCCCTAAAGGGAGCCCGCTTGCGCATGAACATTGCTGGCGCAAGCGGGCTCCCTTTAGGGCGGGGGCGTAGCTGTTAGTCCTGGTTAAAACTCTTCATGATCCAGCCGCCACCAACCACGTCGTTGCCTTCGTAGAAAACGGCGGCCTGACCGGGTGCAATGGCCGACACCCCTTCGTGGAAACGCACGTCGATCTGGTCGGGGGCCGTTTGCGTAATGGTGGCCGACGTACCGGGGTCTTTGTAACGTACTTTCGTTACCGTTTGGAGTGGCTCGGTGAGGCTGGCATATTTCTGAAGGTTCAGCTTGCTCACCAGCATACCATTGCGATACAGGTCTTTGTCTAGCCCCAGCATTACTTCGTTGGTATCTTTCCGAATCTCGGTGACGAACACCGGATGGCCCAGCGCAATGCCCAATCCTTTCCGTTGCCCGATGGTGTAGAACGGATAGCCTTCATGTTTGCCAACTACTTTCCCCGTGCTTTCCATGATGAAATTGCCACCGGCCACCTCGGCTTCCAGCGTTGGAACGCGGCGTTTCAGAAAGCCCCGGTAATCATTGTCGGGCACAAAACAGATTTCGTACGACTCCGATTTGGTGACCAACTCCATGAAACCACGGTCGGTGGCCATTTGCCGAATCTCCGATTTCTTCAGGTTTCCCAACGGCAGTTTTGTCCGCGCCAGACTCTCCTGCGACACGCCCCACAGCACATACGACTGATCTTTCAGGCTGTCTACTCCCTTCGAGATAACGTACCGGCCATTCGAAGCGCCCTCGGTTTGGTCTTGCCGGATATGGGCGTAATGCCCGGTGGCAATGTGTTCGCAGTCGAGGCGATCGGCACGGCGAAGCAGGGCATCCCACTTGATATGTGTGTTGCACAGCACGCAGGGGTTGGGCGTCCGGCCTTCCAGGTATTCGCCCGTGAAGTGGTCGATTACCGCGTCGCCAAATTCGTTGCGGATGTCGAGAATGTAATGGGGGAAACCGAGGCTCACCGAAATGGTACGGGCGTCGTTGATCGAGTCGAGGCTACAGCAGCCGGTCTCTTTTTTGGTCCCGCCCGACGAGGCGTAGTCCCAGGTTTTCATGGTCATGCCAATGACCTCGTACCCTTCTTCGTGCAGCATTACTGCGGCTAGCGAAGAGTCGATCCCGCCGCTCATCGCGACCAGGATTCGTCCGTGTTTGCTCATGGTATCTGACGGGGTTCAAAGTCCCGCGATCTGAGTGAATTTATAGGTAAACGATGCAAAGTTAGGTAACGAGCGCCGAAGCCCGAATAGTTTCGGTTAATCAGTCGATGAGTATGTCGGCGCTAAATCTGACCTTTGCGAATGAACCCGTTTTACTGTGTACCCTTACAATAGCTATGAGAATATACCGCACCGCCAACGGCATTGTCCTTGAATCGGAAGGTGAGTTTAAACAAATCGGCCCAACCGATTGGGACGCCTATATCAACCGGGATACGCTGTTTGAAGAGGCAACGGCCGATTTCAACAGCGACGACGCCGTGTTGAAAAACACCGATTGGCTGACCGATATACAACCAATACTGCCGCCCATTCAGAGCCAGGAAGTGTGGGCATCGGGGGTAACGTACCTGCGCAGCCGTGATGCCCGGATGGACGAATCGAAAATGGCGGGGGGTGAACCCGGGGGCGCGTCCGCCTTCTACGATAAAGTGTATGAAGCCGACCGCCCCGAACTGTTCTTTAAAGCCTCGGCCAAACGCACCGTCGGCACCAACGACTCGGTGCGAATTCGTAAAGACTCGACCTGGGATGTACCCGAGCCGGAACTGACGCTTTTTGTCACGTCATCGGGTAAGATTGTGGGCTACACTGCTGGTAACGACATGAGTTCGCGGAGTATCGAGGGCGAAAATCCGCTGTATCTGCCGCAGGCCAAGAGCTACGACCGCTGCGCCAGCTTAGGGCCGTGCCTTTACGTGCCCGGTCAGCCTATTTCGCCCGAAACGCTGATTAGTCTGGTTATTGAGCGGGCCGGTGAAGTGGCCTTTTCGCAGAGTATCCAGATTAATCAGATGAAGCGCACGCATACGGAACTGGTATCGTTCCTGTTTCGGGAATGCAGTTTTCCCGACGGTGTTTTCCTGATGACCGGTACCGGCATTGTGCCACCGAATACCTTTACCCTCCAATCCGATGACCGGATCACCATTACCATCGACGGGATTGGTGCCCTGACAAACTGGGTTGAGTAACGACATCTGACATTGACAAACAAGCTATTATGCAACTGACTGGAAAACAATGGATTGGTGGTGAAACGTCCTGGGAAGGGCTGGAGCAGTTTCAGGCGTATACACCGCATAACAACCAACCCATGGATACGATCTTCTACGAGGCGACCGGAGCCGAGATAGATCAGGCTGTGAAGCTGGCCGACGAAGCGTTCTGGACCTACCGGAAAACAACGGGGGCCCAGCGGGCTGCTTTTCTGGAAGCCATCGCCGACGAAATTCTGGCCCTGGGCACGCAACTGATCGAGACTGCCTCGCAGGAATCGGCGTTGCCACTGGCCCGTCTGGAAGGCGAGCGGGGCCGCACGGTGGGTCAGTTGCGACTTTTTGCCGACTTCATCCGCAATGATCGCTGGATCAACCCCATCAGCAGTCCGTTGCAGGCCGTGAAGCAGGCCAACGGCGAACCGGCGATGCTGCACCAGATGCAGATTGCGCTGGGGCCGGTGGCGGTGTTCGGGGCCAGTAATTTCCCGCTGGCGTTTTCGGTGGCGGGTGGCGATACCGCCTCGGCCCTGGCGGCGGGTTGTCCGGTGGTCTTCAAAGCCCATCCGGCCCATCCGGCCACCTGCGAACTGGTGGCGCGGGCCATTGGGCGGGCGCTGGAGAAAGCAGGGCTGCCCGGTGGTGTTTTCTCCATGATACAGGGCGCCACACATCGCGTTGGCGAAGCACTCGTCCAGCATCCGCTGATTAAGGCCGTAGGCTTCACGGGCTCGTATCGGGGCGGCAAAGCCCTGTATGATCTGGCCGTGCGTCGCCCGGAGCCTATTCCCGTGTATGCGGAGATGGGCAGTACCAATCCGGTCTTCTTTTTGCCGGGTGCCCTGGCCGAGAACAAAGCGGCGCTGGCCACTGCCTTTGCGGCCTCTGTGACGCAGGGAGTCGGGCAGTTCTGTACCAATCCGGGCTTGTTTGTCATGGGAAGCGGACATACCGATTTTACCGATGAACTGAACCGGCAACTGGCCGCTACGCCCTGCGGAGCCATGCTGACCGAAGGCATCAAACAGGCGTATCTACAGGGTATAACCCGCCTCCGCACCATTGCCGAAACCCAATCCTCTACCGATTGGACTGGCGAAGGGGTGCAGCCTCATCTGCTCTTGACCAGCGCGGCCAGCGCGTTGCAGCATCCCGAATTGGCCGAGGAAGTGTTTGGCCCATCGACGGTGGGGGTTGTGGCCGAGTCGAAGGAAGAGATCATGGCCTTTGCCCGGAATTTACATGGTCACCTGACCGCCACCATCCACGGTACCGAAGCTGACCTGGCCGAGTATGCCGACCTGATCGACGTACTGAGCCTGAAAGTGGGGCGGCTGGTATTCAATGCGTTCCCAACGGGCGTAGAGGTAAACCATGCAATGGTGCATGGCGGTCCGTTTCCCGCCACCACCGACAGCCGAAGCACGTCAGTGGGTACGTCGGCCATTTATCGGTTCACACGGCCCATCTGTTTTCAGGCATTCCCTGGATCGGCCCTTCCCGTCGCCTTGCAGACGGCAATTGGTAGTTGACCGTTTTGCTTATTTTGCCGTTTGTCCATAAACCGACAAACTGATGGAAATGGATTCTGTGCAACTACTGAATCCGAAGGTTGTTCAACTCGTGTACGACCTGCTTCTGGTGCTATCACGAGCAGGCAGGAACGACTAAACGCACGTTATTTTACGCTCCTGAACTGAGCTTCTTCAGCCGTTATGATGTCTTCGGCCACTTTCGGCCGCAGCTTTTCCCAGTGGAACCGGAGTTTATCGTTCTGGGCGGGGGTGCCGTTTTTTTGCTCGCTCAAATGCACCAGTGGCATGTCGTTGTATAACGGGCGGGTGATGGCAATGACGTCATCCCAATGGGCAAGGGCCGCCTTCAGGTATTGAATAGCTGCCCGTTTCATCGCTTCATTACCCGTCTGGCGGTAGGTTTGCAAGGCTACGGCTCCCCGCAGCTTTTGGGCCAGGTGCAGGCCCAGATAGGCCCAGGCCTTTACGTCGGCTACCTCATACCGCAACGACCGGTTGGCCGATGTGTTGATTGGCTTTATCAGTTGTAACGCCTTTTGGCAGTCAGTTTCCAGCCTTTTAGCCAGCATCGGCGGGGTAGTCTTCGTTTGGCCAAACGGGCTTCCCGCCGTAGTTGCCTTCACGTAATCGATCACCGACACATAGTTGGGGTCAAGCGTGGGCTGGGTGATTTGCTGGTCGACAGAAATGTAAGACACATTTTTGTCGGCATCATGCGCCATCATGCCCTCACTGTAGAGGGAGAAATCCCAGGTAAAATCAAAGGCCGAGGCCAGCCGCAACGGGGTCGACGAGGCCAGCGCGTAGGCGTCCAGCAGGGGGCTCGCTGACGGGCCGTATCGCCTGATAAATTCGGCGTTAAATGTGGCATCGGGCGTAGCGGGGTTGTAGAGTAAACGGCCCCAGAGCTTATAAAACAGCCATTGGCGCTCAAAGGCATAGGTCCAGTCGACAGGGCCGCCGGGTGTGGTAAAATAGTCTTTCGCGGGAATGTAGGTTTCCGAACCCAGGAAATAACCGCCAACATAGGCCTGGTTATTGGCGGCAAGATGCGCTCTGACGAAACCGGGTACGCCCCACCGAAGGCAAAAGAAATCTTCGTTCCGGGCCGTCCAGGTGATTTTGTACGCCGTTGGATTAGGGTTGAAGTACGTGTCGTACAATTTCCCGCCATGCACTTTCACCAGTTTGGGGGTCGAGTGTGCGTGCGACCAGTTGTATTTTAAATCAGCCCAGACCGGACCTTCAATGAAGGCAAGGCTGCCTTCCCGTTCCAGCGATTTCCGGGTTAGCTTCTCGGTTTCTACGCTGGTGACACCCAGGGAGCCGGTTGTGCTTGAGAACGGGATGCGGTGAATCAGCTTAGTTTTTCGGTTGGCAAGCCGCATCCCTTCGATGATGGTGGCCGTCATCCAGTCTTCGCGTTGCTGGGGCGTCATGCCGCCCATGCCTTCCCCCAGTGTCAGCCCAAAGCCGGTCAGTTCGGGGTATTCATTGAGCACCTGCGTAACGCATTCCCGGGTATAGCGTTTAACAATCGCTGAGGTATCACCATCTACGAAATGACGATGCTCCAGGTTGTTTACGGCCGGGTTTACGTTGTAGGCCTTCGAGAATTCGGGACTGGTGAAGATGTTGAACGGAACCAGATACGTGTCGATCGCCCGTTCGCTGGCCATCCTGAAAATACGCCTGAACAGTGTTTGCCATTCGGCCAGTTGCTGCTCATTGAATGGCGTTGCCTTCGGGAAGTTTGTTGGCCGGATCATGAACGTGTACGGATGCAGGTTCCAGAGGCTCAGCGCATTGAATCGGTTGGCCACCATCATGTCCAGAAACGCTTGCCAGTACAGCGTATCCCGGCAGGTATCGTAGTGCAGATCGAGGGCGTAACTGTGTCGGTACGTGTCCCAGGGAAGATCGAATTTAATGGCGCGAAGGGCCAGATGGGGGCGTTCGCTGCGGGCTGTTACCTTCTGAAGCGCAACCCCGTTCTGTACCTCTTCGGCAACGGCCAGGCAACCATAGATCAGTCCCCTGGCATCGCCCCCCGTGATGGTGAGTCGATTACCTGCCTGTTGAATGGTGTAGGCTTCAGCGCCCAGTTTGGGGTCAGTCGGCGCTAGCTGGATAATAACGTCGGCTCGATTTTCAGCTGTGCTGATCCTGTAGTGTTGGGCAACGAGGGCCTTCGTAAGCTGCCGCACGGCATAGTTGCTTTGCGGCGAATGGTCTGTAACCCGAATCAGCACGCGCCGCTGGGCAACACTGGTACTGTAGAGGCCAATCAGGAGGATAAGCAGGCTCAGGCGCATAGTCTTCAGTTGATAGTGTCTCTTTTCTTCGGTCCCCGGAATTGATCTCAAATACCCATAAGGCCGCTGTGGCACGAGTCTACCAGATGCCTCCGATCATCGGCCGCAGAAAACCAGTGCTACGATCTGTAAGCTGGTGAGTAAAGCCGGTGAGAAAAGTAGTCATGGGTGGATTCCTCACCGGTGAGAACACTATACTAAGCAATTTCTAAGGCGATTGTAAGCGTTTTCTAAGCGGCCTGGTTGTTATATGCAGATGATAAACGATGTTACACCGCTCAAACCATGACATACAATGAACTATGTTAGACTAGTAATAGCCCCCTTGCTACTGGCCCTGCTTGTTGGTGCCTGCACACCGTCGATGAATTTTCTGGCTTCGTCGGTAGTGCCTGCGGCAACCGGTAAGGTGCAGGTCAAGCGCGATAAAAACGACAATTATGTTATCCGGATCAGCGTGCAGAACCTGGCCCCCGCCGACCGGCTCTCCCCTCCGCAGAGCACGTACATCGCCTGGATGGAATCGGACCGGAACAGTATTAAAAAGCTGGGCCTGCTCGAGCCGCGCTCTAAAAACCTGGTAGCCAGTTTAGTTACGAGCGCTGTTGCTGCGCCCAACCGGGTGTTTGTCACCGCTGAAAGCAGCCCCGACGTCCAGTATCCGGGCGTGAATGAAGTGTTGGCGACCCAGCGGAAGTAGTTCATTGCAGAGAGCATACCACTAACAACAAACATAATGGACGAGATCAGTAGCTGGTTTTTTAAGGGTTGGGAAAGTATCGGCCGGGTTATCGTGGTCGGTAGCCTGGCCTACATCGGTCTACTCGTTAGTCTACGAATATCGGGTAAGCGGACTTTATCTAAAATGAACGCCTTTGACCTGGTTGTGACGGTAGCGCTTGGATCAACTTTATCGACAATTCTGCTATCCCGGCAAACCGGATTAGCCGACGGGCTAATAGGTTTCTTTCTGTTGATCGGTCTACAGTATACGGTTGCGTTTCTGTCGGTTCGGTGGCCGTGGTTTCGCGGGCTGATTAAGAGTGAGCCTTCGTTGCTATTCTATCAGGGACAGTTTTTAACCCAAACGCTGCGCCAACAACGGGTGACTCAGGGGGAGGTTCTTGCCGCCATTCGTAGCGAGAACATCAACCAGTTGGCCGATGTCGAGGCTGTAGTGCTTGAAACGGATGGCTCGTTTTCCGTTGTTAAGACGGCTACCGCGACGGGGCCATCCAGCCTGGATAAAGTAAAAAAAGAGGGGCTGTAAACGACTCATTTACTACAATGAAAAAAGCCGTTTCACTGCCCCGTACCATTGCCCTCTTCTGGCTTATTGGCCTGTTGATGGGGGCGTTGTTTTTGCTGATTGCCCAGGCCGTTCAGTTTTTCTTCCTGGTATTTGGCGGTCTGCTGTTTGCCGTTGTCATAAGTGCGCTGAGCCACCTGGTCAGCCAGAAAACGCCGCTATCTTATTCGGTATCCGTCGGGGTGGTTAGTGTGTTGCTGGTGCTGCTGATTGGTGGTACAGTCTGGCTGCTGGCCCCGACCGTCAGTCAACAGGCCACTGAGTTGGAAGAGTCTCTGCCCCGGTCGCTCGACCAGGTAAAAACGACGCTGGCTCAAACCAAATGGGGCCAGAAGTTGCTGGCCGGCATACCAGACAAACCCGCCAAACTTCTGTCGTCCAGTTCTACGAAGGACGTTTTGTCGCAGCTAACGGGTGTGGTGTCAACAACACTGGGTGGTTTGATCAATATATTGATTGTGGTGATCACGGGTCTGTATCTGGCGTCCAGCCCCGGCACGTATCGCAATGGCTTCGTGCGTTTATTTACTCCCTCGTACCGGGATCGCCTGCTGAACGTGTTGGACAAGTGCTACGACACGCTTAAAAACTGGTTTGTTAGTCGCTCCATCACCATGGTCGTGGTGGGTGTTGCCACCAGCGTTGGGCTGCTGGCATTAGGGGTCCCGTTCGTCATTGTACTGGGCATCCTGGCTGGATTATTAAATTTCATACCCAACCTGGGGCCCTACATAGCCGTGGCCCCCGCCATGTTGATTGCGTTTTCGATCAGTCCCAGCAAAGCGATGTATGTGTTTGCCCTGTATATGGGCATTCAGTCGCTGGAAGGCTACATACTAACTCCCCTGCTCGATAAACGGTTTGTATCCCTTCCGCCCGCCCTGCTTCTGTTTGGCCAGGTGCTGCTTGGTTTTCTGGCGGGTCTGGCCGGCGTGCTGTTTGCCTCGCCACTCATAGCCGTTCTACTGGTCATTATCAGGGAGCTGTACGTAAAAGATCGACTGGAGCAACAGCCCGACAACACGACCGAGCACCAACGGGAGTGAGCCGACTCGGCTGAAATCCAGCTATCGGTCTCTGGTCGTCTCGCAAAGGGAGACTTGGCAAAGTAACGCATGATGCACTGGGCAGCAGCAGGACCGTATCCTGTCAGGCAGGCACAAAACGAGCCGGGCAGGGGTTATTCAGGCGTAATCTATCCTGTTCATGATTGAACTCCTCACCGTAGCCTCTTTTGTTGGTTACATCATCTACCTCCGGTACTACGCCGATCAGCGCAGTACCGCCGAAAAGCAGGCTGACCAACTGCGCGAAGGCATTACGCTGTACGAAAATGACCAGTTTGCCGCCGCCCTGACGTACTTCAACCAGGCAATTAAGTTGCAGCCTAAGTTAGGAGTAGCCTACCTTTACCGGGCCCGGATTTACCGCCTGCTTGGCGATACGAAGGCGGCGCTCGACGACCTGGCTGCGGGCAAAAGCTATGACGATACCATCGCTGAACTTCACCTCGAAACCGGTCAGATTCGCTACGACCTGGGCGACTATGCCACTGCTTTTCAGGACTTCGACAAGGCTGTTTTTCATGGCTCCACGGCTGAAGCCTATCACTGGCGCGGACTGACCCGGCAACGAATGGGCCAACCCGACGAAGCTGCCCACGACCTTGCCAAAGCTGAGTCTGTGGTGGCAGCGGCCCATGCCGTGCCGGGTACGCTCCAGCCCGCTCAAACCGGTTTCTTCAACCGATCGTTGCTGATCCACGCCGCCCTAACCACCGCCAACGCGCTGTTGCTGTTGTACGTCATCAAGCAAAGTTCTGTTATTCATTGGCCGTACCTGCTGGCGGCTTTCTCGGCGGGTGCCATTGGCTTTGCCGAGCCGCGTAAAGGCTGGATGCTGGCCCTTCTTCAGGCCGTGCTTATCTGGGTGGGGTATACCTACGGAGTGGGGCCGTCTGAGTCGAGTGTTGTCCAGGAGGTAGAGTCATTCAGCCTGTACGGAGCCATGGGCCTAACGTTTGTCGGCAGCTTTCTCGGCAGTATCCTGAAGCGAGCACAGGCTGGTTGATTGGTTGATTAGGTAATTGGGTATCCTGTACCAGTTACCTAATTACCCAGTCAACCAATTACCCAATCAACCATTTTGTGCTACTTTCGCCCCTTGCAACTCAACTGCCTCAGTACGTATGGCCCTTCAGACAGTCGTTAAACTATCTAACGTTACCAACCTCAGCGATGCCCGCTACTGCGCCGGTATGGGCGTCGATCTGCTTGGCTTTTCAATGGATAGCACCAGCCCGGACTACATTGATCCCGCCCGATTTAACGAGATTCGCGGTTGGGTAGCGGGTGTGCACATTGTGGGCGAAACCAGCAGCGCCGACCCGGAACAAATTGAACAACTCCTGGCCGACTACCAGCCCGACGTAGTGCAGGTCGATGAAGCGGCTTTGCTGCCCTATCTCAGTACGATGGGGAAACCCCTGATGTTGCGCGTTGACCTGACAGGCATATCGCTGGAACAACTGGAAGCAGTAGCCAACACCGCCTTGCCCGGAATCGATTACCTGTTGCTCGAAAGCCAGTCGATCATTCACATCGACGATGCCTTACAGCAGGC
Organism: uncultured Cytophagales bacterium; assembly: GCA_963750355.1. GTDB lineage: Bacteria > Bacteroidota > Bacteroidia > Cytophagales > Spirosomataceae > Fibrella. Next base: position 498,243 of record CAVVQL010000003.1, on the reverse strand, counting down.
GTTGACGCAGGTTGCCAGCCGCCATCCTGTGTTGCTCGGCATTGGTTTCGAGGCCAGCACAATTCAGGCCATACTGGCCAGTCTGCCCGTTGCCGGTATTGCGCTTACCGGCGGAAACGAAGAACGCCCCGGAAGCCGTGACTTCGGGGCGTTGATGGATATTCTGGAAGTATTGGAAGTGGACTAAGTTTCAGGTTTCAAGGTCTAAAGTTCAAAGTTTAATGTTCAAAGTTGCTTCGCGTCGGTAATACGCCGGAGCAACTTTGAACTTTAGACTTTGAACTTCGTTACACAACGACCATATCGCCTTTCCCGGCATCCCAGGTGACGCGCTTGCCGGTATGCAGGGCCTTGGTGGCCATGATGTTGGCAACTGAGTGATTGAAGCCTACGCGGGCCGGCGCGTTTGGTTCTTTCCGGCTACGCACGCAGTCCATCCAGTTCAGCATGTGCAATGACGTCATTGGGTCACCACCCGTGTTGGCACCGGTTTCTACTTTTGGTCCGGTCAACAGCGTTTGGGTAGCCAGCAGATTTGGCTGCATTCCCATTTCGCGGGCTGCGCCAGCCTGTAAACCTCCTTCCGACGTGATCTTGTTGGTATCGAGGTTGATCATGCCGCCATTCGAGTAATAATACTCTTTGGTGCCGCCTGCTTCGTTGTGCATCCGCGATGAGTACAACACCTGGAAACCCTTCGTTTTGTCAGTATCCGGGCCATAATCGAATACCGCAGTGAAGGTATCGGGGTTTACGCGGCCATCTTTCCAGACATAAACACCACCGTTGGCAACCACCGAACGGGGATGATCATAGCCGCTGAACCAGTGAACCGTGTCGATCTGGTGCGACATCCACTGGCCGGGAATGCCTGACGAGTAGGGGTAGAACAACCGGAATTCGAGGTACTTACGCGGGTCCCAGGCTTCGGTGGGACGGTTCAGCAAAAAGCGCTTCCAGTCGGTATCTTCCTGCCGGATCTCCGATACCAGTTTAGGCCGACGCCAGCGACCGGGCTGGTTCACGTTCCAGGTCATTTCAACCATGGATACATCGCCGAACTTACCTGATTTGATATAATCGTTGGCGGCGTGGTAGTTCGGAGCCGACCGGCGCTGAGAGCCTACCTGGACAATTTTCTTTGATTTTTCAACGGCTTTCAACGCTCTTCGCGCATCTTCCATCGACTCCGCAAAGGGCTTTTCTACGTACACGTCCCGGCCCGATTCTACGGCCTCGGCACAGTGAATGGCGTGCTGAAAATCGGCGGTGCTAATGATGACCGCGTCTATATCTTTCCGGTCCAGCAGTTCGTCGTTGTTGCGCGATTGCGAAAAGTTACTGGCATCGGCCCACCCTTTGCCGGTCAGGAACGATTTGGCTTCCTCGCGGCGGCGGCTCCAGAGGTCGGATACGCCCACAAACGCAAAATTCGTGTTTTTGGCATGATCCATAAAGGCGGGGGCCAGCGACTGCCGGAACCGGTCTGAAAAACCGATTACACCGACGCGCACGCGCTCATTCGAGCCAAGAATACGCCCGTAGCTGCTGGCCGAGAAACTCATACCCAGGCCTGCCATGCCAACGGCTCCGGCTGATGTTTTTATAAAATCGCGTCTGTTTTGCATCTGTTCATCGATTGGTTAAAAGTGAAACCTGTAGGGTCTGTGTGATATACTCTTTATTGGTTTGTGCACATTGGAGGGCCGTACGGCCTGGGTCGGGTATGCCATCTAATTCAACAATACCCCAGCCGTTGAACTTAATGCTATTCAGGGCTTTAATTACAGCGGGTAGGTTTACATTGCCCCGTCCGAGTTCCACAAATTTGTAGGCGTTAGGCGTGCCCGGCCGGTCTGCAAGTGGCGACATGGTGTCTTTCAGATGCAGGGAGTGCAGCACGTCTTTATACTGAATCACGGCTTGTTCGGGTAGCCCGCCGCCCTGTTTGTAGTGCGCAATATCCAGCAGCAGCCGCACTGCCTTGGGGTTCATGGCCTGCACAATCACGTCGACCTCGGCGGGCGTTTCGCCTAACTGGTGCATGTGGTTATGGTACACCGCCTGCACCCCCAGGTCAGCGGTTTGTTTGCCAATCTCGTTCATCACGGTGGCCAGGCGCTTCAACTCCTCGGTGGTTGGTAGCCGGTCTTTGGGCCGGGCCGAATTGGTGAGTTGAATAGCCGAGCCGCCGAGCGCTTTCACAAAACTGGCATGGGCCACGTGCTGATCGATGGTGCTCTGGAATTTTGCGGGGTCTACTTCCACGTTGCCGCTCGAAAACATGGCCAATTGTAGACCGTGCTGGTCGAGCAGGGCTTTCAACTCAGACGGTTTAGCCCGGTAGGGTCCAAATGAATTGGCGCGCAATTGAATGCCTTTGAAACCGGTAGCTGCGATGTCGGCGATAGCCTGTGCGTCGTTGCCGCCCCAGGTGATGGCCGAATAGCCAATCTTTAAGCCTGATTTTGAGGGTGCGCCAATACTGGCAAGGCTGCTGGCTCCGGTTACCAGAACCAGGGCTGAAGCGCCTGCCGTTTGTAGAAACTGCCTGCGCGAAAGGCCAGCACGCTGCTGATTCTCAGCGTCAGACGCACAATCAGACGAGCGTTGGCTGGTTAAACGGGTTTGGATTAGCTGTTGCTTCATGTAACACCAAAGTGGAAGCCGTGGCCTTTCTACTAAACAGCCTGCTATTCAGGAACCCTATTGGTGGCAAATAAAAAAACCGGTTACTGTGGGCAGCAACCGGTTGTCAGTGGGAAGCGGGGCGTTATTTGCTAACTACCTTGACATTAATCTTTCTCATGGGCTGCTTACCAAGCTCACCGGGTTTTACGCCGGTACCCAGCCCGATGGCGTCGACGCGTAGGTAGTTGATGCCGACTCCAACAAGTTGCTGCTTAATGACGTTCGCCCGCTTGAAGGAGAGCTGTTTATTGGTCATCCCCGCCCCGGTGCCAGCATCGTTGGCATAGGCCTGCAACTGAATCTGGAATGTAGGCCGGGCTTTCAGCAAAGCAGCCAGTTGATTAATCTGCCCTTGCGACCCAGGAGTGAGCGTCAGTGAAGTGGGTTCGAAGCTAACGCCCGTCAGACCAAAAACCCGGCCAGCAGGCAGCGCGGGGTTAGTAAGGTACGCTGTCAGGGCTGTGTTAAACGCCGCATCGGCGGGGGTTGAGGTAGCAGCAGCGGTGCCTATGCCGGTAGCGGTGGTTGCTGACGTGGGCCTGGCCGATGCGGGCTGGTTGGCTACCGGCATGGTTTCAGTCGGCACGGCCAACGAACGGGCTACCGTATCAGGCTGAACTGTATCGCCCGAGGCAAGTGATACGTCTTCGGTTGAGTCGGGAGAATCACCCGAGAAGTTTTTGCTGTTCTGCCAGACGAAGTAGCCCCCCACACCAATGGCCAGGACAATGAATGACCCGATAAGCCATTTGCCCAGCGACTGACCCGATTCGTTATCGGGTTCTGGTTCAAACGAAACGGTAGACGGGGGAAGGGGGCGGATAGACGTGCCGCCGCTGCTACTGCGGGGGGGCAGAGCCTGCGAGGTCCGTTTGGCCGGTGCCGCTACGCCGGCTACGATTTGCTGAATGCCAACTTTCTCAACAAGTTGCGGAAACAGACTTTCCGGTACGGCATTGATAAACGCTTCGCGCTGATCGAACAGCGAAGCCGCCAGTCCATCGGCGTCTAATTTTTTCTCTTTTACCTGCCGCCCCAGCACATCGAGCACAACGCCTGCGGTTAGCCCCAGCAGCGAAATAGCCGATGAGTTCCGGATACCGGCGTAGCTGGAAATCATGCCGGCAATGGAGCTTTTCATGGCCGGCAGTAGTCGGCTAATGGCTTCGTTTCCGTTTGTGATTAAAGCGTGCGTTTGGGTAGGGTCTTTCAGGACACTGTTTAAATTAGAGGAAATCGACCCATCGTAGCCGCTTCGTTGCAGCTGGCTATAGAGTTGATTAACGCCAATCTCAGAAGTAGTTCGTTTCAGCAGCCCGCCAAAAACAGTGTGGACTAAGCCTTCGACGGCCTTTGTGGTTTTCTCCGCAGGCTCATCCTCGTACAAAGCAATCTTGGCCAGTACCTCAGGGGTAAGCACTTCGTTAAACGCACCAAATAAAGTCATGATGATTGGTCAGTATACAGTTACTACGCGGATGCCCTTTCGCTCTGGTCATTCCGCCAGCTTGGTAGGTCGGTGGATGGGGAACTCTCTGAATGCAGGAGGGAGCAGTCGGTCGATGGAGCCCGATACCAGCTGGCTGGCCTTTGCTTCCTGTCCCAAAATTAAACACAGTTTTCTAATGCTCCCCACTCAATCATTTATAAATATTGCGCTACTGCCTTTTCTGCAATTGAATGAGGGCCTGTTGATAATCGTCGTCTACCGCCCGCAGCCGTTGCTGGCAAAAAGCGATTAGCTCGGTGGCGTGCCTGATTCGGCCGGGTAGTTCATCGAGTGGCACGGCTTCGTTTTCAATTTCGTCGACAAGGGCAGTGAGTTGTTCGTAGGCTTCCTGATACGTCATGGGAGGGTATTTATCGGTTATCAATCAACTGTTAGCTGAACAACGCCATCGGCGAATTGGGCTTCTACCTCGTCGCCGGGTTGAAAGGCGTCAGCGCGGGTCAGGATCCGGCCGTTCCGGCTCAACATGGCGTAGCCGCGCCGAAGTATATTGACGGGATCGAGGTGGCGGACGGTCGTCGCTTTTTCGGTTAGTTCAACCTGCCGGTTACGGAGGTACGTCTGGGTGCCGTACCTGAAGCGGTCGCTGAGGTCGTCGATCTCTTCGCGGGCATTTTGCATCGCCACCCGGCCAGCTTCAGCCACGCGATAGGCCATCTGAAGGCAGTTTTCTTCAAATAGCCGGTTGTGCTCGATTAGGAACACGGCGGCCTTGGTGGGGGTTTTCACGCTCTGATGGCATAGTATGTCGGTGATGCTAACGTTGCGGTCATGCCCAATACCTGCCAGAATAGGGTAGGGGCAACTAGCCACTGCTACACCCATACGCAGGGTATCGAAGGCCCCGAAATCGAGTTGCGAGCCACCTCCTCGCACAATGACAACGGCATCGTAGGGCACGTTGCAGCGAATGATCTGCTCCAGCTGCGTGCAGATGGCTTTGTCGGCTCCCTGCCCCTGCACCTGGGTCAGGTACTCGTCAATGGCAAAGTGGTAGCCCCAGGGGTTATTTCTAAGCTCCTGCCGGAAATCGCGCCAACCGTCCGAATTTGGGGCGGTGATCAGCGCAATGCGTTGCCATACCGAGGGGCGGTCGAGCATCTGATTGCTGGTAATGTACTGCCCCTGATCCAGCCAGACGTATTGCGAATGCTCCCGGACGAGGGCATCCAGCACCGCCTGCCGCTCGCGCTCAATATTACCCAGCGTATAGGCATGGTCGATCTGGTGAATCTCCAGCCGCATGCCATACACCGGGCTGTAGGTGACCGACACGAGCATGAGCAGCTGAATATTCCGGGCAAAGGCAACGCCCGTGGTTGCTTCAAACTCCCGCAGAATGGGGTAGTTTTTTCGCCAGATAACGGCGTCGAGCTTCGCTACGGTCTGGTTTCCTTCCCGTTCCACCAGGCCCAGGAAGCAGTATTGCCGGTCGGGGTAGTTCTTGATGTCGCTGGTCTCGGCCAGCACCCACATGGCTTTTCCGCCGAAGTTTTCTTCGAGAACGGAATCAATCGTATAGGCAAGGTCAGATAACCGAATTGGAGACATAGGAAAAGGTCATTACGTTGCTCTTTCGTTAGATTGTCACTGATTGTAAAAACAATAAATGACAATCTAACGAAAGAGCAACGTAATGACCACTTAATGACAGTTTGTGATCGCCGAAATAGACCTTACTTATGGATTCTTACGCCGTAGCGCCCCCGCAGCTCGACCCCGCCCCGGCAGTGCAGGCGTAGCAGTGTTCGTTGACGATGATGCTGCGCTGAATCAGGGTCTGGGCGTCGAAATCGCGGATGTGGGTAATGGGACTGGCTACGTTGAGGTCGAGCATCTGGTTAAAGTCGCAGTCATAGAGCTGACCGTCCCAGCCAATAGAAATGGTGTTGCGGCACATTACGCCCGCTGCGGCCGATGGGTTGAACGAATTGACCAGCTTTTCCATGTAGCCTTCGTAATTACCCGATGTGATCAGGTAATCGAGATAGCGGCTTACGGGTACGTTGGTGATGGCGTACAGATCATTGAATACCAAACCGAATTCATCGGCCAGCACCCGCTTGAACTGCCGTTTAAGGCCTACCTGATCGCCGGGCAAAAAGGCACCGTTGGGGTTATACACCAGGTTCAGCAGCAGACCCGATCCATCCTGACCGTACCCAACGTCGTTGAGCATTTTCATGGCCCTGATCGAATCGGCGAATACACCTTTGCCACGTTGCCGGTCGGTTTTGTCGGCGTTGTAGAAGGGTAGCGAGCTAACCACCTCGATGTTGTGATCGCGGAAAAACTCAGGCAGGTCGTAGTATTTCGGATTGGCTACGATGATGGTCAGGTTACAGCGTACAATCACGTGCCGCCCCAGTTTGGTCAACTCTTCGACAAACCAACGAAAATTGGGGTTCATTTCAGGCGCACCGCCCGTGAGGTCAACCGTAGGAATATCAGTCATGGCCAGCGCGTCGAGGCATTGCTGCATCGTTTCGCGGGTCATGATCTCTTTCCGATCCGGGCCGGCATCAACGTGGCAGTGACGGCACACCTGGTTGCACATCTTCCCCACGTTGACCTGAAAAATCTCGATCTGGGTAGGCGTCAGCGGAAACAGGCCTATGCTGTCGAGCTTATCGCGGAACGTGGGTAGGCCCAGCTTGCTGAAGGTGTCATTCTCAATAAAGTCGAGCTGTGCAGCTGAACTAGACAGGGCGTGCCCCGAGGCTTTTAATGATTTCATAGGTGCAGGTTTCAGGGTTTCATGCGGTCCGCCGCGGCGGACCGCATGAAACCCTGAAACCTGAAACTTATTTTACATGCTCAACTCTTTGGCTTTGTTCATCATCTGTACGCCGTGGACCAGTGAGGCACCGCCCCGGATAGCTGCTGCCACATGGACGGCTTCCATCATCTCCTGCTCTGAGCAGCCTTTTTCGAGCGTGTCGCTGGTGTAGGCATCAATGCAATAGGGGCACTGAACGGTGTGGGATACGGCCAGGGCAATCAGCGCCTTTTCGCGGGCGGTGAGGGCGCCCTCGGCAAAAACGGCACCGTAATACGAGAAAAACTTATCGGCTAGTTCCTTTTGAAATTCACCAATCTGGCCAAATTTTTTCAGATCGGCGGGGTCGTAATACGTTTGCATGGGTAGGTTTTGAAGAATATACGGTGAAAGAAGAATGACTGGATTCAAGTATGAGCGAACGAAAGACTGAAAGAGCGAAAGAGTGTTCCTTTATGGGCTACTATTTCCAGGAGAATCACTCGTTCACTCATCAGCACGTTCACTCTTTAAGTCAGAGCCCCTCGAATTGACGCAGAAAACGAACGTCGTTTTCGAAGTAGAGGCGAAGGTCACGTACCTGGTATTTCAGCATGGTGATGCGTTCGATGCCCATGCCGAAGGCGAATCCGGTGTATTCGTTGGAGTCGATGCCACAGTTTTCCAGCACGTTCGGGTCGACCATGCCTGAGCCTGCGATCTCGACCCAGCCGGTATGTTTACAGACGTTGCAGCCGCTGCCCCCGCAGATCTGACACGAGATGTCAATCTCCGCACTGGGTTCGGTAAACGGGAAATACGACGGACGGAAGCGGATCTTGGTGTCTTTCGTGAACAGCTCTTTTACGAAATGATAGAGCGTGTCTTTCAGGTCTTTAAAACCCACATTGCGGTCGATGTAGATGCCCTCGACCTGGTGAAACTGGCAGTGTGCCCGCGCCGAAATAGCCTCATTGCGATACACCCGACCCGGCATAATGGACCGGATAGGCCGGAACTCGCCGAATTGGTTACGTACCTGCTCCATCAACCGGATCTGTACGTTCGAGGTATGGGTACGCAGCAGCATATCGTTGGCCACGGCACCACCCGATTTGTCAACGAAGAAAGTATCCTGCATCTCACGGGCCGGGTGGTTGTCGGGGAAGTTGAGCGCCCCGAAATTATACCAGTCCGATTCGATCTCCGGCCCGTCGGAGACGTTAAATCCGATGCGTTCGAAGATCTGAATGATCCGCTGCCGAACAAGGCTCAGCGGATGCTGCGTGCCGGTCAGGTTCGGGATGACGGGCAAGGTCAGATCGACCGTTGGCTGTGAACCCGCTTGCTGCTGTTGCGCTTCAACCTGCTCCTGAAAGGCCGTAAAGCGTTCCTGAGCCCGATTTTTCAGGCCGTTGAGCTGCTGACCCAACGCCCGGCGGTCAGCTGCGGCAGCCGTTTTAAGGCCCTCGAACAGTTCAGTCACTGCTCCCTTTTTGCTCAGATACCGCAGCCGGTACTGCTCCAGCTCATCTTTGGTTGTAACGGTCGCCTGTTCAATTTCGGCGTATAGTTGGGCAATGTGCTCAGTCATGAAAGAATGGCGTTTGACTGCTTGCGTCAGACAAAATTTAACAACAAATATAACCCTATGGGTACAGTAAATACGTTATACGGAGCTGTTTGTAGCGGCTCAGCGAAGGTTCCCAGGATTGGCGGATGGTTTTTTCAGAAACCCCGGCGATCAGCTGTTTGCGAAGCTGGTCTGTACCGGCAAGTTTGTCGATGAAATTGCCGGGAAGGAAGAACTTGCTTTTGTCGGGCGATTTCCGGTAGAAATCGAGCAGATAGGTCAACGAAAAGCCCAGCTTCTGCGCGTTGGCCGTCGACAGGTCGAGGCCATAGCACAGCTTGCCTTCGTTGGGCGGGTTCACGGCGCCGGGCTTATCCACGGGGGTGAACGTAAACGTCTTACCGGCAACAGCGCCGGGGTAAGTGGGTGAGCCAATTACCTGAAATTGTTTGTCGGTACCGCGCCCCACACTCACCACGGTGCCCTCGAAGAAGCAGAGCGACGGGTAGAGCAGCACGGCCTGCCGGTTCGGTAAGTTGGGCGACGGGGCAACGGGCAGGGTGTAGGGTGTCTGGTGCGTGTAGTTCTTCACCGGCACCACCGTTAGAGCGCAGGTGCGGGCACCGGCCAGCCACTTTTCGCCGTTGATCATCCGGGCCAGTTCACCCACGGTGAGGCCGTGGACAACGGGAATCGGGTGCATGCCAACAAAGGACTTAAACGCCGGATCGAGCACCGGTCCATCCACATAGTGACCGTTTGGGTTTGGCCGGTCGAGGATAATCAGCGGTTTTTTGGCCTCGGCGCAGGCTTCCATCACGTAGTGAAGCGTACTGATATACGTGTAGAAACGAGCGCCAACGTCCTGAATGTCAAACACCAGCACATCGAGCGAGTCGAGCATGGCCTGGCTGGGCTTGTAGTCTTTGCCGTAGAGCGAAACAATGCTGATGCCCGTTTTCGGGTCGCTGGCGTTACTGATCTTTTCGCCTGCGCTGGCCGTTCCGCGAAAGCCATGCTCCGGGGCGAAGATGGTACGAATGTTTACGCCGAGGGCTTTCAGACTATCGACTACGTGCGTTTGCCGGATGGTCGACGTTTGGTTGACGACCATGCCCACGCGTTTGCCTGCCAGCGAGTTGAGATACAGCTGCGTTTGCTCGGCACCGGTTTGCAGCGGCTTTTTCTGCGCCAGCGCAGGAAGCGTAAGGAGGAAGAAAAGAAGGAGGTGTTTCATGGTGTTTCCCTCACCCCCAGCCCCTCTCCCACGTTGGGAGAGGGGAGCCGCTTTAACGTAGCTGCGCCAGTTAGCGAAGCTGCTGTAGAGTAGCTCCCTCCCCTTATTTTCAGGGGAGGGCGGTCCCGCGTCCGGGCTGGGGGTGGGGTTAGTTAGGTAAGCGAATTATGAAGGTAGTTTGTTCGCCGGGCGTCGTCTCAACGGAGATGGTGCCGCCATGGCCTTTCGTGATAATGTCGAAACTAAGGCTCAGCCCGAGGCCAGTGCCTTCGCCGGTGGGTTTAGTGGTGAAAAAAGGTTGAAAAATTTTGCGCTGAAGCGCCTCCGGAATGCCATCACCATTATCCTGAACGCGCAATTCGAGGCCATCGGCATGTTGGCGGGTAATAAACCAGACGGTGGGGAAATAGCCCGTTGGGTTGGCCTTCGCTTTTTGGTGAACGGCATAAAATGCGTTGTTGAACAAGTTGAGCAGTACCCTGCCCAGATCCTGACTGACCACACTGACGGGTTCGAGAAGCGGGTCGAGGCTGGTATGGAGCGTGGCATTGAATCGACCCGTCGACCCGTCCTTGTCTTTGGCCCGCAGACCGTGGTAACTGAGCCGCAGGTATTCATCGCCCAGGGCGTTGAGATCCGTTTTCTCTTTGTCGCCGCTGCTGGTGCGCGAGTGCTGCAACATGCCCCGGACAATACTGGCCGCCCGTTGCCCGTGCTGACTGATCTTGCTGACATTCTGGTAAATATCACCCAGCAGTTCGGATTCCAGTGTTGGGTCGCGCTCGTCGGCAGGCCGACCCTGTTCCTGCTTCAATTCGTCGAGTAGCTCAGTAGAGACGTCGGCGAAGTTATTGACGAAGTTGAGCGGATTCTGAATTTCGTGGGCAATGCCGGCGGTGAGTTCACCCAGCGAGGCCATCTTCTCGCGTTGTACCAGTTGCGTCTGGGTAGCCCGGAGGTTCTGAAACGACTGGGTTAGTTTGGCCGTGCGCTTGGCCACCAGTTGTTCCAGCAGGTCTTTCTGTTGGGTAAGAATCGTTTCTTTTTCCGTCGACAGCTTCTCTACCTCCTCAAGCCGGCTTTGCAGGGCGTCGTTTGTCTGGTCATGTTCCTTGGCCAGCAGAATAGCCAGCACCGTAGGGATAGAGATGGACATGATGGTGCCGAAAATCGCCAGCAGATTCCCGTCGGAGATAATTTGCTGGGTTTTCAGAACGGTAAAAATAAGCGTACCAATAATCAGGACGCCGAATAGGACCGAGACGCTGATGAGTACCAGTACGGCATTGTACTGCCTGTTGCGAACGGCAATGAGGCTGATGCGAAAGCCATCGAGAAAGAGCAGGAAGAGGCTGAAACCGTAGACGATATCGAGGGTTACCGTCAGTGGATAGCTGGGAATAGGTACGCCCATTGCCAGTGCCCCCAGCATGGTGAAGCTCGCCAGTATGCCAAAGAGGAGTCCGCGTTTCTGTTGCAGGTAGCTGTAGTAGGTCGCCAGCAGCATAACGGCAAACGCAGCGCCGAACAGAATACCCAGGTAATTGGACCAGCTGGCCAGGGTAAGGCTTCGCGAGTAGGCAGGCAGATCGTCGGCTACGGCACTGAGGCAAAACAGCAGCATGGTCGATCCGAAAATCAGGTTGATCGATTGCCGACGATAGGTATAGTACAGAAAGTGGATAGCCGTCAGCATCAGAAACATGCCGAATGTGATGTACTGCCGAAACGACATGGCGTGTACATCATTGGCAATCACGGCCGCAAACCCGTCGGGCGGATCGACCCTGATGGAAAGCGTTTGTTGCCGCTCTAGAAATCGCGGAACGTACCAGGGGTTTGGGTAGGTGGCAAACCGCACGGCTAGCAGGTGCCGCCCGGCCGCCAGGGCAGGCAGTATGAGCAGGTCGCCCCGTACCCGCTTGTATTTTTCGGTGGTTTCAGCTGAGGTACCTGCTTTGCCGAGCCGACTGAACAAGCGCCCGTCGAGATACAGGTCGGCTGCTCCGTTTAAATACACCACCAGGGGAACAGGCTGGTTGGCCACTGCCGAATCCAGATCGATGGCCAGCCGAAACCAGCTCAGGCCCGCTTCAGCTACCTTGGGTAGCCGGTTAATAGCAAGATGGGCCTTGACGGTATCCCAGCGGCTGTCGTCGAAGGCTGAATCAGCCCAGGCGGGGTTATCTCCTGCCTGCCACCGCCACGATTGCCTGAAGGTGAGCCCCTCATTGGGCAGGCTATCGAGCTTACATACGCCCGGCTGAGCCAGCACGGGACGATACACAGCCAACAGCAACAGCAGGTAAACAACGCGCATAAAAGAGGCCGGGGTTATGATAGGCCGCAAATTAGTCGATCTGAGCGAATCTACCTGTTCAATGCACCAGTCAGGCTATACCAACGGCGCATGTTGGCATAGCCAGGCGAAAGGGTGCTCCGCCAAAAGAGGATGCCAATATAGGCAGTTGACTTGATAAAGAGGGAGTGAATAGCAGTCAGGTAGGACCAAAATAAGAGTAACAAAATAGTTACTTTAATACTTGATAAGCAGGTATCATTTATGTTACCTTTGCTTCTACTCTAAATGTAATTCGCATGAAAGCTGCTGATGTAATCAAGCTGATTGAGAAGCAAGGGTGGTACTTTGACCGACAGAGGGGAAGTCATAAAATATTCAAGCATAATGACCATCCTAACATCATCACAGTGCCCGAACATGGAAAAGAAGACCTAAAGCCCGGCCTCTTAAATAGTATATTGAAAACGGCCGGGGTGAAATAGCCCCCGCCCGCTTCGGTCGATTACAACAGTCGACTTACATTTAATTGCATTTGGGTATATCCAATAATTTCAGCTAACATACTCCTAACGATGCAAAGCAAAACGTTAACCATCACACTCGAAAAAGGTGATGATGAACTCTGGGGCAGCATTGACGCGCCCGGCTTCTTACTGACTTCCGTTGGGGCCTCCGTCCAGGAGGTGACCACGAACCTGCGCGACTTGGTCGCTGACTTTCTCGAACACGAAGGCAGAGCTATGCCCGACTGGGAGGGCATCAAGGAAACCGATATTACGTACGATTACGAATATGACCTCACGGCCTTATTCGATGTGTTTAAGGCGATCAAGATTACTTCTATTGCTGAGATTGCTGGCATCAACTCGTCGTTGATGCGCCAGTATGCAACAGGCAATAAAAAGCCTTCCGAGCGGCAAGCTAAAAAGATCGAAATCGCACTACGGCAATTAGGCGAACGACTCATGCACGTTTCGGTAGCCTAATCCATTGCTATAGTCTGTCATCAGAGGACAACGAACAACTATCTCTATTTATAAATTACATCACCTGCAACAGATCATTAAGATTAAAAAGCCCGGCCATTTAGTGCCGGGCTTTCCTTTTCTAGTAATTCCATGTCAGGTATTCTACCTTCGTTCTGGCCCCCTTGCGCCACCCATCTATGGTCGGCATCGTCTCGACGTCTTCCACTAGCCACCTAGATCCTTTTCAGTGCCCGGGTATACTACGTTGTCGTCAACTGACTGGATACAAGTTGTTCAAAGGACGCTATATGCTCGTCTGTCAGGTCGAGGTGGGTGACAAACCGAACGAGCTGCGGGCCAAACGCCACCGCCAGAATGCCCTGCTCTTTGAGTCGCGCCAAGTAGTCGGTGTTCGTTACCCCATCGATGAGCCGGACAATGACGATGTTGGTATCAACGGGTAGCACTTCGGCCACTTCGGGCTGGGCCGCCAGAATATGGCCAATCTGTCGGGCGCGTGAATGATCGATCTTTAGTCGTTCAACATGGTGATCGAGGGCGTAAATACCGGCGGCAGCCAGAAAGCCAGCCTGTCGCCAGCCGCCGCCCATGAGCTTCCGGAACCGGCGGGCCTGCGCAATAAATGCGCCTGACCCCAGCAACAGCGACCCTACCGGACAACCCAGCCCCTTGGAGAGGCATATACTGATGGAGTCGAATAGCCGACCGTAGGCTTCGGGCGCATCGCCGGTTTCGACCAGGGCGTTGAACACCCGTGCCCCATCGAGGTGTAGGGCCAACCCGTGTTCGTCGCAAAGCTGACGAATGGCGGCCAGTTCGGGCAGCGTGTAATAGCAGCCCCCCCTTTGTTCACGGTGTTTTCGAGCGACACTAACCGCGAGATGGGCCGGTGTACATCGCCGGGGTTATTGATCGCCGGGGCAATCAGGGCGGGGGTCAGCTTGCCGCGTTCACCCGCCAGCAGGGCTACCGACGCCAGTGCATTGACGGCGATGCCGCCCCCTTCGTAGAGGTAGACATGCGAAATCTGGTCGCAGATAACCTCGTCGCCGGGACGTACGTGGGTACGTATGGCCAGTTGGTTGGTCATGGTGCCGGAGGGGCAGAACAGGGCTGCTTCCATGCCAAACAGGCGGGCCGCTTTTTGCTCAAGCGCGTTGACGGTAGGATCTTCGCCAAACACATCGTCGCCAACGGGAGCAGCCATCATGGCGGCCAGCATAGCGGGCGTGGGGCGGGTAACGGTATCGCTGCGGAGGTCAATCATAAAGTAATTGTCAATGAAGATGCATTAATGGCTCCGCTAAATTAACCATCTGTCATTTACCAGGGCTGAAATTGTTTACGGGGTGCCTTTGGGTTGGAGCTTACCGGCTGGCTTCCATCATCGCTACCACCAGCTGGGCCGAGTTGCGGGCGGCAATGGGCAGAAAGGTGCGCATGTCGGTTCGGGCTGTGCTGTTGGCCTTGTCGCTGAGGCTACGGATCACCAGACACGGAATGCCCTGCTGGAAGCAGATCTGCGCCACAGAAGCACCCTCCATCTCGGTGGCGTCGGCCTGATGGTCGGCCCTGATCTGATCGACCCGCTGGGGTGAATTGACGAACTCATCGCCGGTAACGATCCGTCCGGCCACGGCAATGGGCGCGCGCGGAAGGCCGGGAATCGGTTCAAGTTTACTCGCTTTGGCCGTTCGTAAGGCCAGAGCCAACAGCGTGGAATCACCGGGGAAATACCTGGGATTAAGCTCGTTGGTGATGAGATTTCGCGTCTGGTTCGTCGGCTTGTTGTCCATCGTCGTCCAGCGGTAATCGTGGTAGCCTGTTTCGCGGCCAACCACCAGATCGCCGGGTTGCAGTTCGGCATTGACGGCACCGGCAATACCCGTAAAAATCACCTGCCGGGGCCGGAAATAGGCGAGGGCAAAGGCGGTTGTCATGGCCGCGTTCGTTTTCCCGATGCCCGTCAGCGCCACCACGACCTGCTGCGTACCGAGGCGACCTGTCACGAACCGAATCCCGTTTTTTAGCACGACCACCGGCTGTTGCAGCCGTTTTTCAACCAGTTCCACCTCTGGCCCAAACGCCCCCAGCAACGCCGTAATCGGTTCCGTTTGGTACGCCTGGGCCTGAGTAAGTTGGGAGGTGCAGAAAAAAGCAATTGCGAGGATGATACGCATGGAGTAGGGGGATTACACGAAGAATAATTGTGAAGACGTTCTTCAGGCGCAGAACGCTATGGTGATACGTCATAACAAACTCGTCGAAATTATCACGGTGGATAACTGTTGTGTGGCCTGGGGAATACGCTTCTATAAAAGGCCTGGCAAATCGTACTTTGGCGTTAGGGTTCCATTTGAATTCCCAGGCGTCAATGGTACCATCTTTTTCTTCCAGATAATCGATTTCCTGTTGTTGATGCGTTCGCCAGAAATAGGTTCTGGCCCATTGCCCCCCATAGTGTATTACCTTCTGCCGCTCGCTTATCAAAAAGTTCTCCCACAGCGCACCTATGTCGGTACGTAAAGCAACTGGTTTGAAATCAGCCAGAATAGCGTTCCGAATCCCATTGTCGTAAAAGTATATTTTACGACTGCTGCTGATTTCGTGCCGGAGGTTACGGCTGAACGGTTGTAGTCGGAAGATGATAAATGCTTTTTCGAGCAGACCAATATAGGTTCGATCGTTGCTTTATCAATCTGAATGGTTCTGGCCAATTCGTTGTAAGACACTTCTGCCCCAACCTGTAAGGCCAGCGCTACCAGTAATTTGTCCAGTACTTCAGGTCGTCTGATACCGCCAAATGTGAGCAGGTCTTTATACAAATAGCTGCCACTCAGTTGCTGCAAAATAGCTCGCTCATCGCCAATGTTCGTTACTACATCCGGTAAAAGCCGAAGAGTAACCGGGTTTCCAACTGTTGTTTCGCCGCTAGAAAACCGACGTTGCCAACCAGTTCCTGCCACGAAATAGGATAGAGGTGAAAATCGAACTTACGCCCGGTTAACGGTTCATTTATCTCGCTGGCTAGATCAAGGGCCGATGAACCACTAACCAATAGGCGTACGTCGGGCAATTGGTCGGTAATAAGTTTAAGTGTCAGGCCAATATTACGAACCCGCTGTCCGGACAGACGCGTGACAGCAATTACTGAAGGCGCGTTACACTCGTGTTCTCCAGGTGTGCCCGTACGTCAGCTTCGTCGGCATTGAGCAGCAGGTAATCGTCTTCCTCAACACAAAGTTTATGAAGTAACGTTGTTTTGCCTACCTGCCTCGGGCCAGTTACTACAAGCGCTTTCCCGAATTCCAGCGCGAGCGAAGCTGCTTCTCCAACACCCTCTCTATCGGAAAAGTATGAATTTAGGGATCGTAATCCCCAATTTTACTATAATTTGGGGATTACGATCCCTGAACTACCTGTTTTGGCTGTTTCCCTAGTCGAACAGGAGCCAGTCGACGCCGAAGCCGAAGCCACGCTGAAGTTGCAGGTAACCGGGGGCGACGAAATAGCCGGGCTCAAAAAGCCCCTGGTTGGCGTGGCTGAACTTCAGAAAGAAACGGACCCGGTTTACGCGCATGTTGGCAAACGCATCGGCCAGAATAGCGCCCTCCACCAACTTGCGGTCCTGAAGGTAGTACTGCTGGGTGACGGGCATGTAGGCATCGCCGTAATACGCCGATTTGTAATGCAGTTCAAGACCTGTCTGAATGTGCAGCACTTTAGCGTAGATAAAATCGTACTGCACCCGCCCATTCATAAAGAAGGTTGGAACACGCAGCACGTCGTTGCCCGCGTTGAGGGGCGTGTAATAAATCTGTGTACTGGCTTTGAAACGGGCTTTGGTGTAGGTAGCGCCCAACCCCACGCGGAACATAGTAAAGGCCGTGGCCAACTGGGCGGGTTCGGCCCGCTGGTTGAAATACACGTAGTTGTTGAGCAGCCAGAAATCGGCACCGGGCGACACTGTCCAGTCTTTGTACCGCACATTCAGCAGGCCATAGGCGTGTTGCGTACCCCGCAAACCAAACTTGCTGGTATTGTCCCAGCGAAAATGGTTGCTGTTGAACCGTTGGGAGATCAGGGTCGGTTGGGCCAGCATGGTCGTGAATCCGGCGGTGAACAGGCGGCTTTCGAGTTGTCCGTTCAGCCGGAAGGCGCCCGTGCCCACCAGGTATTCGCCTTCGGCGGTGAGCCGCGAGAGGCTGTCGGGAAAGTAATAGCCCAGCCAGCCACCTACGTAGTTTTCAAAGCCCGAAGCCGAATAACGGTTTAGGTTCGCCTGCGCTTCGCCACTCAGGGTTTTGAGTCGAGGGCAGGTTGAAATCGCTCTGTTGACTGAAAATCCGTTGCCGGTAGAACAGCCGGTAATTATAGGCTGACCCGCCCCGGTTGTAAATGCCTTTCACGCCGAACGTATTGTCGAGGGCATGCCAGTATACATCCTGCTGCGTGCGGGTCGAATCGTTAAGAATGGCTGGGTAAAAACGGGAGTATTGCTGGTTGGCCACCAGCGCGTCGTCTTTGTAGTTGTTCGTCTGTATCAGGTAATCGGCCCGGTGAAAGAACTGAATGCCCCGCAGCTGGTGCATACTGATGGTAGAGATGCAGGCTGGTACGGCGTTCCCAGCCCAGTGTACTGGCCAGCCGGGCCTGCCCTTCGTAGTCGAACGCTATGGTGTCGCCTGCGGCCGTGCGACTGAACACGTTGCCCCCCTGTTCGGGCAGGCTGTGGTTCATGTGGTTGATGTGGGCCAGCAGCGTGTACCGGTCGTCTTTGGTGCGGTAGTTGCCGTGCAGCAGTATCCCCCAGTTTTGGGCCAGTAACCGTTCGGTCTGGCTCCGGGCGGCGCTGGTTCCGAATTGCCGTTCCGAGGTGAACCGCTGTACATTAAACCCGACGTTGAGCCGGGGCGTGATGTTCTGGCAAAAGTCGAAGTTCAGGATGTTCTGAGTTCGGGGGCCCAGCACCAGGTACATGTCGGTAAACGGCGATTTGGTGTCGTAATACCGTACCTGATTGGTCTGGAAGGCGTAGGGCGAAAACACATAATACCCCTGCTGCTCGCCTATCTGGGTAGGGGTTTCGTAGAAGACAGGCCGCAGGGGTGTACCCAGGTTGCCCAGATCGGTGTAGCGGTTGTCGTTGCGCTTGGTGAACTCGAACTGATGGTTACTCACCAGCGAGGTGTCGGTCAGGTACAGTTTCTTCCGGTTGTTGAACACGTCGCCCTCCAGGAAGAACCTGGCGGTGGTGGGGCCGTAGATCACCTTGGTGGAGTCGTCGATGCCGACACCCGCTCCCGAACCGCCGGGACGCCCCGCACCATTTGGGCTGTTGGTGCCGGGAAAACTGCCGGGTGTAGAAGGAAACGTACCTGCGCCGCCCGGAAATTGCTGCGCCCGGCCCAGCGTAGACACACAAAGAAACGAGGCCAGAAAAAGGAGTGCCGAAAACTGCATTTGCAAAAATAGGCCAAAACAGGCACCGGACCGCTTCAGGGTTGGTGGTTAACGATTTTTAAGCCGGGCCGCGTAGGCCGGGCCGCGCAGACAATCACCGACTAAACGGGCCAGCGTGGCGGCATCTTCGCTCCGAAAAAAAGCCATGCTCACCGGAAGATAAGCCGCCCGCCGGTTTTCGCGCTCACCATCAGTCAGTAACGGCGCAAGTTTAACGGCGTCTTTCTGCGTGGTCAGCAGCCAGGTATCGGGGGGCGTCTGGGCAAACAGCCGCATTACATCATCGCGGCTATAGGCGTAGTGATCGCCAAACTCATCATGCTGCGTCAGCCCCCAGGTGTGGGTGACGTACCTGACCAATGGCCCCGCATTGGCCAGGCCCGATACCAGCCGAACCGGCCCATCGATGGGGGCGGGCGACTGATCGGCCAGTCGGCGGGGCTGGTCATAGGTCAGGCCAGCAAACAGAATCGGCACATCAGCGCGACTAGATTGGGGGTTGGTATACCGGCGAATCTGCGCTTCAATAGCGGCTCGCTCGGTGGGCGAGGGGTCGTGCGGGCATTTGGTGACAATGACCGCATGGGCCCGGCGGGCCCCGTACCGACTTTCGCGCAGCCGTCCGCCAGGAAAAGGATCGTCTGTGTAGAAGGGGCGGTTGTAATCTGTCAGCAGCAGGTTCAGCTGGGGTTGCACGGCCCGGTGCTGATACGCGTCGTCCAGGACCACGGTTTTTATATCAGCCCGGTCGATGGCCAATTGCCGGAGCGCATCGGCGCGGCGTTCACCAACGGTGATACAGACAGCCGGGCCGAAATTTCGGAACAGCTGAAGGGGCTCGTCGCCTATGGTGGCGGCCGTATCGGCCGGGCTGGCAATGCGAAACCCGCTGGTTTTTCGACCGTATCCCCGGCTCAGCGTCGCTATCCTGCCGGTTAGTTGCTCATCGAGGGTCAGCAGGTGGCGGAGCAGGTATTCCACGGCCGGTGTTTTACCCGTGCCGCCAACCGTGAGGTTGCCAACGGCAATACACCGTTGAGTAGGAATGTAGGTGGTTACAAAGTGGTGGTCATAGAGCGCATTACGCAGGGCTAATAGCCCTCCATAGGCGCTAGAGAGCGGTTTTAGCAGGATTTTATAGGTCACGCTCTGGTTAATAATTTCGTAACATGTTTTTGCTGATGGGTCAAAAGTAGTAGTTTTAGCGGTTTGTTTTCCTCCGCCCACCACAGCCAATGAGTCTCCGGGTCAGTTACCTGAAATACACGCTTAACTTCACCTTCGAGGCTGGCACCTCACGGGGGACCCTTACCCAAAAAGACTCGTATTTTCTTCGTTTGAATGACACCGACCAGCCCGATATTGTGGGTTATGGTGAATGCGGACCTCTGCGCGGGCTCAGCCTCGACGATATTCCTGACTTTGAAGACCGGCTGTCTGAGTATTGCCAGTACTTCAACCAGCTTGACCTTCAACTATTTGACTGGAACGTTACGGTTATCCTGAACCAGCTCATTAGTCAGCAGCATCCCAGCATTTTGTTTGGCTTTGAAACCGCCATGCACGATTTCCTGTCGGGCGGCCATCGGCTTATCCGCGAGAGCGAGTTCGTTCACGGGCGGCGGGCTATTCCGATCAACGGACTGGTCTGGATGGGATCGCACGAGGCCATGCGGGCGCAGATCGATCAGAAAATTGCGGCGGGCTACACCACCATCAAACTAAAGATCGGGGCCATCGACTTTGACCAGGAATGTGCGCTGCTGGCCTACATCCGCGCGCAATACAGCCCCGAGCAAATTACGCTGCGCGTCGATGCCAATGGGGCGTTTCACCCCGATGAGGCGCTGGCCAAGCTCGAACGGCTGGCGCAGTATCATCTCCACTCGATCGAGCAGCCCGTTGCGGCTGGGCAGCACGACCTGATGGCTCAGCTATGCAGCCAGACCCCCCTGCCCATTGCGCTGGACGAAGAACTGATCGGCCATATGGAGTACGTCGATAAATTTCGGTTGCTCAAGAAGATACAACCGCAGTACATTATCCTGAAGCCAACGTTGCTGGGCGGAATGCGCCATTGCGATGAATGGATCGAGCTGGCCAACCGGCTGTCGATCGGCTGGTGGATTACCTCGGCGCTTGAATCCAACATCGGCCTGAATGCCATTGCGCAGTACGCGTCGCAGTTCAAAAACCTGATGCCGCAGGGGCTGGGTACGGGGCAGTTATACCATAATAACATCAGTAGTCCGTTGCATATCGAGGCCGGTACCCTGCGTTATAATCCAGCTACGCCCTGGCATCTCAACGGACTGCGTCCGTAGCCGTTGGGACGACACGAAATTTTCCAGACAATGTCATCAACCCCTCTTCGACGCCTGCCAGTCAGCCTGCTGGTTGGCTGTTTTCTGTTCATCAATTATTGGCCTGCTGCCGGGCAGTTGCTGGTGCCCAAACAAGCCTACACCCATGCCGATACGCTGCGCGGCAGCATAACGCCCGAACGCATCTGGTGGGATCTGGCCCATTACCACCTTCAGGTACGCGTCGCGCCCGACGATAGCACGTTCAGTGGCCGCAATACCATCCGGTACCGGGTGCTGAAAGCCAGCCAGGTAATGCAGATCGATCTGCAAGCGCCGATGAAGCTGATTCGGGCCGAACAGGACGGACAACCCCTGGCCGTACGCTCCGATGGCAGTGCGCACTTCATTACGCTGACGAAACCCCAGCGCCCCGGCCGCACCGAAACCATCACGGTCGACTACGGCGGAAAACCCCGCGTAGCCCGCAACGCACCCTGGGATGGGGGTGTATCGTGGGCGCGTGATTCTACCAGAAGCTGGTTCATTGCTACCTCCTGTCAGGGGCTGGGGGCCAGCGTGTGGTGGCCCTGCAAAGACCATATGTACGACGAGCCCGACTCCATGCTGATCAGCGTAACGGTACCCCAGCCGTACATGGATGTGTCGAACGGGCAACTGCGCCGGGTCATTACCAACGCCGACCAGACCCGCACGTTCGATTGGGCGGTGGTCAACCCCATCAACAACTACGGGGTCAATGTCAACATTGCGAAGTATGTTAGCTGGCAGGAGACGTATCAGGGCGAACAGGGGCCGCTGGCGTTATCGTACTACGTGTTGCCGCAGAATGAAGCGGCCGCCCGGGAACAGTTCCAGCAGGCCAAAACCATGCTCCGGGTGTTCGAGCACTGGTTTGGCCCGTATCCGTTCTACAAAGACGGCTATAAACTGGTGCAGGTGCCTTACCTGGGTATGGAGCATCAAAGCTCGGTTACGTATGGCAACCGATTCAGGAATGGCTATCTGGGGCGCGACCTGTCGAGAACGGGCTGGGGGCTTCAGTTCGATTTTATCATCGTTCATGAATCGGGCCACGAATGGTTTGCCAACAACATCACCTACAAAGACATTGCCGATATGTGGATTCACGAGGGCTTTACGGCCTATTCGGAAAACCTGTATGTCGAAGCGCTGTTCGGTAAAAATGCCGGGGCGCAGTACGTGATCGGTACGCGGGTGGGCATCAAAAACGACCGCCCCGTGATTGGCGATTATGCTGTCAACAGCGAAGGATCGGGCGATATGTATTACAAGGGGGCCAATATGCTGCACATGATCCGGCAGTTGGTGGCCAACGACGAAAAGTGGCGGCAGATTCTGCGGGGCATGAGCAGGACGTTTTACCACCAGACGGTGACCACCCAGCAGATTGAATCGTATCTGATCACCCGAACCGGCCTGCCGCTTAAGCCCTTGTTCGATCAGTACCTGCGCGATGCCCGCGTGCCTACGCTGGAATACAAAATCACGCCCGAGGGTGTCGATTACCGCTTCACCAATTGCCAGAAAAGCTTCACCATCCCAGTGGGTATCTGCCTGAATGACGCCGGTCCCCAGCGGATCGTAACCCCGTCGACTACCTGGCAAACGCTCCGCCTGCCCAACGTAAAAGAGCTGGCTATCGACGCAAATTATTACCTGCTGACCAAGTCGGTAGGTCCGTAGCGATAGCCAGCACGGGCCGATTCGGGCCCTGTCCCTCCGCAATTATCCTACCCAGTCTATGCCCTTTCGGAGGAGCGCGAGTGTATCGGCTTCGGGTGAATTGGGTTCGGGATGGTAATCGTAGAGCCAGTTGGCCTGCGGGGGCATACTCATCAGAATGGACTCCGTGCGCCCGTTGGTTTCCAGCCCGAATTTAGTGCCCCGGTCCCAGGCCAGGTTAAACTCAACGTATCTGCCGCGACGAAGGCCCTGCCAATGTTGCTCGCGGGGCGAGTAGGGCAGGTCGCGGTTCTGCTGCATGAAATGGGTATAAATCGGCGCAAACGATTCGCCCACCGCCCGCTGAAACGCAAAAATATCGGCTTTGCTATGCGTGTCGTCCTCCTTCAGGTAATCGAAAAAAATGCCGCCGATACCCCGCGTTTCCTGCCGGTGAGGAATGTAGAAATAATCGTCGGCCCAGGTTTTGAAGCGCGGGTAGTACGCCGGATCATGCTGGTCGCACACGGCTTTTAACTGCTGGTGAAACCAGCGGGCATCGTCGGGAACCACATAATGCGGGGTGAGATCGATACCGCCGCCAAACCAGTACGTACCCGTGCTCAACTCGAAATAGCGCACGTTCATGTGAATGATCGGCACACGGGGATTGCGCGGGTGAATCACGATGGAAACACCCGTTGCGTAGAAAGTGGGCGGTGGTCCGGCATTCCGGCCGGTCTGGTTCAGTTGCCGGAGTGTTGCTTCCGACGCCTCGCCTTCGACGGCTGAAAAACCCACGCCCCCTTTCTCAATCACCAGCCCATCGGCCATCACGCGCGACCGGCCACCGCCGCCGCCCGGCCGTTGCCAGTGGTCTTCCCGAAAAGTGGCGGGGTGGCCTCCCGTCGGTATGGCTGCGCCGGGGTAATTCCCCGCCTGTTTATCAGCCTGTTCGAGGGCCGCACAAATCTGGTCCTGGAGGCCTTGCAGGTAGGTCGTAATCTGTTCTCTAGTAGGTTGTTGCATAACAAAATGGCCCGACTTTTACCAGTCAGCGTAGCGTGCCCAAAATGGCTCCAAAGATAATTCATTCTGGCCGACACGCCTTGTTTTCACCGCTGAACGTCATTGGCTACAGCCTGGCGTGGCCGGGTCGATGCCCGGATGACTAATTCGCCTTCCAGGTTCACCTGGGTCAGTTTGTTGTTCTTCTGAATCGTTTCCAGCAAAAGCCTGGTTGCCAACTGCCCCATCTCCACTAGCGGCTGGCGAATGTAAGTCAGGGGGGTATGAAACAGATCATACGCCTCTGCTTCATCGAAACTCAACACAGCAACGTCGTCTGGCACTCGAACCGACATGGCATTCAAATGCTTCAGGCCATCGATGGCCAGTGTATTCGACGCAAACAGGATGGCCTCTACGGGTTGGGGCCCGCGAAGCAATTCCTGAATTGATCGGGCCATTTCGGCTTTGAACGAAGCCTGTTTAAGCGCCTTCAACCACTTCCTGCTAAAGGGAATGCCATTTGCTTTAAGCGCAGCCCGATACCCCCGTTTGCGCTCATTGATGTGGAACAGGGTGGTGTCGAAGGTGATCATGCCGATTCGCCGGTAGCCTGAATCAGCCAGATGCTGCACGCCTGTAAAAATCGATTTGTAGTTATCCAGGGCAACATACGTGGTCTTCAGGTCTGGAAAGTAGCGGTCGATCAGAATAAACGGGATACGTTGCTCAAGGGCCGCAAGGTGCGGGTCAGCGCCTTCAGGAGCAGCAATCAATAACCCATCGACCTGCCGATTGAGCAGCGTATCGATGAGCTTTTGTAGCTTTTCCGGGTTTTCATCCGAGCTGCCAAAGAGAACCGTGTAGTTGTGCTTATTGGCTTCATCTTCAACAATCCGGGCCAGTGACGAAAAAAACGGGTTAGAAATATCGGCTACGATCAACCCAAGCGAGAAGGTCCTGCTGGTTTTTAAGCTTTTTGCAATCTGATTCGGCTGGTAGTTCAACCGGCGGGCCGCCTCCCGTATTCTCTGAGCCACCGCTTTACTGATGCGGTTCTCCTTCTGGTTATTCAGCACATACGAAACCAGGGCTATCGAAACCCCCACCTCATGGGCAATATCCTTCAGCGATGTCTTCTTAATCACGGTAGAGCAATAGCAAAAAAAGACAATAATTTATTTAAACGTTTAAACGGACTAGTTGTTCTGGCTCGCATGAAGAGCGTCTAAATCTCTTGATAAATTAATAAATGTGGCCTATAAATTGTATTATTCTGTTAAGTATAGGCGGTGTTATAGGGAAGTTTAGCCATATAAGCCACTATGCGTTTAAACGTTTAAACCAATTTAGGGGCCAGTTCGTTTTTCAACCGAAGGCTTGCTCAACAAGCCTCATTAGAGCATCTTCGGATCGACGTGAGTAACACGCAACTCTAAAAAACTAAGAACATGGAATTAACACATAGCTATAAGCGTCAGGCGGCTGTAATGCGCCTTCGCTCCTTATTGAAGGAATACATTATCCGGTTTATCAACCAAAACCCGGAGGCATTCGAAGCCTTATCCCGCGCAGGCAGTCCATTCGGTGGCAATTGCCTGCCAATGAATCAGGACGCAATAAGCCTGAAACCAGTCGAGGCAACGCAACAACTGGCCTGCATCCAACAGAAACTTGAGGCATTGACTAGCCAGGTGGCCCAGTTGACTGAACTGGTTGGTGCAACCCAACCTATGTCGGCGGTGCGTCCGGCTAAACCGATGCAGGCGCCGTCTGCGGCCTGGTCGAAGCAAATCGGCATTGAGCGATTCCGGGCCTTGCAGGCACAAGCGCATTCACTGGCTTAGACCCCTAACATCCGACTTTTCAGTTAACAACGATCAGTATGAAACGATACTCATTAATTTATTTGCTTAAAGAACAGCATCAGCACGTTGGCTTTGTTACCCATGCTGAAGCCGAATCGCTCTTACAGCAACTCCTGACCGATCCGAAGCGGACCCCGGTTGGGATCTACGATGCCAAAACCGAGCTGTTTGAATGGGCTCCATCCCTCCGTCCGCAATTCAATCAGGCAAGCACGGAAGAGCAGGCCCGGCTTGGTAATGAGATTATTACCATCGCCCAGGCCTTACGGCGTCGTGATTCAAGCTGGCATCCGGCCGATGGTTTTAGAGTGCCCAGCTTCTTCGCTTAAAATCAGCCACTTCAGATAGTGGTCGTTCATGTTTGTTTTGCGGATAAATAGGCCGTTATTTAAACCAATAAACCGTTATAGACATGAATGTCAAAAGCACAAAACGAGTACTGCTTTCTCTGATTGCAGTTGCCCTTACTACACTGACCGTATTGGCGCAGGGTCAGCCTGACAAAGCCAGCCGCCCTAGTCCACCGTCGACCGCATCGGGAACCGTTGGCGGAGCTACAGTAACCATTATGTATGGCAGCCCTTCGGTAAAAGGCCGTCAGGTATGGGGTGGATTGGTGCCGTACGACAAGGCATGGCGGGCCGGCGCCAACGAAGCCACCACGTTCGAGACCAGCAAAGCCATTAAAGTGGCCGGAAAAGACCTGCCCGCCGGTAAATACAGCTTGTTTGCCGTTCCGGGCGAGAACGAATGGCAGTTTATCTTCAATTCGCAGACGGGCCAGTGGGGCATCAAGCGGGGAGGCGACGCCAACCGGGACCCGGCCAACGATGTGCTGACCGTAACGGCAAAGCCAGCCAAATCGGCGGCTATGAACGAGAAGCTTATGTACGAAGTGAACAACCAGGGCTTCACCTTGAAGTGGGAGAACCTGGAGGTTCCAGTAGCCATCAAGTAACGACAAGTATCTTACAGGAAATAGAAAAGCCCCGGAATCTGTCGCCGATTCTGGGCTTCTTCTCCTGCGCTATCAGACCGCCTTATGTCAGGGGACTTTCTATTAAACATGTAGACTGGTAGGTAAAATCGCCCTTGTCACAATTTAATCTCTCTCGAAACGGACCAGTTGATTAGTATGGCTTGTTTACCGGTTTATCTTCATATCGGCCGGTATCCACTCCAGGTCACCAAATTGCTTCCACCCGCAGGCCTCCTGGTCGACCTCCTTGTTCCCCGAAGAGCGGCGAGTTGAACCTATAAAACGCCCTTCTCATCAATCACAAAGGTTACAATCGCCCGGCCCTTGTAGCCAGGCTGCTAACGGAGCAGGAAAGCGTAAGGTTCTCATCAGAATAAACATAATCGGTATTCCACCGATGGAACAACAGTTATCAGTCCACAAGCGCTCGTGTCACCATCCCGGATAATTGCTCGTGGTCTCTTCGTCGTGTCCTTTGCCTGATACTCTTTAGTAAAAACAAGATGTCGGCTGGTAGAGTTTGATCTGCTGATCCAATCCGCCCCTCAATCTAAGAACTCCAGCACACCAGCGCAGTTGTCCCTGCTCGTACTGGCCTTTTTCCCACAGCCGTTCATTTAAGTACCGTTCATAGTTGCCATGTTTGACGGTTTTATTCTTCTTCAGCACGGTATAGTTCTCCGTAAAGAGTCCATCTTTATTGGTTACCTCCTTGAGATCCTGGCCCATGGCCTCAACCAGGCATAGGCCAGTGCAAAGCATACAGCGTAAAAGAGGCCAGATCATACAGCAGTTGGTTTATCGAAGTCAAATTTATAGGAACGTTGAGCCGCCGAAAGCGAACAACTACGCAACATGACAAGTAGTTTACCGGGTTTTGTGACTAGCAAAAGGAGAACTTGATCGTGTAGGTGCAGCTACAGGCGACATAGAAAGAGACTGGATATCAGCTAATTGGTTGCCAAACATACACTTCCGCTAAAAATAACGTACTTAGCGAGTTGCCTAAGCCTGTTACACCATAAGCGGTCGATGAATAACGGAATAAAACTCAGCATGATACTATCGTTTGTGGCTGGCAGTGGCCCCCTAATGGCTCTTTCAGCTCGGCTGGATGGGTTACGTCCGCAAACTTACCTTTCGGTTGACTCACTGCCGACAGACAAGCTCAATAGCCTAAAACGCAACCGGATAAAACTAAGTCCGCTTAGCTTACTAATTGGTCACCTTTCTCTGTTTTATGAACGCGCTCTTAGTGCGCAGACTTCCCTGGTGCTAGGCTATGGGATAGGCGGAAACAAGGTAGACTTTGGGGAAAACCCTGGAACCAGGAGGCGTTACGTACCGACGCGCTACCCTGGAAGTGCGTCGGTACTGGGTGCCGAACAAATTAACTGGCTTCTATGCGGGTCCTTATCTACGCCTAAGTGAGTTGACAGCGAGTATAGTTAGCTCCAACCAGCTGACTACTAATCAAAAAGGGCTTGTTTGGATACCAGGCCTGATGATTGGAAAGCAGGTAGTTACTAAGTGGGTTTGTGTAGATGCCTTTGTCGGTATTCAGCGAACATTCTTATTGGTCCTTCTTTGGGAACCAATCAGCTAATTGAGGCAATGACAGCTTCCTGGGCACCTCGGCTCGGTTTGAGTGTTGGCGTTACTTTTTAATGGTTACTTTATGCGCTTTTGTGTACTCTCGACATCCTGCTATGGCAAATGCTACTACGTTTGGGCTAGTTTTTCCTGGTCTCTTTACAAGTGCAGTCAGATGATTTTATAACGTTAAGCTATGGAGCTAAAAGACCTCATCACCATTGATCCGGACGTTTTAGGAGGTCAAGCTGTATTCAAAGGGACACGAGTTCCCATTGAGGCTCTTTTTGACCATCTGGAAGCGGGAGTCTCCCTGGAAGCATTCCTGGAGGATTTTCCTACTGTAACAAAAGAGCAAGCCGTGGCGACACTTGAAGTCGCCAATAAACTGTTAACTTCTAAAAATGTGGCAAGGCTGTATGAGATTGCTGCTTGACGAGAACTTACCCAAACGATTGAAAACTGACTTTGCCGACCACGAAATTTATACGGTTCGTGACAAAGGCTGGAACGGTGTCAAAAATGGGCAGCTTTTACAGTTGATGACAGAAAATGGATTTCACGCCTTACTGACCTTCGACAAGAACTTGCAGCATCAGCAAAATTTCCAGAAATACACAATTGCCGTTTTTGTCCTTTCGGCTTTGAACAACACATATCCGGAGCTAACCAAACTCTCACCAAAAATACATGAACATTTGAACAAGGTCACTTTGCCAGTTGGCCCCATAGTCATCAAAGCAGAATGAGCAGTCCCTAGCTGAAAGTGCGCGCCATGGCCTACAATGAAGGCGATCGGAAGCTCTAGTCGCCTTTTTCGAAGTTGAATAATCAGGGCTTCACCCATTCAAGTCGGAGAACCTGGCAGGTTCCTGGTAGCCATCAAGTAACGACAATTTTAGCTTAAACAGGAAAGGTAAAAGCCCGAATCTGCGCAGATTCGGGCTTTTCTTTTCAAGGCTGTATCCCCAGACCGTCTTATGCCGTGTTGACAGACCAGTTCCAGTTTACGCCATTGATCGTCTTGGGTCAGGTCATTGCCATGGTGCGTAGTCGAAAACCCACATTGCGGACTTACACACATATTGTCGAGCGGC
Organism: uncultured Cytophagales bacterium; assembly: GCA_963750355.1. Taxonomy (GTDB): domain Bacteria; phylum Bacteroidota; class Bacteroidia; order Cytophagales; family Spirosomataceae; genus Fibrella. The sequence continues at coordinate 469,165 of CAVVQL010000003.1, read as the reverse complement.
ATGTAGTTAGCGGCTTCGTCGATGCGTTTGGCCATATCATCGACCCGTTCCAACTCTCTTCAATTTTGAGGAAACGATGCCCAGCACCACCATTTTGTTGTCAGGACAAAACGAAGCGGGGCAAAATCACCACTTCGCTCATCGTCATATTCCAGAAAATAGGCATCGACATTGATGGAGTTGAACAGGATTTCGGCCACCGGCTCGTAGCCCCCTTCGGCAAACCAGGTGCTGCGGTAATTGCCCCGGCAAAGATGAATGCCCACGGTTAGGTCTTCGGGACGGCCATCGATCACCGAGTTGATCAGCGCGCATAGGTTCGGGGAAGTTCGTTCGGGGTCTTCGCCCCGTTCAACGGCCGCCGCCCGCATTTTGGGGTCGCAGAGGTAGGCCAGGTTGGTATCGTCCAATTGCAGGTACCGCAGTCCAGCCTGGTATAAATGGTCAATTTCTTCCCGGTAGGCCGCTGCTAAATCATGAAAAAACTCGTCCATGTCCGGGTAAGAATTAATGTCGATGGATTTGCGGCCACCCCGGAAATGCACCATCGTGGGCGAGGGAATCGACACTTTAGGCGTTTGGGTAACCACCGATTTCAGGTAGTTGAAATCAGCGACCTGAATATCCTTGACGTGTTTCAATTTGCCCGTTACGCTCAGTTTGGGTGGGGTAAATCCATCCTCAGCCACTTTGGCAGTGCGGATTGGCATCAATACCGCCGGTCACGGTTACGCCTGCCAGTTCTTTCAGAAAATCGAGGTGGAAATAATCCCGGCGAAATTCGCCATCGGTGATGGATTTCATGCCGGTAGATTCCAGTTTTCTGACGGTTTCAGCAATGGCCGCATTTTCAATGGTCCGAAGTTCGTCGGCTGTGATCTCACCTTTTTTCCACTTCAGGCGATTTTCTTTAACGGCTGGGGTGCGTAATAAACTGCCAACATGGTCGGCACGAAAGGGTGGGTTCATAAGGTTTATTCGTTAAGAAACAGGCAACTGGCTTCCGGTTTTCATGGTTCATCAATCAAAGCGCCGACCCTATCCGCTCAGCAAAAGAGCATCAGCAGAGAGTACCTAAGTCGGAATCAGCGATTTGATGAAAGTGGGTGCAATTCGTTTTTTCGACGCCTGCTCATAGGCATAGGCGATCGATAGCAATGGACCTTCCTGATAAGCCCTGGCCATGAGGGAAAAGCCAACCGGTAACCCCTGCACCGTACCCATCGGCACGGTGATGTGCGGAAAGCCCGCCATAGCCGCCGGTGGACAGAAGTAAAAACCGGTGCTGTAGTCGCCGTTTATCAGGTCGATGCAGCCTGCGTAGCCAATGCTGGTGCCGCCGATCGCATCCAGTTTGTTGGTTTCCATCAGCTCGGTTATTCGCTGGCGCGAAGCCAGTGTTTTAGCCAGCGCGTCGGTGTATTCCTTGCTGTCGAGGTCTCCTTTCGCTTCACTGCTTTCCAACGTTTCCTGCCTGAAATAAGGCATTGCGTCGGCGGCGTTCTTTTTGTTGAAGGCAATCACATCGGCCAGCGACTTTACGTTGGCATTGGCCGTCGACAGGTACCGGTTCAGCCCGTCTTTAAACTCGTATTGCAGCACCGTAAATTCGCCCCGGCCACTATCGCCCAGGCTTTTGAACAGCTCAATCTCAACAACGGTCGCGCCTTGTTTCGTCAATACCTCGATGGCTTGTTTGTACAGGTCGACGACCCGCTCATGCCCGCGCAGGAAGGATTTTTCCACGCCGATACGCTTGCCTGCCAGACTATCCGCTTTCAGGAAGGTCGTGTAGTCGGATAGCCCCTTGCCTTTGCTGTCAGCGGTGACCGCATCGGCCGGGTCGTAGCCCGAGATAGCCCCCAGCAAAATGGCTGCATCGGTCACCGTCCGGGTCATCGGACCGGCGGTATCCTGCGTTTTCGAGATGGGAATAATACCGTGGCGGCTGACGAGCCCAACCGTGGGTTTCAGGCCCACCACGCCACAAAAAGACGCGGGGGCGATGATTGAGCCATCCGTTTCGGTACCAATAGCAACGGCGCAGAGGTTGGCCGATACGGCCGAGCCTGACCCCGAACTGGAGCCGCTTGGGCTACGATCGAGCACATACGGATTTCGGGTCTGTCCACCCCGGCTGCTCCAGCCACTGCTCGACCGGCTGGATCTGAAATTGGCCCACTCGCTCAGGTTCGTCTTGCCCAGAATCACAGCACCTGCCTCGCGCAGCTTGCTGACAATAAAGGCATCTCGGGTGGCTTTATGCCCTTTCAATGCCAGCGAACCCGCCGTTGTCATCATCTGATCGCCGGTATCGATGTTGTCTTTGATCAGCACCGGTATACCATGCATCGGGCCCCGAACCTTGCCGCTCTTACGTTCCGCGTCCATGGCTTTGGCCATCGTCAGGGCATCGGGGTTCACTTCGATAACCGAATGCAGCGTGGGGCCTTTTTTATCGATAGCCTGAATACGATCCAGATACAGTTTGGTGAGGTTGGCAGACGAATACTGACCTGCCTGCATTTTCTGCTGCAAGTCGCCGATGGTGGCCTCATTCAGGACAAAACTGTCGGCAAAGGCCGCAGGGCCACTTTCTGTAGGAGCCTGATTGTCGATCGGGAAAGCGGCTGTGCCCAGGGCCGTTGATGACAGGCCAACGGCAGAGCTATTCTTGATAAAATTTCGTCTGTTCATTAAAACGGTTCGGTGAAGTGGGCCAAACGAATCACCGGGTTAGGGTGAAACGCCAGCCTTTTACGGGAAGCTGGCCAGGCATGCGCTGTTGCCCGACCAGTTGTAAAAGTAATCAGGTTTTGGCTAGCGTCTTACGCATAAAAATTCCTCTGCGAGGTCACCTCGCAGAGGAATTCAGGCCTTGTTTCAGCGGCTTTCTAGCAAACCTCGCCGGGAGCGCACACGGGGCCATCGGCAGCTAACTCGGTAAGGGCCGGGTGTTCTTTTTCCCACTCTCGCCAGGCGGTGTTGAGTGCGCCCAGGAAAGTTTCGGGTTGCTGCGCCCCAGACACGGCATAGCGCCGATTCAGCACAAAGAAGGGAACGCCCCGTGCGCCAACCTGCTGCGCTTCATAGACATCCTGAGCCACGGCTTCGGCGTAGTCATTGCTTGCTAACAGCTGCTGAACAGCCGCCGCGTCGAGGCCAATATCGATGCCCAATTCCAACAACGTAGCGTGATCGGAGGTGTCGCGGCCTTCGGTAAAGTAGGCCCTGAAGAGCCGTTCTTCAGCCGCATCGCCAAGGCCCTGTTGTTTCGCCAGCTGAATGAGCCGGTGGGCATCCTGGGAGCTGGCTACCACGGCCTTGTCGAAGTCGTACGCCAAACCAACTTCGCGGGCCATTGCCGTAACCTGCTCGCTCATGCGCTTTGCTTCGTCGAGGCTCCAGCCTTTTACTTCCGACAGGTATTGATTGATGTTCTTTCCCGGTTGGGTTTTCATGTCCGGATTCAGCTGAAAGCTCTTCCAGACAACGTTGATTTGCTCTTTGTGGGGAAACTGGTTTAGAGCCTGCTCAAATTTCCGCTTGCCGATATAGCAAAACGGACACATGATATCGCTCCAGATTTCTACGTCCATGTTCTTGCACTTGTTTAAAGTAGGGGTAGCCAGTCGGCTGGCTGTTATAGCAATAACCGATCAGCCCTTTATCGCGTTCTCCACAGCGGTCGGGTCGACCTTTATTCGATACGAATAGCGAACGTGGCGCGGTTAGTTAACAAGTAGGCAGCGTCTAAGTAGGCTGTAGCGTATTAAAGGAAGATTAACCGCGATTGACTGTTGCCAGCAGTTGCATCGGAAAATAGTAGAGAACGAGCCCACTCTGAGTTACGTTGCTGCTGAATTCTTGAGTAAAAACAATTAGCTGGCAAGGCTCCTGAAACCCTGCTCTGCGTTGACCAAACTGCCTTGAGAAGCCATTTTGTACATGGCACGCGCACAAGCTAAAACTACTAATTATAAGTCACCTTATTGGGTAAATACTCTATTTATTGACGAAGACAAAAAAAATTCTCAAAAAAAGACAATATATTTTTCTTTTTGTAAAGGCACTTTTTTAAAGTTTTAGTATACCTATAAATTTAGTCACTACCTACCTACCTACCTACCTACCTACCTACCTACAAAAGCGGCTCAGTTAATTGAAAATAGGAGTTGTTGCTATTAACGACTGGTTACCAACGGTTTATTTTAGAGTGCGGTAGGCGTCTATTCTCTAATTACTATTTTGTCGGAATGTCTATGTAATGCGGTAAGCCTTCTGCCTGACCTATGTAAAAAGAACCTACCTATAGTATAGGTCATCTACAGATAAACAATCTACGTAGATTTTTCGTTAGTTTGCAATGCGTAAAAACACTTATTTTCTTTTAAAGTATATACGCGGTCAGTAACGAATTGAGGGTAATTATTCAGTCTCACAAATCCAAACAGCAGTACGTTATGGTAAAAATGTTTACAGTACGATCCCTGGCTGCCCTGTTGATGACAATTTTGGTCATTAGCTGCCAGGATCACCGGGCACAACCTACATCGGGCCTGATTATGAAGGTATTCACGGCCCGCTCGGTCGATGAAAACGGTACGAACGTCTACACAAGAGGAGGCACAGGCAATATTCGCCCCGGCTACAGTACGTTTATGCTCGATCTGAGCGATGCGAACAATGTGGTTCTGCGCGAATTCGACGGCAATGTATTCAGGGGGCAGTGGTTGGTACCCAGTAATACCCAACTTACTCTGGTCAATCTGACGCCCCAGCCCTCCGGCAGCAACGGCACTATCGATTATGTGATCAACTCCATTTCCAGTACGGAGTTGGTGCTTACACGCACGTCGGCTAGTCAAAAAACGGGCGGCCAAATCGTCAAGTACACACTGACTACCCTGTAGGTATTGCTGTAGCGTATCTGCATGCCGGTCTGAGCCTCATAGGGCCTACCGGTGGGCTCATACACCCAGCACGCAAACCGAATTCATCTCATTCAAAATCACACATTGATGAACAGAATACGTTTACAATCCCGAGAATGGCTGTGCGGCTTTCTTTTTTTAGTCTTCCTGGCCGTAGCCACCACTGGCTTCGCGTCCAGTCACCGCGAGGCGCCACTTATTTCCAATGATCCGCTGGCCGACAACACCGACGTGTACGCGTTCAAGAGTCCCGACGACCCGAACATGATCACGATCATTGCCAACTACATTCCGTTTGAACTGCCCGAAGGAGGCCCCAATTATTACGACTTCGGAACCAGCGTCCGGTATGAGATTCACATAAAGAACAAAACGACAACGACTGGTGACGACATCACGTACCGGTTTACGTTCTCGAACACCAACCAGGACCCCACGACGTTTTTCTACATCCGCCTGAATAAGCAGAACCTCAAAACGACTTATGTCTGCGAGAAAAGTACCGATGGGGGAGCCAACTTCACCACCATTGTGGCCAGCGGCGTAGTGCCACCCGCCAACGTTGGACCACGGTCCATTGAAGACCAAACTGTCGGGTTGAAAGCCGCCTCCTATGATGCGCTGGCACAACAGGCGATTGCAACAGCAACTACGGGCGAAAAAGTATTCTGCGGCCCTCGCGATGACCCGTTCTTTGTCGATCTGGCCGGGGCCTTCGATGTGGGCAATTTCCGCCCGGAAGGCAACCCAACGAACGCGCCTAAAGATGGGCTGGCCCGGTTCAATGTGCATTCAATTGTCCTGAACATCCCGGTCAATCTGTTGCAGAAAGACGGGAAAACCGTCACGCAGGCAGCCAACATTCTCGACGGCGATTTTGTAATCGGCGTGTGGGCTTCGGCCAGTCGTCAGCAGATCAAGACGCTGGATGCCAGTGGAACAATGGGCTTTTCGGGTAACTGGGTCCAGGTATCGCGGCTGGGTAACCCGCTGGTCAATGAAGCCATCATTCCCATTGGCATGAAAGACAAGTGGAACGCCACCACCCCGGCCAATGACCTGCAGTTCGCCCAGTACTTCACCAACCCCGAACTGGCCCTGTACATGGACGATTCGCAGTTTGGTGGCGCTGTTCCGTCGATGAAGGCCCTGCGTATTCAGCAAAATTCGCTTGGTGCGTTCGATTTCAGGAACCAGAAACCAGGTCTGTTTGGCCTGAAAGGGTCGGCAGCAGTAGCCGGTACGGCCCTGGACGAGGCAGCATTTGGTAAGGTATTGTTACCCGATAACAAAAGCCCCCGTGCGGTAGACATCCTGCCCATCTTCTATACGGGTGTGCCCAACCTGCCGCCTTATCAGTTGGCTGTGCAAAAGAATAACAACCCCCTGGCGGCTGGTAAGCCCTTCATTAACAACTTCCTGCCCACGCTGGGCGATATGCTGCGGCTGAATATGGCCGTGCCTGCTACCCCCCGCAACGACCCCAAGTTCAGTTCGCTGGGCATCGTCAGCGCGGCCGTGCTGGGCCTGACCGATCCGGCTTACAATGGGTCGAAGACGCTTCAGTTCATTCCCAACATGGATGGCTTTCCCAACGGTCGGCGCCTGGAGGATGACGTGACCACCATTGAGTTGCAGGCTGTATCGGGCGTAGCACTGGCCGCAATCGGGCTGTTCTACGATGATGCCACAACAGTGGCACCGGTATCGCCCAAGCTGGTGAATGTACTCAGTTTCAACGCTGGGCCAACCAAAAATGATACCACATTCAGAGCCGGTTTCCCCTATGTACAAACTCCGTGGAGAGGCTTCGACTACACGAAAAAAGCCAGATTCTGACCCTTCACTGTTCCAACACGCAAACAAGATGAAACATCTTTTATACCTGGTAGCAGTACTGGCAATCGGTATTCTGCATCCTCTACGAACCTTCGCATCGTCGCACCGGGAAGCCCCGCTGATCTCTAATGATCCGCTGGCTGACAACACCGATGTGTACGCCTTCAAAAGCCCCGTCAATGCGGAAAATATCGTGCTTATTGCCAATTATATTCCGTTTGAGCACCCAGCGGGTGGGCCAAACTGGTATACTTTTGGCGAAAACATCCGGTACGAAATCCACGTCAAAAATAATGCGGCGACCAAAGGAGATGATATCGTTTATCGGTTTACGTTCAAGACCATCAATGAGGACCCCACGACGTTCTTCTACATCCGGTTAGGTAAGCAGAACCAGAAAACAACGTTCACATGCGAACGTAGCCTGAATGGGGGAGCCAACTTTACCACCATTGTAGCCAACGGTGTAGTACCACCCGCCAACGTTGGGCCACGGTCCATTGAAAACAAAGTCGTTGGGTTGGGCGCCCCATCCTACGATGCGCTGGCACAACAGGCGATTGCGACAGCAACCACGGGCGAGAAAATTTTCTGTGGCCCTCGTGATGACCCGTTCTTTGTTGATCTGGGGGGTATTTTCGATGTGGGTAATTTCCGCAAAGCTGGTCGGGCGCGGGATGGGCTGGAAAAGTTCAATGTTCATTCCATCATTATTGAAGTACCCACAGCTACTCTACAGAAATCGGGTAAAACGGTGGCCCAGGCCGCCAACATTCTGGATCCCGACTACGTGATCGGCGTGTGGGCTTCGGCCAGCCGTCCTGCCATTACTACCCTAAGCACAGATGGTACGGCATCGATGGTATCGGGCGATTGGATACAGGTATCGCGCCTGGGTAATCCGCTGGTCAACGAAGCCATCATTCCCATTGGCATGAAAGACAAGTGGAACGCCACCACCCCGGCCAATGACCTGCAGTTTGCCCAGTACTTCACCAATCCCGAACTGGCCCTGTACATGGACGATTCGCAGTTTGGTGGTGCTGTTCCGGGTTTATCGGCTCTTCGGATACAAACCAATTCGCTCGGCTCGTTCGATTTCAGGAACCAGAAACCAGGTCTGTTTGGCGTGAAAGGGCACGACAGCAGTAGCCGGTACGGCGCTGGATGATGCTGTTTTCGGAACTATATTGTTACCGGATAACAAAAGCCCCCGTGCGGTAGACATCCTGCCCATCTTCTATACGGGTGTGCCCAACCTGCCGCCCTATCAGTTGGCTGTGCAAAAGAATAACAACCCCCTGGCGGCCGGTAAGCCTTTCATTAACAACTTCCTGCCCACGCTGGGCGATATGCTGCGGCTGAATATGGCCGTGCCTGCTACCCCCCGCAACGACCCCAAGTTCAGTCACGCTGGGTATCGTGCAGGCGGCTGTTTTGGGCCTGACCGATCCGCTCTACAACACCAGTAAGTCGCTTCAGTTCATTCCCAACATGGATGGCTTTCCCAACGGTCGCCGTCTGGAGGATGACGTGACCACCATTGAGTTGCAGGCTGTATCGGGTGTAGCTCTGGCCGCAATTGGGTTGTTCTACGACGACGCCACACCAGCCTCACCGGTATCGCCAAGGCTGCTCAGCGTACTGACGTTCGATGCCGGTATCACTAAAAATGACACGACCTTCAGGACGAACTTCCCTTATGTGCAAACACCCTGGAGAGCGTTTAACGGACCTGGCTACGAAGGACCATCGGTCATTACGGCTACTCAGAAACTGGAACTAACCCCGCCGGAAGTTGTGATGGTTGCCGGGCCAAACCCCTTCCAGTCGTCGGTTTCATTACGTTATAAAATGACCATCGATGGTAACGTGGTCATTCGGCTGATTGATGTGAGTGGTCGGCAGATCGAAGTGCTGGATCAGGGATATCAAAACGCTGGTAGCTATACCGTTCACTGGAACGGCAGCTACCTGACACCCCGACTGTATATGGCGACCCTGCTGGTCAACGGTAAGCCCTATACAACGGTCAAACTGCTCAAAAACTAAGCGTACCTATCCTGCATAAGGTGGCTCCTGAGCTGCCCTATGCAGGATAGGCAGTAGACACACCCGGCCACTGACTTAGTTACCTGAACAGGGGAGAGCACCACCCGGTGTTCTCCCTTTTTAATAGGTACAAGCTTATATTGCTGATTTATAACTCATTACAGTCAATGAAACGCACTAATCTTTACCTGGCTACACCACTCTGTTTACTCCTGCTAGTTGTGGCTGGCTGGCTTACAGGTTGTCAGCAATCAACAAAAACAAGCTCATCCCAAACCGGCAATTCATACGATATGCCCTCCTTGTTTGAGCGGCGGGGCGAACTGGCGGCGGCGGTAGAATGGCCCAAGACAAAGGAACGGGTCGATGAACTGAAACTGAAGATCAAAAAAGATCCAAGCCAGGTGAAACCCCGCCTACAATTGGCGGTAATCTATTTGTCAGAAGCCCGAATCACGGGCGAACACCCCTATTATTACCCGGCCATTCTGACAATTTTAGACGGTGTGCTGGCGATAGACCCCAAAAATTTCGAGGCCACCACCTTCAAGGCATCCGTCAAGATGTCGCAACACCAATTTGCCGAAGCCCGGACCATCGCTCAGTCAGCCCTTCAGATCAACCCCGACAATGCCTATGTGTATGGCGTGCTGGTTGATGCCAACGTAGAATTGGGCAATTATGAGGAAGCTGTGGCTATGTCGGACAAAATGCAGGTGTTGAAACCATCACTGGAGTCTTATTCGCGGGCTTCGTATCTGCGCGAGATTTATGGCGATTACCCAGGCTCTATTGCGGCCATGAAACTAGCTGTGCAGGCTGGATTACCAGGTTCTGAACCACAGTGCTGGAGCAAAAACACGCTCGGGCATTTATTCGAGACCACCGGCCAACTGGCCCAGGCTGAGCAGGAGTATCGAGGCATTCTGGCTTTGCGCCCAAGCTACGCTTTTGCGCTTCGGGGCCAGGCCCAGGTGTTGAAAGCCCGAAAAGACTACGCGCAGGCACTGGTTACACTGGAAAAAGCGGCCAAGATTATGCCCGAATTCTCATTTCATGAAGAAATGGCCCAGATCTATGCCTTGCAGGGCGATAAGGACAAAGCGCATAAAAAATACGCCGAAGTGGTAACTATGCTGGAAGAGGATGCCCGTTCGGGGCACGTCGTCGATCTGGAGCTATGTAAATTGTATACGCAGACGGGCCAGCTGGATTCGGCTAAAGTATATGGCCTGAAGGAGTATGCAAAACGCCCCAAAAATATAGACGTTAACCATGCGCTGGCCTGGGTCTATTTCAAACAGAACGAACTGGTCAAGGCGAACGAACACATGCAGATAGCTATGCGCACCGGCAGCAAAGACCCCGAATTGCTACAGCAGGCTGCCGCCGTTGAACTGGCTTTGGGCAACGCCTCGAAGAGCGACAAACTGATTGCCGCCGCCCGCAAAACAAACCCTATGCTGGTGCTGTAATACACAGGGGACTATCAATCCGTTTCTATCCATCAGTACGTAGTACTATCGTATGCCATTGCGCCCCTGGATTGCCTTACTTCTCCTGATCAACTACCTGCTGGTGGCTGAGATGGGGTGTATGAGCCGCCCAGAAGACCCATCTGATTTTCTGCTTATAAAAACCACGGTGGCTGGCCAGTATCAGGAGTGCCGCTATCTGCGTATGGACGGCCTGAGCGAGTTGCTGAATGAAGCCCTCGCCAGCCGCTACCAGCGTGCCCCTGACACGGCAAAACAGCAATTCATTACGGTTGTCCATGGCATCGACACCCATCATCTGCCATGTCTGACCGAGTGGGTGACCGTAACCCTATGCTGGGTTACCGATACGTTGCCTACCACCCTTCGGCCCGCCACCTCAGCAGGAACTGGTCGGCCCGTCTATTCCCCGCCCAGGCTAGGGTGAGGCCCATCTAAATCAGTACGGCAACCTGTGTTGACACAGGTTCGGCAGGGCTTGTCGGCTTCCTCTCAAGAGCTGTATTCAACTAATCGTATCGTTTTGCCTGTCGCATTACGCTGGTCACGGCGTGGTGTAGGTCTGCCTATAGGCATGACCGTATCGGCCTTTTCAGGTAAGTTCATGCACAGCCCTTTCAGGCTGTAGCCAACTCATACTTTTTAGTGAACCCTATTTCATGAGATATTTTTTGATGCTTATTGTCTGCCTGCTTACAGGCCTGCCTGCGGTTGCCCACCTCGGAGGTATCAGCGGCACTGTCTATAACGAGTCGACCAACCTACCGATTATGGGCGTAACCGTCCGGCTTTCGGGGGTCAATAAAGAAGCTGTAACAAACGAATTTGGCCAGTATCACTTCGACAAAGTACCAGCAGCTTCCTACACGATCGGACTGTCGCACGTTGGGTTTACCACTCAGAAAATCACCATCATAGTACAAGATGACCAACTAACGACGGTTAAAACGATGCTGGGCAACGCATCCATCGACCTGAGTGAAGTACAGGTATCGGCGCAACGGGCTCATGATCAGCAACTCATTAGCAACCTGGATATCAAGCTGCGGCCCATCACCAATTCGCAGGAAGTGCTGCGTCTGGTACCGGGCCTGTTTATTGGGCAGCATGCAGGGGGAGGTAAGGCCGAACAAATCTTTTTGCGGGGGTTCGACCTTGACCACGGCACCGATATTCGCCTGACAGTCGACGGCATGCCGGTCAATATGGTCTCGCACGCGCACGGACAGGGCTATGCTGATCTACACTTTGTGATTCCTGAACTGATAGAAGGCGTTGACTTTAAAAAAGGCCCTTATCATACCGCCAAGGGCAATCTTGCAACCGCTGGCTGGGTTGACTTCAGGACACGTACCGCCCTTGACCGTTCGTTTATCAAACTCGAAACCGGGCAGTACGATACCTACCGCGCTGTGGCTGGGCTGGACCTGCTTGGCCGTAAGGGAAGAGGTAGAAACCAGTCGGCTTACCTGGCCTCTGAATATTCGTACACGAACTCCTACTTCGATAACCCGCAGAAATTTAATCGGTTAAATGTGGTAGGCACGTATCATGGCCACCTGGCTAACAATACGGATGTGACACTTACGGGATTTAGTTTCTGGAGCAAGTGGAACCACTCCGGCCAGATTCCCGACCGCGCTGTTGCCTTGGGGCTAACCGATTATTTTGGGTCGATTGACCCCACGGAAGGAGGCGAAACCAGCCGCACCAATTTAAACGCCCAACTCGTGACGGTAACGCCCCGGGCGCACGTGATCAAAAACCAGTTTTACTACAGCAACTACAACTTCGAGTTGTATTCAAACTTCACATTCTTCCGGGATGACACGATCAATGGCGACCAGATCAGGCAAAAAGAACGACGGAATTTGTTTGGGTACACTGGCAGCTACTCGGCTGAGTCTAACCTGGGTGGACGAACATGGACCACAACCGTTGGTGTGCAGTACCGGCATGACCTGACCGACGGAACTGAACTGTCGCATACTAAAAACCGGTCGGAAACGCTGCAACAACTGAATTTTGGTGATATCAACGAACTCAATGCCGCTGCCTACGCCGACGAACTGGTGCTGTTATCGGAGCGCTTCACCCTCAACGCCGGGGTACGGATCGATTTTTTTAGGAGTCAGTATACCGACCGGCTCCCCACCACACCGCAGACGAGACAGGCAACACAGGCCCTTGTTTCGCCCAAGCTGAATGTGTATTATACCGCTAGTCCGCAACTCCAGCTATACCTCAATACTGGCAAGGGGTTTCACTCGAACGATGCCAGGGTGGTGGTGGCGCAGGCGGGGAAAGAAATTCTGCCAGCCGCCTATGGCTCCGATTTGGGTGTTATCGTGAAACCACTGCCCAACCTCCTGATCAATGCCGCTGCCTGGTATCTGTGGTTGGCACAGGAGTTTGTTTTCGTGGGTGATGAAAACGTCGTTGAGCCCAGCGGTCGGTCGCGGCGGTACGGGGTCGATGTGTCGGCGAGGTATCAGCTTACCAAACACCTGCATGCTAACGTAGACCTCAATACCGCGACTCCACGCGCCATTGGGGCACAAACTGGACAAAACTACCTGCCACTGGCCCCCACCTTCACCTCAACGGGGGGGCTTTCCCTGCAAACCAACAAGGGGCTGAGTGGATCGCTCCGCTACCGATACATTGCCGACCGGCCAGCCAATGACGATAACACCATTGTGGCCCAGGGGTATTTCGTCAATGATTTGCAGGCCAACTTTAGCCGCCGGGCCTATACCCTCGGCCTGTCGGTACAGAATTTGTTTAATGTGCGGTGGAAAGAAACGCAGTTTGCCACAACCAGCCAGTTACGGGGCGAACCTGCGCCTGTTACCGAGACCTGTTTCACACCGGGTACGCCTTTTTTTGCCCGCTTGAGCCTCACCTACTTCTTCAACCGCGTCAGTCCTTAGGCACGCCCGGACAATAGATGTAATTTCGAGCAGCTACCTGGCTATCAGTAATTTGCTGCTGTGGCTGGTTGTTCCGTCAGCCTGGTCGGCTGTTCGTATCTGGAGCTGATACAGGTAGGTGCCCGACGGCAGGGCCGCGCCTGAACCACCGGTTCCATCCCAACTGATAGTAGCAAACGGCGTCGGGCACGCATCACACTGACCCGATTGCTGGTTGAGGCGCCGCCCCAATACGTCGAGCATTGTCACTGTCCATAAGAGCGTTTCGCCGGGCCGGTTATGGTCAACGCTGATCGTTACCTTATCCCGGAATGGGTTTGGGTAAGCCACGACCGTACCAATGGACAGAGGAGCTTGGTCTACTACGTTGAAGGTCAGGCTGCTTTGCGTCAGGTTGTTGCTAAGATCATAAGCCTTGACCCGAACGGTATAGCTGCCCCCCTTCAGATCGGTCAGTTTATAACGAACCCGGCCCTGCCGACCGTCGGTGCTGGTGGGCGTGAAATAAGTACCAAGTGGTACGGGCGGCTGCTGATCGAGTTGCAGGGTTAGAGCAGCAGATGTACCCGTCTGCGACAGGTTGATTCCTTCGTTGTCACTCAGGTCAATCAGGAGGGTAACCGTTGGGCCAACCGCCGTTGGCACGGATTGACTGGCTATTGGATCGGCTAACGACAGCTGGACAACGGGTGGCGAAGTGTCTGGCGTGCGCACAGATGCTTTGCCGCCGAGAACTAAATCAATTGCGCCACTCGCGTCAGGCAACCCGGCGTCTGCCGTGGCGTAGGTGTACAGTCGCCCCAACCGGATGGTGGTGCCCAGGTCTTTTGGCAGCGTAAACTGAACCTGAAACTGCCCATTCTTTACCGGCACCTGGCTTGAATACAGTAGGTTTGTATACGAACTAAACACCAGTTTAGGGCTGCTCTCGGTGCCAAGCGTGGTTTGGCTCACTGGTTGATCGTATAAGGCAAGCTGCACCGTGCCCGAAAAATCAGTGTCAGGTTGTGTCGTTCCCGGCTTTCGAAGCAGGCCCGTCAGGGTAATGGGTTCGAGAGCATGCAGGGTGTCGGGCGGTCTTGTGGTCAGCAAACGGCCATTTACCTGAGTCACTGCAACTTCTGCTTTGGGGTAGGCGAGCTGCATGGACGGGTCACCGAGGAGGGCAAAATTCCGGTTTTGCACCCCCGAAAGGCTGCTGTCTTTCGTAGCCCGCATGATATCGCCTAAACGAGGCATTCGCCCGGCAACGGGTCGAAACACATTTCGGTAAAAGGCCTGGTTCAGCAATAAGTTTTTATCGGCAAATACGGGTCGGGTGGTTGTTAGCAGGCCCACCGCGCCCGCTGTTGTGTGTAGCAACGCCACTTCGGCTCCCGAATTAGAAGCCGGGTCATCGTAGCGGCCAAACTCGCAGGTGGCCGTTACGAGGAGGGGCAGCCGCTTATTTTTCAGGGCCAATAAGTCGGCAACCGTCAGAATCTGCTCCTGCGCCCATCCGGTTACGCCGCCGTGACCGGTGTAATTGACAATGAGCCGACCTTCGTTTATACCATTGCGAATAAGCTGGTTAACCGTCGGGGCGTACTCCACAACGGTGGTACCCACGGTGGCCGTTGTCTGGGAGAATGTATCCAGAAATAGCCGTTCAGGCTTGTAAGCCGGGTGCTGCGCTTCGACGAATGAGGCCAGGTTATCGGCATCTTTCTGGTGAATGTTATCGTCTCCATCGTCGGCCACCAGAAGGAGTTTCGTCCGCCAATCACCCACCAGGGCTGTTTCCTGGCTGTAGCTGATCAGCTTGTCGACCACCAGCCGGGCTTCTGCCACTGTCTTGACGGGCAATCGCCCCACGCCAATGTCGAGTAGTTGATCGCCCGTGAAATCTTCCGTCCATTCGCCGTCCCCGTTTTTCAGGAAACCAAAATAGTCATCGGAAGAAAAGCTCAGTAGGGGGTTCAATGATTCCCGGCTTTCGTACACAGGCACCGTGTTAGCCTGTTCGGCTGGCGACAGTAGGGCTTCGATGTTCCGGTAGTCGTAGGTGGCGTCACCAAAGAGCAGCAGGTAGCGCAAGCCGTCTTTTTTTTGCTGGTAGAAATAGCGGCACAGATCGCGGATGGCTGTTGGGTCGGGCTGGCCCGAGGCAAATTCATTGTATACCTGCTGCGTCGTGGCCACCAGTACCGACAGGTTGTCGTTGGTGCGGCGAAACTGAGCTAGCCGTTCGGCTTCAGACCGCCAGGCCTCAGGGGTCACAATTAGTAGATCAGGAATCGACTGCCCATGTATATTCTGGTTGGCAATAGGCGCAAGCAGGGCGGGCGTTTGGAGTTGATCCGGGGTGAACAGGTAATACTCATGCCGAAGTAGACTGTCTGACGACCAGACCGCTTCATTACCCTGACGCATATAGGCTTGTTCGGCGGGCCGTAAGGGGTTGCTAATATCCCAGATCCGTAGGGCGGCCGTAGCCTGTTTGGCTGTAAACCGCCCGGCAGTGGTTCGTATCCAGCTTGGCTGGCTGTACTGCCGAATCTCGCGCCTGTACTGTAGCGACAGAAAATCGAGGTAGCCCGACGACCCGCTGCCACCCTTCCGGGCCGAGGTCATCTGTACCGTCAGTTGCTCATCGGTGCCAGCCGGCGTGGTAGAAAACCGGGCGGTGTTCAGGATGCCTTTGGTAGTATACCTCGAAATGACATCACCTACTGGGTCAACAGCCTGGCTACCAATTTCTTTTCCATTGAGTTGTAGAAAAAAGGTGGTTTGTGCGGTTGACGATACCATTACCGCCGACTGAATCAGAACGGGTGTACTCGCTATTCGGCCTGGTACCGTAAAGGTAAATGTCTTGCTCTGCGATAGGTCTCCCTGAAAGGCATCGCCCAGCCATGCCCTTCCTGAAGCCAGCGGTTTCACTAGTTCGGCTTCCCGAAAGACGTACTCGTCATAGCTGGTGATGGCCGTTCCGGTCGTGATTGACCCAACTGGTCGGTTAGCTATGCGCTGCCCGGCCGACGAGCCAGCCGTTAAAAAATAAAAGGTGGTGTCAGTATACAGGTTCAACTGATGGGTCAACTGCCGACCAGCCGCGTCGTACCGGACTGTAGTGGGAGCCTGCCCAAAAAACAGGATCGCATCGGCCGGATCGAAACGGCCATCGGCTTCCCCCGTTACCTGCACCGTGTTTTCAGTCAGGTCACTGGGTCGGGGCTGGGCATTAGGCTGTGGGAGTGGGGCCCCTCCATTGCCATACAGCCGAAACTGGCGTGGGTCTGCGGAAGCGAAAGCCGGATTGGCTTTGGTGAGCGTAGCGAAATCGAGCCGGTAAATGCCGGCCTGTGTAACCCCGATTTTTAGCCACGGTCCACGTTGGAGCACTGATTGAACGGGTTGTGCCAGCAACGTACTTATCGCAATCAAACTGAGGCCTATAACCCCACAGGGCAATAATCGGTTTTTCATAGTCACCTCCGACTCCCTGATACAAAATCGAGTTGGAAAATTAGGTGAATTTACTCGTAAAAAAAGGAATTATACGGTCATCGCCAGTGCGCTGATTTCACTTAACTGGTATGTGGTCGGCATAGGCTTGGCGGCAGGTAAAACGAAAAGCAGCTACCTACGACGAACGTAAATAGCTGCTTATGAGGTAACCAAGTGACCACGGGGAGACTCGAACTCCCACATCTTGCGAAACCACCCCCTCAAAGTGGCGTGTCTACCAATTTCACCACGTGGCCGTGTTTTTATTGTGGATGCAAAAGTAGGCCAGCAAGGCGATAATGTCAATGAAGACGCGGAAAATCGGCCAAATTTTCGTAATTTAGGGGTATGAACCCGTCAGCACGACCACGTACCTGACGGGCTCCTCAAACTGAATCAATTAAGTATATGGCACTTGAATTAGTGGGCAAGCTGATAAAAACGCTGCCGGAAGTGACGGGTCAGGGCAAAAATGGCACCTGGCAGAAGCAGGAATTTGTGGTAGAAACTACCGATCAGTTTCCCAAAAAAGTATGCGTGTCGCTCTGGGGCGATAAGGTCAACGAGCTGAAGCAATTCGCCCCCGGCGATATGCTGAAGCTGAGCCTGAACCTGGAATCCCGCGAGTATAACGAACGCTGGTATACCGAGGCGCGGGTGTGGCGTATCGAAGCGGCCGATGGCGCTGAAGGTGGCTCAACGGGTCAGGGTCAGTCGGCGGCTCCGGCGGCCAGCAAACCACGCGCTGCTCAACCCACCGCCGTGCCGTTCAACTCGTCGTTCGATGATGACAACAGTGGCGATTTACCGTTCTAAGAGAAACTAGTTCAAGTGTCAGGTTTCAAGTTTCAATGTTGCGCTGCTAATCACGACCATGGTTGATAGCAGCGCAACATCTGACTTAGACCTGACACTTGAAACTAAACAAAAAGGCTGCAAGCATTATGCTTGCAGGCTTTTTGTTCTATGTGATCCGGCTGGGATTCGAACCCAGGACCCATACATTAAAAGTGTATTGCTCTACCAGCTGAGCTACCAGATCGGGCTACTTCAGCGGTAGATTAAATGACCGTTTCCTGAATCGCGATGCAAAATTATTGCGTAATTTGGCCCAATGCAAGCCTTCGTCGTAAAAATATTCCTATTTCTGGGGGTTTTGCCGACAGTGTTCTGGCCCTCAGCGGCATCGGCGCAATCGGTGCCGGAACAGGATCTGATCGGTCTGGCCGATTCGCTGTATCGCGGCGGAAACTGGGCCGACGCCTCCCGCTACTTTGAGTCGGCGATGCTGGCCGGCGAACCGGCCACCGACCCCATGTTGCTGAAACTGGCCAACGCCTATGAGAAACAGGGCGACGTGGCCAAGGTGCTGTATTACCTGCAGGTGTACTTTAAACGGCATCCGGAAGAGGCCGTTCTTCGCAAAATGAATGATTTTGCCAGGGCCAACAACCTGACCGGCTACGAAACCAGCGACCTGAATTATTTCTACCTGTTTTATCGCCAGTATGGGGTCTACCTGCTCCTGGTGATGTTGCTGCTGGGGGGGTATGTGTTCAGCGTGCTGCTCATCAAATCGATGCGGCGGGAGGAGACAACGAACCGGTTGAAAACGCTGATCCTGGTTTATTTCGTGGCCCTGCTCATCTTTATCAACCTGCCCGAAGGCTACGATGCCGGCATTACCAACAACAACCATGTTTTTCTGCGAACCGAACCTTCGGCGGCGGCACCGGTAGAGGTGACCCTGGGCCGGGGCAACAAAGTGAACATCTTGGGCAGTACGGATATATGGTGGCGGGTTTTCTGGAATAATAAGCTTTATTACGTCCGCAAAAACACCCTCTGGGTCATTTAACCACCATGCACATGAAGAACGACCCGCGCGTTATTCGCGCCTGGACCTTCTACGATTGGGCCAATTCGGTTCATTCGCTGGTCATTGTATCCAGCATTTTCCCGGTCTACTTTGCGGCGACGGCCCTGAATGAAAGCGGTGGGCCGATGATCAATTTTCTGGGCATGACCGTCAAGAACTCCGTGCTGTTCTCCTACACGGTATCGGCAGCCATGCTCCTGGTGTCAATCATCAGCCCCTTCACCACCGCCCTGGCCGATTATAGCGGGAAGAAAAAGGCCTTCATGAAGTTCTTCTGCTATACAGGGTCTATTGCCTGCGCCCTGCTTTATTTCTTCACGACCGAAACTACCACGTTCGCCATTTTTTGCTTTGGCTGGAGCCTGGTTGGCTGGAGCGGCAGTATCGTTTTTTATAACTCCTACCTGCCCGATATTGCTTCCGAAGATCAGCTGGACCGGGTCAGCGCCCGTGGGTTCTCAATGGGGTATATCGGCAGCGTTGCCCTGATGGTCGTCAACCTGCTGGTGATCCTGAAACCAGCCTGGTTTGGGGGCCTCTCCACGGCTATGGCCACGCGGATTGCCTTTCTGACGGTGGGTTTGTGGTGGTTCGGCTTTGCCCAGATCCCTTTCCGGGTGTTGCCCGATGGGGTGCCGAAAGAGCGAACTGACACGGGCGGAAACTGGCTGTTCAACGGGTTTACTGAGTTGAAACTCGTATTCAATGACCTGAAAAAACAGACCATGACCCAACGGTTTCTGCTTGCTTTCTTTGTCTACAACATGGCGGTGCAAACGGTCATGTACGTGGCTACCCTATTCGGATCGGTTGAACTGAAAATGGAAGGCAGCGCCCTGATCATTACCATTCTGCTCATTCAACTGGTGGCCATTCCGGGGGCCTATGGCTTTGCCCGACTTTCTGAACGCATTGGTAATATCTATGCGCTCATTGTGGCAGTGGTGATCTGGACGGGTATCTGTGTGGGGGCCTACTTTGTAACCACGCAAACGCAGTTCTTTGTCGTTGCCGCGATCGTGGGCCTGGTGATGGGCGGCGTACAATCGCTGTCGCGGTCGACCTACTCGAAGCTGCTGCCACCCACCCCCGATACGGCTTCGTATTTCAGCTTTTATGATGTCTGCGAAAAGCTGTCGATTGTGTTCGGTACGTTCATTTACGGGTACGTTGAGCAGGTCACCGGCAGTATGCGAAATAGTATTCTGGCACTGTTGGTCCTGTTTATCATCGGGTTAGTGCTGCTGACCCGAATCCCGTCGCAAAAAGTGTACGGCCTGCGTTTGGAAAAACCTGAAGTTGCGTAAGTTTGCATCCATAGTTGGCGTTTAGCTAACTGGACAGAGGATGTTAGCTCAGTTGGTTCAGAGCGCCGCCTTGACAGGGCGGAGGTCAGCGGTTCGAGCCCGCTACGTCCTACTAAAAAAGTGAAAAAGCCTCAAAAAAGTCTAATTTGAGGCTTTTTTTTGTATACAGCCAAACACAGCAACAGGGTCTAGTGGCTATTTCTATGCAAACACATTTACACAGTTTACTTAACTACGTGTAGATACTATAAAAAACAATTAACTGACAGTATAGCTTGACTTAATATTGATACACAGATCCACATTAAAGGAACAGCCAAGTGCAACTTCAACTTAACCTGAGTAAAGTATCCCTTTCCCAACTCGAACGGGTGTAGGACAAATTGCAGGTCTTTCTAACTTGGGGTAAATTTCTCTCTCCTATGGATCAGCAACAAGCCCAAGCCCTGTTCGCCAGCAAACTCTCGGAATGGGAGCAAACTCCCAAACCTGATGGCTATACCTATGAAGCCAGCTTCGAGGCCTTTATGCAGTCACTGAGTCAAGAGTTGTTCCAACTCAGTGTGGGGCCCTTGCCCAACGACCGCAATGCAAAAAAAAAGTCGCTACCCGATTCGGCTCCTTGACCCTCCCCCGCCAGCACTGTCTGCTGGACTCCTCACAGCATGGCTTCGGCCTTAGTCCTTACCTACAGGAACTAGGCTGTTATGTGGGCCAACTCTGTCCATTTGATGAGGCCAGTGAGGTCTTGAAGCGACTGACAGGGGTAGTGCTGTGTGATAAACAGATTGAGCGACTCTGTCATCATCATGGGCAACTCCTTGAAGATGAGTTGTATACTGACACAGTGGAGGGCCCTGACCAGACACCCTATTATGTCGAACTGGATGGCAGCATGGTCTTGACCCGCCCTGAGCAGCAGCAACCTGGAGGCTGGAAAGAGTTGAAACTAGCCCGTTTGTTCAAGGCCCAGGATGTACTTACCATCAAACAGCGCACCACCATCCGTCAGAGTGATTATGTGGCCCATCTGGGGGAACACACTCTTTTCACTCAGCAGGTCGCTGCCCGCATTGGGCCTAAGCGGAATCTGATTGCCATCGGCGATGGGGCGCGTTGGATCTGGGATTTTTTTGGGGAGCACTATCCCCAGGCCGTACAAATACTGGATTTGTACCATGTTCTAGAGAAGTTGGGGATGTGGGCGCGGCTGCTCTGGGGCCAAGGCGAGGTGTGCCGGGATTGGATGGAGCTACAACAAAGTCGGCTACAGACTGATGCCGTGGCCGAAGTCCTTGAGGCGGTACAAGCAGAACGCTGTTTGGGGGAGAGCTATAAGCAGCAGCAGTCCTTAGTGAGCTATCTGACAAACAACCAGTGCCGTATGCAGTATGGCACCTACCTCAAAGCGGGCTACCTGCTTGGTTCAGGGGCGATTGAGTCGGCCAATCGGGAAGTGATCCAACAGCGGTTGAAGCTGTCGGGGCAGCGTTGGACCTCTCAAGGCTTGCAACAAGTAGCCAATCTGCGAGTGGCTTATAAGAGTGGTCGCCAAGCACTGCTCAGGGGCCATTTTAGCAAAGCCGCTTGAACCCTGCAATTTGTCCTACACCCACTCGAACAGTACCTGAATTAACTTAATTTGAGATTTTCTGTATTTAGACTTTCTTGGAACGGCGTTCTAGAGTGAGTGACTTATTGCTTACTCTGCTTTTTCTTCTTGCCTGCTTTACTCATTAATTTGTTACCGAGTTACTAAATACGTTAATTTACGCCGTAACTTGCAAGCACATATCCCTGCTCTTTATGTATTATAGATTCCTCAAACTTCCTCAGACGTTAGAGAAACTGCGCCAAACCTTTCCATTTTCAGACTCAGGCATCACTAGTGCTGCTTAAAGCTTAATCTGTCAGTTGATTACGCCTCCATTTTGTTGCAATGGACGAATTTTGTGGGATGGCATCTGACAAATTAGCCTTTAAGCAGTACTAGTCAGGGCGATTACTTTGAGGTGAAGGTAAATTCAGAGATTCGTAACTATCCACTATTGTGAGTTGTCTTTGGCGCGTTGAATCTGAGCCAGTAGACCTTCGAGCGGGACGATCTTCATCATCCCTATACGTATGTGTCGTTTGATTACTCTATACCTCCAATCCATGTATATATCATTCTCACGCTGCTAAGGGCTTTTTTCGGCGATGGTGTAGTCTATGTACGATTACACTACATCAGCTATAATTGGCCAGTGGTCTTCGTTGGCCTGGGCCAACGACCAGTTCAGGGCTTAATGTGGTTCGGTACCAAGTTTGGTCTCAACCGATTCGATGGAATCCACTTTACTCCCTACACCCAACAGGCAAACGGGCTTGATTTTGACGATATACAATCCATCGCTCAGGACGCCGACGGGCTGTTGTGGCTCATGGGGCCGGCGAATACGTCTTCCATTACCCGCTTCAATCCCCTACAAGCAGTGGCGACACGCCATTAAAAATAATAGCCCCTGAGCCAAAAAGTGACCAAATAAGAGTTAATAAATGCTTGCATCTATCCATTACTGACTTAACAGCCTATTAACTGGTATATTTAATTAATAAATTACCCGGCAGTCTACTCAAAGACTACCATTAATTAACGTAGTTTGCTACCTTATCTTCTACCTAAAAAACTCTGTATTGGGGTTTTCATTGCCTTTCTGACGACGCTTTCCCCGATGGGAACCGCGCAGGTCAGCCTACCTACAACGTCGTCAGACCCGTTCCAGCCGTTTGATTTACTGAATACCCGCCGATTTGGTCCCTCGCTGCTGGTTGATAATGTAGCCGGTGGTCAGTTGTCGGTGCCAATGCAGGAAATGATGACGCTGGCGAAACAAAACGGCGCGACATTCTTGCAGGCGGGGGTAAGCTGGCCTTCACTTGAGCCAACCACGGCGGGCGTGTACAACTTCGATGCGCTTGACGCGGTGCTCAATACCTGTCAGACGCACAACTGGAAGCTACTGCTCCGCTTTGTGTTTGTCAGAAACGGGGGTAATAACAGCGCCCAGTTTATTTCTACGGCAGACCTGGCCCGCGATCAGACCGGAACGCCGTATTCTCGCGCTGACTGTATTGTGGCTTCGCTCAATGCCGAGCATTTTAATCTACGGGTGGAGGCGGCTATTCAGGCAGCACTCCAGCACATCAAGGATATTGGCAAAGCGGGGCTGTTGGGCGGTGTATCGGTGACGATGAACCAAACGGCAGAAGGGCAGTATGCCGTGACCAACGAGTACAACGGAGGACCGGAAGTAGGGGCGCTGTTCGGCTATTCGGATGATGATAAGGCAGCTTTTCGTACCTGGGCACAGACTAAATATGGCAACATAACCGCGATCAATGCGGCCTGGGGTACAGGTTACGGGACGATTGGCAACATCAACACGCCGGTAGTTTCACCCTCCCAGACAGGCGGCAACGATTGGAACCCCGATAACCAGCAAAAGCGGGACTTCTTTGAGTTCCGTACCTGGGCACTCGCTAGGTTCCACAATAGAATGGCAGACAAGGTGTATGCCATATCGCCTAACATTCCAATGATTGCGGAGTTTGGCAACTTCCAGGATGGACTGTCACAAACGGGCGGTACGTGGCTGATTCGGCCTTACTTGAGCTCGAAGTTCAAGATGATTAAATCCAACGATGAATCAGGCAATGGCTCGACCTATCCGCTGGATCTGTCTACGGCCATTTGCCGGGCTGACTGGACTGCGGCAGGTGCAACGGAAATCTATGCGGGTGGGACTATCAACAATTCCAACATTCAATCAAGCGGCTCGTATACTATTCAGCAAATGATCGACCAGTATACGGACGTGTTCGATAATGGTGGCTCCCTGGGGGTGTACTTCTCGCCGTTCCTGTCGAATGCTGACAACCACGCCCCAGCGATTGCTGAATCAAAACGACGAATGGCGGCAGTCTTTCAGGGAGTACAAACCTGGCTGAATAATAACCAGCCTCGCACGACCTGGGATAAGACCATGACCGTACCAGCTTCAACGATTTCGCAGTATGGCTATGCCGCACCCTACGGTGGCGGAGGCACGATCAGACAGCGGTATGCCGCCGAACGGGAGGGAGGCACGAAGCGGGTTCGCTTTATGATTCTTACCTCTAACATGGATAGAGCATCGGCTCCGGTAGTGGCTCAGGCTCCGGCTACTCAGAGCGCTACCATCGGTCAGGGGTTCAACGTCACCCTGGCCGCTAACACCTTCACGGATCCGGGTAATCTGGCCCTGACCTACGCATGGACTAACCTGCCTGCTGGCCTGTCAGGGAATGGCCTGACTCTATCGGGTATCCCGTCGGGCTCTGCCGGTACGTTCACCGCTACGCTGCGGGCCACCAACACGGCTGGTCTGTCGACCTCCACCAACGTGACCGTTGTCTATACGGCAGCCACTCCGCCTACGCCGCCCGTTGCCCAGGCACCCGTAGTGGCTCAGGCTCCGGCTACTCAGAATGCTACCATCGGGCAGGGTTTCACCGTCAACCCTGGCCGCTAACACCTTCACCGATCCGGGTAATCTGGCCCTGACCTACGCATGGACGAATCTGCCTGCTGGCCTGTCAGGGAATGGCCTGACTCTATCGGGTATCCCGTCGGGCTCTGCCGGTACGTTTACCGCCGCGCTTCGGGCCACCAACACGGCTGGCCTGTCGACCTCCACCAACGTGACCGTTGTCTATACGGCAGCCACTCCGCCGACTACACCTACTACACCGGTCGTAGGGGCAGGCACAGGAACGGGTCTGACGGGTAACTACTACAACAGTGCTGACCTCTCAGGCAGTCCTGTCTTATCGCGGGTCGATGCCACCATCAATTTCAACTGGGGTGGAGCCGGTCCTGGAGGCGGGGTAAATACCGAGTGGTCTACCCGCTGGACGGGGCAGATCGAAGCGCCCGTAGCGGGCAACTACGTGATTCAGTCCAACAACGACGACGCTACACGCATCTGGATTGATGGCAACCTGATTATCAACGACTGGAACGGTCACCCGGCTACGGTCATGACGGGC
The DNA here is from genome assembly GCA_963750355.1 of uncultured Cytophagales bacterium. Lineage (GTDB taxonomy): Bacteria > Bacteroidota > Bacteroidia > Cytophagales > Spirosomataceae > Fibrella. The sequence continues at coordinate 444,166 of CAVVQL010000003.1, read as the reverse complement.
AGTATCAACCTGTCGGCGGGTAAGCACGATATCAAGTATGAGTATGCCGATTTCGGCGGCGGGGCCGCAGCCTATTTGGGCTGGCAGGTGCCCGGTACGTCAGCTATAGTGATGGTTCCCAAAGAGCGCTTGTATCCTTCGGCTATCACGCCGGTTGCCCAGGCTCCGGTGGTGGCTCAGGCTCCGGCTACTCAGAATGCCACCATCGGTCAGGGTTTCACCGCAACGCTGGCAGCCAACACCTTCACCGATCCGGGTAATCTGGCCCTGACCTACGCATGGACTAACCTGCCTGCGGGCCTGTCAGGGAATGGCCTGACTCTATCGGGTATCCCGTCGGGCTCTGCCGGTACGTTCACCGCTACGCTGCGGGCCACCAACACGGCTGGTCTGTCGACCTCCACCAACGTGACCGTTGTCTATACGGCAGCCACTCCGCCGACTACACCTACTACACCGGTCGTAGGGGCAGGCACAGGAACGGGTCTGACGGGTAACTACTACAACAGTGCTGACCTCTCAGGCAGTCCTGTCTTATCGCGGGTCGATGCCACCATCAATTTCAACTGGGGGGAGCCGGTCCTGGAGGCGGGGTAAATACCGAGTGGTCTACCCGCTGGACGGGGCAGATCGAAGCGCCCGTAGCGGGCAACTACGTTTTCCAAACCAACAACGACGACGCCACCCGTATCTGGATTGATGGCAACCTGATTATCAACGACTGGAACGGTCACCCGGCTACGGTCATGACGGGCAGTATCAACCTCTCGGCGGGCAAGCACGATATCAAGTATGAGTATGCCGATTGGGGCGGCGGGGCCGCAGCCTATCTGGGCTGGCAGGTGCCCGGTACGTCAGCTATAGTGATGGTTCCCAAAGAGCGCCTGTATCCTTCGGCTATCACGCCGGTTGCCCAGGCTCCGGTGGTGGCTCAGGCTCCGGCTACTCAGAATGCCACCATCGGTCAGGGTTTCACCGCAACGCTGGCAGCTAACACCTTCACCGATCCGGGTAATCTGGCCCTGACCTACGCATGGACTAACCTGCCTGCGGGCCTGTCAGGGAATGGCCTGACTCTATCGGGTATCCCGTCGGGCTCTGCCGGTACGTTCACCGCTACGCTGCGGGCCACCAACACGGCTGGTCTGTCGACCTCCACCAACGTGACCGTTGTCTATACGGCAGCCACTCCGCCTACGCCGCCCGTTGCCCAGGCACCCGTAGTGGCTCAGGCTCCGGCTACTCAGAGCGCTACCATCGGTCAGGGGTTCAACGTCACCCTGGCCGCTAACACCTTCACCGATCCGGGTAATCTGGCCCTGACCTACGCATGGACTAACCTGCCTGCGGGCCTGTCAGGGAATGGCCTGACTCTATCGGGTATCCCGTCGGGCTCTGCCGGTACGTTCACCGCTACGCTGCGGGCCACCAACACGGCTGGTCTGTCGACCTCCACCAACGTGACCGTTGTCTATACGGCAGCCACTCCGCCGACTACACCTACTACACCGGTCGTAGGGGCAGGCACAGGAACGGGTCTGACGGGTAACTACTACAACAGTGCTGACCTCTCAGGCAGTCCTGTCTTATCGCGGGTCGATGCCACCATCAATTTCAACTGGGGTGGAGCCGGTCCTGGAGGCGGGGTAAATACCGAGTGGTCTACCCGCTGGACGGGGCAGATCGAAGCGCCCGTAGCGGGCAACTACGTCTTCCAGTCCAACAACGACGACGCTACCCGTATCTGGATTGATGGCAACCTGATTATCAACGACTGGAACGGTCATCCGGCTACAATCATGACGGGCAGTATCAACCTGTCGGCGGGCAAGCACGATATCAAGTATGAGTATGCCGATTTCGGCGGCGGGGCCGCAGCCTATCTGGGCTGGCAGGTGCCCGGTACGTCAGGTATGGTGACGGTTCCCAAAGAGCGCCTCTATCCTTCGGCTATCACGCCGGTTGCCCAGGCTCCGGTGGTGGCTCAGGCTCCGGCTACTCAGAGCGCTACCATCGGTCAGGGGTTCAACGTCACCCTGGCCGCTAACACCTTCACCGATCCGGGTAATCTGACCCTTACCTACGCATGGACTAACCTGCCTGCGGGCCTGTCAGGGAATGGCCTGACTCTATCGGGTACCCCGTCGGGCTCTGCCGGTACGTTTACCGCTACGCTTCGGGCCACCAACACGGCTGGTCTCTCCACCTCCACCAACGTGACCGTTGTCTATACGGCAGCCACTCCGCCTACGCCGCCCGTTGCCCAGGCTCCGGTGGTGGCTCAGGCTCCGGCTACTCAGAATGCCACCATCGGGCAGGGTTTCACCGCAACGCTGGCCGCCAACACCTTCACGGATCCGGGTAATCTGGCCCTGACCTACTTGTGGGCTAATCTGCCTGCTGGCTTAGCAGGCAACGGGCTGACTCTATCGGGTACCCCGTCGGGCTCTGCCGGTACGTTTACCGCCACGCTTCGGGCCACCAACACGGCTGGCCTGTCGACCTCCACCAACGTGACCGTTGTCTATGCCGCAGCCACTACGCCTACTCCGCCGGTCGTAGTGGTGGGCACTGGCACAGGAACGGGTCTGACGGGTAACTACTACAACAGTGCTGACCTCTCAGGCAGTCCTGTCTTATCGCGGGTCGATGCCACCATCAATTTCAACTGGGGGGTAGGCAGTCCCGCAGGCGGGGTAAATACCGAGTGGTCTACCCGCTGGACGGGGCAGATCGAAGCGCCCGTAGCGGGCAACTACGTCTTCCAGACCAACAACGACGACGCTACCCGTATCTGGATTGATGGCAACCTGATTATCAACGACTGGAACGGTCACCCGGCTACAATCATGACGGGCAGTATCAACCTCTCGGCGGGCAAGCACAATATCAAGTATGAGTATGCTGATTTCGGAGGCGGGGCCGCAGCCTATCTGGGCTGGCAGGTGCCCGGTACCTCAGGGATGGTGACGGTTCCCAAAGAGCGTCTGTATCCAACATTGGGTTCACCTCGTATGGCTTCTTCAGAAGAAGAGACAGTCTGGAATACCTTTCCAAATCCAGCCAGTGAAGTGGTGCATATTGCCTACCCTGCCAATCACCGCGGCAAAAGCTTTGCGCTGACGATGGTGAGCATGAGCACGAGCGGTGAGCGGGTGAATCTGCAACCTGGCGCGGTTACCAATGATGGTACCAAGCTAACGGTCGCACTACCTGCCCTTCAAGCGGGCCTGTACCTACTGGTTGTCCAACTGGAAGGCAAACGGGTACATACCGCTAAAGTACTGGTAGGGTCTACCCGGTAAGCTTAGTAGTACGTAAACAAAAACCTCCGCAGTAGTGCGGAGGTTTTTTAATTCCCTTTGGCAAAAGGTACACCCACAAGCCGGGTCCAGAAAACTCAGGTCGGCTAACTTGCCGTGAAAGTCGCGTAGCAGCCGTGGGGTAGTCCGCACCGCCTCGAACTCCTGATATAAGGGATCTAAAAAGAGCGGACGAATTACCTTCATGATATTCTTCTCCGACGTGTAATGCGCCCCCAGATTGCGTCGCAAAGATGCTGGTATAATCGGCAAACAGGCAAAACAGCAGTCGTACCAGGTAAACCTCCAAGCGATGCCCATCGTAGCCAGTTTCACGCAGCTTATCGTGCAGTGCCCCCATTTTAAGCGCTGCTTCGATGTTAACGGGGTCCTGCTCCAGGTAGGTCTGCTGCTGATAGCCCAGCATCAGGTCAATAAAGCCAGCGTCCCGTCCTTTGCGGGCTACAGCTTTCTCGAAGAGCGCCAGTTTATGGCGGCTAATGCCAAAGACAGTAAAGAAATCATTCCAAAACGACTTTGCTTCAACATCTTCAGATAATTCGTTTTCCCATTCATTTTGGAACCGTATGGCACGCTCCCGGATCTCATTCCAACTTAAGGGCATGGATAATTACAGCCAGACGGCTTACTTAACAGATGAGTCGTAACTGTATTAAAAAGGCTATATCTGCTGGCCACAGAGCGAATGGTGCCTGTAATAAACTTCGGTTCCGTGCAGGATCACCGTCTGTTTATTAACCGGAGGCTCAACTGAATTTTGGCGATTTAATCGGGATAGGCCTGGGTTGGCCCAGGAGGAGCTACCTTGATGATGTGCTACCCGATGGTGGGCCACCTTTAGATTTGCCGCTGCCGCCGCTATCACCGTTGGGCGCGTACTGGCGAATTCGATCTTGCATCAGATCGGGTTGGTTACGCCTGGCTGGTTGTCGGTTGTTTCTGGGTGAGTAACCCGGCACCTACTTCGAGAAAGCCAAAAACGAGATGGGGCCAAACGGTGCGCCTGTCAAAGCCGAACAGCCAGGTCGAGGCGGCTACCTTGGGCTCCATAACGGTATCGAAGGTCAGGTACGTTTGCATCGGGATTTTGCGCGATACACGCGCTACGTAGTCGGTAAAGGCCAGCAACCCCAGCACGGCTGCACCAATGGCGACCAACGTAGCAGCCTTTTAGGTGATGACCCTGCCGACTTTATTACGGACAGAGTTCATGGTTTGGTAACAGACAGCTCATATTTAGCTAACGTGTCGGCACTCTCTTTGCAGTAGAAAAACCTCCGACTAGATCAGCCGTGTTGGTTATACGAAGAGGCACGCTAGCCCACTGACTTTTAGGTGTGCTTTCGTGTCGAGAGGTTACAATTTTTTTATTAGTCACAGTAAAACGAGCCATAACCCACTCTTTAGGGCTTGTATAAACTTACTATTATGAAAAAATCTATATTGGTTTGGATTTTACTTTGCTTAACCTTCTCGTTCACCGTTGGCGAAGCAATGGCACAAACCACCCAGGCCTCTATTTCGGGGGTGATTCTGGATAAACAGAACACGCCGCTCCCCGGCGCTACTGTACAGGTGCGTAACGAATCAACCGGTTTTTCGACGGGTACCGTAACCAACGCCCAGGGCGTCTATGCCTTTAAAGAATTGCCGTTGGGCGGGCCCTACACCATTCGCGCTTCTTTTATTGGCTATGGCGAACAAAAGCGAACCGGGTATGCCCTCAACCAGGGCGACGCCGTGCGGATAAACCTGACCATGCAGGAAAACGAGCAAACGCTGGAGGTGGTGCAGGTGGTTGCGTCGGGGTTGAAGAACAAAGTAGAGAACCTGGGCGCGGCAACGGCTATTTCGGCCAAGTCTATCGCGGCGCTTCCCGTCAATGGCCGTAATTTCACGTCGTTGATGGACCTGTCGCCCCTGAGCCGGGGTGGTAATCTGTCGGGGCAGCTTGGCTCATCGACGAACTACACCATCGACGGGATGAACGCCAAGAACCCGACTTCGGCGGGGGCAACCACCAGCCGAAGCGGCGCACCGTACTCGATCTCCATCGAAGCGGTTCGTGAGTTCAAAGTTGTCACCAACCAGTATGATGTCACCTACGGCCGCAGTGGCGGTGGTACGGTCAGCGCGGTAACCAAGGCGGGCACCAATACCCTGAGCGGAAGCATTTTCAACTACACCCGCGCCAACTGGCTGTCGAGCCAGTACGATATTCGGGGTAATCCGCGCAATAACAAGTTTGCCACTTATCAGTACGGTTTTTCGCTGGGCGGTCCCATCATCAAGGACAAGCTGCACTTCTATGTGGTCTGGGATCATCAGCAGGATTCGCGCCCACTGATTATTGCCGACGTGCAAACGCCGACCGACGAAACCCGCTTCAACGTAACCAGGGCCACACTCGACCGTTACACGACTATTGCCCGCCAACAATACGGCACCGCCGCTTCACCGCAGTACGGCACCTTCGATAAAGCCCGCAGCTCAAACGCCGCCTTTGCCCGCATCGACTGGCAGATCAACGACAAAAACCTGCTGACGATTCGCGACAACTTTACCAACGATGTCAATAAGCTCGGCCTGGAAGACAATACGGCCCTGAACATCTACGAATCGTACGGTAATGATTTTAACCACGATAACAGCTTTTTAGCCACGCTGCGTACGTCGGTAAATCCCCGGCTCACCAACGAGCTGAAGTTTCAGCACCTCTACACGTATCAGTTAAGTGCGCCCGGCGATCAGCTGCCGGCGGCCAACATTCCCCGAAACATTGTTGAGAACGTGACCTCAGTTATCGATGGGGCCAACCGGTCGACCAACATCCAGATGGGTGGCCATCGCTTTGCGCAGGAAGGGTTTACGAACAATGTGCTGCAACTGGTTAACAACTTGTATGTCAATACCGATAAGGTTCAGTACACGTTTGGCGTTGACCTGATGTACACCCACGCCCGCTCGGTATATGGCAGTGAAGTAAATGGCCGTTTCCATTACACGGTCGATGCCGCCGCCGGTCTGACCGCCCTGGATAAATTTGAAAAGCTCCAGCCCTACCGGTATTACCGGGAAGTACCGCTGGTGGCTGACCCCAGTGTGGTGGGTCAGACGTTGAACGCCGGTTTGTTTGGACAAATGACGACGAAGCTGGCCCAGGGGTTAGCCATGACCGCCGGTTTACGGGTCGACTATGCCCATTATCCCTCGTCTCCCCTGAACCAGCTGGTGTTCGACGAGCTTAAGCTACGAACCGACAATGTGCTTAAGTCATTTGTTGTTCAGCCCCGGTTGCAGCTGACCTGGGACGTGGGCGACCGGCACACGGACTACGTTCGGTTTGGCGCGGGTGTTTTTGCCTCCGACATTAACAACTACGCCATCATCAACAACCTGACCTTCGATGGTAAACACCTGGCAACGGTCGATGTTCGGGCCCCGAATATTCCAACGCCTGACTTTGCTTCGTACCGGACCAACTACGCCAGCATTCCGTCATTGGCTGCCTTTCAGCTGCCAACGATCAACATGACCGGGCCTGATGCCCAGGTGCCGGTGATCTACAAGGCCAACCTGTCGTATAGCCGCTACGTCACCGATAAGCTGAAGGTGGGCATTGCCGGTTTTGCCACGCTGGGTCGCCATAACTACATGTACGTTGATCGGAACATGGTGGCCGAGCCTTTCTTCCGCCTGGCCAATGAAGGAAACCGGGGCGTGTATGTACCCCTGAGTACCATGCCTGCCAACGGGGCGGGTGACTGGCTACAGGGCCGGATCAGTCAGAAGTTAGGGCGCGTACTGGAATTGAATAGCCAGGGAAAGGTGAACCAGTTTGCCGTTGTGGCCGACGCTACCTACCAGTACTTCAGGGACGGTGAGATTTCGGCCAGCTACACCTGGAACGACACCCGCGACAATACCTCGTATAATGGAAACGTGGCCAACACCGCTACGCTGTCATTACCCGTGGTCGACGATCCGCGTGACCTGAGCAAGATGTCGTATTCAGATAACCAGTTCCGCACTAAAGTTGTCTTTTACGGGACCCTGCCCAGCTTCTACGGCATCACGGTTGGGTTGCGGTATTCTGGTATTGGCGGTACCCGGTACACGCTCCTGTCGGGTGCTAACAGCAATGCCGACTTTGTTTCGGGCACCAATGACCTGGCCTTTATTTTCGACCGGAACAGCGAGAGTGTTCCATCCAACGTAAAAACGGGCCTGCAGGCCGTTCTGGACAATCCGAACGCGAGCCAGAGCATCAAAGACTATATAAACGCCTATTCGGGCCGCATTGCCGAGCGCAATGGGGGGGTCAATGGCTTTTTTGGGGTGTTCGACCTGAGGGCCAGCAAACGGTTCCGGCTGTACAAAACCAACAGCCTCGACCTGTCGGTCGATGTTTTCAACGTGGCCAACCTGCTCGATAAGAACAAGGGTAATAACCAGTCGCTGGGTAATCAGGCGCTGTACGCATTGGGTATTCCTGCCTCGGGTTCTACCCCGGCTGTTGCCAACTTCGACCGGGCCAATCAGCGGTTTGTGTACCGGGTAAACACAGCGGGTGTGGTAACGCCGACGGGCACGCCTTTTCAACTTCAGATCGGAGCGCGGTATAGCTTTTAACCAGCCGTGTTTTTAGCCAAAACGCAGATGAAAAAAATAGGCATTCTAGTCGCCTGGGCGCTTGGCTGGGGCGTGTTCCCGGCCGTGGCCCAGTCGAACCTGACGCTTACCAACTACACCTTTTCGGCGGCCAAACCCATCATTGGCACCGTAAAAAGCAGCCAGTCAGGCACGCGCTACGAACTTAAAGGCCCCCATGCGGCCTTGTTTAGCCTGTCGAAAGAGAATCAGCTGGCCATTCGGCCCAGGGCGGTGAGTCAGGCTCAGCCCTGGTATGATATCGTTCTTCAGGGGAAGACGCCGGCCGGTCTGGTGCGCGACACCGTCCGGGTGGTCAACGACCAGTTTATTCGCAACCAGGTTATTGCCCATCGGGGCGCCTGGAAGCAGACCAAAACCACCGAAAACTCGCTGGCTTCGCTCAATAATGCCATTAAGCTAGGCTGCATGGGCAGTGAATTCGATGTGCATATGTCGGCCGATTCGGTGCTGTTCATTCATCATGACCCCACCATTCAGGGTGTGGCCATTGAAAAGGCAACGGCCAGTGAGTTGCTTAAACTCAGGTTGGAGAATGGCGAAACGCTGCCCACCCTAACCGCTTACCTGACGGAGGGCATGAAGCAGAACCGCACCAAACTGATTCTGGAAATCAAGACCTCGACCCAGGGAAAAGAACGGTCGATGGCGCTGACCGAACGGGTGGTGAAGCTGGTGCATACGCTGCGGGCACAGGCCTGGGTCGATTACATTGCGTTTGACTATGATGTCTGCAAGAAAGTGAAGGCGTTGGACCCTACCGCCAAGGTGGCGTACCTCCTGGGCGACAAAGCCCCCGCCCAGTTGGCCGAAGACAAGCTGTTTGGGTTCGATTACCACTTCAGCATCGTTAAAAAGAATGAACCCTGGATTCAGGAAGCCAAACAGCGGCAGCTGACGGTGAACGTCTGGACGGTAAATGACCGCGAAACGATGGAATGGATGCTGGCCCGCAACGTTGATTTTATGACCACCAATGAACCCGAACTGCTGCTGGAGCTTGTCAGGAAATAATACGCCCTCCCGCAGGTAGGGCCTTTGCGTACGCTACAAACAGTTGATCGCCACCCGACCCAATACCCATCTATTATTGACTTTACTTACCCAGGCCCCACTTACGTAGGATCATAAAGAGAAACATCGGTGCGGTTACCCGGTTGGTTATTCGCTGGATTTGAGCTTATATTTAGTTCAGTAAACTTAATCACGGTAGCTCAGCTTGTCCAGTGTCGCCCTTGTGAACAGCCTTTCCCTGCAAGATACCAGTTGGCCGGATGCCCGGTCTGGTTCAGCTAAAAACGCCATTCTGGTGCTTGAGTTGACCACAAATCCGGCTGATCGTTTTCGGGTTAGGCAGGCAAACGAACAGGCGCACCAACTGGCTCATGGGTCTGCGCTTCCGCTGATTGGGGCCACGCTCGACGAGTTACCCCTGCCCTTCAACTCTGCTGAGCTGGCGCAGCAATTGCATCAGGTCCTTGACCACGGATCAACGACCCAATTTCAAGTTGGCTATCCCTGTTCCCCGGCGGGCGCTGCGCAAACCTACGCCTGTCAGCTGATGAAAGCCGCTGACAGCCTGCTGGTACTTTCGGTGGAGGTGTTGGAACCCAAAACGGAACAGGCAACTGGACGAGGTGCTGGAAACGATGCCAACCGGCCTGACCCTGTTCCGGGCCATCCGGAATGCCAACCAGGAAATCGTTGACTTTCAGGCTACTTTTTGTAACCAGTTGGGGGCCGACCTGTCGCGGCAAAGCCGTCAGGACATTCTAACCCGTCCCCTTAGCCAGCGTTACCAGGATGCGCAGGCCTATGAGCTATTTCATCAGTACGTAGCCGTTGTTACAACCGGGAATACGCATCACCAGATATTGTATTTACCCCCTCAGGATATCTGGCTAGACGTGTCGGTGGTTAAGTATGGCGATGGCCTGCTGGTTTCTTTTCAGGATGTTACTACGGGCCAGAAGACCGCTTCGCTGCTGGAAAGCGTGATGAGCAGTTCGCCGGCGGCGGTTCGGTACTACGAATCAATTCGGGATTCATCGGGCCAGATCGTCGATTTTCTGATCAGCACGGGTAATGAACTGGCCGCCTACCGTTCGTTCCGACCGGCGCAGCCCATAACTGGCCGACGGCTGCTGGAGGTGTACCCATACCTGAAAACGAATGGGCTTTTTGCCCGGTACGTGGCCGTGGTTGAGTCGGGTGAAACCGATCACTTTGAAACGTCCTATCAACTGGCTACCCACACCAACTGGTTCGACTGCACGGCGGTGCGGCACGCAAACGGCTTTGTGCTGACAACGCTGGACGTGACTGCGTATAAAATAGCCCGGTTGGATTTTGAGCGACAGACAGAACTGGTCAGTGGGGTTCTTAACAGTTCGGCCAGTAGTATTCTGGTGCTGGAGCCAATGACCAATGAGGCTGGTGACATTGTTGATTTTCGAATTAGCCTGGCCAACCCGGCAACCCTGCGCCTGTTCGTCGGCTTTGTTGGGCGGGAGTTCACCCTCGACGATTTGCAGAAACAGACCATGCTGACGCTTTTCCCGGCTAGTAGGGAGCGGGAGGTATTCAGCGTGCTGGTCAGTGTTGTCAAAACGGGCCAGGCGATCCATCAGCCCGTAGATTACCCCCAGATGGGGATAGCCTACGATTATGATATTGCTCCCTTCCAGACCGGGGTGTTGATGATCACCACCGACATAACCCCATTGAGGGCGTATCAACAGGAGCTCGAAGTCAAGAATGCCGCCCTGATTCGCTCAAACGAGTATTTGCAGCAGTTTGCCTACGTGGCCTCGCACGACCTGCAGGAGCCGCTGCGCAAGATCAAATCCTTTGGTGACCTGCTCATCAGCCAGTATGAAACCCAACTGGGCGAAGGAGCTATTCACCTGAGCCGGATGCAGGCCGCCGCCGACCGTATGTCGAGACTTATTAAAGACCTGCTCAATTTTTCCCGTATCTCCACCCAGCAGGAAGCCTTCCAACTGGTGTCTCTGACCGAGGTTGTTACCACTACCCTGTCAGACCTGGAGCTCCGCGTCGAGGAAACCAACGCGGTTATTGAGGTGGGGCCTCTGCCCAGCCTCCAGGGCGACCGGTCGCAGTTGGAACAGCTCTTCCTGAATTTGCTCAGTAACTCCCTTAAGTTCCGACAAGCGGATACACCCCCGGTGATCCGCATCAGCAGCCAGAAAGTAGCGGCAGCAGCGTTACCCCCTTCCATAAAGCCAACCCAACCAGCGTCTGTTTACCACCGGATCGATGTTACCGACAATGGTATTGGTTTCCATGACAAGTACGTTGATCGTATTTTTCAGGTATTCCAGCGATTGCATAACCGAAAAGACTTTGCCGGTACGGGCGTTGGCTTAGCCATCTGCGAAAAGGTGGTCGATCATCATGGCGGAGCCATTACCGCTGTCAGCCAGCCGGGGCAGGGCGCTACGTTTAGCGTGTACCTCCCAGCAGCGCGAAAGGCCTGAGTTCTCGATAGAGGCATTGGGTCAGTGTGTTGTTGAGCCGTTCATTTCCGTTTTTTCTTCCGGATAACCAGTTCGCGGTAGCCAAAGGTGGTGTCCGGTTCGCGGCTGTAGGTGATGTCGGGGAGTATGCCAATGACGATTTCGGCGGTTGTGTATACTTTATTGCCGGCCATCAGGTGCCCACCGATTGTTCGGCCCGTTGAGTCGGCCACCGACAGATGAACGTGGCTGCCCTTGGTGGTCAGTGTACCAACGAGCGACACAATCTCGAAATGCCCCCGGTATAGGGTGGCCCCTTCCTGATTAGCCAGCCGGAGCGATGCGTCGGTCAGGCTACCCACGCAGGTAAGCACCAGCCCTGCTTCAATCCGCTGTTCACGAACTACGTTGTCCAGCGCTTCTTTCAGATCCTGGCCGGGGCGTAACCGGAACGAGAACGTAATCATGGGCGATTGTTCACCCGGCACTGGACTGGGTTGGGCGGCGGCGTCGGGCATTATTACCAATTGGCTGATCAGGGAAAACAATAAAATAAAGCGCATTTAGGTTAATAGTTGTGTGATTGATTAGAGGTATGCGAAAATACACCCTTCCTGCTATTGTAGCCGCGCTGCTGTTGACCTGCTCTACGGCACTGACTCCCAACTTACTGCCTAATTCGGTACATCCTGCCAGCGTTGCTCCTCAGGGCTATGAGGCAATTGATACCTACGCCCGCCGAACACCGGAGGCATATACGAAGAGTATGAAAACGCTGAGCGCCTACCTGACGGCCCCGGCGCGGTCAGATCTCGCAAAAGCGCGGTCGATCTACGCCTGGATTTTAACGCACGTTCGGTATGACTACGGAAGTTACACGGGCGGATCCTATTTGTCGGATGTGAGTTATGCGGCCCAGATATTGAGAAGCCGCCGGGCCGTATGCTCTGGTTTTGCTCATTTGTACAAGCAGTTGCTTAGTCAGGCTGGTGTAGAAGTAACCACCGTGAAAGGGTATGCCCGCAGTAGTGACTCAGAGGCGGGTTTTCCAATCGGCTTTGTTGACCATGAGTGGAATGCCGTAAAACTAGACGGCGACTGGTACCTGTGTGATCTTACCTGGGCCAGTACGACGGCAAAAAAGGGAGTGCCCAACGATTTTTATTTCATGACTGATCCGCAGGCGTTCATATCGCAGCACCTGCCTCAGGATTCGCGCTGGCAATTACTATCGCGCCCGGTCGCCAAACCCGATTTCGACCGGTTCCCGAAGTACTACGACGCTTACTTCAACCTGGGTTTTAACCCGTATTTTCCGAAGCAGGGCCTGCTGCGGGGCAGTAACGGCGTATCGCTGAACCTGACGAATGAGAACAACGTCGAGTTCTGGTGTGCTGCCGGGCCACGGGGCCGGTCGTCGTACACGCAGCTAAAGCATACCGTTACCCGGTCAGGTGATACCTACCAGCTTCATGTCAATTTGCCGATTCGTGGCTCCCCAGACCTTGTACATCTTTGCCAAATCGAAAGCAGGCAGCCGCGAACCCTACAAGCAATATTCGGCTATCGCCTCGTTCACGGTAATCTGACGGGGGTTGGACAAGGCGACGGTTAACTAGTTGGCGCTAAAGCATTCAGGCCCGAAGCTCGCTAGGCAAGCTACCAGGACTCGCCCCAGTATTCACGTCAAGGTAAGGAATCCCAGTACACACAGAAAGCCGGATCGATCGATCCGGCTTTCTGTGTGTACTGGGATTCCTTACCTTACCGAGTAGCAATCTCAGTCACCAGAGCCTGCGCTCCGGTGACTGATCTGACTACCTACCGGCGACGCCTTGGTGCCCGAGCGGGTGGAGGCGTTACCAGTTTCTGATACTGCTGCGCGTTCAGCGGCTTCAGATCGGTAATTGAGAAGGTATTGTCGCTGATGATCGTGTTGAACTGACCAACTACGCGCTCTGGCTGACCGTTGCATGGGAGTTGGGTTACACTAAACACAGCGCGGAAGTACTGTACCTGCGGACGAACGCGGCGGCCTTTGAAGCGAATGGCACGACCACTTTCGATCTGCGACTTCTCCTGTTGCAGTAACCGGGCCAGATCGCCTGGCATTTCACGCATGTTCAGGATCAGGGCCGTAGAGTCGAACTCAAACGGCTGCGTAGCCAGTCTGCGGTTCAGCGTGCGGTAACGCAGGCGGGTAGTGGTATCACCTACCGACGTGATCTGCCCGTTACAGTAACAGATGTTGGCTACCTCACGAGTATACGGGTTGCGGTAGTACACCTCCAGGCGTTCCAGCTTGTGGCGGAATTCGCATGGTTCAACTGGTCCTCCAAATGGCGCATTTGGCCGCACGATACCGAAGCTGGCCGTTGCCACTTCGCTCATACACTCGCCGCAGGGAGCCTTCTGGTTGGTATGTACCGTAGCGTAGTAGAAACCACGGGTTGGCCTGCCGTTTTGCAGATACTGCGTTGGGAAGGCCAGGGTCGTATCTCTCGTATCAACCACCTGAGCAATAACCTGGTCGCCCGTTGATGTGGTACTGGTTGTGCTGGCGGTATCGGGACGATAATACAGACGAGCCGTGAACGTCTCCTTATTGGCGAAGTTGCCAACTGTTGTACTGCGCCAGCTGATGGTTGGTGCTGTCACATTTTCAGGGATACTGTCAGAAACCAGCGTCAGCCCATTAAGTGGTGTGTTGCGGAAATTCAGCGTCAACACAGGAATCGAGTCGCAGGTAGGGCAAACGGTTGGTGCTTTCGGAATCAGGCGTTTCTGAACAAACCCTTTCCGGGCCGCAATACCCGCCGTAAAGCCACCATGCTTGCGCTGGAACTCATAGAAGTTGTTCGTAGCGTTCAGGTTACCACCATCAATTATCAGGTAGTTCAGCTTGGTGTAGTAACCCTGCGCCTGAAGACCCAGATGCCAGTTGTTGCGGATGGGGAAGAAAACGCCCAGCGAAGCATTGCCACCAAAATGGATCAGCTTATTGCTCGGAGCCACTACCCTGATCAGCTGTTCACCCGATAACGGATTACCCGTTGGCACCGTAGCCCCCAGAAAAGCTGATTCTGTCCGGTAAAGACCACCCCGAATAGCCGCTTCGATGAATGTGCCGGTCGTGATTGGATTTCTACGACGGCCAACCTCCCAGGAGATAATTGGACCCACCGTAAGGAAGAAGTCTTCCTGCGGTTTATTCCGCAACGTTACCCGGTCTGACGGAATACCCCGTTGACCAGCTAAGTTGAGGAAGTCCGTTTTCCAGTCGTTCCGCGTATAGAAGTTCTGGTACCCGAGCGCAGCGCTGAGGCCCAGCTTGAACTTACGTTCGGGCCGGGTGAAGTAATAGTCTGCGTTGAAGGTCAGGTTGATCCCCGTACCGTTGTAGAGCGAGTTGTCACGTCTGTTCGGGCCGAATGTAGCCGGGAAGCTACCGCAATAGGCGAAGGCTGGGCCAACGAAGGCACCAATTCGCCAGGGCGAGATCCCACGAACCAGGACAAAGGTCTGGAGAGTGGTGTCACAATCCTGTAGTTCCGTCACGTTGGGATACTGGCTTTTAAAGCTAGCCCGGTTAACGGAGTCAGCGAAGCCCCTTTTTCCAAGATCGAAGATTCGCTCACGGGGTGCATAGCGGTCTGTGGCCTGGTTACGGCGCACAGTGTCGGCTTGCTGTGCATAGGAGGACGCCGTGCCCGCAATCAGGAACGCTACGCCCGCCATAAGTCGGATAAGTCTGTGCATACGTACAGTTAGTTTTGTTTCGATGGCAAAATACAACTACAGTAACTCATGTCAAGGGTTGCTCTGTGAAAGATTTTAGGCAACGGTCTGATTGTTAAGGTGGTTTTAGACCATAATTGAGGCTATAATAGGCTGGTAATGGGCTAAATAGACACTAAATCATACGCTTCAGAATATTTTGATACTTATGAAAACAATAGGGGGCAAAACCACTTCTGTTGGCTACTCTTTCCGCTTATTTGATAAGTTGTGAATCAATCGTAAGCAGAAGAAAATGGCCTAATCTCGTTGGATTGGGGCAATTTACCATTACAATGCTCACTTACAAGAATAAATAGTAGTTAAATCCGGCTGTTAAGAAAAAGGTAAGGAAAATACTTACTTTTTTCTCATGTACTTCCCTTTAACCAGATAAAGGCCTGTGTGTTTAAAGCCGGGCGCATTTGCAAACCATTACCCCCATACGTCAGCTAAGCCCGGCAGGTTAGTTGATAGGGCTATCCTATAATAATGGGTGCAACATAGTACACCGGTTGGTCAGCCTAGTGGCTTTTTCAGTTGCCACATTCGTCGGTAGCGCGGCTTCATCTGCGGGAATGGAAGAATGGTTTCGCCAACCTGGGTAAAGCCCCGTTTCCGGTAAAAGGCCATTGATGCCAGACTGCTGTCCATAACGTGCAGCCAGACATAGGCTTTCTGCTGATCGCGGGCAACTGCCTCAGCATACTCGATGAGGCGGGAACCGAACCCACGACCGGCGGCCTCGCTCAGAAAATAGATCCGTTCAATCTCCATCCCGTCCGTATCCTGGCTTTGTGGCAGCCCCTTGCTAAGGTTTAGCTTCAGGTAGCCAACCCGTTTGCCACCTGCTACCGCCCAGAAATAGCGCACAGTCGGGTCGTTTAGTTCGGTCTTTAATTTTTCGGGGCTGTATGAATGGTCCAGATACCACACGCCACCATCATCCCAGAGGTAGGTAAAGTACTGTGGGTAGATTTTATGGCACAAATCGGATAAGTCAGCTGCCTGTTCGGCCAGGATGGGTTCAATAAGCAGCGAATGGTCGTCTTTCATAAGATACAGCGCTGGCAAAATTCTAAACTAAAAGTGAATTAGCATGGTTTTTTCGGTAGTACACCCTGTTGACTATCTGGTGAACGGGGTACGATTGCTGCCCATAATACTATGAAAATCAAGCGGTTTGTATTTTGCCTGGGATTTTTTGCCTTATTTTCTGTCCAGCTCTCCGGGCAACCGTTGCCTGACTTGCAGGATCGGCAGGCGTACCTGACTGACTGTGTTCAGTTTGCCCTGACTAATAACCCACTTATTCGGCAACGGTTAATCGATCAGGAAGTAGCTGATCGTACGGTACGAAGTGCGCTTGCCGCCTGGTACCCGCAACTAAACAGCAGCTACAACCTAGTTCACTACCTAAAACTACCCGTCACCCTGATTCCCGATGCCGCCACGGGCGAACGTCGGCCGGTGGCGCTGGGGGCTCAAAATACGTCGACCGTCTCGTTTTCACTGTCGCAGAGTATTTTTAACCGCGATGTGCTGCTGGCCAGCCGAACGGCCGACGCGTATCGGCTCCAGGCGGTTCAGGCAACGGCCAATGATAAGATCGATGTGGTTATTAATGTCAGCAAGGCGTTTTACGATGTCATTCTCACCCAGCGGCAGATCGAGATTGTCAACGAAGACATTGTGCGCCTGCAACGAAGCCTACAGGACGCCACCAACCAGTATCAGAGCGGTGTGGTGGATCGGACGGATCCGCAGCGGGCCAAAATTGCGCTCAACAATACCCTGGCCCAGCGCAAACAATACCAGGAACTGGTTGGCGCAAAAACGCAGGCACTGAAACAGCTGATGGGGTACCCACCCACGTTGGCCCTGACGCTGGCCTACGATACCCTGCAACTGGCCAATGAGGTGGCGCTGGACACCACCCTGCTGGCTAATCCAAAGTCACGCATCGAATACCAGTTATTGCAAACGCAGGGCCAGCTACTGGAAGCCAACGTACGCTACAACCGCTGGTCGTACTTACCCACGGTGAATGCCAACGCCAACTACAACCTGCTGTATCAGAGCAACGTGTTTCCGCAGTTATACAACCAGAACTTCCCCAACTCGCTGGTTGGCCTGTCGGTCATATTTCCCATTTTCCAGGGCGGCAGGCGCATTCAGCAAACCCGGATTGCCGAGTTGCAGGTGAAACGGCTGCAATGGGATCTGTCGGCGCTGACGAGCGCCGTCGATGCCGAGTACGCCCAGGCACTGGCCACGTATAAAGGAAACCTGGCCACCTACGAAGCCCTGCGCGAAAACCAGGTGCTGGCCCAGGATGTGTATCGAATTATAGACTTACAGTACCGCTCCGGCATACGAACCTACCTGGACGTGACCATCGCGCAGGCTGACCTGCAAACCGCCCGACTCAACGTATTCAATGCGCTGTATGCCGTCATCACCAGTAAACTGGATGTGCAGCGGGCACTTGGCCTGATCACTATTTAACGGCTGGAAACGAGTAAGGTCAGCCTCCCTACGCTAAGAACAGGTCCGACCTCTGACCTAATCAACACCATGAAAACGAGTATCAGCACCTTATTTATACTAGGCACTGCCGGTTTGCTTGTCGCCTGCGGGGGCAAAAAAAACGAGCAGCAGCAGGCCCCCCCGCCACCAACCCCCGTTACCGCCATACGGGCAACAACTGGGAATGCAACCTACTTCGATGAATTGCCGGCCACCATAACGGCCTTGCTTGAGGTGGAGATTCAGCCGCAGGTAGCGGGCAACATTACGGGCATTTTCTTTCAGGATGGACAAGCCGTTCAGAAGGGGCAGAAGCTGTACACGATCGATCCGCAGCAGTACCGGGCGGGCTACGACCAGGCGGTGGCCAACCTGAACGTGCAGAAAGCGAACCTCAACCGCGCTCAGAAAGATGCCAACCGGTACAACACCCTGGCCCAGCAGGATGCCATAGCCCGGCAGGTAGTCGACAACGCGGCGGCTACCCTCCAGGCCGCCCAGATGCAGGTAGCCGCCGCCGAAGCCAACGTTCGGCAGGTGGCGACCAGTCTGAAATACACCACCATCTACTCCCCACTCAAGGGTACCATCGGCATCTCGCAGGTACGTCTGGGCTCATCTGTCGCCCCCGGCACGGCCCCGTTGAACACGGTTTCGGCCGATAACCCGATTGCCGCCGATATCCAGGCCGATGAAGCCACGATTGCCCGCTTTGTGGCGCTGCAAAAGCAGAAGAACATGGCCCGCGATTCAACGCTGACGTTTGTGCTGACGGATGGCACCGTGTATAAATACCCCGGAGCGGTGCGTATCATAGACCGGGCCGTTGATCCGCAGACGGGTACGCTGCGGGTTCGGATTGCCTTCCCCAACCCGGACAAGCAACTCAAAGTGGGCATTAACGGGAACGTTCGGGTCAGAAACACGACCGGGCAGCCACAACTGCTGATTCCCTATAAAGCGGTTACGGAGCAGATGAGCGAGTACTTCGTGTTTGTGGTGGGCGACAGCAGCAAGGTAACCCAGAAAAAGCTGACGCTCGGCGCCCGGGTCAGTGACAAAGTGATCGTAAAACAGGGCCTCAATGAAGGCGAGCTGGTGGTTACGGAAGGCACGCAGAAGATCCGCGAAGGAGCAAGGGTACGAATTACAAATCAGTGAGCGAAAAAGCGCTAGCGTGGAACGAGTGACGCTCCGCCGGAAGGCGCTTAGTCGGCCTTTCACTCTTCCCCTCTATCACTCTTTATATCAACGCATTCATGTTTGCAGACATATTCATAAACCGGCCAGTCACCGCCATTGTGGCGTCGATCGTCATTGTTGTGCTGGGTGTGCTGGCGCTACTCAGTTTGCCGGTCAGCCAGTACCCCGACATCACGCCCCCGGTGGTGCAGGTAACGGGCACGTATACCGGTGCCGACGCGCAAACGGTGGAACAAACCGTGGCTACGCCCATCGAGACCCAGGTGAACGGTACACCCGGCATGGACTACGTGCAGACCAACGCCACCAATGATGGGCGCATGAGCATGAACGTGACCTTCAAGGTGGGCACCGATGTGAATATTGCCGCGCTCGACGTGCAAAACCGCGTAGGCATTGCGCAGCCGCAGCTGCCGCAGGAAGTAACCCGGCTGGGGGTGGTGGTGCGGAAACGAAACCCGTCGCTGTTTATGCTGGTGGCTATGTACTCGCCGAAGGGTACGCACAGCGTCTCGTTTCTGGACAACTACACGAATATCTACATTCGGGATGCGCTGCTGCGGGTACCGGGGGTAGGTGATATTTTTAGCCGGGCCGATGATTTCAGTATGCGCATCTGGCTCAAGCCCGACCGGCTGGCCCAGCTGGGCATGACGCCCGACCAGGTAGTGGCGGCGTTGCAGGAGCAAAACCTGCAGGTGGCGGGTGGGTCGGTGGGCGCTTCGCCGCAACCGGCCTCGCAGGCCTTCGAGTACTCGGTCTTTACCAATAGCCGACTGAGCAAAGAAGACGATTTTCGGAAAATCATCGTGCGCAGCGACCCGTCGACGGGCTCGCTGGTGCGGCTGGAAGATGTAGCGCGGGTGCAACTGGGCAAATTCTCGTACGCCAGCAACTCGTTTGTCGATGGCAAGCGGGCGTCGTACCTGCTGGTGTATCAGTTGCCCGGTAGTAATGCACTGGCTACGGCCAAGGGTGTGTATGCCGCGATGGACAATCTGAAAAGAACCTTCCCGAAAGATATTGAATATGTAGTGCCCTTCGAATCGGTGTCGGTCATTCAGGTGTCGATCTCGGAGGTGCTCAAGACTTTGGTCGAGGCCCTGGTGCTGGTTATTCTGGTGGTATTCCTGTTCCTGCAAAGCTGGCGGGCTACGCTCATTACGCTGCTGGCCATTCCGGTATCCATCATCGGTACGTTCGCGTTTTTTGTGCCGCTGGGGTTTACCATCAACACCCTGACCCTTTTTGCGTTTGTGCTGGCCATTGGTATCGTGGTCGATGATGCCATTGTGGTGGTCGAAGCGGTGCAGGTGAATATCGACAAAGGCCAGTCGCCGAAAGAGGCAACCGCCGCCGCCATGCGGGAGATTTCGGCCCCGGTTATTGCCATCGCGCTTATTCTGGCCGCGGTGTTTGTGCCGGTAGGCTTCATTCCCGGCATTGTGGGGCGGCTGTATCAGCAGTTTGCCATCACCATTGCCGTGTCGGTGCTGATCTCGGCGTTTGTGGCCCTGTCGCTGACACCGGCACTCTGTACGCTGCTGCTCAAGCCGATGCACATCGACGAAAAAGCAACGGGCTTGAACAGGTTCTTTTACAAGTTCAACCAATGGTTCGAGCGGGTAACCAACGCCTATTCCAACAGCGTGCAACGGCTCATCAAAGCCACCCCGCTGGTAATTGTGGGGCTGGTGGTTGTGTATATTGGAACGGGCCTGCTATTCCGCGTCCAAACCAACCGGGTTTATTCCAACGGAAGACGAAGGCCGCCTGATTGTTACCTACGAAATACCGGAAGCGGCCTCGACAGCGCGGAGTCTGGAAGTGCTGAATCAGATCATGGGCATTCTGAAGCAGCAACCGTATGTCAATCACTTTGCGGCGCTGGGTGGGTTGAACGCCATCACGTTCGCCTCAAAATCGAACAGCGGTACGGTCTTTATGCAGTTGAAGCCCTGGGACGAGCGAAAAGATCGGAACCTCCAGGCCGATTCGCTGGTGGTGAAGCTGCAACAGGCGCTGGCGGGCCTCAACGATGCCCGGCTACAGGTGGTGCAGCCGCCCGCCATTCCGGGCCTGGGGCAATCGTCGGGCTTTACCTTCGAGATTCAGCAGCGCGAAACCAACGACGACGTGCGGGCCTTCGACGGGGTGGTGCAGAACTTCCTGGCCGAGGCCACCAAACGCCCCGAAATTGGCCGGGCCTTCACCTACTTCACGGCCAAATCGCCCGCCTACCGGGTCGACGTAGACCGGGACAAATGCAAAAAGCTGGGTATTTCGGTCAGTTCGGTGTACACCACCATACAAACGTTTCTGGGCAGCCAGTACGTCAACGATTTTATCATTTATGGGCGCAAATTCAGGGTGGTGGCCCAGGCCGACACCATGTACCGAACCGATGTGAAAAACCTGGGTCAGTACTACGTCCGTAATCAGGCAGGTCAGTTGGTGCCCATCAGCGCGGTCATTAAAACCAGTATTATCGAGAATGCGCCGCTGATTTCGCACTTCAACCTGTTCCGTTCGGTCGAGATCAATGGCGGGGCCAAGCCCGGTTTTAGTAGCAGCGAGGCGAACGATGCGCTGCGCGAGGTGGCCGACAAGGTACTCCCGGCGGGCTACTCGTATGATTTCTCCGGCCTGAGCCGCGAGGAAATCAACGCGGGCAATAGCTCCATCTATATTTTTATGCTGTCGGTTGGGTTCGTCTTCCTGTTTCTGGCGGCCCTCTACGAAAGCTGGTCGGTGCCTTTTTCGGTGCTGCTGTCGGTACCCATCGGGGCGCTGGGGGCCATTCTCGCCCTGACGTTGTTCCCCTACCTGACCAATAATATTTACGCGCAGATCGGGTTGATCACGCTGATTGGTCTGGCGGCTAAAAACGCCATTCTGATCGTTGAGTTTGCCAAAGAGCGCGTAGATAAAGGCGAAGACCTGGTCGAATCGACCATCGAGGCCGTCCGGCTCCGGCTCCGGCCGATTCTGATGACCTCACTGGCGTTTATTCTGGGCGTGGTTCCGCTGGCCATCGCAACCGGGGCGGGCGGGGTAGCCCGCGCCACCATTGGCCGTACGGTGTTGGGTGGTATGCTGGCCGCTACGTCACTGGCCATCTTCGTGGTGCCTGTATTATACGTAGGAATCAGCAAACTGGCTTACGGTAAAAAAGGCCTGGCCGAACTGAAGAAGCGAAAAGGAGAACCGGACAGCCCGAAGCCGGAAGAAGACCCCGCCGAGGTGAATGGGTAGGCCGCGAAAAGCACTCGCGTTCGCTTATCGAGGCTGTACCGAAACCTATAGGCTGTCTAAATCCTTATAGGGGTATGATGACCAACGCACAGAAAATCAAAGCCAAGGCCCTTGACCTGGGGTTTGACTTCTGTGGCATTGCCAACGCCGATTTCCTGGCCGAGGAAGCCCCCCGGCTGGAGGCGTGGCTCACCCGGAACATGCACGGGCAGATGGGCTACATGGCCAACCACTTCGATAAACGCCTGGACCCCCGACTGCTCGTCGACGACGCTAAATCGGTGGTGTCGGTGCTGCTGAATTATTACCCCGGCGATTCACCGGAAGACCGCCTCCCCGAAGGCCCGGACGATTACAAAATCTCGAAGTACGCCTACGGGACCGATTACCACTATGTGCTGAAAGACAAGCTGAAGGACCTTGCTGGCGTTCATTCACACGGAAATTGGCGAGGTGGGGGGCCGCGCGTTCGTTGATTCGGCCCCGGTGATGGACAAGGCCTGGGCGGCAAAATCGGGGCTGGGCTGGGTGGGAAAGCACAGCAATCTGCTAAACCGGAAGATGGGCAGCTTCTTCTTCATCGGCGAACTGATCCTCGATCTGGAATTAGAACCCGACGGCCCCACCACCGACCATTGCGGCACCTGCACCCGCTGCATCGACGCCTGCCCCACCGACGCCATTGTTGCCCCGTATGTCGTTGACGGAAGCCGCTGCATTTCCTACTTCACCATTGAGTTGAAAGAAGCGATTCCGCAGGAAGTAAAGGGCAAATTTGACAACTGGGTATTCGGTTGTGACATCTGCCAGGATGTTTGCCCCTGGAACCGATTCGCCAAACCCCACCAGACGCCCGAGTTCAACCGCTCGCCCGACCTGGCCGCAATGACCAAAAATGACTGGGAAGAAATCACCGAAGAGGTATTTCGGGAGCTTTTCAGACGATCGCCCGTAAAGCGCACCAAACGCGACGGACTCCTTCGCAACCTCCGTTTCGTAAACGATGTGTAGGGGATCGCTGCTTCCATATCATCGACCCTACCCGATAGTCAGTAACCTGCTCAGGGCATTGCCCACCTGCCAGACCTCCTCGAACGTGTTGTAGAGTGGGGCGGGGGCCAGCCGAATGCAGTTTGGCTCGCGCCAGTCGCCAATGATACCTTCTTCGGTCAGTTGCCCAAAAACGGTTTTCCCATTCGTTGGAATCAGTAGCGAAAGCTGACACCCCCGCTGACCCGGATCGGCGGGCGTGAGAATACGTACCTGCTCACTCACCAGAAAGTAGAGGTAGGCCGTAAGTTGCTCGCTTTTTTGGCGGAGGGTAGTCATGCCTGCCTCGGCGGTGAGTTGCACGGCCGCGTTATGCACCGCCATAGCCAGCACGGTCGGGGTACTGAGCTGCCAGCCGTCGGCACCGGGCATGGGAATAAAGCCTTTCGTCATCTCGAATCGCCGCGCCTGGTCATAGCCCCACCAGCCCGCCAGCCGGGGCAGGTCGGTCTGGGCATGGTGCTTTTCGTGGACAAAAATGCCCGATACGCCACCCGGCCCGGCATTGAGGTATTTGTAGGAACACCAGAAGGCGAAATCGACCCCCCAGTCGTGCAGGTAAAGGGGCAGGTTACCCACCGCATGGGCCAGATCGAAGCCTACCGGAATAGCATGCCGGTGCGCCAGTTGGGCAATAGCCGCCATGTCGAACGCCTGCCCGGTATAATAATGAACGCCGCTGAGCAGCACCAGCGCCAGCTCATCAGCGTGCTGGGCAATGGCGGCTAGTAGATCGGCCATGTGCCAGGTCTCCTCGCCCGTACGGGGGTTTACTTCGATCAGCACCTGGGCCGGGTCGAGGCCCCGGCTACGGATATGCGTTTCCAGCGCGTATTGATCGGACGGGAAATCACCACTTATGGTAAGAATTTTGCTACGTACAGGAGTGGGTTGGTAGAACGAGGTCAGCAGCAGGTGCATGTTCACCGTGAGGTTGTTCATGGCGCACACTTCGCTCTCACGGCCACCAACGATATGAGCCAGTGCCGGTTTGCTTCGTTCGTGAATAGCCAGCCAGGGTTCATGCTGCAAACCGGCGTCGGGCTCGAACCAGCCTTCTACGGCCAGATGCTGCCAGACGGCCAGTTCACGGTCCAGGGCGACTCGGGCCGCTTTGGGTTGCAGCCCCAGTGAGTTACCACATAAGTAGATCAGCGGCTGACCGTTTCGCTGCGGAATATGAAACTGGTCGCGGTAAGAACGGAGCGGGTCGGTCTGGTCGAGCTGACGGGCAAAGTCGCGGTCGTTAATGAAGTTCATGCTGGAAAGTTAACGCTGAAATCAGGTTGATCTTTGTAATTTGTCCCAGAACTAAATCCCCCCACCTACTGAGTTATGTATAAAGCCCTTGCGCTCCAGTTAACCTGCCAAACCGTAAACCAGGCCACCACCCGCGACGAAGCCGAAGCGATTATGCTGGCTTCAATCGAT
Source organism: uncultured Cytophagales bacterium (assembly GCA_963750355.1). GTDB lineage: Bacteria > Bacteroidota > Bacteroidia > Cytophagales > Spirosomataceae > Fibrella. The sequence continues at coordinate 419,448 of CAVVQL010000003.1, read as the reverse complement.
CGGATCGACAAGCAGATCGAAGCGTCGATCAACTTCGCAGGCCGTGACACGCTGCTGGTCGTTGTTCCTGAGTATTTCCTGACTGGTTTTCCGATGGGCGAAAGCCTGGTGGAGTGGCGCGACAAGGCGGCACTGGAGCTTGACGGCCGCATTTACGAGGCGTTGGGGGCCATGGTGCAAAAGAATAAAATTTACTTCTCGGGCAATGCCTACGAACAGGACCCTTACTTCCCGGATCTCTATTTTCAAACCAGCTTCATCATCAACCCCAGCGGCGACGTAATCCTGCGGTACCGTCGGCTGAATTCGATGTACAGCCCCACACCGCATGACGTATGGGCGTATTACCTGGAGGCGTACGGCTATGATTCGATTTTTCCGGTGGCCAAAACCAACATTGGCAACCTGGCCTGCATTGCCTCCGACGAGATCATGTACCCGGAAGTAGCCCGTTGTATGGCCATGCGCGGGGCCGAAATCTTTCTGCATTCTACCTCCGAGATTGGCAGCCCCCTGCTGACGCAGAAAAACGTGGGAAAACTGGCCCGCGCCATCGAGAATATGGGGTACGTTGTGTCGGCCAACTCAGCGGGTATGTCGGGCATCTCCATCCCCTTCGGCTCAACGGATGCGGGCTCTAAAGTGATCGACTACAAGGGCCTGGTACTGGCCGAAGCGGGCTACGGCGAAAGCATGGTGGCCAACGCCGACATTGACCTGAGCGCCCTGCGGCAGTACCGCCAACGGACGGGTGTGAGCAACCTGCTTTCGCGGCAGCGGTTCGAGCTCTACGCCGACAGCTATGCCCAGCACAGTTACTATCCACCCAACACCCTGCTGGCCGAATCGCCCGAACGCGGTATCTTCATCAAAAACCAGCAAGACGTAATCCGGCGGTTATTTGAGGTGAAGTAACAGGGTAAGCTATACTTTCGGGGCAGCTCGATGGAACTGGCCAGGATGAAACCGGGCGCTCAACCACGAAGCAACACACCTAACACCAGCAAGACTAACCGGCTACGGCTATAACCCCGAAGTAGTTGCCGATCTGCCGTTCAGCCCTAATTGGTTCTACGCTGGCGTCCTCTTCGGGTTAGCAACATATCCCAGAGCAGCCACTACAACAAGGGAGCGTACCTGCACAGGTACGCTCCCTTGTTGTAGTGGTACTATAGCCTGGCCTTAAATAGCCTTCCGTTTCGATTCTTTCACGGCGAAATCGGCGGCGCGGGCGGTCAGCGCCATGTAGGTGAGCGAAGGGTTCACGCAGGACGCGGAGGTCATGCAGGCGCCATCGGTAACAAACACGTTCTTCACCGCGTGCAGTTGGTTGTTGCCGTTCACCACCGACGTTTTGGGGTCGCGGCCCATCCGGGCGGTGCCCATTTCGTGGATGGCCATGCCCAGGTAAGAACCCCGGTCATACGCCCGCACGTTTTTAACGCCCGACGCCTCCAGCATTTCCTTGGCATCATTCATCATGTCGATGCGCATCTTCCGCTCGTTTTCCTTCAGCTCGGCATCGAACACGGCCAGCGGAATACCATACTTGTCTTTCTCGTTTTTGTCGAGGTACATGCGGTTTTCGTGGTAGGGGAGTGTCTCGCCGAAGCCGGCCAGTCCCATTGTCCAGGGGCCCGGCGTGGTTAGCTCCTCTTTGTAATCGGCACCAAAGCTCAACTCGGCCACGTTGCGCTGCCAGCCCTGACGACCGCCACCGCCCTGATAACCGAACCCACGCAGGTAATCGCGCTTGTCGTTGCCAATGTTGCGGTAACGGGGTACGTAGATCCCGTTGGCCCGGCGACCCACGTAGTATTTATCCAGATCACCTTCCCAATCGCCCGACGCACCAATGCGGAAGTGGTGATCCATCAGGTTATGGCCCAGTTCGCTCGAATCGTTGCCCATCCCGTTGGGGAAGCGGTTCGAGGTTGAATTGAGTAGCACAGTGGTAGTGCCGAGCGTACTGCCGCAGACGAAAATAATGCCGGCGTAGTATTCCTTGCTCTGGAGCGTCACGGTATCAACGACGCGGACACCGGTTGCCTTTTTCTTATTCTCGTCGTAGAGGATCTCGGAAACGGCCGAATCGGGCCGAAGAGTCAACCGCCCCGTTTTAGCGGCTGCCGGCAGCGTAGAAGACTGCGTACTGAAATAGGCGCCGTAGGGGCAACCCAGCGAACACTTGTTGCGGTACTGGCATGGGGCCCGGCCAACGCCCAGCTGCGCCTGACCTGCCTTCGACAGGTTAGCCACCCGGCCAATGGTCATGACCCGGCCGGGGAAGTTTTTCTCGATCCGCTTCCGGACCTCCTTCTCCACGCAATACATCTCCATCGGCGGCAGAAAATCGCTGTCGGGAAGCTGGGGCAGGTTTAGTTTCTCACCCGAAATGCCGACGAACTTTTCAACGTAGGAATACCAGGGAGCCACATCTTTATACCGGATGGGCCAATCAACGGCAACGCCATCTTTTGCATTGGCCTCAAAGTCAATATCGCTCAGGCGGTAGCTTTGCCGCCCCCACATAATGGATTTGCCACCCACAATATTGGGCCGGTACCAGTCGAACCGCTTTTCTTCTTTGTAAAGCGAATCGGTATCCTTCATCCAGTAATTCTGGGTCATTTCATTGTACGGGTAGTCGCGCGCCAGTTTAGGGTGCGACTCCTTCTGATCCATTGTCAGCCGACCGTTGTACTTGGTCTCCCACGGATCTTTCGTGGCATATTCGTAGTCCTTTACGTGTTCGAGCTGGTGCCCTTTTTCGAGCATCAGTACCCGCAACCCTTTTTCGGTCAATTCTTTAGACGCCCAACCGCCCGAAATGCCCGACCCGATGACAATGGCATCGTAGGTCTGGTCTTTTATAGAATCAATATTTAAATACATCGTAACGAAGTTTTTTGACTGCTGTCTGCTGTTTTCTGTAATCTGCTACTAGTACACGTAGCCGGGTAACAGAAAACGGTAGACAGAAAACAGTGAACTGATTTTTATAGGGCCCAGGCCTTTTGTCCGGGCTTCATGGGTGCGCAGCCATTGAACTGACCCGGCACCGGCAGGTATTCGAGTGCCTTGGTGGCTCCTATTTCAGACGTGAAATAACCGGTGGTAGTCAGTTCTTTCATGCGCAGGAAAAACGGTTTGTCTGCTGTCATGGTCTGCTTAACCATCTCGTTCTTCTGCGCTACATCCAACGCGGCGAAGCCTTTGCCAAATTTGGTTTTACTGTCGGCGTCTACCTTGGCCAGGCCCGCATAGAATTTCTCCTGATCGTCTTTCGGGTAGCAGTCGCGCATGACGCGGACGATGAATTGTTCGGCACCGGCCGCTTTGGCACCGGGCGTAGTGGTGGTTGGAATGATCACATCGGCGATCTCGGCCAGCAGGGCTACCTGTTCGGGGGTGGCATCTACCCCAGGGCCGGTGATGAGTACACGACCCATGGCACCCGCCAGGGTGGGAGCCGACAGGATGCCTCCCATCAGCAGGGCCGCTCGTTCAATGGCTTCTCTACGATTCATAGATTGATTAAGTACTGTTTGACAGTAAAAGGCCAAATTTGGTAATATACTCTATAATTATATAAAGATAAGTACGGATTTTGGAAGTATTATGCTGGCATTAAACTAAAGACGGCTGCCTCGTTAATTATTTATCACGACCCAGGCGGGTATGCCAGTCACCTGTTGATTGATGCTCACTACTTTTACCCGATCACCTGATTGATATGAAGACATACCTACTGCTGGTCAGCCTGTTGCTTTTGCAGGGCTCTTCTGTACTGGCTCAGAAAAAAGCGCCCGGCACTAGCAAACCCCGTACCATTGTGACAACCGACGGTGAGGTAGACGATGTCGATACGTTTATCCGGATGCTGCTCTACAGCAATGAGTTCACAATCGCCGGGCTGGTATACAGTAGCTCACAGTGGCACTACAAGGGGGATGGCAAAGGCACCCGGTTCACGTCTGAGATGGAGAACACCGCCAAACGGTATGGCCAACGAACCGAACTGCGTTGGCCCGGCACAACCTGGATGCAGCGCTACATTGACAAGTACGCGCAGGTTTATCCCACCTTACGCCAGCACGCCAGCGGGTACCCGACGCCTGCATATCTGAAAAGCGTAGTGCGCGTGGGGAACATCGATTTCGAAGGCGACATGAACCACGATACCGAGGGGTCGGACTTTATCAAAGCCACGCTGCTCGATAACGACCCCAGTCCGGTTTACCTGCAAATTTGGGGTGGCACCAACACGGTGGCCCGTGCGCTGAAGGCCATTGAAGAGCAATATAAAAATAGGCCAAACTGGTCGGCCATCCGGGATAAGGTGTCTAAAAAGGCCATCATCTACGCCGTACTCGATCAGGACGCTACCTATCAGAACTACATTGCCCCAAACTGGCCGCGCATCAACGTGCTCTACAATTCCGATCAGTTCTGGAGCTTCGCTTACCTATGGCCCCAAGTGGTGCCTGCCGAACTGCAACCGTACCTGAGTGGAACCTGGTTTGCCGAACATATCAAATTCAACCACGGTCCGTTGCTGGCATCGTATTACCTCTGGGGCGACGGGCAACAGCTTTCCGGCGATCCTGAACATACGCATGGCGACAGGACGGAAGCCAGAAAATATGGTCGGAGCCAGTACGATTTTATTTCGGAGGGCGACTCGCCCGCCTATTTCTACCTGATCGATGTAGGCTTGCGGAGCCTGGATGATGTATCCTATGGCGGCTGGGGTGGACGCATGGTGCAGTCGAAAGCAAACCCCTACCGCTGGGAAGATGGCAAGACCGTAACGGACTATGACCCGTATACCAAAAAACAGGATGCGGCCTACCCGCAAACACGCTGGATACCGGTGTTGCAGAATGACTTCGCCGCCCGTGCCGACTGGTGCGTGAAGCCCTACAAAGAGGCGAACCACCCGCCCGTTGTTACACTGAACCAGGCCCAGGATCTTCGGGTGAAACCCGGTCAGCGCGTTTCGCTCAGTGCATCGGCGACAGACCCGGATGGGAACCAGTTGGCTTATCGGTGGTGGCAGTATCAGGAAGCGGGTACGTATCCGGCTAAAGTCGATCTGCCGAATGCTGACCAGGCCAGGGCCTCATTTGTGGTGCCCACCGATGCGGTAGCTGGTCAGTCGATCCACCTGATTCTGGAAGTGACCGACAACGGTAAGCCAGCCCTGACCCGGTATCGGCGGGTAATAGCCATCGTAGCTGACTAAGTGATGTCGTGGCCGTTCTATTCACTTGTTTGTTAAACGCTTATCGACTGGTTGGACAATGTGGTGCAACGCTACGCATAAAAAGGGGCGAATCTGCCTGTGCCGATCCGCCCCTTTTTTTTGTGTCTGTCGGCTGTTTCCTTAGTCTACCACGCTCAGTTTCACCGTGTTGGTTTTGCGCTGCTGCGAAAGCGGCATACTCAGCGTATTCACAAAAATGTCGCCGCTTTCCAGGGAGTCCCGTGCAATCAACGTCTGTTTGATGTCTTCAACGGTCTGATCGACGGTGAGTTCGGTTTGTGGCGAGAACGGCACCACCTGAACGCCCCAGTAAAGACCCAGCACATTCCGCAGGCGGGCATCCGGGGAGAATACGTAGATCGACGCCTTGGGCCGGTGATGCGACAGCCGCACGGCCGTGTAACCCGAGGTGGTGATACCAATAATGGCCCTGGCGTGGGTATCGCGGGCCAGGCGGCAGGCGCTCATTACCACGTTATCATTCAGGACGTTCTCGCCCGGATGATCGTTTACCTGCGTGTGGTAGCGGTAATAAATCTTGTCGGTGTTGGCTTCCACATTCCGGATCGTTGCCGACATATTCTCGACGGCCAGAATCGGGTAACTACCCGACGCCGTTTCGGCCGACAGCATTACGGCATCGGCACCATCCATCACCGAGTTAGCCACGTCGTTGATTTCGGCGCGGGTAGGGCGGGGGGCGTCGATCATGCTTTCGAGCATCTGCGTGGCCACGATCACCGGTTTGGCGGCGCGGTTACACTTCTCGACCAGCATTTTCTGAATCATCGGTACTTCTTCGGCGGGTAGCTCAACCCCCAGGTCACCACGGGCGACCATGATGGCGTCGGTGGCTTCGATGATGGCGTCGATATTGACAATGGCTTCGGGCTTTTCGATTTTCGCCACCACCCGGGCCAGCTTCCCTTTCGAGGCGATGTAGTCTTTGATTTCCAGAATTTCCTGCGCTTCCCGTACAAACGAGAGGGCAATCCATTCCACATCATGCTCCAGACCAAAGTCCAGATCTGCCCAGTCTTTGTCGGTTACCGACGGCATGGATACTTTCGTGTTGGGCAGGTTAACGCCTTTTTTCGACTTCATTGGCCCGCCGTAGACCACTTCGGTAATCACGTCGGTGCCATCGACGCCAATTACTTTCACCTCCAGTTTGCCATCGTCGAGCAGGATGCGTTCGCCGGGGCGCACATCGCGGTACATGCCTTTGTAGGGCGTGCTCACGCGGTTTGCCGTGCCGATCATTTCTTCGTTGGTGAACACCAGTTGCTGACCGGCAATGATCTGCACCCCGTTTTTAGGGTCTTCAACGGCACCGATCCGAATCTTTGGCCCTTGCAGATCCTGGAGCACGCACAGGTTCATATTGTATTCGGCGTTGATTTCGCGGATGCGATTCAGGCGCAGCAGGTGATCTTCGTGGGTGCCGTGCGAGAAATTAAGCCGGAATACGTTGACACCCGCGTGGGCTAATGCCAGTAATTGTTCTTTTGTGTCAGAGGCAGGGCCAACGGTGGCAACAATCTTGGTTCTTTTGAACATGGGGTAACTGAAGAGAAACTGATGCAGGAAGTATCGGCTGCAAAATTAACCGCATAAACGGATAAACCTCACCCCCTGCCCGAACGGGGGATCGCCCTCTCCTTGTTTTATGGAGAGGGCGATCCCCCGTTCGGGCAGGGGGTGAGGTAAAACTATGAACTCCGTTTGGCCGTTTCGCGCCATTCTGTTATTTTTGCGGACTCAATTCAGAAACAGGCATTTTATAGCATAATCATACAATGAAAAGAACCTACCAACCGTCGAACCGCAAGCGGCGGAACAAGCACGGATTCCGCGAGCGGATGTCAACGCCAAACGGGCAGAATGTAATCGCCCGTCGCCGGGCCAAAGGCCGCTGGAAACTGACCGTTTCTGACGAGAAGAAAGGCGTTCGGTTTAAATTGTAAGTGTAGAGGCCTCAGCGCCTTATACGTTAGTCTCAAAGGGGCGTTGCCGGGTCACAGCTTAGTGATTCAGCAACGCCCCTTGTGACTTTCCAGCCTACAGACGTAACCTTTATGCCTCAAACCTTCCCCAAAAGCGAACGCCTGACCAGCCGAAAGGTCATTGACCGGCTCTTCACCCGCGACAAGCCAGGTAAATCCGGTACGCCTCCCGCTGAAAAACCAGCTGCCGATGCACCCCTGACGTTTTATCACTTTCCGTTTCGGTTGCTCTATTGCCGGCACGATGCTGCCGACGTACCTGAGCAGCCAGTAACGGATGCCGCTACCGACGGACAATGGCCGCAGGTGCTGTTCAGTGTGCCCAAACGGGTGTTTAAGAAGGCTGTCGACCGCAATGCCGTGCGTCGGCGCGTCAGGGAGGCGTATCGCCTGCACAAATATATGCTGCTCGAAAACTCCTCGCGGGAGGTGACTCAAGCATCGGCTGACAAGCCTGCAACCGGGCCAGTGGTACCGCCACCCATTGGGCCAGTGGCACAGATTGTGTTCCTCTATACCGCGAAGACGAAAATTTCGTTTGAAGAGATAGAAAAAGGTATGAAATTAGCTTTAAAAAGAGTTTCAGGTTCAAAGCCTCGCTAGTATTGGATAGTTTACTAGTACAGTAGGCTGTTTCCGTAGACGCTGCTGAACAGGCGAAGCACCGCAACAGCGGATCGTTTGACACTTGAAACCTGACACTTGAAACTCATCCCCCTATGCGTCTTTATAAGAAACTGATACTTGGTATGTCGGCCCTGCTCGTTGCCGGTGGGCTAACCGCTTTCTCGCGCGATGATCGCTTCTTCGAGATCGCCCGTAACCTCGACATCTACGCCACCATGTTCAAAGAACTGAACATGTACTATGTAGATGAGGTGAATCCCAACCGGATGGTGAAGACGAGTATCGACGCGATGCTCAAATCGCTCGATCCGTACACGAATTTCTACGCCGAAGACGATATCGAAGATTACATGACCATGACCACCGGCCGCTATAACGGTATTGGTGCCCTGGTCGGAACGCGGCAGGACCGGAGCATTGTGATGATGCTGTATGAGGGAACACCCGCCGAGAAATCGGGCCTGCAGATTGGCGACGAGATTCTGAAAATCGATGGAGTAGACATCAAAACGCGCCGCGACGCCGATCCGGGCAAACTGTTGCGCGGGCAGACCGGTACGGCCGTTAAGCTGACTGTGAAGCGCTACGGCCAGAAAGACCCGGTAGAGGTGCCCGTTATGCGCGACGTGGTGAAGATGACCAACGTGCCTTACTACGGCATGCTCAGCGACGAGGTGGGCTACATTGACCTGAAAGATTTTATGGCGGCGGCAGGCCGCGAAGTTCGTGCCGCATATCAGGAACTGAAAGGGAAAGGCATGAAGAAACTCGTGCTCGACCTGCGCGAAAACCCCGGTGGGCTACTGGATCAGTCTATCGATATTGCCAATATTTTCATTCCCCGTGGCTCGGAGGTAGTAACCACCAAAGGGAAGGTTACCGAGTGGAACAAATCGTATGCGGCTCAGGCGCCTGCTCTAGATACCGAAATGCCGGTGGTGGTGCTGACCAATAATCATTCGGCCTCGGCAGCGGAGATCGTTTCCGGCGTGATTCAGGATTACGACCGGGGCGTGCTGATTGGGCAGCGTAGCTATGGCAAAGGGTTGGTGCAAACCACTCGGCCGCTCTCCTTCGGTACGCGCATGAAGATCACCACGGCGAAGTATTACATTCCCAGTGGCCGGTGTATTCAGGCCATCGACTACAGCCACCGCAACGCCGATGGCAGCGTGGGTAAAATTGCCGATTCGCTCCGTACCGCCTTCAAAACCCGCGCCGGCCGAACTGTATACGATGGCGGTGGCGTTACCCCCGACATTCAGACGGAGGCACCAACGCCGTCGCCCCTGGCGCAGAGTCTGACCAACAAAGGTCTGATTTTCGATTACGCGGTGAAGTATAAACATGACCACCCGACCATCAAGGCGGCCCGTGACTTTAAACTGACCGATGCCGAATACCAGGAATTTGTGAAATGGGCGGCAGACAAGGAGTATGACTATACCACGCAGGTTGAAAAAGACCTGGGCGTACTGGAGGCATCGGCCAAGAAAGAAAAGTATTTCGACCAGATCCAGAACCAGTTACAGGCCCTGAAATCAAAAATGTCGCATAGCAAAGATGCCGACATGAAGACCTTCCAGACCGAAATCAGAACATTGTTGGAACAGGAGATCGCCGGTCATTATTACCTGCAAAAGGGCCTTAAAGAAGCGTCGTTCACGACCGACCCCGATATTAAAACCGCCCTTGACCTGTTCAAAGACATGAACCGGTATGAAAAGATTTTGAAAGGCGTAAAGAATTAAGAGTTTCTAATCAAGAATTAAGAGCGGTCCGCCGCCGCGGTTAAGAGTTGTTTCGCTTACTGACGCACTGGCTGCGAGCGAAGCAACTTTAGACCCGCGGCGGCGGACCGCTCTTAATTCTTAACTCTTTCAACGTGATCCTCTCCCTCGATACCTCCACCACGGTTTGTTCCGTGGCCTTGCATCAGCCTGATGGCACACTGCTGGGCTGTTATGAACTCTACACAGAACGCACCGCTTCATCGCGCCTCACTACGCTGGTGCAGGATGTGGTGGTTCACACTGGCCATGCACTGAGCGCTGTGTCGGCTATTGCGGTGGCAAAAGGACCAGGGTCTTATACAGGGCTGCGCATTGGCGTTTCTACCGCTAAAGGACTGTGCATGGCCCTCGACAAGCCCCTGATCGGTATCAATACGCTGGCCGCGATGACTGAACAGGTACGTCCGTTTTATGCGCCGGGCGAGTCCACCGAGACGTCGGACCGGCCGGATACGTTGTTCTGCCCCATGATCGATGCCCGCCGGATGGAGGTGTATTGCGCGGTGTATGCGCAGGACGGTCGTGAGCTACGGGCCACGTCGGCTACTGTGCTGGATGAGGCCTCATTCGCTGACCTGCTCGCCGATAATCCGGTTGTCTTCTTCGGTGATGGGGCCGCCAAAGCCCGTCCGGTACTAACCCATCCCAATGCGCATTTCCCTGCCATGCAGATACGCCCTTCGGCCCGGACCGTGGGTGCCCTGGCTGTTCAGGCCTACGCCGCCGACACGTTCGAGGATCTGGTCACGTTTGAGCCGTATTACCTGAAAGAATTCATGAGCACTACCCCGAGGCAGAAAGTGCAGTAGGAGGGTGGTTTGTACGGTTGACAGCTGGTCAGACTGGCGCTGAAAGTCGGGTTGGTGAGCCCGTAAACGGCTCGCTGGTAATCGAACTATTGCCCCACGGCCCGCCGTTCTGTTGCTATGGAAACAGAAGCTATTGTGAACCGGGTGGCCAGCAGTGGCCTGATCACGCTCGATCTGGAAGAGTATTACCATCATGGCGAACGGGTTGTCTACGATTTGAAAGACAATCTGTTTATGGGCATGATTCTAAAGGAGAAAGACTTTCGCGCTTTCCTGAAAGAACATGACTGGAGCCAGTATGCCGGTAAAAACGTGGCCATTACCTGTACCGAAGATGCCATTATCCCCACCTGGGCGTATATGTTGCTGACGTTGCACCTACAGCCCTACGCCAACACAATTGTGTATGGCACCCTACAGGATCTGGACGAGAAACTATACTTCGATGCGATCAAAAGCATAGATTCCGAAGCGTACCGGGGCGCAAAAGTAGTGGTGAAAGGGTGCAGCAAGGTACCGGTGCCTACCGCCGCCTACGTTGAACTGACGCGGGTGCTCGCCCCGGTCGTACAGAGCCTGCTGTATGGAGAGCCATGCAGCACGGTACCGCTCTTTAAAAGAAAGAGTTAAGAATTGGCTGACGCAAGTGTATTCGTGTGTCAGCCAATTCTTAACTCTACACTCTTAGCTCTTTACAACTCCCAGAACGTTGGATTGGCGTTGCGACGGATGTGCGTGCGCATTTCGAGCCAGAAGGCCGCGATAAGGTACAGTATGACGGGCGAGCCGAGCGTCAGGCAGGATGTATAAATAAAGTACAACCGGATGCTGCTAGCCGAAATGTTCATTCGTTCGCCAAGCCGGGCGCACACGCCGAAAGCCTGCTGCTCAACGAAATATTTCATTCTGTTTAGACTCTGGTCCATATGGCTGCTGTCCTGAATAAGAGTAAACATAACGCTATTAAGTGAGGTTTGTTCTCATTTTACAAACCATTTACACAAAAATCATAGGAAGCGGATGCTTTTACGGCCCTTACCTGTCATTCATCTGAAAGTAATTGACTTACTTTGTGCCTCATGCGTGTGAACAACCTTTTGGGGTTGGTCACATATTCAATTTATACCAAATTTATGCAAACAGGTGTGGTTAAGTTCTTCAACGAGAGCAAAGGCTTCGGCTTTATCGTTGACGACGCCAATGGTCGTGAAATTTTCGTTCATATTACCGGCTTGAACGGTGTGACGATTCGGGAAAATGACCGGGTTCAATTCGAAGTAGTTGATGGCAAGAAAGGCCTCAACGCCGTTAAGGTCAGCAAGATCTAATCAACTCAGGTCCGGACCTAATTGAAACTTAAAATGCCCCAACTGAAAGGTTGGGGCATTTTAAGTTTCAAGTCCTCAGTCTTCCGTCCTCTGTTGCGCTGCTAGCTTATAAATGGTTGTGTTAGCAGCGCAACAGAGACGAAGACTGAGGACTAATTCTCAATTTCCCATCCAGCCCTGTACGTCGGCGAGGCTGGGCATGGGTACGTCGTTCATTTTGAGCTTCTTGCGAACGCCACCCAAGTCATTGAACAGCTTATTGGGGCTGGTCGCCTGTAGTTGAGCCACCGTTAAGTAGCCCAGTTTCTGCAGCGCCGGTACCCAGGCCTCAGGAACTCCCGCCGCCACAAAATCGGCTTCGGTCGATACCTCTTCCTTTTTCTCGGGGCGCATCTGCGGGAAGAACAGCACTTCCTGAATGCTGGGCTGATTGGTCATAATCATGGTCAGCCGGTCGATGCCCAGGCCTACGCCCGCCGTGGGGGGCATACCGTATTCAAGGGCGCGCAGAAAATCTTCGTCCATCGCCATCGCTTCGTCGTCGCCGCGTTTGGCCAGCTCAAGCTGTTCTTCAAACCGGGCGCGCTGATCGAGCGGATCGTTCAGCTCAGAATAGGCGTTGGCAATCTCTTTGCCGTTGCAGATCGCCTCGAACCGCTCCACCAGACCCGGCTTGCTCCGGTGCTTTTTGGTCAGCGGCGACATCTCCACGGGGTAATCGGTAATGAACGTGGGCTGAATCAGGTTCGGCTCGCAGGCTTCGCCAAACAGTTCGTCGATCAGCTTCGATTTACCCATCGACTGATCGGTTTTGATGCCCCGGCTTTCGGCGGTCTGGCGCAGGGCCGCTTCGTCCATCGCCGATACGTCCACGCCGGTAAACTCCTGAATGGCTTCGAACATGGTCAGGCGTTTCCAGGGGCGTTTGAAATCAATAACATTCTCGCCCACCGTTACTTTGGTGGTTCCGGCCACGTCGATGGCTACTTTCTCCACCATCTCTTCAATGGTGTCCATCATCCAGTTGTAGTCTTTGTAAGCCACATAGAATTCCACCTGCGTGAACTCGGGGTTGTGGGTCCGGTCCATACCTTCGTTGCGGAAATCTTTGGCAAACTCGAACACACCGTCGTAGCCCCCCACGATCAGCCGTTTCAGATACAGCTCGTTGGCAATCCGCAGGTACAGCGTCATGTCGAGCGTGTTGTGGTGCGTCTGGAAAGGCCGCGCCGTTGCCCCACCATGAATTGGCTGAAGAATAGGCGTTTCCACTTCCAGATACCCTTTTCCGCTCAGGTATTGCCGGATGGAATTGACCAGCTTGCTGCGTTTGATAAACACCTCACGTACCTGCGGATTCACGATCAGATCGACGTACCGCTGGCGGTAGCGCAGTTCGGGGTCGGTGAAGGCGTCGTAGGTTTCCTTTTCGCCGGTCTGCTCGTTTACCACTTCTTTCACCACCGGCAGCGGCCGCAAGGATTTCGTCAGTAGTTTAAACGACCGCACGTAGAGCGATAGTTCGCCCGTCATGGTAGTGAATATGTTGCCCTCCACGCCCAAGATGTCGCCGATGTCCAGCAGTTTCTTGAACACGGTGTTGTACATCGTTTTGTCGTCGCCGGGGCAAATATCGTCGCGCTTGAAATAAAGCTGCATCCGGCCGGTGCTGTCCTGCATTTCAGCAAAAGAGGCAGCGCCTGAAATGCGGAACCCCATCATGCGCCCCGCCAGCCGTACCTGACCAAATTGGGCATCGCCCGCAAAATCGAGATGCGATTCGTAGCCGCCCTGCGTATCCTGCCCGGCTTTATCGGCAAAGGCATCGCGCAGGGATGTGATGGTATGGGTAACGTCGAAGAGGTCGGCGGGGTAGGGGTCAATGCCCATCCGCATCAGTTCTTCGCGTTTCTGTCGTCTATTTACTTCTTGTTCACTTAACATCGGACTGGCACCGGCAACCCGGCGGGATTCTCTGGATTAAACGAATTCACAGGACTTGAGCGCCCAGGAAAATCGAGGGGCAAAAGTACGGCAGAAACCGCTATGTGCCGACTACATGGCACGGTTGATTGTTTGGCCTGTCTGCAAGCCATTCATCCAGACTGGCTAGTTTCGAGGTAGATTAGGTCGTTGCTTCACGGCCCTAAACAATACCCTGATGACCTGGACTACCTCCCAGCAGGAGACCCTGCTCACATTAATTCGCCAACGCGGTGAACGGGCTGTGTTGGCCCAACAACTTAATCAGGCCGCCAGCCAATTGCAGGACCAGCAGACACGGCAGGCGGAACTGTATAATAAGTGGAGCGCCGAACAGGGCTGATGTCGACCGGCTGGGTCGGCTCAGTTGGGCTACGGTCTATTACAATCTGCTGGATCGGCGGGGCGAGCAACTGACCAACGAACAGGCCGAAGCCCAGGCCGCCCGAATAGCCTATGATGCCGTAACAGCGCAGGTCGAAGCGTTGAAAAGCCGGGTTGACTCGCTGACATCGCAGCTGGAGGCCTCCGCCGATGTGGCGTTGCGCTATGACACGTTAGTTCGCGAAAAAACGGAGGCTGTCAAGGGGCAACCGGGTAATCGGTATGACGTTCACGCCTCGGCGCTACAGACCACCGAGCAGCAGGTTCAGGAAGTACAGGAAGCGCAGCAGGCCAGTAATAACGCGCTGCACGAAGTAAATCGGCTTACATCCTTACTGGACAGTGCAATTAGTCTTGGCAACTGGGACATGTTTGCCGGGTCAACCCTGATCTCGATGGTGAAGTACAACAAGCTCGATGAGGTGCGCGATCAATCGTACCGGGTCAATCAGAGTTTGCAGCGAGTCAAGTCTGAACTGGCAGATATACATCTGCAACTCGATGCAGAATTACAGTTCGATGGGCTGACCCGTTTCGCCGACATCTTCTTCGACAACATCTTCACCGATTTCTCGGTACAGCAACGCATCAATGAGGCGCACCGTCAATCCCGGATGCTGGCCGACAAGATCACCTTTACGCAGCAACAACTCGATCAGCAATTAAAAGCGGCGTTGAGTGATCGCGACAACCGTAGGGCTCAACTGCAAACGTACCTGGAACAGGCGTGAACCTGCTGAATTAGTTTCCAGCCGTTCACACGATAAACGGGCCATTGGTCTGAAAAATTGAGGTCAATTCGTCTCCGTGTGATATTATTGTGCTATTAAAACGATATTACTTTCTGAACTCATGAACGAGAAAAATCTTACCTCTATTTCGGGCTATCTGGCTCTGTTGATTGGCCTACTTGGCTTGTTTGCCGGGTTTGCACTAGCCTTGAGTGCTATAATCTATAGCATGGGCTGGCTGGGTGTGCTGGGTGGTATAGTAGTCATTGCCAGTATCATCACGTTGGTAGGGCTATCGGTCGTTAATCCAAACGAAGCTGTTGTAACTACATTCTTTGGCGATTATACCGGTACTATGAAGCAGAATGGGCTTCGCTGGGTCAACCCGTTTTATAGCAAAAAGAAAATCAGCCTGCGTGCCCGTAACCTCAATGGGCAGACCCTGAAGGTAAACGATAAAATGGGCAACCCCATCGACATTGCGGCAGTGGTGGTGTGGCAAGTGGCTGATACAGCTAAAGCCCTGTTTTCGGTCGATGACTACACGCTCTTTGTACAGATTCAGTCGGAAGCGGCCGTACGGCACTTGGCCAACTCACACGCTTATGATAACGCCGAAGATGGCGAAGTAACCTTGCGGGATAATACGGGCCATATAAACGACGTGCTGGAAGTAGAACTGAACGAACGGCTGTCGCGGGCGGGCGTAACCATCATTGAAGCCCGTATTAGCCATCTGGCCTATGCCCCTGAAATTGCGGGTGCCATGCTACAACGGCAGCAGGCATCGGCCGTAGTGGCGGCCCGCCGACAGATCGTTGATGGGGCCGTGGGTATGGTAGAAATGGCGCTGGCCCGGCTGGCCGAAAAGAACGTGGTGGTGCTCGATGAAGAGCGTAAAGCCGCGATGGTGAGTAACTTGCTGGTGGTGCTCTGCGGCGAGAAGAACGTCAGCCCGGTCGTGAACGCGGGGTCGATCTACTAGTATGTAAGGTTCAACGTTCAATGTCTAAAGTCTAATGTTTAAAGTTGCTTCGCTGATTGGCAGAGCAACTTTAAACATTAGACATTGAACGTTGGACTCCTCACGACCTTATTCTATGGCTGAAAAAAAAGGATTCTTACTCCGGCTTAATCCCGAGATGCTGGCTGAACTGGAGCGTTGGGCACAGGACGAATTTCGGAGCGTAAACGGGCAGATCGAATACCTGCTCAACGATGCCCTGAAGAAACGGCGGCGGACCCAAAAGACCGCGTCTGATACAACCGGATCGGCTGAAGATGAGCCCACTGCGGCAGCCTGACAGGGCGGGCTATTCGCTGGCGCCAACACGGCTGAGTTCGGGCTGCCCCAGGCTCAGGTAGTTGTACTGATTTAGTTTGTCAACGGCGGGCGTAGTCCCCAATCAGCCGGATACCGTCGAGGGTGAGGGAGGGGAGCACTTCCACAAACTCAGCTTGCAGGGAGGGAATCCGCCTGGACAGGCCACCCGTTGCCACCGCAAGGCAGGCACCACCCATCTCGGTCCGAATCTGGTTGATCAGACTGCGAACCAGCCCTTCGTAGCCCATCACCACGCCCGCCTGAATGGCATGGACGGTATTCAACCCCAACGCCGAAGTTGGTAATTCGATGGGCACTTCGGGCAGTTGCGCCGTATTGGCAAACAGCGACCGGATGGCCGTTTTTAGCCCCGGCGCAATGGCTACCCCCAGAATATGGCCATCGGTCCTCACGGTAGTAAAGGTCAGGGCCGTGCCAAAATCAACGATGACACACGTCTTCCTATACCGGGTGTAGGCCGCTACGGCGTTGGCCACCAGATCGGTACCGATCTCCTGCGGCCGCAGTACCGTTACGGGTAGGCGGTCATACAGCAGTGGGCCCACTACCACCGGCTCAATCGCGAACAGATCGCCCACGGCTTCGCGGATGTTGGGCGTGAGGGCAGGCACTACACTACTGATGGTAGCCTGCGTGATCTGGCTCAGCGTTAGGTTGGCTTCCAGAAGCCATAACCTGAGGGTGCGCTGATAAAAAGCGGCCGACTGCATGGGCAGGGTGGGCGTTCGCCAGATATGCTGCCAGGTATCGTTGGCATACAGGCCAAACACCACATCCGAGTTGCCAATATCGAGGGTAAGGGTCATGAAAAGAAGGATGAGTGATGAATGATGGATCATTCATCACTCAATTATTGTTGCTGGAACCGGCTTCCGATAAACTTCAGGGCATCGGGCAGGCCGGTGCGCCAGTAGGTCCAGGTATGGGCCCCATCGCGAACCCGATACTCATGGGGAATCTTACGATCGATGAGCGTCATGTGTAACTGGGCGTTGGCGGCCGTCAGAAAATCGTCGTCGCCACAATCCAGGTACCAGCGCACCTTTTTCAGTTCACCTTCCGGCGCCGACGCTGCGAGGATCAGTGGGCTGTTGCGTTTATAGTGGGCGGTTAGCCGATCTTCGCCTTTTACCGGGCCGCTAAACAGAAAGCTGAACGTTCTATTATACTGGTCTTCGGGCATGGCCTTCATGGTTTCGTCGGTAAACACCGCCGCACTCAGGGCCGCACACGAGCCAAACAGGTCGGGGTGGTGCATAGCCAGCAGGAGTGAGCCGTGCCCACCCATCGACAACCCCGAAATGCCCCGGTATTCGCGCCTGGTTCGGGTGCGGTAGCTCGAATCGATATGCGGGATGAGTTCCGTCACGAACATATCTTCATAGCGCGTTTTGTTCAGATAGTCGTTCATGTACCAGGTAACGCCCCCGTCGGGCATCACCACGATCATGGGCGGCAACGTACCCGACTTGATGCCTTCGCCGATGATCCGGTCGGCTTCACCAAACTGGGTCCAGCCGGTTTCGTCATCGGTGTAGCCATGCAGCAGGTATACAACCGGGTAGCGGCGGTTCGAGACGTAATAATCGGGGGGGAGGTAGATCGAATACCGAATGCCCCGATTCAGCAGCGAACTGCTCATGGTCACGCTCTCCAGCAGGTGCGCCTGTGGGGCCATGATCACGGGCATGGGCGCATTGGCAGAAGGTAAGGGCTGGTTGGTATTCAGGCGGCGTCGGCTCTGCGCCTGTGCAGCAGGAAACAGCCCGGCCAGGGCTGCGAGGCAAAGTAGAAACGAGCGGTAAGGCATAAAGCGAAGTTGGCTTAGACAGGCTGTACTCTGGTAGATTTGGGCGAAAATTAAGGGATAGATGGCAAAATAAAGATACACCCACCCCCTAAATAGTCTCCTTACTTTCCAGAACGGATTACTTCCGAAAAGTTGGCAAAATTTTTGCTGTATTTTATGATTGATCGAAAGCCACTCTACCTGCTTATGTCGACACGACTACCCCTGTTTTCCTGTTTGCAGCGCGTCCACTTAATCAAACCGATCGGGCAGTGGCTACTGGCTTTACTGGCCGTGGCGATGGTACAGGCCTGTCGCCCTGCCGATGATCAGGTAGCTCCGCAACCCAACACCGCTGATTCCTACAGCAATGAGGTGGTGGTGCAGTGGAGCAACATGCACCTGCGCCTGATACGGAACACGCCCGGTCAAACGCCGCCGGTTGCCTCCCGTACGTTTAGCTACGCTGGCCTGGCTATGTATGAAGCCGTAGTGGCCGGTATGCCCGGAAATGAGTCGATGGTGGGGCAGCTTCAGGCGCTGAACAAGTTACCGACCATACAAACGGGGCAGCGCTACAACTGGGCGTTGAGTGCCAACGCTGCCGAGGCCGACATACTGCGGGCCCTGTTTGCCAACACCACGGCTAGCTACAAAAAGCAGATCGACTCGCTGGAAACCGCGCTATTCAACCAGTTTAAAAGCACCGATGCCGCTACCAGTGAGCGGTCGGCAGCTTACGGAAAAAGCGTAGCCAGTTCGATCTTCGAGTGGTCGAAAGCAGACGGTGGGCACGAAGGGTATAACCGCAACTTTCCCACGGATTTTGTGCCGTCGACGCTGCCGGGTGCCTGGCGACCCACCGAAAACGGCCTTACCATTCCGATGCAGCCCTATTGGGGAAAAAACCGGACGATGCTGGCTTCTACCTCTGCGCAAACATTGCCCGTGCCCCTGGCCATTTCCACGCAGGTGACCTCGACTTATTTCGCGCAGTATCTGGAGGTGTACGCCAAGAACATCAATCTGACGCAGGCCGAAAAAGAGATTGCCGTGTGGTGGGCCGACGATCCAAGCGAGACGTTTACACCACCGGGCCACTCGTATAACCTGGCCCGTATTGCCATTCAGGCCAATAAAGCGTCACTGGGGAAAGCGGCCGAAACAGTTGCCCGCGTGGGTATTGCCGTGACCGACGCGTTTATTGCCTGCTGGAAATGCAAGTACACGTATAACAACGAGCGGCCTTACACGTTTGTCCGCCGGGCCATCGACCCCAATTGGGTGCCCTTCTGGCCGGCACCTCCTTTTCCGGGCTTTGCGTCGGGCCACTCTACCCAATCGGCTGCGGCAGCCGTTGTTCTGACAGACCTCTACGGCTCGGCCTTTGCCTTCACCGACGATTCGCACGTGGGCCGTCTGCGCGACAGCAAGCGTAACGTCGATTTCAAAGCCCGCCAGTATCGCTCGTTCTGGGAAGCGGCCGAAGAGTCGGGTTACTCGCGGTTTCTGGGGGGCATTCACACCCGGCAAGACAATGAAGTGGGTTTGAAAGAGGGCCGTATCATTGGCCAGAACATCAACGCTCTGCGCTGGAAGCGCGTCCAGTAGGTAGACGAACATCGACGCGTTGCGCGGTTAAATCTTGATCGCCCATTCGTTGAGCATGGGGCGGCCGAGCAGCGCATTGGCTTCGGCGTCATTTTTGAACAGCTCTTTTTTAGGGTTCCACACCAGCGGTCGCTTTAACTGGTAAGCGATGTTGCCAATGTTACAAACCGATGCTGTGCGGTGGCCTACTTCCACATCGCAAATGGGTTTGCTCCGTTTCCGCATGGCCTTCAGAAAATCCTTGTAATGGTTTTCGCTACGGTACACATGCTTTTCGGTCTCGCCAATCTCCTTTTTAGCCAGTGAAGCCGGGGTGGTTTCGATCTTCTTCCGCTGCACTTTTATTTCGCCTTCCGTTCCGATAAAGTGAATGGCATTGGGCCAGTCCCATTTTTCGTGGGTCATCACAATGCCGTTGTCGTACCGATACGTCAGGAACGGATGGTCTTTGCCGTCCGGGGCAATTACCTCAACGGGTCCGCTGTTGTCCATGTCCAGCGACCACTGCACAATGTCGAACATGTGGGCGCCCCAATCGGTGACCATGCCCCCGCCGAACTCTTTGTAGTTGCGCCAGTTGGGGAACACGTCTTTAGAGGTGGGTGGGGCCAGTTCGGAATTAAACGGAACCGGGGCATTTGGTCCCAGCCAGGCCGACCAGTCGAGCCCTTCGGGAATCGGCTCGGCGGGCAGGTTGTAGGGGGTAGGCGGTGGGCCCACGTTCACTTTAATGGTTTTCACCTCACCGATGTAGCCGTTGCGAATCAGCTCGGCGGTTTGCCTGAACTCAGGCCACGACCGCTGCATACTGCCGGTCTGAAACACGCGGTTGTGCTTGCGGGCCGCATTAACCATGGCCCGGCCTTCCTTGACCGTCAGCGACAGCGGCTTTTCGCAGTAGATGTCTTTGCCGGCTTCGGCAGCGCGAACGGCCATAGCGGCGTGCCAATGGTCTGGGGCGGCAATAACAACGGCGTCGATGTCCTTACGGGCCAGCAACTCCCGAAAGTCGTTGTATACCGGAATGTCGGCCGATGCGCCCTGCTCCGTGTTTTTTGCGTGGTGGCTTTTGATCCGGTCAAGCATCAGTTGCGCTTTCGCCTTATACACTTCACTAATGGCCACAATCCGGGCTTCGTTGGTGCCTAAAAACGAGTTAGCCAGGCCACGCCCCTGCTTACCGGTACCGATGAAACCCAGCGAAATAAGGTCGCTGGGGGCCAGGTATTTTGAGCCGTCGGGCCGCTTTCCGCCCAGCACAAAACGGGGAACGATGGTGAAGGCAGCCAGAGCGGAAGCGGTTTTGCCAACAAAGTTCCGACGGGTAATTGACTGTTTTTCCTGCATGATAGGGTTGTTGTAAGGGTTGTGCTGTGCGCTTGATATAAGGCTAACAGACCGGTTTTCCCGGACGGATAGTTCGTACCATGAGAAAGCCTTGATCTGGCTGATTCCTAATCAGTTTTCGAAGCCTTTTTGTGGATTGCCAGGTTACTTCGCGCTACATGCTGAAAGTTTACACAACCGCCCTGCTGTTCGGAGACGTAAACCGAAAAAAAGAATAACTACAGAAACTGCTGAGCGCCGTCAATACATGCCAGGCCGAGTGGCCCTGCACCAGCGAATGCGGATCGCAGCCCACTTTCTGCACATCCAGCGTGCGCAGCTTAATGGCCATTACAATCAAGACGAGGCTGGCCAGGGCCAATATGATAGACCGCTCTTTTCTGAACTGTGCGTAGTTTATGGCAATCAGCAGGAGCATGGTCAGGATTAGCGAAGGGAGCAGAATGGCACTTGACACCAGCAGGGCGATCTTCAGAAACAAGAGGATAAGCACCGCCAGAACGATTACCCCACCGGTTTTCACCGTCTGCGTAAGCCGGACGTTGTGCAGCACGTGATACAGCCCAATGCTGACCAGCACGAGGGTAAGCCCATACGTCCCGTTCATGTCGACGCGTTGGCCAATGTAGGTGAGCGAGGCGTGAAAGAAAGCGCTGCCGATGCTTAGATAAATGAAGCAGAGGCCCATTAAAGCCGACAGCAGGGGAAATGCCTGCATCCTGTTTTGCCTATCCAGAGCCAGACTTTTGTAGTCAGCAAAAGCGATTTGTAGAATCAATACGCCAAAGAAAAAATACGCCAGGTTCGAGTACGTATTCATCGGCTGGTGAACGAACCGGTCTACATGGTTGAACTCGCAGTATTCAACCGTCAGCGCCGATTTACTGATAACCATACCCTCCCAAACGCTGCCACTAAGCGCCGAGTTTAGACCCCACCAAACGACCAGCATACCCAGCGTCAGCAGAAAAGAGCGAAGTAAGCGGGTGTATCTTGTTTGGGGCGTCATGGACCAGTGGGACGAAGGGTGGCTTATTGGGTAGGCGTGAGGGCCAGTAGGGGACTCAGGCTATGCCCGGCCTCAGTCTTCAAAATCAGACTCCAGCAACTGTTTTTCGCTGAAGACACCGCTACCTGCCGGCTTTTTATCCCTCATTTTTTTAACCTCAGCCGCAGAAATACCTTTCCCTGCTTTCGCGAATGCGTTCTGCGTAAATTGAATAATGTCGGCAATATCCCGATCGCTGATGTCCTTGTTGTTGAGGAGGGCCGGCATCTCATTGTTCAACTGATACAATTTGCCATCTACATGAATGGGGCCGCTGACTCCGTGCAGAATAATGGCCGCCAGTCGGCGCATCGAGCCATCGATGTATTCAGATCCTTTGAGGGGCGGGGCCAGATCCTGAATCCCTTTACCGTCGGCACCGTGACAGGTAGCGCAAATGCTTCTGAATAATTTCAAGCCCCGTGTTCGGTTGTCGACCTCATTTTTTTCGACCACAAAAATGGGATTCAGCTCTTTTTTTTGCCGATTCGTCAGCGTCGCTGTCAAGTTCTTTTTCAGCAGATCGCTCGGTTGCCCGGCCGCCAGATACACGTCTTCCTTACCCGTAAGGCCACTGGTCAGCGCTTCCTGAACCATTGGCTGGTTGGTGTATCGCTTGTCGATGGCGGACAGAACAGGCAGGAAACTATCCGATAAGCCAAGCCAGGCATTCAGTGACATTGCCAGGTAGAGGTCGATCGTTTCGTTATTCTGCGCCACCAGCCGCGTACTGATCGCCTTCATGTCGGCTACATGCTGCGCCGTGGCAAAACGCTCTAAAAGGCCCAGGGCGTGGGCAATTGTTTCGGGTTGTGTTGATTGGCCGACAATACCACTCAGCGTGGCAAACGAAAGCGCGTTCAGGCCCTCCAGCACGTACAGGGCATGAATAGCCGTTGAATTCGGCTGATTCTCTTTGGCTAATTTGATTAACTGACTGATAACCGACCGATCGTTCTTTTGAATCAATAGCTGCTGGGCCCGGTCGCGCAGCCAGCCATTGGGGTGGCTGAGCAGGGCAACCAGCTGACCGGCAGTGGCCTTCGACAGATCGGGCACGGCATTGAGCGTAGCCGTCGTGCTGGTTATCTTCAGAATGCGCCCGGCATTTTGTAGGGTATCCAGCTTTTTAGCGGCAAGCTGTTCGGCGAGGTATTGCGAAATGTAGGCCTTATGCTGAATAATGCCCCGGTGCATATCAACCACATAGATGGCCCCATCGGGTCCGTTGAACAGATTTACCGGACGGAACCCCTCGTCGGTAGACGCTAAAAACTCGTTGCCCTCAACGGCCTGACTGGCGGTGGTCTGATTGTCCTTAAACGTCAGCACCGTGCGTTTAATCAGATTTGCTTCGGGAATACAGACAAACGCATTCTGGTTGTAGGCGTCGGGAAAAGCCCCACCCCGGTATACCAATGGCCCACAGGCAGCGGTCACTTCTTTTATAAAGCCGTTGTTGTCTAAAACGCCGCGTACATAGCCTCGATTGACGGAGGTTTGGTGGTTCGGATAGACCCGATTGTTGATCAGTTGCCGGTTTTCAGAAGCGGTCGGTCTAAAATACCGGTTCTTGATGACGGTATTGGGCAACAGGTAATCGCCTTTCAATGTGGTTGAGTTATTGTTGAAATAAAGCCGCCCAAAATTGTCTTTCGTGATTCCCCATTGGCCCCGCGACGAGGTAGGTTCTTTTATCCATTTGCCATGTTTAAGCTGATACCTGAAGTTATAATTGGCATTATAGATCCAGTTGTCGATGTTCATCATCAACCCGTTGGACGAGTGCTCCACATTTCCGCCCTCGGCGTATAGGGGGTCGACCAGGGTTTTTTTGCCGGGCCTGTCGTTTTTTATCTCAACAAACCAAAGCTTGGGGCCATCTACGTACAACAGGCCACCATAAACGAGCGCCAGGGCTCTTGGCAGCACGAGTTGGTCTAAAAATACCCTGGCCCGATCGGCCGCGCCATCTTTATTTACATCTTCGAGGATCGAGATTCGGCCGGTCGGCTCTTCTTCCCCAATACCTTCCAGATTGGGCATGTAACCGATCATCTCGACCACCCACATGCGGCCTTTATCGTCGAAGTCCATACTGACGGGGGCTTTCAACAACGACTCGGACGCGATGACGCGTACCTTAAAACCATCTTCAATGGTGTAATTATCGAGCGGAATCCTGGGTTGGTCGACCGATAGATTGCGAAACCCGACAACGAAAAGGGAAAGCACGAACAGGGAGGCAAACGCTACGTTAACTGGACTTTTCTTAGCCATGGCTAGTACACCTTTATTTTTCCGGGGAGATCCGCAGCATCACCACGCCAGGATGCCGAATCTCCGTTTTAAATGAACCAGTAAAGGTACCAAGGTTTTTTCGTCGCCAGATATCCCAAAGCTGGTAAGTCTCTTTTAAACCAACCCTGGCCGATTGCACTGATTTTGTGGTTGGTGAGTAGATGCCGGGTGAAGGCATCGGGTTGTTCAATCGGGTGTTGGGCCAATGGGCATGGCCCGCTAACCAGCAGGTTCACAGGCTTATTAGCGGGCGAAAAGGGCTTGTATGCATAGGCATAGTGCTATCGGTTGGGCAACATGGTAGTAGGTTAGCCGACAAAGAGCCGGTGGGTAAACGGCGTAAATCCGGTCAGATAAACCGTGGGCGCATCCATGGCCGGTAAGGCACCTCTCAGCTGAACGCCCTTATGCTCGGCTTTGCCCGGCCCAAACCGGATGGCGTCGGCCCCAACCAGGTATGACCCCGTTTCGTCGGCCAACAGGTAGGCGTTCTCCTTTTTAGGGTGTTTCACGACGCCCGACAGCGTACCCCCCGCCCGGAAGATGAGTTCCAGCGCGACGGGAACACCCTCGGTACCAGCGATGTCGATGTCGATCTGTAGGCCGTTAGTGGCTTCGGTAATCGTCACCGTCGTGTCGAGCTTCTGAACCTCGCTTTGCCGACGGCTGGTTCTTGGCATTTTATCCCAGTCACCGTCAGCCGCAATCTTTTCGGCCGCAATGGGCTGGTAGTAGGGGCCATCCAGCGAATTTCGCAACACCCATGACTGTCCCTGCTGCTCGATCGTTTCCGACTGAAACTGACCTTTTCCGAAGAAGGAGGTGGCTACCCGCATCCCCTGTAAAACGGCGTTTCCCTTATGAAACGTTAACCAGGTGGCATTGGTCGACAGAAGGGTAGCATCCCAGTCTCCGCGACGAATGCGGACAACCCCGGAGTAGGGGAAAGCTTTGGCGTAGCTGGTGGGCAGCGGGGCACTGGCCGGTAAGTCCTTCCACAGCGTCGGATCTTCTAAAAAGTAGTCGAGGTAACCCGCCAGCTGCTCGGTGGGGCAGGTTTTTTCGATAAGCCGACACAGGGCGCTCATCTGGCCGTTTTTGTCCAGCAAGGCCATGTAGCGGTAGCAGTAGTAATACCGGGCCATGTTGCCAACCGTACCCTTATCCTGGCGATTAGAGGCTTCCGTTACCACCTCGCCGTTGGGGTGTACGTAGTAGAGCGTCATCGTCAGATTGCGGCGAACGGGATCAAACAACTCAGGCTTGTTCAGGCCCCGCGCCATACTAATCAGGGACCGATCGACAATCGGGGAATAGCTGTTGGTGCTCTTTTCATTGAACTGCCCGTCGGCATCGATGTCGATATGCTCGGCAAGCCACTGGTCGATGCGGTTTGTGTAGCGACTGTCGGGAAACAGCTCATTCAGTTTTGTCAACGCCGCCGATACCACCCACCGGTGATTGGGCGTGTGAATGCCCCCAACGATCAGCGCTTCGCCCGCCTGTTTCAGAAACGTTTTCACCAGCTGGCGGGCCGTTTCGGTGCCGTTCATCTGCATCAGGAATTTGTAGGCCGGTACCACGTTTTCCAGCACAAAGGCCGTGTCGGGCGTCGAATGAAAATTGGTTTCCAGCAGATCGATGGTACCGTCGGTATGCTGCATCCTAAGCAGAGAACGGGCGGCCGCGTCGATGTCGGCCAGCACCGTTTTCAACCCGTAGTGGCGCGACTCCGGACAGGCAAAGAGCATACTGGCTTTCATCAGAAACCCCGACGTGGTATGCGGGTTGGGCATATCGGCCTCATTCATATACCCGCCTGCCAACGGGTGGCCGGCCTTCGTGACTTTCAGCGGGGTATAATTGGCCAGTTGGCTGTCATTGATCGCAATCCAGTCGAGCAGCCAGGCTGGTTTAGTAGCTGCCTGTTTGTCGGTGAGCCCGAACCCCAGCAAGGGAATTGCTCCGACAGACGCCGCACCAACGGTTATAAATGTTCTCCTGTTCATGTGAGGAAGGTGTTGGG
Organism: uncultured Cytophagales bacterium; assembly: GCA_963750355.1. Lineage (GTDB taxonomy): Bacteria > Bacteroidota > Bacteroidia > Cytophagales > Spirosomataceae > Fibrella. The sequence continues at coordinate 393,051 of CAVVQL010000003.1, read as the reverse complement.
CGTGTCGAGCTGCGAATAGTCACGTTACTCCAAGTTCATTTCTGCCAAACAGAACGTAACGCTGTCCAACACCATCACGCTATCCTTCCAGTTGTAGGTGGCTGAGCCAACGCTGGTTGACACACGGACTTCCTGCTCATCGGCTGACAATACCCAGATAACTTTTTCTACGCCGAAAGCGAGCAGCTTTTGCGTTTTTTGATGCATGTATTCGTCGAAGCTCCTGAAGTCTTTTTCGTAGTCGGCTTTTACGTCAACCTCAATGACAACGTTGGGCGGTACGGTCGCGTATTGCACAGACCGCTTGTTCGGGATACGGCTGCGTTCAACAAGCGCAATATCGTTGGAAAGGGTATTTCGATAACCGAGTTGTAAACCGGCTTCGTTGGTGATAATAGCGTATCGTTTCCGGTCTAGCTGCGTATACAGTTCGCCTAGAATATACTCGATAATCAATGACTGAAATACACTACTGCCCATTTCGAGTTGGTTCAGGTTATCCGTATCGGGGGCATATTCATGTATGTCTCTGTAAAGAATGGGCACACCATCCCATTCCTCATAAACCAGGTGTTCGGGAATATCAGAGAATTTTTGAAAGCCTAACTGCTGTGCTTTTTCGTTAAAGCCAACCATGAACGAACTCGTTTTACGTCAAGGTAGCAAAAATTTCAGCTTGCCCGACTGTCGACTCGGTTAGTTTGTGGTAGTTCGCTTCCAGGATCATGGACTCCAGGGTGAGGCCGGGGCCGAAGGCGCAGCTCAGGATGTTGAACGAGCCATCGATGTTTTTGTCAGGGTCGGTAGCGGCGTTTTCCAGGTCGTTCCAGATGGCTTTCAGCACAAACAGCACCGTGGCCGACGACATATTGCCGAACTCGCTCAATACCTGATAAGCGTAGCGGTTATCCGTCTGGTCGAGCCCCAGCTGCCCCTCAATCACCTCCAGAATACGCCGCCCGCCGGGGTGCAGGGCATACGTACCGATGTCGCCGATGGTGAGGTTGCTGCGTTCGAGCAGGCGCGACAGCATCTGTCCAATGCCCTGCTGAATCACCGTGGGTACCTCCGAGGTTAGCGTCATCTCGAAGCCAAAATCGGTTACGTGCCAGGCCATCGCCTCTTTGCCGGCCGGCAGCAGGTCGCAGTAGAACGACCGCAGGCGCAGTGACCGGTCGGGGCGGGCCTGCCCTTCGATGAGCACCGCCGCCGCGCCGTCGGAGAACAGGGCGTTGGACAGCAGGTTATCGAGGTCGTTTTTCTTCTGGAAATGAAGGGTGCAAAGCTCCACGCAGACCACCAGCACCACGGCATCGGGCGTTGAGCGCACAATGGCGTCGGCGGCTTTCAGTCCGTTGAAGGCCCCGTAGCAACCCATGAAGTTGATCGCCATGCGCTGGGTGGTGCCCGGCAGGCCCAACGCTTCAATGATCTCAATGTCAGGGCCGGGGGCGTAAAGGCCGGTGCAACTCACCGTGACAACGTGGGTGATGCGGTGTTTATCGAAGCCGGGGTAACTGGTCAGGCAATCGTCGATGGCATTCAGCGCCAGCGGAACAGCCTCCTGCCGGTACATTTTCATCCGCTGGCCGACCGTTGGAAACGGTTCAAGTCCTTCGGTGTTGGGGTAAAACGTATATTCACCCCGCGAACGGCTGTAATCGGGTAATACCGAATGGCGCTGATCGATGCGGGTGTGGCGGTAAAGTGCCGACAACCGCCGTTGATCGCGTTCACCCATTTGAAGCGCCTCAGCCATAAAGTGGGCTATCTGGGCCTGGGGTATAGCATTTCCCGGTACGGCGGTGCCGAGCGACGTAATAAAACTGGCAGGTACGTTCATCAGGTTAGTTGTTGTTGGTGCGTTCCGACGCATTATTCTTTGTATGTACGTGCCTTGTCGCAAATACGATGTCACACCTATAACTATCCCATCACTATAAGGTTGTTTTACTACCCATAAATATGACCCCACGCGCTATCTGGCTGCATCTGCGCCTGCCCTTCTCCATTTACCTCCTGCCCGTTTGTCTGTTTGCGTTCACCCTGCCGCCCGGTATTACCGACTGGTGGCGGGCGGTATGGGTGCTGCTGATCATTCACGTGCTGGTATACCCCGCCGCCAACACCTTCAACAGTTACTACGATAAGGACGAAGGCAGCGTGAACGGCCTTGAAAGCCCGCCCCCCGTCGACCGGACGCTGTTCTGGGTGTCGATGGGCCTCGAAGCACTCGCCCTGCTGGCCGCCGCCTTCATCAATGGGCAGCTGGTGGTGTTTATTCTGGTGTACGGCGCGTTTATGAAATGCTACAGCCATACCGCTATCCGCATCAAGAAGCGGCCCGTGGCTAGCTGGCTGCTAATCAGCACCTTTCAGGGTGGGTTCGTTTTTCTGATGACCTACGCCGTTATGCACGAGATGCGCTTTCAGGATCTGGTTGGTCCGTCGAGGCCAGCCGGTCTGTGGCTGGGTACGTTGATTTCAGCCCTGAATATTCTGGCGCTGTACCCGGTTACGCAGGTCTACCAACATGCCGAAGATGCCAGCCGGGGCGACCTTACCATCAGCCGACTGATGGGCGTTCGGGGTACGTTTATCAATGCCTGGGTTTGCCTGCTGGCTTCGGGTCTGTGTTTTCTGCTGTTCTATCAGGCTGGCTGGCCATTCTGGCTCATGATCGCGCTACTGGCTCCCGGTATTGTGTACCTGGCAACCCTGACGTACCGCGTGTGGCAGAACAACGCCGCTGCCGACTACCGCGCCGCCATGTGGATGACCCGCCTCACCGGTTGGGGCATGAACATTTTTTTCCTGATCTTGTTGCTCAATAAGCCGTAACCAGTTGAAAAGCTGACTACTATCTTTGTTTTTTTTGACTATCTCGGTTGTCCTAAACCCTTCGACATGACCATGAAACGTTTTTCACTCCTTACCCCCTTACTGGCCCTTCTTTGGCTGGGGGCCTGCCGTCAGCAGGAGGTACAGCCTACGACGACCGACGAATTTGCTGATGTGCCAGTTGCCGTGGTGCAGGCGGTGAAAGGCGCTTACCCAACCGCCACCAACCTGAGCTTTACCGTTATCGATAAAGGCAATGTATGGGAGTCTGACTTCAGCGTACAGGCCGTTGAGCATCAGGCTAAAATCAATGCAAAAGGGAGCATTCTGGAGGTGTATGCCCTGGGTAAAGGTGATGGCGTTACGGCCCCGCAGTCGGTGACACTCCCGGCGGCGGCCAGAACATACATCGAAAAGACCTATCCTACGTATAAAATTACGGGCGTTGGTGAGGGCCAGTACAATAATCAGAAAGCGTATAAGGTGCAACTGCGGGGCGAAAAAGAGGAAGTGACGCTCGTTTTCGACGGGGCCGGGGCGGTAATTCTTGAGTATAAAGCCACCATTACGCCGATACCAGAAGTGCCCAAAACGTTTCCGATCACTAAGTCGGACGACCTGCCAGCGGCGGCCAGCCAATACCTGAAAGACAACGGCATGACACTCGCCAAGGGGACGGCATCGGTGGATAAAGACAACAAAAAGAGCTACCTGGTTTACGCTACAAAAGGCACAACTACCTACGAGCTCGTCTTTGATAACGGCGGAAAGCTGGTTCGGTCGAATTCGTCAACGCCGCCTGCCCCTCCGGTCGAAATTAAGTCGATCAACGACTTACCGGCGGCGGCCATTGCCTTTTTAGCGGGCTATTCGTTTGATAAAGGGTCGATTATAGTAAAAGAAGGTAAGAAGATCTATGCCGTGGTGGTTAATAAAGACGGAAAACGATACGAGATGACCTTCGATGGCGACGGTAAAGTGCTCACCAACATCGCGACGCCGGTTCCGCCAAAAGTTATCGAGAAGGCCTTGGCATCGGCCGGTGACCTGCCAAACGTCATCACCGAATATCTGACTAAGAACTACGCTGGCTGGGTATTTATGAAAGCCGTACAAGTGCTAACCGACGATAAGTCAACCAGTTACACAGTGGTTATTAAAGTGGGCGAAGCCCTGTATTATGTCCTGTTCAACGGTGAAGGGAGATTTGAGTCGGTGAAAAAGGGGTAACCAGGCCAAAAATGGCCTTCTTCGTGGTGCCAGGTGCAATTAACCCTGGCGGGTCAGGTAAGTGAGTAACGCGGGCAAAAACGGGGTTATCCCTTTGTAGTCGAGCATGGCGGGTGGGGTGGTGCCAAGTACCTGCGCCACCCGCCATGCCGCCCCGCTTCGGGCGGCTACTTCATCGGCCAGAAGATTCTGGTAGGTATGAATGCCAAACAAAACCGCGCCCGACCGGGGTAGCCGTGTCAGCGTTTGCCGTTCGATGCGCAGGTATAGCTGCTCACCAATGGTTTCGGAGGTCAGGCCGGGCAGGCGGTCGAGCAGGAGTTGGTCCAGGGCAGGCGTGTGCCGACTGGTCATATCCAGTTGGTCAGTTACCTTCACGCTCCAGTTCAGCCGCCATACCGGTCGACCAACCAGCAGGCGTTCCATGAGTTTTTGCGCGGCCCGCATCATGGGTTCAACGATCGGGACAATGGGCGCGTGAATTTGCCAGAAGGGCAGGCCCAGTTTCTCGTCGAGGCACCAGCCATTACCGAAACACAACTGCCCGCCAACAAGACTGAGGTCAGCACCGGCCAGTAGCACCAAATCTTCCTGCACCTGCCGACCCACCCAGTCGAGTGGTTCAACGGGCAGCGTATCGGCATCGCCAAAGGTGAACGTCGTTTCTTTATTCAGCAGGCGATTTTGCCAGTGCCAGTGGTTACCGTCTGGCCGAAGGCTGAACTCGCCGGGCGAAAACCGGGCCAGATTTTTGAGTACCGCCTCCAGTACTTCCCACTGCGCCGTTTCGTGCCCCGCCAGGGACTGATAATAGTAGCCGGGGTAGTCGCTCAGTAGCTGCCGTTTCAGTGCGATTTCGGTCTGATAGTGCTGATCTACTTCGACAAGCCGGTCACTTCCGGGCAGCGGAGCCGTTCCCATTTTGTCGTTAAACCGCTGGCCGAAAGGAAAGTAAGGAAGCATTAAAACCGGTTTACAACAAACTGTTTAAAAATAGATAATTTTATACTGGCTGTTGGTTCTTACCAATAGCCAAATTTCTTCTTCGGAAAAATGGACTTTGGAATCATGGCGTGAACCCCCAATACCTGATCCACCACCTGACTGACTTCAAAATCGACGCCGGTACTGGCGATAGACAGGGCCTGGTTGAAAGTAAAGCCCAACTCAGTCTGGATGAACTGAACGGCTTCGGCCAGTGCCTGCTTCATGGCTTTGTTCAGGTCTTTGTCGAGGCCAACGGCGATGAAATGGGTGGGCGTTTCGGCGCGGGGCATCTTCAGGCTGCTGTTTTTATGCACAATGAACTGGGCGGTCAGCGTTACGGCGGTTTCAATGGCTACCCCGCTTACCTCACCGTTGCCCTGCGCGGCATGGCCGTCGCCGGTGGTAAATAACCCACCGGGCACTGATACAGGCAGGTGCAGCGTAGCATGTTTTGTCAGGTGTTTGATGTCGAGGTTGCCGCCAAAAAAGGCGGGCGGAATCGAGCTGACTCGACCCGTTTCGGCCGGTGGCGACAGCGCCATGACGCCCATGAAGGGCCGGAGCGGTATCTCGACCCCGTCGATGAATGTGCCTGTCCGGCGTTTGGCATCGTAGCGATACACGAATGTTTCGCGCTGTTTCACCGAGTCTGGGATGCCGCCACCGCCCGGCCATACACTGTTGACGCCAAAGTCGGCGGGTAGGGTAAGGTCGAGAATGCGGATCTCGATATGATCGCCGGGCTGGGCGTTTTCGATATAAATGGGTCCGGTGAGCATGTGACCCCGAATGCCGGATGGTTCGGGCTTTACATTCTTCAGAATGGCAATGACTTCCCGCGCATGATCGTCGATGGGCAGGTTATTCGACTTGTAAAACGCTTCGGGATCGGTACGGCTCACCCCCGATGGGTTTACCGTCTGAATTTCAACTATATCCCCGTCTTTGATTCGGCTAACGGGCGGCACGTCGGCCCCGAAATAGCCCCACACCATGTTTTCGGGCAACGACCGCACCACGCTATCGGGTTTGATTTGGCCTGATGCGGGAGTGGAAGGCGTTAGGTTTACCGGTGCTGGCCCGGTCGCTAGCGCCTGAACGATGGAAGGGGTAACGCTTCCCAGTGAAAGCGTAGCCAGTCCCCGTTGAGTAGACTGGCGCAGAAAACGGCGACGTGAAGAATGCATATAGTTTGTTGATTGAACCTGAATAGATCTTCGCAAGTGAGTTGCTTTTTGCCGTAGGCTTCGCGCCCTGAGCTTGTCGAAGGGCCCGGGGCGCGAAGCCTACAGCAAAAAGCAACTCACTTGCGAAGATCAACGAAACTAAACCAAAAGCCCAAAACAATCATTGGTCTTTGTTTAGCGATGCCTAATTTAATTCTGTTATTTTACGAAGTGCTTCCTTTGTAGATAAATGCTTCCATGACTACTCGCAGATTTTTCCTCCGCCAATCAGCAGCCGCCGCTACGGGTGCCCTCACCTTGCCTTCGTTTCTACCCGAAGCGGTTGGTCGGCCGTTGCCCGATGCGGCGCTGAAGTCGCCGACGGACTGGGCGCAGGATGAAGATTTTTGGGCGAGAATAAAGTCGGAGTACACCGTGTCGCCAACGATACTCAATTTGAACAACGGCGGGGTTTGTCCACAGCCTAAGGTGGTGCAGGATGCGCATATCCGGTTTTACCAATACAGCAACGAGGCCCCCTCGTATTACATGTGGCGGATTCTGGATCAGGGACGCGAAGCCCTGCGCGATAAACTGGCCGATCTGGCCGGTTGCTCGTCCGAAGAAATCGCGATTAACCGCAATGCCACGGAGGGCCTGAACACCGTTATTTTTGGCCTTAACCTGAAACCCGGCGATGAGGTGGTTCTGACCAAACAGGATTATCCCAACATGCTGAATGCCTGGCGACAGCGCGAAAAACGGGACGGTATCAAACTGGTTTTCCTGAACCTGGAACTGCCCAGCGAGAACGAAGCGGCCCTGGTGAATCAGTTTGTCAGTGCCTTTACCCCCCGTACCAGAGTAGTACACATCACGCACATGATCAACTGGGTGGGGCAGGTGTTGCCGGTGCGGAAAATTGCCGATGAGGCCCACAAACGCGGCATCGAAGTCATTGCCGATGGGGCCCACTCGTTCGCCCTTTTCGATTTCAAAATCCCCGATCTCGGCTGTGACTACTACGCCACCAGCCTGCACAAGTGGCTATGTGCCCCGTTTGGCAGTGGAATGCTCTACATAAAGCAAAACAAGATCAAAAACGTGTGGGCCCTGCTCTCGAACAACGAACCCGACGGGCCCGACATTCGCAAGTTCGAGAGCCTGGGTACGCGCTCGTTTGCGTCGGAAATGGCGATTGGCACCGCCGTTGATTTTCATAACGGCATTGGTTCGGCCCGCAAGTTTGCCAGAGCGCATTACCTGAAAAATTACTGGATGGAGCGGGTACGGGACCTCCCCGGCGTGAAACTCCACACCTCGTTCAAACCCGAATGGGCCGGTGCGGTCGGCCTGTTCTCGATCGACGGCATGAAAGCCACGGAGGTCGACAGTCAGCTGATGGGCAAATACAAAATTCACACCGTTGGCATTGCCTGGGAAAACATCAACGGTGTTCGCGTAACGCCCCACGTGTATCATTCGCCCAAAGACCTTGACCGGCTGGTAACGGCTATCACCGCTATCGCGGCCAAAAGTCGGAAAAGCTGACCAACTACCCGAACGGCGCTTACCCGATCTGCTCTTTGTGCATCAGCGTCGCCACGCCGCGAGTGGTGACCTTGCTGGTCTGCACGTCGCGGATTTCGCCCAGGATCTGAGCGGTATGTTTCGCCGGATCGGTCGATTGGACGGTGAACGTCACCTCGTAGTTGGTATCCACAAACATGGGCCTCAGGAATTCCAGGGTCTGCGCCAGATACACGGAACCGGGGCCGGGAAACTCGGTGCCCAGTACTTTGGTGAAGATGCTGGCCCCCAACATGCCGTGGATGATGGGCCGTTTAAAGGGGGTCTGGGCGGCAAAGTCGGCGTCGAGGTGAAGCGGGTTGTTGTCGCCGGTAACGCGGGCAAAATCGATCACATCGGCCTGTGAAAAGCGAAAGGTGTGCTGGTGGGTGTCGTTAGGTTGCATAGAATGGGGTATAGGAAACGGTTAAATGGCAGCGGTAGAGACAAGCGTGTGGGCCAGAATAACCTCCTGCGTTTGGCGGGCTACCTGCTCACCCGAAAGGCCTGCGGGCTCGATTGGGGGCAGCACCGTCCAGGTCATGTGGCTGAACAGCCGCAGCGGAAAGAGCCCATTCGGGTTAAACCTACCCGTTCCGGTAATGGCCACCGGCATAATCAGCGCGTTGGGACATTTTCTGAGCAAAATAGCTAACCCGGCACCCGCAAAGGGTTTGGGCTGGCCGTCGCGGCTGCGCGTACCTTCAGGAAAGATAACAACCGAGCAGGTTCCGTCTTTCAGGCGTTTCCCCAGTCGACCAATCTCGCTCAATGCCTGCCGGGAGTCTTTGCGGTCCACCAGGGCCGCTCCGCTTTTTCGCAGGTTGTACGATATGCTGGGTGTGCCCCGCCCCAGCTCAATTTTCGAGACAAAGACCGGATTGTACCGGCGCAGGTACCAGGCAATCGGCGAAATGTCGAACATGCTCTGGTGGTTGGCCACAAAAATAAGCGGTCGGTCGGTAGGCGGGGTATATTCGAACAGAAAACGGTGAGTCGATCCCGTCAGCATCCAGCCCTGCATAATCAATCGGTTCATCCAGTCGGCGACCGGTTTCTGCGCTTTACGGCCTCCCAACCAGAAGGCAACAACCTGCGCTGCATGGAAGATCAGGAGGATCAGCGAGAAATAAATAAGATAAACTGCACTAAGCAGGAATTTGGCAGCCCCTTTCAAACGTTGATACTAATAATAGTAAGTCGATAATCGCGCAAAATTAAGTAATAAGCCCGTTCTTGCTTCTTTTTTCGTAAAGTAGCTCGCTGCCGGGACCATAACCTCACCGTTATATAGGTAAATCTTTCCGTAACGTAATACAGATCAATGAACTCACGCATCGAAGTCATGCAGTTTATCGGTACTAAGATCGACACGATCATGACCGACTACCTGAAGCCGATTGACACCAATTGGCAGCCTACTGATTTTCTGCCCGACTCAACAAAGCCAACTTTCTTTGATGAGGTACGTGACCTGCGCGAGCAGGCCGCAGCCCTGCCATACGACTATCTGGCGGTACTAATCGGCGATACAATCACGGAAGAGGCCCTCCCTACTTACGAAGCCTGGCTGATGGATGTGGATGGGATCGACCAGACCGACCAGAAGGGATGGTCGCGCTGGGTACGGGCCTGGACGGCCGAAGAAAACCGCCACGGCGACCTGCTGAACAAGTTTTTGTACCTCTCAGGCCGGGTTGATATGCGGGCCATGGAAACGTCGACGCAGTACCTCATTGCCGATGGCTTCGATATTCAGACGGGCCGCGACCCGTACCGTAATTTTGTTTATACGTCATTTCAGGAATTAGCGACCAATATTTCGCACCGCCGCACGGCTACCCTGGCCAAACAGGCTGGCAATAACCTGCTGTCGCAGATATGCGGCGTTATTGCCGCCGATGAAATGCGCCACGCCAAGGCGTACAAGTCGTTTGTGCAGGAGATTCTGGAGCTTGACCCCAGCGGCATGATGCTGGCCTTTGAAGACATGATGCGCAAGAAGATTGTTATGCCCGCTCACTTCCTGCGCGAATCGGGCTTTAAGCTTGGCGAAACATACAGCCATTTCTCCGATGCCGCCCAGCGCCTGGGGGTGTATACCGTACAGGATTACATTGCGATCATGCAATCGCTGTTGAAAGACTGGCAGATCGACGCGGTCACCGGGCTAAGCGACGAAGCGCAGAAAGCCCGCGACTACCTGATGGCCCTGCCCGCCCGCCTCACCCGCGTGGCCGAACGCACGAAAACGCCCGAACTCGCCTACGAGTTTAGCTGGATCGCCTGAGTAAAGGCATAGAAAAATTCTTAAACGAGAGCCCCTTGACGATACGTGTTGAGGGGCTTTTTTTGAGTTATGGCTTGCTTATGGGATGGGCAGCAACAGCGCTAGCCGTTAAGTGGCCGACAGAGACGTATAGTACCGCCGTTCGATAGATAGAGTGTACAATAAATTGATATAAAATACTGACTGGTATATCTTCTACCTTGTATCGACAAGGCTATACCCCCTGAACACTAGCTATAATCTCTACTGCTAAGAGGGTTATCTGCTTTGTGATCAACTAGAACCATGCCATCTTTAATCACAGTAACTATGAACACCACACGTTTATTGACAGGATTTATTGGCCTACTCCTGGTAGGTACGTTGTTGAGTTGTGACGATCACCGGGCACAGGTTGTTACCCCCGGCGCCAATCGGTTACGTGTGAAGCGTATAATACAAGCAGACGAGAGCTCAGGCGGAGATTATAGGCAGGTGAATGCGGTAATGAATTTTGCCTATGATGCACAGAACCGCCTTAGTTCGATTACAACTTATCGGTCCGATAGCGCAGCAGGACCGTTTGAGAGAACCCTTTATCAATATGATACGCAAAACCGACTGGCCAAAGTTGAGCATTCGGAAATCCTAGGCGGATCACGGACTGAAACCTACCTACTAACTTACAATACTGCCGGCTATTTGGCGCAAGTGGCGAACTTGCCCTCTGGATTTAGTATCGCCTTTCAATACAATGCTGCCAATCAGCTAACAGGTTATACTAAATCAGTAAACGTAGGAGGGCTTCGGACCACTGGGGGTGGTACACTTACCTTTACTGGCAGTAACCTAACAACTGATGTTGAAAATTTTTCTATATACCGTGAAGGCGAGTCACCAGCGGCCCCTCCAGTTTATTCTAGAGTTGGAACGAAAACTTATACTTACGATAATGAAGGAATAAATCCGTTTTATGGCGTCTTCATCATTCCTGCGCCGGGCCAGTTTTTTTCTCCTCCGGAGACATTGAACTTTAATCCTGTCGGCACATTGTACGGAGGCATTGATAACTTCTTAAACCTAAGCCCAAAGAACGTAAGGGCAGCCTTTTTCTCCACTGGGCTCTTCATTCCATTCCCACAGACAGAGAGCTATTACAGCCACACTTACAACGCGGTTGGGCTGCCTATCCGCCGTGGTTTTATTTCATTTCCTTTTAGGCAAGGGGTTTCAGTTTTAAATTATGAATACGAATCGTATTAAGAAGTTAGGGCACCTTAGTTAAAAGAAGAAGCTAGTGGTTTACTTAAGAGAAGCCTGTTATCTACTAACATTATAGACCGCTAAGCGGCCAGCACTGGGCCTGCCGATTTGGAATTACATAGGTTAAGGGAATTGTAGATATTTCTTTGGTGGATTGCTCATGCCTAACCCCGTTTCAATCAGGCATAAGCAAGCCATTTTGCAGAGATCTCATCCCAAATTCACGTTAGCATTACCCTGAAACTGCTACTGCCTGGGCGCTGAAACGGTAGGGTCGGGAACCGTAATTTTATCAAGCTGCGCCTGTCGACATTGAGTATTGAACCGGCTAATGTCGTTCTCAATCAGTCGGTTCATGTCGGTTTTAAGCGGTTGCCAACTGGCGTTTAACTCGGCTAGCCGCTCTTGCTGACCGACCGTTACCGCAGGCAAGTTTACATCTACCTGGCCTTTCAGAAAGATATAGTCAGCACTCAGCTTGTTCTCGAAATTGATGACGTCGTCGTTTGATTTCGACTTCGGCTGGATCACTTTTTCTTCCCACACCCTGATCTTTTTGGCCAATGCCCGCCCCGAATCGGCTACGGCCTTGAAGTTGGGTTTGTCATCGATCAGATCGACCAGGTCGTTGATCTGTTTTTGTGCTTTGCGCATCCGATTCACGCCCTGATGAATTTCCGTGACGCCTTCTTCAATGCCAAGGAGTGTTTTCTGCTGTTGCTCATAGTCGGCCGCAGGCAGGTTGATTCGCGGGTCGGGCAGAATGGTAATAGCGACCGTTTTTTCCTGTTTGCCCAGTCTGACACGAGCCTGATAGCGGCCGGGCGCGAGCTTACGCCCACTGTAATTACCCTCGATAAATACGTTTTCAATGGCCGGTAGTGTGGCTGCGCGCATATCCCACACAAACCGATTCAGCCCCGGCCGCATAGTCAGGGTTGGCTCTGGCGATGGCCCGCCCGGAAACTGGACAAATTTCTTGTTCTTCTTACTGCTGAATGTACGCACGGTTGCTTCCTGCTCCGACTTGATGTCCATCGTCAATGTAGCACTCGTATCTACCTTAGCCGGTAGCTGGTAATACAGCACAACACCCGTAGAGGGGTTGGCACCGGCAAAGCCACTGCGGCCAGGGGCACTGGCTGCATCTTCATCATCATCTTCCTCAACCACTTTGTCCAGCGTACTGGCTCCCGACACGCGATAGGCGTCTTCGGGCTTATAGACGAACAGACTGTCTTTGCTCAACTTATCGGTGTATTGCCGAATGGGCCCCAGATCGTCCAGAATCCAGAACGAGCGGCCGGCTGTGGCAGCAATCAAATCGCCCTGATGCACTTTCAGGTCGGTAACGGGGCTGACCGGTAAGTTGAGTTGCCACGAACGCCAGCTTGCCCCGTTGTTGTAGGAAATATACAGCCCGGTTTCTGTGCCCGCATAAAGCAGCCCGTTGCGTTCGGGGTCTTCGCGCACGGTTCGGGTAAAAGCACCGTAGGGAATACCCGCCACGATCTTGGTCCAGCTTTGGCCGTAGTTGGTTGTTTTATAGATGGCGGGCGCAAAATCGTTGACCTTGTAGCGGGTCGTGGCTATGTAGGCCGTCGCCTTGTCGTGGGGCGACACTTCAATGCAGTTGATCAGGGTTTCGGGCAGCCCGGCGGGGGTTACGTTGGCCCAGGTTTTGCCCCCATCCCGGGTGAGATGCACCAGTCCATCGTCGCTGCCGGTCCAAAGTGTGCCTTTTTCGGCGGGGGATTCCAGCACATAGCTGATGGTCGCGTAGTTCTCGCCGCCAGCCCCTTCGTTGGTGTAGGGTGCCCCACCCCAACCGAGCCGGGTTGAATCGTGCCGGGTAAGATCGGGCGAAACGGTTGTCCAGCTTTTGCCCAGATCCGTCGTTTTAAAAAGCTTGTTGCCCGCGTGGTAGAAGGCGTTGGGTTCGTGCTTCGACCAGATGATGGGCGCGTTCCAGTTGAACCGGTACTTCATGGTTTTGGCCTGCAACGCCTGGTACTGAATCGGCGACACCATGATGGGCTTACCCTCGTGGGTTTGCTGGTCGAGCACGTTGATAGTGCCCTGATAACTGCCACCAAGCACATACCGGGGATCGTCGGGGTTGAAGGCCAGGAACGCACTTTCGCCCCCCGCCGATGGAAACCAGTCCTTTTCCGTTATGCCACTGCCGTGCGTGGTTCGGCTGGCAATCATCACCGAGGTGTTATCCTGCTGACCACCATATACATTGTATGGGAACCGGTTATCAGCATTCACCCGGTAAAATTGCGCTGTCGGCTGATTATCCTCCGACGACCACGATTTTCCCCCGTTGAACGAAACGGCGCCCCCGCCGTCGTTGCTGAGAAAGAGATTTTTGTTGTTGGCCGGATTAATCCACAGATGGTGGTGATCGCCATGCGAGCCGGTTACGGTATTGAATGTTTTGCCCCCATCAATGGATTTCAGTACCGACGTATTCAGGACATAAACGGTGTTCTCGTCGACCGGATCGGCGAAGATTTCGATGTAATACCAGGCCCGCTGCACGGTACGGTGATCTTTACTGACCCGGTTCCAGCTTTTGCCCGCATCGTCGGACAGGAAAACGCCCCCTTTTTCGGCCTGCGTGTCGGATTCTATGACGGCATACACCCGGTTTGGATTGGCTTTAGAGACTGAAATGCCCATTTTGCCCAGTTCTTTGGGTAATCCTTTTTCGAGCTTTGTCCAGGTTTCACCCGCATCGGTCGATTTGTAGAGGCCACTACCTTTACCGCCGCTCTGCACCTGCCACGGCAGTCGGCGGTAATCCCACATCGACGCGTACAGAATTCGTGGATTGGTCATGTCCATACTCAGGTCATTGCAACCCGTATTCTCGTCGACGAACAGCACTTTTTTCCAGGTTTTGCCCCCGTCGGTGGTTTTGTAGATACCCCGATCTGCGGATGCGCCGTGCAAAGCTCCCTGAGCGGCCACAAAGGCCACATCGGGGTTTTGCGGGTGCACCCGAACGGCGGCAATGTGGCGGGTAAGGTCCAGGCCGAGGTGCTTCCAGGTTTTGCCCGCATCGGTCGATTTATACACGCCGTCGCCATAAGACGTCATCACGCCACGGGGCGCATGTTCGCCCATGCCCACGTAAACAACGGCCGGGTCTGATTCGCAGAGGCCAATAGCCCCCACCGACGAGGTCTTCATCTGTCCGTCAGACACGTTTTTCCAGGTCATGCCCGCATCCTCCGTTTTCCAGACTCCCCCGCCAACGGTTCCCATGTAGTAGAGTTGCGGGTCGCTGGTCACGCCCGATCCGGCTACGGACCGACCACCCCGAAAAGGACCGATATTCCGCCATTTGACCGGCTTGAAATAGGGATCGTTCGTCAGGGTCGAATCCACTGTGGCCGTAGCTGCTTTAGGGGTTGCCTTTGGCTTTTGGGCCAGCAACGGGCCACTGCATAAACTGAGGTAAAGAAGAAGAAGCGTATTTCTCATTGATGGGGCGTTTGTGACTGTAAGTTTGGCTAAGATAGTGTATCAGCCCTTATCTTACAGTCGGTTAAGCAACCCACGTTACGCTTTCGTTACATTTATTGCCTGACCCGATAAGCCAGCAAAGCCAGTGGCAGGTTATACAACAGGAGTGAAGCCAAAGTCAACACCATCGAAGCCTTTTTCGACAGTCTGCCCGACAACGAACGGAGAATCGTGGAGCGGCTGCAGCAACTGATACTAGACTGCATCCATCCCCAATTGCCGGGAGAAGCTGGCCTACGACGTGCCATTTTACTACCGCCATGCCTGCATTGCCTACATCTCTGCGGGTGTAAGCAGGCGGCTGAGGGTTTGCCAACTAACTATGGAGCCTCGTGGGTGCGTAAACTTGAGGGAGTCGCCATCAACCCCAGCGGTAGTTTTTTTAACCCGTTGGGGGCACAGCTGATAAGGACGCATCTCGTTTGGGCAATACTATGTCGAAGCGGGCACCTTCGCCTTCTTTCCCTTCCGCCCGAATTGTTCCGTGATGCGCATCGATAATTTTTTTGACGATGGCTAAGCCAATACCCGTGCCTTCAAATTGCTTGCTATGCAGGCGGTAAAAAATATCGAATATCTTCTCCGACTGGTCAGCCCGAAAGCCAATTCCATTGTCCTGATAAGTGATTGTAACGACCTCCTTTCCGTGTAGCTGGCTGTTCTTACTGCTGATGTGAATGCGGGATGCTCGGTCCCTGTGCGAAAATTTCAGTGAGTTGCTGATCAGGTTCTGAAACACCTGCTCCATCTGAACAGTCACCCCTTTTACGGTTGGTAGATTTTCCAGCTCAATTTGGGCCTTGTGTTCATTTATCGGTATTTCCAGGCTGATCATCACCTCAGTAATCACCTTGTTCAAGTCCACGTCCTCAAGCTGTAGCTGCGTATTTGAAAGCCGTGAGATGGTCAGCAGATCATCGATCAGCAACATCATCCGGTCGGAGGACTGAACAATTTTTTGCAGGTGTTTCAACGAGGTCTCATCCAGGCCACCGTCAAGTCTGTCCTGTAGCATCCTGCTGAAGATGGATATCTTGCGAACGGGCTCTTTCAAATCGTGCGAAGCGATGCTGGTGAAGCGCAGCAGCTCAAAATTAGTTTTCTCCAGGGCCTGAGTCCGTTCTTTTACTTTTTCCTCCAGCATGAGCATGGCCTGCTTTTCTTTACTTCGCAGGGCTTCTTCAATGCGTTTTTCTTCGGTTGTATCGCGGGCTTCGATTACGGTGCCAACCGGCACTCCATTCTCAATAATGGGGCTGGCGGTAAAGGCCACGGGGTAAAAATGACCGTTCCGGTGAATAAACACTTCCTCCCCTTTGGTCTGGGCTTTTGTGGGCAGAGCCCGGTCTATGGCGCATTCCTCGATTGGGAAGTGGGTTCCATCCGGATAGGTATGATGCACGTAATAATGCAGCGGTTTGGCCCGCACCTCTTCCATTTTAAACCCGGTCATCTGCTCGGCAGCCGGGTTCATGTACGTACAAACCTGCCGGTCATTCATCAGGAATAAAGCCTGCTGGGTATTGTTCGTGATGGTATTGATGAGCGTATTCTGGCTGTCCAGCTTCTGTTCGGCCATTTTCCGTTCCGTGGTATCGGAAATTGAACCTGCGTAGCCGCCAAAGCTGCCATCCTCCTTGTAGTAGGGCCTGCCATTGGACAGGCACCAGCGGATCTCCCCGTTCTTTCGGCGGATGCGAAATTCCATGGTGAACAGCCGACGGCTTTGAAACGCCTTACCAAACGCTTGTCCCGTCGGCTCCCTGTCGTCGGGCAGTAGGGCGTTAAGCCACCCATCGCCCAGGTGCGATTGCAGGTTGCCACCTACCCAGTCGACCCAGGTTTGGTTGATGTATATGGTTTTTCCTTCACGGTCGGTCATCCAGAGCGTTACCGGCGACACCGTAGTAATGATGCGGGCCAGCGATTCATCTTTTTGCGTAGCTTCTCTGGTTTGTTCTGGCAGGGCTGCTTCTCTGGAAACGGACAGTACGTGGGGCTTGTCTTTAAAAATAAACCGTATCCCTTTAAAATTCACCGAAATCAGACTTCCATCCTGTCTTATCCGTTCATGCGCCCCGGCATATTCTCTTCCCGATAAAGCAATCTCTTTTAACGCCTGGAAATCGTCCGGCGTTTTGAAAAACAGACTGGCATTCAGCCCAATCAGTTCCTCGTACGTGTAGCCGTATAGCTGGCAGGCCGTTGGGTTAGCCTCCACAATGATGCCGTCTTCGTTGTAAATAATGGCCGAATCGGTAATGGCATTGAAGATGCTTTTATACTGCTCCCGCTGTTCTTTCAGCCTGGCTTCGCTATAGCGTTTTTCCTCGAACAACCGGGCATTCGTAATGGCAATGGCGGCCTGCACGGCAATGCCCTCCACTAATTTTTCTGACTCTTCGGTAAAAATGCCCGGTTCCGGATGCCCAAAGAACAGGCCGCCAATGGCTTCTTTGGTAAACGGCGATACCACCGGCACGGCCAGATAGCTTCTGACGGGCAGATGCCCCCTGGGCATACCCTGGTGCGGGGGATTTTTGCCGTAGTGGGGCTGTTGGGTTACATCATCGTACCGTACCGTACCGGTAGCCGCAAACGTAGGGGCAAAAATCTGGGTGTTGCGGGGCATGGGAAACTTAGAAAAAGCTTCCCTGGCCACGCCCGATATGGTGTACAGTACCAGGGACTCTCCGTTTTGGTTGGTAACATTGTAGAAGAAGGCCCCGAACTGGGCGCCGGCCAGCTCAGTAGCGATATCGGTCACTTTTTGGACAACGTTCTGTAGCTCAATTTCGGAGGTGATTGCTTTACTGGCTTCGTAAAGCAATTCAAATACGGTTTTCGTGCGCAAAGCAAAAGTAAGTTTCGTTGAGAGCAAATGTTGCTTTCAAATTTACGATAGCAGCACAACATCCCAATTAGCGCTTTTGCATTTTCAAAGGTCTATCTTTGCCCGCCCTATTAAACCAAGGCGAAAATGGAACTATTGTTAGTGGATGACGACGCTGTCGACCGGGAGTTATTTGCGGAGGCCATGAGCCTGGCAGGAGCGGGTTATAAACTAAAAGAAGCCCAAAACGGCGAGGCAGCCCTCGAATACCTCCATGCCGCCGATCGGTTACCCGACCTGATCGTTCTTGATCTGAACATGCCCATAAAAGACGGTCGGGAAACCTTGATAGAGCTAAAGACAACCCCCCGACTTCGCCACATACCCGTCTGCATTATGTCGACATCGAGTTCACCTTTCGATGTTGAAAGTGCTTATAACACCGGGGCGACCCTTTTTCTGGTGAAACCTCATGATTTCAAAAAATTAATCGACATGCTGAAGAGCCTGCTAACGCTGTTCAGCAACTACGTCACGTTGCCTAATAGACCCCTTCAATAGCACTGTGCTGGCTTGTGCCCGCTCCGTTGCCTGCCTTGCGGGCCAGCCGCCGAATGGAGACCAGATGCCCGAACAGCACAATGGGCACTACAAACGTGGGCAGCCAGCTAAACGGAAAATTACCAATGGCGCGGTTGGGCTGGTCGAAGGCGAACTGCTGGAGGGGCGTGGGAGCCGCTAAAAAAGCAATTGTGATGATGGTTAGCAGCAAAGCCAGACAAATGACGTTCCAGACCAATATCAACTGTCGGCTCAGTTTGGCCTTTGTGAAGCCAAAGTAAGCGACAAACGGAGCCGTGATGCCGGAGAAAATGTCATAATTCCGGCCCTCAAAGGTCATTAGTTCCGGTACGGCTTTATGCAGGAAAAGCCAGTACAACACTACCTCCACCACGACGCGCAGCGTATGAACGTAGGTGATGTTCACCAGCGGCAAGCTATCCGTAAACCGGCGACCCCGGCGGGTGGCCGAGAGTAACACCACCAGGGCCATGGTGGGCAGAATCCCGAACAGCACCAGGCGGGGCGGCCCCGACACCGGGACGGTATTGTACACGCCGTTTAGCGTCAGCACGGCCTGGAGCGCGAGCCAGACCAGCATCCCCAACAGTATGGGCGTGGCCCGGTGGCGGACGGATTCCTGGCTGGCGTTCCGGATAGTCCGGTAAACCAGCAGCAGTGTAGCCGCTACGGTCAGGCCGAAGGTGAAGGGGATGTAAATGGGTAGGTTGGGGATCATGACACGGGTTGGTTTAGCAGTTCGAGCCGGGCAATGGATGGTATGGGCTGAAAGGGGCAGCAGTTGCGTTCATTGCTGATGCAAAGGACCATATACTACCGGACCCGGCACTTGCCATTTGGCAAGTAACGATGCCCCTTACCCTTTACGGGCGAATTCGCGCCGGATGCGGCTCAGCGAGGTGTCGGTCACACCCAGGTACGAGGCAATCTGTTTGAGTTGCGCGTACTGAAAGAGCACTTTGTTCGTAGCCATCAGGTTGGCGTAGTTTTCTTCGGCGCTCTGGTTTATCAGCGACAGGGTGCGCTGTTTATAGGCCGCGAATTCTTTCACCAGCATGGCCCGGCCAAACTCCCGGAATTCGGGAACCCCGTGAAAGAGCCGGTTGAGCGTATCGAAGGAGATGGAAAAACCTGCGCTGTCGGTCAGGGCCTGAATGCTCTCGGTAGCCACCGTACGCAGAAACAGCGACGATACGTCGAAAACGACTCGGTTCTTGCCAAAAAAATTGGTGGTCACCTCATTGCCGTCGGTATCCATCGTAAAGGCTCGCAGGAACCCGTCTACCAGGAATAGATACTCGTTGCTGACGGAGCCCGTCCGGAGCAGGTACTCATTTTTGGCCAGCGTTCGCTCCGTAAACGCATCGGCAATGAGCATAACCGTTGGGCGGGAGATAGGAACGTGACCCTCTATGAAGACAATCAGGGCGGTTTTATCCATAGACAGTGGCGCTCAGACATACCGAAGCCAGGCATACGAATATCGCTTTTTTACGCCCGAAAACCAGCGACAGGCGTAATACATTACCACCAGCGTTATCAGCCAGACGCCATATAATCGGACCAGGCTCGGGGCATAACCGACGGACCAGGTAGCGGGCTTGACCAAATACGGCCTGACGCCGAAACCCATTGCGAGCCTGTTGTACGCCTGGGGCGAAGAATACCGGCAACGGCAGACTTCGTGATACCCTGATGAGCCGAATACGCTCCAGTGCCAGTGCCAACGCGAGGGCTGTAGCTACATCAGCCTGAGGTACTGTATCGAGTACGTAGGGTTGCTGTGCCGAACCGACCAGAACGGGTGCTACATAGCAGGTAATCGGGGTCATTTTGTTCGTAACTAGTACTCTGCCAATTTAATGAGTAGATCGTGTTGCTCCTGTCGTCGGGATGCCAAAAGTTCCGCTAAGTCCTGTCAAAAATTAAGTTGGCAGAGTTCCAGGCTTAGGCCAGAAAGGTAGAGTCGTTGCTCGACAAGTCGGTACCCAATAAAGTACCGAGCGGCTTCTTACTCCGTGGCGAAGGCTTTATGGATACGGTCGCGGAGCAGGGCCACGTAGCGGGTTGGAAACAGGCGCGTGATCCACTCGATCTGCCGGGCATCGTTGCCGATCAGCACGCGGGCTTTCCGGTGGGTTATGCCGTCGAGAATAACGCGGGCGGCTTCCTGAGGTGTTGTTTTAGCAGCTTTGGTAAAACTGGCTGTGCTGTGCTGCTGCATGGCGTCGGTGACAAAACCGCCCTTTCCCCGGCGGGCGGCCGCCGCAATGTTGGTGCTGATACCGCCCGGATGCACGCACGTCACCTGCACGTCGGTAGCCATCAGTTCCATCCGCAGGACATCGGTGAAGCCCCGAACGCCAAATTTAGCCGTGCAGTAGGCCGACTGATTCTCTACCCCCGCCAGACCGAACACACTGCTCAGGTTGACAATGTGGCCCCGGTTATGCTGAAGCATGAACGGCAGAAAAGCCTTGGTCATGCGGACGACACCCCACAGGTTGATGCTGAGCAGCCACTCGAAATCGTCGAGATGCGTTTCGGCAAATGGCCCGCTACTGAGCGCCACCCCCGCATTATTGATCAGAATCAGCCGCCGTGCCGGGTCGAGCGACGGGATCAGCTTTGTAGCAAACCGCTGAATGGTGTCGGCATCCGAGACATCGAACCGGTAGGTCTGTAAGGCACCCCCCGCTAGCTGATTCGTTTCGGCCAGGGTGGTTTCGTTCACGTCGGTGGCAATTACTTCAGCGCCCAGCTTCGCAGCCTGCCGGGCCAGTTCGCGCCCGATGCCTGATCCCGCGCCGGTGATCAGGATCGTTGTGTTTTGGAAGTAGGACATGGTAGAGAAGGGTTCAAAGTTTGAGGTCTAATGTTCAAAGTCCAATGTCTGATGTTGCTCCGCATTAGTCCTGGTGCGGAGCAACATTAGACATTGGACTTTGAACATTAGACCTTTAAACAGTCACACCAAATGCAGCGGCGCAAAAGCCATTTGGCGGTGCTGACCACCGGGCTGGAGCTTCTCGATTTCGCGGATGACGTCGACGATGCCTTTCAGCGGGATCTTTACCCAACTGGGGCGGTAGCTGATTTCGTAACCCAGTTCATACACCGCTTTTTCGAGCAGGTAGATCAGCAACAGGTAGTTGATTTCGCTGTTATCGTAGAACATCGGATGCGGCGACCCGAACGTGCCGAGATAGGCATCCAGGTACGTATCGCGGATTAGTTTATACCAGCGGTCAGAAACGATCTGTAGTTTGTCGGGGTCGATGCCTTCCGTTTCGGTTGAATTGAACAGCTTGGCCGACACCGCGTAGTGGTACGACCGAATCATGCCGGCCACGTCTTTCAGGGGTGAGTGCTTGATCTTGCGTTCGGCAATGGTGCTCTCCGGTTCGCCTTCAAAGTCAATGATCACGTAGTCGTTCTGCGTGGCCAGTACCTGTCCGAGGTGGTAGTCGCCGTGGATGCGGGTTCGGCACGACCCCAGCTGACGCGTTTTGAAATCAGCCACAAAATCGTCGATCATCTCTTTAGCTTCCATAAACACCCAGGCCAGCCGTTGCGCCTGTTCGTCGAGGTGGCCGTAATTGTTGACCAACAGGTCGTAGCGTCGTTCGAGCAGATCGGTGAATCGCCCGGCCAGAAAGGTGCGATACTCGTCGGTAAACGGCTCCGACTGAAAGGCGGCGTCCTCGGTTTTGCTGTAGAGGGCCAGGTGCATTTCGGCGGTGCGCTGACCCAGTAACGCCACTTTCTCGAACACATCTTCCTTCACCATAAACACGCGGTTGGGCACGGCATACAGAAAATCGTTGAGGTAATCGCCGGTCATGGCCCAACTGTCTTTATCATTGGGCACCATGCGCTGCATCATGCCGAGCGTAACGTCTTCCTGCCCCGGCTGATGCCAGGTGAAGCTACCCGCGTAGGCCGGAATAGCGCCGAAACCGCCCGTTTCCGTCAGAAAAGCCACCATTTCCACTTCCGGGTTGGTCTGCTCGAACAACTTCCGGTAGAGTTTCATGAAGTACATCTCGTTGAAAACCAGCGCTGAGTTGCTCGAATCGACGGGTAACACGCGTGACATTACCTCATCGGTGGCAACCAGGCCCTTGCCTTTCTGAAACGTGATAGCCCCCTCAGCCTGGTTGGCCAGCAGGTTGTGGTAGAGCGTATCGCGGAAGCCCGCATCGTAGATGGCATCGACCAGCCAGCCGGTTTCGGGCCCAAACGTGGCGTCGGTTAGCCGCCCTTTTTCGGGAATCTCCTGTTGGGTTCCTGGGTCGGTGACGAATGATAGCGGCAGGAGGTAGCGTTCAGGCTCCCCGTCGGTATAACTGGCTTCAATGATAAGCAGGTAGTACGGCCCAGCCAGGGTATGTACGGTTTGTACGCGAAATCCGGCCTGCTGACGGGCTTTTCCGGCAAACCAGCGGCAGGTATTTACGTAGGTGGGCAAGACAGTGGTAGCCAGCGAGTGCCAGGCGGTGGTGTCGGTTGCAAAACCGCCCCAGGGCGTCGGAGTTTGTAGAGGCATGTCGTTCTGAAGGGTCTGTTGGCTCAGTATGCCTAAAGTTAGTGGCAAAAACGAATCAACCGGCGACCCTGCTCGTTATCGTGATGTATATTGCCTGACTATGTTGTTCGATAACCATAATCGCCCCATAACCTACCTGCGGCTGGCCGTCACTGATCGCTGCAACCTGCGGTGCTTTTACTGCATGCCCGAAAGTGGAATTAAGTACCTGCCGAAGCAGCAGCTGCTAACGTACGAGGAAATGGAGCGGGTGGTGGCGGTGCTGGCCCGAATGGGCGTATCGAAGCTACGGCTGACGGGCGGCGAACCGTTTGTGCGGGCGGGGCTCATGTCATTTATAGAACGCTTGTCAGAAATTCCGGGCCTCGACGAGATCAACATGACCACCAACGGGGTACTCACGGCTCCACACGTGGCCGAAATGGCCCGCCTCGGCCTGAAATCGGTAAACCTGAGCCTGGATAGCCTCGACCGGGCCCGTTTTCATCAGATCACCCGCCGCGATGAATTACCCGCCGTACTGGGCACGCTGGACGAGTTGCTGGCCCACAATGTCCGGGTGAAGATCAACGCCGTGGTCATGGACGGGCAGAACATAGAGGACCTGTATTCGCTGGCTGAACTGGCGCGTACCCAACCCATCGACGTGCGGTTTATCGAAGAAATGCCGTTCAATGGCGAGGGCAACCACTACCCCGTTCTGACCTGGACCCACCAGCGTATTTTACAGGAGTTACGGTCGTTCTACCCTGATCTGGAAAAGCGGCCCCCTGCGCCCCATGCCACTGCGGCTACCTGGCAGGTGCCGGGCTACGTGGGTACACTGGGCATCATTGCCGCCTATACCCGCACCTTTTGTGGAAGCTGTAACCGGATCAGGATGACAGCGCAGGGCATGTTGAAGACCTGCCTGTACGATGACGGCGTGCTCGACATTCGCGCATTGCTTCGTAGTGGCGCTACCGATACCGAACTGACGGCGGCGTTCCTGAAAGCGTTTGCCCATCGCCCGCTCAACGGCTTTGAAGCCGAAAAACACCGTCTGCCCGTTACCGAGTCTATGTCGACGATAGGGGGATGATCCATTTTATGCCTCAACTCTTCACCCCCTTAACCAGCCGCTCAGCCACCCATTTATAATGCCCTTCCAGCGTAGCCGGGGTGTCGGCTACCTGCATGTTGGCGGAGAGTCCCTGCGCAATGAGGCTGTCGAGCTGGGGTAAAAATGCGCTGCCTTCCCAGCGAAATAAAGTAGCGGGTACGGATAAACGACGTATATTTTCGGCCCGTTCATGCTCGTAAGCTGCCTGATACCCCAATGCGTAATCGGCACCGGCGTTCAGGAACTCCATGGCCGTTTGCTGCGCCTGTTCAGGCGTTGGCGGTGGGCCAATGCGGTGGGCTTCGTCGGTCATAAACCAGGGAGCATATTGCGAAAACCAGTTGGCCATTTGCCAGACCTTCATCAGGTGGCTACCGTCGGGGCGGGGCGTTAGATCAGGAAACGAATTGGCCAGAATAGCCTGCCGCTCGCTTTCTTCTACATGAAAGGCATTGTCGAGGAAGACGTTGGCGACCTTATCGGGATAGCCGTTGGCGTAGGCAATGGCGAGTTGTGCGCCGGTTCCGGTACCGTACAGGATGACCTGCCTAAGGCCCATTTCCCGAAAAAAAGCCCGAAACTGAGGTAAGTAAGCCTCTAATGACGTTGGCGGGCCGGGCAGCGGATCGGTGCCGCCATAGCCGGGAATATCGGGAGCCAGAATGCGCATCTTGGGCCTGAGGCTGGCCAATTCAGCAAACAGGGGGGCAAACATAGATGAACTACCTGGCGACGTATGAAGCAGAACAACAGCCGTTTCAGCCGTACTGTCGCCCTGTTGGCGGTAATGCCAATAGCGATTCTCAACGGCAAGTAGGTGGCGTGTGGGCATAAACTCAGTGGGATGGTCAAGGGATCGCTACACGAGCGCAGACCCGAAAGGATACATAAACAACGGAAAATTACGGCCATTTAGCCAGACTATGGGGCTAAAAACGAGAATATGGCCCACTATCCGCCGGGCTAACCAGCCACTTCGTTCGCTTCGCTACTCCAGTTGGGCCAACCCATAAAAAACGGCGGCCCCTGTCTTGAGACAAGGGCCGCCGTTTACGAGAAGGAAAGGTAGGAATAGTCAAGAAATGAGTTGTCAGACGGCGAACCGCTCAATAGAAACGTGTTTTTTAAGATTGCCTAAAGCCCCGAAAATCAGGTTATACACTGATTGAATATTTATGTCCATAAGTTTCGATATTTCTTCGTTACCCATGTTCTGGTAAAATTTCAGATAAACAGCTTCACGCTGACGACGGGGCAGGCGGTCGAGGGCGCGGCTTAGGCAACTGTTTAAATGGGTATCTTCTTCATGCTGAATCAGTGCCATCTCATACGAGCGGTCACTGTCGGTAAAGCCTTCCCCCGGACGAAGATCGTCGGGATTACAGAATTTTTGCTCGGCGGTAATATGGCGGACCAGCTTGCGCTTGATGGAGGCCATTAAATAAAACCGGACCGAGGTGGTTGGGCCAATGTTCTGACGATGCCGCCAAAGCTCCACAAATAAGTCGTGGATGCAATCTTTGATCAGGGCACGATCCTGCGAGAAGTGGCTGCAGTAGTGAAACAGAACATTGACGTACTCCTGATACAAGGTAGCGAAAGCCGGTTGGTTACCAGACCGGAATTCGTCCCACAACTTAACTTCATCAATTTTAGGAGACGTGCGCTGTCGAGCCATATGGTTAGTAAATTAGTAAGGAGGACTACCGTAAACTTATAAAACTTTCCCTAATAATTATAGGCATAATCCTAAAAATAACGCCAAGTGTAAGAAAAGTGTCATACTTGGGTAAGATAATACACTCTATGTAGCCCCACAGTAGCGTTACGGTCGACCTGTATACGTCATTTTGGTACCTCGAGCCCGACAAACCGAAACGACTTTCCGTCGAATAGTCCCTTGTCGCTGAGCTTTAGCGCCGGAATAACCAGCAGCGCCATGAAGCTGAGTGTCATGAATGGGGCCGCGAGCGTACTGCCCAGCTTATCCTTCACAAACCGGTCGAGTTCAGCATACTGCCCGGCAACAACGTACCCGTCTACGTCGGTCATTAGCCCGGCAACGGGCAGGGGCAGCAGTTTGCGAATGAAAAAACGATCAGTCTCCTGGGCGACCAACCCCACCGCCGACAGCCCGCCCCTTGCCTGAATAACCGCGTTGACGGCCTGGCAGAGGCTTTCGTCGTCGCAGCCCACGGCGGTGATGTTGTGCGAATCGTGGCCAACCGATGAGGCAATGGCTCCCTGCGTAAGGCCAAAGTTTTTGATAAACCCCACGGCCACGGGGGCGTCGGCATAGCGGTTCACCACGGCGATCTTCAGCATATCCCGTTCAGGATCCGCTACCCAGGCCCCTTTTTCTACCCGCCCTTCCAGCCGCAATTCGTTCGTAATCAATTGCCCGTCGATGGCTTCGATAACCCGTATACAGCCATAGGGGCGGTGCGCCTGTAGCCAGAAATCGGCGGGTTCTTTCGGTCGACAGTTGAACTGGTTGACATGGTCGCTGCGCAGATCGGGCAGCAGGGTTTGCCCATTTCGGGCGACAGGCTCACCGTTGATGACCGTTTCGAGCACCTGAAAACTGGTCAGGTCGGTCACCAGAATATAATCAGCGGGGTCGCCTTCGCGCAGCAGGCCCACCGGCAGCCGGTAATGCAGCACCGGGTTGATGCAGGCCGCCCGCAATACATTCCACTGGTTATAACCCGCCCGAATGGCCCGCACCACCAGCTGGTTGATATGGCCTTCGGCGAGCGTATCGGGGTGTTTATCGTCGGAACAGAACATGATGAGTTGCGGAAACTCATCGACCAGCGGAATCAGATCGTCGAAGTTGCGGGCCGCACTACCCTCCCGAATCAGGATGTTCATGCCGCGCCGGGCTTTGTCGAGGCCTTCGTCGTAGGTGGTGCATTCATGATCTGTTTCAATACCCGCGTCGATGTAGCGCTGTGCGTCGTTACCGCGCAGGCCGGGCGCGTGGCCATCGACGGGCTTACTGAAGGCCCTCGCGTAGGCGATCTTCATCAGCACGTCGGGATCTTCGTTGAGCACGCCGGGGAAGTTCATCATCTCGGCCAGGTAGCCAATATCCCGCCGACCAAGCAGATCCCGCACGTCTTTTACGGTAATGGTGGCCCCGGCCGTTTCAAACGGGGTGGCGGGTACGCAGGAGGGGGCCCCAAAGCAAAACTTGAACGGTGTACGTTCGGCATCGTCGAGCATGTATTCCACGCCAGCTACGCCCAGTACGTTACCAATCTCGTGCGGGTCAGATACGGTCGATACGGTACCATGCACCACCGCCAGCCGCGCAAACTGACTGGGCGTCAACAGCGAACTTTCTACGTGGACATGCGCATCCACAAAACCCGGCAGCACATACGGTTCACCAACCCGTTCGGGACCAAGGCGGTCAATCTGCGCCACCCGTCCCTTGTCGAGATGAATGGTGCCATAATAAATCGACTTATCGAACAGGTTAAGGATATTGGCCGTCAGCATGAAGAAATCAGGTGCCCGAAATGAAGTGGGAAGCTTGTAGAGGGTCAAATGTTGGGAAAAGGCGGGAATAATCCCAGGTGAAATCAGAAAGTTTTAGCCTGCTTACATACGGGTATATAGGTCTGCAAGGCTACTTTTTGGGTTACCGATTGAGGAGCCCCCCGCACATGCCAGACGCTATCCTGAAAATTCACCCTGCCGACAACGTCATTGTGGCCCTGACCGATCTGCCGACGGGAGCCCGGATTACCTATGAAGGACAAACCTACGTGTTGCCCGGTGGCGTTGCCGCTAAACATAAATTCGTAACCGAAACCCGCCAGCCCGGCGACCCTGTTTATATGTACGGCGTCACGGTGGGCCGGGCTACCCAGCCCATTCAGCAGGGTGAGGTCATCACCACCTTCAACCTCCGCCACGAGGCCGACCCCTACGGACTGGCCCAGCGGCAGCCATACACCTACCAGGCCCCGGATGCCTCGGCGTTTGCCAGCCGCACGTTCATGGGCTACCACCGGCCCGACGGACGGGTGGGTACCCGCAACTACTGGCTGGTGATTCCGCTGGTGTTCTGCGAAAACCGGAACGTGCTGATCATGAAAGATGCGTTCGAGCGTGAACTCGGCTACGCGCAGTCTGATAAATACCGCGAGCAGGTGCATGAATTGCTGCATCTGTATCAGCATGGGCAGATGGATGTGATTAAAAAAATGGTGCCGTTTGTGGCTCCGGAACAAAACAGAACCCTGCATACGGGCCCTCCCGGTACGGCGCGGCGGCCCTTCCCGAATGTAGACGGCATTAAATTTCTGACCCACGAAATGGGCTGCGGCGGCACGCGTCAGGATTCGGCCGCGCTCTGTTCGCTGCTGGCGGGGTACATCAATAACCCCAACGTGGCGGGGGCAACGGTGTTGAGCCTGGGTTGTCAGCACCTGCAGACCGACATGCTCGAAAAAGAAGTTCGTCGGCAAAATCCGCATGGCAAAAAACCACTGCTGATGTACGAGCAGCAGGCCGGAACGGAATATGAACTGATGAGTCAGGCCATTAAAGACACGTTTCTGCACCTGATCGAGATCAATAAGATCGAGCGGCAACCGGCCCCGCTGAGCCAGTTGTGCGTGGGGTTGAAGTGCGGCGGTTCCGACGGGTTTTCGGGTATATCGGCCAACCCCGCCATTGGCTACCTGTCTGATCTGCTGGGGGCGCTGGGTGGGCGAACGGTACTGGCCGAGTTCCCGGAGCTGTGCGGAGCCGAGCAGAACCTGATCGACCGGATGCCGGATGAGCAGCGGGCCGGGAAGTTTATGAACCTGATGGAAACCTACGCCGCGCAGGCCGAAGCAGCCGGATCTGGATTCGACATGAACCCCTCGCCGGGTAATATCAAGGATGGCCTCATCACCGACGCCATCAAGTCGGCGGGGGCGGCGCGGAAAGGTGGACTGGCTCCCATAGCCGACGTGCTCGACTATACTGAGCCGATCACCGCGCCGGGGCTGAACCTGCTGTGCACCCCTGGCAACGATGTGGAAGCCACCACGGGCATGGCCGGGTCGGGCGCCAACCTGATTCTGTTTACGACTGGCCTGGGTACGCCCACGGGGAACCCCATCAGCCCCGTGGTGAAGATCTCGACCAACACGATTTTGAAAAACCGGATGCCCGACGTGATCGACTTCGACAGTGGCCCCATCATCGGGGGTCAGCAAACCATTGAACAAAATGCCACCGCCCTGCTCGACTGGCTGATCGGTCTGGCCTCCGGCGACTACTTAACCAAAGCCGAACAACTCGGCCAGAACGATTTCATCCCCTGGAAACGGGGGGTATCACTGTAAAGGGTTCAACGTTTAATGTTGAAAGTCTAATGCTGCTTCGGCGTATACCCCCAACCCGGACGCGGGACCGCACGCGAAGCAACATTGAACCTTAAACATTAGACTTTGGACCACCTTCTTATGTTCTCACTACACCACAAAACGGCCCTGATAACGGGCGGGGCCAGCGGAATTGGGCTGGCTATAGCGCAGACATTTGCCCAGGCCGGGGCCACTGTGCATATACTGGAAGTGAATCTGTCGGCGGCGGAAGAAGCGGCCGATCAGATCCGGGCGGCGGGCGGTCAGGCGCGGGCGCATGGCATAGATGTGTCGGCGCAGGGGCCAGTGCAGGCGCTGGTGGATGAAATTGCCGCTGATGGACCCATTCATATTCTGGTCAACAACGCGGGCATTGCGCATATCGGGAATGCCGAGACCACCGCTGAAGCCGATTTCGACCGGATTTTTTCGGTCAATGTCAAGGGCGTGTATAACTGTCTGCACGCTGTGTTGCCCTACATGAAAGCCAATGGCGGCGGGGTGGTGCTGAACATGTCGTCTATTGCCGCCACCCTGGGTCTGGCCGATCGGTTTGCCTATTCCATGAGCAAGGGCGCCGTACTGAGCATGACGCTCTCGGTGGCGAAAGATTATCTGGCCCACAACATCCGCTGCAACTGCATCTCGCCCGCCCGGGTACACACGCCGTTCGTCGACGGGTTTCTGGCGAAAAATTACCCCGGTCAGGAGGCTGAGATGTTTGCCAAACTGTCGGCTTCGCAACCGATTGGCCGGATGGGAACGCCCCCCGAAGTGGCCGCGCTGGCGCTTTACCTGTGTTCAGACGAGGCCGGGTTCATTACGGGCAACGATTACCCCATCGATGGTGGCGTTGTTCGGTTGAGCACGTAGGGTCATTTAGCTTCATTGCTTACACAAACCACCTTCCACCAGCATGAACACCAGACGCCGCTTACCCCTGTTGCTCATCAGCCAGTTCATGCTGATTGGGGTCGCGTTTGCGCAGGGGCCACAGGCTATAACAGGTCGGGTGATGGATGGCGTTACGAACAAGCCGGTGCCGTTTGCCAGCGTCTACATCAACGCCTCCACACGTGGTACTACGGCCGATGGCGAGGGGAAGTATCAGTTACCCGGTGTGCCATCGGGATCGGTCGAGATGGTAGCTTCGGCGGTAGGATACGAGCCGGTGAAGCAGATCATTCGGCTGGGGGAGGTTAGAAACCGGCGCGTTAATTTTCTGCTCAAGCCCGATGCCATTGGGTTGACAGCGGTGACCGTAACGGCCAAACGAACCGGGGCGTATAACCGGATGCTGCGGCAGTTTAAACGCGAACTGCTTGGCGATAGCCCATTCGCCGATAAATGCCTGATTGTCAATGCTGGGGTTGTGTCGCTCACGATGAATGAAGGGCATCTGGAGGCCACGGCGTCTGAACCGCTGGTTATTGACAACCAGGCGTTGGGCTACCGGCTCATCTATCAGCTGCTGCATTTCGATAGCTACCGGAGTGCTACCTACTACGGAGGCGTCAGCCGGTTCGAGGTGATGAAATCAGCCAACGCCGAGCAGACCGAACGCTGGGAACGGAACCGGCAACGGGCCTACCTGGGGTCGGGGCGGCACCTGCTGGCCAGCCTGGTTGCGGGTACCTACGAGCAGGAGGGGTTCCTGGTCTTCACGTCAGACTACAATGTGTCGGCCGACCCGGCGACGCCAATGGCCCGGTTCAGCAAAGAACCGCCCACGAAACCTGTTCACGCAGACAGCCTGTTCACCCTGGCCGATCTGCCTTCTGAGCGGCACTTCTACAGCCAGAAACCGCTGGAGGTATTCTACACCCGGCAACGCGCCCTAACCCCGTATCGGGAGTATCCCTACGCCTACTCGCTGGTGTACATGCCCAGGGGACCGGCCACCGTGACCACCGACGGGTGGGTGGTGCAGCCCAACGGCATGGAAATGCGGGGTGCCCTGAGTGCCGACCGGCTGGCCAACCTGCTGCCCGCCGACTGGCAACCCGCCACCAGGAATACAAAACTGCTGGCCACTGCGCCCGATCAGGGGGTGGTGTTACCCCCCGACGCCGTAACCGATTCCCTGGCGGCCAACTGGAAAGACCGGCAAACGAATGCCGCTCCCACGCTGTTCCTGCATACCGACAAAGGCCTGTACTCGACCGGCGACTACCTCTGGTTCAGCGGATTCGCCCTCGACCCGGCTACGTTGCTGCCCGCCGATCAGGCGGTTACCGAAGAGGAGTTGCCCCTGCATGTTGAACTGATTGCTCCCACTGGTCAGCTCATGGCTCATCAATGGGTACGGGTTAGTGCGGGGCGTGCTTCGGGTAACTTCCGCCTGTCCGACTCGCTGGCAACCGGTCAGTACCGGCTTCGGGCCTATACCGAATCAGACCGGGGCAACGCCCGCCCGGCTTTCGAGCGCACGGTTTCGATCATCAATGGCCTTGCTCAGGGCAAGGCACCAAACCCGGTCAGCCTATCGATAAGTTCATCGCAGGTCGATGTGCAGTTTCTGCCCGAAGGGGGCCGATGGGTAACGGGCTTACCGGCGCGGCTGGGCATTAAAGCCGTCGATCGGCGGGGGCGGGGCATCGCGGTCTCGGGCCGTATTCTGTCTGGTACTGGCCGCGAAGTGAGTCGGTTTGTTACGAATGCCGTAGGCATAGGCCGCCTGGTGCTGGTGCCGCTGGCCAATCAGACCTACACCGCTGAGGTACACTGGGCAACCGACTCGGCGTTGGTTGCGCTACCGGCTGTTGATTCGACGGGACTGGTGTTGACCACCGACATGGTCACCGACAGCACCAGGCTAACCATTCGGGTGCGGGCATCGGCGCAACTGGCCGGGCAGCCGGTGTACCTGACGGTGCAGAGCCGGGGGCAACTGGTGCAACAAATCAAGGTTCAACTGCAACAGGGCCACGCTACGCTTTCCATTCCGGCGGCAAAGCTGCCCGTTGGCGTGGCGCAGGTGACGCTGTTCGATGCCCTGGGGCATCCGCAGGCTGAGCGGCTGGTGTTTGTACCCGAACGGTTTCTGCCCATTGTTGCCGAAGTCACCACCGATAAGCCGACCTACAAGCCCCGCGAATCGGTTACGCTGTCGTTTCGGGTGGCCGATGGCTTTGGCGATCAGTTGGCCATGATTGGGTCGGCGGTGGTGACCGATGCCCAGCAGGTGCCCGACGACACCATCGAAGCCACAATCCGCACCCACCTGTTGCTGAGCGGGGAACTGCGTGGCCGGGTCGACTACCCGAACGAGTACCTGAGCAGTAACCACCTCGTTATTCGGCAGGCGTTAGACGACCTGCTCTTAACCCAGGGCTGGCGGCGTATTCAATGGCAGGCTGCTGGCAAAAAACCGCCCGGTGTACCTCCGCCGACAGCTGGCCTGGTGGTACAGGGGACAGTACTCGACAAAAAGAACCGGCCATTGGCAGAGGCGAATCTCCTGCTGACGTTCAGTGGGAAGACTGAGAATGCCTTCGCCCGAACGGCCCGCACGGATAAACAGGGCCGTTTTCTGATCGATAACCTCCTGTTGGCGGATACCGTATCGGTACAGGTTCGGCCCATGACCGCGGCGTTTAAGCCCATTGCCGACACGCGGGTGGTGCTCGACGCGCCCGGTCACTATTTTGCTTTGGCCGATTCGGCTGCATCACCGGACTTGGCAGAACTAAGGCCGTTTATATCGATCATGCAACAGCGTCAGTCCAGCGACCCCGGTCAGTACCGCAATAAGGATGTTCGGCAACTGAAGGAAATCGTTGTTCGTGCCCGCAAACCCGATGATGACCAATATGCCCGGCGGGTCAGCCTGCACGGAACCCCCGATGCAGCCGTTGTTTTCGATGAGAACGCCCGCACTTACGGTAATGCCTATGAGATGTTGCGGGGCCGGGTGCCAGGCGTTCAGGTGATGAATAGACAAGACGGCTCCGGTTATACCGTTACGGTGCGCGGTCCCAGTACATTTGGTACAAACTCAGCACCGCTTTTCCTGCTCGACGGAATGGCCATTACAGAAAATGAAAATGGGACTGCTTTGCTTATGGTTCAACCCACCCAGATAGAGCGTATCGAGATAATTAAAAATGGAGGCGGGGCCATCTATGGAGCGCGGGGTGGGGCGGGCGTTATTGCGTTTTTCTCGCAAAAAGGCCCATCGACCAAGCCAAAGCCGACCGAGCAAACCGAGGTCGACCTAACCCTTTACGGCCTTCAGACGGATCGCCAATTCTACACACCCCGCTACGAAAGCCAGCCGGATACGGCCGCCCACCTGCCCGACTGGCGCGATGTGCTGTACTGGAAACCGATTATGGCCACGGGCCTGTCGGGCTTATCCACGCTGAAATTCCCCCTGTCAGACAGCGCCCGCACCCTTCGGCTGAGCATCCAGGGCGTCACCACGTATGGACGACCGGTATCGATCATCCGCTTACTGAACGTCCGATAAGTGGACACAACTGCCTTTCTAATTTGGGGGCATGAAACAATTCATGACCTGCCTCACAACCCTCTGCCTGGCCGCCTGCCTGACTCGTATTGCTGCGCGCAAGTCAGAGTGGCATCACCAGCTTTACGTGGGTAACGGCAAATCCCATCCGTTCGTAAAATTCGTGGGTGCGAATGCGGCGACGGTTCGACGTAACCTCCAGATTGACCCATCCTTCGTGGCGGGCGATGTCTGCAAGGTGCTCGACCAACTGCTTACCCACCCCTTTACTCCGCCAATCGGGCAGGACGTACATCTCCTGAATTTCGCCGACGGGGCCAGCATGATGCAGGAGCTGCTGTACGTGGCAACTCAGGAAACCCACCGGTACCGTATCGGATTCGGCAATAACGTATCTGACCGACGGATTGGTGAGGTTGGCCCGAAAAATGCGCCCGAACGCCGCCGCTTCCAGCGTGGTCTCTTCCAGTTCGCAGAGGCAGTTGTACACGAACGACAAATCGGATGGGCAGGCCGGGCGAAGGGTAATCATGCGCCAAAATTACGGCATAAGTTTGAGCCGGTTCAATAACGCGACGGTTACCTTAGGTTGGCCATCAGCCAGGCGTTCGTTCTTCCGATCTTCTGTATAGCCTTCCAATAACTCTTTCGAGAGTTGAGTCTGGACATGAGCAGGTAGGCTGAGGGCAGCAAAAAGGTAAAATGAGTTACTTGGTGGGAGTAGGCTGGCTGTCAGGAATTTGATTATAAAGGGGCCATGTGTAAGTAAATTACCTGAATCGAATAGTTTTAGTCCTATTAAATCCTGCTTGTTAACCAGTTCTATGAAAAATTCCTTACTTAACTTTTTGCGTCAGGCCGCCCCATCAGATGGCCCGGAACGCCCTGCCCTGACGACCTCACCGCCGCCTTTGATTGTGCCGAAGGCCCCGTCGCGGCGGGATTTCATGCAAAAGTCTATCCTCGGTGGACTCTCAGTAGGTTTAACGTTCGACAAGGTTAAAGGGCCTTACGGCGTTGATCAGGAGCTGGAATTCACCACCCAGCGCGTAAACCGTGACTCGAAGCCTTCGGACCTGAAGATCACCGACCTGCGCATTGCCCAGCTGGATAGAGTGCCGTTTGGCAGTCCGATCATTCGGATCGAAACCAATCAAGGCCTGGTAGGCTGGGGAGAAGTACGCGACGGGGCCAGCCCCAACTACGCCCTCATGCTGAAATCGCGATTGCTGGGTAAAAACCCCTGTAATGTCGAGCAGCTATTTAAGATCCTGAAACCGTTTGGCGGGCATGGCCGGGCAGCGGGCGGTGTCTGTGGCGTGGAGATGGCCCTCTGGGACCTGGCAGGAAAAGCCTACAACGTACCTGTCTACCAGATGCTGGGCGGCAAGTACCGGGATGAGGTACGTCTGTACGCCGATACCCCCGAAGGGAAGACCTACGATGACTTTGCCGTGAATATGAAGAAGCGGAAGGGGCAGGGGTACACCTTCCTGAAAATGGATTTCGGCATCGGCATGCTGGCCGGCCAGAAAGATATGCTGGTTGGGGCCGACGTCTGGGATGTGGCTAACCAGTATGGCAACAGTAAACAGTCGAAAGTGGGCAACTATGGCATGACCAAGCACCCCTTCACCCGTATTCAGGTGACCAAAAAAGGCCTTGACCGGCTGGTCGACCACGTTGGTAAAGTGCGTGACATTGTTGGCTACGACACGCCGCTGGCTGCCGACCATTTTGGCCATTTCGATGTAAATACAGCCATTCAGATTGGTAAGGCCATGGAGCCGTTCCGGCTGGCCTGGATGGAAGACCTGGTACCCTGGTTCTATACCGACCAGTGGAAACAGATCACCGATGCCATTGACACCCCCACACTGACCGGCGAAGATATTTTCCTCAAAGAAGAATTTATCAAGCTGATCGACAAGCGTGCCGTCGACATGATCCACCCGGATCTGGCCTCATCGGGCGGTATTCTGGAGACCAAAAAGATTGGTGATTATGCCGAAGACGCTGGTATTCCGATGGCCATGCACTTTGCGGGCTCACCAATTTGCATGATGGCCAATGTGCATTGCGCTGCCGCCACCGAGAATTTTGTGGCGCTGGAACACCATGGCGTCGATGTAGAGGGCTGGGAAGATATTGTGACGGGCCTGAAACCGATTGTCAGCAACGGCTTTGTGAAAGTGCCCGACAAACCCGGTTTAGGCGTTGAACTGAATGAGGAGGTTGCCAAGAAATTCCTGAAGAAAGGCTCTACCTGGTTTGCCCCAACCGAGGTCTGGAACACGAAAGACTCGTGGGACCGGGAGTGGAGTTAGGGTAATTTTCAGGTTTCAAGTAGCTTCGGCGTAGCCCCCAACCCCCTGAAGGGGGCTACTGCTGACGCAGGCGTACCTCCAGCGGAGCGTTAGCCCCCTTCAGGGGGTTGGGGGCTACGCCGAAGCCACTTGAAACCTGACACTTGAAACTCACTTGTCACAATCCAGCCAGTCGTAGCCGGGGTCGATGGGGGCACCGTCGGGGGCGGCCATGATAGTGGTGGCCATTGGCTGCTGCGGGTTGCTCTCGTATTGCTGAATAAGCCAGAGTAGTTGATTCGGGTAGGTCTCCGTCACCGTGTACGCTAGTGAACCCGGCATCGGTTTATTCACCAGGTAGTGCTGCCGAATGCGCTGAATGGCGTCGTGGGCAGTGGACCGCACCCGGCCGTCGGCTTCGCGGTCTGCCGCCAGACCGATCAGGCTTTCCAGCAGGCGGCGGCTTGTCAACTGACGAATGGCTTCTCCATACGTCGGTGCATCGCCGACGGTACGACGCATGGGCTCGAAGGTGGTATTGATAAGCCCCGTCATCAGGTCAGACAGGCCGGGCATGGCCGGGTTCAGGGCTTTCTGGTTGAGCAGCCGGGCGCACCGTTCCGGGTTCAGCAGCAGGCGCAACGTCAGGTTAGCCGCCGCTTCGGGTGGTCCCATCGGATCGAAGGTCAGGCCCGTATGCCGTTTGAAGACCTCGCGGGGGTTGGCATCGACCCCAAAGGCACGGGGTGGAATCAGTTTCAGAATGCCTGCCGGTACGGCTAGTGTGGCGGGGTCCAGCGTGCTCAGCAGCGCAGTCATGGCCCGGCGTTGCTGGTCAGGGGCAACGGGTTGGGTCACTACCTGTCCGTCGCCGCGCAGGGCGTAGCTGTAGGCAACGCCACCCAGTACCTTGCTGGCCGCTTCGACCTGGTAGCGGTGGAACATGTATATGGGCACCAGCACTTCCTCCAGATTCGCCATGGGCATGCCCACCGGAATTTTCGATTCGTTGAACTGGCTGAGCGCAATCTTACGAACGTCCAGGGTGCGCAGTAGTTCACTGGTTGCATCGGTGGCACCGTCCCAAAGGTGGGTTTGCGGATGGGCACTGCCTTCCGGCCGCGCATCCTGATCGCTCAGGAACTTCAATCCGCGCTTCAGGTACCCGTCGATAATGGCCTTGAGGCCCGCCTTTTCGTTGGCCCCTTTCGGGAAATCCTGGTACCCGTAGGTAATCGCCACTTTATCCCACTCACCAATGCCAACGGCGTAAACACTATCAAGCTGCAGGGTATTGTTTGCGCCAATGCTCACCTGTGGGTGCGGGTAATCCATCACCGACGAGCGATTGATGGTGCTGGCAACGTAGTTATGGGGTAGCCCCAGCGTATGGCCCACCTCATGCGCCGCCAGTTGCCGCAGCCGCGACAAGGCCATCGGCATCAGCGCGGCGGTATCGGCCCGGTTATTTTCATATCGGGCCGTCAAGCCCTGCGCAATCAGGTAATCCTGCCGAACGCGCAGTGACCCCAGCGTCACTTTTCCTTTCAGGATCTCGCCTGTTCGTGGGTCAATGATACTCGCGCCGTAGCTCCAGCCCCGCGTTGACCGATGCACCCACTGCACCAGGTTGTAGCGCACATCCATCGGGTCGGCGTCGGCCGGTAACAGCTTCACCTGGAAGGCATTGCGGTAGCCCGCCGCCTCGAACGCCTGATTCCACCAGCTTGTGCCTTCCATCAGGGCCGACCGGATGGGCTCAGGAGCACCGGGGTCCATGTAATAAACAATGGGTTTCACCGGGTCGCTGAGGGCCGCAGTCGGGTCTTTCTTGGCCAGCCGGTGCCGGGTAATGTAGCGTTTCGTAATGGGCTGACTGACGGGGGAGGCGTAATCGAAAAACTCGATGTTGTTCATCCCGGAGCGGGGGTCGAACAGGCGGGGGGTATACGAACCGTCGAGCGGGGGCAGTTCAACAAACGAATGATGCTGGCGCATGCTGATGGCCGTGGCCGTGGGCACCACCTGCCGCAGGTAGGCACCGGGCTGGTCGCCGGTGAGGGTGATGGTGGCCTCGAATTCGGTGTTTTGCGGAAACGCTTTGGTGCGGGGCAGGTACAGGGCGCAGCGGCTGGCATCGACCCGGAACGTACCCTGCCGGGTCTGGCTGATGGCCTGCACGGCACCCACGGCGTCCTGAAGCAGGAACGGCGTCAGATCCACCAGCACCCGCCGGTCCGTCGGGCCGTCGCCTTCTTCGGCGACGATCTCGAACCCGGCATGCACCGACTGGGCAAAGGATTCGGCCACGGCCCGCCGTTCCAGCGAATCGGGGCTAAGGGCGCGGTAGCCGTAGTTTGGTTCGATCAGCAGAATTTTGTTGCCGCTCCGCTCGAAGCGAACTACGTGCTCGGCCCCCAGCCGACCCCGGTCGAGGCCAATGTCGTTGGAACCAACGCCTTGGGCGAGGGTAGGGTAGTAGAGGAACTCCTGTCCGAATTTGTCGATTTCGAGCCAGATTTTGCCCTTTTTGGCATCCCAGTAATACGTCAGAAAGCCGGGGTGTTTCTCCATGCCGGTGGTGAAGGTGGCAATGGTCTGGGCAACTAAGGGCTTGATCGCCACGGTGAGCAGCAGGGTAAACAGTAGGCGCATAAGTGAGCGTGGTGAGTATTCAGGAAAAATAGTCCCTGCGGGCTGCAATTGCAAAAACCAGCCTGAATCAGAGGCAATTTCCGGGCATAGGATAACTAAATCCTGTATAGTGTTGCCGCCGATTACCAGGTTCGTTTACTCATCATAGCGTCTAACTCGACTTTGGTCATGCTACCCAGCTCCGGATGCTGACCGAGCCATTTCAGGAATTCAGTTTTTAGCTCCTCCGTCCATTGGCTGTCGATCTGCCCCGTGGTGTAGCGGTTGGTCTTCACCATGTCAAAGCCAAACTGATCTTTGCGCGCGACAAACTCACAGGTGTTGATCACCTGTTCGGCCAGGTGTGCCGGTACAAACAGAACCCCTTCGCGATGGCCGATGACCAGATCGCCCGGCAGAACCATCGCGTTGCCCATACGAATCGGCGTATTTAACCCCATCAGCACCATTTCTTCGAGAAACGACGGGTGGAAATCACGTACGAAGGCATTGAAACCCTTGATGTTCTCCAATTCCTGCAAATCCCGGGCGGCCCCGTTGAAGATCACCCCGTTGCCCGTTTTACTGTAAATCGCATTGCCCAGTGTAGCGCCCATCAGGGTTCCCCCGCCAATTTTACCGAAGGCATCCGCTACATACACGTCGCCCTTCGTCAGGGTTTCGATCGGCCAGCTATTGGTATTTCCCTTGCGGCCCTGTTTGCTCACGCCCCGGTCCTTGATGGCCGTCTCCACGTCTGGCCGACTGGGCATAAATAGTGCCGTTACGGCCCGACCCGTCACGGCAATGTCGTTATGAATCAGTTTCCAGCCGCCCTCGTACTGGTTGATATAGCCCAGGTTTTTCAGTACCGTCCAGGCATCATCGATGCCGATATGTGCAGCCCTTTCGACGAGGGCGTCCGAAATCCTGGGGCGACCGTCGGGGAAGCGTTCACCCTTCCACTGACCGGTTAAAAACAGCAATTCGTCTTTGGGCATGGTTTGGGCCACGCCCGAAGGAATAGCGAAGCCGATGGCCAGGAGCGCGGCTAAAGCAGTAATTCTGAAGTTCATGGTGTTACGTTCAGGACGCTATTTTGCCAGATAGGCTTCGAGGTCTTTTGGCGTGATGGCTAATTTTTTGGGGTATTTGCCCACCCAGGCCCGAAATTCATCTTTGATTTTGCCGGACCAGTCACCGTGAATCTCGCCCGATGGGTACTTGCCCTGTTGCAGGAGGACCCGTTCAAACTCGTCGCGAAGGCCGGTCATTTCTGAGGCGGATACCAGGCCTTCAACCAGATGAGCCGGGATGAAAACAACCCCGTATTCATTCGCGAAGACGACATCGCCAGGAAATACCGTCACTTCCCCAATGCGAATCGGTGCATTGATGGACGTCGGAGTCATGTCTTTGATGTAGGAGGGGTCGTGCCCTTTCACCCAGGCATTGAAGCCGCGGGTGTCTTTCAGTTCCTGCATGTCGCGGACCGACCCGTAAAAGATAACGCCCTTGCCCGTTTTGCCGTATATGGCATTGCCGAGGCTGGAGCCGATCAGCGTTCCATCTTTGATTTTACCGTAGCCATCGGCGACGTACACATCCCCTTTGGTCAGGATGTCGATCGGCCAGATGTTGATCCCCCCTTTTTGCGCCCGTCCTTCGGCCTTGCCCTGTGCCCGGACTAAACTATCGAGGTCGGGTCGGGTGGGCATGAACTGTGCCGTCACAACGCGGCCGGTCATCGTTTCTCCGGGCTTGAGAATAACCCAGTTTTTCTCGACCTGATTGCGGTAGCCTTTGTTGCCCAGGTAGCCCCAGATTTGCTCCAGGGTGCAGTTCTGAAGCCGATCCAGGACTAAATCCGACACTTTCGGCCGCCCATCCGCCGAGCGTTCGCCTTTCCACAGACCGGTTAACGTCGTGACGTACTCAGGCGAGGAGCCGATTCGCTGGGCCTGAGCAAAAAAACTACCTCCAAGGGTAATTGCCGACAGTAGTACAATTTTCTTCAACATCGTTTGGTCAGGGTTAAATAGGAGTAGGAAACTAGGTTTAAAATGCGCTTACGAAAGAAAGCAGTTTGGTTCGTCAATATAATCCGGCGATTGAGATTAATTGGATTGGCGGCCATTGTGACCAATAGGTTTGCCAACGAAGAGAGGATAGGACAAAACAACTGCTTCAGGTTTGACAGGGATAGGTAGTAGGTAAACCCGTTGCGAACCTTCTGGAATAGATGTTACCTGTGAAGGTTAGGATAAACCTATGTCCTTCTTCGTTGTCTATAAAACTGGCTTGCCTTCAGTCGGCTTGTCTTACCAATCAACTACTCTCTTTATATGGCACAATCGCCCACAATGTCGCGCGCTGATTTCCTGAAAACAAGTGCGCTGGCTTTATCCCTTCCCTTGCTGACCCGCTTCGACGCGCAGGCTAAGCCCATTAAAAATGTGGGTCTTCAGCTATACACTCTGCGGAATGAATTAAGTAAAGATCCCGATGCGGTGCTGAAGCGGGTGGCCGAGATCGGCTATAAGGAAGTAGAGACATTCGGCTACAGCAACGGTAAATTCTTTGGCAAAACGCCCCAGGAGTTCAAGGCGCAGCTTAAAAGCCTGGGCCTGACATCGCCCAGTGGGCATTACAGCACGGCTCAGCTGAAAGATGGTTGGGACAAGATCGTTGATGATGCCGCTACCATTGGCCAGAAATACATGGCCTGTGCGTATATCATGCCGCAGGAACGCACCAAAGCCGATGACTACAAACGCTTTGTGGATGTATTCAACCCGGCCGCTGAAACCTGCAAAAAGGCGGGTATTCAGTTTGTGTACCATAACCACGATTTTGAATTTAAGCCCGTTGACGGGCAGCTCGGCTACGACATCATTCTGAAAGGTACTGACCCGAAACTGGT
This sequence comes from uncultured Cytophagales bacterium, assembly GCA_963750355.1. Lineage (GTDB taxonomy): Bacteria > Bacteroidota > Bacteroidia > Cytophagales > Spirosomataceae > Fibrella. The sequence continues at coordinate 351,417 of CAVVQL010000003.1, read as the reverse complement.
GAAGCTGGAGCTGGATCTGTACTGGACCATTATTGCCGGTAAGGACCCCGTGGAGCTGTTCAAGCAAAATCCCGGCCGTTTCCCGCTGGTGCACATGAAAGACATTGCCAAAACCGAGAAGAAAGAGTTTGCCGAAGTAGGCACCGGTTCAGTCGATTTTCAGCGTATCCTGAACGCCGCCAAGATTGGCGGTATCAAGCATTACTTCGTAGAGCAGGACGCCGTGGCGAAAGGCACTCCGATGGAGGCCATTGCCGTAAGCTTCAAAAACATGCAGAAGCTAAGCGTGTAGCCGAACTAGATTGCCATAATAATGCCAAAAGCCGGGCAACTGTCCGGCTTTTGATTTATTATGATTTACTCAATGTTGAATGCCAACCCACCGTTCACAATAAGACTCCTTAAATTTAAGGATACAAAATCCTAAAGATTGGGGATTGGTTGTTGTTCCGCCCATGAAGATTTTTGTCTGGCTTCGTTATAGTGGCTAATGCCTCAACGACGGAATGCCCAGATTACTTACGGCCCACCAAACCATGCGGATCATTGTTGTCGAAGACCACCGAATATTGTTGGAGAGCATCGCCATGCTGCTGTCCAGTATCGATGGCATCGAGGTAGTTTCAAAGCATACGAATGGTCGGCAGGCATTGCTGGCTTTGGAAAACGACCCCACTATCAACCTGGTGGTATCAGATGTGCAAATGCCTGTTATGGGGGGTATTGAACTGACGCTTCAGTTGCGTCAGCGGTTTCCTGCCGTAAAAATATGCCTACTGACGGTGGCTGACCAGCCCGAGGCCATCAAAGAAGCCATTCGGGCCGGAGCAGATGGGTACGTACTGAAAAGTGCCGAACAAGCCGAGCTTGAAACGGCGATCAGCCTTATTAACCAAGGGACCAAATTCTATAGTGAGCAGGTTCTGATGCTACTGGCTCAGGATCCTACTATCGAGTTCACACCGGAGGTCGATAAACCGCAGAAGATAACTCTCACCAAACGCGAACTGGATGTGCTGCAGCTCATTGTGGAGGAATATTCGGGTACGCAAATCGCCGAGAAACTCTTTATCGGCTCCACTACCGTAGAAACGCACCGTAAGCACCTGATGCAGAAACTAGGCGTGCAAACGACCATCGGCTTGGTGAAATACGCCCTTAAATACCAACTCGTTTAACTCAAATTTCACATTTTTCACCAAATCCACAAAATTATGGATCCCATAGATAGCCAGGGTTTGACAGATCAGGACGATGCCTCGACAAACAACGAAACCATTGACGCTGATACATACGTCCAACTGAAAGGGGGGGCCGCCATCCGCTTCAACAAGACCACTGACGAGTTTGAAATCTATGCCTACGACACAGTAACCCGAAAAGTGGTGAGTAAACTACTGGCTGTTCATACTGAGCATAAGTCCGCTCAACCCGACTCAGAGCAGCCTGAACCTTGGATTATCCTGTCAGATATGCAACTGGTTGTCGAACTGCCAACGGTAGATCTTGCTTACAAGCGGGAGATATTGGCTAATAGAGAACCTCGTCTGATGATGACATCTATTGTAAAAGCTACTTCTGATTTTGAGGTAGTTATGACTCCAATAGATCCCCCGGTCAAGACAAATATAGTAAGCCGCTCCAGACCATAAATAGCAACTTTTCTATCCACTTCGATCTACCTGCCATTCAGAGCAATTTACCTTCCGGTTGGCGGCTTTAGGTTCTCTCCCCATCGATATAAGCCGTTTCGATGGGGATTTTTATGTCTATCCGGGTGCCTTTATTGCTGAACGGGCTGTTCAATGTACCGCCCAGCGAATCGAGGCGAGCCTGAATATTCTGAAGCCCTACGCCTCGCTTAGTCGATTGTTGCTCTAGCCCCACGCCATCATCGGCCACAGTAAGCTGGATGTCATCGGTGGTTCTAACCAGGGTGATACCCACTGAAGTGGCCTGTGCGTGTTTAATAACGTTGTTGATCAGCTCCAGCACGATGCTGTACACATTGAATTCAATCTCGACCGGGAGCCGCAACGTTAGCCCCTTAACAGTGAGCGTGAAGTGTAGTTGTGTCGTTTGATTAAGGCGGTTTGCTAATGCAGTCAGCGTAGGGACAAGTCCGTCTTTTTCCAGTTCGGCAGGCATAATATTGTGCGAGATGTTGCGTACCTCGGCGTAGGCATTCTGAATAAGTTGTTTCAACGTTCGGTAAATAGACTGCTCAGATTCGGATAAGTGTTGCGGATTGATCGACTGCATACTCATGTTCACGGCACTGAGCAGGCTGCTGAGGTTGTCGTGCAATTCGAGGGCCACCCGCTTACGCTCAATGGTCTGCCCTTTAAACAGCGCTGCTTTGATCTCTTCATTTTTTTGAGTCAGTATAATATTAGCCGTAACTAAGGCTTCGGTGCGTTCCTGCACCCGGGTTTCGAGCGTCGCGTTAGCCTCGGCAAGATCCCGGCGTGCGGTTTCCAATAAGGCCCGCTGCTGATTGATCTTCCGGTTTTTGGCCTGTAGCCGTCGAACGTTGCCAACCAGTAATGAGGCGATGACTAAGATAACGCCCGCCACACTGAGTAGTAAAGTTTGGGTATGCTTGTACTGAGCTTCTTTCTTTTCACTGTCGTATTTGTTTTTTTCGGCTTCGATTCGTTGTTCGGCTTCTCCTTTTGCCAGGCTATCGCGCAGAACTACATGCTGTTCGTAGGCCGTTAAGGCATTGGCCCAATTTCCCGTTTGTTTGAAGATCCGATACAGTTTTTCGTCGGCCTCAGACACGATGCTGGTATTCTTATGGGGTTTTGCCCTTTCCTTTGCCTCGTTACAGTATTCTATGGCTTGGGTCCAGTTACCTAGCAGACGATACAACTCGGCGATGTGGAGTAATATACTCGCCTCCAGATCCGGGCTTTCTATTTCGCGGGCGATAGACAGCGCGTCTTTATAATAGCCCAAAGGTTTCTGCAGGTCACCCAGGTTCATATAATCCCAGCCAATAGCGTGCAGGGCTTCTGCTTTATGCCATTTGATTCGCTCGCTCTGGGCTAGTTGTTGATTGCTCTGAGCCAGGCGATACATCTCCAGATTGACGAGTAGGGCACTGTCGGGTTTATTCAGCCCGCGATAAGTAGCTCCTAAAGCGTTCAGAATCGATAAAGAAATGATTGTGTCTGGGTATTGGCGTAGCACATCTTGTCCCTGAAAGCACAGCTCTTTGGCTTGATCATACTCTTTCAGGCTGGCGTAGGCATGCCCTAACGCACTATACGATCGGGCTATTCGGGTATATTGATGTAGTTCTTGGGCGAGCCGGAGGGCTTTATAATGAAAGTGAATGCTTTGGTGATGATCGCCACGTACCTGATATACATGACCTATAAACTGATAAGCGTAGATCAATTCTTTCTGAAAGGATAGCCGCTCGCACATGTCTACATAGCGCGTAGCGTAATGCCGCGACGAGTCGATATTCACATCCAGATAGGCCCGCATAATAGCCCTCACAGTACGGCAACGCAGCGTGTCAGCAACGTACCCATCAGGGTAATTCTCCGTCAGTTTTAGTTGCCATTTGAGGCTGTCGAGCTGGGTCGACTGGGAAAAGGCAGGAGCGGCCAATAGGCCGAGGAAGAGGAACAGTTTATTCATGGTGTGCTGACTATTAAACGGTTAAACAAACTCAGGTAGCATAGTCATAATGTCAAGTGCTGGTAAATCCATAAAAGTAGGTATCCTAAATATCCTCAGATTTTAGGATGTGAAATCGTAACAAGTAAGGATTTACCCTCGGCTCGGGCCTACAGACCTTTGATCTACCTAAGTGAATCGTCTATCCGCTTTTCTATCCACACCTAATCAGTTCGCCAGTAGCCTAAACCCAGCCACAATTATGAATAACAATGAAAGTATGCTTATCAATCTACTCCTGTCCGGTTTGCTCGGCCTGATTGGGCAAGGTATCCGGGTGATCGTCGGGCTAAAGAAGCTTCAGGAAGAAGCCACCGCTCAAGCTACCGATGCTAAACTGAAAGAGGCCGCCCTGCCACCTGATATGAGGGAGATAGTCACCACAACCAATGCTAAAGCCGTGTATGACACGCAATTTGATGCCCGAAAGCTCTGGCTGTCGCTGTTTATCGGCTTTATAGCTGGTTGTTTGGCGGGACTTTCACAGGGAATTACCACCATCGATATGTCGGCCAGCGGCATCGCGTTGGCCCTATTGGCCGCTGGCTACGCCGGCACCGACTTTATCGAAGGAATTTTTAAGAAACTACTGCCGGGTAGTTAAGAAACAATCAACCATTAAAACCATACCTGTCTGATGATCAACCAATTCGACCCCAATAACCGCGATCTGTTAGAAGGCATTCAGGGTAATATCCTGAAAGCCCACGGTCGCCACCACACCGCCAACCTGTTTGTCCGCTGCTTTCCTGACGACGAATCCAAAGACAATGCCAAGGCGTGGCTCAAGAGCCTGGTAACAGAGGATATTGTTCAATCGGCCTACGCCCAATTACGCAACAATGCGCTTTTCAAAGCGAGCGGCAATAATGTAGATACGGGTCTTTTTGCCTGTGTCCATATTAGCGCAACAGGTTACCAATGCCTATTTCCGGGCGATACCCGGCTGCAACAATTTGAAGCCTCGTTTAGTAAAGGCATGAAAGCCGCTGGGGCAGGCCTCGGTGACCCAGCAGCTACAGAGTGGGAGGAAGGTTTCACAGATGAACTCCATTTCATGCTGTTGCTAGCCCACGCTAACCCAGCGGCCTTGCAAGAGGCTATTGACGACACCCAGCAGGAAATTTCTGCTTTTGGCTTTATCACCGCCCTTGAGCAGGGCAAAGCCCTTTTCAACGAGGCGGGGGCAGGGATTGAGCATTTTGGGTATGTCGATGGCGTATCGCAACCCCTGTTTTTTGAGGAGGAGCTGGAAACATACAAGTCCCAAAATGGCATATTATCTCCTGGTGACGTAAAGTTTGATCCTAGTGCGGATAAAGGACTAGTGTTGACCGAAGACCCCTTCATCCCTCAGGCATTCGGTAGCTATTTCGTGTTTCGCAAACTGGAGCAGGATGTAAAGGGCTTTAAACAAGCTGAAGCCAAACTGGCTACTGAACTGGGGCTACAGGGTGAATCCCGGGAACGTGCCGGGGCTATGCTTGTAGGTCGGTTTGAAGACGGCACCCCCGTGCAATTAGATGACGAAGAAGGGCTAATCAATAATGCTGTCCTCAATAACTTCGATTACGAGACTGATAAGGCATCGAAGTGCCCCTTCCACGCCCATATCCGCAAGGTCAACCCGCGTTCTGGCTTGCTGAATGGTGGTATGGCGGCGGCCAAAGAGCACATCATGGCCCGGCGTGGCATTACCTATGGGACCCGCGATGATAACCCCAACGACGGGCAGGTTTACAACAAGCCTGAAGGCGGTGTCGGTCTGCTGTTCATGAGTTACCAGGCTAGTATTAACAAGCAATTTGAGTTGATCCAGAAAAGCTGGGCTAATAGCCCTAATCAACCGGATGAGACTGATCTTGAAGGTTCCGGCATCGAGATTGGCATTGATCCGGTTATTGGGCAGGGAAACGGCACACGCTCTGGGCAATACGCTACCATCTGGGGAGAGGATAGCCCGATAAAGTCAGCGGACTTCAAGCAGTTTGTCCATCTAAAAGGCGGCGAATACTTTTTCGCGCCCAGCATAGCTTTTTTGAAGAGTTTATAAGAGCGCAGTCAACAACTCTATCCACACCAATAAATCATACTCCAATGAAACATTTATTTGCCTTGCTACTGGCTGGCTTTGCGCTGGAAGCCCAGGGCCAAGTTATTGCATTTGATAGAAAGACGGGGCAGTATTCTTCCGGCGGTGTAACGGTCGGAAACCCTGAATTACAGCGTGGTAACAGTGTTAGTTACTGGCTGGTGAACGTCAATCCGTTTGCACAGAAGGTGGTTATAAATAACAAAATGTACACCCTGACGGTGCCCATACCTGATCAACTCGCTAAGCTGTTTAGCATCAAAGCAGAGGCACAGAAGGAGCTGAATAATACAGACGATCAGGTAGAGGAGATGAACAAGGTAAAAAGCGATATAATTGCTGGCGCGGCAGCCCCTAAGTCTTTAACAACGGCCATGGAGCAGTTGGTCGATTCTTGTGAAAACTATTATGCGACAGCTAAGAAAATTGATGAAGCTTTATTCTGGAAAGAGCAACTGCTGGGCATTATGGCTACCAAAAACCACAATACCCATTCTAAAATGGTACAGGCACTAACAGTAGCAAACATCGATTCTGCGTTGATGGAAAACCTTAGACAAGATTTAAGTCTGTTTGATATAAACTATCATAAGGCAGAAAATCAATATCGTAAGGCGATTACTGAAGCACAGAATGCGGGGCAAAAAGATAAAGCAGCACTTATGAGGAATGCACTCCAACAAATTCAAAAAGATTACCTGGCCCTAGAGAAAAAGTATAAGCAAACCTTGAACGACCTGAAACAGTTATTTGCCGATGCCACGAATCAGGCAAGCTATGTGGTCAAATCGTCGCCACTGAAACTGGAGGGCGCAGCAGGAGATGCAGATGAGGTGTCCTATGATATTACAGTCGGCGAAAATAGCTACACGGATGTGTTCTCTGTGCGAGGCGGTTGGAAGATCGACTACAGCGTCGGAGCGGTTCTGAATTATATTTCGGACAAAACGTATTTTCTGGATTCGGGTGGGAAGCTTCAGGAACAGAACAAAGGTGCATCTTTTAATGCAGTGACACCCACAGTGGCTTCTATGCTTCACATATATAAGAGGCGATCTGGCGAAGTGGCTTATGCTGGCACGTTCGGTATAAACGCCGGGTTCAAGGAGTTGACTGACATTAAACTGGGATTCCTTGTGGGTGCTTCTGCGATTGTGGGTCGTTCACAAAAGTTTATCCTGTCAACGGGCCTTAGTTATCTACAGGTTGATAGGCTAAAAGAAGCGCAATACCAGTTGAATACGGTTTACGATGGGGTGAAAGATTTCAAAATTGATGGTGTAATTGAGCGGGTGTTGCGGCCTTCATGGTTTCTGGCCTTTTCACTGAATATTAGTAGGCGTACCGTTATAAAGCCAACGCCATAGCAGTAAAACTCTTTCCTAGTACTATCCACACCAAATCAATTTCATTTTATGAAGCTCAAATCAGTTGGCCTCATTCTGGCCTCGATGGCACTGCTATGCAGTTGCGAAAAGGAAGATGTTACCTGCGGCGGTACCGTTACCTTCCGCATCACGAACAAAACTCCGGAGATACTGGAAATCAAAATTCAGGGGAGTATCCCGTCGGGTTGTGGCTCGGTTGGTCCCGGCAGTTCCTGCGCTACCAGTGTTCCGACAGGTGTGAGTATTCCCTACTCGGCGCGGGGCAACAACAGTAAGAATGTCTGGGATGGTCAGGAAGCGATGGCAAACTGCCAGAATGTGAATATTAGTTTGACCTACTGATTAGCCGTTATTCACGTTAACTGCCCAAAGCCGGACAAACGTCCGGCTTTGGGCAGTTATGGCAATCTACTGAGTTCACTTGGCGTAAGCCACCGAGCGCATTTCGCGGATGACGGTGACTTTGATCTGACCGGGGTACTGCATCTCTTTCTCGATCTTCTGCGAAATCTCGAAGGATAACACACCAGCCCGCTCGTCGGTGACGTGATCCGCATCGACCATCACGCGCAGTTCGCGGCCGGCCTGAATGGCGTAGCACTTCACCACGCCCTGGAAATTAGTCGCCAGTTCTTCGAGTTCTTTCAGGCGCTTAATGTACGATTCCATCATTTCGCGCCGGGCACCGGGGCGTGAACCCGACACGGCGTCGCACACCTGCACGATGGGCGAAATCATGCTGGTCATCTCGATCTCGTCGTGGTGGGCCCCAATGGCGTTGATGACCTCCGGGTTCTCTTTGTATTTCTTGGCGAGTTCCATTCCCAGCAGGGCGTGGGGCAGTTCGGCTTCTTCGGGCCATACTTTACCAATATCGTGCAGCAGACCGGCACGTTTGGCCAGCTTGGCGTTCAGACCCAGTTCGGCGGCCATGGTAGCGCAGAGTTTCGCCACCTCGCGTGAGTGTTGCAGCAGGTTCTGCCCGTAGCTTGACCGGAACCGCATCCGGCCAATCATTTTGATCAGCTCAGGGTGCAGACCGTGAATGCCGAGGTCGATCACCGTGCGCTCACCGATCTCGACAATCTCGTCTTCGATATTCTTGCGCGTTTTGGCCACAATCTCTTCAATGCGGGCGGGGTGAATCCGGCCATCCTGCACCAGCCGGTGCAGCGAGAGCCGGGCCACTTCGCGCCGAACAGGATCGAAGCCCGAAATGATGATGGCCTCGGGCGTGTCGTCGACAATGATTTCTACGCCCGTTGCGGCTTCCAGCGCCCGGATGTTGCGCCCTTCGCGGCCAATCACTTTACCCTTGATGTCGTCTGATTCGATGTTAAACACCGACACGCAGTTTTCGATGGCGTGCTCGGTGGCGGTACGCTGAATAGTGTCGATCACCACCTTTTTGGCTTCTTTGGTAGCCGTCAGTTTGGCCTCTTCCAGCATGTTCTTGATGTAGGCCGACGCCCGCGAATCGGCCTCGGCCTTCAAAGTCTCCACCATGCGTTCCAGCGCCTGCTCGGCCGATAGACCAGCAATTTTTTCGAGTTGCGACACTTGCTCGGCCAGCATTTTGTCGGCTTCGGCCTGGCGGCGGTCTACTTCTTCGTTGCGCCGATTAAGGGCATCGACCTGCTGGCCGAGGGCGCTTTTTTGCTGGCCGACCTCGTTTTTAAGAAGATTGATCTCGTTTTTTAGCTGGTTCAATTCGCCTTCGCGGGTACGTTGCTGGTCGGCCTGCTGGGCGAGTTGCTGTTCGCGTTGCTTTAGCTTGGCTTCGTTTTGCTGTAGTAATCCGCGCTTTTCGCTGGTCTGCTCTTCAAATTCAGCTTTCAGGCGGAGGAACTTCTCTTTCGCCTCCAGCATGCGGTCTTTCTTGATGGTCTCGGCCTGAAGTTCGGCTGTCTTCAGAATGTCGGCTGCTTTGGCTTCGGCTTCCTGCTGCTTATCGGCGATAGCGCCCTGGAGCGATTTGCGCCCCATAAAAACACCGATGCCTGCGGCAACTATGCTGCACAGGACAATCAGTATTATACTGGTCGTTGTCATTGATTGGTATCGTTTGGGTTGAACATAGTTCATTATGCACCCGCTGCAACACCGGCTCCCGTGGGGAGAAGAAAACCAACTCGCTGCCTATACCAGGCTGGGTGTGATGGTCTGGTTCAATTGGGCAATCCTGTCATAAATGCGATTCTGCATCTGCCGGGCCTGATCATCTGTTTTCAGGCTCGATACCAAACAATCGAGGGCCACTAAGGCCAGAATGTCCTGCGTGTCACGCACGCCCCGGCCCCGGTGCACCTCAATGCGTTCGCGAATTAACTTACCCGCGTCGCGCAGGAAGATCTCTTCTTCCGGCAACGACTTAAAGGTGTAGTCGCGGTCTGCAATTTTGATATGTATCGATAGCCGTTCTTCCATTATGTATAACGTGGCACTGGCTGACCAACCCAAATGTGCCGGGCTGGGTACGCTATTGGTTTATTATGACAAGGTACTCAGATGGGCAATGCACCGGTCAAGGTCCTGGATGTACACATCGAGTTTCTGCTTTACTTCTTCACGGGCAACCGCGTCGGGCAGGTTGCTGCTTACAAGTTTACCAAAATCTTTCGACTTTGTAAACGCCGGTTGACTTTCCGGTGCTTTTTTCTGCTGTTGTTTTAACTGGTTCTGCTGGTCCCGAATCGTGTTTTGCTGGTCGGCATTCTCGCGCTCCAACTGCTCAATGCGCTGCTTTTGCTGAGCAAGTCGCTCAGTAAGGTCAACGATTTTGTGTTCAAAATCTTCCAGCAGTACAAAAAGTCTCGATTCAGAAACCATATTTTTTGTGTCTTCTGTTTTCAGTCTTCCGTCTTCTGTTGCGCTGCTAAGGCACGTATTGCTGAATTAGCAGCGCAACAGAAGACGGAAGACTGAAAACAGAAGACTATTTTCTTATAACTGCACCTAATTCTTTTTCAAACTGACTCATCAGCCGCTGCATGGTTTTGTCAATCACGGCGTCGGTAAGGGTCTGGCTGGCATCCTGAAGCGTAAAGCTCACGGCGTAGGCCTTTTTGCCGCTCCCCAGGTTGTCCCCTTCATACACGTCGAACACGTTCATACTCCTGAGCAATTTCCGTTCCGTTTGCAGGGCCAGTTTCTCTATCTGCTCGAACGAAATGGATTTGTCGAGCACGAGCGACAGGTCGCGGCGCACTTCGGGGAATCGCGGCACCTCGACGTAACTGGTTTTGCCGCTGTATCGTTTGGTGAGTAATGCCCAGTCGAAATCGGCGTAATAAACGGGCTGCTTTGCATCGGCTAATTTAGCCAGCTTTGGGTTTACTAACCCAAATGTAACCAGCGGCTTTTTATTAAGCGTATACGTCAGGCCATACTGAAATAGGGCGGACTCGCCAAACTGGTCGGTTTGGTGCTGCTCGGTTGGCTGGATACGAAGCGAAGCCAGCACCGTATGCACCGCCGCTTTCAGGTCGTGAAAAGCGGCCGGTTGCCCTTTTTGCTGCCAGCTTTCGGCCGTTTGGTCGCCCACCAGTGCCAGGGCTAACCGGGGCGACTCGTGGTACTTCTTCGCTGACGAACCTGATTCGTTTTCGGTCTGACTACTGCCGTACACCTTGCCAAACTCGAACAGCTTCAGATCGCGCTGCCGCCGGTTGAGGTTATACACCAGGGCCTCCAGCACAGAAAAGAGCATCGACTGCCGCATCACCGACAACTCGTCGCTCAACGGATTCAGCAAACGCACGTCGGTCAGGGGGAGGCTGGCCCGGATGGCATCGTGATAGGCCGGGCGGGTCATCGATAGCGACATCGCTTCGACAAAGCCGTTGGCAGCCAGCACCTGCCCAATGCGGGCCTGCAACTGATTTACGTCGGTAGTCGGGAATTCAGACAGGGTATTGGCCGACAGGCTGGGCGACAGGGGTACGTTGTCAAGGCCGTAAATGCGCAAAATCTCTTCGACAATATCGGCCTCGCGCGTCACATCGACGCGGTAGGGGGGAACCACCGCCACAAAGCCCGATTCCGTCAACTCATCGGGTTGAATATCAAGGGCCACCAGAATCTGAAGAATCTGCTCGCGGTCGATTTGAATACCAATCAGCCGGTCGATGTTTCGGTAGGTGACGGGCACCCTGAAATGGGCAATAGGCTGCGGGTAGCTATCAATGATGTCGGACGTAACCCGCCCCCCGGCCACTTCCTGAATGAGCAGGGCCGCATATTTCAGCGCGAAGGGGGGCATGTTGGGATCGGTGCCGCGCTCGTAGCGGAACGACGCGTCGGTTTTCAGACCGTGATGCTGGGCTGTCTTCCGAATCGAGGCAGGTGAGAAGTAGGCGCACTCCAGGAAGATGCGCGTGGTGTTATCCGACACGCCCGACGTTTTACCGCCAAACACGCCCCCGATGCACATCCCTTCGTCGTCGCCGTTGCAGATCATCAGATCAGTAGCCGTCAGTTTCCGTTCCACACCGTCGAGGGTAACGAAAGGCGTACCGGAAGGCAGCGTTTTTACCACCACTTCGCCGGTCGTGATGGCGTCGGCATCGAACGCGTGCATGGGTTGACCCAGCCCGTGGAGCACGAAATTGGTCACATCGACAATGTTGTTGATGGGCGTCAGACCGATGCTCAATAGCCGCTGTTTAAGCCACTTGGGTGACTCGCCAACGGTAATCCCGCTGATGGTTAGCCCCATGTAGCGGGGGCAGGCTTCGGTATCGACGACCCGAACGGGGATGGTAAACTCGGTGGAGGCTACCGCAAAGGCATCGACCGACGGCCATTTCAGCGGCGTACCCAATACCGCCCGCAGGTCGCGGGCCACACCGAGGTGCGAGGCCGCGTCGGCGCGGTTGGGCGTCAGGCCAATTTCAATGCGGTAGTCGGCTTCGAGGTCGAAGAATTTGGCGGCGGGCGTTCCGTTGGGCAAATCCATGCCGGGCACGTCGGTGGTCAGCACCATAATGCCCGCGTGTGAGTCGCCCAGGCCAAGCTCATCTTCAGCGCAGATCATGCCTTCGGAAGCAGCCCCCCGGATTTTGGCTTTTTTAATGACAAGCGGTTCCCCGTTTTTTGGGTACAGTGTGCTGCCTACCGTAGCCACCACCACGCGCTGACCGGCGGCTACGTTTGGGGCACCACAGACGATGTTCAGGGGCTGGTCTGCGCCAATATCAACCGTTGTGATGCGTAGCTTATCAGCGTCGGGGTGGCGTTCGCAGGTCAGTACGGTGCCGATAACCACACCCGACAAACCACCCGGAATCAGGTCGACGCGCTCGATGCCATCTACTTCAAGACCGGTACTGGTGAGGATATGATCCAGTTCTGCCGGCGTTTTGTCGAGGTCGATAAACTGGGTAAGCCAATTATAGGAAATGTTCATGGGTCTATCAAAAAGCCCGACTGGCAGGAGTCGGGCGGAACGAATCAGCCACAAAAATAAGCAAGCTTACACGGTTTCGCGTGAATCGTCGGGCAGGAAATGGAGCGACGGGCGCTACAGGCGGGTCGAAGGTCACCTAATCTTTATATTTTTGAGGCGCTACAAATTCCTGCACTCTACGATATGATGACTACCAGCCGCCTGTTTATGGCCTGCTTACTCCTTTTTTTGACGGTTACGGGCTGCGATAAATCCGGAAAAAAGACCGACCAAGCCACCAGTGCTACGGATTCGTCGGCCAATGGGGCACAAGCCTACGCTGAGCTAAAACACCCGGACTGGAGCAAAAACGCGACAATCTATGAAGTCAATCTCCGGCAGTACACGCCCAGAAGGCACCTTTAACTGCCTTTGCTACGCACCTGCCCCGGCTGAAAGACATGGGGGTGGATATTATCTGGCTGATGCCCATTCACCCTATTGGCGTGAAAAACCGAAAAGGTACGCTGGGCAACCCCTATTCGGTTAAAGACTATTACGGCATCAACCCGGAACTGGGCACCATGGCCGATTTTAAGGCGCTGGTCGCCAAAATTCACAGTATGGGCCTGCACGTCATTCTCGACTGGGCAGCGAATCAGTCCGCCCTGGATAATGCGCTGGTTGCCGAGCACCCCGACTGGTACACCAAAACGCCCAGGAGTAACCCTCCCCTCACGCCCGGCTATGACCGGGGCGATGTCATCGATTTTGATTACAACAAGCCGGGCCTTCGCGAGTACATGACCAAAGCCCTGACCCACTGGGTACGCGAAACGGGCATCGACGGGTACCGCTGCGACGGGGCCGAATCCATACCGGTCGATTTCTGGGAAAATGCCCGCCGGGGGCTTGGCGCGATCAAGCCAGTCTTTATGCTGGCCGAACGGGAAGCACGCGACCTGCACAAACGGGCATTCGACATGACCTATTCGTGGAGCCTGTATGATCAGATGCACAGCGTAGCAACGGATAAAAAAGGCGTTGGTGGCCTGGCTGCCTACATGGCCCAGGACTCAAGCGCCTTTCCGCGCGATGGCTACCGGATGCTGTTTACCGATACCCATGACAAAAACGCCTGGACGGGTGCGCCCTATTCGCAATTTGGTAAAGGGCTGGAAGCTTGTATGGTCCTGACCGGAACCCTCAACGGCATGCCGATGGTCTACAGCGGGCAGGAGGCGGGCAATCCGAAACAACTGGAGTTCTTCGAGAAGGACCCAATTGACTGGAAGAAGCACCCCAACGTTGATGTGTACAAAAAGCTGTTTGCCCTGAAACATAAAAACCACGCGCTCTGGAACGGGGCCGAAGGGGGCGAAATGGTGCGCATCGTCAATGATAAACCCGATCAGGTCATCTCGTTTTCGCGCGAAAAAGCAGGCGACCGGGTAGTGGTCATTGCCAACATGAGCGATAAGAAACTCATTGTGGCCCTGCAGACGAAACAGCAGGCCGGTAAGTACGCCAACGTTTTCAAGCCAATCCAGAATGTGCTTTCCGGAAAAGACAGGTTCGGTATGGCTCCGTGGGGCTACGTGGTGCTGAGCCAGACGAAGTGAGTTCAAGGTTCAACGTCTAATGAACTCACTTACTCATGCACATACCGTTCCCCTGCCCTTATCGCAACCGGGAGCTTGTTTTCGGGCGGGGGCATGGGGCAGGCATAGGTGGGGTTATAGGCACAGTACGGGTTGTAGGCCGTGTTGAAATCGATGACCACCTGGTTGTTGACCACCGTATTGGGTTCAATATCCAGGTAGCGGCCACCACCGTAGGTTTCCTGGCCAGAGGTACCATCCTGAAACAGCACCGTCAGCGATTTCTGGTATTTCAGCACCAGCAGTCGGCAGGGTTTGTCGGCCAGCGTAAACGTGGCGTGGGCGTATTTCTCGTAAACCTCTTCCGACCCGTCAGTAAGTTTAACGACTAATTTTTCGGCTTTGCCTTCCGGAAAAAGCTCTAGCCGGGCCAGCACCCGAAAGGCCGGGTCAGGGTCGAAATAAGTTAGTCCGTTGAACGTGGCTTTGTCTGGAATTGGCGAGTCGGCGTTGGTGCGCATGTAGGTGTTCTTTTTCGCACGTTCGCTCTGAATTTCAGCGCGGTAGGCAGCCGGTTCAACCTCAGCAGAGGCCGTACTGGCCTGATCGGGAAGCGTCAGCAACCAGATCAGGGCGGCGGCCATAGGAAGGAAAATAAGCCAGAAAATGGGTTTCTTCAGGATAGAAGTCATAGGTAGACAATGAATGAGTTGGCAAAGCTACAGTCTGGTGTTTAATGCATCATGTAAAATGATAGTTGTATACTGGGTTTGCCCCGCCGCTTTTGCCCAGAACAATTTTACATGTCAGGTATGATTCCCTTTCTTGACCTAGGTCGTATCAACGCGCCGCACCAGGTACGTATCCGGGCCGCAACGGAGCGCGTGCTGGCGTCGGGCTGGTTTATTTTGGGGCCGGAAGTGGCCGCCTTTGAAAAAGCCTTTGCTGCGTATGTGGGCGTAGCGCATTGTATCGGGGTGGCCAATGGGCTTGAAGCCCTAACCCTGGTGCTGAAAGCCTGGGGTTTTCCGACGGGTAGTGAGGTCCTGGTGCCGTCGAACGCGTACATCGCCTCGGTGCTGGCTATTACGCAGGCTGGCCTTGTGCCCGTGCTGGTTGAACCCGACCCCCGTACCTATACCCTGGATTCGTCCCGGCTGGCGGCTGCTTTAACCGCCAGCACACGGGCCATTCTGCCGGTGCATCTGTATGGCCGGGTTACCGACATGGCCCCTCTGATGGCCTTTGCGAGGGAACACGGCCTGTGGGTGCTGGAAGATGCCGCCCAGGCGCATGGGGCCACGTACAACGAAACCCAGGCGGGCGCGTTGGGCCACGCGGCGGGGTTTAGTTTTTACCCGACCAAGAACCTCGGCGCGCTGGGCGATGCCGGGGCCATTACCACCAATGATGCCGATCTGGCCGCCCGACTCCGCATGTGGCGAAACTACGGTTCGGCGCAGAAATACCACAACGAGGTACCGGGCCACAACAGCCGCCTCGATGAACTACAGGCCGCCATACTGAGCGCGAAACTGCCCTTCCTGGATGAAGAGAACGCCCGCCGCCGTCAGATTGCCCGCCGGTATTTTTCTGAATTGAGCTTGCCAGATCTTAGTTTACCCCCGACCGATGCCATCGAACAGGATGTCTGGCATCTGTTTGTGGTTCGGCATCCGCACCGCGATGTCTTTCGCGAACACCTCTGTCGGCAGGGGATCGGCACCGATGTGCATTATCCCGTTCCACCCCACCGGCAGGTTGCTTATGCCGGTCAGTGGCCCGCTGATGCGTTCCCGATTGCCGATCAACTGCACCGCGACGTGGTAAGCCTGCCGCTGAACCCTACGCTGACCGATGGGGAGGTAAGCCAGATCATAACGGCGGTGAATGGGTTTGCTATCGAGGGGTAAGGTAAACGAATCATTCAATGGGGGCTGCTGTTGCCTGACTAATTACACACGCTTACTCTTTCCTCCCATGTTTACGGGTATTGTAGAAACCACCGGCCGGGTAAAGGCGATCGACGCCGAAGGCACCAACCTGACGTTCCATATTGACTCGTCGCTTACCAACGAACTGAAAATTGACCAGAGTGTCAGCCACAATGGCGTCTGCCTGACGGTAACGGGCCTATCGGGCGATAGCTACAGTGTGACGGCGGTGGACGAGACCCTGAAAAAAACCAACCTCGGTCAGCTCAGGGTGGGCGATTCCGTGAACCTTGAACGGTGCATGCCCGCAACGGGTCGTTTCGACGGCCACATTGTGCAGGGGCATGTCGATCAGACGGGTAGGTGCGTGGCTGTGCAGGATCTGGACGGGAGCTGGCTGTACGATTTTGAATACGATCCCGCCGTGGGTAATATCACGGTCGAGAAAGGGTCGATCTGCATCAACGGGGTGAGCCTCACCGTCTTCGATTCGCAGGATACCGGCTTCCGCGTCACCATTATACCCTACACCTACGAACACACGACCTTCCGCAATTTGCAACCCGGCGACGTCGTTAATCTGGAGTTCGACGTAGTGGGCAAATACATCAAAAAGATGCTCGAAGCGTATAAATAAGTCTTCTGTTTTGTGTCCTCAGTCCTCTGTCTTCAGTCCTCTGTTGCTTCGCTCCTTAGCAACGCAACAGAAGACTGAAGCAGAGGACTGAGGACACAAAACAGAAGACATAAAACTGAAGACTCCTTTTAAATTTACCGCATGGCAAAACTGAGTACCCGTTCCCGCTCTGACTTATTTATTCATATCGGGCTTATTCTGGCCTTCACGATCGTGTTGGTGCTGATCTTCTTTTTTGTCTATCTGCCCTTTTCAACCAATCATGGTCAGACCATTACCGTGCCCGATCTGAAGCACATGAGCCTTGATGAGCTGGAGAACTACCTCGAAGACCGCGAACTGCGCTACGAGGTAAGCGATTGCACGTTTGTAGCCGGGGGGGTACCGCTGACGGTGTATGCCCAATACCCAACGCCGGGGTCTAACGTGAAAGAGGGCCGTAAAATTTACCTCACCGTCATTAAGCGAACCGCCCCTACGGTAGCAATGCCCAACCTGGTAGACCAAACATTGCGCACAGCGGAGCTGATGGTGAAGTCGATGGGGCTGGTCGTGGGTGACCTGACCTACGAACCCGACCTCGGTAAAAATAAAGTACTGCGTCAGTATGCCAACGGGCAGGAGATCAGAGCAGGGTCGCCTGTTGCTAAAGGCACTAAAATTGATATGATTGTTGGTGATGGCGAAGGCAACGTTTTCTTTCCCACACCGGACGTAGTGGGTCTGCCCTTCGACGAGGCTGTCACCCTCATTCAGGGATCGGGTCTTAAGGTGGGCGTGCGCGTACCCGTCGATGATCCCGAACAGGAAGTCGGTGCGGTAACTAAACAGAAGCCTAAGGCTGGTGAACGCATCCGCGTTGGGCAGAGCGTCGACGTATGGGTAGTAGGCCCGGTTTCAAGCGATGTCGATGAAAATCAATAGACTTTTCTTCCTGGTTATCGGCCTGCTGGCTGAGCAGTTGTCGCTGGCCCAGTCGCTGAAGCTGCCTTTTTTCGACGATTTTTCAACGGCTCAGCAAACCGCCTCGCCCAGCCGATGGGTGGCGGGCAGCAACGTGTATATCAACAACACGATGACCATCAATCAGCCGTCGGTCAATGTGGCTACGTTCGACGGGCTCCGCTCGAATGGGTTGCCCTATTCGATCAGCGACGAGAACGCCGAAGGCGATACCGATACGCTGACGTCATTGCCGATCGACCTGGGCGGGCTGACGGTCAGCAGCGGCGTTATACTGAGTTTCTACTGGCAGCGCCGGGGTCTGGGCGAACTGCCCGATATGGCCGATTCGCTGAGCCTTGACTTTTTGGGGAGTAACGGCATCTGGCGCCGGGTGTGGGCGCAGGAAGGCGGAGTAATCGACAATGACTTTGCCAAACAGCTCGTTGCGGTCGATAACCCGATCTATTTTCATTCGGCTTTTCAGTTTCGGTTTCGCAGCCGGGGGCGGCAGTCGGGTATGTTCGACTCGTGGCATATCGATTATGTGTACCTGAATCGCGACCGCACAACTGTGAATCAGCCCCTGCGAGACCGGGCTGTGGTGCAACCCATTACCCCGTTGCTTCGCCGCTACACAGCCATGCCGTTGCGGCAGTTTCTGGCCAAACCAGCCGCCGAACTGGCCGATAGCGTCCGAAGCGATTTCAAGAATCTCTTTACCGAGTTTATTCCAATCAACAGCCGGTTCATTATTCGCGATCGGGTGTCGGGTCGAATCCTCCAGCAGGATACACTGGTGAACCCAATTGGGGCGCTGGGTCTGTCGCGCAACCGGCTCGCGTTTCGGCCCCGCCTGCCCATGGGGCTATCGGGTCGGGCGGTGTTGCAGACAACCTTTAGTCTGATCACCAAAGATGAAAGCAGCCTCGAAGTGCCAGGGCTAAATCTGACGCTCAACGATACACTGTCGGCCCTAACGGTGCTCGACGATTACTACGCCTACGACGATGGTACCGCCGAAACCGTGAAGCAGATCAATCAGCGGCTGGCGCGGGTGGCGGTGCGGTTCGTAACCAATCTGGCCGATGCCGTGCGGGGCGTGAGAATCAATGTGGCTCCGACGCGGCGCGACCAACGGGGCCAAACTGTGTTGCTGGGTATTTACGCGAACAATAACGGTGTGCCTGCCGACCGGCCAATTGTGCAACAGCCCTTTTCGCTTTCCTACGCGACGCAGCGCAATGGCTTCACCGAGTTTCTGTTCGCGGCCCCCGTCAACGTGCCCGATTCGGTATTCTACGTCGCTTTTTCGCAACTCGACGAGCCGGCCATTCCCATTGGTTTCGACCGCAATAGCCCGTTTCGGGATAAGGTATTCGTGAATCTTGGCACGAGGTGGGACCGGGTTACTGACCAGGATGGAGCGCTGATGATCCGGCCCGTCATGAACAACGGTCCCGCTATTGTCACCGCCAACGAACCGATTGTACCCACGCAGGTGTTTCCCAACCCAACGGCGGGCCTCATCAACTGGGGCGGTTCACTGGAGGGGGCCGTGCAACTCGACGTACTGGATCTAAGCGGTCGAATCAGGCAAACCCTATCTTTGTTGCCCAATCAGACGAGTACAGATCTTGGTGCTCTGCCCGATGGCTTTTACCTGCTTCGCTTCATCGACGGACAGGCCCGACCCCGCAGTTCAAAATTGATTATCAGACACTAAACGCAACCCGCACATACCGCATGGATATTACCGTTCAGGAACTCCGCGAACGCCTTGACAAAGGTGAAACCCTCCATCTCATCGACGTTCGGCAGCCCAATGAATACGCCGAAGACAACCTGGGGGCCACGCTCATCCCACTGGGCGAACTGCCCTACCGGCTCGATGAACTCGACGGCTTACAGGAAGACGAAGTGATTGTGCATTGCCGTTCGGGTAGCCGCAGTGCCATGGCGCAGCAGATCCTCGAAGAAAACGGCTTCACCAACGTCCGCAACCTTACTGGGGGTATTCTCGCGTACCGGGCTTAGGCAGCCGGTAGTTTATACGATACCAAAACGGCGGCTTCCCTTTTGGTAAGGGAAGCCGCCGTTTTGATCAATTCAAAGCAGGCAGCCACACCGCACTAAACTGGATGCCTGGCCCATTGGATCAATATAATACATCAGACTGTGCGGTAAGCGTGCCGAGTTCTGGCAAATGTTGCTGTAATTAGTAGTAATCTGGGTATATACAGTTTACGTATGTAACCAGAACAGTGGTGATATGCGCTATTTATCCTGTGAGTTAACTCAATCTATGAAGCAACTTCTTTACCTTGTTTTTTACTCATCAATGAATCGGGAGCACCAGGTAGCTGCTGATAAATTGATTATTACCCTCCTGTTCCTGTTGATTGGCCACTCAGGATGGGCGCAGCGTATTAATGCCATCACCTTCGATAAACTACCCCAGGATTACCAGCTTTACCCCCGTAATGCGCAGAGTGAGGCGCAGATCCCTATCTCGGGCCGGGTCGAGGAAGAGGGCTGGCAGTATGTTTCTGTTCAGCTATTCCGGGACAGGCAGGCCATTGGGTATAAGCGTGCGCCTGTTAGCTATGCCGACGGTAAAGGCCGTTTTACCGTTGATCCATTCACCATCAGGGCCGAAAAAGCCGAGTATGACCTTAAGCTGTATCTGGTAAAGGGAACCGATTCGGTCAACGTTGTCAACCGGACAAACATCGTGGCGGGCGACGTGTACGTTTTTGCCGGTCAGTCTAACGCATCGGCGTTTTTTCGGGAAACGCGCACCAATGAGTTTTGCCGGACCTTCGGAAAAGTCAGCGGGACGTATGGGGCCGATCCGTATAACCCTGCCGATACAGCCTGGGCGATGGTGAATCAAACCATGCTGGCGCAGAATGTCGGTACGTTTGCCTTTGAGTTTCAACGGCTCATTCTGGAGAAGTACGGCATTCCTACCTGTCTTATCAACGGCGCCGTCCACTGGTCGATAATGGCACTCTTCGCCAACCGAACGGCCAGTAACCCCGCCGATCTGACAAATGGCTACGGGCGAATGCTGTACCGGCTGCAGAAGGCCGGGGTCGACAAAGCCGTTAAGGCGCTTGATTTACAGGCAGGGCGAGTCGGAAGCGTATGGGGAGGGCAACTTTTGGGGGAGCTATTTCGATACCTTCTACAGGAACCTGAAAACCGACCTGCCTTCGATCAGGCAAGTGTACGTATATCAGATCGATATTATCGAATACGCTGTTGCAGCGGCCCCATTAGTGCGCGAAGCACAGCGTGCGCTGATCGGTAAATACGCTGATATTCGGGTACTTCCCTCCGTTGGAACCCAGGGGTTCGATGGGCTGCATTATTCAGATGAGGGGTATAATCAGAATGCGCAGGAGTTAACCCGGCTGGTTGGCCGCGATTTCTACAACTCGACGGATGTAGACAATATCGACGCCCCCACTATTCAGCGTGTTGAGTATGCCAATAAAGAACGGACCGAGATCAATCTGCTCTTCGATGACAGGCAGGAAATGACCTGGACCGATCAGTTCGAGAATGCGCAGATGAAGGACTACTTCTACGTCGATGGGCGTCAGGGTGAGATTGTGGCGGGTCGGGCGGTTGGCAATCGGGTGATACTCAACCTGAAAAGCCCCCTGGCGGCGACTAAACTGTCGTACCTGCCCCCAAAAATTGAGTCCAATAGCCCTAATTTTCCGTACCGGGGGCCATACACAACTAATAAGCGGGGCATGCGGGCTTTGGCCTTCTACGAAGCGCCAATTATCTATCCCTTTCTGGACGCTCCTGTCCTGGCGGTAACGCCAGTTTTAGAGACAGCCCTGCAGCTTGGCTGGAGTTCAACCGCCGGGGCAACCGGCTATATGTTGGAAGTAAAAGGGCCAGAGTCAGGTACGTTCAGGTCACTGGGCCAGGTTACCGCTGCTACACTCACGTACCGGGCAGATGGCTTGCTGGCGAATACAGCCTACACCTTTCGCATTAAAGCAATCGGTAACAATGCCGAGTCGGGCTGGTACCAGGTCGATAAGCGAACGCCGGCTTATCTGAGCACACCTGCTGTGCAGGGCATGGCTACGTTTGCCACTGCGGTTTCGGTATCGTGGCAGCCCGTAGCTGACGCACTCGGCTACGTGGTTGAACGGCGGCTGGCTACCGAAACCGGGTACACAACGTTGACGACGCTCAATGCGAGTGCCCTCAGCTATACCGATAACTCGGCCGCCCCAAACGGCAACTATACCTACCGGGTAAAGGCTACGGGTCGTTATACAGACTCTCCGTTTGGCAGCGTGGGCCTGCAAACCCCGGCCCTGTTAGCTACGCCGGTAATTACGGTGGATGTAGTGTACAACAATGCCTTAACCGTAGGCTGGAAAGAGGTACCCAACGCCACGTCGTACCGGGTAGACCGTAAATCGGCTAATGAGGAGTACAAGTTGATCGGGGCGTTTGGGCCAGCGGCAACCTCGCTCAAAGACACCAACCTGACGCCCGGAACCGCGTACACCTACCGGATCAAAGCGCTAGGTGACCGGACCGAATCACCCACTGCCAGTATAAGTGCCGCTACGCCAAGTCTGCTCGATACGCCTGGGGTAGTGGTCACGCCTACGTCGTTCGATGCGCTGACCCTGGCCTGGAAAGCAAACAAAAACGCCACCCACTACCTGCTTGAGCGCAAAACGCCGGGTAGCGATGAGTATGAGAAACCCATTCGGCTGGAGGGAACGGCCACCCAGTACATCGACACTAAGTTGACGCCGAACAGCGAATATGCCTACCGGATAACCGCTTATGGCGACAAAACCCAGTCGGCGGCGGTGGTGGCCAAAGGCACTACGCTGATGTTGCTGGCCGTTGGTCAGGATCCGGCCGTAACCGTACGTGTATGGCCTAATCCGGCCACTGACGGGCAGGTATCGGTGCGGTTTTCGGGGCCTGTCACCGGCATCGTACAACTGCTCGATGTACGGGGTGTTGTGTATCAGCAGCAGGCGGTAGTCAACGCTACGCAACTGCCACTGCTGGTAACCGGCTATCCGGCGGGCATGTACCTCATTCAGGTAAAACGGACGGCTGATGTGCTCGTGCAGAAGCTGCTAATCAACTAACGGCTGGCCGTTGATAAGGGCCAGAATGGCGTCTTCGTCTTCCGGGCCGAACCAGGTAAACTGGTTCTGATGGCGAAACCAGGTGAGTTGCCGCTTGGCGTAGCGGCGCGAGTTACGCTTCAGTAAGTCGACCATGGTGGCGTAATCATACGCACCATCGAGGTAAGGGTAGACCTCTTTATAGCCAACTGTCTGTAAAGCGGGCGTGTGTCGGTAGGGCAGCAGACCCCGAACTTCATCAATCAGGCCATTAGCCAGCATCAGATCCATGCGGTGGTCGATTCGGGCGTACAGTTCTTCGCGGGGGCGTTGCAGGGCAATCAGCCTGGTGTTGAAAGGCCGGTCAATAGCGACCCGCCGCCGAAACCACGAATAGGGCTTGCCCGTTGTGAGGCATACTTCCAGCGCCCGCATTACCCGTTGCGTATTGTTCAGATCGGCCAGGGCCGCATAGGCGGGGTCGAGTTGCAGCAGGCGGTCCTGAAGGGGGGTAATGCCCTCAGCCTCGAACTCCAGCTGTAGCTGCCGTCTGAGGGCCGGGTCGCCTTCGGGCATATCATCCAGGCCTTTCAAGTACGGCATTGATGTACAAACCAGTGCCCCCCGTTAGCAGGACCAGATCGCGGGTTTCAAACAGGGTATCGAACAGGGCCAGTGCTTCGCGTTCGTACTGACCGGCACTGATTGGGGCGGCAATGCTGTGCGAATTGATGAAGTAATGGGGAACGGTGCCGAGTTCAGCGGCCGATGGCTTCGCCGTGCCGATGGTTAGTTCACGGTAGAGTTGCCGCGAGTCGGCGGAGACAACGACCGTGTTGAGCCGCCTGGCCAACCGGATACAAAGCTCTGTTTTACCTACGGCCGTTGGGCCGGCAATCACAACAACGGTCTTACTTGCGGAAGAAATCATCAGGAAACAAAATCAACTACTAAGCTACCCGCTACAAACCAAACTACAGCCACTACCCCCTTATTTGGCCGTTTATAGTTGGGCGGCTAGCCATAAACGAGGATCGGCCACCAACGCGTGAACCACGCCGCAGGCGGGTGAAAATACCGGCTGATGGGAAGGGTCAGAGCAGGGTTTCAATCGAAATAGACCGACCCGTCCCTGAATAATCCGTAAGTTCGCCCATCACTTACCAACGAACGCAATGACTGTACAGACGATCGACACCGGCTTTTTTAAACTCGATGGTGGGGCCATGTTTGGTGTGGTGCCGAAGCCACTCTGGCAAAAGAGCTTTCCCGCCGATGAGCAGAACCGCTGCACCTGGGCCATGCGCTGCCTGCTGATCGAGGCAGATGGGCGGCTGATTCTGGTTGATACGGGAATCGGAACCAAGCAGGATGAAAAATTCTTCGGCCATTATGCCCTCAGCGGCGATACTACCCTATTGGCCTCAATTCATCGGGCAGGTTATTCGATAAATGATATTACGGATGTTTTGCTAACGCACCTGCACTTCGATCATGTGGGTGGGGCGGTTGAACGGGTAGGGGATACCCTTAACCCCACCTTCCCGAAAGCCACCTACTGGACGCATCCCGGTCATCTGGACTGGGCTATTAACCCAAACCCCCGCGAAAAAGCGTCGTTTCTGCGCGAGAACATCGTGCCCCTACAGGAAAGCGGGCAACTCCGGTTCTTCGGTGATGGCTCGGGCGATGCGTACCTGGGCGTTCCGGGGCTCGAATTAATGTACGTGGATGGACATACGGAGAAAATGGCCCTGCCGAAGTTGACGCTTGGCGACCGCACGGTGCTCTACTGTGCCGACCTCATTCCGTCGTCGGGGCACGTGCCGCTGCCCTATGTGATGAGCTACGACGTTCGGCCCCTACTGACCATGGCCGAGAAAGAACGGGTGCTTGCCGAGGCCGCCGCTGGGAACTGGGTGCTTGTGTTCGAGCATGACGCCGCTACCGAAGCCGCCACCGTTGAGCAAACTGAGCGGGGCATCCGGCTTCGGGAGCGCGGTACGCTAGTTGAGTTCCTGGCTTAAACTTTCGGACCATACTGTACGTTTGGATAGTAGGTCTATACGTTTTTACTTACTTGTGATTTAATGAAAATTGGCTTGGTATTATCGGGAGGTGGTGCTCGTGGAATTGCTCATCTCGGTGTTATAAAAGCCCTTTTAGAGCAGGGAATAGCGATCAGTTGCCTGTCGGGAACCAGCGCCGGGGCTATTGCCGGCGCACTGACGGCAGCCGGCTACCTGCCCGACGAGTCGCTGAAAATTATTGAGTCGTCCTCGTTTGTCCGCCACCTGCGTCCCGCCTGGACACGCATGGGCCTGCTGCGTATTGATACCGCCATTGATCTATACCGGAAATATATTCCCAACGACAGTTTCGAGGCCCTGAACATTCCGCTGCATGTGGCGGCGGTAGACCTTATTGGGGGCGAACTGGTTATCTTTGAGAAGGGCGAACTCATTCGCCCTGTACTGGCATCCTGCTGCCTGCCGGGCATATTCGAGCCCCTGCTTATCAACAAGAAACAGTATATAGATGGCGGGGCGCTCAACAACCTGCCCGTGGAGCCGGTACTCGGTAAAGTAGACTATATAATCGGGTCGCATTGCAACCCGTTTCCGGCCAATAAGCCCATCCGCACGGCCCGGGGTGTCATTGAGCGGAGTCTGGTACTTTCGGTACGCAGCAAAACAAAAGAACGGCTGGACCAGTGCAATTTTGTGATCGAGCCACCTGCACTGGTCGATTTTAGTGTCTCTGACCTCCGGTACGCCCGCGAGATTTTCCAGGCCGGGTATCGCCATGCCCGTACCCTGCGCGTGGCCGACGCCATTGCAAGCGCTGTATAAGTAAGTAGCCCGTATTTTTACTAGTTAGTTCGCCGACTGATCTACCTGTCTGGTACACTTTGTGGTGCCGGTACTTATAGCTATATTAATATAAAGTTAAATTGGAGCACGTAGTTGCTCTTCTTGCAGTTATTTGTTATAAGTCTATAATGTTCCGATACTGGAAAAATATTGAAATAAAATTTTGGTATACGCCTTAACGGCAAAACAAAATTCGATAAAATAGAGAATTGTCTCTTGTCTACTTACCTTTCTCCACTTAGTTTTGTTAAATTATTAAGAAACGTACTTTTACTTAATTTAAAACTCGTTTACATGAGGCAATTACTACTGTTGAGCTTACTATTGGTTTGCTCTACCTGGACCATAGGGTTGGCCCAGGACAGAACTGTGACCGGAAAGATCACGTCGGCCGACGATAATCAGGTCATACCCGGGGTTTCCGTTGTGATTAAAGGCACTACGCGCGGTACAGCGTCCGATGCCGAAGGCAATTATTCAATTGCCGTACCCAGCAACGGAGCAACATTGGTTTTCAGCTTTGTGGGTTCGTTAACTAAGGAAGTAGCGGTTGGTAATCAATCGGTTCTCAACGTGGCTCTTGCGAGTGATGCCCGTCAGCTAACAGAAGTAGTGGTAACCGGGGTAGGGGTGGCCACCACTAAAGCCAAACTGGGCATTGCTGTAGAGTCGGTATCGGCTAAAGACCTGCCACCTACGCCGAGTGCTTCTATCGATCAGGCGCTGGTTGGTAAAATTGCCGGGGCGCAGATCGTTAGTGCCAACGGTACGCCGGGCGCACGGGCCAATATTCTCCTGCGGGGTATCAACACGGTAAACCGGGGTACAGCCCCTATTGTCCTGCTCGATGGTATTCAGGTGGGTGCCACCGATCTGAACACGCTGGACCTGAGCAGCATTGAGCGCGTTGAAGTGGTGCAGGGTGCGGCCGCATCGACCCTATACGGAGCGCAGGGTGCCAACGGAGTTATCCAGTTGTTCAGCAAGCGCGGGCAGGAAGGCCCAATCCGGGTCAATTTTGCCAACAGCTATGCCGAAAACACGTACCTGAACATTGGTAATGTTCACAAAGCCGACAAACACGCTTTTGTTACCGATGCCAGCAACAATGTAATTGGTGTATCGGGAAACCCGGTTACCCTGAACCCCAATACCCTGCACTGGAGCGAAAACGTACAGTATAATGCGCTGGATGTGAACAGCAACGCAAACAAGCCATACGACAAAAACCTGAAGTACTACGATCACTTCGCCACCTTCCTTACCCCCTCGAAGACGATCAATAATTCGGTAAACGTGTCGGGCGGCAGCAGCGCTTCTGACTTCAGCATCACGCTGTCGAACAACTACCAGTCGAGCCCCATTCGGAACAACGGCGATTTCAACCGCACAAACCTGGTTAGCAACATTGGTGTAACGCTGGCTAAAAATTTGAAGCTCCGCAGTGTAACGCAGCTGGTATACACCCGCAACAGCCTAGAAAGTGGATGATAGAAACCTGCTCTACTCGCTGAACAACACCCGCCCATTTGCCAACTATGATCAGCAGGACGTGGACGGCAATTATGGAGCTTATTTCGGCAGTGCCTCAGGGGTAAACGCCTACAACCCCAACTTTCGGCAGCAGTATCTGACCCACAACGACAACAAGATCGATGTGATTCAAAGCCTGAACCTGACCTATACCCCCATCAAGTTCCTGGAGCTGAATGCCCGGTATGGCCTCAACTACCAGACCGAAGTAGACCGGTACACGTATCGGTAATCAATCGCAGAACCGGAACATTCAGGTTGATCCCACCTACTACACGGGCATTAATGCGCAAGACGAAAAGGGCGAGGTAAGCGATTATAATTACAAGACGGTTTTCCAGAACGCCTTTACCAGCGCTACTATCAAAACGGATTTCAAGGAAGATTTTAAAATCAACCTGCCCATCCGGACGGTCTACACTCGTTGGTTTCGACTACCGGAAAAACGTCTTTAGCGAATACAAGACGTATGGTATTGGTTTACCCCTGTATAGCCCGGTTACGGCCGCCCAGGCGGGTACATTCCGGACCACCCGCGACAACGTAACGCCATTCATTACGTTTGGCTACCTCGTCAGCCAGAACATTGAATTTGGTGATTATGGCGGCATTACGGGTATCTACCGCAGCGATTACTCGTCGGCGTTTGGCCGCGGTTCAACGCCGTTTGGTTTCCCCGCTGCCAACGCCTACATCCGGCCTTCATCGTTCAATTTCTGGCAGAACAGCGCATTAGGTCAGTTTGTGCCTGAGTTCAAAATCCGGGCGGCCTACGGTGAGGCGGGTATTCAGCCACGCCCATTTGACCGGTATGTAACCCTGAACACCAGAACGCTGGGTACCAACAACGTATTCTATTACAGCCCGACGCAGAACAACCCTGACCTGAACGTAGAGGTGTCGAAAGAACTTGAAATTGGTACTGACTTCAGCGTGAAAGGTGGAAATGGCGATTGGCTCCGCCGGTTGAACTTCTCGTTCAGCTACTGGAAGCGCAACACCGACAACTCGATCTATAACGTCGATGCAGCACCCTCTTCGGGTATAGGCCAACTGAAAGACAACGCATTTGGGCTTTCATCGAACGGACTACAGTTCTCACTGAATACGACGCTGTATCGGGGCAAGGATATTACCTGGGACTTTGTGACCAACTTCGGCAAACAAAGCTCGCAGATTACGTCTGTAAAAGGCAACGCACAAATCACCGTGTTATCAAGTGCCGGTAGTACCAACTACGTGTTGAAAGCCGGGGAGAAAATCGGGCAGTTGTTTGGCTTTGTGGCCATCCGTGATCTGAACCAGATTCTTCCCGATGGTACGCCCGCCATTTCCGAAACCAACAAAGCCCTGTATGAAGTAGCGAGCAACGGGTACGTGGTCAACAAAACGACGAAGCAGCCGCTGTTCAGCTCGAAGCAGTATAGCTTCGGTGATCCCAACCCAAGCTTTACCTCGTCGTTCATCAACACGGTTTCATTCCGGGATCTGGTAACGCTTAATTTCCAGTTCGACTGGACGCAGGGCAGCCATGTCTACAACCAGACCAAAGAATGGATGTACCGGGATGGTATTCACGGCGATTACGCTACGCCGTTCACCGTAAATGGCCAGACCGGTGCCTGGACGGCCTTCTACCGGGGCGTTTATCAGGCGGGTGCCAACAACGGTACGAAGAACTACTTCTACGAAGATGCCTCGTTTGTGCGCCTGCGGAACGTGGCGCTGCGGTTCAACCTGACCAAAGCGTTGCCCCGTCTGCCCTTCCGGAACCTACAGCTTGAACTGAGCGGCCGTAACCTGTTGACCTTCACCAAGTATACGGGTATGGACCCTGAAGTAAGCTCGGGTCAGACGACGGGTAACGAAAACTCGGCCTTTGACCGGGGTACCGATCACAACACAATGCCAAACCTGCGTTCGTACCAGGTTGGCCTCAACTTCGGTTTTTAATCAATCACCACCGAGTCGAATCCATGACAATGAACACATATTTCAAACATACCCTGCTCACGCTGGCCACCACGAGCTTGCTGATGGCCTGTAGCACGGACGAATTAGACGTTAAAAACCCCAACCAGCCCACGCCTTCCAGTGCGGCGACCGAAATAGGGGTAATCTCACTGGCGCAGGGAACGGTCTACATCAACGGCTTCGGCACGAATGCCGGTATTAAATACTACGACGGCGTACCCGGCGGTTTCCTGACAGGTGCGCTGGGGTTTCACGAACTGATGGGCGACGATTGTTGGTGAAGAAGCGGCCAACCAGTTTGGTAACCAGATTGGTATGCCCGACGTGGTTATTCTTGATGACGGCACCAAAGTGCTGAACCCCAGCTCGATAACGTCGCAGATTGCCCTGCTTCGTACCGTCAATGTTAACGCGCAGGGTTCATCGAATCCCCTCTATTATGAGTGGGCCTACATGTACAATCTGAATAACGGCATGAACTCTACGCTGGAGATTGCGGCAAACACCAAATTCTCTGGTGATGCGGCGGCGCAGGCGGTTAAGCTGAACACGTTGAAAGCCTGGGCTTACTGGTGGAAAGGCTATGCCTACTCGCGGATTGGCTCAATTTATTATGCTGGTATTATCAATGATGTAGCCAGCATGACCAACGGAAACTACGTTACTAAAGAGAAGATCATCGACGAAGCCGCCAAAAACTTTGACCTGGCTGCAACGGCGTTAACGGCGCTCGGAACAGGCGGCGAAGACTACACCAAGGTGATGGAAGGCCTGATTCCGGCGTTCAATCGGGTCGGTAAAGGGCAGGTGCCAAGCCCGGCCGAATGGAAACGGAACATTAATACGATGAAAGCCCGTAACATTCTGGTCAATACACCGACCAAATCGATGACGGCGGCCCAGTGGGGCCAGATTCTGACTCTGGCTACCGATGGTGTGCGGGAGACAGACAGGGTGTTTACGGGACGGTCCAACTCAAATGGCGACTTCATGAATAACCTGAGCGGGAACATTGCCGCAAAAACGGTTGGCCTGACGGGTGGTACCTATAAAGTCAGTGAGCGCCTGATTCAGGATTTTCACGGTGGGTGACAAACGGTTAGAGAATAACTTTAAAAAATCGGCGGCACCTATCCTCTTCAATCAGGACCGGGGTAACTCCTTCAATACCCGCTGGACCTCGATCGACGGCGGTGCTGGGTTGCCGGGCGTAATAGTGCTTACCAACCGTACGGTGGGTGCCTACGAACTGTATCTGGCTGGCACGTTTGAAGAAAACGAACTGATGAAGGCGGAAGCCAACATCAACACCGGAAACGTGGCCGCCGGCCTGACAAGCATCAACGCAGTACGGACAGCACAGGGTGCCGGTCTGGCTCCGCTTGCTGGCTTAACGGTCGATGCTGCCAAAGAAGAATTGCGTAAAGAACGCCGGGTGGCGTTGGCCTTCCGGGCGCTGTCATTCTACGATGCGCGCCGGTGGGGTGTAATCACCGATGGCCGCAAGGGAGCCGTGGTTGTTGATAAGGCCGGTAAGGTGAGCACGAACGCTACCATCCAGTACAACTTCCTGGATTACTGGGACGTGCCCGATAACGAACTGGCCTACAACCCAGCCGTGGCAGGTAGTGCACCAGTCAAGAATCCAAAATAAACACCGACTACTGATTTTATGAGGTAGTGATTTCTTACACCACTGTCGAGCGCCTGACCAACTGGTCAGGTGCTCTTTTTTAACCAGTTAATTAATGCGGGTAGCTTGCCTACTGAATAAGAACGGTATAATAGAAAAACCTATTAACCCAGTAGATTACATATGTATATAATGCAGATAAAAAATAATATTTTACTATTCTACAATAGAGCGTAATAAAATTCGGCGGAAGCAGTGCTGAATTTTTTATACTTACCGATCGGTGATTAATTTTGTTACCCTTAACTTACTGTCAACACAATCTAAAAACCAGTTTACATGAGGCAATTACTACTTTTAAGCTTGCTATTGATCTGCTCAGCCTGGACTCTATGTCTAGCTCAGGATCGGGTCATAACCGGCAGAATCTCCTCTGCCGAAGATGGTGCTATTATTCCGGGGGCATCTGTCCTGGTGAAGGGAACCACGCGGGGCACTTTATCTGATGCACAGGGTAACTATTCGATTTCGGTACCCGCTGGCAACGTTACCCTGGTGTATAGTTTTATTGGGTCAGCATCGCAGGAGATTGTGCTGGGCAATCAGACGACGATCAACGTTACGCTGGCCAGTGAGTCCCGTCAGCTTACAGAGGTCGTTATCACTGGTTACGGGCAGCAGATCAAGCGCGACCTGACCGGCAACATTGCGCAGGTGAAAGCCAAAGATATTGAGAACATGCCCGTACCCAGCGTCGACCAGGCCCTACAGGGTAAGGCAGCCGGGGTTTTTGTCAACTCAGGGGGCGGTAAATTAGGGCAGGGCGTTACGGTGCGTGTTCGCGGAAACTCTCTATCAGCGCGAGCAGCCAGCCGCTGTATGTGGTCGATGGCGTGCCGATAACGACCAACTCTCAGTCGAACTATGGCGGTACGACCAACCCACTCGCCGACATTAACCCTAACGATATTGAATCGCTCGAAATTCTGAAGGATGCGTCGGCGGGGGCAATCTACGGTGCCAGAGCCGCCAATGGCGTGGTACTGATCACGACCAAACGCGGTAAGTCCGGGAAAACCAGTGTCAGCGTGAACTACCAGACGGGTGAGGCCACAGCGGCGCGGCGTTTACCGTTCCTGAATGCGGCTCAGTACGAGAAATTCTACCGTCAGGCAGCGGCCTACGTAGATGGTCTGGATAAGGTTGATGTTAACGATCCAAACTCGCAAACCCAGTACCTGTTCGGCCCCGGCGGATTCCTGGAATATTACAGCTACGGTACCTACGGCACACCCAAGCAGGGGGACTATAACTGGCAGGAGAATGCCTTTCAGAAAGGCCCTATGAAGCAGCTGGATCTGCAGTTGAGCGGTGGTAACGACAAAACGAAATTCTTTATGTCGGGCAGTATCTGGACCAGACCGGCACATTGATTGGCAACAAACTGTCGCGGTTCTCGGGCCGGCTGAATGTAGACCATCAGGCGAATAACTGGCTAAACCTGGGCTTATCGATGAGCCTTGCCCGCACCGACAACTACCGGTTGCCCGACGACAACGCGTTCTCGAACCCCCTGCAAATGGCGGCGCTGACCCCATTTACGCCCTTCACTGACCCCAATACCGGACTGCCCGCCGGTGCCCCTCCGGGCGACGTGACTATTCCGCTCTACTACAACCCGGTGTTGAGCGTAAACTACGCCCAGTTTGTGCAAACGTCATACCGGAACCTGACCAATGCCTACGCGCAGGTGAATCTGCTGCCGGGCCTGAGGTTCCGTTCCGAGATCGGCATTGATGTACTGAACCAGAACGAAGAAGGGTATTTCCAGAGCCAGACGGTGCGTAACCAGACCCGTGCGGCCAATGGCATTGGGCAGAACTACGGTACGTTCGTTACCAACTACAACACCAACAACTTCCTGAACTATACCAAGACGGTTGGTCTGAGCAATATTGATGCAACCGTTGGTATGTCGTATCAGCAGTCGCAAACCAAGCGCAACTTCGTGGAGGGGACGAATTTCCCATCCGACTCGTATCGGAAGATTGCCAGTGCTGCTACCAAGTCGGGGGTCAAGTTCGGAGACCAACTTCCGGTTCCTGTCGTACTTCGCCCGGGCCAACTACCGTTAACGACCGTACCTGCTGGGCGTGAGTGCACGGGTCGATGGGTCGTCACGTTTCGGAGCTAACTCCCGGTACGGCTTTTTCCCGGCGGCGTCGGCAGGCTGGGTTATCACTGAAGAAGGTTTCCTGAAAAACAACCGCGTGGTTAGCTTCCTGAAATTAAGGGCGAGCTATGGGCTGACGGGTAACGCTGAGGTGGGTGACTTCCCACAGTTGGGTCTTTTCCAGGGTGATGCCGGTTACGTGGGTGCGGCTGGTCAGCGGCCTGCCCAGATTGCCAACCCTGATCTGAAATGGGAGTCGACCCGTCAGGCAGACATTGGCGTTGATTTTGGCTTGCTCAACAACCGAATCACCGGCGAAGTTGACTATTACGTTAAGAACACCACTGATCTGCTCTTGCAGGTGAACGTACCGGGTACCACTGGTTTCTCGTCTCAGTTTCGAAATGTGGGCGCGCTGGAAAACAAAGGCTTTGAACTGGTGCTGAACACGCAAAACGCAGTCGGCAAGTTTAAATGGAACACCTCGTTCAACGTCGCCACGAACAAAAACAAGGTGACTAATATTCAGGGACAGATCATCGAAGGTGGTATCCGCAATATGAACCGGGTCGCGGAGGGTCAGCCCATCGGGCGTGTTCTTTACCCGTGAATATGCCGGCGTGAACCCCGACAATGGCGACGCACTGTTCTACAAGAACACGACCAATGCCGACGGTACATTGGATCGTTCGACGGTTACGAACAGTGGGTATAACTCAACGCAGCGGGTAGTGGTGGGTAACCCAAACCCCAAGTTTGTGGGTGGTATCACCAACACCTTCTCCTATATGGGCTTCGATCTGAATGTGTTCTTCAACGGAGTTTTTGGCAATGATGTCAACTTCTATGGCGTGGGTCAGTACTCATCGGCCAATGGTATCTACGAGGATAACCAGACCACCGATCAGTTGGCCGCCTGGACGCCGGAGAACCGTAATACGATTATACCCCAGGCGCGTTACCTGATCACGAACGGTAGCCAGCCATCGAGCCGCTACATTTATGATGGGTCGTATGTGCGTCTGCGCTACACTGACCTTGGGCTACACACTGCCTAAAAGCCTGATCAGCAAGGTGAAGATGGACCGGGTTCGGGTCTACTTCTCGGCAATAAACCTGGCCACATTCACCAAGTACAAAGGCTGGGACCCAGAGGTGAACTCCGACTCATTTACAAGCAATTTTGCCCAGGGCAATGATTTCTACACGCCTCCCCAGCCCCGTACGCTGCTGGTTGGTATCAATGTAGGCTTCTAATCAGACAACCGTCAAAACCTGACATCGACAATGAGACAATCAGTCATACTATATACAACTGCCATGCTGTTGGGACTTGCCAGTTGCCAACAACGCCTGGATGTACGACCCACCCAGACCATTGACCAAACTACCGCCTTCAACACGTCGAAAGATGTGGAGGCCGCGCTGATTGGTGCCTACGATGGCTTACAAACCGATAACTACTCGGGTGCCTTTCAGTACACCTCAGAGCTACTGGCCGCCAATGCAACGGAGGTACGTTTCGGTGGTACATTCGCCAATTTGCAGGAGTTGTACCGCAAAGAAATAACTACTATTAACATCACCGCAGAAGGAATCTGGCTGAGTGCCTACGTGACCATCAACCGGGTCAACAGTGTACTGACCAATATTGATAAGGTAGATGCCGCCAAAAAGAGCCGGGTAGAAGGGGAAGCCCGCTTCATTCGCGGAGCCCTCTATTTTGAGTTGGCCCGGTTATATGGCAGGCAGTGGGGCGATGGTGACAACGCTACGAATCCGGCAGTGCCCATCATACTGACCCCTACTACGGCAGTGACAGACGCCAACAAAGTGGCTCGCAACAGCGTAGCTGAGGTCTACGCTCAGGCGATCGATGATTTGACGAAAGCAGAAAATTTGCTGCCCGCCAACAATGGCTTCTACGCCAGCAAAACCAGTGCCGCTGCCATCCTCTCGCGCCTGTATCTACAGCAAAGCAACTTCGCCTTAGCTCGTGATGCGGCCAACCGGGTGATCACCTCGGGTAAATACCGCTTGGCCACGACCTTTGATGCAGCTTTCAATAGCAAATTGACTAGCGGTGGTTCAAACTCGCCCGAATATGTATTCGCGGTTCAGGTCAACGACCAGGATGGTAACAACAGCATGAATACCTATTTCGGGACAACGGTCAGTGCCATCCCGGGAACAGCTGGCCGGGAGATATTCGCATCCAGCCTGGTTTTATCAGTCTGTATGAGGCTGGCGATGTACGGGGTACATTCTTTACAAAGTCTGGAGCAAACACATTTACCAACAAGTTCTTAGATCGTTTCGGGCATGTGCCGGTGGTGCGGTTGGCCGAGATGATCCTAACCCGTGCCGAAGCTAATTTTCGCCTTGGCACGACCGTGGGCGCAACCCCACTGGCTGATATTAACAGCATACGGGCCCGCGCAGGCGCCAAAGAATTGACCACGGTCAACTTGGCTGCCATCTTAAGAGAGCGTCGGCTGGAGTTGGCGTTTGAAGGCTTCGCGCTGAACGACATCAAGCGTACGCAGGGTACCGTCGGCACGCTGGCGTATAACTCACCCAAACTGATTCTGCCGGTTCCGCAACGGGAGCGCGACGTAAATTCGAAGCTGACCCAGAATGAGGGATATTAGATGATTGGGTAAATGGGTAATTGAGTGATTAGGTAACACTCTGTAATAGAGATAGTTACTATTAACATCCAATTCCTCAAAAAATGGCGGGCTGCTTCGGTAGCCCGCCATTTTTTGTTTCTTACTGATTCTTACTTTTTAAACACGACCCAGACCGCCATGACGATCAGCGCGAAACCGGCTACATAATTCCAGCGCAGCTGTTCTTTTAAGTAGACGAGGGCGAAGGCGACAAACACCAACAGGCTGATAACTTCCTGCATTATTTTTAGCTGAAAAGCAGTGAACTGGTACGAACCCAGGCGGTTTGCCGGTACGGCCAGACAATACTCGAACAGGGCAATAAATCAGCTGATTAACACCACTTTCCAAAGCGCTTCTTTTCTTGCTTTGAGATGCCAGTACCAGGCGGTGGTCATAAACAAATTTGATATAAATAACAGGATAACCGTTCGCATCTGACAAGGCGTTGTTAGCTCGCTATTAGCTATTAAACCTAAACTACAAACCCAACTCTAACGTTTTGACTACATATTCACGTAGGCTACAGAACACTATGTTGACGCGTTTTCTTGTCATTTTGGGCGTTTGTTTTTCACTGCTGGCACAGGCGCAGTTGGTTGAGTATACCACACCGCGGCCACGGGTCGATGACGTGAACGACCGGGATGTGGTTATCAGCCGGGTTGATCTGACTGCCCAGTACACCATTATTTACATGCGTTTCAATGGTACGTCCCGGTTGGGGAGCACCATCGAGTTTGTGCCTACCGCCAAGCTATATGCCAATGACGGAGCGCGGTCGTTTAAGTTTGTCAGAGCCGAGAATATCCCGGTTGGCCAGCGCCGCCGCAGTGTAAACCCCGGTGAACAGGTCGACTTCGTGGCTTACTTTGAACGGCTGGATCCCGGAATTGAGGTGTTCGACCTGTTTGAATGCTCGGATCGGACCCGGCCCGGCACTACGTGTTTCAACTTCTGGGGCGTTCACGTCATAAATCCGTTGAAGCGGCAACGTACCCAGCCCCAGGAATCGCCGCGTCCGGTTCCTCGTCCAGCCCCTCCCAAACCAGCCCCTAAACCCGCCCCAGATCCGGTTTACACCCCGGCTCCACCCGCCACTGCGGCGAAAACCCTGGCCATTAAAGGGGTAGTTCGCGATGCCAAAACGGGAAAACCGGTGGTGGCTACCCTGACCTACCGACTGCTGTCGGGGGCCGAATCACTTGGTAACGGGGCTGCTGATTCGATACGCACGAAGCCGCAGGATGGGTCGTATCAGATACCGGGCGATGCACTGACCGTTTGGGACGTAGCGGTGTCGGCTAAAGGCTATTTTGGGCAGCGCGACACGATCAGCATCAACCTGACGGACAAAACCGCCAATTTTGATCTGGTACCGATTGTGGCTGGTGCGAAAATCACGCTGAAGAACATCTATTTCGCCCAGTCGAAATACGACTTACAGGCCGAGTCATTTCCAGAGTTAGACCAGTTGGTGACGGTGATGCGCCAGAACCCGACCATGACGATCAAACTGGAAGGACATACCGACATCATTGGTGATTTTGACAAGAACCTCGAACTGTCGCGTAACCGGGTGCAGTCAGTAAAACAGTACCTGGTCAGTAAGGGAATCAGCGCCGCCCGTGTCGAAGCCATTGGGTATGGTCACTCGCGCCCCATCAACAGCACGCCCGGCAAGCCGCATCCCGAAAACCGCCGGGTAGAGATGGTGATAACTAAAGCTTAATGTTGAGGGTTCAACGTCTAAAGTCTAATGTTCAATGTTGCTGCGCTTATCAGTTGTCATTGTAAACAAGCGCAGCAACATTGAACATTAGACCTTTAACGTTGAACCCTCAACCTATCATGTTTCCTCTCGATACCGTTCTTGCCGCCATTGAGCCAGCCATAGCGCCCTATCCGAAAGCGGCCATGTTCGACTTGTTCGAGCGGGGGTACAACACCCTGTTCGAGCAACTGATTTCGTGCATCATCTCCATCCGAACCCTCGACGAAACGACCATGCCGGTATCGTTGCGGTTGTTCGAGGTGGCGCGCACACCCGCCGAGGTAGCCGCCCTGACACCCGATGAGCTGATTCCGCTGTTGTACGGCACCAGTTATCCCGATCAGAAAGCGTATACTATCCTTGGGATTGCCCAGCGCATCATGACCGAGTTTGCCGGTACCTTACCCGCCGATTATACCGTGCTGACTTCGCTCAAAGGGGTAGGGCCAAAATGCGCGAACCTGGCGCTGGGCGTGGCTACCGGGACAGGCGGCGATCAGCGTCGATATTCATGTGCACCGCGTAACCAACCGCTGGGGGTATGTGCAGACTAAAAACACCGGAGAAACCCTGGCCGTACTGGAAAAACAAGTGCCCGTTGCCCAATGGATCGACATCAACCGGCTGCTGATGCCTTTTGGCAAGCATATCTGCACGGGTACGTTGCCGCACTGCTCTCCTGCCCCGTGCTGGCGTATTGTGCGCAGGTGGGCGTAGACCGGCACCGCGAAAGTCAACGGCGGTACTTTTACGTCAATGAGCCAACAGCCCAACCAGCAGGTCGTCCGGATTGCCACTGACGACAAAGCCACCCCCCTGACTAAAAATCAGAAGACGTTTAATCGCCTGACCAGCCGCATTGGCGAGCAGGAGCAGGATTGACTGTGCTTCGGCAAACGGCAGAAAAGACACGGCTACGGATACAGTCGGAGGTACTGCCCCTGCACTCGGAGTTCGACAAGCTACGCGCCCGGTTGGTGCGCCTCCTCGACCGCGCCTATACCCTGGGTACGTATGCGAACTCGAGAACGTAAAAAGCTGATCTACCTCATTACCGACATTGCCCATGACCTGATACAGGAGGGATTCGATGACCTGAGAGCCATTTTCGACCGGTATAACGACAGCAGTTTTGACAGCGAAACGGCCGAGGCTGACGAGTACGATACACTGACGATGAAGCGCCTGGCCGAACTGAAATACGGTATTCAGTTCGATCCTGACGCTGACATCAGTTCACCCGAAAAGCTGAACGCGTATATCTCGGCGCAGCTCCAGCATATAGCGGGCGAAGAGCAGGCTGCGGCTGAAGAAAGGGCCAGCAGACCCAAATCCGCGAAACAGCAGGCACGTGCCGCTAAGAAGCAGGCCGAAGCGCAAAAAACGACGAAGGCCGTCCGGGCTATGTACATGGATTTGGTAAAGGCCTTTCACCCGGACCGTGAACCTGACGAGGCTGAGAAACTCCGCAAAACGGCCATCATGCAGCGGGTAACGGAAGCTTACGAAAAAAGTGATCTGCTTGGGTTGTTCCGGCTCCAGCTCGAATTTGAACGCATCGATCAGGCCCATCTCGAAAAGCTGGCTGATAGTCAGTTGAAATACTACAACAACGTTCTTCAGCAACAGGTCGATGAACTCGATGAGCAACTGCAGGCTGTACAACAGGAATTGAGGGCAATGACTGGCGGAAAAACGGCGGGGTCTATCTCGCCCTTAGGTATCGAATACGCCATTAACCATGATATCCGGCAACTAAAGCAAAGCATCAAAACGCTTAAAGCCGATCTGAAAGCACTGGTTGATCCTGCCATTATGAACCAGTGGCTTAAACTGTACCGTATCCCGAAGGCCTCTTGGCTAGAATGATGTGAGCCCACAGTTATAGGGTCAATACTGTGCTTTGAAGCGCGTAGGCCTATTTGTTATATAATTAATTCCAGAAAAAATAGGCTACTTTTGGCAGATGTGACTGGCTTGATCCCTGAATTTACTTGCCAGAAGCAATTAAATATATCGCTCACAATTCGTACTTTCTATGAATCAAATTCTACGCCCTTTAGCGCAGACTATATCCTTTTTGACAGACGCTAACCTGTCAGTAGTACTAATCCTGCTTACGCTGTCGGGAACCGCAGCCCGGCCCCTAACGCATCCAGCCCCTGTTACGATAAACAGTCGATTACCTGGCACTGCCAGACTATTTACCGGCCGGGTAGTTAGCGTTGGTGGCGAGGCCTTACCGGGGGTAAACATTACAGTAAAAGGCACGTCGCGTGGCGCAACAACCGATGCCGACGGTCGATTTCGCCTTGAGGCCGAAGTGGGCGAGGTGCTGGTTTTCTCCTTTATCGGCTATACCAATCAGACGCTAACGCTGGGCGAGCAAACCGAGTTGACGATCCAGATGGCTGAGGCGTCGGGTATTCTTCAGGAGGTCACCGTGATTGGTTCGCGGGGCAAACCGCGTACTGATGTGGAGCGTCCTGTGCCCGTCGACGTGCTGAGTGCAAAAGAGTTACAGCAGACCGGCCAGGTTGATCTGGGCCAGATGGTCCAGTTCAATTCACCGTCGTTCAACTCGGCCAAGACGGGCGTAAACGGGGTTGCCAACTACGCCGATCCGGCCACGCTGCGCGGCCTTTCGCCCGACCAGGTGCTGGTGCTGGTAGAAGGTAAACGACGCCATCAGTTCTCGGCCCTGAACCTGAACCAGACGGTAGGTCTGGGTACGGTAGTGACGGACCTGAATGCGATTCCAGCCCTGGCCCTCGACCGGATTGAAATCCTGCGCGATGGCGCAGCGGCGCAGTACGGCTCTGATGCCATTGCCGGTAT
The DNA here is from genome assembly GCA_963750355.1 of uncultured Cytophagales bacterium. Classification (GTDB taxonomy): domain Bacteria; phylum Bacteroidota; class Bacteroidia; order Cytophagales; family Spirosomataceae; genus Fibrella. The sequence goes on along the minus strand of CAVVQL010000003.1, from coordinate 311,145 downwards.
TGTGAATCTGGCCCTGAACAAAAGTGTGGGCGTGGGTACGGTCAAAACGCAGTTTGGCCAGACCACCAAAGGGGATGGGGCCGGGTATCTGGCGGCGGCGAACTACGGATTCCGATTGGGCAAACCCAACAGCTACCTCAACCTGACGGCGCAATACCAATTTTCGGGTCAAACCAACCGCACTGATCCGTATGTAGGTGCTATTTACAACACGACCAAAGCCAGAGAAGACAGCATCCGGAAGGCACGGGGTGTTTACCCGGTGAGCGGACCTTTTACCGTGGGGGTGTATGGCAGCAACCAGACTAAAGCCATTCAGGGCTTCTACAACGCCGGTTTCCCCATCAACCAATTCTGGTCGCTGTATAGCTTCGGGGGCTACTCGCGCAAAGACATTCTGGCCTACGGATTCTTCCGGAATGCCATCCCGTCCAACGTCAACTCAACCCCAGAACTGTTCCCTGATGGGTATGTACCGAATCTGCCCGGCACCAGCGTCGATTACTCATCAGTGGTAGGAGTAAGCCGCAAAGTGGCGGCGGGCTGGAACCTTGACTTTAGTACGGGCTATGGCTACAACTACCTCGATTTGTTTGCCAACGGCACAACAAACCCGTCGATGGGCGCGGCCTCGCCTACCAATTTCTACGTAGGCCGCAGCGCATTCGGACAAAGCACGACGGAAGCCAACCTCTCGAAAAATTACACTGGCTTATTGGGCACAAAATCCATGAACATTGCTTTTGGGGGACAGTACCGGGTCGACAAGTTTATCCTGGAGCAGGGCAGTCTGGAATCATACTTTACAGGGCCGCTGGCTAAAACAAAAAATAAGGCACCCGGCTCAAGCGGCCGTCCCGGCATTGCCCCCGAAGATGAAACCAATGTGAGCCGCAGCAACTTCGCGATCTATGCCGATGTTGAAAGCGACCTTAGCGACCGGTTGCTGGTAGCGGGGGCGCTTCGTTACGAAAACTACAGCGATTTTGGGTCGAACGTATCTGAAAAGCTGGCGGTACGGCTGAAACTGAGTGAAAGCATTTCTTTGCGGGGGTCTATCAATAAGGGTTTTCGGGCACCATCGCTGCAACAGACGTTCAATAGTCAAACAACCTCTACGGTACAGTCAGGCGTGATCGTGCAGACAAAACAGCTGCCAGACAGTGACCCCAAACTGGCGCAGATCGGGATTGAAAACCCAAAAGCCGAAACATCGTTAAACTACAACCTGGGCTTAACGGCCAAAGTGGGCTCCGATTTTCTGGTCACCCTCGACGCCTACCAGATTGATATCACCAATCGAATTATTGAAAGTGAACGGCTGATTGTGAAAGACATTGCCGCCCTGAGAACCCGGTATACAGGATTAAGCGAAATCCGGTTTTTTACGAATAACATCAATACCTCTACGCAAGGAATCGATTTCGTGACCAGCTACAAACACTTGTTTAGCCCCAGAAGCCGGTTAACTGCCAGTGTTGCTCTTACCTTTAATCAGACAAAGATCGTTACCATCCTGCCGACGCCGCAGGCGTTGCAACAGGACACGCCAAAACCCATACTGCTGATCGATACGGTGAGCATTGGCCTGATTGAAACGGCTCAGCCCCGGCAGAAAATTCTGATCTCGGCGGGCTACACCTATGGGAAAGTGGGGCTGAACGTACGGTCGTCTTATTTCGGAGCCGTGACCGCCTGGGAAAAACCCGCAGGTAAACCGCACCAGAGTCAGACGTTCAGTGGCAAAAACCTGATCGATGTTTCGTTGCTCTACAACCCGACCCGGCGTTTATCCCTTTCGGCAGGCGGCAACAATATCTTCGACGTGTACCCAGATAAAGTAATTGCCACATCGGCTGGGTATTCCAATGGCGAAATACCGTACAGCCGAAATGTCAGCCAGTTCGGCTTCAATGGGGCGTCATGGTATGTGAACGCTACACTTACGTTTTAAATGGTCAACCTCATCCTGCTCGTTAGTTGACTGTTAATTGGCAGGTACTGCGTTTGTGGTGGCCCTGCTATCCGTGGGGCTGCAAATCAGTTTTTAGGTACCCGGAGGAAATCGGATAGCCTTTCTGATGGACTTAGGCTATAACTTGCTGCTGGCTCCACTGTCGGGCTTCATCCTAAACGTACTTTTCCTGAATTCGCAAGGCTGGTAAAGGCATTTATGCATTCTATGAAAAAACTGGTCACAAACCTGACTTTCTGGGTACTCTCCGCCATTACGCTGGGTGTACTGCTAGGCCACTTCAGGCCCGATCTGGCACTTATGCCAATTCTGGACGCTCCCCTGAAAGCCCGTTTTATGGGTCAGGAGTTAACGATAGGGGCCACCCTCAGTGAGTTTCTGAGCGGCATTTTTATCAGTGCCGTCAAGCTCTTTATCAGTCCCATCATTTTCCTGACCATTACGCTCGGCATTGTCAGCATGGGTGATCTGAAGAAAGTGGGTAAAGTGGGCGCCAAAGCGTTGCTGTATTTCGAGGTGGTTACCACGGTAGCCCTGCTCATCGGCGTGGTGGTGGCCAACCTGATTCGGCCGGGCGATGGCGTGGTCACAGTCGGCTCTGGGTGGGGGCGATATCTCCAAATACACCAAGAGCGCTTCGGCCTTTAGCTGGTGGAAATTCTTCCAGGATAACGTAACCCTGCAAGTACTACTGGCGGCAATCATCACCGGCATTATACTGAGCCGGTACGAAGGTCGGGAGCGAATAGTAACGCTGATGAACCGGGTGTCGAAAGTTATCTTTTCGGGCCTGCACAAGGTTATGTTGCTGGCGCCAATCGGTGCCTTTGGCGGTATGGCCTTCACCATCGGCAAATACGGGCTGGGCACGTTGGTGCCGCTGGGTAAGCTGATGGTAACCGTTTACACCACCATGGCGGTCTTCATTTTTGGCGTGTTGGGGCTCATTCTGTACACCTGCCGGGTGCCGATTCTGGGCTTCCTGCGCTACATCCGCGAAGAATTGCTGATTGTACTGGGTACGTCCTCGTCAGAAGCGGGGTTGCCCTCGCTGATGGAAAAGCTGGAGCGGATGGGCTGCGCCAAATCGGTGGTGGGGCTGGTGGTACCGGCGGGCTACTCGTTTAACCTCGACGGCACCACGATTTACCTGTCGATGGCAACCATCTTTCTGGCTCAGGTATTCAACGTACACCTCAATCGCCAGTCAGCTACTGACGATCATTGGCATTCTGATGGTCACCTCTAAAGGAGCCGCAGGCGTTACGGGCAGTGGATTTGTGGTGCTGGCCAGTACCCTAACGGCGATCAACGTGATCCCCGTGGAAGGGCTGGCGTTGCTGCTGGGCGTCGATCGGTTTATGTCGGAGGCCCGCAGTATCACCAATTTTATCGGCAATGGCGTGGCGACTATCTGGCTGGCAAACAACGAAAAAGCATTTGATCGGCAGAAGATGGAACTCGCCTTCGACTCAGTGGAGGAACAGGAAAAAATCGCGGCTTAAGGCCAGATGGGTGTACTTTTGATGGAAATGATCTGCAATAGCGTTGTGGCAAAACACCTGTGGCCCAAGCCTTACTTATGAACTCATCTACTTCCTCAGCGAAACTCCGCGAAGACGCCCTGCACTACCACGCCAAGGGCCGACCCGGTAAAATTGAAATTACTCCCACCAAGGAAACTGAAAATCAGCGTGATCTGTCGCTGGCTTACTCGCCCGGTGTAGCCGAGCCCTGCCTGGCCATTGCCGACAACCCGGAACGGGCCTATGATTATACCGCCAAAGGAAACCTGGTCGCCGTGATTTCCAACGGAACGGCCGTGCTTGGTCTGGGCAACATAGGCGCCGTGGCCTCAAAGCCGGTTATGGAGGGGAAGAGCCTGCTTTTCAAGATCTACGCCGACATCGATGCCTTCGATATTGAACTGGACACCACCAACGTCGATGAGTTTATTCGCACCGTCAAGATTCTGGAGCCCACCTTTGGCGGCGTGAATCTGGAGGACATCAAAGCGCCGGAATGCTTTGAGATCGAGCGTCGGTTGCGCCAGGAACTGAACATACCCGTCATGCATGATGATCAGCATGGCACGGCCATTACCTCTGGCGCGGCGCTCCTCAACGCCCTTGAACTGGCGGGGAAAGAGATCGGTACCATCAACCTGGTTGTCAACGGAGCGGGGGCTGCGGCCACCGCCTGTCTCGATCTGTACGTTCACCTGGGGGTATCTCCCGAGCACATCACTGTTTTTGATAAAGATGGGCTGCTGACAAAAGACCGGTCGAACCTGGTTGGAAATCAGTACAAATACACCACAGACCGCCACCCGGCTGGCTATATGCTGGCCGACGCGATGGTGGGAGCCGACGTTTTTCTGGGCCTTTCGGTGGGCGGCGTGGTTACGCAGGATATGATCCGGAGCATGGCCCCCGACCCGATCGTGTTTGCCATGGCCAACCCAAATCCGGAGATTACCTACGAGGAAGCCACCGCCGTTCGCCCCGATATTATCATGGCCACGGGCCGGTCCGACTTCCCCAATCAGGTGAATAACGTGCTGGGCTTCCCCTACATTTTTCGGGGGGCGCTGGATGTACGTGCTACGGAGATTAACGAAGAAATGAAGCTGGCGGCGGTACGGGCAATAGCAAAACTAGCAAAGCGCCCTGTTCCTGAAGCCGTTAGCCGGAGTTACGGTACCGATGGGCTGGTGTTTGGGCGGAATTATATTTTACCCAAGCCAACCGATCCCCGCCTGTTGACGATGGTGGCCCCAGCGGTAGCCAAAGCGGCCATGGACTCAGGCATAGCCCGGCTGCACATTCGCGACTGGGCCGAATATGACCTGCAACTGGCCCGTCGGCAGGGGCAGGATAATTCGTTTATCCGCAATTTAGTGCGGCTGGCCCAGCAGGCACCGAAGCGGGTGGTGTTTACCGATGGAGAGAGCCTGACGGTGCTGCGGGCGGTTGCCGAGGTGCGTGACCAGAAAATGGCCATTCCCATCCTGCTTGGCAACCCAGATGTAATTCACGCCAAGCTACGGGAGCAAAACATGGATCTGGGCGACACGCGGATCATCGATCACCGATCGCCCCGGCAAGACGGGATGCGGGGGACATTTGCCCAGTTACTCCACGAGAAGCGCAAACGGAAAGGCATGACGCTGCCTGAAGCCACCAACCTGATGCGCGACCGAAACTACTTTGGGGCGGTATTGCTCGAAACGGGTGAGGCCGATGTGCTTATTTCGGGTCTTACCCGCAACTACCCGCAGACACTTCGTCCCGCTTTACAGGTAATTGGCCGCCAGCCGGGTATTCGCAAAGTGTCGGGTATGTATGTGTTGCTGTCGCGGTTTGGGCCCATCTTCCTCTCCGACACCACGGTGAACATGAATCCTAACACCGCCGAGATTGTCGAGATTGCCGAAACGACCGCCTACACCGTACGGAGGCTAGGCATTGAACCGCGTATTGCGCTGCTGTCGTACTCCACATTCGGGAGTGCCAGCGGTGAAGATGCCGTGAAAATGCAGGAAGCCACCGTTATTTTGCAGGCCCGCCACCCCGACTGGATTGTCGACGGTGAAATGCAGGCGCACTTGCCATTTAACCAGGAATTGATGCGCGAATCGTACAGCTTTTCGCCCCTGGCCGAACAGCCCGCCAACGTTCTGATCTTCCCAAGCCTGGCCGCCTCGAACATCGCCTATAACTTGCTGAAAGAAATTGGCCGGATCGAAAAGATCGGGCCGGTGCTGATGGGGCTGCGTAAACCCGTTCACGTGCTGCAACTGGGCAGTTCGGTGCGCGAAGTGGTGAATATGGTGGCCATCGCCGTTGCCGATTAATAAAAAGAAAGGGCCGGATCAATGACCCGGCCCTTTACTGACTATTCCTAAACCCTTAACCTTTTCTACTTGAAAAACTAACTAAAACTGTTTCTTGTTCCAATTACCCAACTAAATTAGTAGGAATTTACAACTACTCATTGTCAGGCATTTGTGGTACATCCTGGCTAACTATCCAGAAGTATGATATCGTTCTGACGGTGTTGTTCACCTGGTTTAACCACAGGCTGGCGTTGCCGTCTTTTTGCTTAGCCAATTGCTTCGCTACTACTGACGAAGCTTGCTTAAAATTGTCACGTTCCGCGGCTGATAAGTTCAGCACTGCGACCGGATTCTGGTTATACATCGACACTACGTTCATGTATGCCTGCCATTCCGGCTGACGGGTAAGACGATTCATTTTCTGGTCAGCATACGCGCTGAACTTCTTTTCTGAACCGTTAACAAGCATTGTTCCGGCTGGCTTGTTAGCAGCTGGGCTATCATCGATTATGGTGGTAGCCGCGTTTGACGTTGCCGTGATGCTTAATCCAAGAATCAACGACGCAAAGATAACACGCGTTTTCATTGTTTTATTCTATTTTGTGTTCATTGATAGAACACAGGTAGGCCAGAGTAAGTTTGTATTTAGCAGGTAGTTACTAGGGCCCTTTTAGAATATTATTCTGAAATAATCGCTTGTTTAGGCGTCATACTCCAAATTAAGTGCTTATATTTTTCTTAAATCAAAATAATATTTGGCGGTCATTGTACGTACACCGCTGTTTTGTAACTCTTGGTAAAATTCAAAACTTCTTTAAAAAGTTATATCATTGGTTGTAATTATTCATGGTATGCTGTATGCCCATAGTGCAAAAACTGACCACTGCGTCGCCCGCCCGGTCCAGCAAATCCGGTAATTGGCTTAATTCGTCTTCGGGAAACTGCCCCAACACAAAGTCTACCTGCCTGCCACGGGAAAAAGCGTTGCCGATCCCGATGCGCAGCCGGGCGTATTCCTGCGTACCCAGCAGTTCGTCGATGCTGCGCAGGCCATTGTGGCCACCGGGTGATCCTTTTGGTTTTAGTCGTAGCTTGCCAAAGGCAATGTCTTTATCATCGGTGAGCACCAGTAGGTTTTCAACCGGAATGTGTTCCTGCTTCATGTAGTAAGACACCGCCTTGCCGCTCAGGTTCATAAACGTGGTGGGCTTGATAAAAACGAACTGTCGGCCTTTATACGACCAGGTGGCCGTGTAGGCGAGCCGGTTCATGGTAAACGAAAAACCGTGCTGCGCGGCCAGGCGGTCAAGCACCATAAAGCCGGCGTTGTGCCGCGTAAGTGCGTATTCGGGCCCGATGTTGCCAAGGCCTACAATCAAAAATTTCATTGCCTGTCAATAAGAGAAGGGGCATTACGCCGCTGCAAAGGTCATAAAAATGGGTACTGAAAGCCAGAAACTACCGTTGGAAACCTACTTTTAAGGCATGAATCAAAAACGTCTCGTGTTGTCCAGCCCCCTGCTGGAGATTGTCATCAGCCGCCTGAGTCAGGAGTTGATTGAAAACCACAACGATTTTGCCAATTCGGTGGTGCTGGGCCTGCAACCCCGTGGTATCTATTTTGCCGAGCGGGTGGTGCGCGAACTGAACCGGACGCTGGCGGGCACCAATCCGGGCGTAACCGTGCCGCTGGGTTACCTCGACGCCACCTTCTACCGCGATGATTTCCGCCGCCGTGATTCTCCCTTGCGGCCCAACACCACCAACGTACCGTTTCTGCTGGAAAACAAGCGCGTTATCCTCATCGACGATGTGATGGCCACCGGCCGGATGGTTCGGGCGGCAATGGATGCGATGACGGCGTTCGGGCGCCCTCGCAAAGTGGAATTGCTGGTGCTCATCGATCGGCTATATAACCGCGATTTGCCCATCAAGCCAGATTATGTAGGGCAGCGGGTGCATACCCTCGATACGCAGCGGGTGCTGGTGGAGTGGACGGAGCAGGGTGCCGAACAGGACCGGATCTGGCTGATCGACCCCGACTGACATAAAAAACGGCAACCCCATCTGGCGTTGCCGTTTTGCTGTAAGGCGAGTGTGCCGATCAATCAGGCAATCTCGATTTGTTTCACTTCAGGTTTTGGCTCTTCTGCTTTAGGAAGCTCGATGGTCAGAATGCCATCGGTGTAGGTTGCTTTAATGGCCTCCAGGTTCACCGTTTTGGGCAACCGGAAGCTACGCTCAAACGACTGGAAGCTGAACTCATGACGGACATAGGCGTCATTGTTTTCTTCGGTATTCTGCTCATTCTTAAACGTCAGCGTCAAAACCTGCTGGTTAACCGACAGGCTGAAGTTTTCTTTCTTCACGCCAGGGGCGGCCACATCAATAAAGTAGGCAGTCTCGGTATCTTTTACGTTAACAGCAGGAGTAGCCACTGCCTGTTTCGTATACCGGGCGATGTAAGGATGGTTGGCGTATGAAGGGCCAAAAAAGGTGTCGAACAAAGTCGGCATTGAGTTTACGCGTGCTAAGGTGTTCATGGTTGTCGATTGGTTAACTGCGTTTGTTTGCAGGATACTCACCCTTATTCAAACCTAATACCAGTTGATAAATAATGACAATTTGTCTGAAAATTGCCTATTATTCAGAATATTGTGCGACAAAATGGCTTATTTATTTCTTGTAGTGTATAAATTGGCAGGTAATGGAGCGTAGATTCGATACATCAACAAAACTTAATTTGTTGACCTAAGGCGCACAGCCTAATTTTATAGTCCATTGAATTACTATACCATCGTAACTAAACAGACTAATTTGTGAAACGTCATACCTTGTTTCTCTTAACGCTGCTGATAAGCAGCCTATTTAGCTCTTCGTTGCTGGCCCAGCAGACTGCCGTTGATTACTTCGAAAGTGGCGTCACTAAAAGCCGTACCGGTGATTTCACAGGGGCGTTGCAGGCTTTTAGCATGGCTATCACGATGAACCCTGACAACGCCCCCAGCTACTACAATCGCGGCCTGGCCAAAGCAAATCTGAAAGATCACCGGGGGGCCATTTTAGACTATGATCATGCCATCGAGATAAACCCCAAAGATGCACTTGCGTACCTGAGCCGGGGCGTTAGCAAAAGCAAGCAGGATGATCACCGCTCGGCGCTGCTCGACTATGGCCGGGCCATTGAATTAAGCCCCGACGATCCGCAGGGGTACTATAACCGGGGAACCAGCCGCAGTCGGCTGGCGCAGCACCGGGGTGCGTTGCAGGACTTTAACCGCACCATCGAACTGGAACCCAACAACCAGGCTGCTCTGTATGCGCGGGGAATCACGAAGCAAAAACTCGACGATTTTTCCGGTAGCCTGGCCGACTTTACAAAGCTTATTGAACTGAGTCCGAAAAAAGCCCAGTCGTATGCGGCCCGGGGTGCCTCACGGGTTGAACTCAATGATTACGCCGGCGCTATTACCGACCTGAACAAAGCTATTGAACTAAGCCCCACTGATGCGGAGTCATTTCTGAACCGGGGTTTTGCCAAGGGTAAGCTGGATGATTTCAAAGGATCGAACATCGATTATGACCGGGCCATTGTGCTGGACCCCAGCAATTACAAGGGCTATTACGGCCGGGGCTTTTGTCGGAGCAAACTGGGCGATCAGAAAGGTGCCGTGCAGGACTTCAATCAGGCAATTGAGTTAAACAACACCAATACCGAATCGAAGGTGTTCTTTAACGGTCGTATTACCCGGGCTGCCCTCGATAATCTGCGTAATCTGGTGCAGGAGCGCAATAAGATGAACGAGCTGTCTACGGAGCGATCGGAAGCCTATTTCAGCCGGGGCATGAGCAGGAACAGCCAGGGCGACTCGAAAGCGGCTATCGCTGACCTGAACAAAGCCATTGAGTTGAACCCAACCTACGCGGAGGCCTATTTCAGCCGGGGCATGATTAAGTCAGCGCAGAACGATCAGAAAGGGGCTATTCTCGATTGCAACAGTGCCGTCAAGCTCAACCCCCGTTACGCTGAGGCCTACTACGTACGGGGCATTATCCGGCACGGGCTCGGCGACGAGAATGGTGGTTGCCTGGACTTGTCGAAAGCGGGTGAACTGGGCTATACGCCTGCCTACAAAGTAATCAGCGATTACTGTAACTAAGAAGTCGTAATGGGTAAACGTGCCAAATCGCGCTGTTGGTCATCTGTTCATGGATGACCAACAGCGCGATTTGGCACGTTTACCCCTTGCATTTTTCGGTAACAATTTGTACTCTGAATGAATTGCGGAGCATACAAAATATTTAACTATCGATACTATTGGTCGCCAAATCGAGTTATATGATAAAAATTACATTAAAACATTTGAAAATATTGCCTAGTATTGGTGCGGTTCCTAGCATACAAGCTGGTTTTTCTAGTTGATACACGGTTGTATTTAGGAGTAACCTTTATGTTGTAATATCCTCTTAAATTACTAATCAGGGCCTTTCTAACCGGTAGGTTAGTGGCTGGAGCACCCAAATGAACGAGCGTAGTCAACCGGATTTGATGGCCGAAGAAGAACGGCTAGTTGTGAAGAAAGCCTTGGAGGTAGTGTGTGGAAAATGGCGGTTGTTTATCCTATTGCACCTAGGTCAGAAAACACGCCGTTACAGTGAGCTAAGGCGTTTACTGCCTGGGGTGAGTGAAAAAGTGCTGATTCAGGAGTTAAAAGCGCTGGTGCAGCTGGGAGTACTGGAAAAGCAATCGTATAACGAAGTACCGCCCCGGGTCGAGTACCGGCTGTCGCAACGGGGATTGGCTGTACTGCCTATACTCTTACAGATTAAAGATATTGGTCGGCATTTTACACTTGCTTAGGAAGGCTAGCTAAGGCTACAAACAAAATCCGCCAATTGGCTCAGAACCAATTGGCGGATTTTGTTTATCCCAGCTGGTCGGTACTCAGGAGATACCGCCCATCCAGCGTTTCAGGGGTTTGGTGAAAAGGAGCATCAGCAAACCCGCCCCCATGCCAAAGTAGGCTACACTCTGAAACAGTTGGGGCATCTGGGCTACGTTCTTCTCATCGAATCCACCGGCGAATAAGCCGGCAATCAGGTTGCCCATGGCCGTGCCAACGAACCACAGGCCCATCAGTTGGCTGGTGTACCGCTTGGGAGCCAGTTTTGAGAAGGCGCTCAAACCCACTGGGCTTAGAAACAGCTCACCTAACGTGAAGAACAGGTAGGTGAAGGTTAGGTACAGGGGTGAGGTGCGTACGCCGGTGAGGGCAACTTTAGCCGCTACAACCATAATCAGGTAGGCCAGGCCCAGCAATATAAGTCCGGTAGCCAGTTTGGCGGGGGCAGCGTAATCAATTCTCCGGTTCGCCAGAAAGATCCATAACGTGGCCAAAACGGGCGATAAGCTCAGAATAAAGGCCGGGTTGAAGTTCTGGAACCAGCTCGATGGAACCTGCCAGCCAAAGAAATTCAGGTCAGTATAGCGTTCGGCAAAGATTTGTAGCGATGACCCCTGCTGTTCATTGCCAGCCCAGTATAAGGCGGCGGCTATGAAGAAAATAAACAGCACGACCACCCGCTTTTTTTCGACGGTTGTTAGCCCACCCGCCAGCAGAATATACAGAAAATAGCTAACTGCGATCAGGGAGATGATCGTACCCATCGCTTTGGCCAGGCCAGTGGCCGTTGTTAGGTCCAGTAGGCCGGTGAGTTGCAACGTGCCCAACAAACTTACCAGCACGAAAAGAAAGGCGATCAATGGTCGATTTCCACCCGATTTTGCCGCCGCTTTTTCAGGGTGTGCGGGTACATTGCCGAGGTGCCCCAGGTGTTTCTGCCCGTAGAACCTGAAAACAAGGAGACCCAGCCCCATGCCCACGGCGGCAGCCCCGAAGCCATAATGCCAGCCTACTTTCTGCCCCAAATAGCCTACCGTGGTGATACCCAGCAGTGAGCCGAGGTTGATACCCATGTAGAAGATAGAGAACGCCGCATCGCGCCGGGCACCCCCCTCAGGATATAGTTCGCCGACGATGGAACTGATATTAGGCTTAAGCAACCCTGTACCGATGGCAACGGTAGCCAGTCCCGCATAAAACAGGGCCGTTCCTGCCGGAAATGCCAGAATAATGTGGCCCAGCATAATGACGATACCCCCGTACCAGATCGATTTTCGCTGCCCCAGGATATTGTCGGCCACCCAGCCGCCGGGTAGCGACAGCAAATAAACCGATGAGGTGTAGAGGCCATAGATAGCGGCCCCTTCGATCTCGCTGAGGCCCATGCCGCCCCGAACATTGTCGATCAGGAACAGCAGCAGAATGGCCCTCATGCCATAGTAACTGAAGCGCTCCCACATCTCGGTGAAAAACAGGACATAGAGGCCCGTTGAATGGCCGGTCTTGGCCGGGGGGGCAGGCGTTGTAACGTTCATGCAGAAAGATAAAGCAGGCAGTCTGACTGCCAATAAATACCTGTTTGTTGATTTTTAACCCCTAAATATACGACACAAGCCCATTAATGAACCTCGGCCAGTATATAGGCTTTCAACGTGCCCGGCCGGGTAACGGGATTCAGAAACGCACCGGTCAGCTGACTGACGTGGTAATAAGGAAAGGTAGCCAGTCGGCGGACCTGAAATCCCTGCCGGGTCAGCGAGTCGGCGTAGGGTGGCGTGGTCAATACCTGTATAGGCCCTTGCCGAACGGCCTGGCGCAGCGTCGAGTCGGCGTAGATGTAACGGGTGGGTTGATGCGTGTAGTATTCGTAGGACCAGGAGCTTTCGCCGTAGGTGGACCCGCCGTAGAACCAGGTGGTTCGGTGGTACTCAGGTCGGCTATTGGTATACTCGGCGGCCACCATGCCCGCCTGATATTGCATAATAGACGGGTAGAGAAATAGGTTGATCAATCCGCCAACGATCACCATCATCCCTACCATCCGGCCGGTCAGGGTGGCCAGTGGGTTGCCGAAACCGGGCCTGTAGCGCCAGAAAACGACGGTTGTTACTACCGCAATCAGCGCAATCCAGACCAGACCAGAGAGGAGCCGCGCAGGCTGATACAGCAGGAGAATGCCCGTAACGAACAGCGCCACGAGCAGGGCAATCACCGTCTGAGCGATGGTCCAGCGGCGCAGGCCCGTTGCCGATAGCTGGCTCAGGTAATGAGCCGCCAGCACCGCGTAGAACGGGAAAACGATGTTGAGGTAGTGGGGTAACTGAAACCGGGAGGCCGAAAAGAGAATGAACAGCGAAACCCCGGCTCCCAGCGACAGGTATTCGGGGAGGGGCGAGGCGGCGGTGCCACGCTGACGGCGAAACAAACCGATACTGGCCTGACCGATGCCCGCATAAACCAGAAGGGCCCAGGGCAACAACGCCCAGAGGAGGGTATGGGTGAAGAACAACGGATCGCCACTGCCGCGCAATGGGCCATTATTCAGAAAACGACCCACCTGGCTATCCCAGAAGAAAAACCGCAGCCCCGATGTACCCGACTTGCCGTAGACGATCTTCTCCGGATGGGCATCGAACTGCTGGTAGAGCGCGTAAAGTTCCGGTGACAGGAAAAGGGCCGTGAGCAGCCCGGCCAGTAGCCAGCGGGGGTGCCACAGTGCACGCCATTGGCCGATAAACGCGCAATGGGCTACCAACCCGGCACCAACCGTAGCAAGGGGCACGACGGGGCCTTTGGTCATCATGGCGCAGGCCGTCAGCAACGAACCAAGCACCAGGTGGTACCCCTTTTCGCCCTGCACCACCCGCATGAAATGATAGGCGGGTCCGATAAGAAAGAGCGTCAGAAAAGGTTCGGCCCGCACGTCGGTGTTCGAGAGGATGACGTGGTAAGCGGTACCGAAAATCAACGTCGCCACCTGCGCTACCACAACGGGGTAGTTGAGCCGGGCGAACTGGTAGGTATAGAACAGGCTGCCACAGAAACACAGCAGCGCGGGCAGTTTATAGGCCGCCGTGGTTACGCCCAGCAGTTTCATGAACAGCACATTGAGCAGGAAGGGCAACCGGGGCTTGTCGAGCCATTCAACGTCGCAGGAATACAGGTTGATGTAGTCGCCGGTCAGGAACATGCGCTTGGCCACGGTGGCATACAACCCGTTGTCGGGTTCCATGATAGGCAGGCAAAGGGCGGTAAAATTGATGGCGACTACACTGGTAAGCAGCGTATAGAATAAACGACTGGAAAGCGGAGTGGGGGAAAACATGGGGTAAAATTAGTCTGGAAAGTCGATGCGAGTGGATAGGGCCAGGTCTGGAAAGTCGTTAATAGTAGATAAAAAGGCTATCGAGGCTCAGCCCTAGTAACTCGCGTCCACTTTCCAGACTAATTTTACCCTATGCAAACTGCGAAACTCCTTATCGTCGATGACGACCCCGATGTGTTGCTGGCGGCCAAACTGCTGCTGAAACGGCATATTGGTCAGGTCGACATTGAGAAGAACCCCGATAAGCTGCCTTTCCTGCTGGGCAATACGCGCTACGATGCCGTGCTGCTCGACATGAACTTCACCCGTGATGTTAGTTCGGGAAAGGAAGGATTCGATTGGCTCGACCGTATTCTGGATGCCGACCCCACGGCCCGCGTGGTGCTGTTTACGGCCTACGGCGACGTGGAAATGGCCGTGCGGGCCATTAAGGCCGGGGCTGTCGACTTTGTGCTGAAGCCATGGGAAAATGATAAGCTCGTCGACGTGATAAAAACGGCGATTGCGGGTAAGCGGGAGGAGGGCGATGGGAGCACCGCCAAAAAAAGTGCGTCGGGGGCCTCCTTCATTGCCCAGAGCGCGGCCATGCGGCAGATTGCCGAAACCATTGAACGGGTAGCCCCCACCGACGCCAACATCCTGATTCTGGGTGAGAATGGCACCGGTAAAGACGTACTCGCCCGCGAAATTCACCGCCTCTCGAACCGGCGCGACAAACCCTTTATCTGCGCCGACCTGGGTGCCTTACCCGACAGCCTGTTTGAAAGTGAATTGTTCGGGCATGTGCGGGGTGCATTCACCGACGCCCGCGACGACCGGGCCGGGCGCTTCGAGGAGGCCCAGGGCGGCACTATTTTTTTAGACGAGATCGGTAACGTAGGGCTCGCCCAACAGGCCCGGCTACTGACGGTATTGCAGCAACGGCAGGTAACGCGGGTGGGTAGCAACAAACCCCGGAATGTGGACGTACGGTTGATTTGCGCGACCAATGCCGACCTCAGCGCCCGCGTTATGGACCGTTCGTTTCGGCAGGATCTGCTGTACCGGATCAACACCATCGAACTGCACATTCCACCCCTGCGCCAGCGCCCCGACGATATTAGCTCGCTGGCCGAGCATTTCCTCCGCATTTACCGGAAACAGTACAACCGGCCGGTAGGTCAGCTCAGCCCCGAACTCCTTAAACACCTGAAGCAATACACCTGGCCGGGCAACGTGCGCGAACTACAGCACGCCATTGAGCGGGCCGTTATTCTGGCTCGGGGCAACACCCTCACGCCCGACGATTTCTTCTTTGGGTCGTCACCGTCGGCCATGCAAAATGGCGGTGGGCTGCCCGGCAGCGATACCCTTCAGATAGAAGCTATGGAGCGGCGTATGATTCAGCAGGCTATGCAGAAGCACGGCGGCAACATCACCGACGTTGCCCGCGAACTGGGCCTATCCCGTCAGGCGCTCTACCGCCGCATGGAGAAATATGGGTTGTAAGGTCTGGAAAGTTGAATTAACAGAGTACTGAGTCTGGATGGTCGCAGCGCTTAGTTGAAAAAGACTTTCCAGACTCAGTACTCCCTCTAACACGACTTTCCAGACTTAAAAATTATGAATCGGTTTGCCTGGGGTATAGGTTGGCGAATGGCGTTGCTGGGATTACTGGCGGGGGCGACGGTCTATATCGGATCGGTCGGCTGGTTTATGCCGTTGCTGGTGGTTACCAGTCTGGTTCTGTTGCTGGTGGCGGTTAACCTGTATCAGTATGTAACGGGCATCAACCGCAAGCTGACCTACTTTCTGGAGTCGGTGCGGTACTCTGACTTTGCCATCAGTTTCAACGCCGATAGCAAGCTGGGACCATCGTTTGCGCAGCTCAATCAGCAGTTCAACGAGGTGTTGGAAGCCTTCAGGCAGGCGCGGGCCGAAAAAGAAGCCAACCTGCAATACCTCAACACCATCGTGCAGCACGTGAGCGTGGGTCTGCTGGCCTTCGATACCGCCGGACAGGTTGAACTGGTGAATCAGGCAGCACTGCGGTTACTGGATACCTACCGGCTTCGGCTGCTTACCGACCTGACCGAGCAATATCCCGACCTGCCCGACCGCCTGACCGGCCCCAACCGGCAGGCCGCCTTTGCCTACACCACGGCCAGCGGAAACGACCTCGCCATTCGCACCACCGATGTGCGTCTGCGCGGCCGCCTGGTTACGCTGGTTTCGTTGCAGAACATTCGGTCTGAACTCCAGCAGAAAGAGGTGGATGCCTGGCAGAACCTGACCAAGGTGCTTCGCCACGAGATTATGAATTCGGTAACGCCACTGGTATCGCTCACGGGCACCATGCAGGCTATTCTGGAGCACGACATTGCCGCCAACCTGCCCCCGCTCGATACCAAACCAGGCAGTGCTCCACCCATTCTGCCCAACGCGGCAATTGTCCACGAAGCGGTCATTGATCTCGGCGATGCGTTAAATACCATTGCCCAGCGTGGCGAAGGCATCATGCGCTTTGTTGACGCGTACCGGAATTTCACCACCATTCCGGCCCCGCGCATGGGTATCCTGTCGGTGCAGACGCTGATGCAGCGGGTGGCCGGGCTGGTACGCCCCGATTTCGAAGGCCACCGAATCACGATGACGGTTATCCAACCTTCCGAGTCGCTGACTATTCAGGCCGACGAGGCGCAGGTAGAAATGATTCTGCTCAATCTGCTTAAAAACGCGGGTGAGGCCTTAGAGCGGACGGTCGATCCCCGTATTCGATTTGAGGCAATGTCTGACGGTGCCCGCTCGATAATTGACGTGAGCGACAACGGGCCGGGCATTGAGCCCGAAGCGCTGGATCAGATCTTTATTCCTTTTTTTACGACCAAAAAAACAGGTTCCGGGATTGGATTGAGCCTCTCGCGGCAGATGATGCAGCAGATGGGCGGGCAACTCACGGTCAGCACCGAAGTAGGGAAGGGAAGCACATTTCGGCTGATCTTTTAACCGATAAAACCCGTAGCTCAGAAGCCGTACTATTGCCGAACCATTCCCTTAAAATTCTGTTATCCTTTGCGAAGACGGGCAATTTGTCGAATATTGCGCCCGTTTAAACAAGACATGAACCAGCTCGTATCCATACAGGCCCTTTGCCATATGACGCCCTATCGGTTCAGGTCCGTGAGGGCCCAATAACGATGTCCTGCCTACGTAGCAGGCCACTTTCGCACCTCCAGTTCCTCAATTTCACTTTTCACATCCATCCGGATAAAAACGTCTCCGTTTGAGGCCGCCGCCGATCGTTGAGGTCGGGCGTTCAATAAATGACGATGATCACACAAGAAGTAGTCAACGACCAGTATATCATTCAGGTAGCCAGCGAGGTTCACCTCAATCTGGCCGATACCATCTGTAAAGAGATGGAAAACAGCGCGAAGGCCCGGGGAACCGGCATCGCCAAACGGTCGCCGCTTTACCTGATGCAGAAAATGCTGGAGGGCAAAGCCATCGTTGCCCAGACCCTGGGCGGCGAGTGGGTGGGCTTCTGTTATATCGAAACCTGGGAACATGGCAAGTTTGTGGCCAATTCAGGCCTGATCGTTCACCCCGACTATCGCAAAAGCGGGGTGGCTACGCACATCAAGCAGAAAGCGTTCGAGCTGTCGCGCAGCCGCTACCCGGATGCCAAAATAATCGGGCTTACCACCAGCCTCGCCGTGATGAAGATCAACAGCGATCTGGGGTACCAGCCGGTGACCCTCAGCCAGTTGCCCGGTGATGAAGCGTTCTGGAAAGGCTGTCAGACCTGCGTTAACTACGATATCCTGACGCGTACCGAGCGCAAGCACTGCCTGTGTACGGGTATGCTCTACGACCCCGACGAGCAGAAAAAAGAAGGGAAGCGAGCTCCCTGGAATTTCATCAAAGAATCGAAACTGTACGAACGCTGGCAGCGGCTTAAAGAGCGGGTGCTGATGCGTTTTCAGGAACGACCAGCCGCGAAAAAAGCCGAACGCGAACTGGAAACGGCGTAAGATTGCTTCAGGTACGTTACCCACCGGGCAACGTACCTGAAGCAATCTTACGCCCGCATAATCGAATGACAAGCAGTAGGCCGTGGCAGAAAAGCCCGGCTTTTTTGTTTATGGTTGGGTCGTATGCCCTGTAGCGGCGATATTTGCAGACTCATCGGCAAACGCATTTAAACCTGTTTTACTACGCCTACCGCGGAGGCCCGTACCCGTTCTTTTTCGGTAGCCCGGAAAAGGCGGATAATGCGCATTAATTTTATTGATAGATGGTTGACAGACAAAAAGTTGTATTGGCGTTTAGTGGGGGTCTCGATACCTCTTTCTGTGTAAAGTACCTGACCGAAGACCGGGGCATGGATGTGTACTCGGTACTGGTGGATACGGGCGGTTTCTCGCCCGACGACCTCGCCGCCATTGAGGCACGGGCGTATTCATTGGGCGTGGTGTCGCATGCCGTGGTGTCGAAAACCGATGACTATTACCAGGACTGTCTGAAGTTTCTGGTGTTTGGCAACGTACTGAAAAATAATACGTACCCGCTTTCGGTATCGGCCGAGCGTATTTTTCAGGCCATTGCCGCCGCTGAGTACGCCCGCGAGATTGGCGCGTCGGCCATTGCCCACGGGTCGACCGGGGCGGGCAACGATCAGGTTCGGTTCGATATGGCCTTCCGGATTATCATTCCTGAGGCCGAAATTATTACCCCCATCCGCGACCTGCGGCTGTCGCGGGAAGCGGAGATCGAGTACCTGAAAAGCAAGGGCGTCGATCAGGAGTGGCACAAAGCGGCCTATTCCATCAATAAAGGGCTGTGGGGTACGTCGGTGGGTGGCAAGGAAACACTGACCTCCAACGGTTACCTGCCCGAATCGGCCTGGCCTACGGCGGTAACCAAATCGGGCGAAGAGGTCGTTACCCTCACGTTTACGCATGGTGAGCTGAAAGGCATTGAAAGCAATGCGTATGGCAACGAAACCTTCGCCAATCCGGTGGGCGCTATTCAACGCCTGACCGAGCTGGCGGGTCCGTATGGCGTTGGGCGCGACATTCACGTGGGCGATACCATCATCGGCATTAAAGGGCGCGTTGGTTTCGAGGCTCCCGCTCCGCTGATCATCATTAAAGCGCACCACACCTTAGAAAAGCACGTGCTGACCAAACATCAACTGACCTGGAAAGAGCAGTTGGGTAACTTCTACGGCACCATGCTGCACGAAGGGCAGTTTATGGACCCGGTGATGCGTAATATTGAAACGTTTCTGGCCGATACCCAGGGGCACGTTACCGGACAGGTACAGGTGCAACTGGCTCCGTACCGGTTCACGGTGCTGGGCATCGAATCGCCGTTCGATCTGATGTCGTCGACCTTTGGCTCGTATGGTGAAATGAACAATGCCTGGACGGGGGACGACGTGCGCGGGTTCTCGAAAGTCGCCTCCAACCAGGTAATGATCTACGAAAAAGTAAAAGCGGGAAACTAAGTGGTATGCACGTCTTCATACCAACTGAGGTTGCCTAACTAGTTGTAAAATCTGGCAGCGTTTTGCCCTGATTTAATGTCAAGAAAGTACTGTGCCCCCCGGAGAATAGCTTACCCTCTCACACTGCTCGATCTGGTTGTCGATGCAGCGGTGCGGCCGCGTCCCCAAAACTATGCGTCGGTGCCCGCATCAGGGGTACAGATCCTGATGATGTCGTCGGGGCATTTGGGCGATATGCTGATCCTGGCGTTTCTCTTTCCGTTTATACAGGAGCGTTATCCCGGCGTGCAGATCGACGTGCTGGCGGGCGACTGGTGTGATCCCGTACTAATGAACAATCCCTACGTGCGGCAGATCATTCACTGGAACCATGTCGGCACCAACCGCAAAAAAATCAGCGGTTTTCAGAAGTTGAACCAGCACGTGACGATGCTGGGTTCGGCCGTGAAAACCCTGCGGAAAAAGACGTATGACTTCTCGATCGACATTCGGTTTTCTGATTCGCCCATGCATCAGATTCTCCCGTTTATTCATGTGAAGCATAGCATCGGATTTGGCACACGGGGATTGGGTGGCTTGCTTGACGAAGAGCTTTTTTTGCCCGAAGGTGAGTTTCACCATCTTGAGTTGTTGCTGTCGCTACTCGAAAAGATTGATGTACGGGTAGCTTTCCCTGATATAAAACCGTATTTCACCTTTCCGGCCAATGCGCAGACAACACTGGTCAATAAGTTGCCTTTGCTGAAACAGACAGACCAGCCTCTGATTGCCTTTTTCCCGGAAAGCGGTGCCAGCAGCCGGTTTCTGCCGGTTGCCTTCTGGGAGGAATTGCTCACCGAATCACTCACTACGACCGAGGCGCTGATTGTTGGCTGCGGCCAACTGCCAGGTACCACAGACCTGGTAACGCGGTTGCAGGCCAAACACCCCGCTGAGGCGCACCGCCTGATCGACGCTACGGGCCGGTTGACCATCGACGAACTGGCTGCACTGGCCTCTAAAGCCACACTTGCTTTAACCGTCGATTCATTTCCTGCCCACCTGTGCGCGATCTTTTGCCCGCTGATTACCTACTATTATAACGGTATGGGCATTCAATTCTTCCCTATTTCCAACTTTGATATGCTGCTGTTTCATAACCACATCAATAGCCGTGATCTGCTGATGAACCGGGCTAACAACCAGACTGTTTTCACCGAAGAATTCGATAGCCATGTGGTCGCGCTTTCGATGCAGAAAGTGAAGAAACTCATTAACCGGGAAATGTAACTGGGCTGGCGGGTGTTTCCTGTTTATTCACCGTCGGGAACCATGACGCATAGATGTGTACCGTAACTTATTACTCGTATGACCATTCAGGCAGGTATAATTGGTGGCGCAGGCTACACGGGCGGCGAGCTACTCCGTGTTCTGATCCATCACCCATTTGTTTCTATTGCGTTTGTACACAGCCAGAGTCAGGCCGGCAGACCCGTCTGGGCAACGCATACCGATCTGCTGGGCGACACTGAACTGGCTTTTAGCGGGGGTGATACCCGGCCGCTGGTGCAGCAGGATGAGCTCGATGTGCTGTTTCTTTGCTCAGGACACGGGCAGTCGGCCAAGTTTCTGGCCGACAACGAGGTACCCGAGCACGTTACGATCATTGACCTGAGCACCGACTTTCGCGACGAATCCAACGAATTTATCTATGGTCTGCCCGAACTACAACGCGAGCGGATTCAGCAGGCCGACCGGATCGCGAATCCGGGTTGCTTTGCCACGGCTATTCAGCTAACGCTGTTGCCGCTGGCCAGTGCTGGCCGCCTGACCGACGCCGTACATATCAGCGCCGTAACCGGTAGCACCGGGGCCGGCCAGGCGCTTGTGCCTACCACCGGCTTTACCTGGCGTAACAATAACCTGTCTGTCTACAAAGCCTTTACCCACCAGCATCTGGCCGAGATCAGGCAGAGTTTAACGTACCTGCAACCGGGGTTCGACGAGGCAATTAACTTCATTCCGTATCGGGGTAATTTCACGCGGGGCATTATTGCCAACGTGTACACGCCTTTTTCGGGAACGTTGGTCGAGGCTGTTCAACTATACCGCGACTACTACGCCGCTCACCCGTTTACCCATATCAGCGAAACCCCCGTTGACCTGAAGCAGGTGGTGAACACCAATAAAGCCCTGCTGAGTCTGGAACTTCATGATGGCCAATTGCTGGTGACCTCTGTGATCGATAACCTCACGAAGGGGGCCTCGGGACAAGCCGTGCAGAACATGAACCTTGTGTTTGGTCTCCCCGAAGATGCAGGCCTTCGCTTAAAGCCGGTCGCGTTCTGATTCAGCAGCGTATGGTATGAATGTGAACGACTATCTGCCCTATTTCTTCGGGCCGCAAGCCGGGTATTATACCGGCGTTGCCAACGACCTGGACGAAGGTGAAATCCGCTTTAACGAGGGCGCGTTTTTCTTCGGCATGTTCTGGATGGCGTACCGTAAAATGTATGTGAACGCCGCTATCACGTTTGCCCTCATCATGACCGAGAGTGCCCTGGAAGACTGGCTCATCCCGGTACTAAGCGAAACGTTTGCCTATTCGCTTAGCTCGAATCTGGTCATTGCCAGCGTGCTGGGCTTTATGGGAAACCGGCTGTATATCAATTTTGCCCGCAGGCGGGTTGCCGAATTGCTGGCCCTAAACGCTGGGCACATGCCTGACACTGGACTGGCTAACCAGCTACGGAAGCAAGGTGGCGTTTCGTGGATTGGCCCGCTCGTTCTCCTGCTGGCTTTTAGTTTCCTGGTTAGCTTCGTCTTTTACCTGACCCAGTAGAGGCAAACAACCCCACGGCTGTGCCTGTGTCTGGTAATCTGCTAGTTCACCGCTCGTACACCAGCCAACCTTTTCTTTGGCAATAACCTGGCCGATAGATAGCGCATCAGCGGCTTCTCGACAAGGCGGTGGATACCGATACTCAGGTAGGTTACTACCACAATAAGGGCGAAACAGGCCAGCGAAATACCGACGGCAGAATAGGTAGGAAAAACGCGAACGAGCAGCCTGCCGAAAGGTAGGAGCAGCGGTATGTGGATGAGGTAAATGAGGTATGAGGCATCGCCGGTACTGATGATCCACTGCGGCAACCTGGGTTTGCGCAGAGATTCGTAAGCCAGCACGGCCACCAGCAACAGCAGGCTTGCCACCCCGTAATGCAGCAGCCGTTCGCTAAAGAATTCATTGCGGGTATCGCCGAAGCTGTAGAGCCAGACTACTCCCAGTGCAGCCGCCCCGATGCCTTCCCATTTATTAGGGGTGTAGTGTATAAACCCGTAGCCAACCAGGGCGCCGAGCGCAAACTCAATGTTCAGCGGGTTGAACCAGAAATACGCCCAGATGGTAGACTGCCCGTCGATGTATTGCTGCTTGCTGAAGGCCATGTAGAGCGTACCCATGAGAAAAAAAGCGGGAATCACCCAGAGCTTTCGCGACACGATGAGGCAGGCAAAAAGCAGGTAAAAGAAGAGTTCGTGGCTTAAACTCCAGCTCACAATATTAAGGGCGCGGTGATGCGGCGTGAGCAAAATCGTGTCCAGGCCCGGCCACCGATCGGCAATCACTTTCCCAACGCCAGGGGGGCCAAACAGAAGGCTGACGGCCATCAGCAGCGTCATGAGGGCAATGGTAAGCCAGTAGATCGGATACACGCGGATGGCTCGTTTGGTCAGGTAGGTCCGCAGCGTCTCCGGGCGACCGATGTAGCCCTGACTGGTGTAGACGATGACGAATCCGCTAATGACGAAAAAAAGATCGACGCCGGCGAAGCCCCGCTCGAACAGGCCGAACCACAGGTAGTGGGTGTATTTACCGTAAACGAACTGCGTCAGGTGAAAGGCAACGACAACCAACGCTGCCACACCCCGCACTGCCTGAATGGTCTGCAACTGCTGCCGGGCGGGCATATCAGCCGCGATAATGGGTGCGGGTAAGGGGGTAGGCTGGCTAAGGGAAGCGGGCATAGGCTATGAACTGAATCGGACCTATGAAGGTCTAAACCATAACGAATAGAAAGAGAACCTTGTTTCAGGATACGGGCAGTGGCATAGCCTCACTTACCCGGCGGTTGGTTAGTGCCGACTGATAGGCGGCCAGCAGCTGATCGGCCACTACCTGAATATCGTAGCGCTGACGAACCAGGGCCTGCCCGGTAGCGCGTATCTGTGCCCGGTACTGATCGTCGTGCAGTACTTTTTCGAGGCTGGCCAGTACGCCCTCCCACGTGAGTTCGGTAAGGCAGGCGGCCCCTGTTTCACGGATAACCTCACCGAAACCGACCCGGTCCGATACAATGGCTGGCGTACCTGCGGCCATTGCCTCCAGCACCGCCATCGAGAAGCCTTCCGAATAGGAGGGCAGCACAAACACATCGGCATCGGCCAGGGCCGCCTTCTTGTCCTCATCGATCAGCATACCCACCAGCTTCACCCGGTCGGTAAGGTTGTTTTCGCGAATAAAGGCCTCTGCCGTGGCCTGATAGCCATCATCGGGACCGGCGAGTACCAGCAGCGCGTCGGGGTGGCGGCTGGCATACTGCGCAAAAGCAGGCAACAGCAGGTCGAGCCCTTTTTTAATGTTCAGGCGGCTCATGAACAGAATCAGCGGCTGATTGGCCGGAATAGCATGCCGCTTCCGGAAGGTACCCGGTACTGGCAGCGTCTCGAAATCGGCCATGGGAATGCCGTTCGGAATAATGACCACGTTGGGGTGCTGATGGCCCAGATACCGCAACAGATCGCCCCGCTCGTCGGTGTTGTTAATCTGGATCAGGTCGGCCCGGTTCAGCAGGCGTTTCTGCAAGACGATCGACAGCAGCTTTTTCTTCCAGTAACTATGCCGGATGGCCCACTTGTCGAGTAGCCCGTGGATAGTGATCACTTTCGTCACCGATTTGTCGAGCAGGAATGGGGCCAGGCTACCAAAATGCCAGATGCCGTGGCAATGAACAACGTCGTATTCGTGAATATGCGCTTTAAGGTATTGGTAGAGGGGTGCCGAATATTCGCGGAAAAAGCGGCTGTACGGGGGAGTTCTCAACACGGGAATGATCCGCACGCCATCGGGAGCCGGATATAGCTCGTCGCCGGGTGACATGGGGCTGAGAATATCGACCTGATGGCCACGCTGAACGGCTACGCCTGCATGGTCGTAAATGATGCGGGCGGGCCCACCAATAGCCCAGGTGTAGGCGCAGATATTCAAAATTCGCATAACAATACTAGCGGGAAATAGGCTGTTGAGGGGAGTGCTTCGAGAGTTGGTTCAGGGCATCGTACATCGATTGGCCGACGGTATCCGGGTTAAACCCATCCACAATCCGGCCAGATTCGGCACCCATCCGGGCTAATTCGGCGGCCGGGGCGGTCATCAGGCGGCCAAGCCGGTCGGCAAGCTGACCGGGCTTGTCAGGGTCGAAGCGGTAGCCGTTCTGCCCGTCGCGCACGAGATCATCTACGCAGCCGCACCGGTCCGATACCAGTACCGGCAGGCCGCAGGCCATGGCTTCGTTGACAACCAGCCCCCAGGGTTCTGATTGGCTGGGCAGCACCAGCACGTCGGCCAGCGCCAGAAAACGGGGGACCTCCTGCCAGTTACAGCCGGGCAGAAACCGAACCCTATCGGTCAGATTCAACTGGCCGACCTGTTGCTGAAGCGCCGCTTTCTGGTCGCCTTCTCCCAGCAGGATCAGCCCCCAGTTGGTCGCCAGATTAGCCCGGCAGGCGTCGGCGAAGGCATCGATCAAGGCGGTTAAATTCTTGATCGCGATCAACCGGCCCACGTATATAAAATTAGTCGGTGCCAGTTGGTGAGCTTTCTGTTGGGCAAGCCTGTCTGGCCGGGCGTTGTCGTACACCGTGCGCAGAAACGCATTATCGACTACCGCATTGTTGGGCACCAGAATCCGGGCGGGGTTGGCACCAAGCTGAACCAGATACTGGGCGGCGCGGCTACCAAAGCAAAAGTAACCGTCGCAGAGGCGGACAAACGCCCGTTTGATGCGTTCACGCCAGCCAGTGCGCGGGTTGTCCAGCGTGGTCGATTCGGTCTGTAATACAATCCGACAGCCTTTTGCTTTCAACACCAGCCCAAGCAGCAGCTGAGCAGGGTCATAGTAGCCAGTCAGCAAGACCACATCAGGGGCAAAAGCCAGTCCGTGTTTTAAGAGCCCCCGAATACGGCGGGGCAACGACACGGCTTCCAGCGGGCCATCATGCAGCAGCGTAAAGGGATAGCCTACCACCGAGGCGTCGGGTACGCCCAGCCCTTCGCGATGGCCTTCGGTCAGCGCAATCTGGATAACGAGCATGGCATCGGTAGTCGCGGTCTGCTCAGAAAGCTTTCTGAACAGCAACGATTTGTAATGCGCCCAAAGGGTGTTATGAACAAGCAGCAACCGCATAATGTTGGCCCGGATCGGTAGCTTATGCCGGTTGTAAGGTTGGCGGAAGTTCCTGGTCAATCGGTACTACAGCTTCCACGTACCCACGCGATAATTGGGGCGGGTAGCTGACGCCCAGAAACCGGGCAAACAGGCAAAGAGGATGCAGCGTAAGGGTTTCGTACGGGCGCCCCCCGGTAAAATAACTGACCAGGAAGAGTATAAAGAGATAGGCGCACAGCAACTCAACATCATTGCTGCCTCCGGTGTAGGCTACCCGCAGCGTTTCCTTCCCCAATTTATAGAAGACGAACGCGTACAGCAGAAAACCGAACAGGCCCTGGTTAATAAGGGCTTCGAGTACGGGAATGTCGAGGAAGAAGAATTTATAACCGTACCCCATTATCAACCCCAGCGGATTATCCATCACTGCGTAGGTAACGTAAGTCCAGCTGTAGACCCGGTTAACCGACGAATAGTCCAGCTCGGCCAAATCACCTTTATTATTTTCAGCCCCCAGCAAGGCCAGGATATTTTCGCTGAAACGCCCGAAAATCATTTCGCCGTATATCGTAATGATTTCCCAAATGTCGGGCCGGAGAATAACCAGCCCGAAAAGTGCCAGAAAAGGCGTGGCCATTATAACCAGGGAGAGGGGGCTGGTCAGGGTTCTTAACAGCTTCTGTGGCGTGGTGTGTCTCAGGTTTACGGCCATGTACACAATGCCGGCGATGATTGTTGAGAGGATAGCCGATTTACTGAAGGTCAACATCAGAATGATGATGCCGAACAGAGTCACTATCAGCGCAATGACTTTGATAAAAAACGACTGCCTGAGCCGGTTCCCCCACATCAGACTACAGGCTATGCCAACCTGGGCATTTCGGGAGAAAACGTGCGGGTTACCCATCCGTTCACCTGGCTCACCAAATTGAATGGCAGCCCGTTGCCCGATTGTCCAGTCGGGGTCGGTGATGAGGGCGTAAACCAGGGCCAGATTTGAAACCAGGGCGAAAACAACCCCGACAATCACGATCTGCTCGGTAATCTCATTGGGTACGTTGATGAGCAGGAACATAAACAGGAACACGTAGACGAAATAAATCAGGTCTTTATTCCGCTCACCAATCGCGACTACGTTGAACATGAAGGAGTAAATAACGCACATGACAACGAACGCCATCAGGGCATTGAAAACCGGAGTGTTGGGCGCATACAATTTTCGGAGGGCCGTACTGGGAATCATCAGCGCCATTCCTACCAGGAGAAAAACAGCGGTGAAGGTGGTATTGCCGGGAGCCAGACCAACCGTTTCCTTTAGAAAAAAGATGAGCGGGTAGCCGTCCAGCACCATGAAAATGCCAACGCATATCCGAATCATGGCCCATTTGTGCAAAAACTTACTCATTGGATTGACGTAGAGTTAATCGGTGATACATATAACTGAATTGCCCGTGGGCCAGAAACCAAAGTAATTTGCGCACCTTGCTGTAACGCCGCCAGAACGTTCCACTCAACCGGCTCGCCAATTGAGGCTGGTAGCGTTCGCTGACTTGTTTATGCTCGGTAACCCCCACCGTGGCGGCAATCTGCGACGATTTAGCGTCGGGCTGAACGCGGAACCCACCCCAGAAACCCGGCACATGCCGAAACCGAACGCCGGGCTTTACACCCAGCCGCGTCACGATTTCATAGTCCATCACAAAGCGTAGCGACTCATCGAGCCAGCCACTTTCGGCCAGCAGCGACCGACGAATGAACAACGACTGGTTGAATACCTGCATGCCCTCGTGTACCTGGCAACCCGCGCTGAACGAGGGAACGCGCAGTTCTTCGAGAATAACGTCGGCTTCGTCGATGATGTACATATCGCCGAAGAAAACATCGGTAGCGGGTGACTTTTGCCAGGCCTGGGCTACCCGCCAGAGGGCATCCGGAGCAAACACATCGTCTGAATTCTGATAAGCCACATAGTCGCCGGTAGCCATGCGGAACCCCTTGTTGATCGCGTCGGTCTGCCCGTTGTCTTTCTCCATCACCCAGCCGGTGAGGTGATCCGCGTATTTCTCCAGAATGGCCCGTGTGCCGTCGGTCGACCCGCCGTCGATGACAAAGTACTCCAGGTTAGGGTACTGCTGATTCAACACACTGATGATCGTACGTTCGAGGTACGCTGCCTGATTGAACGAAGGCGTTACAATCGTGAGTTTTGGTAAGGTACCCGGTGCCAGGTCGCTACCCGACCGCCGGCCCGGGTCTACAGGCTGACGGGCCGTCACGAAGTCGTGAAGCGATTTGCGTTGGCTCTCGCGTGACGATGAAGTAGGCACAGTATCGGTCGGTTGGATCACGGTCGGTGGTTCAGCTCAGTTGCCGGTACAGGTTCTGCGTTTTCATGGCGGTCTTTTCCCAGGAGAAATGGGCCAGCCGCTCGGTTCCTTTCTGCCGCATTTCTTTGCGCAAGCTGCTGTCTGTCAAGACCTTTTCCACGGCACAGCCAATGGAGTCAGCCTGTTCGGGATCGAAATAAACGGCCGCATCGGCCCCTACTTCAGGCAGCGAGCTGCGATTGCTGAGAATAGCCGGACAGCCGGCACTGAACGCTTCGAGTACCGGAATGCCGAACCCTTCATTCAGCGACGGAAACACAAAGGCTTCCGCTTCCTGGTACAGCTTGTAGAGCGACTGGTCGGTAATGGCGCGGTAGTGTATCCGCTGCCCAAAGCCCGACGCCTGAAACGTTTCTTTCTCGCTGCTGCTGAAAGCGCCACCCCCAGCACAGATCAGGTGGAGGTCAGGGTGGTTGTGAAGCACCGGCTGAATGGCCCGGAAGAAACCATCGAAATTCTTGTACAGGCCCCGCTTACCCACATAGAGCAGGTACGGATGCGTATCCGGTACGGTAGGTACGTAGGGCCGCTGCTGACTGAAAGCGGTGCCGAGGTGAATGACCTCGATCTTTTTTTCGTCGACAGGGAAAAAACGCAGGATCTCCTGCTTCGAGAACTCCGACACCGCAATGATCTTGTCGGCGCGGGCGAGCTGAATTTTTTTGGCTTCCGAGAGATGTTCGCCTACCTCCGGGTATTGCCTGCCATACCGTTCGCTGGTGGCGTCGTGAAACGTGACCACCAGGGGTTTACTACCCAGGCTCCGCAAAAAATAATTATGGTAATAGGTGGGGTGAAACACGGTAAAATCGCCGCCGCGTACCCGCTGATTGCTGTACAGCCGGTTCACCGCCGAGGCCAGCCGACTCACGTTACGCCAGTGCGATAAGCCGTAGCGGCGATGGCTGCTAAAAGAGGCCTTGTCGAGGTACTCGTTGTTAGAAAACTGAAGCGATAGCTCGAAGTCGATATCGTCGCGTTGAGCGTAGGCCTGCATTAGTTCATAGAAGTACCGGGTAACACCCCCGTAAGTCATGCCTGTGAAGGCCTGATGGTCGTACAGTACTTTCATTTGATACGAATGCGTGTTTGTATTTTTCTGAGAAATCAGGTGCAAATTAGCCAAAAACACTCGGTTTTTCTTAGAATTCTAACCAGCGGCCACGTAATGGCAGGTGCCTCAGCGGTGAATGGGCGGTATGTGTACCGTGTTCAGCCAATTGCTCAACTGCTGCAACCGTTGGGTGGCTGACCGCCGCCACCCCCGCAGGCGTATGGGCTCTGGTCGCTGGCCATAGGCCGGAGACACCGTCAGTGCGTCGGGATGAAGGTGATCGTTGAGCGCGGATTGATAGGTACTCAGCAGCGTTGTCACGTCAGAGCGCCTCTTAAGCTGAAAGCGGTTCTGATGCTGAAACAGGCCTTCATTCACATAGAGAAGGCCTAAAAAATCAGCCGTCAGTAAAGGCATGGATAGCCCCTGTTCCTCTACCTGCCAGCCAGTCGGAGCGTTGGTCAACCGGCGTTCGGGCAGGTTCCAGAGGGCCACCTGCAAGCCGGGATTTTTGAGGATGCCCACATCGGCAAACAGCCCAGGTACGTGCATGAGCCAGAGTTGATCGAGGCATTCACCCGTGCAAAAATCGATATGGGCGCGGTCAACGGTGCGGCTTTGCCACCAGTTCAGCATCCGTTCGGTATCGGGTTTTCGACCGAAGCCAATCAGGCCGCTACTGTAAAGCCCCACATTTTGCAGATGCTTCTCGTCGGGTTCGCGCTTGTCGCCGGGGGGGCGTAGCCAATGCGGATTGAGCAGCACACTATGCTGGGCCGTCTGGCCAAACAAGTCATCGAGTGGGTGGTAAACAAACGCCGAAGGATCGGCATAGAGAAGCCCATCAGAGCCTGCCTGTTTGAACGCCGCCTGAATAAAGGCTGGTTTACAGGCGGCCCGAAATTCTGTAGGCGTATAGCGATGGGACAGTTCAGCCACATCGGTGACCGACAAGCCCGCGTCGGTCAGGGTGAGCAGCGGGAAGGGCGATGCCCAACCAATGGGTAGATGCGCAGGGTCGTCGGCCAGCCCAATAAGGAACGTTCGTGACGGATTGTATTGCCTGAAACTACGGCCAAGTGCTAAGGCCTGGGGTAGTTGGTTGATGGTGCAAACGGTGAGCAGCATTATTCAAGAAGGTCGCCGACGGCGGCTATATAAGGTGCAAGCCGATTGGCGTCGGCATCGGCGTAGCGATGATAGGAGCCCGCCAGTAGATCATGACTCACCGGCCCTATTCGCGCCAGCCGGTTGGCAGGCAACGTGGCCCGCATGGTTATGTGATTCAGGCGGTGTTGTAGCTGTGCCAGCCCGGCAGCCTCGGGCCCAACCCGGTCGGTGAGCATGGTCAGCAGCGTTTGCCAGCACGCACGCTGTTGCTGAAAAGGGGCCAGTTTCAGCGCCCGGTCGCGGTTGAAGCGATCGCGGAGTTTGACGGGTGGGCCACTGTCGGGTGGTCGCACCCCAATCTGTTGCCTGGGATGAGTGCGGTACAGTTGCAGCGGCTCGGCCACGAACCCGATCTGATTGGTGGCCGCAGCCACCAGCGCCAGCCAGCCATCATACACGTAGCCGCCGGGTACGTTGGTGGGTATTGGTAAGGCCCGCGCCCGAAACGATGCCCGGAACGCCATAGCGCAGCCCATCACCCGATTTCCACTGAGCAGCACGTGCATGGCCCCACCCGTCTGCCACTCCCGCTGATCGGTCTCTCCAAACCGGACTACATCCCAGAACTGCTTATCGAGTCGGGGTCAGGTTTTCGTCGGCAACGGTCGCGTTGCCAAACACAACCTCGTGAGTCCGGATGAGCCAGCAGATATCCAGCCAGCGTGCGGGTTTTGTGGGGGAGCCAGGCATCGTCCTGATCGCAGAGGAAGATCAGGTCGCCCGTACAGGCAGCAATGGCCTGTCCGAAGTTGCCGTTGAAGCCCAGCGGTGTGGCATTGGCCAGTATCGTTACCCGAAACGGTGCTGTTGCGGACAGTTCGCGAACCAGCGCCAGCGTGCCGTCGGTTGAGCCATCATCGCTGACAATGACCTCGTTGGGTAACCAGTCCTGAGCCAGCAGGCTAGCCCACTGCTCGCGCAGGTACGTGGCCCCATTGAAGGTGCAAAGGGCGATGGAGAGGGTGGGTCGCTGATCAGATGGTGTAGCCATACTGCGCAAAGATAGGCCGCCAATACGCGGTACCGTGAATATCCCAGGCGTGGCAGCCGAAGGGTAGCGCTCCCTGATTGTAAACGGAGATGGCCCGGTCGGGGTAAAACTCGACGGCAAACCGCATGGCTGTCCGGAAATCAGGTACGTTCAGGTGGGGCCAGTACCGGTTCACTTCCACCCCCCAGAATACATCTTCGTTGAACTGATGCATGGGGGCGGCTTCGTAGTTCGCCAGCCGTTTCTTCATCAGCCGTAGGGCGTTCAGCGAGTGGGCAATGTGCCGAAGCGATAATCCGCCGTTGCCTACTCCGTTGAGCGTGGTGATTTCGCGGGGGGTGATTCCGTCCTCTTTCCTGAGGTTCAGCCAGATGGCCAGCTGCTTTTTTGCGTTGAACCAGCGCTCGTCCCAGCGGCTGCTGAAATCGCAGTCGCGTAGCCAGGGTGCCCCAATGTAGTCGTAACCCCGTTGGCACCAGGCGGTCAGTTCGTCGCGGAAAACGAAGGCATCCAACTGGTGAACAAGCATATAATCGAACGCGCTGAACGCTTCGTAGAAAGCAGGCAACAGCATCAGCCGGTTGTAGCTCTGAACCGACCGGAAGTAGTCGTCGCCAAACGAGCGGGTCTGTACGGTCTCGGGCAGCGGTTGCAGCACCGGGGTCAGATCGAGCGACTCGGGTTTGACAAAAATGACGGGGTAATGCCCCAACACCCGCATGCACTGGGTCAGCGCCACTGTTTCGTAGGGAGTCAGCGTTGCTTTATAAACCGGAATGACAATACAAACACGCACGAAGAGAAAGGGAAAACAGCATCATACAGCCTTGCCGTCACTCGTTACCGCTGGTGAACGACCACCAACTGACAGGTAACGATAGCGGAGCTGATTGGCTGTAGGCTCTGCAAAGGTACGGAGAGACGGCTTGCTCAGCCAATCCATTCCGTCAGCTTTCGTACGGGTAGGTTGAGCAGGCGGCGAACGCTGGTGTAATACTTGACCTGCGGGGGTTTTATATAACTACACGGGTACGCCCGGTAGACGTCGTTGCCATTCTGAATCAGCCGGTTATGGTACAAATTAAAGAGCGGCGTCAGATCAGGCCGTTGGTCGAAGGTGTAGCGTGTCTGGTACTTTGAAATGTCATTCGGTTTCTGAACGCCATAGCCGCTGTAATGAAAAAACTGAAGAGGTACCTCTTCACCGCCCGCCGTATCCTGGACGTACCAGGTTCCCTCCCGTTCGACCAGCATACGTTCGTGGATGTTCCAGTAGGCAACGTTATAGCCTTTGTGCTTCTCAATCAATACGTTATCGTAATAAATTGGGGCAAAGTTTACCCACTGCTGATCGACGAACAGCCCCTCGCAGAGGTCGATCCGGCATTCGTAGGTAAGGCGTTGCTGCCACCACGCCACAAACTGCCGGGCGGTGGCGTCATTGCGCAGACCAATAAAGCCGAGGTTGAAAATGCCCGTGTTCAGCAGATGCTGTTCATTCGGCGTTTCCCAGTCTGGCGTAGGGGCAATGGTGTGGGGCGTCAACACCAGGCTATTGGTTTCCAGGGCGCTTTCCAGCCGGGTGAGGGGCTGAAAGACGATGATGTCGGGATCGAAATAAATAACTGAGTCGGGGAGGGCGGTCCCGCGTCCGGGTGTCTCCTTAAAGAAATGGTCGATAAAGAACGGTTTTACTGCCGTGTTCAACTCCGTGATGTCGTAGCGGGCGCACATACCCTCAAAATCCGGAATGCCCAGTTTGGCTACTTCCAGCATGGGGTAAGCAGGCAGCAGGTGGTTTGGTAGGCCAGCCGTTTTCAGGTCATCGACCAGGCCGATCACGAAGTGCCAGTCCGGATTAGTTTGCATCAACGAGTCGCCGAGGGTGCGGGCCTGGGCGAGGTAATTCACGGAGCAAATAGTGAAGGCCAGCGTCATTGTCAAGGTTGATTTCTGGGCTGCCTAACTCGTTACCTGTTTCAGTACGGGCGGGCAGAGGGTTGTCGAAAGCTACTGTGGAGGCAACTGAACAGGCTGGCCGGTGAGGGTGGCGATCAGGGCCAATAGCTGATCGGTGCTTTGCTGCAGGCTGTGCCGTTGCTGAATTTTCTGCCGGAGTGCCTGCCCCATCTGGTTACGGAGTTCGCCATCCGTAACGAAGCGCTGAATAGCCTGGGCCATTGCCAGCAGATCGAGGTAAGGCACCACCGCACCCCCGTCAGTTTCGATCAGTTCAGCCGCACCACCGGCTCCTTCGAAGCAGACCACGGGTACGCCCGATAACCCGGCTTCGAGCATCACCAGCGGGTAGGGATCTTCGCGCGAACAAAGTAGAAACAGGTCGAACCGGGCCATGTAACGCAGTACGTCGGGTGTAGGGGCCACAAAACGTACCCGGTCGGTAAGACCCGCCTTGGCCACATCGAGGGTCAGATCATCGCATAAGGGGCCTGCCGGTAAACCCACCCAGATGAAATAAACGGGGGGCTGGTCGGAAAGGGTCATCAGCATCCGGGCCAGCGATACAAACAAGTCGGTGCCTTTTCGCCATTCGGCATTGCCGCAACCACCCACAATAATAGCGTTGGCAGGCAGGTTGTCGAGGGCGGATAGCGCGCCGGTTCGGGTATTGGCCGCATCCAGCGCCCGCTGAATACTGGGCAGATCAATGAGGGTAAACAGGGTAATCCGATCGGGGGGTACCTGCCAGGCGGTTTCGTAATACCGTGCCGTAGCCTGCGAAACGGCCAGAATACGTGCTGCCCGTTGCAGCAGGTAGCTCAGGTCGCCGGGGTTGGTATACTGCTGCACCGACATGGCCAGCTCATGCACGAACGCCAGTACGGGTACGTTGTTGCGCACCGGCAATTGCCGGAAATACTGACTGCTGGTCACGGTATTGACCAGCACGAGATCAACGGTGTCGAGGTGGAGAGCCCCGTATAGAGCCTGGAGTTGGCGTTGTTGCTGCCGGTCGGCCTGTTGTTGCCAGAGCCCCAGTTTCCCCAGTATTTTATCGGCGGTTGGGCCAGCGACGTATGGTTTGGGCTGCGGCCATAGCGTAACTGTGGCAATCTGCTCATAATCGACCAGTAGCGGGCCCCCGGCACCCAGCAACAGGTACATGGTGTAGCCTCCGGCTTTAAGCCGTTGCATGAGCTGAAGCAACACCAACTGAGCACCAGCCCGGTTTGCGTCGTGGCCGATTAGAAGAATGGTCATTGGGGATTGGGTAACTGGGTGATTGGTTAATTGGTGGATTGGTTAATTGGTTTGCAAAGACAACCAATTAACCAATCCACCAATTAACCAATCACCTAATACGTTTCGTGGCTGGGTTGGGGTAGCTTTTTGGGCGGATTGCCGATGTATACTCCCCAGGGGTCTGAGTTTTTGTACAACGCCGAGGCCATGCCCAGCAGTGTACCCTCGGCCACCGTCAGGTAATCGCGAATGGTGCTGTTGACGCCGAAAAAGCAGTACGACTGAATATGGCAATGCCCCGACATCACCACATGTGAGGTGAAAAAAACGTGATCGTCGATCCGGCCGTGATGCCCGATATGGTTACCGCTCCACATCACCACATTGTTGCCAATTGTGGTAAATGGCTGAATGGTGTTGTCTTCCAGAATAAAGCAGTTTTCGCCGATTTCATTACCAAACGTCGTCGCCTTCGAGCTGATGTAGGAGATGAACTGATAGCCTTTTGCTTTGGCTGTCAGGTACACTTTCTCGCGGTTACGGTTCATGTTCCGGCCGGTCATTGGGGCAAAAAATTGGTAATCCGAGGGGGGAAAAAGCGCTTCTACGTCTTCGAAAGCCACGACGGGCAACCCTTTAAACGTTTCCTCTTTCATGTATTCCCGATCGACGGTAAACGCTACGACAGTGTGCTCTGAGTCGTTGGTGAGGTAAAAGTGGGCCAGTTCAGCCGTATCCAGGACTCCGAAAATGATGATGTTAGCCATATGGTAAGCGATAAAGCGTGAAAGTGATAAGAGCGGTCCGCTGCTGCGGTGAGAGAAGCCTACTATACGTAAAGCAGGTGGGCACTCAGTTACTCTTTTAGACTTTCACTCGTTGAGATAAGGTCAAACTGAGTGAGCAATGGTCTGATTTCTTCCGCACTCAGATTCATAAGCAGGTCTAAGACAGAGAGCCAGGGCACAAACTCACCCCCGCCGGTCTGTGGGTACGTTACCCGCCTCGGCTGAATAAAGCGGAGGTTACACCCGATCGGGTCAAACGCCGACTGACTGTAGAGTTCGGTGCCACCAATGGGGTTAATGTACCGGTCGGCACCTTCCTGGCGGCAGATATCGACAATCCGTTCCTGGGCTTTCAACTGCGCGTTTTCGTAAACGGTCGACGAGGCGACCAGGCGGGTGGTGATGCCGAGGTAAGCGGTCAGTTCGGTAAAACTATGAAAAATGTAGTCGGCAACCGAAACGGCGGACCGGCTCTCTGTCTGGAAATTGATGATCCGCTCGGTCATGGGCATCACGGTGGCGTACTGTGGTGCTTTGCGGTAGCTCTGTTCAATCGTTTTCAGCAGCTTTCCTCGCCATTTCGAATCGTTCGCCAACTCGATCTCACGAATCGCTTTATTCTGGCTCGCGTCTTTCAGCGGAATGGTGAACAGGTATTCTTTCCCATTGACCAGTAGCCGATTTCGATTGACCCAGCCCCGGTTTATGAACGCTACATCATCGTAGAATACGAACGTATCGACGGTATTCATCAGCTGTATGTACCCGATGTAGGGCAGCACATAAGGCTGCATGATGGCTAGGGTCATTTGAGCTTGCGAAGGTAATAGTCCTCGCCCGGCACAACTACGTAGGGCGAATGCGCCGCGGCTGTATCGGTACCCAGTCTGATATCGCCGGGGCGTGGAGGAATGACATTTTTTGAAAAGAAGAGGTACGAGGCTTCCTTCGGAATGGGCTGAACACCCTTCTCGAAGGGATTGATTGGAATCAGTCGCCGGGTCAGATGGGCGCCATAGAGCGGATATTCGTAATCGTCGTTGATGGTGCCAAGTGCCACGGTGGCGGTATCAGGCACCAGCTCATCAAACCGTTTATAAGGCCGGTAGGTATCGGGGCGGCCTATCGTCATCACCCGCACGCGGTCGGCGGTAAAGACCGACGGAAACTGAACGCCATCGGGTGTTGTCCAGGCAAAAGGCAGGGCGCGAATGTTAAAGAACACGCAGCTCAGGGCCGAGAGCGCCCCCACGACCATGACAAGGGCCACGTACCCTTTAAGGAGCGTTTGACCTGCGGCGGCCAGATTCAGGCGGGGATGCAGGAAGAGGAGCGCTACAAACGAGATGCCGAGCAGGCCCGTTTCGGTAAAGTAACGACCCTTGAACGGATCATAGGGCGCCGAGTAGGAGAGGGCCAGCAAATGCAGCAGCACGGCAATGCCCAGAAAAACGTGTGGCGTCGAGCGAAGGACAAACAAGAGGGTAAGCACCAGTAGGGGAATGATAAGGCCAAAGCCAATGATACCCCAGTAGGGGTTGGCGTTGTAGAAAACGAATCGCCGCTGAAAGGTGAAGGGAACAATAGAGAAGTCGGTTTCTTCGTCGAGGCGCATGTGCAGCTTATCCTCAAGCCAGATCACCGGCTTCCGCATGGTTTGGTTAATGGCCTCGCCCGTGGCCGTGTTCCGCAGGCCATCGAGGTTCACTAGATCGTAGGTGTAGCGCACCACATTGCGCGAGCCCTGTTCAAGCAAATTGCGCAGCGAACCGGCCCGCTCCACCGACTGATGGCGAAGCGCGGTTGGGGGCCCAATGGGATGGCCAAAGACCTCGATGTTTTTCAGATACCCCGTCGGCAGCGTCCAGAGGCATATACCCACGACAATGGCAGCGGCCAGCCGACCAATCCGGGTGGCCGTGATGGCGAAGGAATTGGACCAGAATATGGTGTACACCATGATGATAAACACCGATGGCAACAGGAGGGTAAAGGTGATCTTATGGCCGTAGGCAACGCCAAAGGCCATACCGGCCAGATAGAGATAGCGGCTGTCGCGCAGGGCGTCGGGTTGATTACCCGTGGCTGCGCTACCAGAGGCACGGTAGGCAAAAAGCAGGTAGAGCAACACGCTGAGATAGGCCGTCAGCACAATATCTGTTTCGGTAGTGACGGCCTGCATCAGGAAATCGGGCAACATACTCATGGCGAGTGCCGCCAGAAAGCTCGCCGACAGGGTGGCCCTGGATGCGCCCTGCCCCTGAATCTGCCCGATCCGTTGCACAATACCGAACACCGCTATACTGGTAATCCAGTAGGATAGGTAATGAATAAGCCGAAAGCCACTCTCGAATCGGCCCGTCATCAGGTACCCATATATCTGAAGGGTACAGACGCTTTTGGGGTAGGTATCGA
This sequence comes from uncultured Cytophagales bacterium, assembly GCA_963750355.1. Taxonomy (GTDB): domain Bacteria; phylum Bacteroidota; class Bacteroidia; order Cytophagales; family Spirosomataceae; genus Fibrella. The sequence goes on along the minus strand of CAVVQL010000003.1, from coordinate 273,178 downwards.
TGTTCCAGTTGGTACCGCCAAAGTGCCGCATGGTACCGCGCTGCATGTACTGCACTACCCGGTTGAGGTGGCCCGTCATACTGTCCCATTCGTTGGGAACGGTGAACACCGCAATCGCGAGATTCGTGACCGTCAGCACGAGCAGGGTTAAAAAAAGCCCGACAAACAGGACCCTGGAATACCCAGGCAGGTCGCTAAACCATTGCCGGGTGAGTGCCCAGCGCTGGCCAGCCAAGGAGAGCGGCGCAAAGGAGACAGGAATTTGCGTTACTGTCCGGAGGCTGAAACCGATCAGCGACGCGGTGATGAAAACAGAAAACGCCCAGACCCATTCGTGGTTGGTCTGGTACAGAGCCGACAGGATAAAGCCGGTCAGGATGACACTGCTGGCGTAGAGCAGAAACGATACCAGTAACCACTCGATGAGCGACGGACGCACAAGGCGAGCGGCCAGCCAACCAACGTATGCAACGAAAAGCAGTAGAAAAATGACCATTTTACACTACTTCGGCCAGAACAGATTCATTGACAAGCTGACAGATCCGGGCTACATCAGCCTCGGCCAAACCCGGATAAAGGGGTAGACTCAGCACCCGGCTGGCAATATCTTCTGAGATGGGGCAAGGCTGCGCATTCTTCACAAACGGCAGGGTATTCAGCGAGGGGTAAAAGTAGCGGCGGGGAACAATGCCTTCTGAGGCCAGTGCCTCAACGACGTTCAGCAGCACTTGCTCAGAAGCCAGCACCACCGGGTAATACGCGTAGTTGTAGCGGGTCATACCGGGCGACAGCACAGGGCGGCTTATTCGGTTGAAATCGAGTAAGTGGTTGTATTGCTCGAAGATGAGTTGGCGGGCCGCGATCAGCTCGTCGACTTTGGGCAGCACACACAGGCCCATTGCCGCATGAAACTCCGAGTTCTTGGCGTTGATGCCCATGCCGTAATACTCATCACCCCGGTGGCCGAAAGTACCGGCATGTTGCATTTTCAGCGCCAGTTCATCATCAGGGGTGATCACACAACCGCCCTCTACCGTATGGAATACCTTTGTGGCATGAAAGCTGCATGTACTCACATCGCCATAATCGAGCACGGCCCGACCATTGTATTCTGACCCAAACGTGTGGGCCCCATCGAAGATGACTTTGAGGTTGTACTTCTTCGCCAATGCGTCGATCTGCTCGATCCGGCAGGCGTTTCCATACACGTGGGTAGCCAGGATAGCCTGGGTATTTTCGGTGATCAGTGGCTCAATCAGGTCGGCATCAATGCAGAAATCATCGGCCCGAATGTCGGCAAAAACGGGCGTACAGCCTTCCCATAGCAGCACATTGGTGGTAGCGCAATACGAAAACGGCGTGGTAATAACCTCTTTTGTGATGTTGAGGGCCTTCAGTGCCAACTGAAGTACGATGGTGCCGTTGGTACAGTATTGCAGGTTCCGAATGCCCAGATAAGCCCGCATGTTTGCTTCCAGTCGCCGAAGTAGCGGGCCATTGTTTGTTAAATGGGCGCTTTCCCAAACTTCTTCCAGCAGGCTGGTGTACTCGGCAAGGTCGGGCAAATAAGATTTCGTGACGTTAATCATGGGATAAACAGCTACGAACCGGCTATTGAGTCAACAACCCGTATCGTCGTCAAAAATACAGTGCAATCCGGGCAAAAACCTACCGCACATCAATGATGGGCTCCAGGGCATGCACCCGGAAGGGAAACTGCGGGCGAACGTACCCCGGCCATTTGCCATACCAGGCCACTCCTTCCCGATAGTCTTCTACGTCGAAGGTGATACCCTCGTCCATGTTGTACAGCGGCGTAACGGTATCCTTCACAATCATGACCGAGATGGTATAGGTGCCGTCGTTGAGAAAATAGCCCGGAATGAGACACTCGCCCTGAATCAGCCCTTTGCCATAGGTGGTAGACTCGCTGCCCACGTTGAAAACGCATTCGCCCGTCAGGGCATACAGATGCAGACTCAGGTTCAGGTTGGCGCGGTCCATCATGTTCCAGAACTCGAAATGAACCCGCATGGGTGTTCGCACATCGATATGGGTAACGCCATCGGGGTACTCAGGTACCAGTTCCATTCGGCGCACCCTGACAAGATCGTTACCGGGCGCATCTTCGGGCGTATCCCACTCGCGACGCAACCTGGTGCGTGATACTTTGCTGAGGTACGAAGCAACCACCTGATTGGTTTCGCCCTGCTCGATCAGGCGGCCCTTTTCAAAATACAGCGTTTTGTTGCAGAGTGCCTGAACGGCCGTCAGGTTGTGACTGACAAACAGCACTGTCCGTCCGCTTGCCGAATTGTCGCGCATCTTACCGAGGCTTTTCTTCTGGAAATCAGCATCGCCAACCGCCAGAACCTCGTCAACGATCATGATTTCGGGGTTCAGATGGGCCGAGATGGCAAACCCAAGCCGAACGTACATCCCCGACGAATAGCGTTTGACGGGGGTGTCGAGAAAGCGTTCAACGCCGGCAAAGGAAACAATCTCGTCGAAGGCCTTCCTAATTTCGTCGCGGCGCATACCCAGCAGTGATCCGTTCAGGTAAATATTCTCCCGGCCGGTCAGTTCAGGATGGAAACCCGTACCTACTTCGAGCAGGCTAGCTACCCGCCCCTTGATGCGAACGGAACCGCTGGACGGATCGATGATTTTACTGAGAATCTTCAGCAGGGTAGACTTTCCCGCGCCATTATGACCAATGATGCCCACCCGGTCGCCCTGCTCAACGGAAAAGTTTACATCCCGTAAAGCCCAGAACTCTTCGTGCGTTACCTCATTCGAGGTGCCTGACGAGCCAAACCAACCCTTTACCGTACCGGTAATGGCATCTCGAAGGCTATTGGTCCCTTTACCCCGTTTGTGATCGATGGTATAATGTTTACTTATGTTTTCTACCGTGATGACGGACATGAGGCGGACAGTTAAATGTCGTCGACGAACGTGCTTTCCCGTTTACGGAAAAAAACGATCGACAAACTTAAGCAGACCAGGCAAATGGCTACCGAATATACTAAACTCTGCGGATTAAGATGTGTTTTGCCGCCCAGTAGTGACCATCTGAATCCGTCGATAATACCAACCATCGGATTCATGATGTAGTATTTCTCATACCAGGTACCGGCCACTTGTGAACTGGTGTAGGCAATGGGGCAGACGTAGAAACCCACCTGAACCAGAAACGGAATCAGTTGGGCCACATCGCGAAAACGCACATTGACTACGGCGAAGAATAGCCCAAACGCAAAAGCGGTCAGCAGGGCCAGCAAGACAAACACCGGCATCAACAGAATATGCCAGTCGGGTATGAACTGATACCAGATGGCAATCACAATAAACAGAAACAGCGCAATACAGAAGTCGACCAGACTAACGGCAACGGCACTCAGCGGCATCAGGAGACGGGGAAAATAAACCTTAGTTACCAGGTTGGCATTGGTGGTAACACTTGAACTGATCTGGGTGAACGCATTGGCAAAAAAAGTCCAGATAGTGATGCCCGCCAGCACCATTAACGGGTAGGGTACACCTGGGTCGGGCCGGAGTTTGGCCACCACGCTGAAGACGAATGCCATCACCAGCATGGTGGCCAACGGCCGAATGAGACTCCACGATGCGCCCAACGCCGTTTGCTTGTACCGAACGGAAATATCGCGAACAGAGAGTATATACAATAGCTCCCGGCTCTGCCATAGGTCGCGCCAGTAATACCGTTCGGGGCGTCCTGCCTGAATGATTACTTCGTGGGTTCTCATCTACGTTTTACTTGCTCTTTGACATACTCCGCATTGTTTCTCTGATGAAAACAATGACGATGCCCAATACCAAACCGATGGCCAGGCCAGCCTGCATGGCAATTTTAGACGGTATGGTAGCGTATAGAGGCAACATAACCGGCTCGATGATCGTGAACAGCGGTTGCTCACGAATCAGCGATAAACGCATCTGATCTAAACTGGTAACAGCGGCGTAATACTGCTGGGTCAGAAAGGTCGAAGTGCGGTTAAGCCGACTCTCTTTTAGTTGCCCTTCAGCCACCACCACCTGCTGGTTCTGGTTCATGTAGCTGGCCAGCCGGTCTTCCGTACCGCTCAGTTTTCTGTAAAGCGAATCGACCCGGTTTTCCAGCACCCCCAGCATCTGCGTGGTCTTCTTTGTCTGCTTCTCTTTGTAGTCATTTTCGATCGTTACAATGTGGTTCTCGACAAATGCCTTGGCGAGCTCCACACTTTCCATCTCAGCGATCAACGCCATGAACGACGACTTGCGTTCTACCCCTTTGATGGTTAACTCACCAGATAAGCGGTCGTGAATATCGGCCAGCGCGGCAATCTCCAGTTTGTTGAATTTGTCGCGCGGTTTGGCCTCCTTGAATGTGAAATCTCTAAGCTCATCGCTCTCTTCCCATTCTTTATCCCGAATACCACTGTGCTTGATGTAATAGTTGATCAGCAGGTGAGCGGTATCCTTGATAACCACGGTCTTCATCAGCGTTTTCTCGAGTACAGGCCGTGAGCGCGTGTAGATCATGAAGTTATCACCCGTAAAAATATTGGCTTCGGGCGTGGCCTGGCCTAAGCCGAAGGCACTCGCCAGGGCACCCAGATCGGCCATCTGACCGCCACCACCGCCGCCACCTAAGTTGAAGATGATCTTGGCCGCATACACCGTCTTTTTCTTCGACGTGGCATCAATGATGTAGCCGGTTAGGCCACTGATAACAATCATGCCAAGCAACAGCATCCAGTTCCGTTTTACGACGTACTGAAAGTTCTTGGCCCTCGCCATCACCTCTTTGGGTGACAGCTGGTCGGGCGGCAGGTTATTAGCCGACACGACCGGATTATTGAGCTGATTAGGCGTATTCATACGTTATGTTGTTTACTTAGCTTATCGTCTGGAAATAACCGATATGGCAAGAAGCGTTGAAATCAGGCCCAGCAGTCCGCTGGCAATACCGCTCACCGTACCAATGACTTGTTGTGGGGTCAGTGGGTTGGTCTTCTGAACCGGAATGATCACTTCAGCGCCTGGCTCAACGCGGGGATACACGTTGAAGAACATAAAGCGGCGCGTGCGGTCAACTGACCCGTTGGCGTAGACCACAAACGAGCGTTTGCGCTGTGACCGTTCGGTGAAGCCACCCGCCTGGGAGATGTAATCCTGGAACGTCTGACCAGACCGGTATTTTACCGTTGTTGGCAGCAACACCTCGCCCTGAATCCTGACGGTCTCCAGTTTCTTCGGAATCCGCAGCACGTCATTCTCCTGAACTAAAATGTCTTCCGACGAACCGGGGCGCTCCATAATACGCTCCAGATTGATACCAATCGACTCTTGCTTGTCGCTCGATATTGCTTCGATCTCAACGGCTGATTTACGGCTGTCGTCGGCCAGTTCGCTTACTGCCTTCTGGCGTTCAGCCAACTCTTCCGCGCTCAGCTTAACCCGCCGAATGAGGGTGGCCCCTTTCACGTAGGCTTGTGGTGTAAGGCCACCGGAAACGGCAACCAGGTCAGACAGTTTCTGGTCTTTAGTACGAATGGGATACAAGCCCGGAAGAATCACTTCACCTTCTACCCGCGCATAGGTCTGAATCTGGTAGTTCGGTGACCGACGTACGATGACCTGGTCGTAGGGTTGCAGGAAAAACTTGCTCTCGTTGCTCAATTCAAGGTTGCGATCAATGCTAAACCGGAATACATCGGCAATCTGAGCCGAGGTCGATGTGGGATCGACGTCTTTTTTCCGGCGGATGACCTCTACCTGCGACACGGCCGCTGACTCACGAAGACCACCCACTTTTACAAAGGCATCTTCGAGGGTCATGTTCGACACATACCCAATATTGCCGGGTTTGTTTACCTCTCCCTGAATGCTGATATCCCCGAACTCGGCCAGATCAAACTTTGAGTTCAGCGTCACGATGTCTTCGCGTTGAAGGGGCAGGTCAGCGTCCGTTCCGTTCAGGATCTTGGTTAGATCAACCGTGATATTCTCCGTGGTCATGTCTTCGCGGGTACGCTGAATGTTTACGCGACCCATCAGTGCTTCGCCCCGAGGCCCTTCGGCACTGGCTACCAGCTCTTTCAACGTCTTGTTCTGATCGAGGGAGTAAATACCCGGACGGTAAACAGCCCCAACGATAGACACCTGGTTTTCGTACCGGTCAAGCACCTCTTCAGCAACGGCCAGGTCACCATCCTGCATCACAAACGACTTGTACTGGTCGGCCAGTACGTCGATTACCTTCAGTTCGCGGTTGGTCAACCGGGTTACCTTGATGCGGTTTTTATACGCGTTGGCCGTGAAACCGCCCCCGTAAAACAGCAGCTTCTCCATTGTTTCGTTTGGCAGCAACTCGAAGATATTGTTCCGGCGGGTGGTTCCCTGAAGCTCAACGTGCGAGATATAGGCCGGAATACGGATCACATCATTGTCCTGTAAACGAATGTTGTTCCGCAGTACACCCGTCAGCAACTGGTCATAAAGGTCCAGGGTGGCAACAACCCGGTTGTTGCGGATCACCTGTACGTTCCTGAACGAGCCCAGGTCACTTGGACCGCCCGACGAATAGAGCGCGTTCATGGCCGAAGACAGCGAAGACACGGTGTACAAACCCGGCCGGGCCACTTCACCAAGCACCGACACCCGGATGCTGCGTATGTTACCCAGCGTAATCTCCAGGTACGTATTTCTGGGGCCGTACGAACTGTTCTTCAACCCAACGTAAATTTTTGATAGTCGCTCGGTGATCCTGGCCTTGGCCGCGTCGATGGTCAGGCCCGCCACATGGACCGGACCAATACCGCTTGGCAGGTAGATATTCCCTTCGGGCGTTATCGACTGCTTGATGACATCCTGCGAGTAGCCATAGATATTGATATCCAGCTGGTCATTGGTGCCAAGCACGTAGTTGACCGGGGTGGCAATATTAATGTTTGGCTGAAAGGTAGAGGCCATGCCCGCACTGTTGAAAAGCTCGAAGCCAAACAACTTGCGGCGTACATTGGCCCGTTGTACCTCCAGGTCGGTTAAGCCATCTGTCTTTTTTTCGCTTGTTTCCTCGTTGGCGTTCAGGGGCACATCACCCTCAATCTGCTGGCCGTTGGCATCAAGCGTTGGCTGACCTGCCTGGCCGTCGGCTGCCTGCGTGCGGCCGGTGTTGCCCTGCGCATTCTGTCCGTTCGGTGTGGTCCCCGTGCCCGCCCGTTGGTTGGGGTTGGTGTTGGCACCCTGCTGGGTAGTACGTCCCGGCTGGGTGTTGCGTCCGGGGGTCTGACCTCCGGTTTGAATGGTATTGTTGGGGCCAACCCGCATGCCGTTTGGTAGCTGCGTACCGGCGGGAAGATTGACCCCTGGGGGCAATTGCATCGTTCCCTGTGAGCCCGATGGAGACGCCTGGCCCGGGCGGCCAGTTGTGGCGGGTGCACCCGTGCCGGTTGATCCACCTGATGGCGTAATCTGCGCTAAACTGGGTAATGACGCTCCGAAAACTAACCCTAGAAGTGCGATTGTGCGAGTTGTAGAACGAAGAGACTGATCGGCAAGGCTGGCAAATAAAGAAACCCGGGAATGTTGGATTTTGGGCAATTTTTGCATATTTTTAAGATGTCAACCCCTTCCTGACGGGGTTAGCTGGATGGTAGTTAGTTAACGACGTTTCTTGTTTTTATGATATTTCAGCACAATCAGCGGGCAAAGTAAACGAACTTTAGTGGGATTGTAAACAGTTTTCTAGCAAGCGGACCCCTGGATGCCTGTAGTGGTTTGGTTATAATTTTTCTAATTTTCTATAAACCGGTCTAATTTGGTTTATAGGTCATTTTTTGCAGAACTCCCGATTTGGTCTATCATGGCAGAACAAGCACAGCCGAGTGTACAGTACAATGAAGATAGTATCCGCTCACTGGATTGGCGGGAGCATATCCGGTTGCGGCCGGGTATGTACATTGGTAAACTGGGCGATGGGGCCGCCCCCGACGATGGGATTTATGTCCTGCTGAAAGAGACCATCGATAATTCCATCGACGAACACGTGATGGGCAATGGGAAGGTGATTGACATAAAAGTAACTGACCATCGCATTGAAGTGCGGGACTACGGACGGGGCATTCCTCTGGGGAAAGTCGTGGAGGTTGTCTCGAAGATCAATACCGGTGGTAAATATGACTCCGGCGCGTTTCAGAAGTCGGTCGGGTTAAATGGGGTAGGCACAAAAGCGGTCAATGCCTTGTCCGGTTTCTTCCGCATCCAGTCGTTTCGGGAGGGCAAAACCGTGTGGGCCGAATTTGAGCGCGGCGTACTGGTGCGGCAGGGCCAGGAAGATACCAACCAGCGGAATGGCACGCTGTCGGTATTTGAGCCCGATGATACGGTCTTCAAAAACTACCATTACCGGGGGCAGTTCGTATCCGACATGCTTTGGAACTACTGCTACCTGAACGCGGGCCTGGTCATGAACTTCAACGGCCAGAAGTTTATCTCGCAAAACGGCCTGCTGGATCTGCTCCGGAGCAAGCATAAAGAAGACGATCTGCGCTACCCGATCATTCATCTGAAAGGAAATGACATTGAACTGGCAGTTAGCCACGGGAGTCAGTATGGCGAAGAATACCACTCGTTTGTCAACGGACAGTATACGACCCAGGGCGGTACCCACCAGAATGCCCTGAAAGAGGCGTTCGTAAAGACCATTCGCGACCACTTCGGTAAAGATTACGATGCGTCCGACATCCGCGCCAGCATTGTGGCGGCCGTCAGTATTCGGGTGCAGGAACCCGTATTTGAGTCGCAGACGAAGACAAAACTGGGTTCGGTAAACATGGCCCCCGACGATAGTTCTCCCTCGGTCCGCTCGTTTGTGATGGACTTCCTGAAAGACCGCCTCGACGATTATCTGCACATGAATCCGGCGGTGAAAGATGCGCTGAAACGGCGGATCGAGCAGTCGGAGCGGGAGCGAAAAGAACTGGCGGGCATAAAGAAACTGGCCAACGAACGGGCCAAGAAAGCCAGTCTGCATAACAAAAAGCTGCGCGACTGCCGCGTTCACCTGCCCGACCCAAAAGCGGAAGAGCGCCTCAACACCACGCTGTTCATCACCGAAGGCGACTCGGCCAGCGGTTCGATCACCAAGAGCCGTAACGTGCAGACACAGGCGGTGTTCAGTTTGCGGGGCAAGCCGCTCAACTGCTTCGGCCTGACCAAAAAGGTAGTGTACGAAAATGAGGAGTTCAACCTGCTTCAGCACGCGCTGGATATTGAAGAAGGGCTTGACACGCTTCGGTACAACCGCATTGTGATTGCCACCGATGCAGACGTCGATGGTATGCACATCCGACTGCTGATGCTCACCTTCTTCCTGCAATTCTTCCCCGATCTGGTGCGCAACGGCCATCTGTATATTCTTGAAACACCTTTATTCCGGGTGCGAAACCCCAAGAATCATAAGGAGACCGCGTACTGTTATTCGGAAGAAGAAAAGCAGACCGCCACCACTAAGCTGATGAAAGGGGGTAAGAAAGTCGAGATCACGCGGTTTAAAGGCCTGGGTGAAATCTCGCCCGACGAGTTTGGCCTGTTCATCGGTGAAGACATGCGCCTCGAACCCGTGATCATGGAAAAAGACGCGTCGGTACCCAAACTGCTTAGCTACTACATGGGTAAAAACACCCCCGACCGCCAGCGATTCATCATCGACAACCTGCGCGTCGAGAAAGACGTTGAAGACGTAGCGCTGGTATAGTGAATTGAGAATGGAGAATTAAGAGTGGCTCTGCTGGTGCATCCTGTTGTTCTTTGGCAGAGCCACTCTTAATTCTTAATTCTCCATTCTTAATTTTACACCCATGACCCTTGAAACACTCCGTAACAACATTGACGCCATTGACGACCAGGTGCTGGCTTTGCTGAATCAGCGCATGGAACTGGTACGGCATGTTGGTGAACTCAAACGCTCGACCAATTCAATTATTTACCGCCCCGAACGCGAACGCCAAATCATTGACCGCCTAACGGCGCAGAACAACGGTCCGCTGAATGAGTCGGCTATTGAAGCCATTTTTCTGGAAGTATTCGCCGTAGCCCGGAACATGGAACTGCCCGAACGGGTCGCTTATCTGGGGCCAGAGGGGAGCTTCACCCATCAGTGTGCCGAAAGCCGGTTTGGTGCCCTGAGTGCTTACACGGCCCTGCCCACCATCCGGTCGGTGTTTGAAAGCGTAGAAACAGGCCGGGCGCGGTTTGGCGTAGTACCCATTGAAAACAACCAGGAAGGGGTTGTCAACGAAACCATCGACCTGCTCAACGAACGTGACATCAGCATTGCCGCCGAGGCCCACATTCCGGTTCACTTCACCTTTGCCACCCAGACCGAGGATTTGTCGGAATTGAAATACATTTATTCAAAAGACATTGCCTTCCGCCAGTGCAGCAAATTCCTGCACGATACGTTCGATGGGTTAAAAGTGGAGCTTGTGCCGGTCGAATCAACCTCGAAGGCCGCGAAACTGGCCGCGCAACAACCTAATTCGGCCGCTATCTGCTCGCATATCGCCGCCAAACTGTTTGGTGTACCCGTGCTATTCGATAACATCGAAGACAGTGACCTGAACCGGACGCGATTCCTGATCCTGGCCAAGAACTTTCAGAATCAGCCCAGCGGTCAGGACAAAACCACGCTGATTGCCCGCCTGCCCGAAACCATGAGGCCCGGTGTGCTGGCTACGTTTCTTCAGGAGTTCAACGAGCGGAATATCAACATTACCAAAATCGAGAGTCGGCCGCTTCGGAACGGGGCTACCTTTCAATACTGGTTTTTGCTGGAATGCGAAGGGCATGCGCAGGAACCGGCGTTGCAGGAGATTCTGGCTAACCACGCCGCCGATCTGAAATGCCTGGGCAGCTACGTCCGGGTTTCGTAGCGCTGATAGGGAATTACACCTTTGTAGAATACATCGCCGGTGGGTTGCATGCCGAACCGTTCATAAAAGGGAGCTGCATTGAGGCGGGCGTCGCAGTAGATTGTGGTGGCACCCAGCCGCCGGGCCTCCTCGAAAACATGCCGAAGCAGTGCCGTACCAATCCCCTTATGTTGCTGGTCGGGGCGGGTGGCAAACTTACGGAAGCGGGCCGCTGTTCCATGGACAAAGAGCGAAATCACCGCTACCAGTTCGTTGTCCAGATGCGTGCCATAATGGTAGCCAAGCGCATCATCGTCAAGGCAAACATAGTCGAGGGGCTTATCGGGCCACAAGACCGAATGGCGAAGCGGGTAGGTATCGGATGCCGTGATGGGGCAAATGCGAATTGACATAACTCGTGAACGTATATATGTACATCGGCAAGTACGTTTACGGAATTCAACTATAAAATGGCCGTAGTGGCCGAACTGTAACTTCTTACCATGATCGCACTCATTACCGGCGCATCGTCGGGCATTGGCTGGGCCACTGCCGAGGCACTCGCCACACTCAATTACCGGCTCATTCTTTGCGGCCGCAGGCAGGAAAAACTCGACGAACTGACCGCCCGCCTAGTTCCGCAAACAGAGGTGCACACCCTATTATTCGATGTGCGTGACAACGAGGCAGTGGCTTCAGCGATTGCCTCGCTGCCCGAAGCCTGGCAGTCGATCGATGTGCTGGTCAATAACGCTGGGAATGCCTACGGTATGTCGCCCATTCAGGACGGCGATGTGGCCGATTGGGACGCCATGATCGATGGCAACGTGCAGGGATTACTCTACGTATCGAAGGCCGTCATTCCCGGCATGGTGGTCCGGCAGCGGGGGCATATCGTGAATATGAGCAGCATTGCGGGCAAACAGACCTACGCCAATGGGGCGGTATACTGCGCCAGTAAAGCCGCCGTTGAGGCCATCAGCACGGGTATGCGCCTGGACCTGACTCAGCACGGAATTAAAGTAACAAACATTGCCCCTGGTGCCGTGGAGACCGATTTCTCCACGATTCGCTTCAAGGGAGATACGGCGCGTGCGGCTCAGGTGTACGCTGGCTTCGACGCCCTACAGGCCGTTGATATTGCCGACACCATCGCGTATGCCGTATCGGCCCCACCGCACGTCACCATCGCTGACATTACCATTTTGGCGGCTGCGCAGGCCGCCGCCACAACAGTACACAGGAAATCATGAACATCAACGGACCGGGAAAGGAGCAGCATACCTTCGATGCCATTGTCATCGGCTCGGGCATTAGCGGGGGGTGGGCCGCGAAGGAACTCACCGAAAAAGGCTTGCGGACACTTGTGCTGGAACGTGGACGTGACGTAAAACACATTGAGGATTATCCCACGGCGATGAACAACCCCTGGGATTTTCAGCACCGGAACCGGATGCCCCTGGCGTTTGATGAGCAGAACCCCATTGCCACCAAATGCTACGCACTGGATGAGGGAACACAGCATTTTTTCGTCAAAGACAGTGAGCATCCCTATGTTCAGGAAAAGCCGTTCGACTGGATCAAGGGCTACCAGGTAGGGGGGAAGTCGCTGATCTGGGCCCGGCAAACGCAACGGTGGAGCAAATATGATTTTGAAGCCAACGCCCGTGACGGTGCCGCCGTCGACTGGCCTATCCGGTACGATGACATTGCCCCCTGGTACAGCCATGTGGAGCGTTTTGCGGGGATCAGCGGCAATAAAGATGGCCTGGACACCCTGCCCGACGGTGAGTTTCTGAAACCCTGGGAATTGAACTGCGTAGAAAAGGAGGTGCAGAAAACCGTGGCGTCGCTGTACAAAGACCGGCACGTTATTATTGGCCGGTGCGCCCACCTAACCGAACCGAAGCAGATTCACTTCGATCAGGGCCGGGCGCAATGCCAGGCCCGCCATCTGTGCTACCGGGGTTGTCCGTACGGTGGCTATTTCAGCAGCAACTCATCGACGCTACCCTGGGCGGCAAAAACCGGTAAGCTGACCCTGCGTCCTTTTTCCGTGGTCGAATCGATCATGTATGATGATACCAAAGGGAAAGCTACCGGGGTGCGCGTGGTAGACACTAACACGAAGCAGGTGACCGAATACTTTGCCCGTATCATTTTTGTGAACGCCGCCGCCCTAAACACGAATCTGGTGCTGCTCAACTCCACATCGCGCCGCTTCCCGAATGGCCTGGGCAACGACAGTGGTGTACTGGGCCGGTACGTTGCGTTCCACAATTACCGGGGCTCGCTGAATGCTACGTATGAAGGCTACCCGGACGGGTATTATTACGGCCGCCGCCCCACCACGGCGTTCATGCCCAACTTCAGGAACGTGAACAAACAGGAAACGAGCGGTCCGGCGTCCCGGTTTCAGCGCGGTTACATGGTCGCCTTTAGTGCCGCTCGTGGGCGGGGTGTTGAGGGTGAAGCTACATTCGGCGCGGAATTCAAGGAGAACATAACGAAACCCGGCCCCTGGCATACCTACATGATGATGCAGGGCGAAACCGTGCCCCGCTACGAGAACCATGTTCGCTTAAGTACCGACCAGAAAGACCAGTGGGGCGTTCCGCAGTTGGTTACCTCGATTGGGTACACCGATAATGACCTCAGGTTGATGAACGACTTTCTGGAGCAGGGGGCTTATATGCTCGAAAAGTCGGGGCATGTCAACATCCGCCCTTATGACGACAAGCGGAATCCGGGGCTCGATATACACGAAATGGGCGGTGTACGAATGGGCCGCGATCCGAAAACGTCGCTGTTGAACGCCCATAACCAGCTGCATAGCGTTAAAAACGTGTTCGTAACCGATGGCGCCGCCATGACCAGCACGGGTACCCAGAACCCGTCGATCACGTTTATGGCGCTTACAGCCCGGGCCGTAAACCATGCTGCCGCCGAGATAAAGCGAAAAAACTTATAGCCAATCGGCTTTACGGCCAGCGGTAGTGAGTGAGCGCCATTCGTTGTCGGCCCGTACTGAGGTAGCGAATGCCCCTTTTCAGTCAAGCTTCGTCGTAATTTTCGCGTATTTCTCCCGCTGATGTTTCCAGCGCTTATGCGACCACAGCCAGTTGGCCGGTTGCTCAAGGATGCTTTCGGTAAGCTTATCGCGGTACCGGTTCAGAATCTCACCGTAGGGAAGGTCGGTGTAGGGTGGTGCTGCAATCAATGAGAAAGTAGCGGTATAGTACCCGCGTCTGACCCTAACCAAATCGAGGAAGATAACGGGCAGTTGCTGACTGCGGGCCAGCCGCTCGGTACCAGGAAAAAAAGGCGTATCGCGGTTGAAAAATGGGGTCCAGTAGGCCGTCTCGGGTATGTTGGGCATCTGGTCGGCCACCAGGGCAATGATGCGCGGAAGGTGTTTACGGGTCACCATCTCGCGGGGCAGCCGATTCATAGGTACCAGATGGGCGCCAAACGTGCTGCGAATCTGTTGCATAAGCCGTTCAGCTGCCGCATTGTGCAACGGTTTGTAGACGCTGTCAACGGGAATTCCATGAACGAGTGCGGCACCCGGCACCCACTCCCAATTACATTGGTGCCCTGCCGTGCCCAAAAGGCTCTGACCCTCATCCAGATAACGGCGTACCAGCTCGTCGTTTACCAGAACTACCCGCTCCTTCATCGCTTCGGCAGTTATGCGGGGTAGTTTAATCGTCTCGACAATCAGATCGCAGAAGTTCCGATAAAAACCACGCGCAAGCTCATGGATACGGCGATCTGAGGCTTCGGGAAACGCGTGACGCAGGTTGTCGAGAATAACCCGTCGGCGGTAGCGAACGACATAAGCTGTCAACACAAACAGCAGGTCGGATAATCGATAAAGTACAAAAAAAGGTAAACGGGCAAGAAGGGTCAAAAACGTCATAACAGGCAAATATAATGGCTACAGAAACCAATCTGGAGATGACGTTCCACGACCATTTTCTAACAAAATGAAAATCAATTTCGTTTTAACTGTTGAAACAGGCAGGAGGCAATGGTAAAACATACGAATTGCTTACTTTATTTGAATCTAAGAGGAGCCTGATTTACGTTTATAACCAATCAGACGGGATTACGTGGCCTAGAAAGATCGGAAAGCAACACAGGGTACCCAATCGCTTTTTGCAGCAGTATACCCGCTTATGTCACTTGCCGAACTGCCTTTTTGACAAAATTATACCGTTTAATCGCATGAGTTGGTTGAGAACAATTTTTAAGTTCTATTTATGGACCTTTAAAGAAGCTATTTAAGGTAAAGTGCAATTTTTCGGTATTGGTCTGCGTTACTCTATTATACTGGCAGACTAAATAAAATTCCAATGGAACGTTGCCAGTGTCCTTTAGTTTTGCTAAAACGAGCACCCGTTGAATACATGGCTCGTTCTTACTTTGTCATACGGTAGGTTGACTGTCCTGGATGGTGGCCGATTTGTATATAGATCCTTTACAAAGGGAAGGTTGAATATCAGAGTCAGGTGCAGGGATGTACCTACTCTGTAATGGTGTGGATAGAAGCGGAAAGCCGGCGGAGTTTCTCCGACGGCTTTTTTGTGCCATTCCATCACGTTAGCATTAAATCTATAATAAATATAGGCTTTGTGCTGTTTTCAGCGAAACTAATGTAATTTCACAAAGCGTTAAGGTGTCAGTATTCAACAAACCCGTTCTCATGACTTTTGTAACTAAGTTTAGCCTCGGCTTCTTACTTTGTTTAGTCGCTACCACCGCTGGTCAGTCATCTGATACCAGTGCGGACCGGATTTTAGGTCGTTGGCTGTTTCCTAAGAAACAGACCTGTGTAGAGATCTACCGCGAGAATGGGCGTTATTTTGGGCGCATGGCTGCCGTAAGTGCGAGTTGCACCAGTAGTTATGGCGACATAAAGGACCGTGTTGTACTGACAAACCTGTCGTACTCAAACAACGAGTGGAAAGGGGGGACCATGATTCATCCATCATCGGGTGGTAAATTCGACGTAGACATGCGGATGTCGAACGCCAACACGCTTGTGGCAACTGTCTACAAGAGTGTACGGTTTATTAGCAAAGAGCTGATTCTTACGCGCCAGCAAGCGATGTGATTCGCTTTAAGCTACAGTCAATAGTTTTTAACGGTAGTACTGAGGTCGGTGGGTAGCTTTGCCCACCAAATCAATACGGCCAGTTATGAAGACTAGTTTCAGTATTGGGCTAAGCTGGCTCATTGTTGCCAGTTACGCACAAACGGTACCTGCTCCGGTACCCATTCCTACTCCCATTGTTGTCGATTCGATGCCCGGCTCGCCGCGCGCAGGGGTTATACCGGCATCACCAGCCGTTGGGCCAAATCTGGCGGGCGATCGAGTAGCCCCCAGGGCGGCACCCGACAAAAACGAACTGCGATACAACCTGAACGAATCGGGTTCCCACTTTTTTCGCGTTACCTTTTTGAATCAGACCTGGCTGCGTTTCAACGAGAGTAACCCCGGCTCTACCGTTATTCAGGACCCGGCCAGTCAAACGGTGGATATTGGGCTGCGGCGCACCCGGATCCAGCTATACGGACAAATCAGCGATCGGGTATTCATGTACGTCCAGTTCGGGATGAACAATTTTAACTACCTGAACGGATTCCCGGCTTTTAACACCAGCGGTACACCGTCTAACCGGAAGATCGCCGCGTTTTTCCACGATGCCCTCGGCGAATACCAGGTCTTTAAGAAGCGGGATTACCTCAAAGTGGGTGGTGGCCTGACTATCGTAAACGGTCTTTCCCGGTTTACCCAGCCCAGTGTTGGCACCATCATGAGTATGGATGTACCGGTGTTTGCTCAGGCTACGGTTGATCAGACGGATGAGTTTTCGCGGAAGCTAACGGTGTACGCCCGTGGGCAACTCGGCCAACTCGATTACCGGCTGGCCATCAGTGACCCCTTCCCCATTCAAACAAACGGTGTTGCCCCGCCTGCCCTTGGGCCAAACGCCAGCTTTGCGCTGAAGGGCCATCATAAGCAATATCAGGCGTTTTTGGTATACCAGTTTCTGGATAAAGAATCGCATCAGGTACCTGGCTACATGACGGGAACGTATCTCGGTAAGAAACGGGTGTTTACCCTCGAAGGCGGTTTCATCACGCAGAAAAACGCTACCTGGCTGAAAGAAACCGGTTCGGCCGATACCACCTATCAGACCATGAATCTGTGGTCTGTAGCCTCGTTCCTCGATATGCTCCTGAACCCAGCCAAAGGCACCGCCATCAATGCCTATCTGGGCTATTTCCACACCGATTACGGCACCAATTACCTGCGTTTCAACGGGATCATGAATCCCGCTTCGGGCATTGCCAGCTCGTTGGCACCAGGAGGGGGGCTATCGGCGGAACTCAAGGCAATGCCTTTCCGATGTTTGGCACGGGCAGCGTTGTTTATTCACAACTTGGCTACCTCATGCGGCAGGATCTGTTCGGTGCTGGCAACGGAACACTGATGCCCTACGCGCAGGCGCAGATTGCCAGGTACCAACGGGTCAGCCAGACAATGAACGTATTTAACGTAGGTATAAACTACCTGATTAGAGGGCATACCGGCAAACTAACGCTCGACTACCAGAACCGGCCTTACTACCAGTCTGCGCTGGACAACAACCGTATTGTTCCTGCCGGCCGCCTTGGGCAGTTAACGCTTCAGTACCAGGTGTTTATCTAGATTCGAGGCTAGTCATACTGACGGAAAAGGAATTTGCGAGTAATATGCCCCTTTTATATTGCTATTAAATATGCGATTTTTACCATGTATGAATTTTTAATTCTGAAATATTCTGTAACCAATCGTAACTTAGTAGGCTGATTACAGCCTGCTTGGCTTCGGAACAACAAGTACAGGAAGGGCCATTCAGATTCCTGCTTGCTCATTTCAGTCCCGTCGACCGATTCTTTAGTGAATACTACTCATTGCTTACCAGTGCCCTACCGTATATTTGAGAAAGCTCTTTCATTACTCATGACTAAATTGTACTATAAGAGGTTATGGCTTTTCCTGATTCCCCTGTTTATGGCGGGTGTGTCGGGCAGCTCAGTGTTGGCCCAGACACCGACCTACGTTGTGAGTGGTACGGTTGTCGACGCCCGTTCAGGGCATGGGGTTCCTTTTGCAAGCATTGCGCTGGTTGGCCGTAATGTGGGCGTAACGTCAGACGAAAACGGCCTGTTCACCTTGAAAACCAACCGCCTCACCGACTCACTGTATGTGAGTTCGATGGGGTTTGGCGTGAAGCGGTTTGGTATCGATAAAAATAAACTGGTTCAGCAGGTAGTGCTGAGATTGCCGCCTGCCGGTAAAGTGCTTCAGGAGGTAGTGGTACGTGCTGGTGAGAACCCGGCCTGGGGTATCCTGCGTAACGTTCGCAAGAATCTGGATAAAAACGACCGTAGCCGAATCAGGGCTTACGAATACGATAGCTACGCCAAAACCAGCATTTCACTGACGCATATTTCTGATAAGCTCCGCAGCAATCCGCTCATTAAAAAAGTGCTGACGGTCATGGATAAGAAGGATTCGCTTGTCGATGATCTGGGTCACAAGATCATGCCCCTGATGATGACCGAGTCGGTCAGTAAATATTATTACCGCGAATCGCCCGAGCGCCGCCATGAAGAGATTCTGAAAACGCGCCTGAAGGGCATGGACATTGTTGAGCCGGAAATTATCTCGCAGTTTGTGGGTGGCAACTCGCTTAGTTATAACTTTTACCAGAACTACATCCGGGTGGTGGGCAAAGATTTTGCCTCGCCGGTAGGGGCCGACTGGAAGGGCTGGTACTCGATGTACCTGGCCGATACCACCAAAATCGGTGAGTTTGTCTGCTACGAAATTCACTTCGACCCCAAGAACAAGCAGGACCTGGTTTTCACCGGCAAGATGTTTATTGATACCACCACGTTTGCCCTGACGATGATTGAGGCGAAAGTGGGCGCTGGGGCCAACCTGAACTACGTGCGTCGGCTGGAGATTGAGCAGGAACTGGAGCCCGCCCTTGATTCGGCAGGCAATAAAATTGGCTGGATGCCCGTGGCTATGCGCACTACGGCAGAGCTATACGGGGTGGGCAAAAACTCGATCGGGGCCCTGGCCCAGCAGGTGACCCGAAATGGCGGATTTATACTCAACAAACCTAAGCCGCTTGGGTTCTACGACCGCACGGTGTCGGTGGCCGATACGGCCAAAACCAACACCGTGCCGATTGAAGAACTGGAAGGGGATGCCAAAGAAGATGCCAGGGCCGAGGATCTATACTGGGCCAATGTTCGGAAGAACCTGGGGGCATCCGATTCGCTAAGCATTGCCGACCGTAAGGTGCAAAGCATGATCGACACGCTTCGGGCGGTGCCTTTGATTCGCACCACCGAAATATTGACCAGAATTGCCACCACCGGCTGGTATCGCCGTGGGCCCGTCGACTGGGGACCATACCCCTACGCGGTCGCTGTCAATAATATTGAGGGCCTTCGGTTGCGGGCGGGTTTCCGAACCAATGGTAATTTCAGTAAGGCAATGGTGTTGCGGGCTTATGCGGCTTACGGAACCGGCGATGCCCGATTCAAGGGTGGCCTGGAGTACGATTATATTCTGTCGCGCAGGAAATGGACAATCGTGGGAGCCAAAGTAGCGTATGATCTGGAACGGCTGGGCTTCACCCCCGAACTCATCAATGGCAACAAAGTCTTTTACGCGTTCAGCCGGTTCGGGCAGTACCGGGGCGGGTATTACAGCAATAGCCAGGAACTGTATTTCCGCACGGAGCCGCTGAAAGGAGTGATGATAACCGGTGCCATCGGCGACCGGACGTTCATGCCGACGTTTCCATTCCACTACCGCACTCAGCCTGATCTAGACAATAACTCACCGACCCGGCCCGATTTTAACGACTCGTACTGGTCTGTTGAGGCGCGGTTGGCCCGCAAAGAGACCTACATTATGGACGGGAACGAGCGGATTCCGGTGGCGACCAAACGTACCCCCGTTATCTGGCTAAAATACACCCGTGGGCACCATGCCTTTGGCGGTGATTTCAGCTACCACCGGTACTCGCTACGGGCTTTCCAAACGCTGAAGTTTGGTAAAGCGGGCCGGTCAGCCTATGTGTTGCAGGCCGGGTTTACCCCCTCGCGGCTGCCGGCTCCGCTGCTGTTTACGCACACGGGCAACCCTACGTTCTTCTTTGCGCCGAATACATTCAACCGCATGCAGTTTTACGAGTTTGTCAGCGACCGGTTCGTGACCCTCCACTGGCAGCACAACTTCGAAGGGGTGGTTTTCAACCGCGTTCCACTCGTTAAAAAGTTGAACTGGCGGCTTTGGGCCAATGCCGATGTATTGTGGGGAAGCCGACAGGAGCCCAACCGGCGGGTAGATGCGCCACAGCCAGTGCGGCCGGGTGTTCTCCCAACCGTGTTTGGGTCGCTCAATCCCACTATTCCTTACATGGAGGCGGGGTACGGAATCAGCAATATTTTTAAAGTATTGCGCATTCAGGTCGTTCATCGCCTCAACTATCTTGGCCCCGGTGTCGATCGCTTTGTTATCAAGGGTGGCGTCGAGTTCAGTTTCTAAGCAAGCATGTTTCCATTGACATACCCATTAGTGCTGGCGTCGGGTTCGCCCCGTCGTCGCCAGCTGATGGCTGATGCCGGTTTCGCGTTCACCGTAGAAACCCGGCCCACCGACGAGGCGTTTCCCGCCGACATGCCGGTTGATGCGGTTGCCGAGTTTTTAGCCCGACAGAAAGCCGCTGAATTCATGACAGACCTGGGTCAGCGCCTTGTTCTCTGCGCCGACACGGTTGTGATTCTGGACGGTCAGATCCTGAACAAGCCCGTTGATGCGGCTGATGCGCATCGGATGCTGCGAAGCCTGAGCGGCCGGGCACACCGGGTTCGTACCGGTGTTTGTTTACTAAGCCCGGATGGGCTGACTTCCTTTACCGACGAGGCAACCGTTTATTTCGCCGACCTGACCGATGAAGAGATTGACTACTACATCCGGGTCTGCCAGCCATTCGACAAGGCGGGCGCCTATGGTGCCCAGGATTTCATTGGCCTCGTAGGGGTTCACCGCCTCGAAGGCTCTTTTTACACCGTCATGGGCTTGCCTACCCACCGCGTATATCAGGCGTTGCTTCCGTTTAGAAAGTAACCACAGGGCAATCCCGAAACCAGTCCAATGCTGAGGGGGATCGCCGATAGAAGTTACTCCTTAGGTGATTCCGGCTGGCCGAATAAGCGCTGCTTCAGATCAAACGTATGCCCCGCAAAAACCATCAGAATCTGGTGGTGGGCAAAGGCATTCCGAATCGCTATAATCGCCTCGCTTTGCGCTGCCGCCGGATTGATGGTCAACGGGTCGATCCAGAACCAGAGTATAAACTGGATGTTACTGTCGCCAAACGCCCGGTAGTGCAGTTCAACCGCCTGCCCTTTTACAATGAAGGGCAGTCGCTTCACGGCATCCTGCGCTACCTGTTTGGCGTTGGCCAGATCATCGAGGTAGGATACGCCCGCTGTGACCTCGATACGCCGCAGTCCGTTGCGCGAATGATTGATGATGGGCTTCTGAAAAACGTCTTTACTGGGGATCTCTACCGTCTGCCCCTGCCCGTTGTCGAGTACAATAGATCGAATATTGACGTTCAGCACTTTGCCGGTAAAGCCGTTTGTTTCCACGGTGTCACCAACCTGAATAGGCCGGGTCAGGGCGATCATGGTGCCGGATATGAAATTGGTTGTCAGGTCCTGAAAGGCAAAACCGAGGGCCAGGGCAATAACGCCGGCCCCGGCGAGTAACGAGGTCACTGTTTTTTCGAGCCCCAATATGCCCAGCGCCATAAACAGGCCGATCGACACGATAACAATCCGAACAACGGCTCCCGTCAGCGTTACCAGTGACTGGTTATTGCTTACCCGGTTCAGGCCGGCACATACCCAACGGGTTATCCACCGGGATATAACGACCGAAACCGACAACAGAAGCAGGGCCACGGCCAATTTGGGAATCAGCCGAACGCCAGAACGCGCCCAGCCGACCAGTTCGGAATAGAATAGTGAGAGTACATCTGAAAAGTCCATGCGGCAAAGGTCGGCATCAAGGCGTCAACCGGCCCCGATCTGCCTTTTTTCCGCCTTACCGGTCCATTCGTCCGTTACGATCCGTATGGTCGTTCGGAAATAGGGATCACGATTCTGTACCCATCCGCTGGTAAACGCTATTCGGCAGGCTGATCCTGTTGCTGGTGTTTTTCTACAGGCAGCGCCCAACTTTCTCTTGCTTAGAGTCAAAAATGGTGCGAAATTTGTGATTCGCCTTACCGATGCACATGCCGAATAGCCGCTTACATCGTTTCTTAACCCTCTCGCTGGCCGGGTTGCTGCTTCTGCTTCATAGCGGAATTGGTCCGTCGCTGCGTGTGGCCGAAAAGACGGTAAAAGCAGCGGCTTCAGCGAAGAAAGCCGATAAGGCGAGTGACCAGAAAGAGGGCCCCGTTGTTAAAGCAGCCCTCGACGAAGCGGTAGTGGCCCCGGCCCTGTCGTTCGATTTTTCGCAGGTAACCTACCTGTTGTTTGCCGATGACATTCGGCTGCTCACCCTCGACCGGCCCTTGCTGCGCCGGGTGTTTGACGTTCCTCAGTACTATTCGTCGTATCTACGACAGGTCTTCGGCCACCTCATTGCGCCGAATGCACCCTAAGGGAGTTTAAGGCGGTCCGCCGCTGCGGTCTCAAGTTTTAAGTGCTTTGCTTATTCACCAGATTGGTTGATACGCGAAGCACTTGAAAACTAAGACCGCAGCGGCGGACCGCCTTAAACTCCTTTTTTACTTTCTTTTTCATCAATTTTCAATTCGCAACATCATGCAAAACAGAACCGTCGTTTTGGTTCTGACAGGTATTATAGCAGTGCTTTGCCTCTATTACCTGTCGTTTACCTTCGTTTCGCGCAACATCAAAAAAGAAGCCGAGCGGGTTGCTACCAATGCCAAAGGGCAGGTAGACATTAAAGCAAAGCAACGGTACATCGACTCACTCTGGAAGCAGCCCGTTTATCTGGGCAATACGCTCCAGGAAGTAACTGAGCGTGAGCTGGGGCTGGGCCTTGATTTGCAGGGCGGTATGCACGTGGTGCTGGAAGTGTCGCCGGGCGAAGTGTTGCGCGGGTTAGCCGGTAACACCCGTGACCCCCAGTTCAACGAAGCCATCAAACGCGCCGCGAAAGATCAGCAAACGAGCCAGTCGAGCTTTGTCGATCTGTTTATAAACAACTACAAAGACGTGGTGCCGGGGGCTAAGCTCGCTACCGTATTTGCTACGAGTGCCAACCGCGCCCGGATCAACTACCAAACCTCGGATGCCGACGTAAAACGCTTTCTGAATGATGAAGTAAGCGGCGCTATCGACCGGTCGTTCCGGGTTATTCAGGCGCGGGTCGACAAGTTTGGGGTGACCAACCCGAACGTACAGCGCCTTCCGGGCACCGGCCGGATTCTGATCGAACTGCCGGGTGTAGATAATCCAGACCGCGTACGTCGCCTGCTGACGGGCGCTGCCAAGCTGGAATTTACGGAGGTGTATAAGCTCAACGAGATTTCTGCGGGCTTAGAGGGCCTGGGTGCCTATCTGGCCAAGGCAGAAGTGGAGCGCAAACTGGCCGCTAAAACAAAAACAACGGCGGCCGCCTCAGGTACCGCCACCTCGACCGATCTCGCCGCGCAACTGGGTGGTAAAAAACCAGCTGCTGCCGATTCGGCCAAGACCCAGACTGATTCGACCCAGACGCAGGCGGCGCTGACCAACCTGTTCATTCCTATTTCGCAGGACCAACTGGCCGTTGATCTGAAAGATACGGCACGGGCCAACGCGATCTTTAACGATCCTGAGGTGCGGGCCATGTTCCCCAATGACCTGGTGTTCTCCTGGGACCGGAAAGCAACGGAAATCGCTGCTCAGGGCGGTAACCCACGCCGTGAACTGCTACCCCTGTACCTTGTGAAAAAGCCAGGCGGCAAAGCACCGCTGGAGGGTGGGGTCATCTCCGACGCCGGTAATGATTATGACGAGCGTGGTCGGCCTGAGGTGACGATGCGTATGAACGCTGAAGGGGCCAAAAAATGGCGTTCGCTAACGGCCGCCAACGTGAACCGCCCCGTAGCGATTCTGCTCGATGGTCTGGTGTACACGGCTCCGAACGTACAGAACGAGATTCCGAACGGTAGCTCGAGCATCACGGGTAACTTCACCGTGGAAGAAACCAAGGATATGGCCAACGTGCTGAAAGCCGGTAAGCTGGATGCCCCCGCCAATATTGTTGAAGAGAACATTGTGGGTGCCACGCTGGGCTCACAGGCTATTCAGGCAGGTATCGTTTCATCGCTGGTTGGTCTGCTGATCGTACTGATATTTGTAGCGTTGTATTACAACCGCGCCGGTCTGATCGCCGACGTAACGCTGTTCGTCAACCTGTTCTTCCTGATGGGGGTAATGGCCGCCGTGCCGGGTACGGTACTGACCATGCCGGGTATTGCCGGTATCGTGCTGACGATCGGTATGTCGGTGGATGCCAACGTGCTGATCTACGAACGGATCAAGGAAGAGCTTGAACTGGGTAAGACCCTGAAACAGGCGATTTCTGACGGTTTCAAAAACGCGCTTTCGTCCATCCTCGACTCGAACGTAACGACCTTCCTGACGGGTATCATCCTGTTTCTGTTCGGTACGGGTCTGATCAAAGGCTTTGCCACTACGCTGATTATTGGTATTCTGACGTCGCTGTTTGCGGCCCTGCTTATCACCCGGCTGATGATCGAGTGGTACGTAAGCAGTGGTCGTACGCTGAGCTTCTCGTCGTCATGGGCCAAGAATCTGTTCAAAGGCTCTGACTTCGATTTCGTCTCGCACCGCCGGACGTATTACATCATCTCGTCGACGATCATTGCACTGGGTATCGTTTCGGTACTGTTCAAAGGCTTTGGCCTGGGTGTCGATTTCAAAGGTGGGCGGTCATACGTAGTTAAGTTCGAGAACTCCGTTACCACCGATCAGGTGCGTGCTGCTTTAGCGCCAGCCCTGGGTGGTATCGAGCCGGAAGTAAAAACCTACGGTGGTGGCGGTATCAATGCCGACCAGGTGAAAATGACGACGAGCTACCAGATCGATAACACGGCCCCTGATGCAGATAAGCAGGTGTCAGACGCGGTATTGAAAGGCCTGTCGTCTATCAACGGCAACAAAGCCAGTATTCAAAGTTCACAGAAAGTAGGCCCCACGATTGCCAAAGACCTGATCTACTCGGCTATCTGGTCGATTCTGCTGGCGGTAGCCGTTGTATTCGGCTACATCCTGATCCGCTTCAAACGGCTGGCTTTTGGGTACGGTGCGGTGGTGGCCCTGTTCCACGACGTGCTGATCATTCTCGCTATTTTCTCAATCGGTAACGGCTGGCTGCCTTTCTCGCTCGACATCGATCAGGCGTTTGTGGGTGCCCTGCTGACCATCATGGGTTACTCGATGAACGATACCGTGGTGGTGTTTGACCGGGTTCGCGAATACCTGAACGAGAACAAGGGTAAGAAGGAAGACATCGCCACCATCATCAACAACGCCCTGAACAGTACGCTGAGCCGTACGGCCGTAACGGGTCTGTCGACCATGATGGTGCTGCTGGTACTGTTCATCTTCGGTGGCGCTACCATCCGTGGCTTCTCGTTCGCCATGCTGATCGGTGTTATCGTGGGTACCTATTCGTCGCTGTTCGTGGCAACACCGATTGTGGTCGATACGCTGAGCAAAGACACGCTGGATGCCGACAAGCCAGCTACGTCGGTTGCTCCGAAAACGGGTTACAGCGCTATTCCCGCCGATTTCACGGATAAGGAAGCCGCAACACCGGAGGAGTTCTCACAAACGGCTGCTGCCAAGGAGAAAAAAGCAAAGACTCCGCTGATTAAGCCTTCGCAGAAATAAACTGATTCGTACTAAAAAAGCCGAATGAGGTCTGTCCTCATTCGGCTTTTTTACACTTGGTATGTGCAAAGTCGGTATCTTTCTGCCACAATTGCCAATTATTACTTCATAGAAAGCTTAAATCACCAAACTTTATTTTCCTGCATGGAAGCAAAAATAAAATCAAAAGTCGATACCACCAGTATCTGGCGGAAGAAGCCCCTGGCGGCTTACGAAGCCGATATGAAGAAAAGCGAACTCAAACGGGTACTGACTCGCTGGGGTCTTACATCGCTTGGCATTGGTGCTGTTATTGGCGGTGGCGTGTTCGTACTAACGGGCATCGCGGCCAATGAGTGGGCTGGCCCGGCCCTGGCTCTGTCGTTTATGATGGCGGGAGTTGCCTGCGCGTTTGCGGCGCTTTGCTACGCCGAATTCGCCTCCATTCTGCCGGTAGAAGGCTCGGCGTACGCGTACTCGTATGGCACCGTGGGCGAGATTTTCGCCTGGCTGATTGGCTGGAACCTGATTCTGGAATACATGATGGGCGCAACCACCGTGGCGGTGAGCTGGTCGGGTTATTTCGAGAAATTGCTGCACCTGGTGGGCATCAATCCGCCGCTCTGGCTCATGAACGACCCCGTCACGGCGCAGGAAAAAGCAGCCGCCCTACGGGCGGCAGGTGAGACCATTCCAGATTTCACGTTTGCGGTCAACCTACCCGCCTTCCTGATCGTCTGGCTGGTGACGTACATCCTGGTAAAGGGCATTAAAGAGGCCGCCAGCACCAACAACGTAATCGTGATTTTAAAAGTAGCCACGGTCATTTTCGTCATCATTTGCGGGGCATTCTACATCGATCTTGCCAACTGGACGCCGTTTATTCCCAACCCCGTACTCGATAAAACCGGTCAGACCCACTATGGATTCGACGGTATTGTTACAGCCGCCGGTATCGTGTTCTTCGCCTATATCGGCTTCGATGCGGTGTCGACGCAGGCAGGTGAGGCCATCAACCCCAAGAAAGACGTACCGTTTGCCATCATTGCCTCGTTGATTATCTGTACAACGCTGTATATCCTGGTGTCGCTGGTGCTGACGGGTATGGTTCGCTATGATGCCCTTGACCTGAAAGCACCCGTTGCGCAAGCCTTTGCCGACAAAGGGCTTACCTGGGCGGTGTACCTGATCACGATTGCGGCCATTGCTGGTCTTACCTCCGTCATGCTGGTGATGATGCTTGGGCAAACCCGTATTTTCTTGGGCATGGCGAAGGATGGTCTCCTGCCGAAAAACCTGTTTGCCTCCATTCACCCGACCTTTAAAACCCCCTGGAAGAGTACCATCTTCGTAGGGGCTATTGTCTCGACCGTGGCTGCCCTGACGCCAATCGACAAAGTATCGGAGCTATGCTCATCGGGTACACTGCTGGCGTTTGCCATGATTTGTGGCGCTGTATGGCTACTGCGTGTTCGCGAACCGAACCTGGAGCGGCCCTACAAAACGCCCATGCTGCCCGTTATTGCCACGCTGGGTATTTGCGCTAACCTGTACCTGATGTATCACCTGCGTACCGACACCAAGATTACGTTTGTGATCTGGTGTTCCCTGGGGGTCATCGTTTACTTCCTGTACAGCCGTCGGCACAGTAACCTGAACAACTCGTAGATCCGTTCGTTGAGCAATACAAAGCGCAGGTTTAGAGTGATAAGCTCTGAATCTGCGCTTTTTTTTAGGGGGAATTGTTAACCAGCCAGCTATAATTCAAACTGAATCCGCCCGAAAAGCAAACCATGCGTTGAAAGGTGATAACCCGTCTGCCTACTATGCTCTTTACGTCCGTCAACCCTTATACCAGCGACCAGTTTGCTGAATACCCGGCCCACACAGCCGCCCAGGTCGAGGCCCTGTTGCGTACCGCCGACCACGCATGTACCGACTGGGCGCGGCGTTCGTTTGCCGGGCGGGCCGATTGTTTTCGGCGGCTTGCCGATGTGCTCGGGCGAAAGCAGGACGAACTGGCGTTGCTGATGACCCGTGAAATGGGCAAAACGCTGGCTGAATCACGAGCCGAGATAGATAAGTGTGCGGGGCATTGTCTGTACTACGCCGGTCATGCCGAGGACATGCTTCGTGCAGATGATATAGCCACGGAAGCCCGGTATAGCGGGGTTAGCTACGAGCCGGTGGGGGTAGTGCTGGCCATTATGCCCTGGAACTTTCCGTTCTGGCAGGTTTTTCGGTATGCCGCTCCGGCCCTGATGGCGGGGAATGTCACGCTGCTTAAACCCGCCCCGAACGTTCCGGGCTGCGGGCTGGCTATTGAACAGGCCTTTCGGGAGGCGGGTTTTCCCGAAGGCGTAATGGCCTGCCTGCTCATCGACGTACCTGAGTTGAAAGCCGTCATTGCCGATAATCGGGTGGGTATGATTACGCTCACGGGCAGCGAACGGGCCGGTACGGCGGTAGCCGCCCTGGCCGGGGCAAACGTGAAGAAATGTGTGCTTGAACTGGGTGGTTCAGACCCCCTGATTGTGTTGGCCGACGCTGATCTGGAGGCCGCCGCTCAGGCCGCCGTTACCTCCCGAATGGGCAACGCCGGCCAGGTATGCATGGCCGCAAAACGCTGGCTGGTCGAGGCCTCCGTAGCCGACGAATTCACCAGTCGGGTGGCCGATCTGATCCGGGGCATCCGGCAGGGCAACCCCCTTGACCCCAACGTGCAGATGGGGCCACTTGCCCGGCCTGATCTGGCCGAGACCCTTCGCCAACAGCTGGCCACGGCGCGTGGGCAGGGAGCCAGCCTGCTGGTTGGTGGCCAAAGCAACGGAACCGCCTTTGCGCCAACCCTACTCACCGGCGTAGCCCCCGACAACATTGTCTTTCAGGAAGAGACCTTTGGCCCAGTGGCCGCCATCACTACAGTCCGCTCTGTCGACGAGGCTATTCAGTATGCCAACCTCTCGAAGTATGGGCTCAGTGCTGCCCTCTGGACCGCCGATACCGACCGGGCGGCGAACCTGGCCCGTCAGCTTCGGGTGGGGAGCGTATTTATCAACGCCGTGGTGCGCTCAGATAGTCGGTTACCAATTGGCGGGGTGAAGAAGTCTGGCTTCGGCCGTGAGCTTAGTACGGTAGGGATTCGCGAATTTTGCGCCACGAAAACTACTTATATTGCGTAGAGGTATAAAGTCGGTACGCCAACTTCAAACGGTGCCTTGTCGGTATATAATGCGTTTTTAACGTGTATAGTCTGCTCGTCAACGCATTCCAGCGTACTATTGTATATCATTCCATATCGTCCACTATGCGTTTCCATCTATCTGTTATCCTTTGTTCATTACTAATTGCCGGTAGTTATTCGTCGAACGCGCAGCATACAGACGCCACAGTTAGGGTGGGGTTTGATGTATTTGCCGGGCTGCTCCTGGCCGATTACACACCGACGAATAAGGTACTTACCGATAATGGGTATAACCCCATCAAACCGAATAGCCAGCGATATGGCATTGGGTTGGCTGTCTGTGGACCGCTGACCGGTAAGTTGCCGGCCCGGATTGGTATTCAGGCAATCATGAATACCAACGAAACCATTTCGGGCAACAGCCGTACGTCCATTAGCGGGCTGAACACGCAGTTAGGCATCGAACTCGATGTCATCAACAAAGGGTCCATTGTGGCTGGACCCTTACTTGGTCTGGGTGTATTGGCGTCGAACATCAACGCCTCGAAAGACAATCAGATCGGTAGTTTCAACGGATACGTGTCAGGAAATGCGCGGTCTGTAGCCTTAAATCACCTCACGTTCCCGGTAGTCTTTGGCGGGCGAGTCTGGCTACGGCTTCGCAACCGAACTACCGGTGAGCTAAAAAGACAGGGCTTTGCGTTTTCGGGCGGGTATTTGTTGCCGCTCGATGGGCAGAACTGGTACTGGGCCAACAACGTGAGTTTACCCAGGGGGCCTAACCAAAATAATGGTAGCTGGTTTATTCAGGTTGGTTTTGGCGTGCGTTAAACCTCATTCCCGTAGCGTAGTTATGTAACATAATGAGTGTAGAGGAGGTATTTGGCTATGCAGCAGCAATACTGGTAGGGCTGGTGATTGGCCTGGCGGGTGGCGGTGGCAGCATTCTGACAGTGCCCATTTTTATTTACATATTCGGTATCCCCACGCTGTTGGCAACGTCTTACTCGCTGTTTGTGGTAGGTACCACCTCGCTGGTTGGATCGGTAAATCATATCTGGCAGAAGCGCGTCGACCTGCGCGTAACGGCCGCTTTCGCCGGTCCGTCGTTTATATCAGTCTACCTCAGCCGTCGGTATTTGGTCCCTGCTCTTCCCGACCCACTGGTGCGATTCGGTAGTGTCAACGTACCTAAGAGCGAGGCTATTCTCTTTTTCTTCGCCATAATCATGGTGCTGGCTGCCCGGGCCATGATTCGTGACAAACCGCCTAGTAAAGGTATTGCGGCCGATGGTCGGCCCCGGTACGGTACCCTGGCGCTCGACGGCCTGGCTGTGGGCATGTTAACGGGTATCATTGGGGCCGGGGGCGGGTTTCTGATCGTGCCCATGCTGGTGTTGCTGGCGGGCTTACCCATACAGCGGGCCGTGGCCACATCGGTATTGATCATTGCCGTCAACTCGTTTATTGGCTTCCTGGGCGATGTGCAGCACACGGCCCTGAACTGGAATTTTCTGCTGCCATTCACTGGTTTATCTATTGCTGGTATTTTTCTGGGTATGTACCTGGCGAGGTTCATATCGGCAAATACCCTGCGCAAGGGCTTCGGCTGGTTTGTACTGGTTGTGGCCGCTTACATGATTACACGACAATTGGTTTAGCGTACCGCTAAGAGATATATCTATGATTGTTGAACAACTGTATACCGGCTGTCTGGCCCAGGGGGCTTACTACATTGAAAGTGAAGGCGAAGCCGCCATCATTGACCCACTGCGCGAAACGACGCCTTACCTACGGAAAGCCGACAAAGCCGGGGCCAGGATCAAGTATATCTTCGAGACTCATTTTCACGCCGATTTTGTGTCGGGCCACCTTGATCTGGCTAATAAGACGGGTGCCACGATTGTGTACGGGCCTACTGCCAACACGGCCTACGAAGTGCACAAGGCTACTGATGGGGAAGTATTTAAACTGGGCGATGTCTGGATTAAAGTGCTGCACACACCCGGTCATACGCCTGAGTCGACAACGTACCTGCTGATTGATGAGACAGGGAAAGACCACGCTATTTTCACCGGCGATACCCTGTTTATCGGCGATGTAGGCCGCCCCGATCTGGCGATCAAGGGTGATCTGACGGAGGAGGACCTGGCCGGTATGCTCTACGATAGCCTGCATCTGAAAATTATGCCCCTTGCCGACGATGTAATCGTTTATCCGGCGCACGGTGCCGGGTCGGCTTGCGGCAAGAACATGAGTAAGGAAACGACCGATACGCTGGGTAATCAAAAGCTGTTCAACTACGCGCTACGGGCCAAATCGAAGGAGGAGTTTGTGGCGCAGGTGCTTGATGGGCTAAGCAAAGCCCCGGCCTACTTCGCCCAGAACGCCCGCCTGAATAAAGAAGGCTACGAGCCTATCGATCAGGTGATGCAGCGGGGCACGCAGGCGCTGTCGCCGGAGGCCTTCGAGGCCGCGGTTAATGAAATGGGTGCGGTTATGCTCGACGTCCGGGAAGCGGCTGAGTTCGCTCAGGGCTTTATTCCCAATAGCATCAATATCGGGTTGAACGGGCAATTTGCCCCTTGGGTAGGGGCTCTGATTCCCGACCTCAAGCAACCCATTGCGCTGGTCACGCCCGACGGCCTGGAACGGGAGACGATCCTGCGGCTGGCCCGCGTTGGCTACGATCAGTGCATTGGCTACCTGGAAGGTGGTTTTTCGGCCTGGCAGCAGGCCGAAAAAGAGATGGATACGATCGAGTCGATTGGTGCCGAAGCGTTTGCCCAACAGGTGAAGCAACAGCCCGCCGCCTTTGTGATGGATGTACGGAAAGCCATCGAATTCGATCCGGAGCATGTTGACGGAGCCGAGAACATACCCCTCGATACGCTGAATGAGCACCTGGCGCAGATTCCGCGCAACGAACCGGTATACGTTCACTGCGCGGGAGGATACCGGTCAATGATCGCCAATTCAATTCTGAAAGCCCGTGGCTTCGATCAGATCGTGAACATAGACGGCGGTATGGCTGCCATTAAGCAAACCGACGTACCGGTGGTGGCTACCCGCACGGCGGAGCCTTAACCTCGCCCCGGATTTTCGTCCATACCCAGTCGGGGGAGGGGTGGGTTCAGCAGTTTGGGCAACACCTTTACCCGGAATACACGCGCACCGCCCACGTCGAAATCACAGCTGTAGTAGCCCCGCTCTTTCACGCCCCGATACACGGCGGTATAGTTCACTTTGGCCGGCCAGCCGTTCAGCGCCAGTTCGCCCGTAATGGCATCGACGGCTTTGCGCAGGTTAGAGAAGAAGACCACCGTAGGGTCGCGCTGACGGACCGTATTGAGCGAACCAACGGGCAAAACGGTCACTTCATAGATCGTAAGGGCCTGACTGCGCATAGAAAAGTAACAGGGTGTAAATCGTTCGACAGCTCAATTTTCGCGAAAAATAACCAATCTGCCTTTTAAGCGGGTGGTGATTAGTAATAGTGGCGGTATATAGTAGCCTTTTCTGTTCGTCACCTTTATAGGTAAACTACCACATATCGTTTCGTATAACCAGTTGATGGGCATGGAAAGACGAATAGCCGTCAAACAGATGGCATTGCTCGCCGGAGGGTTACTGGCGCTACCAGAGTGGGCTAACGCCTGGACCAAAGCATCCGTAGCAACTGACTCGGCACTGTTGGCTCCATCTCAGGCCGACGTGTTGACCCAGATGATCGATACGCTGATTCCGGCTTCAGATACGCCTGGGGCCAAAGCATTGAACGTACCTGATTTTGTGCAGAAAATGCTGGCCGACTGCTACGAGCCAGCCGTTCAGCAGAACGTAAAAGAGGGCCTGGATGCCGTAGAGGCAGTTGCCAAGGCCAGTTTTGGCCAGTCGTTTACCACCTGCGATACCACCCAGCGGCTCGACGTGCTGAAACAACTGCAAGCTGCCCCCGAGGCAAACCGCAAAGCGTTTTACGCGCTCATCAAAAACCTGACGATTCAGGGATACACCACCTCGGAGTACGTGATGACGAAATTTCTGAATTACAACATGGTACCCGGCCATTATTACGGCTGTGTACCGGCACCCCTAGCGGCCCGATAACCTACCAATCAACATGGCAAATTTTGCGATTGATGCTGTTCCCAACATGACCTATGACGCCATTGTCATTGGCTCGGGCATTAGCGGGGGTTGGGCCGCTAAAGAACTGACCGGCAAGGGGCTGAAAACGCTGGTACTGGAACGCGGCCGGGATGTAAAGCACGTTACCGACTACCCCACCGCCAACCTGAACCCCTGGGAATTTGAGCATCGGGGGCAGGTGCCGCTGGCGGTGCAGAAACAGTACGGCAACAGCCGGTCGTTTATGCGGGAGGAAACCCTGCACTGGGCCATCAAACCCGATGAACAGCCTTTTGTGCAGGAGCAGCCGTTTACCTGGACACGCGGCTACCACGTAGGCGGTAAGTCGCTACTTTGGGCGCGGCAGACCCAGCGATGGAGCGATTTCGATTTCGACGGTCCTGCCCGCGATGGCTTTGCCGTTGACTGGCCCATTCGCTACGCTGATCTGGCTCCCTGGTACAGCTATGTCGAAAAATTCGCGGGTATTTCGGGCAATAAAGATGGCCTGGCCAGTCTGCCCGACGGTGAGTTTCTACCGCCCATTGAGCTGAATTGTGTTGAAAGCCACCTACAGGGCGTCATCGCCCAGAATTATAAAGATCGCCACCTGATTCAGGGCCGTTGCGCACACATCACCAAACCCCAGCCGATCCATACGGCGCAGGGGCGGGCGCAATGTCAGCACCGGGCGTTGTGCGTGCGCGGCTGTCCGCTTGGGGGGTATTTCAGCAGCAACGCCTCAACGCTGCCCTGGGCCGAACGCACCGGCAACCTGACGCTCCGGCCGCATTCGGTGGTGCATTCGATCATTTACGACGAGAAAAAAGGGGGGCCGCCTCCGGTAGGGCAACGGGCGTTCGGGTGGTTGATACCAATACCATGCAGATGATGGAGTTCTACGCCAAGATCATCTTCGTAAATGGATCGGCACTGGCCACCAATCAGATTTTGCTGAATTCGATCTCGAACCGGTTCCCCAACGGGCTGGGTAATGACAGCGGGCTGCTTGGCAAATACATTGCCTGGCATAACTACCGGGGCAAAATTTCGGCGCAGTATGACGGGTTTCCGGATAAAACCACCGACGGCAAGAACCCAAGCAACGGGTACATTCCCCGCTTCCGAAACCTGGACAAACAGGAAACGAGCGGTCCGGCATCCGGGTTTCTGCGGGGCTACGCAACGGGCGTTGGTGGCGGACGCGGCTATGCGCAAAACCGCGAAGGCATGGGCCTGGAATTAAAGGAACACCTGCTGAACCCGACGCTGGGGCCCTGGAACGTAAGCGGCTGGATGATGGGCGAAACGATTCCAACCGAGAAAAACCACGTTCGTTTAGATCAGAACCTGAAAGACAAATACGGTATTCCGCAACTTGTCACCTCGGCAGGGTGGACCGAGAACGACGATAAGATGGTGGCCGATTACCTGACGCAGATGACCGAGATGTTTACCCTGGCCGGTTTCAAAAATATCAACGCGGTGGATACGCATTCTTACCCCGGTTCTGACATCCACGAAATGGGCGGCGTACGGATGGGGAAAGACCCGAAGACCTCGCTGCTCAATAAGTGGAATCAACTCCATCATTGTAAAAATGTGTTTGTGACCGACGGAGCCTGCATGACCTCTACCTCAACGCAAAACCCGTCGCTTACCTATATGGCGTTCACGGCCCGGTCGGCCGATTATGCCGTGAAAGAACTTAAAAAGAAGAACCTCTAATCAGTCTATGTACAATAAAACCACATATCGGCTCCTGGCAGCCGCTGTTCTTTCGCTCGGCCTCACTTGCCTCGATTCGGCTCAGGTAGCTGCCCAATCGGGTAAACCGGTATACACCTTCCCGCTGGGTCTTCAGACCTACACCTACAGGAATAGCTTACCCAAAGATGTTCCGGGTACGCTGGACCTGATCAAATCGTTGGGGTTCAAGGAAATTGAAGGCGGCCCACCGAAGGGCGTGACGGCTGAAGAATTTAAAAAGATGCTCGATGAGCGGGGTATCAAAGTCACCTCGACAGGGGCAGGCTACGAGCAGATCGTGAAAGACCCGGAACCGACCATCAAACAGGCGAAAGCACTGGGCGCGTCGTTTGTCATGGTGGCCTGGATTCCGCATCAGAAGGGGAATTTCACCATCGAAAACGCCAAAAAAGCCGTGGAAGATTTCAACCGCGTGGGTAAAACCCTGAAAGAGAACGGCCTGACCTTCTGCTACCATACGCACGGATTCGAGTTTCAGCCCTACGAAGGCGGTACGCTGTTCGATTATATGGTGAAAAACACTAACCCGGAGTATGTCTCGTTCGAGATGGATGTTCTGTGGGTTACGCATGGTGGTGGCGATCCGGTGGCCCTACTGAAAAAGTACGGTAGCCGCTGGAAGCTGATGCACCTGAAAGACCTCAAAAAAGGCATCAAAGGTGATTTTACCGGCGGTACGCCGCCCGAAAATGATGTAGCCCTCGGCGACGGACAGGTCAATATGCCCGAAGTGCTGAAGCAAGCTAAAAAGGCCGGTGTCCAGCACTACTATATCGAAGACGAAAGCAACATCGAAACCACACAGGTGCCAAAGAGCATTGCGTACCTGAAAAATTTGAAGGAGTAGGGTGGTCCGTCGTTGCGGGTTGGGTGTAGTACACTTACCAGGAGTAACCAACAATAAGGGCCGACCTGTATGTGCAGGTCGGCCCTTGTGGTGTAATAAGATGCATTGTTCATTACGTCCAGAATCTCGTTAAAATTATAGCATCTCAAAGTTATCCGCTACTTCATTACCTTCAATGCCGATTGTGAGGGTAAGCTGAAAGCCAAAATCTGTTGGTAGTCAAAGAAACCCTCTACGTCAGCAGAATGCAATTAGTTACTACTTGGTCTCCCAGAAATTGGGTGTTAAATTGGTCTATTTGACATAACATTGATTATACAACAAGATGTATATATCACTATACCTAATTATATGAAAGTTATCTTCTCAGTCTTAACTGTAATTGCATGGGTACTTTACATAATTGATCCACTACATGAGAAAATCAATACATGGTGGATACTATTACTGTATATCCTAGTTGGCCCCATTTATTTCTGGAAGAAACCACTTTTTTATCCATCGCTGAATATAATGCTCTTAGGATTAATAGTATACTATATTGTTAGAGGTTATGTCGCTTAACATAAATATAGTTCTGGAACAGGTCTAGGAAAAGTTTAATGTCTTGGTATAAAGATAGCCTACTAATTTTTGGACTTAATCTGTATAGTTCATAGATAATTAACTTCTAGAAATGATGTAACTCCCTCCTCATCATTTGACTTTGTTACGTATTGTACAATTTCCAACAAGCGGGGAGTAGCGTTAGCCATAGCGACGCCCACTCCACAAGAGGTTAACATAGTCAAGTCATTATGATCATCACCAAAGGCTACTAGGTTCTCAATAGAAACTCCCTCCTCTCTGGCTATGCGTTCTAAAGCGGTCCATTTACTAACCCCATGAGCCATAATTTGAATGAGCAATCCATTGTCCGTGTGTGTAACTGAGCAGAGGTCAGTCAACGGCCCCATGGGCAAGGATTTAAGTACATCAGCTTCTCCTCCACAAATGATTTTGGTAATGCCATCTTGAAAAATATAGTGGTTTGGGTTGGTAAAGGCTGTTAAGGAATGAGTTACCTCTCCAAAAAGAGACTGGGGTGATTGATTGACATGAAAGCTATCTTGTGACTCAACACCAATGAACAAAGTAGGTTGATAATTGGCCAATTGACTAATAAGCTTGTAGGCTAAATCTGCTTGGATAGATTGGTCAAAAATCTTAGAAGTTCCTTTGAAGATTTGAGCCCCATTGTAACAAATCAAATAATGGCATAATAAGGCAGTTGGTACCAATCGGGCTACATCTCTGGGTGGGCGAGCCGTAGCAATGGTAATTAGATGACCTTGTTTTACTAGTTGATTAATCGTGTTCAGAGTTCGATTAGATATTGATTTATCACTTCTAAGTAGGGTGCCATCCAAATCAAAGGCAAATATTTTTTTACCTACTTGTTGAGGTATTTTTATCATTCTTACTGAACAGATTTTAATTGTTGTATGAACGGGACTATGTTAAACGGAGTCTGCGACGCTGTCGTGATTGAAGCTGACTGCCAGTACGCTGGCCCGGCCCAAACCCTGTAGATTTTCTGAGGCATCCAACCGCCCCACTTGTTCGGGATATCTAAATTGCACTTTTCCGGTGGGCGTTGTAGATGCCATCTTATGTTAAGGGACTATTCTCAGAATGGAGCCTAACCACCTAGCAGCAAATTTCCCTCACAAACCGCCACCGGAGACTACAAAAAAAGCCAGACGACCTAAGTCACCTGGCTTTGGGTTTCACTCTGTGTGTAGCTGTTGGGTCACTTGTGGTTTCCTGACAACTCTATTCGAGCGAAAGACACTAGATCACTGTACCCTGCTAAAATAGGTCAACAATAAAAAGGGAATTGGATATTTGTAGTATCTGACGCTACAAACACAACCAATTCCCATGAAGCAGAGCCTCAAAGTGAAATCACGGCAATCCTCCATTCGTGCACCAATTGTTGACAATTTAGCCCGAAAAACCTTTATATCCTTGTTTGTTCTCTCTCTCATTCAAACCAGAAAAGTACAATTCAATGAAATAGCTAATGTGCTCAATGATGAAGTCAAAATCGCTTCCAATCAAAACCGAATCGAGGACTTTTTCCGAGAAGTAGACATCAATTTTCAGGCTATAGCCCATCTAATGTTAGTGCTTTTGCCCAAGAAAGAAAAACTCCGCCTAACCATTGATCGTACCGAATGGGACTTTGGTAAATGTCAAGTTAATATCTTGATGGTGTTAGTAGGCTATGGCGATTTACAATTACCAATTTATTGGGAATTACTGGATAATAAAAGCGGTAATTCCAATAGTCAAGACCGAATTGAGTTGCTGAACAAGTGCTTTGCCATCGTGCCTAAAAAGCGAATTGGCTTAGTAATTGGAGATAGAGAATTTGTTGGTCATTTATGGTTAAGATACCTGAAAGACAACAACTTAAACTTTGTTATGCGTTTTCCTAAACATCACTTATTAACCACCTCATCCGATGAAACATTCGCTATCAGTAATTTGAAATTAGCTATCGGACAGAG
The DNA here is from genome assembly GCA_963750355.1 of uncultured Cytophagales bacterium. Lineage (GTDB taxonomy): Bacteria > Bacteroidota > Bacteroidia > Cytophagales > Spirosomataceae > Fibrella. The sequence continues at coordinate 234,769 of CAVVQL010000003.1, read as the reverse complement.
CTATCAGCTTATGGGTTGTTTAGTTGATGGCTGTTGGGGTAATGCTTGGATCAAGCGGCTTGATGAGCATGAATACTTGTTTCTATTTGGTAATGTAGAAGTGAAGTTCTTAGGCCAGTTATACCAAAAGCGTTGGTGTATCGAAGCTTTTTTTCAGAATCTGAAGCTACGCGGTTTTGATTTAACATCAACGCATCTTCGTAACTTGTCTAAGTTGAGTAAACTGGTTGCTTTGGTGAGTTTAGCCTACGCTTTTTGTGTTAGTTTCGGTTTGTATTATCATCAAAAAGTACAATTAATCAAGACGAAGAAGCACGGTTACAAGGCCAACAGTTTTGCCCGTTATGGGTTGAATCAACTGCGAACTATTTTGCGGCTTCGACCACTAAGCCCGTTGCGGGTTGGCCTTTACTTGAGCGTCTTTTCAAGTGGCTAAAACGTCAACTCGCTCAAAATCAACCAACTATTTTAGCAGGGTAGAGTACACCTATACAACTAGGCATCTAAAAAAGTGTTTGAAAAATCTGCTATTTTTTTACGACCTCAATTACCCTGTTTCTTTCTTAGTGAAATCGACTATCAATTACTTCTTGTACATCACCGTGTCAACAGCTCGCAACGTGCGTTTCGCGCTCGGGAGAATGACTTCGATGAGCGTTCGCGCGTAGGGGAGGGGCAGGTCGAGGCTGTTAACCCGAATCACCGGCGCGTCGAGGTAGTCGAAGGCGTAGCGCTGAATGTTGTAGGTGAGCTCGGAAGAGATAGAGGACAGAGGCCAGGCTTCCTCCACGATGACGCAACGGTTGGTCTTCTTTACGGAATTGATAACCGTAGCGTAGTCGATGGGGCGAACCGTGCGCAGATCGATGAGTTCTGCCGATACACCGTTCTGGCCAGTTCCTCGGTAGCGGGCAATGCCACTTTCATGATCTTGCCGAACGAGACAATCGTCACGTCGGTGCCTTCGCGTACATCTTCGCCTGCCCAATCGGAATCAGGTATTCCTCTTCAGGAACCTCTCCCTTATCGCCATACATCAGCTCCGACTCCATGAAAATTACAGGGTCGTTATCGCGGATAGAGGATTTGAGCAAGCCTTTGGCGTCGGCGGGATTCGAGGGAACGACTACTTTCAGACCCGGCGTGTTGGCGTACCAGTTTTCGAAGTTCTGCGAGTGCTGCTCGACAGCATCCCCGCATTACCGGTAGGGCCCCGGAATACGATGGGACATGAATACTGGCCTCCCGACATCGACATCATCTTGGCGCGGAGTTGATGATCTGATCAATGGCTACCAACGAGAAGTTGAAGGTCATAAATTCGATGATCGGACGCAGTCCGTTGGAGGCCGCACCTACGCCGATCCAGGCAAAGCCTAACTCGGCGATGGGCGTATCGATCACCCGCTCTGGCGCCGAATTCGCCAGCATACCCTGGCTGACTTTATAGGCGCCGTTGTATTCGGCCACTTCTTCGCCCATCAGGAAGACCTTTTCGTCGCGACGCATTTCTTCCACCATAGCTTCCCGTAGGGCCTCGCGAAATTGTATTTCTCTCATGGATCAGTGCGTTGTAATCTTCTTACAAACCGAACGGCCAGTTAGCATCAGCCGTTCAGAAGAACGCCCAAAATTAGGCAAGGATAACCAGAGTGGCAATCTCGTTGCAGCTACGTTAAGGGACTATTCTCAGAATGGAGCCTAACCACCTAGCAGCAAATTTCCCTCACAAACCGCCACCGGAGACTACAAAAAAAGCCAGACGACCTAAGTCACCTGGCTTTGGGTTTCACTCTGTGTGTAGCTGTTGGGTCACTTGTGGTTTCCTGACAACTCTATTCGAGCGAAAGACACCTATACAACTAGGCATCTAAAAAAGTGTTTGAAAAATCTGCTATTTTTTTACGACCTCAATTACCCTGTTTCTTTCTTAGTGAAATCGACTATCAATTACTTCTTGTACATCACCGTGTCAACAGCTTGCAACGTGCGTTTCAGGCTGGGGAGAATGACTTCGATGAGCGTTGGCGCGTAGGGGAGGGGCAGGTCGAGGCTGTTAACCCGAATCACCGGCGCATCGAGGTAATCGAAGGCGTTGCGCTGAATGTTGTAGGTCAGCTCCGACGAGATAGCCGACAGAGGCCAGGCTTCTTCAACGATCACACAACGGTTGGTCTTCTTTACCGAATTGATAATTGTGGCGTAGTCGATGGGGCGAACCGTGCGCAGGTCGATCACTTCGGCCGATACACCATTCTTGGCCAGTTCATCCGCCGCCGCCAGGGCCACTTTCATGATCTTGCCGAACGACACAATCGTTACGTCGCTGCCTTCGCGTACGATCTTCGCCTGCCCAATCGGAATCAGGTATTCCTCTTCAGGCACCTGTCCTTTATCACCGTACATCAGTTCCGACTCCATGAAGATCACCGGGTCGTTATCGCGGATCGAGCTTTTTAGCAGGCCTTTGGCGTCGGCGGGATTCGAGGGAACCACCACTTTCAGGCCCGGCGTGTTGGCAAACCAGTTCTCGAAGTTCTGCGAGTGCTGGCTCGACAGCATCCCGGCATTACCCGTTGGCCCCCGAAACACGATCGGACATGAATACTGCCCACCCGACATCGACATGATCTTGGCCGCTGAGTTAATGATCTGATCAATGGCTACCAACGAGAAGTTGAAGGTCATGAACTCGATGATCGGACGCAGCCCGTTGATGGCTGAGCCAACGCCGATGCCGGCAAAACCAAGCTCGGCGATGGGCGTATCGATCACCCGCTCTGCGCCGAATTCATCCAGCATACCCTGACTAACTTTGTAGGCCCCGTTGTACTCGGCCACTTCTTCGCCCATCAGGTAAACCTTTGGGTCAAGGCGCATTTCTTCCACCATAGCTTCCCGTAGGGCCTCGCGGAACTGTATTTCTCTCATGGATCAGTGCGTTGTAATCTCCTTACGAATTGAACGGCCAGTTAGCATCAGCCGTTCAGAAGAACGTGCAAAATTAGGCAAGGATAACCAGAGTGGCAATTCTAGTTGCCGTCTCAAATCCACTCTGCTGTTTGCTCTACCGTTACACTCAGATTCAATGATGGTTTCGTATATTTACTACTCTATTTTCTACCTACTGTTACCTGTCTGTGTGCGTTGATTTGCTCAGATGCCTCATCGACGGTAGGAGCTAGCGCAGCTCAATAAAGCAGGTGACAATCAGACGGCTGAGCGACAAACCAGCTTATGAGCAAGTCTATGACAATGACACTCAACACAACCAGCGCTATAAATGGGCTCTCGTTGTACGACCAGTATGGCGCAGTAGCCTATGGGGTCATCCTGCAGATTGTTCCGCAACCCCAGTCCGCGCAGGAAATCCTGATCGATCTGTTCGCTTCGCCCGACTTGCAAACTGCCGTGTCGGCATCGGGTAATAAGACCTGCACGATCGTGAGGCTGGCCCGGATTAAAGCGCTCGACTACCGGAGGAAACAACAACTGCCCGTGGCGGCGCTCCCGCTGCCCGTTAAGCAATCTGAACTTATTTTCAATCTTTTATTTTATCAGAATCAAACACCGGAAGCTATTGCTGACCGTCTACAGATAGACCGTTCGGCTGTGTTTGGGGCCGTTCGGGAGTTTTTCGCCTATCTTCCTCCGTCTTAATCAGACTACCCTTGAAAAATTATCAGTATTTAACAGATGGCCTGCTTGAAACCTATGTGCTGGGCGTAATGCCGAAGGATCAGCGACAGCAGGCGGAACAGCTCATTGCTACTGATCCAGACCTGGCGTTGCAACTGGAAGAGCTTGAGCTGGATATGGAGCAGTACCTTCTACAAAATGCCGTACCACCGCCCCCGAGCATTAAAGCCGCGTTGCAGCAGCGCCTGGTAGGTAATGACCTGCGAAAATGGGAAGAGCAGCCCACAAAAGAGCAACCCAGTCCTGAGCCGAACCGCTCGGCCTACGTCGATGTAGAGGTGAGTGATACCCACATTCGTGTTCACAAAAACTGGCGGGCGGCCTTTATCGCGGTTTTCATTCTTGGCAAAATTTTCCTGGCTTTCGCGATGTACCAATACTTCAAAGCCAACAGCCTGGCGCAGGAAATCGAACGACTCAAAGCCACGCAGACCACTACCTCAATGCCCGCTGGCAGATAGCATACCGACTTATCAGTCATAAAAAAACCGACTCTAAATCAGAGTCGGTTTTTTTATGACTGATGGTTCTACTCTGCGGTGAATTGCTGACGCTGGGCCCTTCGACTAGGCCGGTCCGCCGGTGCGGTCCCCGACAGGCTCAGGGTCAGCAATCCCCCAAATCAATGTACTCAGCTACTTCGCTTTATCTGTGGAAAACGAGTACGGAAAATCGGCGGGTGCAGTGCCCCGTTGCTTGTTTGGCGTTGGCGACATGGTGAAGTCGATTGTGGCGCCCTGCTGTAATTCGCGATGGCTCAGCCAGTTTTTGCTGTAGGGTTTCCGGTTCACCTGCCACCGCGTTGATATACCGGTTCCGTTCGCTGTTGCCGGGTGCATTGATGACGATCTGTTTGCCATTTTCCAGCGTTGCCGTTACCTTTTTGAATAGCGGCGCACCCACTACGTATTGATCGGTTGCCGGACAAACCGGGTAGAAACCCATCGCCGTGAACACATACCAGGCCGAGGTTTGGCCGTTGTCTTCGTCGCCGCAGTAGCCATCGGGCGTGGGCAGGTACATGCGGTTCATCACCTCACGCAGCCAGTATTGAGCTTTCCAGGGCTCGCCCGCGTAGTTGTAGAGGTAGATCATGTGCTGAATGGGCTGATTGCCGTGCGCGTACTGCCCCATATTCGCGATCTGCATTTCCCGAATTTCATGGATCACAGCACCGGTAATAACTCTCGTCATACACCGGCGGCAGGGTAAAGACCGAGTCCAGCTTGGCGACAAATTTCTGACGGCCACCCATCAGATCAACCAGGCCCTGCACGTCGTGGAAGACCGACCAGGTGTAATGCCAGCTATTTCCTTCCGTGAAGGCATCGCCCCATTTAAACGGGTTGAACGGCGTCTGGAAGCGACCATCTTTATTCTTGCCACGCATCAGCCCCGTCTGCGGATCAAACAGATTGCGGTAATTCTGGCTGCGTTTGGCAAAGCGGTCAATCTCGGCCTGCGGTCGTTTCAGGGCTTTGGCGAGTTGATAAATGGCGAAATCGTCGTAGGCGTATTCAAGCGTTCGGGCGGCGTTCTCGTTGATTTTTACATCGTAAGGCACGTACCCAAGCTGGTTATAATAGGCAACGCCTTTCCGGCCAACGGCATCCATCGGCCCTTCATTTTCCGAATTTTTCAGCACGGCCTCGTACAACGCGTTGATATCGTAGCCACGCGCTCCTTTCAGATAGGCGTCGGCAATGACCGAAGCCGAGTTAGAGCCCACCATCACGTTCCGCAGGCCCGGACTACCCCACTCGGGGAGCCAGCCGCCTTCTTTGTAGGCATTGGCCAGCCCTTCCTGCATCTGGGCGTTCAGCGACGGGTACATCAGGTTCAGAAACGGGAACATTGATCGGAACGTATCCCAGAAACCCGTATCGGTAAACATATAGCCGGGCAGCACCTTGCCATTATAGGGGCTGTAATGCACTACTTTTTTGGTAGCGTCGAACTCAAAGAACTTCCGGGGGAATAACAGGGAGCGGTATAGGCAGGAGTAGAACGTCTGCATTTGCCCCGGCGAACCACCTTCAACCCGAATCCGGCTTAGTTCGTTGTTCCAGGCTGTTTTTGCCCGCTGCTTCACCGTATCGAACGAATCGTTACCAAGTTCTTTCAGGTTCAGTTCAGCCTGTTCGTAGCTAATGAATGACGAGGCGATCCGGGCGTGAACCTGTTCACCTTTTGTTGTTTTAAACCCGACAACCGCCCCGGCATGGGCCGCCTGAATCTCAATCGAGTCTTTAGCCAGCGTCTTGCCATGCCAGGCCTGAGAAGAGGCGAACGGCTTATCGAAGTAGGCAACAAAGTAGTTTTTGAAATTCGCCGGCACACCGCCACTGTTGCGGGTTGTGTAGCCGATGATCTTGCGTTCTTTTGGCAAAATCCTGATGTAAGATCCCTTATCGAAGGCATCGATCACGATAAACGAACTATCGGTTTTAGGGAACGTAAAGCGGAAGATGGCGGCCCGTTCTGTGGGGGCTATTTCGGTGGTTACGTCGTGGTCGGCCAGGTAAACGCTGTAGTAATACGGTTTGGCCACTTCCGCCTTATGCGAGTACCAACTGGCCCGTTCGTCTTCGTCAATGCGTAGCCTGCCGGTGATAGGCATGAGCGAAAACTGCCCGTAATCGTTCATCCAGGGCGATGGCTGATGGGTTTGCTTGAAGCCCCGTATCTTGTCGGCCGAGTAGGTATAGGCCCAGCCGTTGCCCATTCGGCCGGTTTGGGGTAGCCAGAAATTCATTCCCCAGGGCAGCGCAATGGCTGGGTATGTATTGCCATTGGACAAACTCGGTTTTGAATCCGTGCCAATCAACGGGTTCACCAGCTCAACAAGGTCAGGTATGTTGCTACGCGAATCGCTGCGCGATTGCGGAAAGCCCGGCGTGGCGAAAGCTAGTAGCAAAAGCACTAAGAATAGGTTTTTCATTCGTGTCGGTTTTATCGGTACGGCAAGGTACTTTATAGATCAGTCCCATAAAAAAAGGGTAAGCCAACCAGGTTGACTCACCCCTTTTGTGCGTAGTGCACTTACTTTTCCGGATAACCCGGATTCTGCTTTAGATTGGGGTTTGCCGCTAACTGTCGCTGCGGGATGGGGAACAGCGTTTTTGTTGGGTCGCTGGGCTTGTGATCCCACCACGAGGCGGTAGTGAAGGCTTTGAGGCGGATCATGTCAGTACGGCGTTTCCCCTCGAAAACAAACTCACGTCCGCGTTCGGCCAGCAGCTCGGTCGATGTCAGTGTGGCGGCTGTGTAGGGTACAAAATTAGCCGTTGTAAAGGCGCGTTTACGTACATCATTGACCAACTGCAAGGCTTCGGGCGTGGCCGTGCCGCCGTTCTTCCGCATCAGGGCTTCTGCCTTGTTGAAGTAGATTTCTGTAAGGCGGTAGATCATCCAGTCGTTGCTCCAGTATTTGGCCTCGGTTTGCCGACCGGGCCGGTACTTATTGAAGCGGGCACCACTGTTTTCTTCGCCGTCGATCATTGTCGAACTGGTCTTGTTCTCACTGGCGCGGCGGATTTCCTTAACGAAGACAAGTGGCTTATCGCGGTATTCTTCTGTGCCCAATACCGGCTTGGTAGGGTCGGCTGCCTGGAACTGGGGGCCAATCAGAAACCAGGTCGATTTGCGAAGGTCTTTGTCATCATACGCATCGTAGGCACTCGGAATGACCACCACACCATTGTTCCCATTGGCATCACCATCATAGATCAACCGTTGCGCAAAGTGGTAGAAGTCACTATTCCATCCTAAACGGGTTGGTGTTGCCTGGTAGTCATACGTTAGCTGGAAAAGGGCCTCTTTTGAGTTGTCGTTCGTGGTCGAATAGGTAGCCAGTAGGTCGGGATCGAGCACCGGAGCACCGTTTAAGCCGCCCGTTTCGCCTTTCAGAATTTTGTCGCAGGCGGCAATGCACTCATCCCATTTGGGTGTTCCCAGCCATATCTCTGCGTTTAGGTACAGTTCGGCGAGCATGGCGTACCCAGCTGCTTTGGTGAGCCTGCCAATCAGGGCTTTACTCAGGTTTGGCAACTGGTCTACATTCTCTTTCAGTTCTTTTTCGACAAACGCAAACACCTCGGCCCGTGGTGCAGTGGGCGGACTCAGTGGCGTACCCACCGTGGTGACAATAGGTACGTTGCCGTACAAATCCAACAGTTTCATGTAATGGAAGGCCCGGAAAACTTTTAGCTCAGCGATAAAGGCTGCTTTATCCTTATCAGTTACGCCCGCTTTCGCAAAATCAACCTTAGTGAAGTCGCCGAGGGTACTGTTACAGAAGCCAATACCGGTATAAATGAGCCGCCAGGGGTCCCAGACGTTGTTTTCGCTATAAACCCAGCTGTGGCCATGCAGCCGAATCCACTGAGCATCGTCGTAGCCGTGGCGCCCTTTCTGGGGCCAGGCCAACTGATCGGCTGTCAGTTCGTTGAGCCGCCAGTAGCTATTCTGGGCCGTGGGGGCAATCCAGGCGTTGGCATGGGTGTAGGGGCGCAGTACGCCCGATAAAATCTCCTGCCGGTTGTTGTAGAACTGATTGGCATTGATTTGGCTGTATAGGGTTTCGTCTAGTTTGGTGCAACCGTTTGTACCAGACAAAATAGCCAGGACGCCGGTGAAGAGAAAACCTTTATGTATACGTTTCATAGGAGTTCAGATTAAAAGCCGATGTTAAGACCTGCGGTAAACGAACGGGTACGTGGATAAAAACCCCGACCATCTATACCCGGAGCCAGTCCGGTATCGTCGACCTCTGGATCCAGACCCCGGTATTTGGTAATGGTGAGCAGGTTGCGCCCCGTCAGGTAGAGCCGCAGGTTACGCACAAAGGGTGTTTTGAATTTGAAATTGTAGCCCAGCGTCACGTTATCGAGCTTTACAAAACCACCTGGTTCGAGGTAGTAGTCAGAGAATTGCAGCGCGTCGTTGATCTGGTTGTTGCGCGTGATGGCATCCTGCAGAACGTTGTTGGGCAAATAAACTTTGTTGCCAAAAAACACTTGCTGGAGGTTCAGAATATTGTTGCCGAACTTACCCCGGAAGAACAGCGTCAGATCCAGATTTCTGTACTGGAACCGGTTCGTCCACGACATGTAGTATTTGGGAACACCGTTGCCAATGTAGGTGTAGTCATCATTGGGAACAATTTTATCGGCAGTAACGGCCTCACCAGTGGCTTTGTAGAATAACCACTTGCCCTCAGGTGTGAATCCGGCAAAGCGCTTGCCGTAGAAGCTTCCCAGCGGGCCACCTTCAATGGTACGTATGGCTGGTCCGAGGGCACCGAAACCACCAATGTCGCCGAAGGTTAGGAAGGTTACTTTAAACACATCGTCGGAAAATGACACCAATTTATTCGATTGGGTGCTGGCTGTGAAGTCCATGTTCCAGCTGAAATTGGCCTTCTTCACCACTGAACCACTCAGCGTTAGTTCTACGCCGTTATTGTCGATCACCCCAACGTTGGTAAAGAGGGTCGACTGCACGTAGGGCGGGAACTGCGTGTTGAATTACCCAATAGGTCAGACGTCCGGCGAGGAACACGTCGAGTGCGCCGGTTAGCCGGTTGTTGAACAGGGCGAACTCGAGGCCGAGATTGATCTCTTCTTTCCGTTCCCAGCGAAGGTTTGGGTTGGGTTATTGTTGGGCCCGTAGGTCTGCCGCCAGACACCGTCGTCGTTCAAATATTGGTTGCCCGTACCCAGCCGTACCAGCGACTGGTAGTTTGGAATGCCCTGGTTACCGGTCACCGTAACCGATCCGCAGTTTCAGGTCATTTACGAACTTCACATCTTCCATGAATCGCTCCCGGCTGATGGTCCAGCCTGCCGACACCGCCGGGAAATTACCAAACTTGTTGTTGGCACCGAACCGCGATGAGCCCTCCCGGCGAAGAATGAACTGAGCGATGTATTTGTCCTTGTAAGCGTAGTTTAAGCGGCCAAAAAAGGCAATCAGGGTGTTGTCTTCTTTGCTGCTGCCCAGCGACGACTTACCCAGTTGCAGGAAGTTACCCGCCCCTAAGTGTTCTCTTCGAACACATCGTTCAGAAAGCCGCTGTGCCCCCCGAGAATCTTCCGCTATGCCATACTGATAACTATATCCTACCAATGCCCGAGAGAATGGTCCTTGGCGATCGTCCGGTTGTAGTCAAGCGTTGACTCGAATGTGTAGTTGTTGGCGATGTAAGCCCGTTTACAGCGTAGCCTGTGCCTTTTACCGGCGTTCCGTTCAGCGTACCTATTTGCGAGAAGCGCGAATTGGACGCCGGTATTCATTATCGTTCTGCGTATCGCGAATAACAGCCCCGAAGGCCGAGGGCCGCAGGCCGGTAATGGGTTCCAGGGTGAAGCGGATATCGGCTGAGGTTGTTTGCTGATTACGCAGGTTCTTCTCCTGGTTTAGTCTTCCCAATGGGTTGGTCGTTGAGCCTTCTTCGTAGTTGTCCGTTGGGGTTCAGCAACGGCTGGGTTGGGTTCGACCCAGTGCGTTCTCAAAGTCACCACCATTTCCGCCCAGCAGGTTACCTGGTTGAAGTTCGTGGCCAGGTTGATCTGCGCTGAAGCCGGTCATTCAGGCCCCGCTGATTAAAACTCATGCGCCCCCATACTGCTTTCGCCAGTTCTGAATCGTGATCGGATCAGCCTTGTTGTAATAATGACGCCCGATAACTGCCTGTATTGCTTCCTCCCGACATGGCGAGGTTGTGGTACTGGCTCAGGTTGTTTTTGTTAATCAGCAGGTTGTAAAAATCGGTCGAGGCACCCAAATCCTGCATCTGGCCTGCTTTTACATTAGTCGGATCGGTTCGGAAGGTCCGCCATTCCTCAGCGGTCAGGAAACGGGGACGTTTGGCTACGGCCTCCTGCTGAATGTAAGTCGAGTAATCGAAGCGGGCCGGACCAGCTTTGCCCTTTTTGGTTGTGATCAAAATGACGCCCGCGTTACCCCGCGTGCCATAGATCGCGGCGGCCGATCCATCTTTCAGCACGTCGAACGATTCGATATCATCCTGCTGTAGTAGGTCGAGGTTACCACCCGGAATGCCGTCAATGACGATCAGCGGCGCCGGCTTCCGCTTACCGAAACAATACCCCGCAACTGGATAGACGGGCTGGAGTTGGGGTTGTTTCCCTGGGTACGGGTGATTTTCAGGCCTGCCACCTTCCCCTGAATTAGGTCGAGTGCGTTAGTGTGCCACCCTGGTTAAAATCTTCCACTTTCACCGTCGACACCGCCGACGTAACCTCGGCCCGGCGCTGCGTACCGTAACCAACCACCACCACTTCGCTGAGTGATTTCACGTCCGTTCTAAGGGTTACATCAATAGTAGCCCGGTTGTTGATGGCCACTTCCTGGGCGGTAAAGCCAATAGACGAAACCACCAGCGTTCCTGCACCATCGGGTACGTTCAGAGTATAAGCCCCGTTTGCGTCGGTGACCGTTCCCGTACTTGAGGTGCCTTTCAATAGTACCGTGGCACCTGGAATAACCTTACCCTGTTCGTCGAAAATTCGGCCCCGAATGGTAATCGGCGGGGCTTCCGCCTGGGTATCTGTCGATAGGGCAGACGTTGCCGGTTTAGCGATAGCCTTTGTCGTGCGGGTTAAAATCAGTCGGCTACCCACCATTTCGTACTTAACCTGCAACGGATCGAGGAGGGTGGCCAGCACCTGGCTAAGCGGTTCGTTGGTCGTTGAAATCGACACCCGTTTGTTGGCTTGAATCAAGTCTGGACTGTACGAAAATTTCACATCTGCCAGCTTCTCAATATGCGACAGAACAGCACTCACATGCCTATTTGAAAGCTGTAGCGTAATGCGCCGGTTCAGTACGTCCTGGGCGCTGCCGTCTATTGCCAGCGAGATGTTGACAAAGAGCACGGCCAGTAGTAGTTGGAGTAGTGTCAACCTCATGACTCTCCTTCCAATGTCCTTGGTAAGTAACTGGTTATTCATAAATTGAGGGGTTTTTGTTAGACTATGATGGCAAAATCCTTCTACGAATTCGCTAAAACGGATGTAAGTTTCGCAACCGGGAATGGTACTGGAGTCAGTAGTATTGGCGCATTAGCGACTCTTTTTTTATAGCTTCTTCTGACTCATAGCGCGCAGGTTAGACGTATACAATGCGGATGAAACCAGCCAGATCAGGAACCACAGCCGTTGCCCGAAATGATGAGTTGCGTGCTGGTAAGGGTGTATGTTGCTTCGATACTTTTACAGATAATCAGCATTTTGTCGGCCAGCGTCTCATCCGTTAGGTCGGCGGTTAAGCGGCATTTGCCAAGTGTCTCTTTATCATACACGATCGAGATGCCATATGCTTTCTCCAGCCGTGCAAACACCTGGCTAACTGGCATGGCTTCAAACTGAAAGTCGGACGGGACAGCGGGGAAAACGCTCCGGGCAATGGCCGGGGTTATTTCTTTTGGCGTAGGTAGTCGTATCGCCTGCCTGGCAAAAACGAGTTGTTGGTTGCGTGTCAGCACCACGCCGTCCAGCGCAGGCGAGCTGAGCTTCTGATGCTGTTTTTCATCGGCCTGAGTAAAGACGGCAACCCACCCGAACGAACCGTAACTACTACGTCCTTTCAGTCGCATAGGCTTTGATGTTGAAGCTGGTCCCCAGCACTTTGGTAACAAGGCCTCTTGCATACACGAAAAAGGGACGGGCGGGATCTTTGGTACCTCAAAAAAGGCCTCCCCCGTTAGAAAGACAATCCGTTTGTCGCGTCGATTGCCGGGGATACCGCAGTTGGCTGCCTTTCTGGAGAATAATTGAGCTACCATCTGGCAGAGCCACCAGCAGAGGGTTGGCTGTAGTGTTGCTTCGTTCAACAGTGGGCTGCGTGTCTGAACCACGGCTGTCTGATCGGACGTGCTGGCATCACTACCCGAATAAGTAGACTGTAGCCACCAGCCTATACCAAGACAACAAAAACAGATGCCGCCGCGAGCAACCAGCGCCAGTCAGTGTTTCGATGATGAGTTAAAAAAGGTGAGGTTGTGGGTTGGCCAGTAGCCCGCACATGAGCACTGATGCTTTGCCAGATGGTCGCCTTTTCGGCGGTAGTAGCCGGTTCGGATAAGGCGCTTGTCGCCTCCGACACGCGTATTATCATCTCGGCCGCGAGCCGAACCGCTTCAGCCTGCTCAGGGTGCCTGCGGAGAAACGTTCGCCAGAATAAAGACGAGCTTTCGTCGGGATGCTTTACCCACTGCCGAAAGTAGTCATCGGCCACGAAATCCTCGATTGTAAAGTAGCTGTAGTCCATAAGCGCAGTCCTTCCATTTACAATAGGCGAGAGCAACTGCGTTCAACTCATTTTTTTCTGAATTTTTTTGAAGTAAACAGTCCTATCAGCCGATAAGCGCTGAAAACCAGGTGAATTGATCCAGGAAAAGCGTAACAAACGGTACTCGTAAACATACCTCGCGGAGTGTAGTCAACGCTCGGTTCAGATGGTTGATAACCGACTGATGGTTGATACCCATGATACCGGCAATTTCCTCATTACTAAAGTCATGGTAAAAGGCTAGCATGATCGCCTCTCGTTGCCGGTCAGACAATTGTGTAATTGCCCGCTGTAATTGCGCTGACTGGTCGGCACTGGTTTCCTGCTGGGTGATTAGAAACTCAATTGAGGGTATAAACGGAGCTTCGTTGTCTGACAGGTAATCGTCACCAACCAGAAGGGGCGTTTTGGTGTGCAGCTTCGCGAGCCTGTTCCGCATAATCTTGAACAGGTAAAACCTGATCGTATGTAAGTCGCGAAGGGTTTTGCGGCGCATCCAGATGTCGATGAAAATGTCCTGGACCAGGTCTTTTACCAGATGGTGATCAGAGCACAGACGTTTCCCGTATGCAATCAAGGTTGGTGAATGCAGCTCGTAAATCACCTCAAAAGCCTTAATATCGCCCTGTTGGAAAGCCTTCCAAAGACGTGCTTCGTCTTGATACATTACCTGTGAATTGTAGGCGTGTTTATTCTACAAAGCAACTAATGACTATATAATAATCAACGATACAGCTTGAAATTGGCGACAGTAGTATGAAAATATGCTTACATGACGAACTGCCTGGTAGACGAAATCGATGGTGTTGCCAGCAGGGTAGTACCACTAGGATTGTACAGAGTAGTTCGTAGGTGAATATGGCTAATAAAACAAGAGGGCCTGCCATCTGGCAAGCCCCGTTCACTGAAAGTCTTATGGATGATTGACTAGTACGCCCTGACTACTTTGCCTTCCATGAAGTTGACAAAAGCTTTGTTGACAACTTTGTTGCCGCCGGGGGTTGGGTAGTTGCCGGTAAAATACCAGTCGCCTGAATGATTGGGGCAGGCAACGTGCAGGTTTTCGACGGTCTGGTAGATCACCGCCACTTCGGCATTGAGGTCTACTACCTCATTGCGGCGGGGGGTGATAATATCGGCCACTTTCTGCGAGATCTCCTCATGGGTAAACGGCGCGAACAGGGCCTTCACGTAGTTCTCGTGCATTGCATTGCCCGACTCGATAGCCGCCACGGCCTGTGCGTACACCTCGTCGGCGATGTCGTTGAGGCCACGCTCGTTGAGCAACTGTAACACCGCCCGGAAGGCGACAAACTCCTTCACCTTCGACATATCGATGCCGTAGCAGTCGGGGAAACGAATTTGTGGGGCCGACGAGACGATGACGATTTTCTTCGGGCCGAGCCGGTCAAGCATTTTTAAAATGCTCTTCTCCAGCGTAGTGCCCCGAACAATGGAATCGTCGACGACCACAATGGTGTCGATGCCCTTCCGAATGACTTCGTAGGTTGTATCATACACATTGGCCACCATCTCGTCGCGGTGAGCGTCGTCGGTAATGAAGGTGCGGAGTTTAACGTCTTTCGAGACCAGCTTCTCAATGCGCGGCCGGAACGAAAGTACCCGTTCCAGGTCCTGCTCGAACAGGATACCCTCCATAATGGCTTTTTTCCGCTGCTTGGCCAGGTAATCCTCAAGCCCTTCGACCATGCCAAAGAACGCTGTTTCGGCGGTATTGGGAATGTAGCTGAAGACCGTGTTTTCGAGGTCGTAATTTACTTCCTTCAAAATCTGCGGAACCAGCAATCGGCCCAGCATTTTGCGCTCATTGTAAATATCGGGGTCGGTGGCGCGGGAGAAATAGATGCGTTCAAAACTACACGACCGTTTCTCGATGGGCTGAATAAACTCGTATTCGCCGTACTCACCGTACTTATCGATAATCAGCGCGTGCCCCGGCTTTACTTCCTGAATCTCGCTGTATTCAACGTTGAAGGCTGTTTTAATGGCGGGTTTTTCGGAGGCTACCACCACCACTTCGTCATCGGCGTAGTAATAGGCCGGGCGAATACCGGCCGGGTCGCGGGCTACAAACGAGGCCCCGTAGCCGGTCATGCCCACCATAGCGTAGCCACCGTCGAAATCACGGCACGAACGGTACAACACGCGTTGCAGGTCGAGGTTATCTTCAATAATATCCGACAGATCGGGGTTTTCGTAAATGCCCTTGAACCGTTCGAACACCCGTTGATTTTCTTCGTCGAGGAAGTGGCCGATCTTCTCCATCACCGTCACCGTATCGACAAAATCTTTTGGGTGCTGCCCCAGCGAAACCAGTTTGTTGAACAGTTGATCGACATTGGTCATGTTGAAGTTACCCGCCATAACCAGGTTCCGGCTGCGCCAGTTGCTTTGGCGGAGCATCGGGTGGCAGTTTTCAATATCGTTGTTACCGTGGGTGCCGTAACGAAGGTGACCCATCCAGACTTCGCCGGTAAAGGCTACGTTCTCCTGCAGCCATTTGGCGTCGCGGCCGTTTTCTTTATTCTTTTTGAGGGCCTTGGCAAACTTCTTATTGATTTTGCCAAAGACATCGGCCACGGGCTGCGGCTCGATGGACCGATACCGGCTGATGTAGCGATGACCGGGTGGCACATCGAGCTTGATATTGGCTACCCCGGCCCCATCCTGCCCCCGGTTTACCTGCTTTTCCATCAGCAAAAACAGCTTGTTGGCCGCATACAGCGGTGTACCGTACTTGTCGATGTAATATTGGTAGGGCTTACGAAGGCGTAGCAGCACAATGCCGCACTCGTGTTTAATAGCGTCGCTCATGAGCAGCGTGGTCCAGTTAAGCACCGGCAGATACCAGCGCGGTTGGAGAAGTGTAATGCGTAACTACTAGGCTAACGCACGCGTCGCGCCAAATCGTTCGTGGAGAGCCCCATAGATAAGTCTAAAGTAACGCGCTTTTCACCAGCATTCTTAAGGAGTTACCCGCTTTGCTGGCTTACTGAACGGGCAGTAGGCAAGTACTTGTAAGCGACTTACTACCCTGAATAGCAAGGGTAAAGTGATTATAATAGATTAAGCCGGTAGCGAAGCATGGTCTGCGCCAGCAGCGCAATCTTTTGCGGGTCGGGTACGCGAACGCGCTCCTGCTGAATGCGGGAAGCGGGCACATTTTTAATCTTACAGAATAGCTTCAGGTAGTAGATGTAAGCCAGATGAACGCCCATTCGGGCTCCTTTCGGTAGACCCAGAATGCCCTGATAGGCCTCGTCGAAGTCGCGCTGAATGTCTTCTTCAATCAGCTGTTTGGCATCGCGCGAGAAATCGGTAAAGTCGACACCGGGGAAATAAGTGCGGCCCCGTTCCTGGTAATCGCTTTTAATATCGCGCAGGAAGTTCACTTTCTGGAAAGCCGACCCAAGCTTGCGGGCGGGTTCGCGCAGCCGATCAAACTCGGTGCAATCACCCTCGCAAAAAACGCGCAGACACATCAGCCCCACTACTTCGGCCGAACCGTAAATGTACTCAGAGTAACCAACGGCGTCATAGTCATGCTGGTAGAGGTCCATCTCCATGCTGCGCAGAAACGCGTCGATCAGATCACGCTCGATATTGTATTGCCGCACCACCATCTGAAATGAATGCAAAATGGGGTTGAGGCTGATCCCTTCTTCGATAGCCAGGTAGGTATCGGCCCTGAATCGGTTCAGCAACAGCTGCTTATCGAAGTCATGAAACGTGTCGACAATCTCATCAGCATACCGAACAAAGCCGTAGATGGCGTAGATGGGCATGTGGTATTTTTTGTCCAGCGTTTTGATTCCCAGCGTAAAGGAGGTGCTGTAGCGCTCGGTGATGAGTTTGCTGCACTCCAGCGCAGACTGATTGAAAAGGGACATCATAACCAAAAGGGTCTTAGGTACGGTCGGAGTTTAGGGATTGGGCTGGTTAGGATACCGGATACTCTTTGGCAACTTCATCGGCCACCACTAAACCGGAAATCAGCGAGGGAGGGACGCCCGGTCCGGGAACCGTTAGCTGTCCAGTGTAGAACAAGTTACCCACTTTTTTGTTTTTGAGCGATGGCTTAAGAATAGCCGTCTGCATCAACGTATTGGCTAGTCCATAGGCGTTGCCCCGGAACGCATTGTAATCACTTTTAAAGTCGCGGTGGGCATAACTGCGTTTGTAAACCACAGAATCGCGGACAGACTCACCCACGTAAGCCTCCAGACGCTGCATAATCAGCTCGTAGTAATACTCCCTGGTTGTTTCGTCGTCGGCCAGATCGGGTGCCACCGGAATCAACAGGAACAGGTTTTCGCACCCTGCCGGTGCCACGCTGGGGTCGGTCTTCGAGGGGGCCGACGCGTAGAAAAGCGGTTTGCTGGGCCACTTCGGGGTTTCGTAAATTTCCTGCGCGTGTAGCCCGAAATCTTCATCGAAAAACAGATTATGATGCTCCAGCTTCGGAATCCGCTTATTCACTCCCAGATAGAACAGCAGGGATGAGGGAGCCATAACCCGCCTGGCCCAGTAGGTGTCATCGTAATTCCGATCGGCGGGATTGACAAGCGCCGTTTCGATATGGTTGTAATCGGCACTGCCCACCACCACATCCGCCTCGAATATTCCCTTATCTGTGTGTACCCGCTTAACCAGCCGGTTGTTGGTTTCGATATGCTGTACGGTCTGATTCAGCAGAATTTTCACCCCTTTCTCCTGCGCCAGCGCCACCATACCAGCTACAATCTGATGCATGCCCCCCATCGGATACCACGTACCCAAGGCCATTTCGGCGTAATTCATCAGGCTATACATAGCCGGTGTATTCTGCGGGGTGGCACCAAGAAAAAGAATCGGAAATTCGACAAGCTGAAGTAGGCGCGGGTGGCTGAAAAACTTGCGGACGTGGCTGGCGAAGGACTGAAATACGTCGAGCCGGGTGACGTCGTACAGCAGTTTCAGGCTCATGAATTCCGAAACAGAACGGCTTGGTTTCCAGACGAAGTTGTGAATACCCACGTCGTATTTATAGGCCGCCTGCCGTAGAAATTCGGTGAGCCGCGCCCCGCTTCCGGGCTCGATCCTGTCGAACAGCGTTTTCAGCTCATCCAGGTTGGCCGGTAAATCAACGGCTTCGTCGGGGCCGAACACTACCTTATAGGAAGGGTCGAGCCGGACGAGGTTATAATAATCGGAAGGTTTCTTGCCAAAGCGGGCGAAATACGTCTCGAATACGTCGGGCATCCAATACCAGCTTGGTCCCATGTCGAAGGTAAACCCATCGGCCTGGAAGACGCGCGCCCGACCGCCGGGCATTTCATTTTTTTCAACTAGGGTAACATCATAGCCTTTGTGGGCCAGACTGGTAGCCACCGATAAGCCAGAAAAGCCGGCACCAATGACAAGTACGCGTGGGGGCATAAAAACAGTGTCAAATGTCAGGTTTCAAGTGCCATGGGTCGAGTGGCGGGTTGCTGTATACCGCCAGGCAACCCGACACTCGACCCATGACACTTGAAACACCTCGTGAATAAGCACAAAAAAAGTTAGATGCAATGCATCTAACTTTTCGGAACCTTCCTCTTTTTTAACCAAAAACTACTCAATCAATTCGTTTGTTTAGGAAACCTTAAACAAGCTTCCTGATGATGAAATGTACTACGACACGTTAAGAAGCGAAGTGCGCGTAAACGTGCAGTTTACTTTTCAGTTCTTTCCGGGCAATATGGATACGGTTCTTAACGGTTCCGATGGGGATGTCAAGTTTAGCGGCAATCTCGTGGTATTTAAAGCCCCGAAAGTGCATCATAAACGGAGTCCGGTACGTATCGTCAAGGTTGTTTACTGCCCGAGCAATGTCTTCCTGGGCAAACGACGAGTACGCCAGATTGTCGGTGCTACTGTCGGTTGAGTTGATGTAATGCAAATTATCAGTTGTGTCGATAAATGTGTTCTTACGAACCATACGCTGATAATTCGTGATGAATGTATTCTTCATGATCGTGTATAACCACGCTTTCAGGTTAGTACCATCCGTATACTTGTCGCGGTTGGTGTACGCCTTCAGAAGCGTATCCTGCAACAAGTCATTAGCGTCTTCCGAGTCTTTCGTTAAACGGAGCGCGAACGGGCGCAGTGATTTTGATACTTTGCCAATGTGATAGGTGAATTCGAGCGCAGTCATGAGTACGAAAAGTTTTTTTGTTGAATCAATCTTGATGACATTTAGACAAATTCTTTACCAAGTTTCGTCAGTACCGGGTAATTCAGCGGGTGAGGCTAGTAATTGGCTTAAAAACAACCACTTAAATCTTAGATTGTACCTATGCCAAGCTGGAATCATACCGGGTCTTAGGGATGAGCTGGGTAAATATTTCCCCAGTTTGTGGAATCTTCCCTGCTCATTTTGTTTAACAATTTTACGGCTAAACTTAAACAAAAAAAACTTTTTACGAAAAAAAGGTTCAAAAGCTGTCCTACTGGCTCAAAATCGCGTTACCTTTTTGTTGCAACTTAGTTGCGAAATCAGATAAGAATGGTTGGCTGGGTATTTTGTGTATCGCGTATTCGCTCTAACTGGCTTACCGCCAGCCTACTCGTGGTAGGAATGGGTATTTCATTCCCCAGTGCCGGTCAGGATGCCTGCCACTGCTTCGTTAAAGGGCAGGTATTGGACCGCGAAACGCACCTGCCTATTCCGGGGGCTACCCTACTACTCAAAGAAACAGGGCAGGGTGTGGCAACGGACGCCGGGGGAAATTACAGGCTCGATAAGCTGTGCGAAGGGACTTACACACTGATTGCACGAATAGTAGGGTACCGTGAAGTGCAGCAACCTCTTGTTCTGAAACACCAGACCGAAGAGGCGCATCAGGATCTGTTGCTTTCTGAAGAAGTTCAGCATCTGCAAAACGTGACCGTGATCGCTCAGAAAACGGATGCCCTGAGCAGTCAGTCAGTAGCCTCCATTCAGGGGCGGGCACTGGAGCAAACCCGTGGGCAGACGCTGGGCGACGCCCTGCGGAATATAACGGGGGTTACTACCCTGCAAACTGGTTCATCGGTGGTGAAACCGGTCATTCACGGAATGCATAGTAGCCGGGTGCTGATTCTGAACAACGGTATTCGGCAGGAGGGTCAGCAGTGGGGCTCAGAACACGGCCCGGAGATTGACCCGTTTGTGGCCAGTCGGGTGTCGGTTATTAAAGGAGCAGCCGGCGTTCGGTATGGTGCCGACGCTATTGGCGGCGTTATTCTGGTCGAGCCTGCTTTGCTCCCCACGGCGGGCGGGGTACACGGGCAGGTAAACCTGGCGGGTTTTTCCAATGGTCAGCAGGGGGTGCTGTCAGCGCAAACAGAAGGTAGCTTTGGTAAAGCAGGTACCAATGGCGCAGCCCGCTTTGGCTGGCGTATACAGGGAACGGCCAAAGAAGGCGGCAATCTGAAAACACCGACCTATTATCTAGCCAATACCGGCGTGCGCGAACAGAACGGTTCGGCAGCCTTCATCTATCGGGGCGAGAAGTGGCAGTCTGAGGTATTCTACAGCCGGTTTTCGTCGCAGATCGGCATTTTTTCGGGCTCACATATCGGTAGCCTAACCGATTTGCAACAGGTTTTAAGCAGTGGGGAGCCGCTAGTGAAGGGCGGATTTAGCTATGCTATTGGTCGGCCCAACCAGGCTATTACGCATGATCTGCTGAAATGGCGAACGGCCTACGCGGCTGCTTCGGGGGCAAACTGGAACCTGACCCTGGCCCAGCAAACCGACGACCGGATGGAATATGATCTGCACCTGCCCCGCAATGACTCGCTGGCCTCGCTGAATCGCCCCGAACTGCGGTTTCAGCTCACAACCTATTCGGCCGATCTTGTCCGGGAAAGCCAGGCGAAAAACAACCGCAGCAGCACAACGGGTATTAGTAGCCTGTACCAGTACAATATCATGACGGGCCGACCACTGATCCCGAATTTTCAGATGGCTACGCTGGGTGCGTTCTGGATTGGCAAAGAGCGGCGGGGCTCCTGGGAATATGAACTGGGTTTGCGAATGGACTGGCGTCGGCTACAGATTTTCAGGTACATTAACGGGCCCACCGGGCGGGTGTACAATGACCCCGTATTTGTGTTTGCCAGTCCGTCGGGAACAGTAGGGGCCACGCACTACCATAACAACCACTGGACCACCCGCTTCAACCTTGGCACGGCCTGGCGACCACCCAACATCAGTGAATTGTTCAGCGACGGTGTGCACCACGGAGCCGCTGCTTATGAGCAGGGCGACGTTCGGCTGCGCCCCGAAACAAACCTAAGTTTGACCATCACGACGGAATGGCGCAGTAATCGCGTACAGGCCGAAGTTGGGTTCTTCTACAATTATATCTCTAACTACATCTACCTGCGCCCGCAACCCGAGGCCATACTCACCGTGCGGGGGGCCTTTCCTTATTTTAAGTACACGCAGACCGATGCCGTGTACACGGGCGTTGATGCCACAGTGGACGTGAAACTGGGTAGCCGATGGAACTGGACAACGAAACCGTCGTATCTCTACGTGCAGAATGTGGGCCGTAATCAGCCTGCCGGGCCGGGTGGCAACTCGCTTGTTATGATTCCGCCAAACCGCTGGGAGAACAGCCTGCGCTATACGCTGGCACGAACAGAGGGGCATAGCCGTTGGCGCGAGCCGTATGTGCGCGTTGGGAATTTGCTGGTGGCCCGGCAAAACCGCGTCCCCGATGCCAGTGACTTTGCGCCGCCACCGCCCGCCTACAGCCTATGGACAGCCTCTTTGGGCAGCACCGTCGCCCTCTCCGACAAACAGAGTGTCGACCTCAGTATCACCGCTACTAATTTGTTTGATATACAGTACCGCGATTACCTGAATCGCTTCCGGTACTATGCCAATGACCTGGGCCGGAATGTAGCGGTCAGGGTGAAATGGGCCTTTTAGAGATGGGTAACTGGGTGATTGGTGGATTGGGTAACTGCTCTGCCTGGATCCGTTATAGTACGAAGCAGAGCAGTTACCCAATCCACCAGTTACCGTAGATCGACTACTTCAACGCCGGGGTATTTCGATTTGTCGAAGACAAAATAGCTATCAGGCAGGTTGGGGTTAGGGACAAACTTGCTGATGGTATACGTGGTGCGCTTCCCATTTTTGTCTGTGATCTGCCAGCTACGTACCGACTTGTCGGCCCGATCGACGCTGATCTGAACATTGGCGATCTGGGTGTTCTTCTTTTCCGGGTTCAGCTCAATAATGTCGAGCACCTGTCCGCCTGTTTTCTGTTCGCGGAGGTAGTTGTAATTGAACCCCTTTTTATACATCGTATAAATCTTGGTCGGATTGAAGTCGCCCGATGCGCTGGCGTCGTAATCCTGAATGTTTACCTCGTTCGATTCCTTGACATAGGTCGACATTACGTTGCCATCCGTAAATACTTCCTGACCGGCTGTTTTCAGACGAAACATCTTTCCCTTTACCGCAATATCCCCTTTGTAGGTTTCACGGTCGGCCTTGTAGCTAAAGGACGCCTGAAAGCTGTTCAGCGCTTTGTACCTGGCACTCATGGCGTCAAGTATCGTTTCAGCGCGCTTGTCTTTCTGGGCCATCAGTGAGCCCATTGTGCTGAGCATCAGAAGGCTTACTACTAGTATTTTTTTCATTCGTTGGTAGGTCGATTCTGGTTAGTTAAGCAAGTAAAGCGCAAAAATGGTTATTCATCACGTAAGTTAGACGTGCGAACCCACTGAAAAGTTTAATGGATGTATACCAGCTAATCACAGGTAGTCTGGTTCCGTATTCTAATTCCAATAAGCCCAATCTGGGTTCAGATTAAATTGATCCGTATATTAGCCGTATTGATACCGACCGTAACGACTTGATAGTAAATCACGATGAAAGAACCAGTTATTTTTCTGGTAGATGATGATGATGATGATGTGTATCTGGCTCGCCTGACCTTTTCAACGCATTTTCCCGAGTGGACCCTTTGTAATTTTGAGGATGGACAGGCATTGATCGATTATTTCGTTGCCCATCCGCAAAACCGTCTGCCTGACCTCATCCTTCTTGATTTGAACATGCCCCGCCTGACGGGGCACGAAACCCTGACCCTTCTGAAGCGGCATCCTAAATGGAAAAAAGTGCCTGTTGCTATTCTGAGCACATCAAGCAACATTGACGACCAGACACGCAGCAAAGCAATGGGCGCCTGCGCATTCATGGTAAAACCCGCGTCAATCGACCAGTTGGCCAGCCTGATCGTGGAAGGAAAAGCCATGTGCGATTCGTAACCGTTCCGTGCCGATCAGCTTAGGTTTTTCAACATCTCTTCGAGGTGAATCATGTCGTGCACCAGTACATCGCGGGCTTTACTGCCTTCAAACGGGCCAACAATCCCCGCTTTCTCCAATTGGTCGATCAGTCGGCCGGCGCGGTTATAGCCCAGTTTTAGCCGACGCTGAATGAGCGATGTACTACCCTGCTGATGGGTTACAATCAGCCGCGCCGCCTCGTCGAACATGGTGTCTCGGTTAGCCAGGTCTACATCTTTGTCGTCGGTTGAGCCGCCGCCTTCTTCGCCATAGAACTCCGGAAGGGGATAGGCGTCGTCGTAGCCGTGCTGCCCACCCACAAAACCGCAGATTTCTTCGATCTCGTTGGTATCAACAAACGGACATTGCAGCCGGATAATATCCGAATTGGACGACAGCAGCATGTCGCCCATGCCCACGAGTTGTTCGGCCCCACCGGCATCGAGAATGGTCCGTGAGTCGATCTTCGAGGTTACCTTAAACGATAGCCGCGCCGGGAAGTTGGCCTTGATAAGCCCCGTAATGACGTTGACGGATGGCCGCTGCGTGGCGACAACGAGGTGAATACCGATAGCCCGCGCCAACTGCGCCAGCCGGGCAATGGGTTGCTCTACCTCTTTCCCGGCGGTCATCATCAGATCGGCCAGCTCATCGATGATCAGCACAATGTAGGGCAGGTAGCGGTGCCCTTTTTCGGGGTTCAGGCGACGATGGGTAAACTTGGCATTGTATTCTTTTATGTTCCGTACTTCGGCATCTTTCAGCAGATCATAGCGGTTATCCATCTCGATACACAGCGAGTTCAGGGTGTTCACCACTTTCTTGGTATCGGTGATGATCGCCTCTTCGGCGTCGGGTAGTTTAGCCAGAAAATGCCGCTCAATCTTATTGAACAGCGTGAGTTCAACCTTCTTGGGGTCTACCAGCACAAATTTCAGTTGAGCCGGGTGCTTTTTGTAGAGCAGGCTGGTCAACAATACGTTAAGGCCCACCGATTTGCCCTGCCCCGTAGCACCGGCCATCAGCAGGTGGGGCATCTTGGCCAGGTCGACCACCAGCACCTCGTTGGAAATGGTTTTCCCCAGCACCACCGGAAGGTCCATGTTGGCCTTCTGGAATTTCTCCGACAGCATCATCGACCGCATCGATACCATCTCGCGGTTCTTGTTGGGCACTTCGATCCCGATCGTGCCTTTGCCGGGCATGGGGGCAATGATCCGAATGCCGAGTGCGGCCAGGTTCAGGGCAATGTCGTCTTCGAGGCTTTTGATTTTCGAGATACGTACCCCATCGGCGGGTACAATTTCGTACAGCGTTACCGTTGGCCCAATGGTGGCGTGAATGCGCTGGATACCAATATTGAACTTGCCCAGGGTATCTACGATCCGGTCTTTGTTTGCCTCCAATTCATCGGCCGACACCTGTGCTTTACTGTTTTCGGGGTAGTTTGTCAGGAGATCGACCGTGGGGTACTGGTAGTTTGGCAAGATCGAGGGTAGGGTCATACAGACCATGCTTTGCCACCAGATCACCGTCGACAAACATATCGGGCTCGAAGGGTGGCGTTACCACGGGCGGTGCCTCGGCCAACCCAGCCTCGGCCAGGGCTACACTCTCGGCAACGGTTAGCACCAGACCCCCTACGTCGGCGGCTACAGCAGTCGGCTTGGCAGTAGGGTAAGGAGAAAGGATGTCCAGCGTAAGGGCCGCCTGGTCGACAGGCTGATGAGGGTTCGGGTCAGCTGCATAGGGTGGCTCGTCAGGTATGGTGTCTGTTTCATCAACAGGTACGTAGTCGTCTACTGGCAGCGGGTCGTCGTAGCCATCGGTCTCGTGTCCGTATATAGTGGTCGAATCGGGCGCTTCCGGTTGTTGAGCAGCATCGGTATGCTCTGCTCGGTCGAAGATGGACAGGCTGGTGATATTGAAGAAGAACAGCGCAAAAACGAAGCCCAGGAAGCCCAGCAGCACGATGCTCCCAAAGCCGAGTAAGCCATACAAAAGCCGGTTGATTTCGTAGCCGAGACCGCCACACCAGACGCTGCGTGTGCTGACAGTGCCAGTTGCCAGGACTACATAGCCAAGCACCAGACTTAGCCAGACGGCCAGAAACAAAACGGCCTGGGTAGTGCGGGCCAGCGGTATGGGTTCACGGCCCGAAGTAAGCTTGAAACCAGCCAGAAAAACCACCAGTGGAATGCCCAGTGCGCCAATGCCAAACCAGCGGAACAGGAAGACGTGGGCCACGTGTGCCCCCAGCAGGCCTACCCAGTTCTGCACATCTTTGCCCACTTCCTTCACCGACTCATCGGTACCGATGAGGCTCTGGTCGGCGGGTCCACTGAACAGGTAGGAAATAAAGGCTACCAGTAAACCGATGCTCAACAGCATCAGCAGTACGCCGACGGCCAGGTTGGTACGCCTGTCGGCACGTACTCGCTCGAAGGGTAATGACCAGTTTCGGCTGGGGGCGTCGTCAACAGCTTTGTCGCGTTTTGATGAGCTGCGGCGGGAGCCTTCAGCGTTTTCGGAACGGCGGGTATTCTGGCGGGGCGAGGCGGTGGTGGACTGGGCCATTTTCTAGTGAAAAGAGTGGGTCGGCTACGTAAAAGTAACGTCTCTTGGGCCGTTCAGCGTGGATACAGACTAATTTTTTGCCTTTATGGTCTGTACCTCTGCCATCTGCTCTTTACTTTCTCACTACTGATGGAGGCTCATGCCTGGTCAGTTGCTAACCGGCTTGTCCCGTACCTACTAAATCGGCAGAAACATGGGCGTTACTAATCTATCGTAAAGCGCGGTGCCATAACCTGCGTAGTGAGTAAATGGGCTACTTGCTCTGGATACGCTGTGATCACTTAACTGGAAAAGCCTCCATACTACTTCTTCCGCATACGACCCGGCAAACCCTTTTTGCCAACATGTTTTAACGCCCGTTGACGATCCGCTATCGAATCATCAGACCAAAGTTCAAATTCACATCGTCGGAGCCGGGGGTGCTTGTGCCATTTTTAACCGCTACCCCGTTGATGGGGGGCTGATGACGAAGGCGTACGGTTAGTTGCCCGCTACCTGCGGCTCCTGTACGAACCGTGCCAGTCAGGCCAACCGGGAAGTTGCGGCTGTCGAGGTCGCCGTACGTATACGTCAATAAAGTGGCCGGGGTGGCCGTGTACAGAAAGAGGTGCTCGTCCTGCTTTTCTTTAATACCAGTAGTGATGTTCAGGGCAGGTATTTTGCTTTCATCCAGCACCTCAACCGTCAGGCTATAGCTGGTATTGGCTGTGAGTGTAACGGCATCGAATTTGGTTGGGGCCGCACCGCCGTCGCCGTCTTTATCCTGATAGCTGAACGCCTGTGTGTTGGTGGTACCTTGCTGGGTGAAGCGCAGTATCACGGTTGTGATCAACTCGTTTTCGTCGGCCGGTTGCGGGTCTGTTGCTTTATTGCAGCCATTTAGTAAGAGGAGACTGCTGATCGCCAGGAGCCAGCCTGTGTACATAGTATGCTTTTTGGGTCGTAGCTGCATGTTGTGCTAGGAGGTTAAAGATACAAACATAGTTAAACGCAACATTGTTGCAAATTAATTTGCAACCTTATTGCATTTACGTTGGTTACCCTCTTACTTTTGTTCCACACAATTAAGCTTGATTATGAAGTTGGACATTGTCGATAAGAAAGCCGATTACATTGGTATTACAGGGTCAGTGTTGTGCCTCATTCACTGTCTGGCCGCCCCCGTACTGGTGATGACCTCTAACCTGTTGCGCGATGACACCCTGCGAACGGGCTTTCTGGGGCTGGACTATGTTTTTATCGCTGTCAATATCGTGGCTGTCTACTTCGCCGCCCGTAGCCATACCTCATCAGGCATTCGGGTAGCGCTATGGAGCTTTCTGTTTCTATTTGCCGTTGGGCTGTTGCTCGAAGGCGTTAGTCCCCTGTTTGAATACCTGGCCTACGCCGCCTCTACAGGCCTGGTCATTTCGCACCTGGTCAATATACGCCATCACCGGCTAGCCCATTCGAGCTAGGTTTAAGGTTCAGAGTCCAAGGTCCAAGTTGCTCCGCTACATCACCTATACTGGATATGGCGGAGCAACTTTGGACCTTGAACTTTTTAGACCTTAAACCTTTAACTTTCTACCCTTTAACCCTTGCGCGCGTTAGCGAGAAGACCGCAATCAGCACCCAGATTACGTTGACAAGGGCCGATGGGTAGGCCCCGTGGTAGTAGGTATTCACCACAAAGAAGAGGCCACCAACCAGGTTAGCCCACACGTACCGGGGGTCTTTAGCCTCTAAACGGCCCTGGATATTCAGGAAATAAGCCCCCACAATCAGGACAGAAGCAACCCAGCCGAGGGTTTCGATGAGGTAATGAAGCATAACGAGATTAGAAATTGGCGATCAACTGAAGAATCCAGTTGGGCTTTATGAACAGCAACACTACCGGTGGTACCGTTATGGCCAGGGCCACCCACTGCGCCAGCGTCAACCGTACAGGCACGGTAGGCGCGGCATTGGTTGGCAGCGGGCGGAAAATCAGCAGGAATGGAATGCGTAAGTAATAGAACAGGGAGATAACGGCGTTGGCTAGCCCCAGTCCGAATAGCCAGATCAACCACGGATTACCCGACGATTGATAGGCGCTGAACAGCGCTGAGAACGATAGGAGTTTAGCGGTGAAGCCAACGGTGGGTGGCAGGCCGGTCAGCGCGAGCGTCACCACCACCAGACACACAGTGAGCAAGGGTGACGTGGCACCACGTCCCGCAAAATCGGCGATGCGCAATGAGCCAGCAGGGGCCAGCGCATCGATGAGAAAAAAAGCCGCCAGCGAGATAAACAGGTACGTTGCCATGTAAAACACGGCCGCCTGAAAGCCCGCGTCAGACAACGCCACCACGCCTACCAGCAGAAAACCCGCCTGGGCAACGGTGGAATAAGCCAGCAGCCGCTTGGCATCCGTTTGGCGAAGGGCCGACAGATTGCCGATCAGAATACCCGCCAGCGCCACCACTGCCAGCGGCGTTTGCAGGCCACCCACCGGCAGCGCTGATAACAGGCGCATCAGCGCCAGCAAAGCCGCCGCTTTGGGACCAATTGAGAAAAAGGCAGCTACCGGCACCGGGGCGGCTTCGTAGGCGTCGGGCGTCCAGATATGGAACGGCACCGCCGATAGCTTGAACAGCAGGCCAGCCATGGTTAGTAGGCCCGCTACCAGCGTGATAGGGCCATTTTTAGCCAGCTCAACGCCAAATACCGTACTGGTAATGTCGAGCGTGCCGGTCATGCCATACAGCAGCGACATCCCGTAGAGCATAACGGCCGAGCTTACCGCCCCAAACAGCAGGTATTTCAACCCGCCTTCCGACGCTTTCCGATCACCGACCAGACCAGTTAGCAGGTACGAACTCAGGGAGACGAGTTCAATACTGAGGTAGATCGACAGCAGATTAACGGCCATCGACAGCAGGAACAGCCCCAGCACCAACGCAGTCAGCAGGGCGTACCATTCAGTAGGCAACTGCCGTTTTGCTATCGGCTGGCTCTGACCACCAGTTTGCCAGACCCCTGTTTCCCAAAGCACCACAGCAACGGCCCCCAACGCCACCACCCCTTTAATCAGCACCGCCTGATTGTCGAGGAAAAGAAGGTCCATAAATAGGGGGCCCCGGTACAGCTCGCTAACGGCTATCCCGCCAGCTACCAGCAGCCCGGCTAGGGTCAGTCCGGTCAGCCAGGGACGGGCTAGCTGTTCGCCGCCACGCCGAAGCAGGACCAGTTCAGCAATCAGCAGGCCACAAAAAGACATGATCAGCCATCCTTCAGCACCAACACCACTGAGGCTGTAAATAATATTCTGAAGCTGATCGGTGAGGGGCAAAAGACTTATGAGCGGTTTGCCGCTAGGTTAGAAATTATGAAGCAGTAGGCAGTATGCATCAAATCAGCCCTTCGTGTCTGGCCCGCTCTTCGTAGCCGTGCATCTGCACAGGCTTCTGATTTTTGCGGAGTTTCATGTTGAGAAACTCGACTAAAAGCGAGAAGGCAATGGCAAAATACAGATAGCCTTTCGGTACTACCCCGATGGGTGAGTTGAAGAATACTACCTCTGACAGATGAGCGCCCTCGGCAATCAGCATAAAACCGATCATGATAAGAAAGGCCAGGCCAAGCATTTGAATGCTGGGATGGTCATTGACAAAACGGCCTACCGGTCCGGCAAAGAACATCATGATCAACACCGATATCACCACTGCCACAATCATCACGGTTACGTTTTGGGTAAGCCCCACAGCGGTAAGAATAGAGTCGATCGAGAACACCACGTTGATAACAGCAATCTGGGCTACTGCGCTGGCAACAGTCGATTTAACATTCTTGGCAGCAGCAACATCGTCAGATTCTTCGGGCGCACCATCCAGTTTGTGGTGAATTTCAGACGTGGCTTTATACAGGAGGAAGAGGCCACCCACGAACAGAATAATGCTCTGCCCGGTCGGAGCGGCTACAAACCAACCCGTGTCAATATGAGTGAAGGGTTTACTCAGCGAGATCAGGAACGAAATGCCGAATAGCAGCGCCACGCGAAATGCCATGGCCAGCACCAGTCCAATATTGCGGGCTTTAGCCTGGTCGGCCCGGGCCAGCTTGTTCGCAGCAATAGAGATGAAAATTATATTATCTATCCCCAGCACGATCTCCAGAAACGTGAGGGTAAGCAGACTTACGATGGCTTGTGCCGTAAAAAGTTGATCCATGAATGTTGATTATATTGAGGCCCGAAGTTACCGGAGGTATTGGAGTGGTGCAACCAATTTATAGAAATGAACCTATAACCACCCAGAAGGCCGGTGGGTTGAACAGGAATGAGTGGGCATGAAAAAACCGCCTGTTGGTGAAACAAGCGGTTTTTTCGTCAATGAATCCGGATTTATTCAGCAGCAACGGCTACTGGAGCAACTGCCTCTACGGCAGTCGGCAGTACGTTTACCATCGACCGGTCAGCCCGGCCTTTAGAGAACGTAACGGTGCCATCGATAAGAGCAAACAGAGTGTGGTCTTTACCGATACCCACGTTTTTGCCGGGGTGGTGCTTCGTGCCGCGCTGGCGGACGATAATGTTACCAGCGATGGCCAGCTGACCACCGAATAGTTTGACGCCCAGTCGTTTGCTGATGCTGTCACGGCCGTTCCTTGAACTACCGACGCCTTTCTTGTGTGCCATTTTTTAGGAAATGGTTTCAGGTTTCAGGTTTCAGGTTTCAAGTGGCACTGCTGACAAGCCGAACTACTTGAAACCGCAACGGCGGACCGTCTGAAACCTGAAACTTGAAACTAGTTTAAACGGTGATGTCGTTGATTTGCAGTTTGGTCAGGTACTGGCGGTGGCCATTCTTTTTCCGATAGCCTTTCCGGCGTTTCTTTTTGAAGACGATAACTTTTTCGCCTTTCAGGTGCTCGACGATGGTGGCCGATACCGCTGCGCCCGCTACTATGGGTGCACCAACGGTGATCGCTCCTTCGTTATCAACCAGGAGAACTTTAACCTGGTCGGAGGCAAGTGCAGCGTCCACGTCACCTCCCAGCCTGTGGGTATAGATGAAGCGGCCCTTCTCGATTTTAAATTGCTGCCCTGCGATCTCTACGATTGCGTACATGATCTGTGTGTATATTGAAAATGAGGGTGCAAAGGTAAGGAATTTCGTTTCAAATTTCAAGTCTGAGGTTTCAAACGGTCCGTTGTTGCGGTGCTCCGCACTCCAACCACAAGTGTAGATTAGCGAAACGTTTGAAACCTGAAGTTAGATTCCCTACAACTTAACGGTTGTTTGCACCAGGTTTGTGCTGCATTTGGCGATTAGCTTACCATCGGCGTTGGTGATGCGCCCTTCCAGATGGATGATATTGCGCCCGGCCCGTACCACGTTGGCTTCGGCCGTCAGGCTATCGCCCAGTCTGGCAGCGTTCAGAAAATCCATGGTGAGGTTTACTGAGGTGAAGCCAAATTCACGGCCCATCGCAAAGACGGTCAACCCGCACAGATCATCCAGAATGGCCGAAGCCGCCCCGCCATGCAGCACCTGCATTGGGTTCACCATATCCTCCCGAACAACATAGCTGGCTATCATTCTTCCTTCTTCGACCGTAAGCAGTGTCCCGTTCAGCCAGCGCCCAATGCCAGAAGGGCTCTGACTCATAGGTTTCCCAATCAGTGACTGAAAAATAGCAAGTCGTTGGTTTATTTCCATTCGGCGAAAATAGCATTTAACTAAGCTGTACGGCTCAAAATAGCTTGTATTTGTGTATTTAATTGTGAGTTTCTGGTAACTCGTGCTACTTTTGCGCGATTTACATACCATGCACCCGCACAAGACCGGATGAATTATACGTTAACTCAAATTCCTGAACGCACCGTTAAACCACGCCATAGTGGCTTCACAATGGTCATGGATAAAGGCCTTAGCCTGCGCGAGGTCGAAGATATGCTGTCGATGTCGGCCGAGTATATCGACATCGTTAAACTCGGATGGGCTACTTCCTTTGTTACCCCCAACCTGCAACAGAAGCTTGATGCCTACAAAGCAGCAGGGGTGCCTGTCTACTTCGGCGGCACGCTCTTTGAAGCCTTCGTTGTGCGCAATCAGTTTGACGATTTTCGTAAACTGATCGACAAATATGAGCTGAAGTTCGCGGAGGTATCTGACGGCTCACTGGAAATGGACCCCGACGAGAAGTGCGAATACATTCGTACGCTTGCCCAGCAGGTGACCGTATTGTCGGAGGTTGGCTCGAAAGACGAAGCCAAAATCATACCGCCCTATAAGTGGATCAAACTGATGACGAGCGAACTACAGGCCGGTGCCTGGAAAGTAATCGGTGAGGCCCGAGAGGGGGGCACCGTTGGCCTCTTCCGCGCCAGCGGCGAGGTGCGCCAGGGATTGGTTGAGGAGATTCTGACGCAGATTCCATCTGAGAAAATCATTTGGGAAGCCCCGCAGAAAGAACAGCAAGTCTGGTTTGTCAAACTACTGGGTGCCAACGTCAACGTTGGCAACATTGCCCCCTCCGAAGTCATTCCGCTAGAAACCATCCGCTTAGGCCTGCGTGGCGATACATTTAGTCATTTTCTGGACAAATAGTCTGTATGGAACTCATCAAATCGCTCTTCGATTTCCTGCTCCACCTCGACAAATACCTCGATTTGTGGGCCAATGAATACGGTATACTGCTGTACGCCATCCTGTTTCTGATTGTTTTCACCGAAACAGGCCTGATTGTCATGCCTCTGCTACCCGGTGATTCGCTGCTGTTTGCGGCCGGCGCTCTTGCCGCCCGTGACACCAATGAGTTGAGTGTGGCCGTCATTATCCCGCTGCTCATTGTTGCGGCGCTGCTGGGCGATAACGTCAATTATTTCGTGGGTCGTAAATTCGGCACGCAGATCAAATCGCGGGAGCGCATTCTGTTTTTCAAACGAGAGTACATCGAAGAGACCGAAAAGTTTTATGCCAAACACGGTGGCCGCACGGTCATTATGGCTCGGTTTATCCCCATTGTGCGTACCATCGCGCCTTTTGTTGCTGGTGCAGGTAACATGACTTACAGTACGTATATAAAGAACTGCATTCTGGGGGCTGTTCTGTGGGTAGTAAGCATTACGCTCGTGGGCTACTTCTTCGGCAATATCCCCTTCGTACAGAAAAACTTTGAACTCGTTGTCTTCGGTATCGTAGGCCTGTCGCTTATGCCTATTCTGGTGCAGTTTGTTAAGCAGAAAATGGCTTCGCGGCCGGCTTAGAGGGAGCTGAAGTTCAAAGTCTAAAGTCGAAAGTGCTTCGCTGATGAATAGGCTGGCTAATTAGCAGAGCACATTGGACTTTGAACCTTGGACTTTGAACTTTAGACTGTAGACCTTGAACTTTAAACAAGGATTTCCGTATCTTTGCGGCCTTGTTAGCGAACGACTGAGGTGAACCAACTGCGGCAATACGATATCAACATTATTGGTTTAGAGCCAAAACGCTACGAATTCGACTATTCGTCGGATGAAGCGTTCTTTCAAGCGCTTGACCAACAGTTAATTAAGAGGGGTAACGTACAGACACACCTGGTTCTTGACAAGTCGGAGACCATGCTTCGCCTCGACTTTGCCATTACAGGCGTGGTAGAGCGTACCTGCGACCGTAGCCTTGATCTGTACGACGAACAGGTGAATACGCGCCAGACGCTATTCCTGAAGTTCGCGGATCGAAACGAGGAACTGACCGATGAAATTGAACTGATCGAGCGCAATACCGCAACCATCAACGTAGCCCGCTACATATTCGATTACATTGTGTTGTCGATGCCGATGAAAGGTCTTCACCCGCGGTTCCGCGATGAAGATGAGGACGATCTGTCGGAAGGTAAATTGATTTACTCATCAGACGCTGTGGTGGAAGGTGATGAATCTGACGACGAAAAACCCGCAGTGGACCCCCGTTGGGAGGCCCTGCGTAAACTGAGTAATAATTAACGAATCGTTCAACGTCTTCTGTCCGGGGGCCAACGTTGCGTCGGCCTTTTCACAGTGGACTTAACACATTAAACTGATTTTCAGACAATGGCACACCCCAAACGCCGCCACTCGACTGCCCGCCGCGATAAACGCCGGACCCATTACAAAGTAGAAGCCGTAACGCTGGCCACTGATTCAGCCACGGGTGAAGTGCACGAGCGTCATCACGCCCATGTATTTGAGGGTAACCTCTATTACCGCGGTAAAATGGTGATCGAAGGGTACCGACCGACGGTCTAAATCCGGTTGGTTACTGACTCTGCCGGGGAGGTTTTTCTGTCGAAAAAGGCACCTCCCTGCGGTACATTCATAATATGAAGTAAAAGAGTATTTCGCCGACATCAGGTCTAAGATGAACGCGGAATACTTTTTTATTGCCCTTAGGCTACTAATTTTACGCGCCCAATACTTAATACTATCGGTATTGGCGCGCTAAGCTGCTCGATAAAATGAAGATTGCCGTGGACGCCCTGGGTGGCGATTTTGCACCAGAAGCGATTATCGAAGGCGTTGCCGATGCTGTAAAGGCTGGCTTGCCCGAAGACATCATCATCCTGCTGATTGGCCCCCTATCGGTACTGAACACGCAATTGGAAGCCCATGGAATAGCTAATCATCCCGCTATTGAGCTTGTTGAGGCTACCGACGTGATCGGAATGGGCGAGCACCCCACAAAAGCCCTCTCGCAAAAACCCAACTCAACCATCAGCGTTGGTTTCAAATTGCTGAAAGAACGCCAGGTCGACGCATTTTGTAGTGCCGGCAATACCGGTGCCATGCACGTGGGTGCGTTGTTCAGCATTAGAGCCATTGAGGGTGTAATCAGGCCCTGTATTGCCGGGTTTGTGCCGCAACTCGACGGTGGAACGGCCGTTATGCTCGATATTGGGGCCAACGCCGACTGTAAGCCCGAGATGCTGGCTCAGTTTGGTGAACTCGGTTCTATCTATGTCCGGTACATGTTTGGCATTGATGCGCCACGGGTGGCGCTGATGAATATTGGCGAAGAAGAACAGAAAGGCTCACTGGCCGTTCAGGCGGCTCACCAACTGCTGAAAGACTCGCGCCGCCTCAATTTCATCGGCAACATTGAAGGGAAGGACCTGTTCCTGAACCGAGCCGACGTGATCGTTACGGACGGTTTTACGGGCAATACGCTGTTTAAACTCGGTGAGTCGTTCTACGAAGTGGCCGCAAAAAGGGGCATGAGAGACGATTTTCTGGACAGAACGAACTACGCCTCTATTGGTGGTAGCCCAATCCTCGGCGTAAATGGAAATGTCATGATTGCCCACGGCATGTCGTCGGCTCTGGCTATAAAAAATATGCTCAACCTGACCATTCGCCAGGTGGAAGCAGATACCTATACTAAAATTGCCCAGGCGCTCAAGTGAGTATCTCGTAACTGAATCTAAAATGAAAGCAGCAATTACCGGTGTGAATGGCTACGTACCCGACTACGTATTGACCAACGCCGAACTGGAGCGGATGGTCGATACCAATGATGAATGGATTACCTCCCGCACGGGCATCAAAGAGCGCCATATTCTGAAAGGCGAGGGTATGGGTAGTTCACACATGGGGGCCGAGGCTGTGCGTGGCTTGCTGGCTAAAACAAACACCGCCCCCAACGAGGTTGACCTGTTGATCTGCGCCACCGTTACACCCGATTTTTTGTTTCCGGCAACCGCCAACCTTATCTGCGAGATGGTCGGCATTCGCAACGTAGGGAGCTTCGATATTCAGGCGGCCTGCTCGGGTTTTTTATACGCCCTCACCGTTGGCACGCAGTTTATTGAAAGTGGCAAATACCGCAAAGTGATCGTAGTGGGCGCCGATAAAATGTCGGCCATCACCGATTACACCGACCGGACAACCTGCATACTTTTCGGCGATGGGGCGGGGGCTGTTTTGCTCGAAGCGGCTGAAGAGGGCTACGGT
The DNA here is from genome assembly GCA_963750355.1 of uncultured Cytophagales bacterium. Classification (GTDB taxonomy): domain Bacteria; phylum Bacteroidota; class Bacteroidia; order Cytophagales; family Spirosomataceae; genus Fibrella. The sequence goes on along the minus strand of CAVVQL010000003.1, from coordinate 198,906 downwards.
ATTCTCGACTCGATTATCCGGTCAGACGGGGTAGGGCAGTACCATCTGTTCCAGAAAGCGGGTGGCAGCCGCTATCCGCCCAGCCACGAGACCGTTGAGAAGCGCTGGCACTATGTGTATCAGGACGGGCCATCTGTCTTTAAATTCGCGGTGAAAAATATGGCTGATGTATCCGCCGAAATCATGCAGCGAAACCACCTCGCTGGGGGCGACGTAGCCTGGTTGGTACCGCATCAGGCCAACAAACGCATTATCGACGCCACCGCCAACCGCATGGGAATCGGGTCTGACAAGGTGATGCTGAATATTCACAAGTACGGTAATACCACTGCCGCCACTATTCCGCTGTGTCTGTTCGACTACGAATCGCAGCTGAAGAAAGGTGACAACCTGGTGCTGGCTGCCTTTGGCGGCGGATTCACCTGGGGGTCAGTCTACGTGAAGTGGGCCTACTGACTTACGATCTACGATTTACGAATTACGATGTTGCGCTCCCTGCTTACCAGTCGGTATGAGGTAAACAATCAATGTTCATAGATCGTGTGTCGTTCATTAACAAATCATAATTCGCAACTAGTAAATCGTACATTAGTACATGGCAACGACCGCAGATATTCGGAACGGCTTAGTTATCAATCACAACTACGACCTTTTTCAAATTGTTGAATTTCAGCACGTTAAGCCCGGAAAAGGGGCTGCTTTCGTGCGTACCAAGCTGAAAAGCCTGACCACCGGCCGAGTAATCGACAACACGTTCAACTCAGGAGTTACCATTATTCCGGTACGGGTTGAACGCCGGAAGTTCCAGTTTCTCTACAAAGACGAAGCTGGGTATAACTTCATGGATCAGGAGACATTCGATCAGATCAACATCAGCGAAAAAATTCTGGATCAGGCCGATCTAATGCGGGAAGGTCAGGAAGTAGAAATACTGATCAATGCCGAAAACGATACGCCGTTAACCTGCGAGTTACCCGTTTCGGTTGAGCTGGAAGTGACCTACGCCGAGCCTGGCCTGAAAGGGGATACGTCGAGCGGTGCTAAAAAACGCGTAGAAGTTGAGTCTGGGGCCATGATCAATGTTCCCCTGTTTATCAACCAGGGTGACAAAATCCGCGTTGATACCCGCACGCGCGAATACCAGGAACGAGTTGAAGTAAGTAAGAGTTGAGAGTTAAGAATAAAGCGTTGTACGGCCTATTGATCAGTAATAAGCCCGACATTCAGCCCTTAATTCTTAATTCCTAATTCTTAACTCTATATATATGAGCACACAAGACATCCAACAACTAATTGATTTTATCTCGAAATCAGGCCTCGATGAGGTGAAGATCGAGACCAGCGAGCTGAAAATAAACGTGAAGCGCTCGGCTACGCCGACGATGATCGCAGCTCCGGCACCTGCCGCACTGCCAGCGGGAGCTCCTGTAGCAGCGCCGCCGCCGGCTCAGCCTGTAGCAATTTCGGCGGCACCCGCAGCGGTTGAGCTGGCAGCGGCGCCAGCCACGAATCAGGTCACGATCAAGTCGCCCATGATTGGCACGTTCTACCGGTCGGGCAATCCTGAATCGCCCATGCTCGTGGAGGTTGGTGATGAAATCAAACCCGGCAAAGTAGTCTGTATCATCGAAGCCATGAAGCTCTTCAATGAAATCGAAGCCGAACTATCGGGTCGTATCGTGAAGGTACTCGTTGAAAATGCTACGCCTGTCGAGTACGATCAGCCGTTGTTTATTGTCGAACCAATATAAAGAGAATAAGCCTTGCCAGTTGTAGAACAGCAGTGCACCGTCTGGAAAGCCGTTACTAATTAAATGCTCGGCTTTTCAGACGGTGTACTGCTGCTCTACGACTGGCAAGGCTTTCTTTTCCTACCATGTTCAAAAAAATACTCATTGCTAACCGGGGCGAGATTGCGTTGCGGATCATACGTACCTGCCGTGAGATGGGCATCCGTACGGTGGCCGTTTACTCAACGGCCGACCGCGACAGCCTGCACGTGCGCTTTGCCGATGAAGCCGTCTGCATTGGCCCCCCGCCAAGTCGCCAGTCGTACCTGAATATTCCCAGTATCATTTCGGCCGCTGAGGTGACGGGGGCCGACGCCATTCATCCCGGCTACGGTTTTCTGTCAGAAAACGCTGAATTTTCGCAGATCTGCGCCGACTATGGCATCAAGTTTATTGGGGCCACGGCCGAACAGATCGAGAGTATGGGCGATAAAGCCACGGCCAAAGCCAGCATGCGCGCTGCAGGTGTACCGGTTATTCCTGGGTCTGAAGGGCTGCTCGATTCCATTGAGCAGGGTAAAGAACTGGCTAAAGGCATTGGTTACCCGGTCATCATCAAAGCGACGGCGGGCGGTGGCGGACGCGGTATGCGGATCATCAAAACGGAAGACGATTTCGAGAAGGCCTGGAACGATGCCCGCACAGAAGCCGGTGCCGCCTTTGGGAACGATGGCCTCTACCTCGAAAAATTTGTTGAAGAGCCCCGCCATATCGAAATCCAGATTGTGGGGGATCAGTACGGTAAGGTATGCCACCTGTCAGAGCGGGATTGCTCCATTCAGCGGCGCCATCAGAAGCTACTGGAAGAAACCCCTTCGCCCATCATGACCGATGAGCTGCGTGAGCGCATGGGCGAGGCGGCCATTCGCGGTGCCCAGTCGATTGGCTACGAGGGAGCCGGTACGGTCGAATTCCTGGTGGATAAGCATGGTGACTTCTACTTCATGGAAATGAACACCCGGATTCAGGTAGAGCACCCAATTACGGAAGAAGTGACGGATTTCGACCTGATTAAAGAGCAGATCAAAGTAGCGGCGGGTGTTCCTATTTCGGGCGCTAACTACACGCCAAAATTGTTTGCGCTGGAGTGCCGGATCAACGCCGAAGACCCCGCCAATAACTTCCGTCCGTCGCCAGGTAAGATCACGAACCTGCATTTCCCCGGTGGTCACGGCATCCGTATCGACAGCCATGTGTATACGGGATACGTTATTCCGCCAAACTACGACTCGATGATTGCCAAGCTGATCGTATCGGGCCAGTCGAGGGCGGAGGTGCTCACCCGGATGAAGCGCGCCTTGCAGGAGTTTGTCATTGAAGGCATCAAAACCACCATTCCATTTCATATAAAGCTGATGGATGACCCCGGTTTCCAGTCGGGTCAATTTACCACCGCTTTCCTGGAAGGTTTCGACTTTTCGGATTTATAACGGCATCCATGTACTAAACCTATAAGGTCTAAAAAAGACCCCCTAGGTTCCATGAGAAAGCCGCTCCTGATAGCTCAGGAGCGGCTTTCTCATGGAACCGGGAGATGGCCATTAGGCAACAGGCTGGTGCCGGGTGGTGGCCATGCGTTGATACAGCTTCACCTGCCGACGGGTTGCTGGTAAACGCCGACGTGAAATGGCAATTTGCGCCGTATTCTTCAGGTACAGATGTGGGGCCGCACCAAAGTTAATTTCCGACAAATAGGCCATGTTGACGATGGTCGACTTGTGTACCCGGCAGAAACAGGGATCAACCAGGGTGGGTTCAAGACGTTTCAGGGTTTTAGAGGACAAATAGCGCCGGTTATCACGCGTGTGGATGTACGTGTAATTACCGGCTCCTTCCAGCCAGACAATATCAGCGAACGCCAACAGAATCATCCGATTCCGGTAGGGTAGTTCCAGGTACTTTGCTGATGGACCTGCGGTTGGCTTGATGGGGAGGGGAGAGGTAACTGGGGCGTGACAGATAGCGATCATAACTGTATAAGTTGATTGTTCGAGAGGGTGTTGGTTGATGTAAAACTACCCTCCGCTGACTTATACAGGAACGGCTATGTGGTGGACATGTAAAAAAGGGGGCTCAACTGACAGATCAAGTGCATGAACTGTTTTTCGTCGTTCGCCGCAGGCAAAAAAACGGGCCGCACTTTCGCACGGCCCGCTTCAACTAACGTTGATCTGACGGCTTGCTTACGGAATCTTGAGACCGGCTGTCACACTGGCGATGCCCAGAAATCCTTTGATATTCTTGTCGATGTAGACCCCACCGGCCGGCACCGCATAGCGAACATCCAGATCCAGCCACCGGAGTGGCGTTACGCCTAACCCTACTTCGATAGCGTAGCTGAACCGCTTTACCTGGAGGTTGGCGGCTTCGCGGGAGCTGAGCAGGTTGGTGGTTTCGCCCGTAGCCGGGATAGGAATGGCAGCCCCAAACCCAATCGCTGCATTTGGGTTAACCTGCCCCTGGGTGGTACGTACTGCCTGCGATTTATTGACAAACAGCAGGGTTGGTCCGAAATACGCCCGCAGCCGGTCATTGAAAAGGCGACGCCCAAACAGCAGGGGCACGTTGAACGACTCGATTGACGATTCTGACGTGACGTCGACCGTGGCGTTGAGCAAACCGGGCGCAAAACTAACGGGCAGTTGGGCGGCCAGACTCGCATTGGCGTTCACGTCGAGGGTAAAGTTGGTGACGCGCTGTTTCAGCAGAAACCGGTTGTAGGTCACTTCAACCTGCACGTACCCTTTCCGGCTGTAGTTATTGAAGCGAACGAAGGCACCTGCTGTGTAGCCCAGCCCCGTACCATTGCCCTTGTTTTCAATCTGGGGTACCTGCACACCAACAATACTGGTTGGATGGGCCGGAATAGTGGTGTAGCCGTTTACAAAAGTGGGGCCACCTTTCAGCCCTACTTCAATGGAAGGAATGAAGGGCCGGGACTGCGCCAGCGTGGCCGTTGAGGTGAGCAGCAGCGCCGCCGCTACTAGAGGGAGATGTTTCATGTCGGGTTGGTGTCGGTTATTGTTGAACCAATACTTTACGGTAACGCGTAGGGTCGACCTGCGGAACAGAGGCACCATACTTGGCATTGATGCTTTTAATGATCTCGTTCGCTATAAGTGCCTGGCCTGCCGGGGTAAAGTGGAGACCGTCGAGGCTAATTACCCCACCCAGAATGTAGCCCAGGTTGAAAGTCACTCCGTTTTGGGCCAGACCACTACCTGCTGTCAACTGATTGGTCAGCGTGCTCAGGTCAACCCAGGCCAGGTTACGGGCATCGGCCTGCGCCTTCATAATACCGTTGTATTCGTCGATTTTAGCATTCACGGCCGTCACTTCTTCAGCGTCGAGTACCAGTTCATTGGCCAGTGGATTTGTAGGCGACAGGCCATAAGGACCAGCTTTGGTGCCTATATCCGTGCGTCCGATGGTACCGTAGGCCGCCTGTTGAGCCAGCAGCAGTAGATCACCGGACTTGGTTGCCCGAACGCCCCCTGGTGCCAGCGGCGACTGAATAACCAGGGCCGTAACGGCCGGAGCCGCCGGATTCGCCGCCTTAAGGGCCGCCGATACGCTGTTGAGCACCTGCGTCAGCGATACGATCTGGAAGAAGGGGGCCGTTGTGATTTTAGGAATACCGATGACCACGCCGCCCCGGCCATTCTCGTTCAGCGTGTTAAGCAGTGCCGTGGTATTGGCGGTAAACAGCGGCGTGGGCGTAAATGGGGTGGCTCCACCGGTGGTGGCGTAGCCAAGCGCATCGTTGTTGCCCATGAAGCAGGAAAAGAACGTTGCATTGGTCAGGTTATCGGCCACAAACTGCAGGTAGGTCCGCAGTGGCGAGCTGTCTGGAAGCAGCCGCTCGAAGTACGGATTTCCCGCCGCCGTTCCGTAGCCCGCCGTCATAATATCGCTCATCCGAATGCCGGGTACGCCGAGGTTGTTGATCGGGCCATTGAACTTCGTGAAGAGTGGCCTTCCGTTAGCCAGCGTCCGCACGCCCTGCGGAGCAACCTGAACGGTAACGGGCAGCCCACCAGAGGTGATGGTGGGTAAGCTGGTCAGTTTGATATACCCCGTTCCGGCGGCTTGCTCAGCCGTGAACAGGGGTTGTATGAACGTGCCGACGCCACCAACCAACCGAAACTGCTGGGCCAGAATGTTGGGGTACGAATTAAGCTGCCCCTCCCGGTAAAGGCCGTTGTCGGCGTAGCCTGCCGTAAGCGAGTTGCCAACGGCAACGTATTTGGCAAAATTTGCCCGGCCGGGGGAGAGCGTGTCAACGCGCCCGGCCAGGTCGTCTTCATAGCAGCCTGTTGTGCTGATTACCAGGCCCACCAGGGCCAGCCAGCGCGTGGAATGAGTAAAACGGAAGTGCATAGACATAGCTAGTAGTCAGGTTATCGGATAACGCACCTAGTGGTGCTTACACAAGGTAACCTACCGCATCAGGCCTCTGTTTCGTGCAGTAAATAGAATTCATCCGGTTTTAACCAGGCATCTATCTATTTGGTGCTATTCCGTGACATCAGAACATTATGCTCGTCTACGTGTTGGTTTGAGTAGCGAAAATGCGTTGTTTGTCGCTGAGTTAAACCAATTATTCACTCTTAATCTTTTTATAGACACATGGGTTTATTAAACTTCTTCAAAGGTGTTGGTGAAAAAGTCTTCGGTAAAAAAGACGAAACGCCAGCCGCAACGAATGCCGGTGGTGATCCAGAGCCGCTGAAAGCCAGCGCTTTATTAAACCACGTTAAGCAACTGGGCCTGCCATTTCAGACGCTGACGATTAAGACCAAAGGTGATTTGGTGACCATTGAAGGCCGGGTAGCCAAACAGGAAGACGCCGAGAAGATTGCCCTGGCCGTTGGCAACGTGGAGGGTGTAACGTCGGTAGACAACCAACTGGAGGTGGATAGCCCCGAGCCGGAAGGCAAGTACCATACCGTGGAAGAAGGTGATACATTATCTGCCATTTCCAAGAAGGTATATGGTGACCCCATGAAATACGGTGTCATTTTCGAGGCCAACAAGCCGATGCTGAAAAGTCCTGATCTTATTTATCCTGGCCAGGTTCTGCGGATTCCGCAACTCTAGGCCCGCCAGATACGCAACTGAAAAGCCCGCTTCTATCACAGGAGCGGGCTTTTGCTGTTTAAGGGTAGGGAGGAGGAGGAAACTAAGCCTGAAGGGAGTAGGTACGTTTGTGTATACTCTTCTAAAAGCAACCATATCGAGTTAGCTGTATGCTAAACCAAACTCACGTCTTCAATCATGTCAGTTACCTCTGGGACGAGGCAAAAGCCGCTCAGTTAGCTGATGCTGCACAACAGGCCACTGGCGAACCCCACAACCGGGAGGTGGCCCTGCTCATCTACCGCTCAAACCTGCTGGGAGCCGATCTGCGGCTTACCAACTATGGCGGTGGCAACACATCCTGCAAAGCGATGGCGAAAGACCCGCTCACCGGGCAACTCACCGAGGTAATGTGGGTGAAAGGGTCTGGCGGCGATATCGGCACCCTGACCCGCTCTGGCCTGGCGGCCCTCTACGTCGACCGCCTGCGGAGCCTGGAAGGTATCTACCGGGGCATTGAGCAGGAAGACGAGATGGTTGAGTTGTTTAACCACTCCCTCTACGACCTGGCCTCGAAAGCGCCGTCTATCGACACGCCATTACACGGCTTTTTGCCCTTCGCCCATATCGATCACCTGCATCCCGACGCGGCCATTGCCATTGCCGCCGCAAAAGACGGCAAGCGCATCACGCAGGAGTTATTCGACGGGCAGATTGGCTGGGTCGACTGGCAGAAACCGGGTTTTGATCTGGGCCTGCAACTGCGGAGCTGCCTGGAAGAGAACGCCGCCAACGGTATTCAGCTGCGGGGCATCATGCTGGGGTCGCACGGCCTGTTTACCTGGGGCGATACGGCCTACGAGAGCTACGTAAACACGCTGGAAGTAGTGGAGCGGTGTGCCGAATACATCGCAGCACATACGGGTAAAAACCGGCCGGTATTTGGTGGGCAACGCATGGAAAGCGCCTCTGCGGAAGCCCGCAGGCAGCAGGCCGCTCAACTGGCTCCGATTCTGCGCGGCTTGTGCAGCAGCGAATCGGTACGCCGAAGCGGCCGCATGATCGGTCACTTCACCGACGATGAGCGTGTGCTGGAATTTACGAACTCCAACGACCTGTCGCGGCTGGCTCCGCTGGGTACGTCCTGCCCCGACCATTTTCTGCGCACCAAAATCAGCCCACTGGTGCTCGACCTGGCCACTGACGAAGATGTGAGCGACACGGCGGCAATTCAGGCCCGGCTTACCCCCGCCTTTGATGCTTACCGGGCTATGTATCAGGAATACTATGATACGTGCAAACACCCCAATAGCCCCGCTATTCGTGACCCGAATCCGGTGGTGTTGCTCTGGCCGGGTGTGGGTATGTTCACCTTCGCCAAAGACAAACAGACCGCACGGGTAGCCGCCGAATTCTACATCAACGCCATCAATGTGATGCGCGGGGCCGAGGCCATTTCAGAATACACGTCGTTGCCCCGGCAGGAGGCTTTTAATATTGAGTACTGGCTGCTGGAAGAAGCCAAACTACAGCGGATGCCCAAGCCCAAACCCCTGTCGGGCAAGGTTGCGCTCGTGACGGGCAGCGGTGGCGGCATTGGTAAAGCCATTGCCAAAAAATTCGCGCAGGAAGGGGCCTGCGTCATCCTCAATGATATTGACCAGGAACGCCTCGATTCGTCGAAAGCGGAGTTTGTGAAGGCATTCGGTGCCGATGCCGTGTCGACAACAACCCTGAACGTAACCGATGCCAACAGCATCAGTGAAGCTTACAAAGCCGCGTGTCTGGCCTTCGGTGGCGTGGATATTGTGGTCAACAACGCGGGAATCAGCATTTCGCGGCCCATTGCCGAGCACACCATTGAGGAGTGGGACCGGTTGTATGATATTCTGGTGAAGGGCCAGTTTATGGTAACCCAGGCGGCTGTGGCCATTATGCGGAAGCAGCAACTGGGCGGCGACATTGTCAATATCGTGTCGAAAAACGCGCTGGTAGCGGGGCCAAACAACGCGGGTTACGGCTCGGCCAAAGCCGCTCAGCTTCACCTGAGCCGGTTGAACGCCGCCGAACTGGGTGGCGACCATATCCGGGTGAATGTGGTAAACCCCGATGCGGTCATTTCAGACTCCAATATATGGGCTGGCGGCTGGGCCGAAGGCCGCGCCAAAGCCTACGGCATTACGGTGGCCGAACTGCCCGCATACTATGCCAAACGTACCCTGTTGAACGAGGTAATTCTGCCCGAGGATATTGCCAACGCCTGCTTCGCTTTCGTCGGCGGCCTGCTCAATAAATCAACGGGTAACGTGCTCAACGTCGACGGCGGCGTTGCTATGGCATTTGTCCGATAACCCTCTTTCCATGAACCTGAATCATAATCAAGTAGACGACCATAATGCCAGTTTACTGGCCGGGCATCAACGCAAGCTGGCTCCCTGGACGGGTGAGCTGGAAAATGCCGGGCCGCGTTCGGTGGAGGCTGTTATTCAAAAGCTCGTTGATTTTCAGATCGCCATTCCCAGCTGGGCCTTAGGCACCGGGGGCACGCGCTTCGGCCGGTTTCCCGGCGGAGGTGAGCCGCGTTCGCTGGAAGAAAAGATGGACGATGTAGGCCTGCTGCACGCGCTGAACCGGAGTAGCGGCGCTATTTCGCTGCACATTCCGTGGGACGTACCTGGCGACGTAGCCGCCATTCAGCAGCGAGCGGCGCAACTGGACCTTCGCTTCGACGCCGTTAATTCCAACACCTTTCAGGATCAGCCGGGGACGCCATCGTCTGATCAACCGGGAGGCCGGACCCAGTTAAGCTACAAATTCGGCTCGCTGCAACACGCCGATCCCGCCGTTCGGCAGCAGGCCATTGACCACAACATCGAGGTAATTCGGCATGGGGTGGCGCTGGGCTCGAAATCGCTGACGGTCTGGCTGTCAGATGGTTCGTGTTTTCCGGGGCAGCTCAACTTCCGCAAGGCGTTCGCCCGAACCCTCGAAAGTCTGCAAGCCATTTACGCTGCCCTGCCCGACGACTGGAAAGTGTTCGTGGAGTACAAAGCGTTTGAACCGAATTTTTATTCGATGACCGTCGGCGACTGGGGCAGCAGCTATCTGTATGCCTCTAAGCTAGGGCCGAAAGCCTACACGCTTGTCGATCTGGGCCACCACCTGCCCAATGCCAATATCGAGCAGATTGTGGCTATTCTGTTGCAGGAAGGAAAGCTGGGTGGATTCCATTTCAACGATTCGAAATACGGCGACGACGACCTGACTGTAGGGAGCATCCGGCCGTACCAGCTGTTCCTTATTTTCTGCGAACTGATTGAAGGCATGGATGCCCGTGGCATGAACCACGCCGATGATCTGGGCTGGATGATCGACGCGAGCCATAACGTGAAAGATCCGCTCGAAGACCTGTTGCAGTCGGTTGAAGCCATTCAGCTGGCCTACGCCCAGGCGTTGCTGGTTGACCGGGCGGCGCTCGAAGAAGCCCGCGAAGCCAACGACGTGGTGCGGGCGCAGGAATTATTGCAGGATGCGTTCCGTACCGACGTTCGCCCACTCGTAGCCGAAGCCCGCCTGCGGGCCGGTGGCGCACTGAACCCGCTGGCCCTGTTCCGCCAACTCGACGTACGCGGCCAACTCATCAGCGAGCGCGGACTGAAAACCGTAGCAACGGGACTGTAAAGCCGCAACTGAGGGTCGCTCTTTCACTCTTTTCTTCTTTCACTCTTTGAAAACGCCCGTAATTGCTGTTGTTGATGTTGGCAAGACGAACAAGAAGGTGTTCCTTTTTGATCGCCAGTACCAGCTTATCTGGGAACGGTCGGAGCAACTGGCTGAGACCGTTGACGAAGATGGTGATCCCTGCGAAGATCTGGATCAACTGATAAGCTGGACGTCCTCGGCTGTGCAGGATGTGTTAGCGCTGCCTGAGTTCGACGTGCAGGCCCTGAATGTGACCACCTACGGAGCCAGCCTTGTCTATATCGACAGGCACGGCAAGCCGGTTGGTTGCCTTACCAATTACCTGAAACCGTATCCGGACGCTATTCGGCAGCAGTTTTACGACCAGTATGGCCCGATCGACAAGCTGTTGGTTGAAACGGCGTCACCCGCGCTGGATAGCCTCAATTCGGGTCTTCAGATTTACCGGCTCAAACACGAACGACCTGAACTATTCGCGCAGGTGGCCTACGCCCTGCACCTTCCGCAGTTTGTCAGCTACCTGATTACGGGTCGACCCGTGGCCGAGATGACCAGTATCGGCTGCCATACCTTGCTGTGGGATTTCCGGAGCAACCAGTACCACGACTGGGTAAAAAAAGAACAGCTGGACACCCGCCTCTCGCATATCGCCCCATCTGACAGCGTTGTATCCGTTTCGATTGGTGATAAAAAAGTAAAGGCGGGTGTGGGCCTGCACGATTCGTCGGCGGCGCTGATTCCGTATCTGGCCTCGTTTAAGGAGCCGTTTGTCCTGATTTCGACCGGTACCTGGTGTATCAGCATGAATCCGTTCAATACTGATCCGCTGACCGCCGAGGAACTGCAATATGACTGCCTCTGCTACCTGACCTACAAAGGGCAGCCGGTGAAAGCCGCCCGGCTTTTTGCGGGCTATGAACACGAACAGCAAACAAAACGGCTGGCCGCGCATTTCAACGTACCTGAGGGGCACTACAAGCAGGTTGGTCACAACCCGGTTATCATCGACCAGCTGCAACGTGCCCATTCGGAAGGCGAAAACGCTGACGATTGGCTTGGAATGACGCCCCCGGCAACCATACCCCCGTTGACTCAGTCGGCGTTTGTACGCCGTGATCTGGCCCTGTTTCCCGACTACGAAACGGCCTATCATCAGCTTATGCTCGACCTCATGGCGCAGCAGTTGATTTCAACGGCGCTGGTGATTCCGGGCAATTCGGTCGGGCCTATCTCCCGTATCTTCGTTGATGGTGGGTTCAGCCATAATCCCATCTACATGAACCTGCTGGCGGCGGCTTTCCCCGATGTCGACATCTGGGCGGCGTCGGTGGCACAGGCCACGTCGTTAGGCGCGGCACTGGCCATTCATACTCAGTGGAACGCGGGCCCGATTCCGCCAGACTTAGTTGATTTAACGTACTATCCGGCTCCGCAGGCTGGCCAGTAGACTTACTAACCCTTTCGGTAGGGCGTTCCATGAAAATAGGCTTATTCATTCCCTGTTACGTCGATCAGTTTTACCCGCAGGTAGCCCGGGCCACCCTGACGCTGCTCGAACAATTGGGCTGCACGGTCGATTATCCGCTCAATCAAACCTGCTGCGGGCAGCCAATGGCCAACTCTGGTTATGCCCACCTGACGGGTGGCTGCGACGATAATTTCATTCGCAATTTCGCGGGCTACGATTACATTGTGTCGCCGTCGGGTAGCTGTACCCTGCATATCAAGCAGCACCTGCATGGCCACGACAGCACCACCGAATCAGACGCGGCGGCCATTCGCGGGCGGGTGTATGAACTGACCGAGTTTTTAACCGACGTGCTGAATGTGCAGGCGCTACCAGCCCGGCGTCAGGTACATCCAGTACCGGGCACGCTCGCTGCGGGTGGGGCTCCACCAGAGTTGTCACGGTCAGCGCGGTTTGCACCTGTCGCCCATGTCTGAACTGGTAGGTAGGCAGGGCATCTCTAAACCCGAACGGCTGCTTACTATGGTCGAAGGGTTAGAGTTAGTGGAGCTGGACCGGCGCGATGAGTGTTGTGGGTTTGGCGGCACGTTCTGCGTAGTCGAAGAAGCCGTGTCGGCCAAAATGGGTAAAGACCGCGTGGCCGATCACCTTCGGCACAACGTAGATGTGATTACCGGCGTTGATGTATCGTGCCTGATGCATCTGGAAGGTATTGTGCGTCGGCAGGGTAGTCCAGTCGTAGTAAAACACATTTCGGAGTTGTTACTAAACGAATAATGAACAATCAATCGCACCCCGAGGCGGCCGTTGTCTTCAATAAAGACGAAGCCCGCGTTGACTGGCATGACGAAACGCTCTGGTTCGTGCGTAGTAAACGAGACCGGGCGGCGCAGTCGGTACCCGAATGGGAGGCACTGCGCGAAGCGGCCTCGCAGATAAAGAATCATGTGCTGTCGAACATGCACGATCTGCTAACGCAGTTTGAGCAGAACGCCCTGACGAACGGTATCACCGTACACTGGGCCGCCGATGCTACCGAGCACAACGCCATCATCCACCAGATTCTGCGCGATAATCAGGTGAATCAGCTGGTGAAATCAAAGTCGATGCTGACGGAAGAATGCCATCTGAACGAGTACCTGAAGGAGCATGGCGTTGATGTGATCGACTCCGACCTGGGCGAACGGATCGTGCAGATGCGGGGCGAGGCGCCCAGCCATATTGTGTTGCCGGCCATTCACCTGAAACGGAGCGACGTGGGGGATACCTTCCACCAGCACCTGGGCACCGACGCCGGTGCTACCGACCCGCAATACCTGACCGAGGCCGCCCGTCAGCACCTGCGCGACACGTTTTTGACCCGGCGGGTGGCCCTGACCGGGGTGAACTTTGCCATTGCCGAAACGGGTGGCTTTGTTGTTTGCACCAACGAGGGTAATGCCGACATGGGTGTTCATCTGGCCGACGTACACATTGCCTGCATGGGCTTCGAGAAGATCGTTCCCCGTGCCGAACACCTGGGCGTATTTCTCCGGTTACTGGCCCGGTCGGCCACGGGTCAGCCCATCACCACCTTTTCGAGCCATTTTCATAAACCGAGGCAAGGCCAGCAGATGCACCTCGTGATCGTTGATAATGGACGGAGCCGCCAACTGGGACGGCCCGATTTTCGCAATTCGTTGAAGTGCATCCGGTGTGCGGCCTGTTTCAACACCTGCCCGGTCTACCGGCGTAGTGGCGGGCATAGTTACCACACCGCCATTGCCGGGCCAATCGGCTCTATTCTGGCCCCGAATCTGGACATGCGCCAGAACGCTGACCTGCCCTTTGCCAGTACGCTTTGTGGGTCGTGCAGCAACGTGTGCCCCGTGAAAATCGATATTCACGAGCAGTTGTACAAGTGGCGGCAGGTGCTGATGCAGGAGGGCTACGGCCCAACGGCCAAGACGGTGGCCATGAAAGCCATGGCGAGCGTATTGGAATCGCCCCGACTGTACCGGATGGCTGGCAAAGTAGGGCGGGGCGTGTTGCGGTTTGCGCCCGTTGTGGCTCAAAACGGATTGAACCCCTGGTACAATCAGCGCGAAATGCCCGAGGCCCCAAAAGAAAGCTTCCGCGACTGGTACGTGAACCGGGCCGTTAGCACCGATGCCGACGGCGTTCCAGCGCCCGCTTCAGTAGACTGATCTGTACAGTTGATCCACCGAAGCTGACGCCTCGGTTAACCAGTCAAAAAATGAGTTCCCGCGATACCATGCTGGCTGCCATTCAGGCCAACCAGCCAGACAGGCTCCCATTGCCTGAGCAGTTTACCTTCGTTACAACCTACCCCGACCTGGCCGTTCAATTCGGTGAGGTGCTGGCTTTTGTGGGCGGGCAGGCGGTGAGCGTACCTGACTACGCCGCCATTGCAACATACCTACGCCAGACCTACGCCGATGTGCTGAACATAGGAACAACCCTGCCTGAACTGGTCGACGTGGCCGATGTAGACCTGGCTACCGTCACCGATCCGCATGACCTGGCGGGGCTGAATCTGGCCATTATTGGCGGGCAGATCGGGGTAGCCGAGAATGCGGCTATCTGGGTCGATGAGCGGCAGATTCCGTCTGCCCTTCGGGCTCTGCCCATGATCACGCAGTATCTGGCCATCGTGATTCGGCGGGCCGATCTGGTGGCCAACATGCACGAGGCTTACCGACGCATCGACGTATCGGCCACCGGCTTTGGTACATTTATCTCCGGCCCATCCAAAACCGCCGACATTGAACAGAGCCTCGTGATCGGTGCCCACGGTGCCAGGGGGTTGACTGTGTTTATACTCAATGAATGATGTAGACTGGATTGATGACGCTTCGCCCGTAGCGTATTGTCAGCCTGGCGAAGCGTCATCAATCCAGTCTACATGCTCTGCTCATGCTTCAGCAAATTGCGATTAACGATTTTTCGAGTACGCCCAAATACCTCCAGATCTATAATTCCATTACGGAGGGTATTCGCAATAAAGACATCCTGCCGGGCGATAAGCTGCCGTCTATCTTCGAGGTATGCGCTGAGTTCGACGTATCGAAACGGACGGTGGAGCGGGCGTATGATCTGCTGAAAGAGAAGAAAGTAATCGAGTCAACGAAAGGGAAGGGGTCGTATATCAGCGATCTGGAAATAGACCGGGCGTTGAAAGTGTTTCTGCTTTTCAATAAACTGAGTCCCCACAAAAAAATTATTTACGACGCCTTCACCCAGGAGTTGGGCCCAGACGTACCGATCGACTTTTTTATCTACAACAACGACTTTCGGCTGTTTAAAACCATCCTGCCCAACCACGTTCACGGGTACACGCACTACGTGATTATTCCGCACTTTTACGAAGGCGGCGAACGGGCCGTCGACCTCATCAACACGCTGCCCAAACATAAGCTGGTGGTGATGGATAAACTGATTAGTGGGCTGGTGGGCCGGTATTCGGCGGTGTATCAGGATTTCGAGAATGACCTTGTGCAGGCCCTGGTGAGTGCGCTGCCGCTCTTAAGAAAGTACACCACGCTAAACATTCTCTTCCCTGATTACACCTACCATCCCGAAGGGATTCTGGCCGGCTTCCACCGCTTCTGTACCGATTATGGCTTTCAGGCGCATGTAACGCCCGACATTGCTGCAGCCGACATTATGCCCGACTGCGCCTACATCAACCTCATGGAAGAGGATCTGGTGACGCTCATTAAGAAAATCAAAGAAACTAACTATCAGGTAGGCCGGGAGGTGGGTATTCTGTCGTATAACGAAACGCCGCTTAAAGAACTCCTGCTCGATGGCATTACGGTCATCTCAACCGATTTTGCGCAGATGGGCCGCACGGCCGCTCAACTGGTAACCGGCAAAGTGACCGGGCAGATCAAAAACCCGTTTGAGCTGACGGTGCGAAAGTCCTTGTAGGTACGTTAATTGCTATTACCGGTTTGCCTTTTCAAGGTGGCCTGTATGTCGGCGGGCAGGTTGCCAAAGAAGCGCAGCCCGGTTCGTTGCTCCAGGTCATTGACCGACAGTTGATAGCTCTGCCACTTACGCTCAGCGGCCGACTGCTGATTAGGAATGTATACGGCCACCACCTGCGTGTTGGGCCCAATGCGGTTCAGGTCGTCGTCGCCGTTTGGCAGCACCAGTAATACCTTCCAGAGTGCCGCCGGCACGGTTATTTTTCCGTTCGCCAAACTGGTGGCCGGTCCCTGTTCGCCGGTGCCGCCCGTACCCGTTGCGCCGGCCATCAGGTAGACCTCGCTGCCGTTATCGACCAGCTTGCGGGCATACTCTTCCAGATACTTCCACGTTTCCCGGTTACACTTCGGTGCTTGCGGCACGACGTTTGTTAGGGCAAAGGTGGCTTGGTTATCCTCGGGGCTCCGGTCGCGGTCTTCTGAAGGGCACAGGTGGCCCCGGTCAAAGCCGGTTCGCTCGTAATCGCTGGATCTAACGGTCGAATACCCGGCTGGCAGATCAGGGTCGGGTTTGAAGGTTTTGCTCCGGGCTGCGTCACCACGCCACTCGGGGCTAAGGTGCCAGCTGACCCAATTGGAAATGCCCCGGCTGCGGTTGTAACTCAGCGCAAACTGCGGTTTTTCAACCAGGTAATTGTCGGGGTCAGTTTTAGCCGCCTGACTTGGATTACCCAGCGTTAGGTGCTCGCTGAAGAACTGTACCGACCGATTGCTGGGTTTTGGGCCGGCAGGGGTATG
Source organism: uncultured Cytophagales bacterium (assembly GCA_963750355.1). GTDB lineage: Bacteria > Bacteroidota > Bacteroidia > Cytophagales > Spirosomataceae > Fibrella. The sequence continues at coordinate 182,137 of CAVVQL010000003.1, read as the reverse complement.
TAGACAGCCATTAAGGGTAAGTGATAGACAGCCGATGAACAGGTTTATCAGGAGTCGATTTTGCCAGAACGTTGATTTTGTAAGCATACTTGCGGAACTTTACTTGATTAAGCTACCAGTAAACTGTGATTTACTGAAAACGGATCAGAAAACACGATTTTGCCTATTCAGAGGCATCTTTTAGTACACAACCCATACGCATGAGTAAAAAGAAACCGGCTGTACCTCCGCGTACCGGCTACACAGCCCCACAACCTGCTGCGCCCCGTCCGGCGGTGGCTGTTCCCCCGCGACCACAATCGGCCCCGGCTCGTCCGTCAACGCCCAGCATAGCTGATTTACCCATAGAACGCAGTCCGGTAGCGTGGTGGCCCATGCTGGCCCTGGCCGCCATTGGGGTGCTGCTGTATGCCAACACGTTCGGCCATCAGTATGCCCTCGACGACATTGCGGCTATCGGGCAGAACCTGTTTGTAAAGCAGGGGCTGAAAGGCCTGCCCGACCTGATGCGAACCGAGTTCTGGCACTTCAGCAACATATCGCTGGGGTACTACCGGCCGCTGTCGCTGATCACGTTTGCGCTCGAACAGCAATTTTTTGGCGACATGCACCCTCAGTACAGCCACATGATCAACGCCATCCTGTACGGACTCACGGGCCTGAGCCTTGGCGCGTTGTTGCAGAAATGGCTGCCGGGCAATGTGGTGCTGGCCTTTCTGATTGGTCTGGTCTTTATCACACACCCGATTCATACCGAGATCGTAGCCAACATCAAAGGCCGCGACGAGTTGCTGAGCTTCCTGTTCATCTCCCTGATGTTGTTGACCTACTGGAAACATCTGGAAGCCAAATCTCCGTATTGGTACGAGGGTACAACATCCGATAAAGCCCTGGGCGGTTTGCTGACCTTGTTTTCGGTGGTAGCGGGCTGGGTTATTGGCAGCAGTTTGCTGGTCAACACGTTCGGTGCCAATGTAGGCGGTGTTATCGGGGTAGCCGTGATGGGTGCGCTGTCGACAAGCTGGGTGGGGCTGGCCTGCGTATCGCTCTACTTTGCTTTTCTATCGAAAGAATCGTCGATTGTCAGCCTCGCGCTGATTCCGGCCATGCAGTACTGGTTCGCCCGCCGCAACGTCTGGAAGTCACTCATCAGCCTTTGGCCATTCCTGATTATTGCGGCCCTGTTTTTCTACCAGAAACAGAAGATGATCGGTACGCTGAGTGGTAACCCGCCCGTTGACTGGGCCAACTACCCCTACGCTATTCTGAATACGAAGACCTCGACTATGTTCAAGTTCTTTCTGTACTACATAAAACTGCTGGTACTGCCTCATCCGCTGGTGTACGACTATTCGTTCAACGTGATTCCTACCGGGGCCAAAGATGACCCCATGTCGTGGCTGGGCTTTTTCGCCCTGGTCGGCATGGTGGTGCTGGCGTGGATCGGCTTCCGTCGGCGTACCCTCTGGGGTTTTGGCCTGTTCTGGTTCTTTGTCACCATGATGCCGGGTCTGGGCTTTATCTACAGCCGGGGGGGTATTCTGGCCGAACGTTTCCTGTATGCCGCCGTTATGGGCTTCGCCTTTGTGCTGGTATGGGCCGTGCAGGCCGCTGTAGAGCGGTTTGGGCCTGCTAAAACAAAAGGCCTTGTGGCCAGCGAACCGCCTGCCGGTACGGATAGCCAGTCGGTTATCGACTCATTCCGCCCGCCGAAACCTGCACTGGCGCGGGCTGTCAACTACGCGCCGCTGGCACTGGTAATTGGGCTGGCCTGTGGCCTGTACTCGTTCAAAACCATCACCCGCAATCCCGATTGGGAGAACAACTTCGTGCTGTTCAACTCCGCCTTGCCCTATGCGCCTACAAGCTGCCAGGTGCAACGCCACGTGGCCAACGAATGGATTGAGAAAGGCCTGAAAGAACGGGCCAAAACCGACTCGGCCAACGTGCGGATGGCGCGTTATAAGGCCAAGGCCGATTCGGTGAAGAAGTACCAGGCCATGCTGCCTGTATACGATAAAGAAACCAGTAGATATGCTCGGCTGGCACTCGATCACCTACAGGAGTCATGCCGGATCTACCCCAACTTCGGGGAGTCGTACTTCTCGATGGCTTACGTTTTCCAGCGCATTACGCCCAACGTCGACTCGGCCAAGTATTATTATAAGCAGACCATCAAAGCGGCTTCGTCCTATGCACCAGCGTATAATAACCTGGGCGTGATCTACCAGAATGAAGGCAAATACCAGCTGGCCTCGTACTATTACAGCAAGTCGATGGAAGTGAACCCAGCCTATCAGGATGGCAAGAACAATTACGCCGCCCTGAAAAAAGCCACCGGACTCGATGTTCGCTTCCTGCCCGATTCGATAATCACCCGTAATTAGGTAATTGGTTAATTGGTTAACCAATCACCTAATTACCAATTACCACCCAACAATACAGCGTTAACGTGGTGCTCTATAGGTTTTTGGCATTAAGCCATTGCTGTTTTTGAATTGAATTAAATCTGGTCGGCCTTCATCGTAATGAGCTAATTGCACGTACGTATAGACATCATTCATATGAAGATTATGTACCTTCATAGTCCCCTTTAACTTTATCCGCCCCCAACGGGCGTTCCACTAGGTTGATGACTCCTTTTTCTCCTTCTCCATCTACTGGGCACATCCCGTTGACAACGTCAGAAGTTGAGCGCGCTCTTCAGGAGAAGTTGCTGTTGCGCGAGGCGCAACTGAGTCAGGCCCAACGGATGGCAGGTATGGCTAGCTGGGAGTGGTATTTTGGATCGGATGAAATCCGGTGGAGCCCGGAGATGTACCAGTTTTGGGGCTATACGCCCGGCGAAGTCAGCGTCAATCTGGATAGCGTGGCCAGATCGACGCATGTGGATGATCTCCCTATTCTGACATCGGCGGTGAGCCGCCTTTTGGGTGGCGACGATGTAGAAATGGAATACCGGCGGTATGACCGGTTTGGCCGCGAAATTTTTATCTACACCAATGGGCAGATTATCCGAAACGAAGCGGGCGACGCCATTGGCGTGTTTGGGATCGATATGGATATCACCAAACGAAAACAGCAGGAGAAACACCTGCTGGGCCTGAACCAGCTGCTGGAGGAGAAAAACCGCGAACTGGAGCAAATGGTGGTTGAAGCCAACGCGTTTACCTACGTGGCCAGCCATGATCTACAGGAGCCGCTACGAAAGATCAGAAGCTTCAATCAGCTTATTCTGGAGCGAGAAGGAGCTAACTTATCGGAGGAGGGGCAGGGGTTTTTCCGTCGTTCGTCGGCGGCGGCTGATCGAATGCAGCAACTCATCCGTGACCTGATCGACTATTCCCGCATCAGTGCGGGCGAGCGCACCGTTGAACCCGTTGATCTGGGCCAACTCGTAGACCAGGTTCGTGCTAACCTGTATGAAGTGATCGTTGAGAAGAAAGCAGAGATTCAGGTGGGGGCGTTACCGACGGTATCAGTCATTCGGGTGGCCTTCCAGCAAATGCTGGATAATCTGATCAGCAACGCACTCAAATACCATCGTGCTGGCCTTGCGCCACAGATCAGCATTGCCTACCAATGCCTGCGCGGCGAGGCTGTACCCGACCAGCACGAGCTAACCATTGCCGACCAGGGTATTGGCTTCGATCCCCTCTACAGCGATCGTATTTTCCAACTGTTCCAGCGGCTGCACGGCCAGCGTCAGTACGCCGGCACGGGTATCGGACTGGCCATTTGCCAGCGTGTGATGCAGAACCACGGCGGTTCTATCGAGGCCATTGGTAAACCCGGCGAAGGGGCAACCTTCATCATCCGGTGGCCGGTGGCTTAGGCAGGCACTTGCCGCCGTACTGCCATTGACCGGGGCTTTCAACATCAGCTCGTCTTTTATTGCAGCCTTTAGCCGGAAGGTACTGGTTATGCGTGCTTATTTTCAGACATTGCAGCACCTAAACCCCTTCTTATGGATAAGCAGCCGCCTTCACTGCGCGCTGGCTGGTACACCGTTTTTGTACTCATGCTGGCGTACGTTTCCTCCTTCATCGACCGGCAGATTCTGAGCCTGCTGGTAGGGCCGCTCAAACGGGATCTGTTGCTGTCTGATACGCAGGTGAGCCTGCTGATGGGCCTCAGCTTTGCCCTCTTTTACACGGTGCTGGGTATTCCCATCGGTCGGCTGGCCGACCGGGCCAACCGCCGAAACATCATCATTGGGGGCATTGCCGTCTGGAGCCTGATGACGGCCGTTTGTGGCGTGGCCCGTACCTACAGCCAGTTTTTTCTGGCCCGAATCGGCGTGGGCATTGGTGAAGCAACCCTGTCGCCCGCCGCTTACTCCATACTGGCCGATGAGTTTCCGAAAGAGAAGCTGGCCACGGCCATCGGGGTTTATTCGGCTGGCATCTACATTGGCTCCGGCCTGGCGGTGTTGATCGGCGCAGCCCTGGTCAGCCTGGGTGGCGATGCCCAAATGGTGACCCTCCCCCTTGTTGGTACCATTTTCGCCTGGCAACGGCTGTTTTTCTTCATTGGTCTCCCCGGTCTGCTTATTGCGCTCTTGCTGTTGACCGTGCGGGAACCTGCGCGAAAGAATCTGCTGAAAACAAGCACCGGACAGGTACAGACCCTTTCACTAAGAGAGGCTTTTGCGCTGATTCGTCGGTATCAGGCTGCTTTTCTTAGCGTTACGCTGGGCATTACCTTCATCAGCCTGGTGGCTTATGCCAGCTCGGCCTGGACACCCACCTACTTCGTTCGCACGTTTGGCTGGAAAATCGGGCAGGCAGGCTTTGCCTATGGCCTTATCGTGGCCGTTTTTTCTACACTGGGCATCATTCTGGGAGGCCGTTATGCCGACTGGCTCACCCGGCGCGGGCAGACAGACGGGCGGTTGCGGATTGGAGTGTACTCGGCCGTGGGGGTGGGGTTGGGTGCCGTCTTTCCGCTTGTCGATAATGTGACGGTGGCATTATGCCTGCTGCCTATTCCCTGCTTTTTTGTCGCCTTTCCGTTCGGTGCGTCGTCGGCCGCCATCCAGGTCATTATGCCCAATCAGGCTCGTGGGCTGGCCTCGGCAATCTATCTGTTTATACTCAACCTCATAGCCCTTGGTTTTGGCCCCACGCTGGTTGCGCTGTTGACCGACTACGTGTTCCGTGATGAGCAGGCATTGCGCTATTCGCTGGCGCTGGTAATGGCCGGAGGCGCGCTACTGGCGTTGGGCTGCTACGCATACGGACTGGCGCCCTACCGCCGGGCCATAGCCGCAACCAGCCAACCCGGAGTTGTGGTGTAGACTGGCTACACTACAGCGTATAGGTATGGTAGGTGGTGTGTTTGTTTACGTTGCGTACCGTACCCGATTAGTACCCGGCTAGTTTAAATGAACCAGGGCTGATTTATACACGCGGGATTCGAGCGACTCAAGCCATTGATTCAGCGCTTCGCTCGAATCGCGGGCATTGAGTAGTTCAGTGTCTACCTGACGAAGCAGAAAATACAGTTCGTGTACATGGCACCACTGCCGGTTCAGGGCGGCGGCCTGATCGGTCGTTGCCGGGCGGCGGCGGCTTTCTGCCGTGAGGCGGCGCAGGCTCTGGCGCAGGTGGTAGCGCAGGGTCATTAACCGGCTGGCAACGGGCAGTGTCTGGTGTTGCTGCTCTAATTTGGAGATACTCCGCGAGAGCAGGGTGTTGCGCTGATTGAGTTGATCTGATACGACCATCCAGGCCTGGTCGGCCTGAAGCGATTCAAACGTTACGGTTCTCATGTTAAGCAAGTGTTACGAGAGCAAATCTATTCATTTGACAGAATAGAACAACAGTTAGTTTAATATATGCATTAATTAAATTCTGATGAATATGTCTTTTGCCAAACAGACTATATGAATGGTACGAATCTGGTGGTATTGCCTGATCGACAGGCAAACTATCGGGCATCTGTTTGTGATAATGCGCTCAAAGGCTTACCTTTGCGGACTCATTTCGGAAACCGAACCAAGTCCTGTCAATGGCAAATCATAAGAATACCAAAAAAGCAATCCGGACCAACGCCAAAAAGCGTCTGTTGAACCGGTACCAGGCCGTTACCAGCCGTAACCTCGTGAAGAAACTTCGCGCTACCACCGATCACTCGGCTGCCAGTGACCTGCTGAAGACCGTGATCTCGAAACTCGACCGGTTGGCCAAGAAAAACATCATTCACAAGAACAAAGCGGCTAACAACAAGTCGAAACTGACTCGTATGGTCAACAAGCTGGCTCCTTCAGTAGCGGCTTAAGTGTGGCCTTACCGGTTGCTGTTCTGTCGGCTATTAACCTTATCTGCCCAAGCGGATAAGGTTTTTTGTTGCCCATCGGTTTACCTTTAGGGCTGCTAGTGAACCTACTAAGCCGTAACCAGATGAACACCTACCAACCGCTTCGCAGCATAAAAAGCTGGGCTGAAGAAGACCGCCCCCGCGAAAAACTGATGCTGAAAGGCACCGCCGCCCTTACCGACGCCGAACTAGTGGCTATCCTGATCAACTCCGGCACCGCCGAACTGTCGGCGGTAGATGTAGCCCGTAAAGTGCTGGAGGGGGTGGGCAACAACCTGCACGAACTGGCTAAGCGCAGTGTGAAGGATTTATCGAAGTTTCGGGGAATCGGCGAGGCGCGGGCCATCAGTATTGTGGCGGCGCTGGAATTGGGTCGGCGACGGCGTGAACAGGCCCCCGTTGAGCGGCACCGGATCACCTGCTCGCGGGATGCCTACGAAGAATTGCGGCCTTACCTGATGGATAAACCGCACGAAGAGTTCTGGGTCCTGGTGCTGAACCGGGCCAATGAAGTGCTGCGCCCTGTGCAGATTAGTGCGGGTGGCGTGTCGGGCACCGTGGCCGATCCACGTATGATCTTTAAAGCTGGGCTCGAACACCTGGCCAGCGGACTGATTTTAGCCCATAATCACCCATCCGGCAACCTCACGCCCTCGCAGGCTGATAAAGACCTAACCCGGAAGCTCAAAGAAGCAGGGCGTTTTCTGGATATTCCCGTTCTCGATCACCTTATCGTTACTGACCGAACATACCTTAGCTTTGCCGACGAAGGAATTTTGTAATTGGTCAATTGCTGGCGCATGGCCCTTCGACTCCGCTCAGGGTGACAGGACACTGAAGAATGTGAATGACGATCTTGAGTGGGATTTCACCCTGAGCGGAGTCGAAGGGCCATGCGCCAGCAATTGACCAATTACCCAATTACCTTAATCCCTCAATTACCCAACTCTGACATGAAAAACATCATTTTTGACCTGGGCGACGTCATCATTCCGATTGATCTGCGGGCACCCCTGCGGAACTTCGCCCGACTGGCGAACCGATCGGAGGAAGACATGGAGGCGCTCTGGAAGCAGCACGGAATCTGGAAACAGTATGAAACCGGCCTTGTCGATGACGAAGCGTTTAGGGCGGCCGTTCGTTCGCTGGTCCGTTCAGAAACCGACGAGCCCGATCGCTGGGCCGATCATATCATCGACGAGGCCTGGAACAGCGTTCTCCTGAATATTCCCGTCGAGCGCATTGAACGCATCCGGGCATTGCAGGGAAAATACCGGCTGTTTCTGCTGAGCAATACCAACCCTATCCATATTCGTGAAGTCGACAAGCGGCTGGCCGAACTGGAGCAACCACCGCTTGAATCAATTTTTGAGCAGGTGTATTATTCGCATATCGTCAGGATGCTGAAGCCCAACCCCGACATTTACGGGCATGTGCTGGCGCAGGCTGATCTGGAAGCTTCCGAAACGCTTTTTCTTGATGATAACCCGTTGAACATACAGGCAGCAGCGGCGTTAGGTATTCGGGCAGTGCAGGTAGTACCGCCGAAAACCATTCTGGATTACCTCGATTTCATCGAGGCCTGATTAGTTAACATGCAAACACGCAGGTACCTTATTCATAGCCTATTATTTCTGGTTACGCTTGCTACCACTACGGCTGCCGGAGCCGAGTGGATATTTGGCCGTTTCTTCTTTTTTCTTCCTTCGGCGGGCCCTATGGGCTGGCACGAATATTTGGTGGGGCTCAATTTTTCCATTCCGTTTCTGACCGTACTCACCGTTCATGAGTTTGGTCATTACTTTGTGGCCCGGGCCAATCAGGTACGCGTCACCCTGCCCTACTACATCCCGTTCTGGTTTGGGCAAAGCATCGGCACGATGGGGGCGTTCATCCGGATTCAGGATTACATCAGCAGCCGCCGAAAATACTTCGATATTGGCGTTGCTGGTCCGGTAGCGGGCTTTTTGGTGGCGGTTGTGCTGCTGTGGTACGGCTTTACGCACCTACCCCCAATCGATTACATTTTTACGATCCACCCCGAATACAGGAAGTATGGCCTGCGTTACGGCGAATTTGTCAGCATGAACGTGGCGAAGGGGAATGGCTCGGCCCTGGCCTTTGGCGACAACCTGCTGTTCTGGTTTTTTAAGACCTACGTGGCCGATCAGTCGCTGTTGCCGCACCCCTACGAGATGGTGCATTATCCGTACCTGCTGGCGGGCTACCTGTCACTCTTTTTCACCTCGCTGAACCTGATTCCGATCGGGCAGCTCGACGGAGGGCATGTACTCTACGCGCTGATTGGCCGACGGAAATTCAACGCACTGGCCCCCGTGCTGTTTATCGGATTCGTGTTCTACGCCGGACTGGGCGCATTCCGTATGGCTGATTTTGCCACTGGTGACGACGCCGAGTTCCGGGATCTGATGCTTAACCTGCTGCTGTATATAGCAGCCCTGTTTCTGGCTTTTTCCCGCATCAATGATCGCCCCATCACGGCCCTGCTCATTGCCCTATCGGTGGTAGTGGGGCAGTTTGCGGTCACGTTTGTATTCCCCCAGGCTGAAGGCTACATTGGGTTTATGGTGTTTGCGGTGGTGCTGGGCCGGTTTTTGGGCGTGTACCATCCCGAAACGGAAGAGAATGAACCGCTCGGCGCAGGGCGTAAGCTGCTCGGCTGGCTGGCCCTTCTGATATTCCTCCTCTGCTTTAGCCCCAGGCCGTTTATCTTTTAGGGAATGGTAGATTGGGTAACTGGGGATTGGGTAATTAAGGTAAATGGGTAATTGGTTTCGCGCCAGCATTACCCATTTACCTTAATTACCCAAATAAGGCTTCACTAAGGCTTCGAGCTTGGCGAGGGGTTGCACACCCGACTGCCGCCAAACTACTTTACCGTCTTTGAAGAGGATCATTGTCGGTACGCTCTGAATCTGAAATTTGGTGGCCACAGCACGGGCACGGTCAATATCGACCTTCACAATCCTGAGCTTGTCACCCGTCCGGTCGGCGAGGTGTTTCAGCGTGGGGGCCAGGGCTTTGCAGGGCGCACACCAGGTTGCGAAGAATTCGACCAGTACGGGCTCACCGCTTTTTATCAGGTCAGAGAAGGGGAGTGGCTGATTGGCTTTGTTCATCTTTTTGTTGTCAGCTACGTTACGACTGAGAATAGAACGTACCTGACAAACCACCAGGCCCGTACTGAGTTCCAGCCTGCTACCAGTGCGTTGGCAATACGCCGACGTGAATCGGTACGGGTGAGTTAACGCGAATAATGGGGTTCTTCTTTGCTGGATTGCTGACGCTTGGCCCTTCGACTCCGCTCAGGGTGACACCGGGCTGGCGTTCCAGCACACGGAAGGATGTGAATGACGACCTTGAGTGTGCTGGAACGCCAGCCCGGTGTCCTGAGCGGATGAAGGGCCTATAGCGCGGAGCCACGCGCTAGCAATGCACCTAATTACCCCACCAATCGCCTCATTATTTACGGTGTCTTCTCCAGGCCCTGAATACGTGGCAGGTAGGCTGTGGGCAATAGAATTCGCTGGACCAATGCCCGTAGGCCCAGGGCGTTGGTGAGGGGGTAAATCCAGAGCAGGTTTTTCAGCCACGGGCGCTGGGGCAGGTCGAGCATACGCGCCACGCGGGCAGGTACCAGCAGGCTTTGTGCCTGCCGCAGGAGGTTGTACCGCCAGCCGCCAACCTCTTCGCGGTACCGTCGGAAAAGCGTGTCCGTGTAGCTGCTGCGTTCGAGGTCGTTCTCCAGGTGTTGCTGCCGGTCGGTTTGCCACTCGGTATAAGTAGTGGGCAGGTCCCGAACGCCCATTCCGTCGCCCACCCGCCAGAATACGTCGAAAAGTTCGCTCCGTTCGGGGTCGGTAAGGGGGCGGTGAAGCAGCGTGTAGGCCCGTTCCGAATAGTCGATGAGCATATAAAGTACATCGCGGTAGGCCCAGTCGGGAATGGTGTAGCCGCGCTTGTTTTCAACGCCCTCATGGATCGTTGCCATCCGGTCAACGGCCTGCCGGGCGCGGGGAGCATCTGAAAAAACGATCTGCTGGGCATACTGCACGGTCGAAAAGAGCCGCCCGATGGGGTCGGCGGGGAGTTTCCCGGTGAAGAAGAGCCAATCGACCGCTTTGTTGAGCGCAAATTCGGCGGCTGACCCGGCAAAGACGAGCAGAATCACGTCGGCGTCGCCCCAGATACGGCGCACAATGGATGGCTCCCGAACGAACGTGTCGGCAACGGTATGGTCTTTAGCAGGCATAGATTACCAAAAAGGACAGTGCAAATCCTGTTTGCTACAGGACAACAAATTCAACGCGGCGGTTCCGGCGTTTGTTGTCTTCCACGTCGTTGGGTGCGGCAGGGCGGGTGTCGCCATAGCCCGCATGGCGCAGGCGTGATTCCTGGATGCCTTTACCGATCAGGTAGCTGGTGATGATTTTGGCCCGATTCTCAGACAGATACTGATTTAAGCGCCGGTCACCGACATTATCCGTATGCCCCGCAATCTCGATCCTGACGGTGGGTTCGCTCTGTAGGGTACGCACCAGTTTATCCAGCTGTTCATACGATTCGGGACGCAGGCGAAAGCTACTTTGATCAAAATACACTTTGTCGAGCTGAATGGTTTTTCCTTTGGTGAGCTGCCTGAAAACAGTGTCGGCCTGTTGCAGGGGCACAGCGTACCCGTAGGCGTCGCAGGTATCGCAGGGGGCCACCATCACAAATTCGCCTTCTTCGTAGCCCGGTGCCGACGCCACCACCAGTAGCGAATCGGCCCGGAGCAGGGTGAATATAAAATCGTGGTCGCGGGTAGATGGCCCGGCATAGTCTTTTTTGGCCAGGTAAGCATGCACTTTAAACTGCGCCGGTAGCCGTGTTCCCGTTTTAGCGTCAGTTGCGGCTAACGAAAAAAGGGTGTTCGTTGGCTTATCCGACAAGGGAATCGGTGGCTGACCCAGGGCAAGGCAGGGTAATAGACTAAGCAGCAGCAAAAGACGAGGCATAGACAGCACAAAATGGGTTGGTTGATCGCGTTCAAATTTCGGGCCGAACTGGCTTGATCCGTGCGTCTTTAGCCAGCAACATATTGCCGTTGCCAATCGTTTTGTACCTTAACAACCTAAACACAGCGAAACAATGGCTAAAGCACAGGATGCCCGTTCCGAGAAAAAGAAGGAACCGGCCAAATCGCCGAAAGAAAAAAAAGCGGCGAAGCAGGAAAAGAAGAGCGAGCGCAGCCGCCGTCAGGATTAAACAACCGCTACGACGCGATCGACGCACCAGGCCACCCACGGTCTGGTGCGTTGTGTTTTTGGGGTCTACCCGGGGGGCTATCGGGCGATGGATAAGTTTTTGAGCAACACAGGCCCGTTTTACGTTGAACTATCAAACGGGATACGGCTTGTATTGGAATAGTCTGCATTTTTGCGGCCTATTTCGCCAACTCAACTGGTATGAAAAAAAATCTTCAGTGCATTATGCTGGTCGACGACGACCCGGACGACAATTATATTCATCAGCTGGTGATTGCTGATTGGGGTAAATGTGATACAGTGCGTGTAGCCGAAAATGGCACCGAAGCCCTTACCTACCTGGCCAATACGGCTGCTCCCGATTACATCCGGCCCGAAGTGATTTTGCTCGACATCAACATGCCGGGCATGAACGGCTTCGAATTTCTGGAAGAGTACCACCGATTGGCCGATCAGTTGAAGAGTAACGTGGTGGTGATGATGCTGACTACCTCGCTTAACCCGACGGATGAACACCGGGCCGAGCGGTTTAATGAGGTGACGGGCTACCGCAACAAACCGCTGACAAAAGCGATGCTCGACGATGTGTTGACCGGGCATTTTTCGTAAGTTAGCCTTGCGCAACTGATGGGTTTGGTCTTCGATTTGGAGCGAACCACTTTTGCCACTGGTTGTATGCATACGTACCTAGCCTCGCCCTTAGGCACCCTCCGCCTCACCGGCGACATATCGGGCGTGTCGGCCATCGCGTGTCTGGATGACCCCATGCCCGATTTATTCCTGATCCGGAACCTGCCTGTCCCGCTGCAACAGGCTCGCGATCAGCTCACGGATTATTTCAATGGCGTTCGGAAAGACTTCACGTTTCTGATGACGCCCATTGGCACCCCCTTTCAGCAACGCGTCTGGGAAGCCCTGTTGACCGTGCCTTTTGGACAAACACGATCGTATCTGTCGCTGGCCCGCCAGTTAGGCGACGAGAAGGCCATTCGGGCGGTTGCTTCTGCCAACGGCCGCAACCCGCTGGCCATCGTCATTCCCTGCCACCGCGTTATCGGCTCCGACGGGAGCCTGACGGGCTACGCGGGTGGCCTCTGGCGCAAGCAATGGCTTCTGGAGCATGAAGGCTCGCGCCGTAAGGCCGACCAGGGGCAGTTGAGCTTATTCGCGTTTTGAGCAGCCCCTGTACCCGCGTGAAGCAGGATTAGCTACCGATCGGTAGAATCAGATAAAAAGTAGCCCCTTTTCCTTCCTCGGCTTCAGCCCAGATTTCGCCCTGATGGTTGAAGACGATGCGCTGGCATAACGAGAGACCAATGCCGGTGCCTTCGTATTGCTGCTGGTGATGAAGCCGTTGAAACAGACCAAAAATTTTCTGGCCAAACGCCGGGTTGAACCCTATGCCGTTGTCAGAGACGGTGATTTTGCAATGGGGCAGCCGTGGATTAAGCTTTTCGTACGGCTCCAGTTCCTGGCTTGTCAGAGACCGGCACGCAATGGTAACGACGGGCGGAACACCCTGCCGGCTAAATTTCAGCGCGTTGCCAATCAGGTTATAAAATAGCTGGGTCATCTGAAGCGGAATGGCCCTGATGGCGCACAAATTACCAGCCTCAACCCGCCCGTCTTTCTGGCCAAGCAGTACATCGAAATCCGCGAGTACGCCCTCTACCACCGTGTTCAGGTCCACCCTGTCCACAAAGCCGGCCTCATAATTGATGCGGGAGAAGTCCAGAATGTTTTTGATCAGCAGCGTCATCCGGCTGGCCGACTGCTCCAGCCTGGTCAGGTAAGAGCGACCTTCGGCGCTGACATCGCCAAGGTATTGTTCGCGGAGCAGGTCAGCATACATCTGAATTTTACGCAGGGGCTCCTGAAGATCATGCGAAGCTACGTAGGCATAGCGCTCCAGTTCCTGGTTCGATTGCTTAAGCTGAAGGTTCGATTGAATCAGTTCTTCCGTGCGCAGTTGTACCTGCTTCTCCAGGGCCTGTTCGGTCATGCGCTGGGCGGTAATATCCTGCGACGTGCCCCGAACCAGATACGGAACGCCCTGTTCGTTGACGATCACCTGCGCCTGGGTCCGTAAAATGAGTTCCTGCTGCGTCTGCTGATTGACGATGGTGTACTCCATATCCATTCGGCCGCCTGTTTCGGGCTGCGTCATGGCGGCCTGGGAAATAGCGGTTACATGGGCCCGGTCTTTGGGGTGAATGCAGCGGGCAATGAGTCTCAGAGGTAATGGGTTCCGCTACCCCCAACCAGTCATTGACCCGCGACGAGCAGGTCATCTCACCGGTCAGGACGTTGCTGGTCCACGGAGCCAGTTCGGCCAGGTTAACGGCTTCGCGCAAACTTTCTTCGGCCTGCTGCAACTGCTGCCTGGCTTTTACCTGGTAGGTGATATCGACCGCCATGTTCAGAATGGCGTAGACAGCCCCGGTGGCATCGCGCAGGGGTTTGTAGGTGAGGTTAAAGTAAAACGTCTGCAATCGACCATCAACAATCAGGTCGGTTCGGTCTTCAGCGCCCTGATACACTGTTCCCGTCGTATACACGTTGGCCAGTAACTGGTGAAATGGTTGCCCGTCCAGTTCGGGAACGGCCTCGCGCAGTGTTTTCCCAACGATAGAGGCGTCTTTTCCCCAGAGCGACAGCATGGCATCGTTGGCCAGCTGAATCACCATATCCGGTCCAGCGTAGACCGCCGTGGCCATGGGGGCATCCAGCATAAGGTTTCGGAAGCGCTTTTCGCTCTCTTCCAATTCCTTTCGGGTCTGTACCTGCGCGGTGACCTCAGTGGCCACCATCAGAATGCCGCTGACTGTGCCGCTGTTTTCCCGTACCGGCGCGTACACAAAGTTAAAGTAGCCGTCTTCGAGCCGACCGTTGCGGAAGATCCGGGCCAGCACTTCGTAGCCATAATACGGTTCCCCGGATTGGTAAACACCGGCGAGCAGGTCCGGAAACGCCTGGCCCTCAATCTCAGGCAGAGCCTCCAGCAGGGGCTTGCCAATGACGTGGGCCTCTTTGCCCCAGAGGTTGAGGATAAATTCATTGGCCGATTCAATAACCAACTGGTCGCCCCGCAGCAGACCCATGGCCACGGGTGCCTGCATAATCATGCTTCTAAACCGGGCTTCGCTGTCCAGCAGGGCCTGCTGAACCAGCCGTTCGGGCCGCATGTCGCGCATGACGGCCCCCACCGCAATGGGTTGCCCGGTGTCGGGGTCGTCGATACGAATGGTATTATTGAACACGGGAAATAGTTCCCCTGTCTTCAGATGCCGCACCAGCATCTCGCCCGACCAGCGGCCGGTGTTCATTACGGAGGGGATTACTTCCTGTTCAACCAGCGCAAAATGTTCGGGGGTGTGCAGGTTGGATATGGGGATTTGCTGCACCTGCTGTTCATTCTCGAAACCCAGCATGGCCATGCCCGCCTTGTTGATGTAGGAGTTTGTGCCGTCCAGTTCCAGAATCGACATCAACTCAACGCTGTTGTCGACCAGTGTAAACAGTTTGCGCTGCGCTTCCTGCGCGGCCAGTTCGGGGCGCAAATCGCGCATCATAAACCCCCGGCCGATGGGTCTTCTGGTAACAGGGTCGTCAATCCGAATGCCGTTGGCGTAGCAGGGGATGGGCTCTCCCGTTTTAAAGTGTTTAAGCTTCAGGCGGCCCGACCAGTGCCCCTTGCTCAATAAGGTGGGAATGGGCACTTCCATCAGCCAACTGTACTGCTCGGGTGTGTAAAAGTCGGCCACGTTGATCCCCTCCACCCGAGCGGTTGCCTCCATCCCGATAAGCTCCCGACCCGCTTTATTGATGTACGTGAGCCGACCCGCCAGATCGGCAATGGCCATGAAGCTCAGGCTGCTATCCACGAGGGTCAACAATGTCTGCTGTTCATTGCGGGTGGCAACGTCCTGGGTGCTATCCTGAACAACAGAAAACAGACTGTTCAGTCGGCCCGCCTCGTCCAGCATGTCCTGCTCGTTCGTCCCAGTCAGGGTACTCGCCCGGCCTTCTTCCGTATCCTGCAATTCGTGGGTTGGCCGCCCCCGATCCGATACGTCGGTGAGGTAGCCGGTGATCCGCCTGGGTGTACCGGTGATCGGCATGGTAAATCCCTGATCGGATACGTAGGCGTATGAGCCGTCGACGCGCTGGAACCGGTAGTCATGGGCCCACTCGCCGCCCCGGTCAATTACCTGTTGCAGGCGACTGAGAACGGCTTCCTTATCGTCGGGGTGAATGCGGTTATGCCAGGCGTCGGCGCTGGAATCAACGTCGCCGGTCTGCCAGCCGAATACCTCCGTGAATCGCTTACTTCGCCAAATCTCATTAGTCTGTAGATCCCATTCCCACAAACAGGCCGGAGACGCTTCTGTTACAGACTGGAATTGCTTTCTGGCCGATGTCATAGTGTTCGCTAAAGGGTCATGATCGTTGATTACTCTCCTTCGTTGTCGACTTACCTTGTTTAATAAGCGAAGCTAATAGATTGTACCGCCTGTCTTCACAGTAGAGCCGCGTATTTTAGAAAGAAACAGGTAGTCGCCTGGCGAGCACAGCGTTGAAAAGGCTACCAGTCAGCATGAAGCAGACCGGCCCGCTCTAATTGGGTCGTACGTCTGTCTGGCAGGGGCCGAAGCGAATAGAACTATTGGCTAAGATTCTTGTTTTTACGTTTTAGGCTGGTTCGATTGACTCTACATTTAGCCGTTACTTAGTCAGCTGATTTCTTCTCCAGGAAGGCGAATGTTTATTTCCCTGTTAACTATTGAACAACTTTTCTCCTCCTCACAGGATGCAATGGTTGTATGTCGTTCCAGTGCGCTGGACGACCGGTCGGCCGTTGAACTGGCATTTCTGAATAAGCCCGCGCTTACCCTGCTTGGGCTTAGCCAGCCCCCGCCGCAGGGTACGCCGCTGACACAGCTACTGGCCGACGAAACCCTTGATGCCACTGTTCGTGGGGCACGCCAGCGTGGCGAACCCACGACCGGCTACCTGACCCTGAAGCAGTCTGGCCGCTCGGTCGCCTATGAGCTGCACCAACTGGGCGACTGGACCACGATCCGGCTGCGGGAGCCGGGGGCGGCTGAAGCGCTGCAGACGGCGCTAGGCAGCCACGTACTGACCACCAACCACCTTGCCGTGTCGCTGCTCGACCCTGTGCTCGATGCATCGGGTCAGATCATCGACTTTCGCCTCGCCGCCCTCTACGATGTGGTCAGTAAGGGTGCGGGCCAGGAATGGGCCAGCGGTGCCATTGGCAGTCTGCTGTCTGAATGGAATCCGGAGAGTAAAAAAAGCGGGCTCTTCGGCCGGTACGTGGCGGTGATGGAAGGAGAGCCGCCCTTCCAGGCCGAGCAGTACTACAAAGGCATCAACACGGCGTTCGATGTGGCCGCGTCCCGCTTTGGCAGTCAGTTGCTGCTCACCTTCAGGCGCACCACCGACACCTATCAGGTGAAGCAGCGGGTTGAGCAACAGGCAGCGCTGCTCGACGCTATGATGCAGAGTACCCAGGACTACATGGCCGCGTATCAGGCCGTTCGTAATGAGTCAGGCGCGATCATCGACTTCAGGGGCTTGCTGTTCAGCGAGGCGCTGTATAAGCTGACCCCGTTAAAAAAGGAAGACTTTTTAAACCGCTCGTTCAAACAGCTTCATCCGGATACGGCTCCCTTATTTGACCAATATGTATCGCTTGTGGAGACAGGTACGCCCATGCGGGCCGAGCGGTCACTAGCCGGGGAACACGGGGCCGATACGCGCTGGTTCGATGTGTCGGTCAGTAAGGTGCTCGACGGGTTTGTGTCGATCTCCAAGGAGATTACGCCGCATAAGCAGGCGCTTCAGCAGGTTGAAGCCCAGTCGCAACTGCTGGAAACAATTCTGAATAACTCCGATAGCTTTATCTATTTGGCCGAAGCGATTCGGAGTGAAGTCGGCGAGATTGTCGATTTCAGAATTGTCCGCAGCAATGAGGCTGGTCGGCAAAACATGATTCGGACGGTAGGCTACGACGGCACGGGCTCAACGGTGCTAACCATGTACCCGTTCAGTACCGGTCAGGGCCTGTTTGCGCAGTACGCCAGGGTGGTGGAGACCGGTGAGCCGCTGGCTACTGAGTTTTACTATGAGTACAGCCACGTTCGGGAGTGGATGAAAATTTCGGCTCAGAAGCTGGGCGATGGGTTGGTGGCCACGTTCGTCGATATTTCTGAATCGCGCCGGGCCGCCGAGAAGGCCGAAAAGTATGCGCAACAACTCAAAGGGGTGCTGGACGCTTCGCTAAACGGCATTATCCTGCTCGAAGCCATGCGGGATGAACAGGGAGAAATAACCGATTTCCGCTACCTGCTGGCCAATCAATCGGCTTCGAAAATCAATAGCGTACCCCTGGATCAACTCATTGGTAACACGCTGCTTACGCTGTTTCCCAGTTCAAAAACGGAAGGGTCGTTTCCCCAGAACGTACACGCGTTAGAAACGGGTAACCCCATTCGCAAGCAGCTAAAGCTATATTGTGACCGGATGGAAGGGTGGTACGACTTTACCTCAAACCGGATCAACGCCGACAATCTGGTGGTTTCCTTTACCGATATAACCGAAACCAAATCATTAGAAGAACGCCAGCGCCAGCTTGTCGACGAACTGAAACACTCGAATCAGAACCTGCAGGAATTCGCCTATATTGCTTCGCACGATTTGCAGGAGCCACTGCGCAAGATCATCTCGTTCGGGAGTATTCTGAAAAACACGTACGCGCCGTTGCTGGGCGATGCCGGCGCTAACCTCATCGACCGGATGGAGTCGGCCTCGTTGCGCATGTCGACGCTGATCAATGACCTGCTGGCTTACTCCCGCCTGACAACACAAACGCAACCCCGGCAACCGCAGGACCTCGGCCGACTGGTCAGGGTGGTGGTCGATGATCTGGACATGATGATCAGGGATAGAGAGGCCGTGGTAGAGATTGACCAACTGGTGACGCTGCCCGGCGATGAAACGCAACTGGCGCAGCTCTTCCATAACTTACTGACCAACGCGCTGAAATTTACCAAACACGATGTTCGTCCCCAGATTCGAATCAGCAGCGAGACCATAGACCGAACGGCCCTCCCGGCTGGGGTAAAGCAATCTCAGTTGCACCAGACGTATGCGCTCATTCGGGTTGACGATAACGGCATCGGTTTCGACCCGGCCCAGGGAGAGCGCATATTTGGCACCTTTCAGCGACTACATGGCAAAGGGCAGTATCCCGGTACCGGTATTGGGCTGGCCATCGTCAAAAAAGTGGTAGAGAATCACGCCGGGCATATTCTCGCCACCGGCAGGCCGGGCAACGGGGCTACCTTTTCCATCTACCTGCCTCTGTAAAACAGTGTATCGCCGGACGTTGACCGTTCGGTTTTAGGTCAGTTCAGCCTCCGGTTGTCGCCCCGTCCAGATCACCCACAGTAACCCTGTACCCGCCATGGCGGCGGTGAAAAGGCCAATGACGGGGGCCGTGATAATTTGTTGCGCGTGACCCGATATAAAGGCCCCAATCACGTCGGAGAGGTTAACCAGCGCCATGTAGGTAGTGAACTGGGAACCCTCGACATCGGGGCGGCAGAGCGACATCAGGATCGGAATGGCAGCAATACTCAGGCTGGGGTCCATCATATTCCAGAGAATAACCCCCGCCGAGGCCACCGTGGTGTTGCTCCAGAAAGGGGCCAGCAAATTAATGGTCAGCAGGTAGGTAACGTGAAGGCCGATGATATAGGGCAGCAGCCGTTTAGCGCCAATACGGTCGACCAGCCAGCCACCGGGCAGAATAACCGCCAGCACGATTAACACCCCGAAGCTGCCGGTGAGGCCGGAGAGGGCCGTATCTGTCCAGCCCAGTTGCTGGATGAGGTGTACGTTGAACGCCCGGATAAAGGCGTTTTGGGCCGAATACACGAGCAGAATCGGTAGAAACCAGCGTAGACTTGTACGCGCCGTGAGGCCCCGGAACAGTTCGCGGAAGAGCCAGCCAATCGGGTGCGTATGGTGCTGCGCTGCCCGCTGCTGAGTTGGGTCGACGCGTTGACCGGGAAACAGCGCATCGCTGGCCCGTTCCCGGATGAAGAAGGTAAACAGCGTAAGCAGGAGCAGAAAGGCCGATTGGGCCAGCACAGCGGTATGAAAGCCCTGATGCCGCAACACGTAGGAGAGCCCCGCCGCCCCCAGGCCGGTACCCAGCAGGAAACCACCGCGCATAAAGGCATTGATGCGGCCACGCTCCTGTTCGGGAATGGTTGAAATGGCCATCGCGTCGACGCTGGCATCCTGCACCGAGGCAAACGTGCCGTGAATCAGAAAGGCCAGCCCAAGCAGGGTAACATTACTGGCCGGATCATCGACGAACAGCATGGCCATCGACGCCAGAAACGCCAGGAACTGCGCCACCACCACCCACGGCCTGCGCCGCCCCAGTTTCGAGCCCTGAAACCGGTCGATAAACGGCCCCCAGACAAATTGAAACGTCCAGGGTAGCCCCTGCATGGCGATGAAGGTACCAATACGGTCGGAACGGAGCCCTTCGGCCGCCAGGTAGTTGGCCAGCGCCGTAGTGGCGAACCCCGCCGGTACCCCCTGCATTACGTAGAGATAAAAGAAGGCGATAAAGCGCAGGGGTTTGCTTTCGGTCAGGATCAGCACCTGGCGGGGAAAAGACGGTAAAGCCGTCGATACAGGAGACTGTTCCATAGATAGTGTATAGCTGGGGCTATGGTGGCTACCCTACTTTTTGCTCACAAACCGGTTGCCTTTCACGTAGTAGCGGTAGGGGAGATCAGCACCGTGGGTAATGCCGATTCGGGTGGTGGTCACCAGCTCAAAGTCTTTCAGTACAGTTGGCCGAATGAACACCGGGCCGGTGACGAGCGAGGAAAAATTATGATCCTGCCGGTTGATACCCAGCGAAATGACGAGCTTACCGGGGCCGTTGCAGAGGCTACGGAAGCCCGCATCGGTAGTGGGGTCGACCGTGTTGTTTCGGTAGCGCTCAAAGCCGGTTTTGAAGGCTTCATTGCGGCGCATGGCCATCCGGTCGGTGCCTTCGGTGGGTTGCAGGGCGCGAATCAATACCGCCTCGCCAACCCCCTCCGGGCCGGTTACCACGTTGATGCAATGGTAGTGGTTGTAGATCTGGTAAACGTACAGGGTACCGGCCGGGCCAAACATGGCGGCATTGCGCGTGGTGGCCCGCCGGTAGGCATGGCAGGCCGGATCGCCGGTAATGTAGCCCTCCGTTTCCACAATGATACCCGCTGTCGTTCCTTCGCCACCGGACTCATGCACGAGTTCGCAGCCAAGCAGCAATTGGGCGAGGGTGAGCGTATCGTGTTGCTGGTAAAAATCGAGCGGAAGCCTGTTCATTTTCGGTTCTTTGACAGAATTACAGGATTAAACCGTTTTTGTTTCGTTATCATGCTGTAACCTGCTGAACGTACCTGCTGCGTCAGTAGCCGTCAAACCGAAAAGCCATGACCTATTCCCTGGATACCCTTTTTGCCAGCCTGCTTGGGCTCAGCCTGATCGCCTGTCAGGTGCAGCAGACCCAGCCCACAGCGTATACGAATGCCGAGGGCGTGCTGCTCGTGTCGGTCTACTCGCGGGGGGCGTATCAGTATATTCTGGCCCTGCCGGATGCGAAAGCGAAAACCCGGTTGTACCCGGTGAATCTGGACGATAGTATAAAGCAGCAGGCGCTAAAAACCGACCCATCAACGCCCCTTCGTGTCCGTTTCTCTGGTCGGTTGACCGGTAAAAAAGAGGTGATTAAGCAAAGCACGGCAAACGATGTTGGCGAAGCGGCCGGTGAACTTCCGCAAATCACCTTAACAACAATCACCGTCAGGAAGTAAGGTGGCCACGGTGAACAGTTTATAAACACATTGCTTTCGGAAAGCCAACCCTTTCACGGACAGGAGAAAGCCAGGTAGAGAGCTGACTCTGTTTAATGGACATTATATCGCTTTCTTCGAAATATTATACGTATACTGATAAATAGACTATTTTAATTTTAGGTTGTCCCGAAATCGATAGAAAATGTCCCAAAATTGATAGTGGGTTATTTAATAATGGGTCACCTTTGGATCAGTCATAGTAAGGACATCTAGACCGGTTTTATGCGAGTTTAATTGCGAAGTAAGGAGGACCATACGGGCTCAAACAATCTCTTATGCTACCCAAAACTACAGGATCGTAGCAATGAGCATGAGGACAATCTGAGGTGTCGATAAACTAAATTTTGTACCTAATCCCTAGCTGTAAGGCTAGTAAAGTCTGATAAATACTACCGCTTAGTAAAGTAGGAATGTATTTTTTCATAGGTAAGAGCTAAGTATAAACCATTAGGAATACATTAGTATCATGGAGACTACTAATAAATTCTTACCTCGAACGATTGTGAGTTTGATAAGCTAAAAGCTAAGGCTATATCATTACTTGCTATGTCTGTTAGAGACAAACGGTTTAACCAGATGGTTTTGCTTCAGCCTTTTGAATTTATATTTTGTTTAATTATTACGGCTTAAATTAAATTATACTTTAGTTTTCACCATCTAAACCAATAAAAAAATGTTAGATTACAAAGTTAACGATGCGCCCTCTCAAGGCCCACCAACAGATCATTTAATTACAGTTTCTTTTGTTAACGGGACTCTACAATTAGGAGGAGATATCCACTCTACTCCTGGTGACCCAAATTCTTGTGATGATACAACTACTGTTAACCCCAACAACACTGTGACATGGAGGGCAGATCAAACGGTGGATATTACTAATATTATTGATAGCTCTTCAGATGTGTTTAGTGATGATCCGAAACGAGCTGGTAATTCAAAGGTATGGCGAGGTACTGTTGGCAATACTTCAGGACAAACGGAATCTTATACTATAGCATACAGGCTACCAGATGGTACAAATGGTACGTATGATCCGAAAATTCAAGTTAATTCCTAGTAAGTATGTCTTCCAAAACGAAAGCCTGTTATTTACTGATAGGCTTTTTTTTCTTTAGCGTTTTTTATGCTTCTGGGCAGAATCAGAAGCTGGCAGATAGCCTTGCTACTATACATCAGAAAAATACGCTAAAAGGTATCGCCAGGTTAGATCTGCTTCGTAATCTAGCTTTTAATGAAGTAAACGATTTAACGCTGGCACTACGCTACGCTGAGGAGTTGGTCCAATTAGCCATGCGGGAAGGTAACTATTCCTTCCTGCATAGTGGCTATTTTCAACAGGGTAACAAAAAGAGGCTGCTTGGCAATTTAGACCAGGCCCTTGAAGCCTATATCAAAAGCGCAGAAGCGGCTAAAAAAGCTAACTACGCGTCGGGCGAGGGAACTGCCTACATGGCAATTGCCGATCTGTATTCTATTTCAGATAATCATACGAATTCGATGCTTTACTACGATAAAGCAATTGCCATACTTAAACAATCAGATAATCAAGTTCTCTTGGGTTCAGCCATATTAAATGCTGGTGATGAGTTCCTTAATCATAAAAATTACAAGTCTGCCCTTCAGTACTTTAATGAGTCAGGCAGAATTTTTGATAAGGCTGCCTATCGTATCGGCAAAGCCTATAACCTGGGTAATATAGGCATGGTCTATGCTAATACCGGACAAAATATACTGGCTGAAAAAAACATCAATGAGGCCATTCAGCTACTCGAAGCCTTAAAGGATTTCTATCCTATTTCTGTTTACCTCCTCTCGATGGCGGATATTTACCTTGAAAAAGGGGATAAGCCTACTGCGTTGCGGTATGCGGTGAGAAGCCTAAAGCTGGCTCAGCAATACGGCTTTAAGCAGCAAATTAGTGCCGCTAATTTAAAACTGTCAGATATATATGATAAAGCCGGTAACCCAGGTAAATCGCTCAGCTATTATAAGAGCCATATAGTATACAGAGACAGTGTGAATAACATTAAAGCCGTTCAGAAAATGGCGGACCTTCGCACCGATTACGAAATTTCACAGAAGCAGATAGAAGTAGATTTACTCAATCAGGAAAAAAGAAATCAGCGCATTATGCTTATTTCACTTTTTAGTATTCTTGGCTTACTGGCGGCTTTATTGGGCTTTATTGCGTATGCCTATTTGCAAAAACAAAAAGCCAATACCGTGTTACAACAACAAAAAGAAGAGATCAATCAAAAGAGCAGTCAACTAGAGCACTCTCTGGCCGTACTCCGCACTACACAAACCCAACTTATCCAGAAAGAGAAGATGGCCAGCCTGGGTGAACTAACGGCGGGTATCGCCCATGAGATCCAGAATCCGCTGAACTTTGTCAATAACTTCTCGGAGTTGGCTACTGAGCTGGTTGGTGAGTTAACAGAGGAACTCGACCGGGGTGATACCGAAGAAGCTAAAATTATCGCTGGTGACCTCCGACAAAACCTTCAGAAGATTACCCATCATGGCAAGCGGGCTTCGGCTATCGTGCGAGGGATGCTGGAGCATTCCCGCCCCGGTACCGGCGAAAAGCGTCCCATCGATCTAAATACTTTAGCCAACGAATACCTGAAGATTGCCTATCTGGGCTTACAGGCCAAAGACAAAACCTTTACCGCTGAACTGACCACGAATTTCATGGCTGATTTAGGTCAAGTCGAGTTGGTTCCTCAGGAACTGGGCCGGGTGTTGCTGAATCTGTACAACAATGCATTTTACGCTGTTCAGCAAAAGAAGAAAACAGCCCCGCCCGACTATCGGCCCACAGTAAGCGTGCGTACCATCGAGACCAACGGGCAGGTTGAAATTCGGGTCGGCGATAACGGGATGGGTATTCCTGAATCGATCAAAGCCAAGATCTTTCAGCCGTTCTTCACCACCAAACCCACGGGCGAGGGAACGGGCCTGGGGTTATCGCTCTCTTATGATATCATCACTAAAGGGCATCAGGGTTCGTTGCTGGTCGAAAGCCAGGAAGGGCAGGGCACAGAGTTTGTGATTCAATTGCCTACCGCGCTCATTGGTCTTTTGGCTTAACTCAGCAAATGGATCTCCACAATTGATCTACCTTACCGTTGGCCCGTTTACAGACCAATCCTGGCCTCCTTGAACCACAGCTGCTTCTGACGATGTCATCGGCCAATAACAAACAAAACCCCGCCGATAGCATCCATCAACGGGGTTTTAATCAGACGGCGTTACCAGCACAAAGAGTAGCGCGCCAGTATCCAGCCTAAGCAGCGTCGTTAGATGACGTTCATGGTTTGCTCTTTGATCTTTTCCAGCTCGTCTTTCATCTGCACCACAAAGCGCTGAATGGTGGCGTCGTTGGCCTTCGAGCCGATCGTATTTATTTCCCGGCCGATCTCCT
Source organism: uncultured Cytophagales bacterium (assembly GCA_963750355.1). Taxonomy (GTDB): domain Bacteria; phylum Bacteroidota; class Bacteroidia; order Cytophagales; family Spirosomataceae; genus Fibrella. The sequence goes on along the minus strand of CAVVQL010000003.1, from coordinate 157,169 downwards.
GCGCAATGAAATTGAGCTTCTTGCCATTGGCTTCTTCCGTAGCCAGCACCTCCATAAAATAGAGGAGGTGATTTTTCAGCCGGACTTTCTCTTCCGAAATATCGAACTTCTCGACGAAGTACACCAGCTCCTGCTCGAAGCGGTTACGGTCGAAGTCATCGCTGCTCAGCATATCGGTGAGGTTCGTCCGCATCCGTTCGCGTACGGCGGGGATCCTTGTTACATCCTGCACTTCAATGTCGGCAAGGCGGTCGGTGATGGTCTGAATGTATTCGCGGAACTTGCTTTCGAGGGACGCCCCTTCCTGTTGGCGAAACTCATTGCAGCGGCGAATGGCTTCGCTTACTGCTTCCTGAATGGTGGCCCAGTCTTCCTGCGCGGTGTCGGTATTGCTGCTTGTTTCGCTCAGGTACGCGTTGGGCATACTCAGGGCCAGCTTAAACAGTTCATCGTGCGATATGCTCAGCGATGTTCCGGTGGCGGCCTCGGTCAGGTCTTTGACGTAGGCGTTTACCAGAGGCCGGTTTATCGTCACGGCAGGCCGCAGATCGGTGGTGCGGGTGATGTTGAGGTTGAACTCCACTTTGCCGCGTTCGAGCTGGTGGGTCAGCGTGTTCCGTACCTCTATCTCCCGGTCGGAGAAGCCACGCGGCAGGCGGCAGAAAATATCTAAAAATTTAGAATTCAGGGTTTTGACTTCGGCAGTCGCCGATAAGCCATTGGCTTCGACGGTCGCGGTACCAAAACCGGTCATTGATTTGAGCATGGGAGGAAACTTGAAACCGCAGCGGCGGACCGCCTGACACTTGAAACTTATTTTTTTAACGCGTTTGCTTCTAATTCCTGGTATTCTTTCCGCCGACGGGCGACGTCGCAGGCGGTGTAAATGGCCTGAACCATCGATGTTTCGTCGGCGAGGCCTTTGCCGGCAATGTCGTAGGCGGTACCGTGGTCGGGTGAGGTACGTACCGCTGGCAAACCGGCCGTGAAGTTCACGCCCTCTTCAAAGGCGATCGATTTGAACGGAATCAGGCCCTGATCGTGGTACATGGCCAGCACGGCATCGTATTTCCGGTACGACCGGGTGCCGAAGAACCCATCGGCGGGGAAGGGGCCGTAGATAAGCTGCCCTTTCTGACGCAGTTCATTGATGAGCGGGATGATGATCTCGTTCTCTTCGCTACCCAGTAAGCCGCGCTCGCCCGCATGGGGATTGAGCCCCAGCACCGCAATTTTTGGGCGACGAATGCCGAAATCCTGCTTCAGCGACCGGGTCATCATCTCCAGCTTTTGCGCAATGGCTTCTTTATGAATCCCCTGCTTTACCCGACTGATCGGCACGTGGCCCGTCACGACCCCAACCTTCAGTATATCGCTCACCATGAACATCAGGTCATCGGGCACGCCGAATGCATTGGCGAGGTATTCGGTATGGCCGGGAAATTTAAACGCCTCCGACTGAATGTTGTGCTTGTTGATGGGAGCCGTTACCAGCGCGTGAATCTTCCCGGACTTGAGGTCTTCTACGGCGCGGGTCAGGCAGGCAAAGGCGGCCAAACCGGCTTCGGGCGTTACTTTGCCGGGCTGAATATCGGTAGCGGGCTGGGGTGGGGGCGGGGCTTCTCCTTCAGCGGCGGGGGGCAGCTGAATCATGTCGCTGAAGCAGGTAATGACGTTGGTCATTTTGTGGCTGGCCTGCTCCACAGTCTGAATACCGTTCAGGTTCCAGTCTTTCAGGTTCAGCAGGTTCCGGTACCGATTCAGCACCCGCATGGAGCCGTAGATAACCGGGGTGCAGAGCTTCTGCAACTGGTTGTATTGCAGGGCTTTCAGAATGACCTCAGGCCCAACCCCGTTGAAATCACCCAGCGAAATGCCGATGATCAACCGTTCCTGCTGGCTGGCTTCTGCCAGCGGTGGGCGCTGGCTGCGGCCCGGCTGCTCGTCGTCATCCTCGAATACCGAAGCCCCGGCATACCGGTCAATAGCCATCGGTTCGTAGCGCTCCTGGCGTTCGGGCCGGGGGCGTTCGGGCATAACGTCGTCGTTCCGGTCATACACGCTGCGCTCACGTTCCGGCCGTTCGTTCCGTTCCGGCCCGCCGCGCTCAGCTCGTTCGCCTCCGCCGCGTTCGGGCCGTTCTGGGCGGCTCCGCTCCTGACCCCGTTCCCGCTCGGGACGGCCAAATCCAGGCTGGGCACCCCCGTGCGGGCTGCGTTCCTGGTTGTCGCGGTTGCGCTCGGTACCGGGCTGCCGTTGCTGGTCGCGCGGAGGACGGCCCTCCCGCTCCTGCCCCGACCGAGGGTGGGGCCCGCCGGGCTGGCCCTGTCCGGGTCGTTCGCCTCGGTTCGGGCGGCCAGGCTGGTCGCCGGTGGGGCGGTTATCGGCCGGTGCCTTCTCTTTTGGTACGCCGTTGGTCGTGTCGAAATCCGCATCGGTTGCCCCGACGATCAACTCGTCAGCCTGGTCGTCGCTGGTTACCGCTGTCTGCTCACCCAGCGGTTGCCCGCTCCGGTCTTTATCCCGTCCCCGATTCCGGTTACGATTGCGGTTCCGGTTCCGATTGCGATCTGACTGACCGCCGGGACGATTGTCGCCCGGGCGCTCGTTCTGATTGTTGGTATTGGTAGGTTGTTGTTCCATTGACCTTACAGAGGCGGCTTGTATTATCAGGCCAGCCACCCCAAGGGTATACGCAGCGCTACCGGCGAGTTTCGCCTTTTTTAGGGCCTTCGATTGGTAATTGCTGACTGATTCCTGATAATTGCCGTTGCAAGTTACAAACTTCCCCACATGTCAACGACCCAGGCGGCTATTCTGATTGCCGATGAAATGCACCCGTCGCTCTTCGCGATGCTCGACGAAGCCGGTTTTACCTACGATTACCAGCCTGCCATTGACCGGCGAACCTTACTGACCGCCATAGCGCCGTTTGAGGGACTTATTATCAGGAGTAAAACCCGCGTGGATGCCGAGCTGGTCAACGCGGCACCGGCGCTTCGGTACATAGGCCGCGCCGGGGCCGGGCTCGATCTCATCGACGTGGAGGAGGCTACGGCGCGGGGCATCCGGGTTTTCCATGCGGGGGAGGGTAACTGCGACGCCGTGGCCGAGCACGTGGTGGGCCTGTTGCTTGCCCTGTTCATCAACCTCCTCCGGGCCGACCGGCAGGTACGGCAGGGAATCTGGGAGCGGGAAGGTAACCGGGGCATTGAACTGATGGGGAAAACCGTTGGGCTGTTTGGCTACGGAAACAATGGCCGGGCTACCGCCCGTCGGCTGAGTGGGTTTGGCTGCCGGGTGCTGGCTTACGATAAACACCGCACTGACTACGGAGACCAGTACGCCAGGCAGGCTACGGTGGAACAAATCATGGCCCAAGCCGATGTGCTGAGCCTGCACGTACCCCTCACCGACGATACCCGGCAGTGGATCAATGACGAGTTTGTGGCGCAGATGGCCAGGCCTTTTTTTCTGGTCAATGCGTCGCGGGGCGAGGTGGTCTCGCTCGATGCCGTCGTGGCGGGCCTGCAGTCGGGTAAGGTGCGGGGTGCCTGCCTGGATGTGCTGGAGAATGAAAAGCTGAAAACGCTCACGCCATCGCAGCAGACCACCTTCGATTACCTCCGCCAATCTGATCAGGTCGTGCTCACGCCCCACATTGCCGGCTGGACGCACGAAAGCTATGTTCGCATCAATGAAGTGCTGGTAAGGCAGTTAAAGGGTTAATGGTCTAAAGTATAATGTCCAAAGTTGCTCTGCCGGTTAGCCCATAAGCGCAGCAACCTTGAACGTTAGACGTTTATACCCTTATAAAAACCTTCACCGCCCTACTGCCCAGAAGAGCAATGCCCAACCTGCCAGAAAGAACAGGCCGCCGATTGGGGTGATGGCTCCCAGCCACGTAACGCCCGACAGGCAGAGGATAGTAGAGTGAGCCGGAGAATATCAACGTACCTGCCACAAAACTGTAAGCCGACCAGTTCAGCGATTTTAGCGCAGCCGGGTTGTTGGCCAGTAGTTGGGTAATGATACCCACCAGCACCAGCGCCAGGGCGTGATAAAATTGATATTTTACGGCGGTCTCGAACGTATCCATACGGCCAGCGGCTTCGAGGCGGGCCCGGAGGCTATGCGCCCCAAACGCGCCGATGCCTACGCTCAGCAGCCCCAGTACGCTACCCATCTGGATGACCCAACGGGCCTGTGCAATCAGATTTTCCATATACGTCGTCGTTGTGTTCGACAGCGCAAAGGTAGGGCGTATTACCACGATCCTTGCAGGCCATCAGCACGAATCGATATGGCCTGTCGGGTGTTCGTAACTGGTATGAATGTGTGGCTACTAACTCAACTGCTGAACGAATGATTACTGGCAACCCTCGTAGGTGTATGTGCTTTTACTCGCCGATGTATACGTGACGGCTCCGGCGGTGCTAAATTCCCGGTATACAGCGTGGCGATTAGCCTGATTTATAGAGGGCGACGAAATAGTTAGATTGGCAAGGGGTCGAAGTCTGCCACTATTGCCTGCCACCTGTCAGGGTTAGGCAATAGTACGTATGTATGTGACGGTCAGCATGCCCGGTGGCCTACATTCGTAAGCAGGTCATGTGTGGCCAAGCTACAAAAAAAACGGGTTAGCCTAGGTACGTACCCAGGCTAACCCGTCTGCTACTTATACGGTTACTTTTATATCATTCGGAGCAACACCGACGAACGCGCAGGTACGTTGAATGGCCGCTTTACGTCGATCCGGCGGTCTGTTTCTACCTGCTCACTGGTGGTGTCGACGATTACTTCGTAGTGCGTCCGCGATTTGTGGGGGGCGGGCAGGTGGAACGGAATGTCTTCCCAGTAGCTGTTCAATATCCATAGCAGTTTGCTGGCACCTTCTTCGGTTTCGTTGCTATACTGACCGGTTTCGTCCTGCTCATCAACCCGTTCCCCGTCGATCCAGAGGGCCAGACAGTGCATGCCGGGATCGGCGAAATCGGCGGGCTCAAACACACGCCCGTCGGGGTGCAGCCAGTCGATCTGATCGGTCTCGTAAAATTTGCGCCGGTTCAGCAGCGGATTTTTCTGGCGCAGAGCAATCAGCTGGGAGGTGAAGTCGAAGAGCGCCTGCTGCTGCTCGTCCCATTCCCAGTTAAACCAGCTGATTTCATTATCCTGATTGTAGACATTGTTATTGCCATGCTTGGTACGGCCATATTCGTCGCCCATCAGAAACATCGGCGCACCCTGGCTGAGTAAGAGGGTCGTCAGGAAATTGCGCTTTTGCTGCTCGCGGGCCTGGTTAATTGCCGGGTCGTCGGTGGGGCCTTCTGCCCCCATGTTCCAGCTTTCGTTGTTGCTCTCGCCATCGTTGTTGTTTTCCCCGTTGGCCTCGTTATGCTTCTCGTTGTAGCTTACTATGTCATTGAGCGTAAAGCCGTCATGGGCCACCACGAAGTTGACGCTGTGGCCGGGGCCACGGCCGTCGGCGTACAGATCGGGGCTTCCCAACACGCGCAACGCCATTTCGTGGGCCTGGTTCATATCGCCCTTCCAGAACTTCCGCACGCAGTCGCGGTACTTGCCGTTCCATTCCGACCAGCGCACCGGAAACTGCCCAACATGGTACGAACCGATATCCCAGGGTTCGGCAATCAGTTTCACCCGGCTCAGCGTTGGGTCCTGGTTAACGGTGTCGAGAAACGACGAAACATTGTCGCCCAGTTCGCGGAGCAGCGCCGACGCCAGATCGAAGCGGAAGCCATCGACGTGCATTTCATGTACCCAGTAGCGTAGGCTATCCATCACCACCCGCAGGGGCTGCGAATGGGTGAGGTTGAAGGTGTTGCCCGTGCCCGTATGGTTCATGTAGAACTGGGGCTGTTCGGGGGCCGTGTGGTAATACACCCGGTTGTCGATGCCTTTAAACGAAAGGGTTGGCCCCAGCTCGTTGCCCTCGGCGGTATGGTTGTACACTACGTCGAGAATAACCTCGATCCCTGCCGCGTGCAGGTTTTTCACCATCTGCTTAAACTCCGCCACCACATCGTCGGAAGCCGCGTAGCCGTTGTGGGGGGCAAAAAAACCGATGGTGTTGTAGCCCCAGTAGCTTTCGTTCGAAAACTGGTGAACCGGCATTAACTCGACCGCCGTAATGCCCAGTTTCCTGAGGTAATCGATGGCTTCGGGGGTGCCCAGCCCGGCATACGTACCACGAATCGATTTGTGGATGGTCGGGTGCTGGTTGGTGAACCCCTTGACGTGCATTTCGTAGATCACCGATTTATGCATCGGTGTCTGGGGGGCCTTGTCGTCGCCCCAGTCGAACACGGTTGAGTCGATGACCACGCTCTTGGGGGCCACTTTGCCACTGTCTACGTCGCTCATGTGCAGGTACCGGTCATGGGCTTTACGTTCCCAGTCGTAGCCCAGTATCTCGGTGCTGCCGCCAACGGTGCCATGCACTTCGCGGGCGTAGGGGTCGAGCAGGAGTTTGTTGGGGTTAAAGTAGTGGCCTTCTTTGGGGGCAAAGGGCCCATCGACCCGGTAGCCATACAGCTGGCCGGGTTTAATTCCTTCCAGGTAAATATGCCAGACGTTTTCTGTCTTTTCTGTCAGCTCAATCCGGTGGGTTTCTTTTTCGCCGCGTTTCGATGAGAACAGGCAAAGCGATATGCCGGTAGCGTTTTCGCTGTAAATGGAAAAGTTAACGCCCTGCTCGTCAACGGTGGCTCCCAATGGATAGGGCTGACCCGGCCGGGAGGGAATTGTTACCGAGGGCGCATTTGGAGAAATTATCATAATCGTTTAAGTAACTGGTATAGAGTACCAGCCTAATAACTTCGTATGGCCCCTAAAGGTTAGGTCCTCCCCGGTGCGGGCTTCGTAGGGTAGCCTTAGGTACCCATTGGGAAAACTGAATAAACTGCTATCTTTCAGCCCATGACATCAAGACGCACTTTTTTGCGGGCAGGCGCCCTGCTCCTGCCTCCTTTACTGGCCCGAAAAACGCTTGCTGGCCCTACCCCCGCACTCGCGCCAAAGCCAGTTGTTGTATCTACCTGGGATAGTGGAGCGATTGCCAACGGGGCTGCCTGGCCGGTACTTCAGCGGGGTGGCCGGGCCCTCGATGCGGTTGAAGCGGCGGGCATTGCCATTGAAAACGACGTGAACTGCTGCGTTGGACTGGGCGGTAATCCCGACCGTGACGGTTTTGTGACGCTCGATGCCTGCATCATGGATGAAAAGGCCAACTGCGGCTCGGTGGCATTTCTGGAACGGATCAAGCACCCGGTGTCGGTGGCCCGCAAAGTGATGGAAAACTCGCCGCACGTGATGCTGGTGGGCGTAGGGGCGCAGCAATTTGCCCTGGCCAATGGGTTTACGCTGGAATCGGGTACGCTGTCGGCATCGGCCGAAAAGACGTATCGCCAATGGCTGAAGAAGTCGGAATACCAGCCCCATTATCAACGTCGAGAATCAGAAACAGGTGCGTCCGCCTAAAGGGCACGGCCCGTTTGCGCCCTCCTTTTTCGACGATGGCACGCCCAATCACGACACCATGGGTACGGTGGCGCTGGACGCGGCGGGCAACCTGTCGGGTATGTGTACCACCAGCGGCATGGCCTTTAAACTGCGCGGTCGCCTGGGCGATTCACCCCTGATCGGTGCCGGTTTGTTTGTCGATAATGAGATTGGCGCGGTCACCTGTTCGGGCCAGGGCGAAGAGGTGATCCGGATGGCGGGTTCCCATACGGTCATCGAGTTAATGCGCCAGGGGCTTCCCCCCGCTGAGGCTTGCAAACGGGCGGTCGAGCGCATCATCAAGCGCGATGCTGAACGAGCCAAAACATTTCAGGTAGGCTTTATTGCCCTGAGCCGAACCGGGGAAGTGGGGGCCTACGCGGTTCAGCCGGGGTTCAGTTACACGCTCTCCAACGCCGAAAAAGATGGGGTGCTCATTCAGTCGCCGAGCTATTTTAAGTAGAGGCATAGCCCCCCGCCGGAATGCCGGACCACCTAAAGGGAGCCCGCTGGCGCACGGACATTGCTTACGCGAAGCTACAAGTGCGCCAGCGGGCTCCCTTTAGGTGGTCCGGCATTCCGGCGGGGGGCTACGCCGAAGCGGGGCTACGCCCCTACTTAAACCACCCCCTACTCACCTTTCCCACGTTCCCCCGATCCACGTCGATCAGATAGGCCCTGCCGCCGGCGCTGTTCAATGGCGTCGGCAACCTGTTCGGCGTTATCGGGCGCATCCACGCCGGGCGCATACGCGAACATGCAGCCACCCCCGCCCGACCCGTTGATCTTGGCCCCGTAGGCTCCTGCCCGCAACGCAGCCTCGATCATCCGGTCGATCTTCGGCGTTGAGATGCGTTTGGCGTCGCGCAAGTTCGTTTGGTGAACCGTCAGCAGATGGCCAAACTGGCGGTGGTCGACGGCCGGTTGCCGAAGCAGCGCCAGCGCCTGCCGAAGCACGTCCCGGTCAGAGAGATTACCCCGAACCAGCGTATGCTCGTCGGGGGTAAGCAGATGAACGTACCGGTCTACTTCGTGGATGGGTAGGGTTTCGAGCGAAAAAGAAGGGTCATACGCCTTTATCTTCTCCATCGCCGCCAGCATCCCGTACTTCACATGCTTCAGCAGGCCGATGGTATCTTTCGGCTCGCCCGAATCGCCCAGCACAAACGTACCCAGGCTTGGCTGAAATGGCTCGACCTGAATGGCAGGCAACGATTCCAGGTAGATCACGCCGCCGAGGGCCGTGGCGTAGTGGTCCATTCGCCCGCCCGGATCGCTAAATTCGAGCACCTCGGCTACGTAGGCCAGTTCGGCCAGTTGCGATGGCGAAAAAGTGCGTGGCTCGTCGGCCAGTTGGCTCAGCACGTTGAGCCAACTGATCAGCAGCGCCGATGAACTCGACGTGCCGGCATTGATGGGTATGTTGCCGGAGATTTCCCCCCGAATGCCTTCCGAAAAGCGCAGCCCTTCGCGATGCAATACATTCAGCGCACTGCTGAAATAATCGCGGTCGTGCTGGTAGGTGAGGGGAAACTGCCCGATGCTGAAGGTTACCTGCTGCCGCAGGTCGGGCAGGTGTAAGGTTACCTGGGGCGGTCCGGCTCGGTGGGCGGTTACGTTGATGCGCCGGGAAATAGCCGCTGCAATGACCGGCAGGCCCAAATAGTCCTGATGTTCACCAAAGAGGCAGATTCGTCCGGGGGTCGAGGCGGTAAAGGGATTTGTTGTCATTGGGCTGCGCCAGAAGGAGAAAAGGGAATAGAATGACAAAAGAGAGAAATTTTTGGATTGACAAGGGATAAAAAGGCGAAGCGATTTCTTCTGTAGGAAATCACCGGGATGCCGGACCACCGGAATGCCGGACCACCGGAATGCCGGACCACCGGAATGCCGGACCACCGGAATGCCGGACCATCGGAATGCCAAACCACTCAATGCCGCACGATCTACTTCCCGACTATTCGCAGTTTACCGTCCGCGACTTTGTTCTCGACGAGTCGTTTCGGCGGTGGGTGCTGCAGCCCGACGAGGCCACCATGTCGTTCTGGCATACGTTCATGCTGCGGTATCCCGTTCAGCAGGCTGTGATCGACGATGCGGCGTCGCTGCTGTTGCACCTGCGGGTCAACCACGACGATCTCACCAACGCCAGCTACGAACGAATCTGGACGCTGCTGGAGGAGGCCCATGCTGAGACGTTCAGGCCCGTGGTTGCCCTCGATAGCTACCCGTCGCGCTGGCAACGGTTTGGCGGTTGGAAAATAGCGGCCGCCGTAGTCGGGTTGCTGGGTACGTTGGCAGCGGGCTGGTACCTGAGCGAAAATCAGCACCAGCATAAGGAGAAGACCGCTTTCGGCGAAACCCGCACCATCACCCTCCCCGACAGTTCGACGGTGCAACTGAATGGAAACTCGACGCTGACATACCGCGATGAGTGGCCCGCCGACCAGCCGCGTGAAGTGTGGCTGGAAGGGGAAGGCTTTTTCGTTGTGACAAAAAAGACGCTGGCCGGGCAGCGGGTGAAGTTCGTTACCCATACGCCGGGCCTGGACGTGCAGGTGCTGGGCACCCAGTTCAATGTACACTCACGCCGGGGACAGACCGACGTGACGCTGGTGGAAGGAAAGGTGCAGCTAATACGGCCCGGCGACAGAAAAGCCCGGATACTGGAGTTGAAGCCGGGGCAGGTAGCCACCGCCCGGCCGGGTATTGAGCAGGTCGCTTTGCAGGAAACCGCCCCTGAAGTGCAGACCGCCTGGACGCAGAAGCAATTCATTTTCGACAAGACACCGTTGCGTGAAGTAGGGCAGCAACTGAGCGACTCCCACGGACTGACGCTGATCTTCGACAATGAAGCCCTGGCCGACCGGCAGTTTACGGGTAACCTGTCGAGTCAGGATGTTGAAACGCTGCTGACCACCCTGGCTGCCACGTTCGACCTCACCGTAGAGCGCGATAGCAGCACGGTCTATCTCCGGAAAACGAAGTAGATGAATGAACTAACAGCCGTTGCCGAATGAAGTACATCGATTCCTCCTATCTAGTTGTTCGATCAGTTTAGTCAATTTAACTGATCAACGTTTTTTTTAATCATCCAAAACCATGAAGAACAGGTACGTTACCTTATCGGTGTTGGTCGGTCTGAGTCTGTATAGCCTGCCCCAACTGGCCGCTGCACAGCTTATGACCAGGGCCAACACAACCAGCAGGGCAACAGCAATACACCCTGAGGCACAGAACGATGACAGCCGCTCGAACCGGACACGCTCCCTGAAAAAGGCGCTGTCGGAGGTAGAACGGAAATACCGCGTCAACTTTGCGTATGACGATCAATTGGTCGACGGCCACCTGGCCGACGCGGAACTGACGGGCACTACCCTGGAGCAAACGCTGACCAAACTGCTGACGGGGCAGGGGCTTCGGTTCCGAAAAATAAAAGACAACCTCTTTGTTATTCAGGCGGCTCCGGCCGAAAAACCCGCCTCAGCGACCCCTTTAGCCGGCCCAGCCACGGACCGTTCCGGACCGGTACGCCGGAGCGGCGGAACCGCCGACGTGGTGGCGGCACAGACCACTGAGGCTGTTGTTAAACGAATTTCGGGACGGGTAACCGATGAGAATAACCAGGGACTTCCGGGGGCCAACGTCATTGAAAAAGGCACCACCAACGGGGCTACGACCGATGCCGACGGTAATTTCGTGCTTAACGCCAGCGATAACGCCACCACGCTGACCATCAGCAGCGTTGGCTATACCACGCAGGACATCACGATTGGTGGCCAGACGGTGATCAACGTGAAGCTGGTGCCCGATGACCGCACGCTAAACGAAGTGGTGGTGATTGGTTACCAGACCGTTCGCAAAAAAGATCTGACCGGTGCTACCGACGTGATCAGCCCAACCCAGTCGAACCGGGTAACGGCCAATTCACTGGCCGAGTCGATTCAGGGCCTGTCGCCGGGGGTGACGGTTCGTAACACGGGCTTGCCCGGCCAGGCGTCGTCGATTCAGATTCGGGGGGTGGCCAGCTTCCTGAATACCGACCCGCTCTACATCATCGACGGCATGATTGCGGATGCTAACCCGACCATCAATACCAACGATATCGAGTCGATTCAGGTGCTGAAAGATGCGTCGGCAGCGGCGATCTACGGCTCACGGGCGGCCAACGGGGTAATCATCATCACGACCAAGCAGGGTAAAGAAGGACCGGTGAAAGTGTCGTTCTCGGCTAAATACGGGGCTCAGAGCCTCTACCGTCGGTGGAATGTGATGGAAGCGCCGGAATTTGCGGCCCTGCAACGCCAGCAATACCAGAATTCGGGCCAGCCCGTACCCGCCAGCGTGGCCGGTACGCCTTCAGTGAATACCAACTGGCAGGATCAGGTGTTACAAACCGGCAGTTTACAGGACTATAACCTGACGTTGTCGGGTGGCACATCGACCAGCTCGTACCTGGTATCGGGTAGTTATTTCAACAACAGGGGCTACGTGCAGGGCACGGGTTTCGACCGGGTTAGTGCGCGGGTGAACACCCGCAGCCAGATTGGCCGGGTTACGGTGGGCGAAAACATGGTGCTGACCAACTCGAACCTGCAGAACCCGCCGCCCTTTATCAACCCGATCTACGACATGGCCTATATGCTGCCGGTCATTCCGGTGCAGGACCCCCGCTACATCAGCGCCACCAACCCGGAAGGATACGGAATCGGTACCATTCCCGATGCCGTTTCGTACGCCTATAACCCGGTGGCCGCCCGCAACCTGGTGACAAACAACAGCAACTTTGCCAAGATAGTAGGCAACGCTTATGTGGACGTCAAGATTCTGGAAGGCCTGACCTACCGCTTCAATGCCGGTCTGGAGGCTAGTTTCGACTACACCCAGAACCTGCGCAAACTGGGGTGTATCAGTACAGTGCCGCCCCGGTGCCCAGCTCAGTGAGCGAAGACCGGTCGCGCTTTACCAGTACGCTGTTCGAGCACACCTTGAACTTCAACCGGGCGTTTGGTGCGCACAGCATCAATGGGGTATTGGGTATCAGCCAGCAGAATACGCAGCGCGACGTTACGTCGGGTTCACGCACAGGGCTTGGCTTTGCGGGTGGGCAGTATTTTACCACCATCAACGCCGCCACGGGGGTGTCTAACTCGGCGGGTTTCACGCCCGATAAATACGCTATTCTGGGCTATATTGGCCGGGTCAACTACGCCTACAACGATCGGTATCTTTTAACGCTGACGGGGCGTATCGACCAGGATTCGCGGTTCGGGGCCAACTACCGGGTGGGTTTCTTCCCGTCGGTAGCGGCGGCCTGGCGCATCAGTCAGGAAGATTTTTTTAAGGTTGGCTGGATTTCGGATCTGAAACTGAGTGCCTCCTACGGAAAGCTTGGCATCGTGGTACCCAACCTGGGCTCATTCCCCTACACGGCGTTTATCAACAACAATCCCCGCGCCATTTTTGGGGTCGATCAAACGGCCAATGTGGGCGGGTATCAGGCGCAGCTGGCGAACCCCGATCTGCGGTGGGAAGAACGTACCCAGCAGAATATTGGGTTAACCGCCAGCTTCCTCAACAACCGCATTTCGACCGAGATCAACGTGTACAACTCGCTCTCGTCGGATGCGATTCTGAACCTGCGCGTGCCGGGTTACCTGGGCAACCTGCGGGGCGATCCGTTTGTGAATACGGCCTCCATCCGCAACCGGGGCGTGGAGGTGTCGGTCACCTACCGCGACAACAGCAAAGCGGTAAAATGGGATGTGTCGGGTAACTTCACCACCATTAAAAACCGGGTCGAGAACGTAGGCAATCAGGGCCTGAACATCGATTATATCCAGAGCGGTAACACCCGCTCGCAGGTTGGTCAGTCGGTTGGTCAGTGGTATGTGTTGAAGACCAATGGCCTGTTCCAGAACCAAGGCGAAATTGACGCGTATGTGAACAAGGATGGGGTTAAAGTTCAGCCCAATGCCAAACCGGGCGATATCCGGTACGTGGATACCGACGGGAATGGGACCATCAATACGCAGGACCGGCAGTTCGTTTCGTCGCCCTGGCCAACCTTGCAGGCGGGGGCGCAGGCCAACGCGAGCTACATGGGCTTCAGCCTGAACGTGCAACTGGTGGGCGTGTTTGGCTATACGGTGTATAACAGCATCCGCACGATCCTGGACGGCTATCAGAACACGAACTTCCGTAAGGATGTGAGCCCCTGGACAACGGCCAACACCGGAACAACTGACCCCCGAATTGGCCTGCAAACCAATGATCCGGGGATTCAGAGCAATAACCTGTCGTATTCCGACCGCTGGCTGGAGAACGCCTCATACGTGCGGCTGCGGAATATCGAGCTGGGCTATACCCTGCCTGCCACCCTGCTCAGCCGGGCCAAGGTACGCAGTGCCCGCGTGTTCGTGAGTGGTCAGAACCTGTTTACCATCACCAACTACTCGGGCCTCGACCCCGATGTAACGGGTGCCAACATTCAGGAGCGGGGTGTCGATAATGGACATTATCCCTCACCACGGGTTATTTCAGTAGGTATCACCGGTGATTTTTAACGTCTAAACGACCTCACCCCCAGCCCCTCTCCTTCACAAGGAGAGGGGAGTTGCTCTACAGTAGCTCTGCTGCTCAGCGGAGGAGCATTGCCCCCCTCTCCTTGTGAAGGAGAGGGGCTGGGGGTGAGGTAAACCAACAACCATGAAAAAAATCGTCATCGGCCTGAGTTTAGCAGCGACAACGCTGTTGGTAGGCTGCCAACAAAATTTAGATATAGTAAACCCCAACCAGGTAACGACGCAGTCGTTCTGGAAATCGGGGGACGATGCGCTGGCCGGGGTCAACGCGATTTACAGTACACTGCACCGGGAAGGTACCTCGCGCTGGCTGCCGTTCTTTTACATCATCCGGTCAGACGAAGGGCGGAGCCAGAGCCCGTATGCGCCCATTCCGAACAATGCCGACCAGTTTCAGATCACCGATACCAACCTGGATTTTGGCTACACCGTCTGGCGCGACAACTACATTGGCGTAAACCGGGCCAATCAGGTGATCGAAAACGTGCCGAACATCAACATGGACGCCACGCTGAGGAACCGCTACATTGGCGAGGCTAAGTTTATGCGTGGTCTGTTTTATTACCAGTTGGTCACGCTGTACGGGAATGTGCCGCTGATCACAAAAGTGTCGGTGGTAGGTGACAAACCAACCACCTCTCCGCAGACGGCCATCTGGGCGCAGGTAGAAAAAGACCTGACCGAAGCGGCGGCGGTGCTGCCCACGACCTACGGGTCGGCCGATCTGGGGCGTGCCACCAAAGGAGCCGCGTATGCCCTGCTGGCGAAAGCACAGATGCAGCAGCGCAAGTACACTGAAGCCCTCACGCCGCTGCAATGGCTGGCCGAAGGGGAAGGCAAGACCGTATACGCACTCATGCCCAACTACCGCGATAACTTCCTGATCACGACGGAGAACAATAAGGAATCAGTCTTTGAGGTTCAGTTTGCGCTGAATCCGGCCGAGTTCACCGATGACGACACCGAGACGCCCAACCAGAATTATGGTACGTCGCTGGCGCAGTTTTTTGGCCCATCTGGTATTGGCTGGTCAGATGGTGAAGCCAACCGCTGGCCTATCTACGAGTTCTACGAGAAAACCACGACGGGTGCCCGCGATCCTCGCCTCGAAGCATCGTTCCTCTTCGACTCAACCGACGTACGCGGACCCAACTTTACCCAGATCTACGGGCGTACCTTCACCCAGCGGTACGGCACCGGGCCTGACAGCAAGCGGGTGTGGTTCCGGAAGTTTCAGAACGATCACTGGAAGAATGAAGAAGGCTATCGGTCGCCCAACAACTGGCGGTACATCCGGTATGCCGATGTGCTGCTGATGTACGCTGAGGCGCTGAACGCGACCGGCAAGACCACCCAGGCCTATACCTACGTCGATCAGGTACGTCGGCGGGCGGGGCTACCCACCCTGACGGCTGTTAAGCCGGGCTTATCGCAGCAGCAGTTCCTGGAGCAGCTTAAGCATGAACGGGTCACCGAACTGTCGGGCGAAGGGCACCGCTGGAATGACCTGGCGCGCTGGGGTGATCTGGGTCCGGCCCTGGCGGTGCGTGATCCGGGTTTCCGTAATTTTGTGAAGGGTAAACACGAGCTGCTGCCCATTCCGCAGATCGACCGGGACCTGAACCCGAACCTGGCGCAAAACCCGAATTACTAAATTGCTGAATAGCCCCCCGCCGAGATGTCGGACCACCTAAAGGGAGCCTACTGGCGCATGAGTAGCTCCGCCGTAGGCGTATTTTTGCGCCAGCAGGCTCCCTTTAGGTGGTCCGACATCTCGGCGGGGGGCTTTTTACTCACGATATGAAAAACGCGCTCTTTTCAACGCTGGTCCTGCTTGCTCTGGTTGGCGGTTACAGCTGCAAGACAACCAATAACGGCCCGGTAACGCCCACACCGCCCGTTACTACGGTCGATACCGTTGGGAAGTTCAAAAACCCGGTTCTGGGCGTTGGGCCCGATCCGTGGGTGGCGCAGCGCGACGGGTTTTACTACGTCATGCACACCACCGGCAACAACCTGCGGATCTACAAAACCAGGACGATGAGCCGACTCGGTGCCGCCCGGCCCGTCACGGTCTGGACACCCCCGGCCACCGGCCCCAATTCGCGGAATATCTGGGCCCCCGAACTCCATAGCGTCAACGGCAAGTGGTACATCTACTACGCCGCCGATGATGGCGTGGACCGGAACCACCGCATGTTTGTGCTGGAAAATGAAGCCGCCGACCCCACCACCGGCACCTGGGTAGACCGGGGGCAACTGGCCCTGCCCGACAACAAATGGGCGATCGATGGCACGTTGCTGAACCTGAACAGCCAGCTTTATTTTGCCTGGTCGGGCTGGGATACGGACCTGGGGGGGGCGCAGTACATCTACATCACAAAACTGACCAATCCGTACACCGTTGCGGCGGGTCCGCGCGTGCGACTTTCGGCGCCTGACTACGCCTGGGAAAAGCAGGGATTCGGCGTGAACGAAGGGCCGGAATTTCTGGTCAACGGGGGTAAAGTTTTCCTGGTTTATTCAGCCAGTTTCTGCGGCACCGATCTGTATACGCTTGGGCAACTAACGGCTACCGCCACGGCCAATCTGCTCGATGCGACGGTCTGGACCAAGTCGGCCACGCCGGTATTTGGTCCTTACGCGAGCAGCGGCACGTATGGCGTTGGGCACAACGGCTTTTTTAAATCGGCCGATGGCAACGAGAACTGGATCATCTACCATGCCAACGCCGCCCCCGGACAGGGTTGCGCTGATTTCCGCTCGATTCGCATGCAGCCGTTTACGTTCCGCGCCGACGGCACCCCCGATTTCGGCTCGCCGCTTCCCATCACAGAGTACATCAAACGCCCGGCGGGCGAATAACACCCGCTATGCTGGTATGGTACTTACCGAACCACCGCGCCTGATTTGATCGCCACGGCTGAGCCATCGGCCAGAAACACCGAATGGGGCGGTTGTTCGAAAAACGGCGTAAAGGCCGCCCCGTATAGGGTAGGTACGTCGCAGTTTACATTGATAATCGGTAACCGGATGGATGTTCCACTTGGGGTGAACCACTTCGTATTCCGACGTTCGGACAGCGCCCCGGCCCGTGTAGCCCCAGTAATGTTCGGTGATGAAGGCCTCTTCGCTGTTGGGTATCAAGCCTGCCCTACGCGGTCGGCACTAACACGGATGTGATTCCAGTCTGAACCGACTTTCCATTCGTAGCTGATCTGTTGCGTGTCGCCGTTGGTTTGCCAACTGTGGCGCATGGGATGGGTGGCATAGGGCTCGCCATAAAGGGTTCTGGCCACCAGCGTAATGGCCAGTTTCGGCACTATCTCCTTGACGAACACCACGCCCCGTTTCCAGCCGGTTTCGGTCTTGCGCTGGACGTAAAACCGCAGGTTGAACTCCTCAAATTCGCGATGAAACGGCACGGATAGCTGGCCAAACAGCCTGACTTTCTGAAAATAAAAACCAACCAGACTCCCGTAGCAAACCCCCTCAAACTCGTCGAGTTCGGTGCCGTACGGTACCAGCGGCTCCAGCACCCGGCGGTCGATGGCGTAGTTGGCAAAGATCAAGTTGCGCCATTCGGCGGTCAGGAAAGTAGTAGCCATTGGGTGGGGTTGTGCGTTTAAGAAGTAACGATGCCCACGCCGGAACGTTCATCGGCCTATAAACAGTGATCGCATAGAAAGGGTACCTGTTCGGTTGAGTTGTTTGGGGCTAACATAAGACTACAATATGCTATACCGATGTAAGCCAAAGAGGTATCAAAAACAGATAAGCTACTGAACCGTTTATAGCTTGTTACCTAACTAGTAATGCAAAATACGAACTTCGCATTTTGCATTACTAGTTAGGCTAATGAAAGTTATATATTTGATTATCAATTAGTTGACCATTGATATCAATATAAATTTGGACTTTGTAAAAACAGTTATTAAGTTGCTCAGAGACACAAAGGTTCGTCTATTTAGGCATTATCGGTCATGCTATCGACGACAATATAACTTTTAACAATTCATAATAAACTGACAGTAAATAATAAAACATGGAACAAACACAATCACTTAAACAGCTTATTCTTGACATTGATGATAAGAAAATTTTTCTTCCTGAGTTTCAACGTGACTTTGTTTGGGAAATATCGAAAACCTATGACTTGTTTGACTCATTAGTTAAGGATATTTTTATTGGTGCAATAATCTACGGCATCCCGTCTTTTGATATTGCTATTAGGGAGATAGACAACCGAAAGAAAATAACAAAGGGGAAAAAGCGACCAGCACTTGAGGTTAAAACAATCACTAAAAAAGAAATAGAAGATATTAATAAAATCGGGGGTAATTTTAGACTTGTTCTTGACGGGCAACAAAGAACCACATCACTTTATAGGGCATTGAAAGGAACCGATGAAGTTTGGTTCATTGCAAAAAATGAATATGAAGTACAAAACACTTCTTTTGAAAATGCAAAACTTGAAGATCTTCTCGAAGAAATCTCAGGCGAACAAGATACTGAAAGACTTTCGATAAAATTATCCGATGTTTGGGATATAGAACTACATGATTATGATGAAGACGAAATAAAAGAGAAATTTTTCTTTAAGACATCTTATTATAAAACCTCTTTTGGTGAAGCAGGTTTTGATATAAAGCCAGAGTTTAAGAAATTTAGAAACCTTCGCAAGAAAATTGCTGATCTTTTCAAATCAGAAAAACTTCTTTCATTCTATTTGCTTGATATGAATCTTGAAAAATTTGTAGTGTTTTTTGAAAGAAGTAATACAAGAGGTGTTCAACTTAACTTCATTGATATTTTAGCTGCTAAATTATACACAGGAAATTTCAACTTAAAAGAAAAAATAAAGCACTTTGAACAACAAAATTCAAACTATAATTTAATTCCTGAAATTATAGTTCGCTCAATCGCTTACATCAAAAGTTCTCCTAAAGAAATAAACAGAAATTATATTCTTGCTTCATTAAACGCAGACGATTTCAAAGAGTGGTGGGACAAATTATGCAAATGGTATAAAGTAACTCTTGACTACCTTTTCCAAAATAACTTCATCATTTCACAAGACTGGATGCCATATGAGAATATGGTAATTCCATTGATGAATTTTCTAAAGGAAATTGGTGGCGACTTCCATCAAATGAATCCACAGCAAAAGAAATTCATTAAATACTGGTATTGGAGTTCTATTTTTTCATTACGCTATTCAGGTTCTTCCAACGAAAGAATTATAGAAGATTCAAATGTTCTAATTCAAATTGCAAGAGGAAAAAAAATTAACTCAGCAAGTTTCTTTAACAAATTATCAAAAATTCAAATTTTATTTATTGAGGATATTTATTCGTTTGACAAGAAAGCTAATGCAGTTTATAAAGGTATTCTCAATTTGATAAATTTTGAAAAAAGCGGATTGTTAAACTGGAACAATGATGCAAAACTTTCTCTTAACTCGACATTGGAAGACCATCATATTTTCCCTAAAAATTATTTACAAAAAGCATTATTGAGTGAATCAGAGAAAGATTTAATTGATTGTGTTGCTAATAGGACTTTAGTGCCAAAAATTCAAAATATAAAAATTAGTGATCAAACCCCCTCAGCGTATTTAGCGGAAATTAAATTAGTAAATCCCGAAATAGAAAAGTCATTGGAAAATCATTTAATAACCAAAGAACTTCTCAATGGTGAATATGATAAGGAATTTAATTTCTTTTTAGAACTTCGAGCTAATTCAATTTTTGAACTTATAAAAAATCATGTCATCGATCCAAAAGAAGAAATAAAAGAAGAATTTTACGAAGAAACAAAATTTGAAGAGACAGCAAATATTGAGGTTTTTTGCTCTTATAAAAGTAAGACTGCGACTGCAACCTTTAATCCATCAACAACAAAAATATTTTATAAAGGCAAACTTTATGACAGTCCAAGTGCAGCAGCACAAGCTGTAAAAATTGATAATGGTGCTCCAGAAAATGTTTCAGAAAACGGTTGGACTTTTTGGAAATATATTGACGAGATAGGAATGGAAAAGAAAATAAACGAATTGCGAAAATGAAACTTCAGCAATGTGGAAGAACAGTATCACGAGCCGATAATCAGGTATTGTCAAAAGCGGGGCCTCAGTACTGGACATTCATCTTGTGAGTGAACCAAATGATTCGTTTTGGTATCTTTAATGGGCGGCCTAACCGCGTCAACAGCCAATCTGCGAATTGTACAACGCTGCTTAATTCACCAGCTACCACACTGTAGCCCCGACGAAACACGGACTCCCGTGCCTTGAACTCTTTTTCGGGGTCATACTTATACTTGGCTCGGATACGATCAAACTGCCGAAACCCTTCCCCCACACAGATCACATACACCACTACCACTAGGGCAACCATCAGCCGAATCTTAGGCAGTGAGGTCAGCCCCAACTCCTCCAAATCAAACCCATTTGACTTGAGGTGCTTGAACAAACACTCGGTATACCAGCGAATCCGATACCGGTCGGCGATCTGCCGATGGCTCCAAGTGGTGTTGCTAATCAACAACACCAGGGGATCGGCGGTGTTGGTCTCATCGTCATGATGCAGGGCTACAAACTGATACCGCTGTTGCTCTAAGTCAAACCACTGCCCACACAAATGCTTATTCATAGCTGACTTCAGTAGGCTACTGTAACGGCGACGTCCCTTACTGATCTCGTGCTTGTAGTCCTGTTTGGTGAGCCGAATAATGAAGTATATCTCATTGTCTGTGAGAAACTTAAACCAGTCTTTGCCCACATATTCCCGGTCGGCCAGGATACACATGCCCTTGAGCGGATACAGCTTGTTAGCCTGCTGAATCAGTCGAATGCGCTCGCGCTGAGAGGAGTGCCCTTTTTTAGCCAAATTGACCCAGTACAAGGGCAAGCTCACGCCCCGGTAAACCAGGCTCAGTACTAACAAATGAATGTGCGTTTTCCCAAACTGCCACGAAGTACCGTCGAGTGTCAGATAGCAGCTTAATGCCCGGCCATCCCAATGGCTGACGTAATCGATCAGCCAACTGACCAGCCATTTCCAGAGCTTTCGTTTAGCAATAGGATGGTGAAAGAAGCGAGTGAGCCGCCGATAATGCGAATCGGTTTGGACGGTCTTCTGCTCCAAGAGAACGGCCACATGGTTTTTCAACTTGTTTAGGTTGACAGTCTCTTTAACTAGGATGAGACAGCCCAGTAAGACTAAATTATTCAGTAAGGCGGGGGACAAGGTAAGGGCGTATTCCTTAGTTTTGTCCAAGAGCGAGGCGCGAAGTCGGGCAATGTGAGTCACGTTACAAAGCACGGCATTAGCCCTCGCTTTTGCTATTCTCTAATCCTATGTCCAGTACTGAGAAGCGGGGCTACCGTATTACCATGACAGTTAAGTACCTACCCAGACATTAGTTTTTCAAATGAGCATTTATGCCAAAATGCCCGCCTTCAGCAATGTTCGAAACATTAACAGAATTATATGATGCACTATAATAAATATGAGAGTTTATCGGGAAGGTTGATCGTGTATTCCCCTGGAGAAGGTGATTCTTCTGGTTACAAAATCGCATCGGAAAGACCAATACCCGTTAGCTATGCAAAAAATGTGGCGACTGGTTTCCAGTCGCCACAGGGCAATACATGATTAGATTAGTGCCTACTCAATCCATTTCAGCACTACCCCGGCGAGGGGGGGCAACGTAACGGGCATTGATTGAGGCTGTCCGTGCATGGGCGTTTCGTCCGTTTGAATAGGGGCGGCGTTGAGCAGCCCACTCCCGTAGAAAGTAGCCTTATCGGAGTTGAAGATTTCGCCGTAGTAGCCCTCCGACGGTACGCCAATCCGGTAGTCTGGGCGGGGAACCGGCGTCATGTTCAGCGCGATGATCAGCGTTTCTTCCGGCTTTTCGCCCCGGCGCAGGAACGTCACCACGCTGTTTTGATGGTCGGTGGTATCGATCCACTGGAAGCCGTCGGGGCTGAAGCTACGCTCGTACAGGGCGGGCTCGGTGCGGTAGAGCTGGTTCAGGGCTTTTACGCACTCGGCCATGCCTTGGTGGGGCGCAAAGTCGAGCAGGTGCCAGTCGAGGCTCTGTTGGAAATTCCATTCCGACGTTTGGCCGAACTCGCCGCCCATAAACAGCAGTTTGGTGCCGAAGTGCGTGAACATGTAGGTGTACAGCAGCCGCAGGTTAGCAAACTGCTGCCATTCGTCGCCGGGCATTTTGCGTAACCAGCGAGTGCTTGCCATACACGACTTCATCATGCGACAGCGGCAGGACATAGTTCTCCGAGAAGCCGTAGATCGTGCTGAAAGTCAGTTCGTTCTGGTGATACTTCCGGTTGATCGGCTCGCGCTCGAAATAACGTAGCGTGTCGTTCATCCAGCCCATCATCCATTTCATGCCAAAGCCGAGCCCGCCCGTATAGATGGGCCGCGACACGCCCGGAAAGGCCGTCGACTCTTCGGCAATCATCTGGATATCCGGGAAATCGCGGTAAATGGCTTCGTTGATCTCCTTGAAGAGCGAGACGGCATCGAGGTTCTCGCGGCCACCGAACATGTTGGGCTCCCACTCGCCCGCATTGCGCGAGTAATCCAGGTAGAGCATCGACGCTACGGCATCGACCCGCAGGCCGTCGGCATGGCAGCGATCGAGCCAGAACAGGGCGTTGCTGAGCAGGAAAGACCGTACCTCAGGGCGACCGTAGTTGAAGATATACGATTTCCAGTCGGGATGGTAGCCTTTGCGGGGGTCGGGGTGCTCGTACAGATGCGAGCCATCGAACTCGTACAGGCCGTGGGCATCACCGGGGAAGTGGGCCGGTACCCAATCGAGAAGAACACCGATGCCCGCCTGATGCAGCCGTTCGACCAGGCGCATGAAATCCTGCGGGTGGCCAAACCGGCTGCTGGGTGCGTAATAGCCTGTTACCTGATAGCCCCAGGAGGGAGCGTAGGGGTACTGCATCACCGGCATGAACTCCACATGGGTGAAGCCCATTTCCTGCACGTAAGGCACCAGTGCGTCGGCAATTTCGCCGTAGGTCAACTCGCGTTCCGGGTCAGAGGGGTCCCGTTTCCAGGAAGCCAGATGCACTTCGTAGGTCGACATGGGCTTATTGAGCCCGTTCTTCTCGGCCCGGCTGCTCATCCACTCGTGGTCATTCCATTCGTAGTACGTATCCCACACGCGGGAGGCGGTCAGAGGTGGTACTTCCCAGAGGTGCGCGTAGGGGTCGCCTTTTTCAAGCTCGCGGCCGCCTTCATGCACAATAAAGTATTTGTACGTTTCGCCGCTGGCCACCGCCGGGATGAACAGCTCCCAGATGCCCGACGAGTCCCAGCGGACGTTCATGGGGGCGCTCCCCCGGTTCCAGCCGTTGAAGTTGCCGATGACCGACACGTACCTGGCCGAAGGAGCCCAAACCGCAAAGTAGGTGCCCGCCACGCCTCCGTGCGTTACTACATGCGAGCCAAATTTTTCGTAAAGGCGGGTGTGCTTGCCTTCCCGAAAGAGATGAATATCGAGATCGCTGAATCGGGAATAGGCACCCGACGTTTCTTCGGCGGGGGCCTGAGTGGGGTATGATTCCGGAAGGGTAGGAGTAATGTCCGTTGCCGCGGTAGTTTTGCGCTTGGCCATAGGTTGATTAAGGTGCTTAGAAAAGGAACTCTAAAGGGGCTTGAAAGTTAGTAAAAAGACGGTTCAAGGGCTAATGTTTAACGTTCAAGGGCTAAGCGGTCCGCCGATGCGGGTCTAAAGTTCAACGTCTAAAGGTCAAAGTCCAAGGTCGCTCCGCTACTGTGCGAAGCGACCTTGGACTTCAGACTTTAAACTACCCTTCCAGCACCAGCGACCAGGTGATGTCGGCGGAGGGGCGGAGCTGGGCGGTAGCTGAACAATACTTGTCCATCGACAGGTCGATGGCGCGGCGCACTTTGGCTTCGTCGAGGGTCCCTTTTAGCCGATATTCGATATGGATCGCTTTGAATGGGGCCGGTGTGGCCCCGGCTTCGCGCTGGCCGCGTACCTGGATGTTGAACTCGTCGATGACCTGCTTTTGCTTGTTCAGGATCACAATGACATCAATGGCGCTGCAACCGGCCAGCCCCATCAATAGCATCTCCATCGGCCTGGCACCCGCATTATGGCCGCCAATGTCCAGTGAACCATCGATGTCGAGCGTAACGTTAGATACGCCAGTGGCGGCGAAATGAAACGCATCGTCAACGCGAACCAGGTCGACGATCATGGTAGTATAGGGGGGGGCTACAGCCGTAGTATCTGGCGTGTTCATGGGTGATGGTTTGACGGAATCGTAAAAGAACGTATCTTCAATTTGTTAAACAGACAAAGCACATGTCCGAAAAAGTTTCACACGACTTGTTCGACCTCAAGAATGACCCCCGCCTGAGCGTCTACATGTACCGGACGGGCTTTGGGTGCTGGCTGCTGTATATCATGGCCGGAGCGCCCATTCTGGCTGATTTGCGCTTTTACCGGACCGATCTCGGCATCCTGTCGTTCGTGATGATGATCGCCGGGCTAACCGCCTCGATGGTCTACGATTACCACCACAATTTCAGCCTTTTCACCCAGAAGAAGAAATGGCTGGCCATTGGCTACTGTCTGCTGGCGGCGTTGGTTTATTTTGTCATACTAGGCCACAAGTCACCTGCCCTCCCGAACTGGCTGCCTTTTTAGAGTCGCCCGCTTACACATATCGGCAGGTTGACTCTTGCCCCTTATTTCAGCACCTTCGTAATCTCGTTGAGCCGATCCATTTTGGCCTGAAAATCGCCGGTTAGCTGCATGCGAATGGCCGTTAAGTTGTCCAGCGTTTCCTGAAGCGAGTCGGGCAGCATCTCCTCCAGCACCTCGCGGAAGCGCTTGGCAAACGTGGGCGACTTGCCATTTGTGGAGATAGCGATCTTCAGATCCCCTTTTTTCACCACCGAACTCAAATAAAAATCGCAGAGCGGGGGCGTATCGGCTACGTTGACCAGGATCTTGCGGGCCTTGCAGTCGGCCTGCACCTGCCGGTTTACCGCCTTGTCGTTGGTGCCAACGATCACCAGGTCTTTACCGTCCAGAAAGTCAGGCCTGTACGTGTCGAGCACGAGGGCAACGGCCGGGTGCTGCGCGGCCAGTTCATAAATTTCAGCCCGAATCTCGGGTGCAACCAGGGTAACGGGTGCATCCGGCGAATTGGCCAGCACCGCCGTCAGTTTTTCCAGCCCAACGTATCCACCGCCAACAAGGAGGGTCTGTAGCTGGTCGAGTTTTACGAAAATGGGAAATAGTGTATTCACGCGAAAGGAGGTTATACCGGCACTATTGCCCTATAACTCCCTTTTCTGTGTCAACGTTTACGGCTAAGGCGAGAGCGAACCCAAAAATAAGGGCCACTCCGTTGGGAAGTGGCCCTTCAGAACCGCTTCATCCGTTGCGGTTCCACTTATCTAGACTGCGCTCTAGAATTTAAAGCCAACACTGGCGCTCACCATCCGACGATACGATCCTGAAAAACCAGTGGGTTGTATCGCCTGAGTCAGGCCGTGGTGATAGGTCAGATCGATGAGGAACGCACCGATATCGAACCCAAGCTGACCCAGCCCGTTGAAGGAGCCACCCTTAATTTCCTGTTTGGAAAAGTTAAAACTGCCCGTGTTTTCACCAATATGGTTGGCGTACTCAACACCAGCCTGAAGGCGAATTGCCGAAATACCCCGGTCCGATTCCGTTACTTTGAAACCAATGTAAACGGGGATCTGAATATACCGAACGTTGATCTGGTCACGAATAGAGGCTAACGACTGACCATCGCCAGGGCGGAAATAGAACGCACTCGAAGCAAAGTACTCAGCCCCGATTTGTCCGTATAGACGACCGCCACCCCGAACAAACGCACCCAACTGGTAGCCAATGCGGCCTTCTGGGTTACCTAAATCGACACTCTCGCCCCGATACCGGGTGCTGTTCAGGCCAGCGTAGACACCGAAGGCAAAGTTTTTGTAATCCTTCGTTCCGTAAGGAGCCGCCGTCGACGTTGACCGGTTCGAATACGTGCTGGTAGTGGTTGTCGTGGTACCTACAGTAGTCGAGCCGTTGGTGTTATAGTCGGTTGTCGTTGACGGTGTCATGGTCGACGTACCCGTGCCCATGCTGTTGGTATTGGAACTACCGCTGGTTGAAGGCATCGAAGTCGACGAACCAGTAGAGCCGGTGCTCATGCTACTGTTCGAATTGTAGGTACCGTTGGTCGAGGGTGTTGTTGTCGTGCCGGTGCCCATGCTGTTCGAGTTGTAGCTGCCGTTGGTCGACGTACCTGTACCATTGTTGTTGTAGGTACCGTTGGTGGTGGTGCCAGTACCTGAAGTACCCGTACCCATATTGGTACCTGTATTCATCGAGCCTGAGCTTGTCGACATGCCTGAATTCGAGTTGTAGCTCCCATTGGTCGACGGAGTAGTTGCCGATGAGCCGTTGCCCATGCTGTTATACGAACCCGAACCCATGTTGTTGCGTGTTCCCGAAGTTGAGCTACCCGTGCTGTTGTTGGGATTACCCGTGGTCGACGTTGGCTTGTTGGTGCTACTGTTGGTGCCCATAGTAGCATTCTGGCTGTTGTAATTCTGCGTATTCGTCGTACTGTAGTCCGACGTACTCCTTGTGGTAGACGACGGGCTTGTCGTCTGATTCTGGCTAAAAGCCACGCTGGCCGACAGGATGCCAGCCGCGAAAAGTACCTTGTTCATCTTCATAACGTTTTTTTGTTGGACACTAAAAAGGTGTGATTTTCATCACACCTCCTTAACCTATAGAAATATTAGATTGTTTATTTTATTAACGCATTTGCTTGTATGCGTTAATCAAGCCATTGGTCGAGCTATCGTGGCTGTTAACCGGGGTGTCGGCCTCCAGCTCCGGCAGAATTTTGCTGGCAAGCTGCTTACCCAGTTCAACGCCCCACTGATCGAAACTGAAAATATTCCAGATCACGCCCTGCGTAAAAATCTTGTGTTCATACATCGCAATCAGGCTGCCCAACGCTCTGGGGGTGATCTCTTTAAGTAAAAACGAATTGGTGGGGCGGTTGCCGGAAAAAGCCTTGAACGGGGCGATCTGCGCAATTTCTTCGGCCGATTTACCCGCTTTCCGCAGTTCGTCGGCGGCTTCTGCCTCGGTTTTGCCATTCATCAGGGCTTCGGTCTGCGCAAAGAAGTTGGATAACAACAGCATGTGGTGGTTGCCCAGCGGGTGCTGACTGACCGCCGGGGCAATGAAATCGCAGGGGATCAGTTTGGTGCCCTGGTGAATGAGCTGGTAAAAGGCGTGTTGGCCGTTTGTGCCGGGTTCCCCCCAAATGATCGGCCCGGTCTGGTAGTCGGTTGGGTGGCCGTTGCGGTCGACCGATTTGCCGTTACTTTCCATATCGCCCTGCTGAAAATAAGCCGCGAACCGGTGCATATATTGATCGTATGGCAGGATCGCCTGCGACTGCGCCCCGTAGAAGTTATTGTACCAGATGCCCAGCAAGGCCAGCGTAACGGGAATATTCTCTTCCAGGGGCGTGTGGCGGAAGTGCTCATCCATGGCGTGGCCACCCGCCAGCAGGTCGGCAAAGTGGTCGAAGCCGAGGTAGCAGGCAATCGACAGCCCAATGGCCGACCAGAGCGAGTACCGCCCGCCAACCCAGTCCCAGAAGCCAAACATGTTGGCGGCGTCGATGCCAAACTCGGTCACTGCTTTCTCATTGGTCGAGATAGCCACAAAATGCCGGGCGATTCCCCCGGTTGTTCCGCCATTGTCGAGAAACCACTGCCGGGCCGAATTGGCATTGGTCATGGTCTCCTGGGTGGTAAACGTCTTCGACGCAATCATGAACAGCGTGGTTTCGGGACGTACCTGCTGCAGCGTTTCGTAGATATGCACCCCATCGACGTTCGACACGAAATGCACCCGGATGTTGGGCCGTGCATACGGTTTTAGGGCTTCGGTTACCATCACCGGCCCCAGGTCTGACCCGCCGATGCCGATGTTGACGATGTCGGTAATAGCCTCGCCGGTATGGCCTTTCCAGGTGCCGGCACCGATCTGCTCCGAAAAGTCGCGCATGTGGTCGAGTACCGCATTGATGCCGGGCATCACATCCTGGCCGTCGACCATAATCGGCGTGTTGGCGCGGTTACGCAGGGCCACGTGCAGCACCGCCCGGCCTTCGGTGCCGTTGATCGTATCGCCCGAAAACAGTTTGCCGATGGCATCGGTCAGGTCGGCCTGTTCGGCGAGCTGGCGAAGCAGGGTCATTGTGTCGGTGGTAACGCGGTTCTTCGAGAAGTCGACCAGCATATCCTCGAAACGGAGCGAAAACTGGGTAAAGCGTTCCGGGTTTTCGGCAAACAGATCGCGCAGGTGCGTCGATTCGGTGGCGTCGAAATGGGCTTTTAGCTGGGCGAAGGCGGGTAGGGCCAGGAAGGGGTGATTGGTCAACATGGTTGTAGTCTTTAAAAAGGCAGTGCGAATATCGACGTTTATTCTACGCTATCAAGCACCAGTACGTGGCCCGTTAGCGGATATTGCTGCCGCTGCTCAGCAGATACCCCATCGGCAGCCGACGTTACATACAGTCGATTACCGACTGAGGCCACTTTGGTCACGTTCATGGCCGGTAATTCAATCGTTCGCAGCAGGTGGCCCTGCGTGGTAAATTGCCGGATGCGATGGCTGCCGTATTCGCCCACCCAGAGCCGACCAGCCGCATCCATGGACACACCATCTGGAGAGCCGTGCCAGGGCCATTCGATCAGCAGGTTTTCAATCGGAGTGGTGGCGTGGAGGTCAACCCGGTATATACCTTTCTGCCGCCCCTTATGGCCTTCCGACTCGGCCACGTACACAACCGGATCGGTGGCCGATACGGCAGGACCATTGCTAATGATAAAATTGGTCGACAGCTCCGTAACCTCTCCCCGCTGAGTACAGCAGAGCAAACGCCCCAGCGGCTGCTCAACGGCCATGTCCATGGTGGTCACGTACAGCGATTGCCCATCGGCTGACAGGCTGCCATCGTTCACCCTGATCTGGGGCGAATCGGCGTCGACCGTGGCCATGCGTTCCAGGTCGGGGGCTTGCTGCTCGGTCAGCCGGGCTGCGTGCGGGCCCGATTTCAGACCCAGCCAGTAGCGTTCGCCATCCGGATGCGGTAACACAAAGCCCACCAGTTCGGGCGTTTGCCAGGTTCGTAATTCGTGGCCGTCGGTGGTTGACCGGTACACGCGCCGCTCCAGAATGTCGACCCACCAGACGTGGCCATGGCGCGGATCAACGAAAATGCCTTCACCCAGCTGTAGATTTCCTGCAAAAAAAGAGTCGATCTGCATACAGTTTGTCCGTTAATCAATGCACAGTTCATTCAGCCGGTCGGGGTCCATCACAAAGGTGTTCAGGTCTACAAAACCACGAATACCCTTCACCCAGCCGCTTTTGTTATGTTGCCAGATATACAGTTTATCGGGGTCGTAGCGGTTCAGGTTTGCTTTGGAGTAATCGGCGATCCAGAGGGGATACACATCGAAATTATCTTTAATAAACCGCTTATACAGGCTAGGGTTCGTATAAATGATGGGCCGGACGTTGTATTCGGCTTCCAGGGCGTCGAGAAACACATGCAGGTCGGCAATGATCTTATCGGGTGGCACGCCGTTGGTCACCTCGAAATCGAGGACAGGATTAAAATCACCCGATTTTAAGGATACCCGCCTGATGAAATTGGCGGCTTGTTTAAGTGGGTCGCGGGTGGGGTGGTAGAAGTGGTAGGCCCCCCGGCGGAGGCCCACCCGTTTGGCTTCTTTCCAGTTTTTGGCGAAAGTGGGGTCGCCCAGGGTAGCGCCTTCTGTGGCCTTGATAAAGACAAACTGCATTCGGATGCCCCCCTCATTCATGCCCGCCACCCGGTCCCAGTTGATCCGGCTATTATGCCGGGATACGTCGAGCCCGTGGATGGTGTAGCGGGTCGGAAAGTTAATGCCGTAGCCCTCGACAAAGCGCCATTGCATCAGATCGGTCGGGCGGGTGAGCCGCCAGATCAGAAGCCCCAGCATCAGGGTTACGGCTACCCCTGCTGCCAGCCAGATCAATCGTTTGTACTGGGGATAGATAGACCGGGGCCGAACCTGTGACGTCATAAACGGGGAATAATCTGGACTGCAAACATACAAAAAGCGGCTGTTCCGGTTAGAACAGCCGCTTGTTGAGAGGGTCAAAAGGTTCAATGTCTAACGTTACATCATTCCCCACCATTCAGGTGATAGCGCAACCTTGAACTTTAAACTTTGAACGTTACTTAATCTGACCCTTCCAGCTTCACCAGCTTGTTATACAGGCCCAGGATCAGGATAGGAGCGGCCCATTGGCCAACTAGCAGGGCCTCGTGCCGGCGGCCGGTGGCAAAGAAGGCCGCAGCCGTTGCCAGCGAACCCATGCCCCCCCAAAGGAAAAGATCAGATGGGAGCTTGGCGGTTTGTTGTTCGATAGCCTCGGCAACCGGGCCTTCGTCGTGCTTCGGATTCAAATTCTTTGGCATGTCGTTGAGTTGGTTTGTGATACGTACTGTCAAACGGAACAGACAGGCAAAGGTTTTTAAAAAAACGGGTTACGGCTCACCGACTCAGCCAAAGGCGCTTACGCTTACTTGTTCGGCTGCGGCGTTTTGCGCAGATAAGGCTTCACAAACGTTACGCCCTTCGGAAATTTCGCCTCGAGCTGATCGTTCGTTACGGCAGGCGTAACAATTACGTCTTCGCCCTCCTGCCAGTCGGCGGGGGTAGCCACCGAGTAGTTGGCCGTCAATTGCAGCGAATCGATCACGCGCAGAATCTCGAAGAAATTCCGGCCGGTTGAGGCGGGGTAGGTCAAGGTCAGCTTTATTTTCTTATCAGGCCCAATAATAAACACCGACCGTACCGTTGCTTTCTCGCTGGCATTGGGGTGAATCATGTCATACAGGGTCGCTACCTCCCGGTTTTCGTCGGCAATAAGGGGGAAATTTACCGTGGTGTTGTTCACCTCGTTGATGTCTTTCACCCACTCGTGGTGCTGATCGAGCGGGTCAACGCTAACGGCGATCACCTTCACATTGCGCTTGGCAAACTCGTCGCTCAGTTGGGCGGTGCGGCCCAGCTCGGTGGTGCAAACGGGCGTGAAATCGGCGGGGTGCGAGAAAATCATTCCCCATGAGTCACCCAGCCACTCGTGGAAATGGATGGGACCTTCGGTGCTATTGGCCGTGAAATCGGGGGCGATATCGCCTAAACGGAGTGACATGGTTTGATAGGATTAGTGTTGTTATTCGATTGACTTAATAGGGTAATTTTTAAATTGAAAAACCGGCATGAGGGCCGGTTGTTTCGTGTAGGCAGGTAACAATGGCCCTACCGCAAAGGGTTCCTACCGTGGCGCGTCAGTGTGTAACCGGTGCTTCCGGGCAGAGCGTTATTGCTCTGCGGTGGTCGTGGTTGAATCTTTCCTGATCAACATGCCCGGAGGCGCTGGTGGCCGAACGCCGCCAATCTCGCGTTGCATATCCGGCTTTTTCGACTGGTAGCGCACCCATTGTTCGGGCGTCAGAATCGGCTTGAATTTGTCTTCCTTTTCTTCGTTGTACATCATCATGGCATCGCGAACCTGCTTGCCTGCCTCTGGATTCGAGCGGCCACCATCGGCACCAAGAATTTCCTTAATGGCTTCCTGCTGAATTTTGGCGTAGTCGTTATTCAGCGTTTTAATGGCTTTTGCCTGGTCTTTGGTCAGATCCAGGTTTTCCTTCATCCACTTTGTTTCCTTGTTGGCCATGTCGCCCGCAATATTGGGCATTTGCGGTTTAAAGCCCCCGCCGGCGTTCATGCCGCCCATTTGTCGGCCCATGCCACCGTAGCCCCCGCCGCCGTAGCCTCCGCCACCATAGCCCCCGTACCCTCCGCCATATTGGGCAAAAGACAGTGTAGCTGCAACAAGAAGACAACCGGCCGTTAAACCAGTTTTGAGAAACAGAGAGGCGCGCATAGCGAACGTCGTTACGGATGAAGCCCTAAAGTTCGTAAATGTTAGAGGTAAACCCCAACATTTACTGCAAGTGTTTAGGGCCAACCCGGTTGGTGCGTTAGACGAGTTTCTCTTCAACGGCCATTCGAACTAGTTCGGCGGCGTTACGTACCTGCAACCGACGCATCATGTTGGCCCGGTGGTTATCGACCGTGCGAACGCTGAGCTGAAGTTTTTCGGCAATAAGACGGCTGCTAAGGCCTTCGATCAGGTGGCTCAGAATCTCCTTTTCCTTCTTCGAGAGTTTAGACCGGCGTGCCTTACCATTTCCGCCTGAGTTGGCGGTGTCTTTACGCATCTGCTGCATGTAGCCGTTCAGAATGATCGTGGCTACGGGCGAGCTAAAGTACTTTTCGCCCGTGGCTACCGTTTTAATGGCCTTGATCATCTCGTCGCTCGACGAATCTTTCAGGATATAGCCAATTGCCCCGGCTTCAACCGACCGCAGAATGTAGTCTTCGTTGTTATGCATCGAGAGCATGAGCACCCGAATATTTTTGTTCAGGCGCGTAATCTGCTGGGCCGTCTGAATGCCCGACATGCCCGGAAGCGAGATGTCGAGCAGGACAACGTCGGGTAACGTATCCGTAGCCTGATGCGCCTTTAACTTCTCAATGGCCTCTTCACCATCACCCGCTTCGTCGATGATAGAGAGTCCTTCATTTTGTTCGAGTAATAATCGGACGCCGTCTCGCACAATGGCGTGATCGTCAACCAGCATTAGTTTGATCATAATCGTGTGATATCAGTTGAGAGTGGTAGGGGATGCTGACCTTTAATTTAGTGCCTTTCCCCGGCGTTGACGTTAATTTAAAGATGCCATTGAGCAGTTTTACGCGCTCATGGATATTATGCACTCCCTGTCCATGTGGTTTGGTCAGTAACCGCTGGGTCTTGAATCCGACCCCATTGTCTGAAACGGTTAGGTGAATGTATTGGTCTTTTTCAAACAGCTGAATAGTGATTTTTGTGGCTTTTCCGTGCCGTAGCGCATTGGTGATGGCCTCCTGGCAAACCCGGTAAAGCGTAATCTCAACCGATTTATCGAGCCGGTGGGCGCTGTCGCCCAGCCATTGATCGGCCTGTAAGGTAACCTGCAGGCGGTGCTCCGTATCGGTTTCAGGACGGTTATGGTTGTCAACCAGCATCCGCAGGCCAGGAAGGAGGCCGAAATCACTTAAAACACTGGGCATCAGGTTGTTTGAAATAGAGCGTGTTTCCTGGATGGTCTGGGTAATCAACGTTTTAAGCGGTGATAAGTTTGAATGGGCCACTCCCTCATTGTTTAATCGGGTTTCCAGGCTTTCTACCTGTAGTTTAATGGCCGTCAGCATCTGCCCCAGCCCATCGTGCAACTCACGCGAAAGGCGCTTGCGTTCCTCTTCCTGCCCCGCCATCAGGTAGGCCGTGCGTGTTTTTTGCTCGTGTATCTGTTGCTGAAACTGAAGCTTTGTCGCGTCGAAAAGCTGCTCCCTGGCCTTCTTCAGGGCTTTGTTGGCGTTGGTTAGTTTCCGGTTTACGTTGGCGGTGCGCTTTTCGGCGGCCACCAGCCGATCGATCGTCAGGCGGAGGCGGCGGGCGGCCGGGCGAAAGACAAAATAGGCAATGGCCGCCAGGGTGCAAAGGGTGAGTAGATGTAACCACAACTCGACGCGCTGGAGCCGAATCAGTTTATGGCGCAGTTCGGTGTTGTATTGTTGCACCACAAAATCGATCTTCTCCAGAAAGGGCGTTTCGTTGGCCAGCAGCAGCCTCAGGCTACTTTGGGCCGCTGGTGCAGTCAGCTGCCGGGGGTTATTGAGCGCAAGCAACTGATGCACACTGGTTTGGAGTGCCTCGAAATGGGGCCGTACCAGTTCATAACGGCGCAGAACTTCCTGACTATTTTCAACGATACGCGCTGGTTGCTGCCCGGTGGGGTACCACACTATACCCCGGCGACCGGCCAGGTGGTAGCGCTCCAGCGTGCTGAAATACGTACGCAGGTCCCGCTGAACCGCCCGAAACGAAACACTGTCGGAGGCGTCGGCCAACTGAATCGCTTTTTTGGCAATTTGCTGGCTTTGATGGCGTTGAGTAGCGGCGTACCGGATGACCCACAGTTCATCCTGGAACTTATCAATTTGCCACTGCGTAATTACTTCAGCTACGGTCAACAGCAGGGCCAGACCAAGTAATGTGGCTATATACAGACGGGTAAGCCGGTTGGGCTCCGCCTGAGAAAAGCTGCTGGCAGGCGGTATATCAAGTTGGTCGTTGAGTGGAACGGGCACTGGCTTAAAGCTCGACGCGTAGATGATCGTATAACGAATAAACTTTGCATATTTACCTTTCAGTTCCTCATAAACCTACTTAAGTATGCCACGCTTCATCCTTGTTGTTTTTTTCCTTTGCGCTGGGTTGGTTAGTTTTCGTCCGGTTGCGCCCGCTTCCTTCCTCACGATGGCGAAGGCCGCTGACCCGGTAAAACTGTCCTGGGAATCGCTCCGCGACGTGACCTTTAAAAAGAAGTGGTATGCCGAAGAATCGGTGTACATGCTGTACCCAACCTTTGGGCCGGCTGTTCAGAAGCTGAGCGGCAAACCGGTTGAACTGACCGGGTATGTGCTCCCTGTCGATCTGGAATCGAACGTGTATGTGTTGTCGGCGTTTCCCTATTCGGCCTGTTTCTTCTGTGGCGGGGCCGGTCCCGAATCGGTGGTATCGCTGAAATTCAAGAATCCCGGCCTCAAATTCAAGACCGACGAACGCCGTACGTTCCGGGGTACCCTGAAACTGAACGCCGATAATATCTACGAGCTGAATTACATTATTGCTGATGCTGAAATGGTTAAGTCGTAGTCATTGCTGTTATTGATATTTTTCGCCAGTCAGGCTTGACAGGAACGCTGAAAACCCCTAGTTTTGCAGGCGCAATGGGGGATTAGCTCAGCTGGCTAGAGCGCTTCCATGGCATGGAAGAGGTCATCGGTTCGACTCCGATATTCTCCACCTCAATTGAAAGGCCCTGAAAACAAATCGTTTTCAGGGCCTTTGCTTTTCCAGACCGGCCGTGCTGGATGGTAACCGAGCCTGGCTTACTTACTCGCGTCTGTACTCGATCGTATGCCGTACGGTCGTTTGCTTCTGGGTTTCGTCGAAAGCCCACGTCATTGTGGTGCCGTTGAGTTGCAGATCATATTCTTTGCGCTGGCCTTTGCCATCCTGCAGTGTAATCTTGGTTGCGGTAGATTCCCAGGACGCTTTTCCTGCTGGCATGAACTTGGTAGCCGCTTTCATGATCAGATTCCCGAGTGGGTTCTGACACCCTTTGACCGGGCTCATTGTCAGGCTGCCGTCCGTATTGAGGGTCAGGCCCATATCTTCCCGGCAACCTCCGTATAGGTCTTTGAAATGGGTATAGATGTCGCTAATGCCGTCCATGGCAGGCACCACCCGATGGGCTGTCATGCGCCAGGAGCCAGCCACTTCCGGGGGTGCTGACGTGAAGTTAAGCCAGAGAAGCGGGAGTAAGCAGACAAGTAGCTGATACATTAGGCGTTTTTTCATAATTCGCTGAAGAACGTTGGGCTGAGTTACCCCCTCAAATGTATCCAATCGCCCTAGCCCTGATCCGATCTATTGAGTGAATGGCAAACGTAAATGCATTAGTAGAGACGGCATATATGCGTCTCTACGGGATATCGTCCAACCCAGCCACTTACAACTGCCTGACCAACTCCTTCGCCTCGGCGATGGTGTAGGTATCGGCCAGCCGGTGCGTTTCGAAGACCATAAAATAGCGATACGGCTGACCGGCTTTCCCGGCCCATTGCTGACCCAGTCGGTTTTTGGCGGCACTGTCGGAGTTGTCGCGGTCGTCGCCTTTCGTTTCCAGCACAATCAGGGTGCCGTTTTGGGTGTACAGAATGAAATCCGGGTAGTGGTTCGATTTGTAGCCGTTGATGGCAAAGCCTTTGCCCCGGCCCAGGTTGCGGTGCCAGAACAGCACGTTGGGCAGGGCGGCCAGTTCGCCAATGACCCGCTCTTCAAAACCGTTCATGCTGCCTTCGCGCTCATAGAGCGACTTCCCCAGCGATTTGCCCAACTGGCCCGGCACAATCGTTTTCTTGAAGGTGAACCCCTGCTCCACCGTGATTTTGCCAACAACCAGCAGCTTTTTGAACTGATCTTCGGCGTGTAGATCGGCCAGGGCGCGAATCTTCTTTTTGATCTTATCCCGGTAGGTGTATTCCCGCGCCAGCAGGTCTTTTATGCGTTCGGCGTCGAAACTGCTCAGAATGCGTTCCAGATACAGCTTGATCTGCTGGTCAGGAATGGGGTACATGTTTCCGATCAGCTGTAGCATCCGGTGCGCCAGGTCTTTTACCTGCCCGGCTTTGGGTTTACTCAGGATGTAGTCGACAAAGACCTCTTTAACCTGTAGGTTGTCGATTTGCAGGAAAACGGGGCGGTACTGGTCGCCCTGTGTGCGTTCGATGTCGATCTTGTACAGATCCGTTTCGACGCTATCCCAGTCAATTTTAATGTCTTCGTCGGCCAGCCGGAACCCTTTCAGCAGGACTTCCTGATTCAGCAGAACCCGTTCGCCCTGACTGAACAGGCCACTTTGCGGCACGTCTAAATAAAACTGCGGCAACCTCAGTTGCTGAGCAATGGCCGCATAATCCTGGTTGAGGGCGAATTTCTTCACGGTGGAGCCAAGTTCCTGAAACAGGGCCGACGACTCATCGCCTGCCTGCTGATTGATCTGCTGGTCGAACGCCTGGTTTTTAGCAATCGCGAGCTGCGTAATGCCCGCCAGCGCGGGCGGCATGTCGGCAGGTATGGCGTCGGGGGTGGCGGTTGGGTCGAACTGGATTTTGGCTGGGTCGATGTCGTCGCTGACCGAATCGGTCGTTTCGGGGAACAGGAAGCCCTGTAGGGCCTGGGCGGTTGTCTGGGGCTGAACCTCAACGTTCTGCCCGTCGCTTGCCGCCAGGCCCGACCACCGGTAGTCGTTGCGGCTGAACCCGGCCGACTCCAACCCGCGAATGATGGATTGCAGGGTATCGTTGAACTTGGCCGAGGCTGTGAGTACATACGATACGTTCAGCAGGTCGTGCTGGTGGCGCATCACGTACGGTTGCCGCAGTACCCGCCCCAGAATCTGCTCGATGTCGACCGCCGACGAACGATCGGCCAGCGAGGCCAGGATGTAGGCGAACGGGCAGTCCCAGCCTTCTTTCAGGGCGTTGACCGTGATGATGTACCGCACCGGACAGGCCGGGCTCATCAGGTCCACATCCTTCAGCTCGTTGATGTCGGCGGTTTTGATCTTGATCTGCGCCTCAGGAATTTTCAGCGCCAGCAACTGCTGTTTCAGCTTCTCGAAGGTTGTCTTGTCTTCACCTGTTTTGGGCTGTGCCTGACGCGGCTCGGCCTGAAACAGCACGATGGGCCGAATGTAACGCCCACCCGCCTTTTGCTCGGCTTTGGCCAGTTGCTCCAGTTGCCGTTGCAGGTTCAGGGCACTCTCTACTACCTGCGACTTTTCTTTATGGTTGTAGGCAATGACCGGCAGCTTTACCATCTGCTCCTTTTTCAGTTCAATGGCCGACACAAAGCTGATGATGTTCGCGTTTTTCTTCGGCGTGGCCGTCAGGTCGAGTACGAAGGAAGGGTTCAGGTTACGAAGCATCTCAACGCTCAACTCGCTCTCGGCGTTGTGGCTCTCATCGACGACCACCACGGGCGTGAGGCTGCGAATAACGTTGATCAGGGCCGTTTGGTCGGTATCGGCCAGCACATGGTCGTCAGACTGGTTCTGACTGGCGAAGGTGGCCAAGGCTCCGTTTTCCTCGAAAATCTTCCGGTCTTCTTTCTTTGTCGCCCGCAAACTGCCGAAACTGAGCACAAAGATGCTGAGCTGCTGCTGCACCACCGCCGGGCTGAAATTAGCGCCCTGCAACAGGTCTTTCTTCTGATAAACGACCACGCGGTGATTGAACAGGCTATTCAGTTTCTGCCGGTAGGGGTGGGCCGGGTTTGATAGGTTGCGGACGGTCTGGTCGAGCAGATTACTCCACGGAACCAGCCACACCACGGCCTTCGGACGGTCGGCGGCGAAGGCATCGAACAGCGTATGCAGGGCATTGACGGCGATAAACGTTTTGCCGCCCGCCGTGGGCACTTTCACGCAGACATGGGGTGTGCCGGGTACGTTGTTCTGGTAGGGCCGCATCCCGGTGTTGTTCAGCGGGTCGTAGTCACCCACTGCGTCCTGCCAGTAGCGGTTATAGGCCAGGTCGTAGCGGTGGTCCCGCTGAATATACTGCAAATAGCGGTCGAGGTCGCGAATAACGCCCGCCTGATACGGTTTCAGTTCCATAGTGTGTTGGTTACCGCTTTACCTCACCCCCGAGCCCCTCTCCTTCACAAGGAGAGGGGAGCCGCTATTAGCAGTAGCTCCGCCTAATTAGCGAAGCTGCTGCTAAAGCAGCTCCCCTCTCCTTGTGAAGGAGAGGGGCTGGGGGTGAGGTGAGGTCAAAACCGGCTGATGTCGCGGGGAATTTTCTTGAAAATGATGTGTCGTTGCTGAAGCCACTCGCGGCTGATGAGGCAGTTGTCGGCGTAGATTACGTACTGCTCAGCCAGGGTTTGCACCGTCGACAGAAACTCGTAATCGAGCGTCGTCAGCTCGTTGGGCTCGTAGTAGAAGTAGTACGCCGTTTCGTACTGCCTGCCTAAAAAATGCGGCGTCTCACCCTCGGAAGCAGGAGCGCGGGAAAACGGGGAGCGTGTTTCTGAATACCAGATGTACTCCCGAATGCGATCGAGCGGAAGGGCTTCGTTTAGCTGACCCTCTTCGGTAAACAGGGCCGGGCCGAGTTCGTAATACGTGAATCCGCCGCCTGTGCCTTCTTTGTCGCCGTAGCCATCGATGACGCGCCGAACCCGCTCGGCGGTGATGTGTTCGGCATAGGCTTCCATCTCAACCAGAATAAACTGCCGGTTCCCGCCATCCTGCTTGTTCAAATTCAGCACCGCATGAGCCGTCGTACCAGACCCGGCGAAGCTATCGAGAATGATGTCGTTGGAACTTGCTCCCAAGTGCCAATATCCTTTCCATAAGGCGGGTTGGTTTTGGAGTGTCAAATTTCAGTTCGACATCATGCTTAGTAATGAATTGCTAATTCTTTTTTTGCTTCCTGAGTATTCCCAACTCTCAGTATGTGGCCAGATTGTCTGAGGAACGAGGCCCTGTTTAATTTCTGAGAGAAATCGTTTAAGACGAGGTACGTTTCCACCTTCTTTTCCCCACCAAACACGGTTATCTTCACTCAATTCAGCCAGTTTTGTTTTGGATACCCGCCAATAAGTTCCTCTGCGGTGGGCCGTCAATAACCCTTCCTGAATTTGGTTTCAATCGGATATATGCCAGCACTATATGGATTTCTTGCGTGATAGGTCTCCAGATGTCCATGGCCCCCTTGGATCATCGTCAGGATTCGATAGCGAGCATCTTGTTCTTCCGAACGTTTCAAAAGGTTGATCTGCCAAATCGCTTTGTTTTTTACGTATACAAACAATAAAGTCATGGTTAGCAGAAAAGTATTTAGCCGAGTTTTTAGGGGAGAAGTTCTTTTGCCAAATGACGTTGTCTACAAAATTTGTATCGCCCCAAATTTCATCCATTATCAACTTTAAGTTGGCCTGTTCATTATCATCGATGGAAACGAAAATGGCTCCATCATCGGATAGTAGCCGGTGGAGGAGTTGCAGGCGTGGATACATCATGCAGAGCCATTTGTCATGGCGGCTGAGGTCTTCGCTTTCCTTGCCAACGACCTTGCCAAGCCAGCGTTTCAGCTTCGGGTCGCTGACGTTGTCGTTGTAGACCCAGTTCTCGTTGCCGGTATTGTAGGGCGGGTCGATGTAGATGCACTTGATGCGGCCTTCGTAGTAAGGCAGCAGTGCTTTCAGGGCTTCCAGATTATCGCCGTGGATGATGCGGTTCTGGTTCGGCTGCCCAGCCGTGTATTGTGGTTCGAGCACCCGAAACGGTACGTCGAGGTGGTGATTGATTACTTTATCTTTCCCTATCCAGGTAAGTGTGGGCATTATGAGCGTCGGGGTATTGTGGGGAAACCCCGAGGCTCGATAGGGGGCAAAAAAACGGGGCGGCCTCCGCTGCCCACATATGTACTCAGGAAGGCACCGCCAAGCGCCCAGCAGGATATAAATGCAGAAACAGCAAAGAGGACACGACCCTTTCGAGCTGCGTCCTGACTTTACTGTTTCCTCCCTCGCTAAAATTTTGGCCGCTTTTCAGGCTGAGGAAACTGTTAAGCAACGCTATGTCTTTATGATCGAATGACTTGTCTTTTTTGCCTTATAAACTGGGTGATTTTAGCCAGCAAGTTAGTCCGTCCGGCCGGATTGGGCAAGGATTATCGCGTGTGTGACGTAGAGACGCATATATGCGTCTCTACATGCGCGTCAGCAACCCATGCTCATCCAACCGACACCATCCACGTCTATGCAATTGAACCACGCCATAGCGACGTCTAGACTAACCATGCCATCCAACCGAACCAGCGTCATGCGATTGAATCCAGACCATGCGATCGCTAAAACATCGATGTGATCGAATTATGCGATTGGAACTACACCATTGAACCACTACCTGCATGACGGAAAACCTGTACAAGCGCACGTACCGAATCGCGTCGGCCCGATTGGCTAACTACGATTATGGGTCGAACGGGATCTATTTTGTAACGATCTGTACGCGAAATAAAGAATTATATTTCGGGGATATAGCCGCCGATAGCGCTACGCTACAACCCACGGCCATTGGCCAGGCCGTGCTCGACTGCTGGCAGGCCATTCCAACCTACTTTCCATTCGTTGAACTCGACGCGTTTCAACTGATGCCAAATCACCTGCATGGGGTACTGTGTATCTGCAAGTCCGACGCGGAGCAGACCCACTGGCAGCCTAACCGATTTGGTCCGCAACGCGAGAACCTGGCGGCAATCATTCGCGGGTTTAAAATGGGCGTCACTAAACAGGCCCTGCTTCATCAGATCGAGTTTGGCTGGCAACCCCGCTACTACGACCGGGTTGTCCGCAATGCGCATGAACTGGACCGGATTCGCACCTATATCGAAAACAACCCCGCCAAATGGGTCGATGAACAGCATAACCCACAAAATTTATACATGTAGACTCCGCCGCATATATGCGGCTCAGAACGCGTAAGCAATAGATTAGTCTGACGCGCCCAGAGCCGCATATATGGCGGACTGGCTACTACTTTTTGGCTTGCTCTACTTTTTGCTCGGTGGGTATGGTCTTCACCTCCCGCTCCCGTTCGGTTAGTTCAACGTACACCGCGTATTCAGCGGGTTCGATCCTGATGCCAAAATGATTGGCGTAGGCCTGGGTGAACTCGGCCCCGAAATACAGAATAGCCGCCGTGTAGTAGATCCACGTCAGAATCACAATTACCGAGCCAGCCGCCCCGTAGGTCGATTCGGTACCGGTTGTCGCGATGTATAAGCCGATCAGATACCGACCCAGCATGAAAAGCAAGCCGGTGAAAATGGCTCCGTAACGCACGGATTTCCAGCCAATTTTAGCATCGGGCAGCACTTTGAAAATCACGGCAAACAGGATGGTAACCACCCCCGTGCTGATGGCAAAGTTGATGGCGCTGATCAGGTACACCCCCAGACCGGGCAATAGCCGGGTGAGCCGATCGCTCAGGGCCAGCACCAGGCCGTTGACAATCAGCGAGACCAGCAGCAGAAAGCCTAAACTAATTACCAGCGACGAGGAGAGCAGCCGGTCTTTGATCAGCTTGAGCCAGCCGCGTTTAGGCTTGGCCTTCACCCGCCAGATCTGATTGACCGAATCCTGAATTTCGACAAAGATGCTGGTGGCACCGATCAGCAGGGTGACGATGCCGATGGCCAGGGCGGTATTGGTTTTACCCGACAGCCCCACATTCTTAATCATGTCCTGAATCTGCTTAGCCGCTTCGTTGCCCACCAGGCCGTTGATCTGGCCGAAAATCTTGCCCTGAATGGCTTCTTCGCCCAGGAAGATACTGGCCAGCGACATGATCAGCACCAGCAGGGGGGCCAGCGAAAAGATGGTGTAGTAGGCCAGTGAGGCGCTGAGCTTGAGGCAGCGGTCATTCAAAAAGCCGTTGAAGGCATCGCGCAGAACAATCCAGATATTGGCGAAAAAGCCCTTTTGGGCGGCGTCTTTAGCCTTAGCCGATGCCCTGGCTTCGGTCTTACCTGACGGCGCGGGCTTTGGGTTGGTCGGTGGCGCAGGCATTGGAATGGAGTCGGCGAATAGGCGGTTGTAAAACCGCATCAATAAATTGCTCATAGGCGCAGGAACGCTGGTAGTAACAGACGATACCCAGTACATTCTGATTTGACTGAATGGGCGGCTTGTCTTACAGAGGTAACCAAGCCGTAGACCAGTTGTTGCGGCGACAGATTGGTTAGATCGTTTTACCCGGTTGTGTTTTCATGTCTGGATTAAGCTGAAAACTCTTCCAGACAACGTTGATCTGGTCTTTGTGGGCAAACTGACTCAGGGCGTGCTCGAATTTCCGTTTACCAATATAGCAAAAGGGGCACATGACATCGCTCCAGATTTCAACGTCCATGTTTTTGTGCTCGTTTAGATGCGCAGAGCCAACCAACTTCTGGTGGCCATCCTACCAACTGAACTGTACGCTGGCGCGTTCTCCGTAGCCATGAAGTCCTTATCTTTACCTATGAAGATTTTCCGCACAGCCGTACTGGCTTATTTTCTCCTGAGCGCCTTATCGGCCGTAGCGCATCCGGGCATTGGTATTGTACAGGACTCGCGGGGTAATCTGTATTATACCGATTTAGAAAATGTCTGGAAGGTAGCTCCCAACGGTCAGAAGCAGATTGCCGTACGTAATGTGCACACCCATGAACTCTACATCGACCGTGAGGATAATCTCTACGGAGAACATGCGTGGTATGAAGGCGAAACCACCAACCGGTGGGGTCACTACGTCTGGCGGTTGACGTCGGCGGGGAAACTGACCAAAGTGATCCCTAATACGGAGGGCTTTTTGACTAACTATAGTTTTGTGCGCGACCAGGCAGGGAGTATGTATTGGGTCGAGCGTGGAACGCCCTGCCGAT
This sequence comes from uncultured Cytophagales bacterium, assembly GCA_963750355.1. Taxonomy (GTDB): domain Bacteria; phylum Bacteroidota; class Bacteroidia; order Cytophagales; family Spirosomataceae; genus Fibrella. Next base: position 113,758 of record CAVVQL010000003.1, on the reverse strand, counting down.
TCATGAAAAAACAGCCCGATGGGTCGATTCGGCAACTGGCGACAGGTGCTTTCAGCGACATACGCTGGCAATACGTCACCGCCGATGGTCAATTCTACTTTGTGAATGACGACGACCTGCATCGGCTGCTGCCCAATGGCACAGTCAAACTGATTAAAAGCGATTTAGACGAAACGCCGGTATCGGGTTCGGGTCATAACCATAACCTGCGGGGGATCTGGTCAGATAAGCAGGGAAACATCTATATCGCCATCGCCAATCAACACAAGGTGCAGCGAATCAGTCCTGATGGGCAGATGACAACGGTAGCTACCTCGCCGCAGCCCTGGTCACCGTCTGGCGGACTGATTGCGGCGAATGGCGTACTGTGGCTGCTCGAATACAATACCCGAAATGAGGCCCGCATTCGGGCAGTGCGCTAGCTTTGCAAGAATAGGTAAGACTGCTTTTCGATCCTCTGCCTGGCGGAAAGCAGGGTTTGGCACGCCACCCTTACCGAACCAGTTCATCGGCAAACCGCAGGTACTGCTGCCAGTCGTAGTCGGTTACGTCATGCTTGCCCGTTCGGTTGTGGTAGCGTACCGTCTGGCCCACCGACCGATCAAGGGCCGGGAAGGTTGTGGTGCCCAGGCCCGTTTTTTTGAACAGGCGGTAAACGGGCTCTACCTGCACGGCACTCAGAAACTCACCACGCGGGTCTGACCACTGATCGCCGTCGGCACTGGCTACATAGAGCGGCCTTGGGGCAGCCAGGGCCAGCAATTCGTGCTGATCGACGGGCAGGTCGGCCACACGCTGATCGTACCGTCGGTAGTTTCGACAGAACCAGTGCGGAAAGCTGCTGTTGAGGCGTTCTACCGTTTCGCCATACCAGCGCCGCGACAGGGCCGCACCGCCTTCGCCCGATTCGTTCGAGATAACAGCGGCAAATCGCTGGTCCTGCGCGGCCGCCCACAACGCCGCTTTGCCAATGCGCGAATGCCCCATCAGCACCACCCGCCGGGTGTCGAGCCTCGACTCGGTCTGAAGGTAGTCGAGGATGCGGCTCATGCCCCAGGCCCAGGCCCCAATGGCTCCCCAGTTGTTGGCGCGGGTGGTATCGCCCAGCACCGAACGAATGCCCGACCGCCAGCCCTGCGGATGATCGGGTTCGATGTCGCCGTAATAAGCCGTGGCCAGGGCATAGCCGCGTTTAAGGATGGTGTCTATCGGCCAGCGTCGATTCTGTAGGCCCCGCGCTTTTTCGGTCGCCCGGTTGTTGACAGTCGTTCCGCCGCCTGCATTCGCCATCCAGCGGTTCGATAGGGCAATATCACCCTCGCTGCTGACGCAGTGATTGCCGCAAAAATTCAGGCCCATCATCACCGGAACGGGGCGCTTAGCTGCTTTGGGGATATACAGCAAAACGTCGATGGGTGGCAACTGCGGGTAGTCGGTGAAGAAGATCGACACCTGTTTGCGAATGGCCAGCCCATTGAGCGCATTCTCGTCCGTTTGGGTAGTCTGAAAACGGAGTTTGACGGTTTGACCAGGGGTTTGCCCGTATACATTTTCGGCGAACAGCCGGATCAGTTCAGCCCGCCGACTGGCCCACTGAGCCGGGTTGGCGACTAGCTGGCCCTTATCGGTGCGTAACGGATTGGGCAGCGTGTAGGTGCCTACCTTAGCTTCATCGTAGTTGTAAGTCGTTGCGGGGGTTTGGCAAACCGCCACATGCGCTGTTGTCAGGGCCAGCCACAGCAGAATACGCGTCATACGTTGGGGTTGGTGAGTGGGTAATTGTGGCTGAAAAGCAAAATGACATGTTTATCATACTCTTTAACAAGCGTTATGGCTAACTTTTTGGCGGATCGCTGATAGTGGCTCTGCGCTGTAGTGTGACTTCGCGAGATAGGCTCCGCGCCCGGGCCCTTCGACTCCGCTCAGGGTGACAGGACACTATCGGATTTACAGCTACTAAACTTGTGCTAGGCTGTCACCCTGAGCGGAGTCGAAGGGCCCGGGGCGCGAAGCCTATCTCGCGAAGCCACACTACAGCGCATACGCCTATCTTTTATACTTCATCACGATTTGAATGATGAGAGTCATTGGTACAACTGGCTAAGGCGTGAATAGCATCAAACTTCCCAGCTATTAAGGCTTCTTTCTTACGTCGGCTCCATCCTTTAAGCTGCTTCTCTACGTCGATAGCAGCCATGGGCGTTTGAAATGCATCGTACCACAGTAGTTTAACTGGCCGACGCGTAAACGTGTAAGCTCCCTCATCCGTACCTGCTTCATGTTCCTCTAGCCTCCTGTCAGGGTCGTTTGTAACGCCCGTGTAGTACGATCCATCGGCACAATGAAGGATGTAGACGTAGTATTTTTTCATGCAGAAGTTCGATCTGTACGCTAATATAACGTGAATACTGGCTGATTTTTGATGAATTGCTCACGCTTGGCCCAGCGCGGAGCCACCATCAGCAATCCTCACGTTATTGTAGAAACCCGTCCTGTTTACTGTTTTATCAGTTTCTTCACCTGGCTCTGCTCAGGTGTGCTTACCCGCAGGAGAAGCAGGCCTACGGGTGAACGACTGATATCCAGTTGCTCGGTATGCTGCTGAGTCTGTACCTCCACCGTATGCTCCGCTGCCACCCGGCCGTTCAGGTCTACCAGTTCCAGGCGAACCGACTGCTGAGCCGCGCCCTGAATCTGCACCCATACCGTGTTGCTCACCGCCGGATTGGGATAAACGGCCACCTGCAACGGGGCGGGTGCTTCGGCAGTTAAGCCCTGACGGGCACCCACGTTGCTGACCGTCAGCACAAAGGCTGATGACGTGACCGAACCGCAGTCGCTCGTAACGACACAGGAATAACTACCCGCATGGCTGGCTTTTACATTTTTCAGCGCCAGAGTAGCCGAGTTTTGGCCCCCTACTTTGTCGTTATTGGCGGTACCATCCTTATACCACTGGTATTTCAGGTTGCTGCCCGTGGCCGTAACCGACGCGGTTATGTCGTCACCCGGCTTAACCGTGGCGGCAGCGGTCGAGGGGGCTGAAACGCTGGTCGCCGCTTTTATAATCAGGTTCGTTTCGTCGGAGATGTCCTGCCTGCCGCAGCCATCGGTAACCTGGCACGTATAGCTGCCCGCATTACCCGCGCCGACATTGGTGAGAGTTAATGTCGGCGAGTTAGCACCGGCAACCGCAGTGCCGCCTTTAAACCACTGGTAAGTCAGGCCATTACCAGTGGCCTGGATAGCGATAGTGACGGTGGTCGTGGCACATGCCACCATATTCTTGGGTAGCTTGGTAGTAATATCCACATCGGAGCTGATCGACAGTGTGAAAGCCGCCGATGTGACCGTGCCGCAGGGGTTGGTGATGGTGCAGGTGTATTTACCCGTCTTGTCGTCGTCAATGTTTGTCAGCGTTAAGCTGGCGCTGTTCCCTCCGACTAGCACCGGCTTTTTACCGCCGTTGTAATGCCATTGGTAGGTGAGGTTACCCCCCGTAGCTACCACGCTCACGGTGGCACTGCCTTGTGGACAACCCATTGAACTGGCGGCGGGCTGGGTAGTAATGACCGGTGCCGAATTCACCGATACGACAAACGCTGCTGACGTTACGCTGCCGCAATCGCCCGTTACCACGCAAACGTACGAGCCGCTCTGGCTGGTGCCCACGCCCGTCAGGGTAAGCATCGAAGCCGTAGCACCCGCCACTTTGTTTGCGTCGGCAACACCACCTTTATACCATTGGTAGGTTAGGTTGGTACCCGTAGCGTTAACCACCGCGCTGACGTTGGCCCCCGCGCATACTGTAGACCCGCTGACGGGCTGCGCCGTGATCTGGGAACTCTGCCCGGTAGTGTTGCCGCCCACAGTAACCGTAGCGGTGGCGGTACAACTGGTGCCCGTCGTTACGGTCACTGTATAGGTACCCGGCTGGTTAACCGTAGCTATAGTACTGGTAGGGCTTTGCGAGACAACGCCCGGCCCGGCAAAGCTGTAGCTGACCCCCGTGCTGGGCGTGGCCGTCAGGGTGACGGTCTGTACCATACAGCTCAGATCACTGCTCTTGCTCAGGCCCGCGTTGGGAGCCGTGCTGTTGCCACCAACCGAAATTGTTGCCATAGATGAACACTGGTTCGCCGCCGTTACCGTCACCGTGTAGATGCCCGGCTGGTTGACCGTGGCCACATTACCCGATTGGGTGATGGTGGCATCCGGCCGGCCCGGCAAAGCTATAGGTAGCTGCATCAGCCGATGAAGCCGTGAGGCTAACCGTCAGATTTGCGCAGCCGATGTCGCCACTCTTAGCCAGACTGGCGACCGGGGGCGTAGTACTGCCGGTTACAGCAACCGTAGCGAAAGCCGTGCAACTGTTGGCTCCCGTGACCACAACGGTGTAGGTACCCGGCTGATTGATCGTGGCCATATTGCCGGTAGGATCGGAGGCGGTGATTCCTGGTCCGCTAAAGCCGTAGCTGATGCCTTCGGCAAGGGGTGCGGTCAGGGTAACTACCGGGTTAGTGCAACTAATGTCACTGCTCTTTATCAAGCCTGCCGCAGGGGCATTGGTACTGGCCTCTACCGTTATGGTAGCGGTTGCGGGGCATTGATTAGCGGCCACCACCGTTACCTTGTACGTACCCGGCTGGCTGACGGTGGCCACATTGCCCGCCTGCGAAATAGCCGCTCCCGATGGGCCGGTAAACGCATAACTGGCTGCGTCGGCCGGCGAGGCGGTGAGTGTAACGGTGGTGTTGCTGCAACTTAAATCGCCGCTCTTGCTCAAACTGACGGAAGGCGGTGTGGTATTCTGAGTGACCACTGTTTCGGCCGTAGCCTGACAGCCATTGCCATCGGTAACGAACACCGAACAGGTGCCCGGCTGAGTGACCGTGGCCGTAGAAGCCGAGCCAGTCTGGTTCAGATTCGGTCCTGAAAATGCGTATGTTGTACCCCCCGTGGCGGTTAGCGTCAGGCTGGGCTGGGCGCAGGTCAGTTCACCGTTGTTGCCCGCCGTGAGCGTAGCCGCAGGCAGCGGGTTAACCGTGACCGTTGCCGTAGCCTGGTTCGTGCTGACGCAGCCATTGGCATCCGTTACCACTACCGAATAGGTTCCACTGGCTGTTGTGGGCGTAAACGTGATGCTACCCGTTGTGTTGGTCTGCGTGTCGATGTCGGTACCCGCAAAGCGATACGTGCCCCCGGTAGGGGAGGCCGTCAACGTCACCGGCTGGCCAGCGCACACGGCCGTTTGGCCCGGCGTCAGGGCCGCCACCGGTGCTGGCTGAATGGTTATGGCTACGTCCGTTGAGGTTGCTTTGCAGCCAGCTGCATCGCTCACCGTTACCGAGTAGGTGCCTGAGGCCGTTGCTACGGCCGTTCCTGAAGAGGCGCTGACCCCACTGATGCCCGTTGCCGGAAAGCTATAGGTGTAGGGCTGAGTGCCACCGCCCGCGTTCGATGCCGTCAGCGTGATGCTGGTTCCGGCGCAGGCATTGCCGCCATTGCTGGCCGTTAGTACGGGTGCAGCAGGTGCCTGGTTGACCGTCAGGTTGAAGGTAGTTGAGGTCAGGCTGGCGCAACTGCTGGTAACCACACAGTAATACCCGTCGGATACCTGAGGCGAGGGCAGTGCCAGCGTCGAGTTGGTTTGTCCCGGAAGGGCTGCATTGGTGCTGGTCTGGTACCACTGGTAGCCCAGCGTGCCCGCTCCGGTGGCCTCAACCGACACGCTGACGGGCGTTCCGGCGCATACCGCACTTTGAGACGCCGGGTCGCGGGTGATAGTCGTGGCTGAGTTGACCGCGACGGTAGCGCTGCCCACGGCTGTCAGGCCCAGGGCATCGGTCACCGTTACCGAATAGGTACCACTGCTTGTGGCTGTACCAACCGAACCGGGCTGCGTTTGGCTTACCCCCGCCGGGAACGCGTAGGTGTAGGGAGCCGTACCGCCGGTTGCCGTGGTGGTCAGCGTAGCCGACTGCCCGGCGCAGATGGTCCCGTTGTTTGGGGTTGCGGCTAAAGTGGTCGCGAGGGGAGCTACATCCTGCACCCATACTGAGTAACTTTTGGCGGGCAGATTGATGAAAATCCGGTTTTGGGTATCTACCTGCGCAAATGGAAAAGCCGATTTGCCCAAAATGTCGGTAAAGCGGGTGCCTGGCGCGATGCCGTTGCGAACGGCAACCAGGTGATCGACCCGGAGGCGGGTGTCGCCAAAGTTGATGGCTACAATGACTTCTTTACCGGTGTGGCCTGGTGCTTTCAACTGGTAGAGCAGGCAACGGTTGTGCGACCCTTCGATATAATTGTTCGGTGCCGAAGGCCCATTGCCCGTACCGCCATAATGATTCAAATAATCGACGCCGGGGGAGTTGTTGATATAGCGTTGGAGTACCTTGATCAACTGATCGATCTCGGTCTTTATTGGTTTCAGACCGGTGGGGTGGTAATCGAACCCGTAGGTGTCGGTGCCAAACGTCGTATTCCGGGCGGGATAGCCGTAGTAATCGGGGTAAAAAACGGCGGGTACGCCCAACTGGTTATTCGTGAGCAGGTAGGCGTAACCCAGAATCGGGTTGTTATGCACCAGGGCGTCACCGCGGGAGAGGTCCGAGCCTCTGAAATCGTGGTTGTTCAGAAACGTCATGACGTTGAACCCGCTCATGCCTTTGGCATCTTTCAGACTGCTGAAAAACACCTGCCGGGCGTTAGCTCCATTATCGAGCGCATCCTTCAGCGCCCGCCGCAGCGAAAAGTCGAATACCTTCACGGGCACCGCGTTCCGGGTTGCCGGATTCAGCTGACCGGTAACCGCATCGACCCAGCCTTTCAGTTCATCCGTGTTTTCGCCGTACCATTCGCCCACCACCATGTTGGGGTTCCGATTGGTGCTATTCATTTCGTTCAGCATACTGGCCACAAACGAGGGCTCGAAATGCTTCACGGCATCCATTCGCAGGCCCTTCGACCCCAACTCATCGTAGGCCCATTTGGTCCAGTCGATCAGCATATTTTTGGTAGCCGGAATGTTATGGTCGTAGTCATAAAAATAATCCAGACTCTGCATGCTGTACTGCGGACCAAGGCAGGTAGTCTGTGACCAGCCAGCGGGGCTGCTACTGGTGAAATGAGGGCGGAAGCCGTTCCAGTCGAGCGCACCCCGCCCGCTGGGCATGTTGTTAAAATTGGTGTACGTCTGAAAATCCAGTTTATACCACGGGTCAAAGGGCGTGGCCAGGTTTGCAATGTTGTAGGAGTTACCGCTACCCGCTGGCAGATAATAAATCTGGGTGGGAACATGGTTGGAGTACCTGCCATCGGGGTTGATGGCCTCAAGGATCAACTGGTCGCCCGACGCATTGAAATCAGCCGCCGTTACGGTCACTTCAAACTCATCGTTAGCCGCATACTGCCAAAGCCGGTTCAGGTAATTTCTGCCCAGTTCAACGGCTTTCGGATTGCTGAAACCTCCGGTAAGATCGACATCCGGCGTTTTGTTCGGACTCCAGCGCGAACCACCCAGCCTGCCCGTTGTGGCGTGGAACATGTACCTGAAAGTGTCGTAGATGTTGGTTCTCGACCGGATCTTGATGTAGTATTTTCCGGCACCCAGCGTCACCCCATTCGGTAAGGTCCCACCCAACGGTATCACCATGCGGTAGCGGTCGGATGGAAAAGGCTCTTTAAAGCCGCAGTTGGGGTTATCGGTCGAACTGGTGCTATTGCCGGCAAACTTGGTTACGTAGTCTTTAACGGCGGGGTTGTTTTCCGCCGCACCGGCATCACGGTGGTTATACACCATGTCGGCCATGGGAGTAATGCCCACCGCCGTAAAGGACGATACCATGCTCTTGATCTGGTCGAGGTAGCCGAGCGAGGTTTGGGCCGGGCCAACAAACAGGTCTTTGGGGTCGTAGCCGCCACTTTTATTGCCATTACCGGCAAAAGGCGGGTACCAGACGTGCGTAAAACCGGCCTGGCCCAGAGAGGGCGCTTTTAGCCGCAACGTGTCGGACCAGTTATAGCCCTGGCCGGTTTTCGGGTAGTCCCAGTACCAGCCCTGCATCGTCACTTGCTGCGCGTGAGCAAACTGGTAGAAAGACAAAAAGGCGATAAAGAGGGAAACGGAGCGTAATTTTTGTACCATAGCTTACAGCAGTTTTCAAATGAATAGCTCAACTTGTGCAGGCAAAAGTACTGATGGCCGTAGAGGAAATCGACCCACTTTATGAATGATCCCCCATATGATGTAAAAGCAGTTAAAACAGATAATATGCTGTTAAATGTGGTATTAATACCAAAAATGGCGGTACCATTTTTCTAAATCGGCACCACAATCAACTGTGGCATGATTCAAATTAGCGTTCCGGTCGGCCATGTTGGCGCAGGTCTGGTTATACATATACCTGGCCAATACCCGAAGTAGTCAGCTGCCTGGTAAGGGCCATTTTTAAATCCTGGACGAAAGCCATAGACGTATAGTAATCCATAAGGAAGCCTGCCCATGACCCCTCAGTTTCTGTTTGCTACCGGCATTGAAAATAGCAACCCCACGATTCAGGGCGGCACCGTTCGGCAGGACGAGTTCGCCAAATGTGGCCACTACCAGCACTGGAAAACGGACTTCGACCTGGTCGAAGAACTGGGTATTCGTTTTCTGCGCTACGGACCACCCATTTATACCACCTTTCTGGGCGAGGGCCGGTACGACTGGTCGTTTGCCGACGAGACCTTTCAGGATCTGCGTCGGCGTGATATTATTCCCATTGTGGACCTGTGTCACTTTGGGGTGCCCGACTGGATCGGCAATTTTCAGAACCCCGATTTTCCGGCCCTTTTTGCGCAGTATGCCCGGGCGTTTGCCGGGCGTTTTCCCTGGGTTCAGCTGTACACGCCCGTCAACGAGATGTACATCTGCGCCGAGTTTTCGGCCCTGTATGGCTGGTGGAACGAGCAGCTTCGGAGCGATCAGGCGTTTGTAACCGCCCTGAAATACATCGTGAAGGCCAACGTCATGGCCATGAGCGCCATTCTGACGGTGCGGCCCGATGCCATTTTTATCCAGAGCGAATCGTCGGAGTATTTCCACGCCGAGAACCCGGCCGCCATCCGGGCCGCCGAACTGATGAACGCCAAACGGTTTCTGTCGCTGGACCTCAACTACGGGCGTCGGGTCGACTCGGAGATGTATGAGTACCTGATGGACAATGGCATGAGCCGCGAGGAATACCATTTCTTTCTCAGTCAGAACCTGAAGCAGTACTGCATCATGGGCAATGATTATTACCAGACCAACGAACACCGGGTATCGGCCGACGGCAGCACCAGGGCGTCGGGCGAGGTGTTTGGCTACCACGTGATCACCACCCAGTACCACGACCGGTACCGCTTGCCGGTGATGCACACGGAAACCAATAAATGGCAGGGACCTGAGGGCGACGAAGCCGTGAACTGGCTCTGGAAAGAATGGGCAAACGTGCTACGGGTGCGGAACGACGGTGTACCCATCATCGGGTTTACCTGGTATTCGCTCACCGATCAGGTAGATTGGGATTCGGCCCTGCGGGAGAACAATGGTCGGCTGAATCCGATGGGCCTCTACGACCTCGACCGTCAGATTCGCCCGGTGGGTAAGGCCTACAAACAGCTCATTGCCGACTGGCAGCAGGTGTTACCCGTGCACAGCGTTTGCCTTCAGGTGCCCATTATCATGCCCAGCGAAAGCGAGGAGCCGTGGGCCAAAAAGAAGCAGCAGGCGGCCACCGGTCATCAGCGCACGGCCCGTCGTACGGCCCAAACCGACCCATCCAACGCCTGAACCAGTAAACGACTGTCTTATGCGATTTCAGAATAAAGTAGTGATCGTTACCGGGGGAGCCAGTGGTATTGGCCTGGCGGTAGCAAAACGGTTCGCTTCGGAAGGGGCCCGGCTGGTCGTGGCCGACCTGAATCAGGAAAACCTGAACAAAGCGGTACCCGAGCTAAGAGCGGCCGGTGCGCCCGACGCCTGGGCCAGCGTCTGCGACGTAGCCATTGAGGCCCAGGTAGAAGCGACCGTCAGTGATACCCTGAAGCGCTTTGGCCGACTCGATGTTATTGTCAACAATGCGGGGCTGATGCAATTCAAAGCCCTGGAGGCCCTGACCGGAGACGACTGGCTGCGCATTCTGAACGTCAATCTGCTGGGGGCGTTTTACTTCACCAAGCAGGCGTTTCTGCGCATGAAACCCGGCGGAACCATCGTCAACGTGTCCAGTATCCACGCCATAGAAACCAGCCCCCTGGTTGCGCCCTATGCGGCGGCCAAAGCCGCACTGCTTTCGCTGACTCGCTCGTCGTCGCTGGAAGGCAAGCCGAAAGGGCTGCGCGTCAACGCCGTATTGCCCGGTGCCATCGATACGCCCATGCTCTGGGACAACCCCAACGTGAAATCTGGGGTTGAGAAAATTGACCGGGCCGATGTGGGTAAGCCCGAAGACGTGGCCGCCCTCATTGCCTACCTGGCCTCCGATGACGCCGCTTTTGTGCAGGGTGCCGGGGTACGGATCGATGGTGGTCAGCTCGACCGGTTGTAGGTGGTTTCAGGGAAACAGGCTGGCTGTCGGCGGCGATCAGCGTGTGTGGGGTGGCCACCCTGGAACAGGTCAGCAGGAACGCCCCCCTGCATTCAGTGCCCGCTAGAACGGCCGTAACGCCTTAACGAACCGGCCTTTGAAGTAGTTGGAGTAAAGATTGTCTTCGCGAACGCCGCGCGAGGAGGAAGCGTGAATGAACCGAATGTCATTGGCGGCACGTACCTCCGTAACTATCGCCGCGTGCGAGACGTAGCCGGATTGCCCATGATCCGGGACAAAGAAGATCAGGTCGCCGGGTTTGATGTTGGCAACGTCTACTTCATAGCCCACCTCCGACTGCTGCCAGGAGATGCGGGGCATCTTCAGACCAACCGACGAAAACGCCTGACAAATCAGGCCCGAGCAGTCGATACCGTCGTAGGTGTTGCCCCCCGACTGGTAGGGCGTGCCGGTGTAGGTACGGGCCTGACTGATGACCTCGCGGGCGTACCGGCTGATATACGTCTTCGAGTCGACTGTTTTCAGGGTACTGGCGGCAGGCTTTGCGGCCCTCGACGAGGTTGGCCGGGATGTGGTGGTCCGTTTGGTAGTAGCCGGTCGGCGCGACGAGGACGACGATGAGAAGAGCGGGCCTGTTGAGGCACAGGAAGCGATGAAAAAGGGCAGGCCAACGATTAGCCAGATGAAGGAGGCAGAAAGGCGGGAATACATCTGCTGCATAGGGATAGGAGGAGTTTCAAAACTAAACTAGACCATTTTCATGGATAACGCAATTCGCTTGCGCGTGGTATCGACCTCCAGCACCTTCACCGTTACCTGCTGATGGACTTTCACCACCTGGTTGGGGTCGGTAATGTACCGGTCGGCCATCTGTGATACGTGGACCAGGCCGTCCTGCTTTACGCCAATATCGACGAAGGCACCGAAGGCCGTGATGTTGGTCACTACCCCCGGCAGCACCATGCCTTCGTGCAGATCGGTCATCGTTTTCACGCGCTCGTCGTACGAAAACACCGTCAGGGCCTCGCGGGGGTCGCGGCCGGGTTTGTCAAGCTCGGCCAGAATATCGGTGAGGGTAGGTAAGCCCACGGTGGCCGATACATACCTGGCGGGGTTGATCTGCTTGCGGAGGTCCGGTTTTTTCAGCAGCTCCGCGACCGTGCAGCCCACATCGGCGGCCATTCGCCCTACCAGCTCGTACCGCTCGGGATGAACCGCCGAATTATCGAGGGGATTCTTAGCGGTACCGGTGCCCGCATCGGTGATGCGCAGAAAACCAGCGGCCTGTTCAAAGGCTTTGGGGCCTAATCGGGGCACTTTCTTCAGCTGCTCGCGGGTCTGAAAAGCACCCTGCTGCGCCCGATACGCAACGATGTTCTGCGCCAGTTGCGGCCCCAGTCCCGACACATACTGAAGCAGATAGGCACTGGCCGTATTGAGCGACACGCCGACCGAGTTTACGCAGCTTTCCACCACATCGTCGAGGCTCTTCTTCAAGCCATTCGGATCGACATCGTGCTGGTACTGACCCACCCCAATGGATTTTGGGTCGATCTTGACCAGTTCAGCCAGCGGGTCCATCAGCCGTCGCCCAATGCTGACGGCCCCACGAACGGTCACGTCCTTATCGGGAAACTCCTGCCGGGCCACCTCCGACGCTGAATAGATCGACGCGCCCTGTTCGCTCACCATCACAATGGGTTTGCCAGGGGCCAGCGACTGAATGAACGCCTCTGTTTCGCGCCCGGCGGTGCCGTTACCAATCGCAATGGCGTCGATCCTGTATTTCTCGATCAGGCTGCGGACGGTCTGGGCGGCGCGTTGTTTTTCGTTTTCCGACGCAAACAGGTTAAGCACCGTATCGGCCACAAGGGTACCCTGGGCATCCAGACAAACGGTTTTGCAGCCGGTCCGGTAACCGGGGTCAATGGCCATTACGCGCTGCTGCCCAAGCGGCGGACTGAGCAGCAGTTGACGCAGATTACCCGCAAAAATGCGAATGGCTTCCTGATCGGCCTTTTCTTTCGACAGGTTATCGAATTCCGTTTCCAGCGCCGGGCGCAACAGCCGTTTGTAGCTGTCTCTAAGGGCAAGTGCCATCTGCTCCTGACTGGCCGCAGTCGATCCCGCGTAGGTACGTCCGCCGAACTGCCGATCGAGGCGATCGAGGGCCGCTGCTTCATCCGGGGCAATGCTCACGCTTAGAATGCCCTCTGCTTCGCCCCGGCGCAGGGCCAGCAGGCGGTGGGAGGGCACCCGGCGAAGGGGTTCGGCAAAATCGAAGTAATCTTTGTATTTCGCGCCGTCCACATCCTTACCCTTCTTCACCGTCGACCGGATAATGGCCTCCCGCTCGAACAGCGTCCTGATTCGCTGCCGCGCCTCGGCGTTGTCGCTGATGCGTTCGGCAATGATGTCGCGGGCACCCTGCAGGGCGTCGGCGATACTGGGTACACTGTCGGAGAGGTAACGGCTGGCGGTTTGTTCGGGGTTAGCGTCGCGGAGGCTGAAAATCCGGTCGGCCAGGGGCTCCAGACCGCGTTCAATGGCCAGCATGGCGCGGGTTTTACGCTTCTGTTTGTAGGGGAGGTACAGGTCTTCCAGCTCGGTCATCGAGTCGGCGGCCTCTATCTGTTTGCGCAGTTCAGGCGTTAGCTTCCCCTGTTCGGTAATGAGGCCCAGAATGGCGTCGCGGCGTTTGTCGAGGTCGGCGAGTTTCTGGGCCAGATCGCGAATGGTGGCGATCTGCACTTCATCGAGCCCGCCGGTCAGCTCTTTCCGGTAACGGGCAATGAAGGGTACCGTTGCCCCGCCGGTCAGCAGGTCGAGCGTGTTGGTAACTGATTTTGCCGACAGATTCAGGCGGCTGGCAATGATCGATTCGTGGGGGTGAGGCATTGGTGGCAGATGATAACAAGTGGGTCACCGGGCTGGCGTTTCAGCAAGCAGCCAGGTGTTCGGTCAACCTTCAGGCTAGCCGCTCAGGATTTTCGGGGAAGTGGGGTGGGCATTAATTCAGCAGCTCGGCGAAGGCTACGTGTATATCGTCCAGGGTGCTGATGTCATGCCATTCATCCCCCCCCACATCGAGGTAATGCCCATCGCGTTTTGGGGGTTTTGCGCTGCCTTCGCCGGGGATATAATCATGGGCAAACACCCGGCTCATAACCGACCGAAGCTGTCCCCAGGGCATGGAGTGGCTCTTTTCCTGTCCGTCTTTCACGGTGATAAGTCGAACGGTTCGGGTGGCGAAGTGGGCCTGGATATGGACTTCTGAATCGCCGCTGCGCTGAAAGCTGAGGTAGCTCAGTTCAAAGGGTTTTTCCTTGCCACTCGCCTCGTAAATTGCCTGAATCAGTTCCTGAACGGTATACTGAAACGTCTCCGCATCCATTGGCGTACCCACCTCCGGGTCGTCGAAGCCGGTGTCGATGGTCACCTCCAGAAAATCGTCATCCTCGTCCAGCTTCGTTTCGTCGAATGGGCCGAGTTTGGTGGTCGACACCAGTTTATCGACAACGGGTAACCAGGCTGCTCCCAGCTGACCCGACCAGGATACATCATCGGTCAGGGTGAACCCTTCACCAATAATGTCTTCTTCGTCAAGCTCTTCACGGTCGGTATAGGTAATAGAAAAATCGATCTGTAGCGCGCTGCCGTAGGTCCGGGCCGTCAGTTCATAAAAATGCGTGTAAGGTGCCGGTATCATGCCGGCCGACTGGAAGCGAATATGAAAGGAGACAAAGGCCATTGAGCAGTGGGGTTAAGGGCGGGGTGAAAGTGCAGCACCTGCCAGTGTATGGTACAAAGATACAGTGACTACTGCCGCCAGCATACCTAGCCCGGCACCCGCCAGCACATCGAGCGGATAATGAGCCCCCAGGTATATACGGCTGAAGGCGATCAGAGACGCCCATAAAAATAGCCAGCGTACGCCTTTATACCGTTGCCCCAACAGTAGCCAGAGCGACATAGCCAGCGCAAAGGTGGTAGCCGCGTGCGACGACGCAAAGCTGTACAGTCCACCGCAGGGCAATACCGGGTGAATCAGCGGTTGCAGCATGACTTCGTGGCAGGGGCGAAGCCGGAGCGTGAGCGGTTTAAGTACCGACGTGCAAACCTGATCGCTGACGCCCACCGCAACCGCCAGGGTAAGCACCAGCCCCACCGCCCGCCAGCCGAAGCGCCAGCCCAGCCAGCTAACCAGCAGGGCATAAAACGGAATCCAGGTGTTTCGCTCGGTAAAGAGAACCATCACCGGATCGAGCCAGGGGGCGTGGAGGCCGTTTAAATAGAGAAATAGCGTGGTATCTAGCTGATTGAGGGCGTCGCGCATGGTGACGCAAAGATATCGGTTACCCACTTACCACCTACTTAAAGGCCCTCCAGCAGCAGCTTGGCTTCACCGCCCAGTTCGATCTGATCGCCGGGGGAAATCGAGTAGCCAACGCCGGGCAGGTCGGCGCGTTCGATGGTATCGTCGGCGCGGAGGATCTTGGTCTTGTTGCCGTTGGCGGGCAGGCCACCGGCATCGGCCATGAGGCGGTACCGGCGGGCGGCAACGTCGTAGCGAATGGTGGCGTGCTGCCGACTGACACTCCTGTTTGGTTCGCCGCGTTCGGCATCGTAACCCGCTTCGGCAGGGTCGAGGAAGGCAATGTCGTTGGTTCTGACCCGCCCCGATGCCGTTTGTACGGTGCGGCCCCGGCCAATGCGGAATTCGGTTTGCTGGCTGGGATCGAGAACATACAGCGTTTGCGCGGTTTGGCCGGTGAGGGTTCTCACCCGCATCAACAGGGGCTTACTGGTCTCCGGACGAATAACCTCAAGCCCCAGGTTCCCCTGCCGATAGACGCATTGGGCGGGTAACTCATCATGAACAAATTCCCACTGAAAGGTCCAGCTAGGGGCCAGGCGGATGTATTGATCGGCCAGATGGCGGCTCAGCTCGGTTCTGAACTGGCCGGGTTGGGTGGCGTAGAGGGCCACGGCCATCCGATCTTCCTCGGCGGTATCGGCGCAACGAACCCAGAGTTTTAGCCCCGTTGGCAGCCCCTCGGTTTCGCTGGAATAAGCGGCCAGTTTCTCCACGACAAACCGGTAGATGGTTTCGCGTTGCCGGGGTGTAGCGGGCATCCCTGACGAACTGGGCGCTGACGAGCTGGGTTCCGATGCCCTGACCTGAGGCGCAGGCGCAGGTGTGGCGGGCGTTGCCAGAGCAGCAGCGTCAGGAGCCGACGGTGACGGAGCAGGCGCATCGGCCGGGTACGTCACCAACCCGAACAACTGCTTTAAGGTATCGATGAAAGCCATTGTTGGTGGTTGATGGATTGGTTAATTAGGGGATTGGTGAATGGTTAATTGGTTGATTGGTCTCACCGGGCGGTGCCCGGTGCAAGTAGATGTTCCACTATTCCAGAAATTAGCGCTACATACAGAATAGTGTCAAGCAGCGCATCCACTTGCACCGGGCACCGCCCGGTGAGACCAATCAACCAATTAAAAGGAACCCAAATAACCCCGTTCCTTTAGAATGGGGGCGATGGTTGTGTTGGCTAATTTAACGGCTTGGGCGGAGGATTCCCCTAATTCGATGCGTACGCAGGTAACCGTGTGTGAGCGGCCGTTGGGGGTGGGTGCGAAAAAGACGTACCAGCCGTCGTTTGCTTTTTCTCCCAGAACGATCCGTTCGGGGGTTCCCGTCTTACCGGCCACCTTACTGATGCTGATTTTTGCCCGCCCGCCGGGGTTCGATTGCTCGATCATGAAGTCGCGGACCAGATCGGCGGCCGGCTTCTGGGTCAGCGTAACGCCTTTGGCAACCGGAACCGCTTTGCCCCCCCGCCTCACTACGTAGCGCGATGGCTGCATAACCCCCCCGTTGGCAATGGCTCCCGCCATCCGGGCCAGCCCCGCCGGGGTGGTGGTGAGTTGCCCCTGCCCCCAGGCCAGCCCCGAAAACTCACCCCGGTAGCGGCGGGGATAGATCAGACTCTTGTACAGGTTGCGCCGGACAACAAACGAAGAGTCGTGCCAGTGCTTCAGAATCCGGGCTTCGTCGCTGGCGGTGCGTGTGTCGTTGAAGGAGTAACCACCCACGTAATCGACGTTCATGCCGGTGGCCAGGTAGAGCCGGGCCATCTCGTTATCGAGCGAATACTCATTGGCGATGCGAATGAAATACACGTTGCTCGACCGCACAATCGCCTGGCGCATGTCTACCCGTCCGCCGCAGGGCTCGCTCTCTGTTTTACCCCGCCGAATGATCTCGCCGCAGCTGATGGGGAAGTTGACCTGGGCGGCGTCGAGGCCCAGTTTGTTAAGCGCGGCCGTGGCCGTCAGGATTTTGGCCGTCGATCCGGGGGCGGTTGGGTAGGTCAGGGCCGGGTCGCGCTCGGTGGTGAGGTACGGTAGCTTCATCCGTTCGCGGTCGGGCATGGCCAGTTCGTCGGGGCGTTGCAGGTTGGGCAGCGGGTACATCGCCGACGCCAGCACCTCGCCCGTAGCCGCGTCAAGCACCGCCACCGACAGGCGTTTGTCGTTGAATTCGGAGCCTGCCAGCGCCTTTTGAATGGCCACCTGCAAGGCGGCGTCTACGCTCAGGTGCAGATCGCGGTTGCGGTTTTTGTGCTCGGCCACCACGCGCCCATCCACCCCGGAGCGTACGGCCGGGGCCAGTTCACGGTAGTCGTACAGGGGCAGGGTCAGTGCCCGGTCAACGGCGGGTGTAAATCGGTCGGCCCGGTAGCGGGTGGTGAGCAGCGTATTCTGGCGGGGGTGGTTGTCGAAACCGCGCAGGTCGCTCAGGTGCGACGCTTCGGCAAAATAACCGTTCTGCTGGCCCCAGAACAGGCGCGTATTGGCGTCGCCAACCAGGTAGAAGAGCTGTTCGCCAAAGGGGTAAAAGCGCTGAAGCCGCCTGGTGGTCAGCCGGGTCACATTGGCCGGGTCGAGGCCCGCCTGCTTAAGCTGGGGCATATTCCGGCGAACCGAATCGGGTGAGCTGGTGGCCAGCACCCGCCCGGCGCGGTCGTAGAGCGTACCGGCGGCGAGGGCGTCGGTGATGCGGCCAATGCGCGGATTGTAGCTGTAAACGGGTAGCCCGTCGCGGCTGAGTACGCGGCTGGGCCGCACAATGTAGTCGGCCCAGTTCAGCAGCGATACCTCACCCGCCCGCCCAACCAGCACCAGCGAACCGATCAGGAACCCGGCAATGCCGGTGGCTAAAACCGGGTCGTAATGCTTATCCAGGTACGTATGCTGCACGGCTTCGCCGGGGCGGCTGGCTACGGAAAACACCACGCCCATGGCCGTCAGGTTAATGATGAGCGACACGTTGCCGTAGCTCAGGAAAGGCACCGAAATGCCCGTGAGCGGCACCAGCCCGAGCGACCCACCGGCGATGAGCAGGAACTGAACGCCCGTGGCCAGCGCAATACCCGCGCAGAGATAAAAACTGAACGGCTGACCCGCCCGCCGCGCATGAAGCAGAATACGGTGCAGCAGCATGAACAGCAACAGGCAAACCGAGACTAGCCCCAGCCAGCCCAGTTCTTCGGCCAGACTGGGTAAGATCATGTCGGTATGGGCGGCGGGCATGGCCGTGGCAAAGCCTTTACCCAGGCCCTGTCCGGTCCAGCCGCCGGTGGCCAGCGTCCAGACGCTGTGGGCCAGGTGATCGCCGCCATACACATCGTTGTTCCAGGGGCTGAGCCACATCGCTTTCCGGTCGGCCAGCCGGTCGCCAACCACCGGAATCTGGTCGCCGAAGGCAAAGGCCGCCAGGACCATAACCAGCAGCACCGGCCCTTCGGCCAGCAGGGCCAGCCAGCCGGTGGTGGTGGCGCTGCGGGCGTGACCGGTCGAGACCAGCAGGCCAATGGCAACGACTACGCCTATCGCCGTGGCGAGCAGGCCGGGCAGCAGCCAGAGCGCGATACCGTAAATCAGGCCAGCCAGGAGGGTGATGCCCAGCGTTTGGCGGGCAATGGTGTAGAACAGCAGGAAGGTGAACCCGATGACAAGCGCCGGGCCCATGTCGCCCAGCAGCAGGTAAAGGCCCATGAGTACGCCCGTTCCGATGAAGACGCCGAGGCTGATGCGCAACCGCCAGCGCATATCGGGCAGGGTGCGGAGTTGCTCTTCATTGGCCGCAAAAAAGCCCGCCAGAAACAGTAGCATCAGGTATTTGGTCAGCTCACTGGGTTGAAACAGCAACCCGCCAATCCGCAGATTCACCCGAACGCCGCTGCCTTCGGGCCCCGTGCCAAAGGCCAGGGTTAGCCCCGCCAACCCGAAAGCGAGCAGCAGCCAGGTCCAGCCCGTCAGGCGGAAGGTCGATTTTCGGCTAAAGTTTACCAGCGGATCGAACCACCAGCGGGTGTAGAATTTACCCACGTTCAGCTGCGATACGATGGTGAGGCCCAACAGGCCCAGGCCAACGCCCAGCACCGCCTGTCCGCCGTAGAAGGTATCCTGCAACGGGTCCTGAATGGCCAGCAACGTCAGCACCGATATGCCCGTCAGCAGCATGAGAATAGGCAGCAGCAGCGGATCTGGTGCAAACCCGCGTAGGTGCCAGAACAGGTGAACCGCCCAGAATGCCAGAAAAAACAGGCCCACCTGCAACCAGAGTTGCAGCCCGAACTCCGATGGCGTGCGAACGGTGAACGCATGGTCGGTTTTCAACTGACCGTAGGCCAACGGCCCAATGAGCCGGAGCGTATGCGGGCGGGCCGTAAACTCGTAGTCGACCGATTGGGTGAGCCGGGATGTACCCCGCCGACTGCCGAATTCAAATCCTGGCTTTAGGGGCAATACGCTGTACGACCCATCGGCCCGCAGGCCCGCAAAAATGAACTGGCCGTCGGTATTCGTGCGGGCGTAGGTGAGGGCGTCTGTGGACTCATTCGCCGGGTCGCGGTTCGGGCGGTGTTCTTTCAGCTGCACCAGCACATCGGCCATGGGTCTTGCCTCGGGGGAGGCATCTACGAGCCGACCGGCCAGCTGAAAGCCGCCCGCCCCAACCACCGCCGGGTAGGCGCGGGGACGGTTTACTTCCTGCGTATACAGGACCGAGTCGAAGCCGATCTGCTGCCTCGATACGCGCAGGCGGCTCTGGAAATCGGCCCCGCCAATCCGGCTTTGCCAGGCAACCGGCGTGCGAATGGCAAAGGCCCGTTTGTTGATGGCCCCCAGGTTATCGGGCGTTCCGTTCTGGCCCAGTTTTGCCCGCAGCGAGTCGGCAATCAGGTTACTATCACGGGGGTCGGTGTAGTAATTGCCCTGTCTGAGCAGCCGCTGAATGGCTCCGGGCCGCACACCCGGTTGCAGGTTGATCTTAACGCCAGCGGTATAGTCCTGCTCGGCGGCGTTCAGCATAGGTAGCCGGTTTATGTACAGCCGCGTGAACAGCAGCAGCAACAGGCCGGTTGCCACCAGTAAATAGCCGCGTTCTGAGGAAGGTAATTTCATTGGTAAGCAGTCGGTACGTTGAGAAGGGTAAGCGGGTAGGGATCAGGTCGTTTTCGGGCGTAGCCCTTTCCAAAGCGGATTATGCGGCCCTGCCCTCACTGGGTAGTATCGGTAGCCGTTGTCGTATCTGTTTCCACAATGACTGGCTGGCGTTTGACTGGCTGCCGGATCGGTGCCTGCCGGATGGGCAGCGGACCCGGACTTGAATCGGCAGGAGTTTCCGAAGAGGCCTCGCTGCTTTGCTCGTCAGTGGTCGTTTCGCTTTCCTGGGGCTCGGTTGGCCGGGGCCGACCAGTGGACGAAGCCGTGTCAGGTGCCTCACGGGAGGGCTTCATCAGCATACTCGAATCGATCCCGGCGGCGGTCGAGGCGGCGGGCGCTTTTTTGGGCGAACCAGAGTACAGGAAGGCACCCAGCCCCAGAGCCACCGCCATGCCACCAATAGCCCACCAGGTGCCGCTGCCCATGCCCGTTTCTTCTTCCGCCCTATCCACCAAGCCGTCGGGAAACCCATCGGGCGGGGTGGTTGCGGCAACGGGGGCGGCCAGGGTCTGGTTAGGCCTCACGGGGGCAGGTGTACCCAGCCGACTAGCCCGCAGGTGCTCGACCCGGCTTTGCTCGAGCAGCAGTTCCAGCTGGTCGGGGTTGCGAAGGCGGTCAACCGGGTTACGGGTCAACAGCGCCAGCAGCAACGTACTCATACTGGGCGGCAACGGCTGGCCCGACGGCAGGGCAGGGGTTGGAATCGGGGCGGTCAGTACCTGCTGCATAAACCGGCCGAGGCCCGTTTCCTGCTGGAGCACAAAGGGTACCTGGCCCGTCATGCATTCGTACAGAACGGCACCCAAGGCGTAATAATCAGCGGCTTCGTCTACCTGACGGGGGTTGTCGAACTGTTCGGGCGCGGCATACTCGTAGGTCATCAGCGACTGACCGGTGCGCGTGCGGGTGCTGTCGTCGGCGCGGAGTTTGGCAATACCGAAATCGGTTAGCAGGAAATGCAGCTCCCCACTCACCAACGGGCGATACAGCACATTTTCGGGCTTTATGTCGCGGTGAATCACCTGTAGCGGGTGCATCGCCCTGAAGGCTTCCGTCAGTTGCAGGCCCAGTCGAACGGTGGTGGGGATGTCCAGCTGACCTTCCCGCCGAAGCAGACCGCGCACATCGCCCCCTTCCACAAAATCCATGACCACATACGGCAGCGCAGCCCCCAGCTGCACTTCGCGCACCCGCACCACATTCGGGTGGTTGATCTGGGTCATGATCTGCGATTCGCGCTCAAACCGCCGAAGCGTGTCATCATCGGTGGTAAACGCGTACTGCTTAATGGCAACGATGTCGCCGGTAGGTACATGCCGGGCTTTCAGTACCCGCGTGTTACCCCGGCCCAGCTCGGCTAACACCTCGTAATCGGGAAGGTGGGTATTGAAACTGACGGTTGGCATCGATGGTCAGGGAATTAGGGGCGAGTCGGTAAGGTTTTCGTCCGGGTTCTCAACGTCGGCCCGCAGCACCCTCGCTCTAAACCGGGTGCCACGCGGGTTGTCGGGAGCCTTGCGGACGATAGTGGCGTTGGGGGTAACGTGGTTGAAGTACATGGTTTTCGAGGTGTGTACCTCGCCGCCGGCCGTGATGTATTGCACTTGTACCGCCACCGACTTGAAGGTCAACATCGAGTTATTGGTCAACTGAACACTCAACCCTTTGACGCCCCCAAACAGGCCGGTTTTGCCGCCGAAGGTTTCGGCGCTGAGCTGGCTCATGGCGGCGGCGGCCTGTTGCTGTAACCGTTGCTGCGTGGCTTCGGTTACTTTTTGCTGCACGGCCCTTTCCAGTGGCCGTATGCTGGTTAGAGTGTCCGTCATGCGTGGAGTTGGGCGGGCGGTGCCTGCCGGTGTATCCACAACGGGCCGCGTCTGGTTTTCGTCCAGTGTCTGCTCATCGCCAATGGCCTCCGTGGTGGAATCGGCCACACTGGTTGGGGCGGGCGGGGTTGTTTCCGACTGGGCAGTCAATGATGGGCTGGCGGTATCGGTTCGGGTAAAGAACCAGTAGGCCCCAACGCTGGCCAGCAACAACGCGCTGGCTACAATGGCGGCCGTTACCAGGCTGCTGCGGGGCGGGGTCGCCACCTGCGTTGCTCCCGACGGATAGGCCGGCTGAGGGGCGCCCGGATGAGGGTCGCCCGGATGAGGGGTAGCGGGGGCGGCAGGCCGATACGTTTGTGTCCGGGAAGCAGAAGCCGGATCAGGAGCCGGGGCCGATTGCCGCTGTTCAAAATGCAGCTGTTCTACTTCCGCCTGTTTAAGGGCGAGCCTGACCTCATCGGGTTTATGAAGGCGTTCGGCGGGGCTTTTTGCCAGTAGCTGCTTCACCAGGTTGACCAGACTGCCGGGAATGGGCAGACCAGACGCCAATACCGGGGTGGGTGGGGGTGTAGCCAGTACGGCATTCATGAAGGTGACAATGCCCGTTTCGTCGCGCATGGCAAAAGGCACCTTGCCCGTGAGGCATTCGTACAACACCACCCCCAGGGCGTAGTAATCCACCGCTTCGCTTACGTTGCGGGGGTTATCGAACTGCTCAGGCGCGGCATATTCGTAGGTCATCAGCGACTGACCGGTCACCGTTACGGGCTGTTCGTGGAGGCGGGCTACCCCAAAATCGGTCAATAAAAAATGCAGCTCACCACTCGCCAGCTGGTGATACAGGATATTCTCGGGCTTTACATCGCGGTGAATAATTCCTTCAGCGTGGATCAGCCGAAAGGCGTTGATCACCTGCAACCCCAGCCGCGTGGTCAGTTCTACCGACAGGCCCCCGTTCTGGTTGATGAGCTGCCGCACGCTGCCACCCTCGATGTAGTCGAGCACGATGTAAGGCAGGTCGGTATTTAAGCGCACTTCGCGCACCCGCACAATGTTGGGGTGTACCATTCGGGTCATAATGGCCGATTCGCGCTCGAACCGGCGCAGGGTATCCGCATCCGTATTGAGCGCAAAATGCTTGATGGCGACCAGATCGCCGCTGGCAATATGCCGGGCTTTTAACACGCGGGCATTGCTGCGACCGATTTCGCCCAGTACGTCGTAGCCCGGAAAATTTGTATTGAAACTAACGGTTGGCATGGTTAGGGCGTTCTTGAATCGGGTTGTGTGGTGGTCTGATTAAGGCGACTTGAATCTGGTCTCGGCTGGGCGGTTACATTGAGGGTGGGAACCGTATCGGCCGGTATTGGCCGGGGCAGCCTGTCTGGTTCGTCGGCCTGCTGCTGAAGCACGATGACCGGCACCGACACGACCAGTAGTACCGCTAAAACGACCGCAACCCGTTTCCAGGTACGCGGCCGCGCCGGGGCCGTTTGGCGGACAGCGGCTTTTCCCAGCACCTCAGCTGGCGGGTCACTAGTGCGTACCGGTTGGTTGGGTACTTCGTCGGGCTCCGGTTCGGCCGGTAGGGCCGTATGCTGCCCCAGCACAATGGTGATGTTGTCCTGCCCGCCACGGTCATTAGCCTGCCGAATCAGTTCGGTAATCTGTTCCTCGGCGGGTATGTCGCGGCTCAGCACATCGATAATTTCGGCGCGGGTCAGCATGTCGGTCAGCCCATCGCTGCAAAGCAGCAACACGTCGCCGGGCACCAGGTCGGTTTCGTCCGATTCCAGAAAATCGGGATCATCGATGCGGTGCGGCAGGGAGCCCACATCCCGCAGAATCTCGTTGCGGCGCGGGTGGTGCATGGCTTCGCGCTCGGTTAGTTGATTGGCATCTTCGCGAACACCCACCAGCGAATGGTCATGGGTTAGTTTTTCCAGCTCCTGTTGCCGAAACCGGTAGAGGCGGGTGTCGCCCACGTGGACGTAAAGTAATTTGCCGGTTTGGGTATCGGCCACGGCGGCGGTCAGCACGCAGCACATCCGCCCCAGCGACGGGTCTTCCTGCCGTTGCCTGACAATCTGGTTGTTGGCATGTACCACCGCTTCGCGGAGCATGGTAAGCGTATCGCCGGTTGGCTTCTCCATGTACTGCACAATCGACTCTTTGGCCAACGCGGCGGCCTGCGCGCCACCGGCATACCCGCCCACCCCATCGATCACCACCAGCAGGGCATCGTGCGCCGACCAGAGGGGTTGGCTGATAAAGGTGTCCTGATTATCCTTACGGGCCCGGCCAACGTCGGTTTGGCCGGCAATGCGCAATGTACTGGTCATTGGTGGTTGAGTAAATGGTTGGTGGGTAATTGGTGATTGGTTAATTGGGTAAATGGTTAATTGGGAATAGGTTAATTGAGATTCTGATTGTATGTCACTGTAGACTAGGTATTTATTTAATCATCAATTAACCATTTACCCAATCACAATCCCCCAATTACCAATTGCCCAATCACCTATCTAGGCAGGTTGCGGAAGTGGCGTAGCAGCAGCAGTACCACAAAGGCACCCAGGAGCAGGGCCGTTAGCAGGTCGAACATAGCCTATAAATTACTTTGAAACGTTAAGGTCACCACGCCGTTGAGCAGAATCTGCGCCGAGTTGGGTAACGCTACCCAGTTTGGGTTGCCCGGTTCACTGCGGGCCACTACCTGTTCGTTGAGCCGGGTTTCGTGCCTACTGAACGACGCCAGCTGAAACTGACCACTTGTGGCGTCGTGCCGAATCCGGGCGTGTGGGTTCGAGACGTAGGGTGAGGCCAGCCTGATGTAATTGGTAAACAGTTCGTTATCGGGTTCCTTGCGGGCAATCACCACTTCGCGGTCTTTCATCCAGTAGGTCTCGTCGGTG
This sequence comes from uncultured Cytophagales bacterium, assembly GCA_963750355.1. Lineage (GTDB taxonomy): Bacteria > Bacteroidota > Bacteroidia > Cytophagales > Spirosomataceae > Fibrella. The sequence continues at coordinate 88,924 of CAVVQL010000003.1, read as the reverse complement.
TTCTGATCGGCTATGTAGCAGTCGATCCGGGCCAGGGCATCGGGGCGAACAGGACTTGGTGCCGGAGCGGAGGGAGGAACCGGGGCTGCTAGCGGTTGAGAAACCGGGGCCGCTTCGACTGGTGCCGGTTTCTCAACCGGCGGGTTGAGCAGGGCGGGGTCGATGCGGACAGCGAACGCCCCTGATTCGCGAAAATCGATATGGCTGAAGGCGGGCAGGTTAATGTCCAGCTTTTGGTACACGTTCGTGTTTTTTACCTTGCGGGTGGCCTTCAGATTGACGTTGCCTTCTTTGGGGCCGCTCAGGCTATCGTTCTCGAGCGATGCGCCGGTCAGCGACCCGATCACTTCCACATCGGCCGGGGTAATAAGTTTGCCGTCGAACTCGGTTCCCGGTCCAAATTTAAAATACCAGTGCGAGGCCACGGTGACAATCCGGTTGGGAGACTGCCTGCGCTGTTTGATGCGTTCGTTAAAGGCTTTAACCGCTTCATTGACAATGACGGGCAGGGCCGCCACCCGTTCGGCGTAGGTCGAGGGATGCAGAATAATGACGTAATGGGCATCGAACAGCAGGCTGGTGCCAATGCTTTCCCGGTTCAGCGAGGTTTCAAAACAACGGATCAGTTCGTGCAGGATCTGCTCATTGGTCACCATTCGGGGCGCAGCTGCCTGACGCTTAGGCACAAGCAGGCTTCCTAACTGATCCCACAAAGAATTTGGTGTTTTTTCCATCGTACCAATAACGGACATAGTGGGGTAATATACATGGATGAACAGAGCAGCACCAGTATGTTTATGATCTGTTTCTACGCAGACCGTTTGTTCACGCCTGGCTACCAGGCGTGTTTGTATCGAATGATCCCTAGCTGAGTTTTCGTTTCCCAGCCCTGTTCATACAGCCAATTTACGAAAAGGTTAGCCCGCCTGGCGTCCATTTTTTCAGATTGTTTTGTCACGGAGCCGGGGCGCTACGGCTTGATGGGGTACAGCAACCGGAACGCGTTGTAGATACTCTGATGGCTTATTGTGGCGTGGGTTTCATTGGGTAAGTAATCGAATACGACGGTTAGTTGCCCGGCACCGTATTTTGTCAGGCTATCGGCCAGCGCTTTGGCGTCGGTATACATCATCGGGTTGCCCGTTTTATCGCAGGCACCAACGTACACTTTTGTGCCGGTCCGGTTCGCTGATTTCAGTAAACTGGGTGCCTGCGTTAATAGCGACTCACCCCCCCACCACAGGCTGGGATCCAGAATGATATAGGTGCTAAACAGGGCGGGTTTTTTAAGCAGGATTTCGGTCGCTAACAACCCCCCAAGCGATTCGCCAATAATGGTTTTCGATGCATTGGCCCGGTAGCGTTTGTCAATATAGGGCTGCAACTCGGTTTCCAGAAAGGAAATGAATGTATCTGACCCGCCATATACCGGCATCTGACTTTTTTTGAAGCCTGCTTTGGCCAGAAAGTCCAGGTTGGAAACGGCAAAAGTGAAGTCACGCTGTCGGTTTACATTGCCAATGCCCACCACGATAGAGGGAGGAAATCGATTGATCCAGGGCGTGGTGTTGTATTTGACCAGACCCACGACATGCACAAAATCTTCATCGGCACCCCCATCCAGCAGGTAAATGACGGGATAGCGGGTTGCCGAATCCGGTGAGTAGCCGTCGGGAAGATAGATGTTGATTACCCGCGTTTCATGCAGGATGGCTGATTTTACGGAATCGATGATCCCCAACACAAAGGGTGTAGAACGGACCGGCAACGTAGGTTTGCCAACCTGACCAATTGCCGTGTTGATGAGTAAGAGAGAAGTTACGACAAAAAGAAAGGCTGTTTTTGGCATAGGTTGGTTGGTGTGATGGCTACTACTGGGTCGGCTACTATAAGCGGATAAAAATAGGCCGGGCTGGTTGTCAGCACATTCGGCAATGCCGTTAGTTCATTCAGTACGGCGTCGGTGAATGCCTGACCATACCAATCACTTAACTTTTCGGCATACTCTTCTAAAATATCAGTAGAGACGACCAGCGAGAAACCGCCATTCCGAAGCGACTCGAATACCCAATGGTAAGCTGATGGCTGAGGCGAAATAACCATCAGGATATTGGTATCCAAAACAACCCTCACTTCTTTTTGTAGGGGGTGCGGACGTGGGTAGTCAGCAGAGCGTCCATATCGGCTTGGGTATAGCCCTTTTCGGTCCACACCTGTCGGGCCACTGTGTCGGTTTGACTAGCCAAATAGTGCCCGATCAGGTCCTGAATGTCAGCTAGCTGGCCATCGGTGAGTGGCCGGTTCAGCAGTTGCAGAATAGCCTCCTGCCCTTTTGTGAATGGAGCGGACAAAGCCGTTGCCCGCCGTTTTGGGGCAGGCGTTTTGGACGTGTGAGCGGCGGTTGACCGGGTTGGCATAAGTCAGTTTATTTACTCAAATATACGATTTGGGGCGCAAATGCCCAAAGTGCTACGCATGTGGCGTAGCCCTTTGGTGACCTGTCTCCATTAAACTGGTCCTGTCTTAAGGTAAGCTCATTTTATGCAAAACGGGGATAAAAGCCGTGGCGACCCACATCAGCCCGACCAGCCCAAAATCGACGGGGGTACGGGCGATTTTGGGCCTGTCACTCAGCCGCCGACCCATATTTAGCGTCGCGGATGGCCTGCCACTCACGGGCCGTGCCGCCGTTACTGAAATGGTCATCTTCGTCCTGAATCTCCTGATCCCAACCGTAGGCCGTGGTGTACTGACCAGCGGCCGTTAAGTCGAACTGCAGGGTATTGGCACGGGGTTGCCCGTCTGTTTTGCGCTGTTGGTAGAGGCTCTGTACGGCCTCGGTCACTTCGTCGTCGAAGTCGGTTGTCAGCGGTTGCGGCTCCCCGTTCAGATCCAGGTACGTGCCTGAGAATTCAACATCCTGCCCGTTGGTCAGGAACTGTACGTTCAGGCGGGCGATGGTCCAGCCATCGGGCAGGTGCTCCTCCATCGCGTCGATAAGCAGCTCGTAGATGGCGTTGGGCTTCATGGTCTGTTGAGTAACAAGTAAGACTGGCACGATAACAAAGCGCCAAAGGTAGGTTTTTACGCCACCTGAACGTTGACCTCGTAGTAATCTACAACGGGTGGTCCGGCAAAAAAGGCGCTCATGTCTTTCAATACCTGTTGCAGAAAACCATTGGTTTCGGCACCTTTTCGGTGCGCTTCCGATTCCCAGAGGGTAACCATCAGCCCTTTATTGGTTTCTGGATTGGTGAGAAACCGACTGTTCTTAAACCCGTCGAGTTCTTTAAGGGCGGGGCCTACCGAATCGCGGAAGTGGCCAACTGCCTGATCGATGCTGCCGGGCTGGAGGGTGACTTGAATCACGCGTGCATACATAGCTGTGGAGGAGTTAAGATGAACAGAGAGAATAAACAACCAGATGGCGGGCAAATAAGTGAAATAAGCGCGAAAGGCCAGCAATAGGTGCGTTTATTTGCACGCCTGCACAAAAACGGAGGCCCATTGCCAGAAAAGTGAAGCCAGTTCTGAAACGGGCATCAATGCTTGTGGGCCTGGTAGTGCGCTTTCAACAGGTCGTCCCCGAAGTCATTGCCTTTTTCGCGCCAGATCGTGTGAATATGGTTTGCCTGCCCACCGAACCCGCTGTTGTCGAACTCGATCAGAAACGTGGGGCCATTGACAACAAAATAGTGACGCTCTGATTCCTGATAACTGCCGATCCAGCCGAAATAGACGTTATCCCAACCGGCCTTCTCGATCTTCGCGTATTCAACGTCGGCCTTTTCGCGTTCGAGGTTATGCGCGTATTCGTGCACGATGAATTGCAGAATAGCTTTCTGATCCTTTGTCATGGCCGAGGCTTTCAGGCCCCAGTAATCGATGAGGCGTTTGTTGCTTCCCGCCGATGTAATGATGTCGCCGGGTACCTGTATGCTCATCGTGGCCACCTTGCGCTGCGGGGCCGTGAGCGAATGGATGAGCATCAGGCCGTAGTCTTCTTCCTGCCCCAGCACCCGCCAGCCCGCATAGGCCCCAATCTGGTATTCGGCCGGGTCGGTGCCCAGAAACATCGGGTTCACGGCCAGTTTATCGCCCGTAAACGTCAGGTTCAGCGACAGGTGATGCCCTTCCACTTTGATAGACCAGGGTTCAGCCCCGGCGGAGTTGCCGAAGATAGCCGTGTAGAAATTCTGATGCTCCCACTTAAGGGCCCGCATCTGGGTGTACATCCGTTCGTTGATCTCTTTGCGGGCGTACAGGGTGTCGTAATACTGGTTCAGCAGGTTATCGAGGTGCATGATGCTGGTGGCTTTCAGATACCCCTGCGAGCTTAACGACGCCGACAGGATTCGGTGCAGGCGCTTGCGTTGCGGAACCGTCATGTCGCCGATCGAAATGCCCGCCCGTTTGGCCAGGCCAACGGGCAGGTTATTCCACCGGGTACGGGCCGAGTCGGTAAAGCTGATTACCGCCAGGCTGCGCTGGGCTGGCGTAAGTTCCTGCACAAACTGAAGCACCTGTTTCCGGATGGCCTTAGCCGTAGTATCCTGGGAAAAAGCCGATGGAGCTACGAGACTGGCTACTGCCAGGAAGCATACATAGTAAAGTCGTTTCATGGGGGGCGGGCGGAAAAGGTCACCGTTTGCTGATAAGACGATTGACACTGTCGGCTACTGTTACGGAAGCGCGTTGAGGGTCAACGTTCTGGAAGTTGAGAAAGTAATTGCATTTTTGCACGACTACCTGGCCACTCAGCTGGCACTGAACAATCATGAAGAGAAAAAACCTGGTCAGCCTCATGGTGGCGGCCGTATTCACCGTCCTCGCCGTAACGGGCCTGCTTATTTATTTCGGGCAGAGCAACCACACCATCGACCATACCCACGCCTGGTTTGGCCTGCTTTTTTTTGCGGCGGCGGTCTTTCACATTATCAACAACTGGTCGTCGATCAAAGGGTACGCCACTGACCGGAAAACGGGGGGTGTGAAGCGCGAGCTGATCCTGGCCTCGTCGGTGGCGGTCCTGTTTGCCGGTGGCATTGCCGCCGATCTGCCGGTGTTTAAAGACCTCGCCAATGCGGGCAAGAAACTATTCAGACCAGCCGAACCACCGAAAAGAGGAATGGCGAAAGCCACGATCGATTCCATTGCCCGGAGCATGGCCACTGCCGAGCTAGCCGCCGATGCCCAGACCATCCAGTTCGATTCAACCGCCTCGCTGGCCGACAACGTAATTATGGCGCAGGGAACAGCGGCACACCCCAAGCCCGACACCGCCACCTTCCGGTTCACCGAAGTACTAACCCTGGACGGTAAGCAGTGGAAAGTAGCCGCCCGGCAAACAGCCCCACTCAGGCCCTGAGCAGTTAGTACGTTGTTTTGTCCTCCCGACGCCAGAAGGGATCTCCGGGTGAGGCTGAAAACCCGCCTGCTAGCGAAGATCCCTCCTGACGTCGGGAGGACAAAAAAACAGGATAACAAAAAAGCCAGCCTCGTCGACGAGGCTGGCTTTTGTCATTGCTCTAAAATTGGCTACTGGCGGGGACCGCGCGAACTACCACGACCACTCTGGTAACCGCCCTGTGGCTGGCCCTGACCACGCTGCTCAGCACCGCCTGCCTGTTGTTCCTGCGGTGGGCTGCTCACCCGTCCGCCGTCTCCCTGTGGTGCTGATGGCTGGCGGCTGCCCCGGTTCCACCCGCCCTGTACGGGCGCTTCCTGCCGACCGGCTTGCGGAGCCGATTGTGGCATGGGTACATTCTGCTGCGCCTCATAAGTCGGGCGGCCGTAGCTGCCTCCATTGCGGGGCGACTGACTCCGTTGCGGATACGAGGGGGTTGCCTCGGCTGGGCTGCTACCGGGGTTTCCGTTTTGGGTTCCCCCGCCGTAGGTACCGGCGTTGCCCCGCGAGCTTCCGCCCGAATAGGTGCCTGGGTTCGGCGAATCTACCCGAGCGCCGTTGCTGCCTGGATTTCCGTTGCTATACGTACCTGCGTTGCCCCGTGAGCTTCTGTCATTGTACGTGCCTGCGTTGGGCGATTCTACCCGTGCCCCGTTGGTGGGGCGACCGTTCTCGAAGGGGGCATTGTATACCCGGCTGTCAGCACTTCCCCGGCTGCTCCGGTTTGCTTCGGGGCGGTAGATACCAACAGACCCGTTGCCCACTACATCACGCCCCGGCCGACCGGTATTCTCGATCCGGTACACCGGCACCGACTGGCGGGTTACGCGCTCAATCTCGTCGCGACGGGGCCCGTAGGCATACGCCCGGTTGTTGGCCCGGTACACGTTGTTGATGATGGTCGTATTCTGGTAGATATTCACCACCCGTGGGCGGGGTACGTAGTAGCTATAAATCCTGGGGCTCGTAATGTAGGCCTGCGGCACAAACACCCAGTAATTGGCCGGTATGTTGATGTTCACGTTGATATTGACGCCAGGGCCCAGTGGTGCCCAGCCGTAATAGCCGCCACCCGACCGCCACGATACCCAGGCTGGTCCCCAATCGGCGCCTGGCACCCAGGCCCAGCCCCGATAGCGGTCCTGATACCAGCGGCCGTAGTGAAAGGGTGCCCATCCCCAGGCGTAGTCCGATACCCAGGTATTGCCGTACTCCGTCACAACCCAGTGGCCATTGGTCGCATAGGGCTGAAAATTGGGTCCAGCGTTTGGAATCCAGACGCGACCGTATTCGGGCGTCTGCACCCACTGTCCGTGCGGGGCCAGATCGGCGTAGAAATCCTGCGGCTGCCCGCCATATTGGTTATAGCCGGGCTGGTTGTTGTACCCCGGCTGATTGTATCCCTGATTGGTATAATCGGGTTGATTGTACCCCTGCTGGTCGTAATCGGGTCGATTAGTACCCGGTTGCCCGTAATTCGGCTGACCGTATGATCCCTGGGCACACGATGTGAGTACCCCGGACAGGCTGAAGGCCAGGCCGACCCACACTATCCCTATTTTACCTGCTGTCTTCATCACTTTCTTGGGCTTTATATGTGTTAGATGCATCTGGCAGGCAAACGTTTAGTGGACCCGCTGAAAAAAGAATGGCCTACTAATAACGCCAGTTGACCCGGATTCGCGCCTTGAATCAGGGCAAATCCGGGTCAGTCTGAGCGGTCAGTAGGCCGTTTCCAGCGTTGGTTCCGGGTGGCTTATCCCTTCTGGCTCATCGGGCCAGTCTGTAGTTTCCCCGCCAGTACGGGCCGGGGGTCTTTGGTTTTATTGATCGTTGAAATGCTGCTCTCAAAGGCAACGGCAACCCGATCTTCGTTGAAGCGGCAGGTGACGGTTTCGTAGTGGGCCGTTTCAATGAACCGCCACGTCATCAGAAACGTGTTGGGGTCGGGCCAGGTACCCGTTGCGGCAATGCGCGTTTTGGTTTCGCCGGGAATGGGCGTGGGCACCAGCTTGATTGGTTTGGTCGACAGGGTCGATTCGCTCTCGGCCCAGCGATTCAGCCCGCAGGTAAGCTGGTGGTTACCTTTGTCGTCCGTGAGTTTAACCACACAATTGCCATTGCCAAAGGTTAGCGACATGGCACTGGTGTTGGTCGGGTTAGCGGCAAAGGTGTAGGTTCGTCCGCTGATCGTTGCGGCCAGGGGCGAGGTGGCCTCCATGACCGGATACGTCAGCGCCAGGCTGCTTAATTTCCGGTTCAGCAATGCCGTTGCGGCCGCGTCGGCGGGCAGGCTGGTGGGTTTGAACGCGGGGAGAATATGGTCCCAGACGGCATCCATCACCGCCTGCATGTCGCCGGTTTCAGACGTGATCGCCACCACGGCATCTTCTTTGGGTAACACAATGCAGTATTGCCCCATGGCGCCATCGCCCCGGTAGGCATCGTGGCGGCAACGCCAGAACTGGTAGCCGTAGCCCTGTAGCCAGTCGTTTTCTTCGGCTTTCCGCTTGCCACCCACCGACTGCACATGCGAACGCGTGGCCTCGTCCACCCAGGCTTCGGGCAGCAGCCGTTTGCCATTCCACATGCCTTTTTGCAGGTATAGCTGCCCGAATTTGGCGATGTCTTCGGTATGCAGCCGAAGGCCCCAGCCGCCCGTATTGATGCCGTTCGGGTCAACCTCCCAGTCGGCCCCTTCGATGCCCAGCGGCCCGAACAGGCGCGGAGTCAGGTACGTGATCAGCGGCTGGCCGGTGAGTTTCTGCACAATGGCCGAGAGCATGTAGGTAGCCCCGCTATTATACACAAAATGCGTTCCGGGTTTGTGCTGAACAGGAGCGGCCAGAAAGACCTTGATCCAGTTGGTATTCCCATTGGCCCGCATGTCGGGCGTGGGCTCTTTATCGTGCCCGGTCGACATGGTCAGCAGATCCTTCACCCGCATCGCCGCCAGATTCTCGCTGACGGTTTCGGGCAGTTGATCCCTGAAAAACGACACCACTTTGTCCTCGACCGTCAGTCTGCCTTCTGCCACGGCCAACCCAACGGCCGTGGAGGTAAAGGCTTTGCTGAGCGAATACAGCGTGTGTTTCAGCTGAGGGGCATACGGTGCCCACCAGCCTTCGCCCACGACCTGCCCGTGCCGCACTACCATAACGCTATGCACGTTCAGGTTTGCTTTTTCAATGGCCGTGGTAAAATCGAGCAGGCCATTGGGCATTACTCCCTGGGCGGTGGGAATACTGCGGGGTAGTTTGAGGGTGCGGGCCGGGGCCAAGTGGCCTTCCAGCGTCTGGTCGGTGTTGGCCCAGCCGGTAGTGGCTACGCTGAGGCCCAACGCGCCGAAGCCCAGTTGCCGGAGAAAATGTCTGCGATTAAGATGCATGAGACGAGTGGTTAACGTATGCCCGTCAAAGAAAAAGGCAGGCCGGTTTATACTTTCATCTGCCCAAAATGCCAGCAGGTTACGTACGGCTGGCCTAGGCGTACCCTGAATACCGAGATACGGCCTGCTTTTGGTACCAGGCCTTTCGACCAGGCTGGGGCGCGAAGCCCGGCGTGCTGAAAAAAGCGGTAGAAAACAGGCAGCATCGCCTTCGATTGGTAGCGCCAACGGCATAAAATCCATGTTTCTTAAATTTACACTTCCTTTTTTTTCCGCCATGTTGCTCATGGTGGGTACAACAGAAAAGCTGAACCTACAGCCCAAATCCAGGGTAACAACCGCAGTCAGCAGGCCGCCCGATTTTCCCGATGACCTGCGGGTTACGAATTTCACCGGACCCGATCTGACGCCCAGTCCGGCGTGTTTGGCGGTAGCGCCAACGGGAGCGGTGTTTGTCGGGGTCGATAAGCAGGGGTCTCTGGGCAAAAAGCCGGATATGGGCAGCATTATCAAGCTGGTCGATACAGACAATGATGGCGACGTAGACGAGCACACCACGTTTGCCCAGGTGAATAACCCGCGGGGCATCATCGCGTCGGGCGATCAGTTGTTTGTGCTCCATGCCGTCTTCTCACCCGACACCCGCAAGGCAACCGGCATGGACCTGGTGGTCTTTACCGATAAAGACGGCGATGGCGTGGCCGATGGCCCCGCCAAACCGCTGGTAGAGCATATCAGCAATGTTAAGTTCATTCAGGAACGGGGCGTAGACCACGCCACCAATGGCATCCGGATGGGTATCGATGGCTGGATTTACATTGCCGTGGGTGACTTTGGTTTCCATGATGCGGTCGACCGCTCGGGGAAAAAGTTGACCATGCTGGGCGGCGGTATTGTACGGGTGCGGCCCGATGGAACCGAAATGGAAGTGTACTCGCACGGCATGCGCAACATCTATGATGTGGCCATCGACCCGTACATGAATATCTTCACCCGAGACAATACCAACGATGGGGGCGGCTGGAACATTCGCTTCAGCCATCAGGTGCAATCGGCCGAGTATGGGTACCCCATGCTGTTTAAACACTTCACCGACGAGATCATGCCGGCCTTGATCGATGTGGGGGGCGGCTCGGGTACCGGTGCCTTGTTTATGGATGAACCCACCTGGCCCCAGAAGTACAACCAGGTGCCGATGATGGCCGACTGGGGCCGTAATCAGTTGTATATTCACCGGGTCACGCCCGACAAGGCCTCGTTTACCCAGCAGGAAGAAGCCTTTATCAAACTGCCCCAGATCACTGATCTGGACGTAGACGGCTCGGGTCGCCTGTACATGGCTGCCTGGAATGGAGCGGGCTATTCGGGCAATGCCACCAAAGGATACGTGGTGCGGGCGGTGCCCCAAAACTGGACGTACCAGGCCTTTCCGAACCTGAAAAAAGCGTCGGTGAAAAAACTGGCGGCTCTGCTGACCTCCCCCAGTGCGGTGGCGCGTTTACATGCTTCTCAGGAACTGCTCACCCGGCCCGCGAAACAGGCCGCTAAAGCCGCCTGGAAAGTGGCGTCGGACCAGAAACTGCCGCTGGCCAGCCGGGTGGCCGGTCTGTTTACCTACGCGCAGATAACCGGAGAAGAGGGTTTTGAAAACCTGGTACCCCTCACGGAAGACAACGCCATGCGGGAGTTTGCGCTCCGGGCCCTGGCCGACCGCAAGCCGCTGGTGAGTAAAGTGCCGCTGGCCCCATTTCTGGCGGGCGTGAAAGACCCCTCGGAGCGGGTGCAGGTAGCCGCCCTGGTTGGCCTGGGCCGACTGGAGCGCAAAGAAGCTGCTTCCACCTTATTGCAAGTGAAGGTGCCCTCGTCTTTTGTGGCCCCGGCCAAAGACACAGAAGGCCCCCACGCTACCCCCAATGCCGCCCTGGTGCCCGCCCATATAGCGGTTCGGTCACTGGTGAAGCTGAACGCGGTAGACGCCTGTGTGGCGGCTATCGGCTCGCCAAACGCCACGCTGGCGTTGTGGGCCTTGCGGTACATGCACACCCCTGAAGCGGTAGATGGGTTGATCAACGCCTATCGGCAGGCGAGCGACGCGGGGGTCAGAAACCAGATTCTGGTAACCCTGGCGCGCCTGTACAAAAAAGAAGCGCCGTACGATGCTTCCTGGTGGTGGAGCACGCGCCCCGACACTCATGGGCCTTACTACAAAGCGGTAGACTGGGAGGCCTCTCCACAGATTAAAAAGGTGTTGGTGGCCGAGTGGCAACAGGCCGCCGATAAGACGTACTTCACCAACCTGAACAGTCGACTGCGGCTGGACATTCCCGAGTTTGGCGTAGAGGAACCCGTGGCCATTCAGGAAGAGAATAAAGTCGATCTGGAGAAAATTCGCAGTAAAAAAGGGCAGGTCGGCGTGGCCTCCATTGAAGATGTGATGCTGTCGATCGCTAAAATTCCGGGCGACGCGGCCCTGGGTAAAACCCTGTTCGCGCAGCAGGGGTGTGTGGCCTGCCATAGCCTTACCCGCAACGAACCACTGAAAGGTCCCTTTATGGGGCAGATTGGATCGATCATGAACCGGGAGCAGATTGCCGAGTCGATTCTAAAGCCCAACGCCTCCATCTCTCAGGGTTTTGCCACTGTGTTCGTGTCGGCGAAAGGCAACAAGAGCTATACCGGCTTTATTACCGAAGAATCGGCCTCCCGGCTGGTCATGCGGGATATTACCGGACAGGTGTACACGCTCAAGAAGGCCGACGTGCTGAGCCGGAAAGAAATGGAGACCTCCATGATGCCAACGGGGCTGGCCAACGCCTTGTCGTATGACGAGTTTGCCTCCCTGATTGCGTTTCTGTCTCAGCAAAAATAGGGACGCCACGCCTGCCACGATCGCGCTGATGCTGTCTGTGCGACCACCTTGCCAATTACGCTTACTAACCCGTTCGTTCCCATGCAACTGATACCGTCAACCAACGCGCACACGTTTCTACTGGCTTTATGGGCAACGCTGCTTTCCGTAGGGGGCATGGCCCAACAGCCCCAGCGGACACCAACGCCCAACGACACCCTGCGTTCGCCGAAAGTGCTGGCCGATAAGCGGGTGGTGATTCAGATTTATGCGCCCAAAGCCAGCGAGGTAACCGTTGGGGGTGACTTCCTGTCGGGAGGCAAACCGCTTAATCTGACGAAAAACGACCAGGGTGTCTGGTCGGCACTGATCGGGCCATTGAAACCCGATTACTATGCCTATACCTTAACCGTGGATGGCGTGCGGACGATAGACCCTAAAAACGCGGTGGTCAAACAGGGGATCAGTAGCCTGGAAAACATAATGGCGGTGCCGGGGCCCGAAACGGCTTTTCAGGATAACCGCGCTGTGCCGCATGGCGAACTACGGCAGGTTTGGTACCCCTCGACGACCCTGGGTATGATGCGCCGGATGCACGTTTATACGCCACCGGGTTACGAAAAAGGAACGGGTAAATACCCCGTCTTTTATTTGCTGCACGGAGCAGGCGATGAGGATTCGGGCTGGACCTACGATCGGGCGGTCGGGGTTCATTCTGGATAATCTCATCGCGGAAGGCAAGGCCAAACCCATGATTGTGGTGATGCCCAACGGCAGTATGCCATTGCCCGCTCAGACGGGGATGCCCGGTACCCAGACCATGAACCGGATGGGGGAACTGTTTGCCAGCGAACTGCTCAAAGACGTCATGCCCACGGTTGAAAAAACGTACCGCACCCTCGCCACTGCCGATAACCGGGCGATTGCGGGCCTGTCGATGGGGGGCTTTCAAACGCTGGATGTTACCCTGACGCATCCCGAACTGTTTCAGTATGTGGGGGTCTTTAGTTCCGGTTTCTTCGGCGCAACAGCCGATGAGGCGGGCACGAAATACGCGAAGGTGCTGACCGACCCTTCGTTCAATAAAGGGCAAAAAGCTCTTCTGGATCGGGATCGGGAAAGACGATTTTGTGATGGACGCCAACAAAAAAACGCTGGCCCTGCTGGATCAAACACAAGATCAACTACCAGTACAAAGAAACCACCGGAGGCCACACCTGGGTCAACTGGCGGCAGTACCTCAATGAATACATACCCCTGTTGTTCAGGTAGTTTCGCTTAGTTGTCCAGCCAGATCAGCGGGTTACGGACCGGCAGGTTGCGCACCACTTCCTCTACCTGGGGCGCGTGTTCCAGCTGTTGCCAGGTGGCCAGCCACGCGGGGTTGGCCCATTGCACCGCGCCCAGCACCAGAAAGGGGTGGGCAACGGGCCAGTTTTCCCAGTACATCACGTCTTTGGGAAAGGGCCAGGCGGTTTTGTTGGCCACATACGGGTAGAGGAACGTCAATGCCCCGGCGGATGCCCCGGCCGTCGGGTGTCTGGTAGGTCCACAGGTTATCGGTTTTGGTGGTCAGTATTTGACAGATCATCGCCATGGCATCCAGGTTGAACAGCGAGTAGCCGTAGGGCTTTGTGCGCCGGGTTTCGAGCGGGAAGCTGCCGTCGGCGGCCATTTGGGTGGGCAGCAGCACGGTTTTGTACCGGTCGCGGCAGAACAGGAGCACCTGCTGGTTGCCGGTCAGGCGGGCGAAGGCGGCCACCTGCATCACCCAGCAGGTGCCGTGGTTATTGGTGGCCTTCATCTCGTCCTGGCCATAGGGGTGGGTGGTCAGCCAGGTCAGGTACTGCGCAAACCAGCTCCTGATACCGGTCAGGTCATCTTTTCCAAACCCGTTCGCCGCCTGCATCACCAGCACGCCCTGCGCCACTTCCATCAGTTGAATGGTATCGATAATGCCGATACCCCGGCCCGTGAACCGACCCGAAATGGCCTGCGCATAGAGCAGCGAGGGGTTCATGCGCGTGGCCGGATCGGTGAACCAGGCCCGCAGGTGTATCAGCGCGTGGCGCACGTATTTCCCGTTGCCCGTCAGCTTGTAGGCCGAGGCCAGTGCGCCGATGATGCGGCTAAACCGGATCATGGCCTGGCGGTGCGCCACAAAGTTGTTCGGGTTGGTCAGCCCGTCGCGCTGAATGTAGGGGCCGGTGGGGTTGGCGGGGTCGGGCCACCAGTAGTCACCCTCCGAAAAGAAGTCGTGCGGACCGCCTGCGCTTCGGGGCGAGGTGCTGCTGGTGACCGTGATGGGTGCCTGTTGCAGGGCCCAGGCGGCTTCGGCCAGCACATGGGCACGCAGGGTGCCGACTGCCTGTTGCCGGAGCTTTTTACCGGGGGGCGTGGGCGGCATGGTCCCGCACGAGGCGACCAGCAGCCACAGGGTCAGCACAAGCACAGAAAGCCTGAAGAACATAGCAGTTTTGAACGAATGACCGGCCTGGTAGCTACCGCAGCGACCGGGCTACCAGCCTGGATTTTGCTTTAAGTTGATGGGGGCCCGGTTTAGTTCGGTTTGCGGGATGGGGAAGTAATAGTGTTTCGCGTTGAAAATCCGGTTCTCGACCTGGAAACGCTCATAGGTGAAGGTTGTTCCCGTTTTGGTGATGCGCATGCCCGTCACCGGGCGGTTGAATAGCTGTTCGCCTTTCTTCCAGCGACGTACGTCGAAAAAGCGGTGATCTTCGAAGCACAGCTCCACCTGCCGTTCTCTCTGAATCCGGTCGCGCATCTGATCTTTCGTGAGCCCGGCGGGCAGGGCGGGCATGCCAACCCGGGTCCGGATCGCATTAACAGAGGTGTACACCTCGGCCACAGGTCCCTGCGCTTCGTTGAGGGCTTCGGCATGGTTCAGCAATACTTCGGCGTAGCGGAACAGCACCCACGGACGGCGCACGTTGATGGCCGTACCCACGCCCCAGAAGGCACTCTCGACCAGAAATTTACGCATATAGTAACCCGTCTTGGTGTTGTTTACGTTGATGGGTACGTTGTCTCTGTCCGCCTTCAAACGTTTCAACGGCCCGCCCCTTGAAGTTCACGTTGTTGAGCACCACAAACAGGCTCAGGCGCGGGTCGCGGTCGGTGTAGGGCGCGGCGGGAGTATAGCCCGATGTCGGGTCGGTGATGGGCTTGCCGCTCGTCCGCATATCGAACGCATCGACCAGCTCCTGCGTGGGGTTGGTACGACCCCGGCCCCCGTCGAAGCTGATGGGTGCGTTGTTTAGCTCCAGGGTGTTGTTGTTGTCGGCCTGCGTGGCAAAAATGGTTTCTGCGTTGTAGGCCAGGCTGCCGTAGTTCCAGAGGTTGGGCAGTTGCGCCTGCGTCAACAAGGAATGCTTGCCCGTGCTGATGACTGCTTTGGCGGCGTCGGCCGCTTTTTGCCATTTTGCCACCTCGCCCGTTGCATTGTTCAGCGGGCTGGCGGCATAGAGGAGTGTCCGTGCTTTCAGGGCCAGGGCTGCGGTTGCCGAAGCCCTTCCTTTGTCGCCCGTTGCCTGATCAGCCATGGCGGTGGTCAGCACCGTCGCGGCCGAATCACAGTCGGCCACAATCTGGTTCACCACTTTATCGAAGGGGTCTCTGGGTACGTCCAGATTATCGTCAATGGTGTAGGAACGGGTAGCCAGAATGATGGATCCGTAGCGTTTCATCAATTCGAAATGATAAAGTGCCCGCAGAAAAAAGGCCTCCCCCCGCAGCTTCGGAATGTCGGTGGCCGGGATCACGCCGCTCCCCCGCGAGTTTTCCAGAAACAGGTTCACCCGGCGCAGGTAGTTGTACATGTTTGCGTACTGATCATCGACGGTACGCAGCGACCCCCAGGTGTCGTTATTGAAAATATTGATGCTCGACCCCAGGTTAGAGTTCACGGCTTCGTCGCTGCCCTGCGCGTACATCGAGCCGTTGCCGTCCAGGTTATAGCGGTTCAGCAGGCCAAAGTAGGCGTTGCTCAGAAACCCCCGCGTGTTCCGGTCCGACTTCCAGATTTCGGCTGAATTACGGATGTTGCCGTCGGTAAAATCAAAGCTCAGGTAATCTTTCTCGCAAGCTATAAAACTGATGCACAGCAGGACAACCGCCGTTTTCAAGGTACTATTTTTCATGTCAGTTGATCTAAAAAGAGGTGCGTAAACCGGCATAGTAGGTCTTCAGGTACGGGTAGGTGCTGTTTCCCTGCCCGGCAAACGGAATCTCCGGGTCGATGCCCAAACCCGTGTTGCTGAAGGAGAACAGGTTGAACCCACCCACGTAGAACCGGGCTGTTTTTACCCGGACCCGGTTCAGCAGCGAAGCGGGCAGCGTAACGCCAAGCTCCACGTTTTTAACCCGCAGGTAGTTGCCCGAGACCAGCCAGAAATCAGACGCCGATGTGTTGTTGGCGCGGTCGGCAATGCCCAGCCGGGGGTATTTAGCCGATGAACCGGTGGTGGGTGTCCAGCGCGACAGGCTTTCGTTGTTGAAGGCGGTTGGCCCGGCGTTTACGATTCCCTGCACGTCGAGGGTGCGGCCCGAGGTGCCCTGAAAATGAGCGGTGAAATCGAACAGGCGGTATTTGAGCACGGTGCCAAAACCGTAATACGCTTTAGGCTGGTCGCGCTCGTCGAGACGTACCCGGTCGTAATTGTCGATGATGCCATCGGGTTTCCCGTCGATGCCCCCCACATCTTTGTACTTGATATCGCCCGGTACAACCTTGCCCGAAAGTACCTGCTTGGGGCTGGCGGCAATCTCGGCCTGGGTCTGGAAAATACCGTCCGACAAAAACACCAGGCGGCTGCCCACCAGTTTGCCCAGCGTCTGCTGATACTCGGGCAAACCAGCCTGCCCGTTTTCATACACCAGCATATCGCGGGTGGTGGTGGCGTTGCCGTAGAGTGACAGCGTAAACTGGCCGATTTGTTTCGTGTACGACAAGGCCAGGTCAATGCCTTTACTTTCTACCTCGCCCGCGTTGACCGTCACCGTCTGCCCGAGTATACTCGGAATAGCCGATTGGGTCAGGATACCCGTGCGGCGGGTGCGAAACACATCTACCGACGCCGACAGGGCATTGCTGAAGAACTTCATGTCGGTACCCAGGTTCAGCGTTGTCAGGGTTTCCCACGTAATGGTGGGGTTGGCGATCGAGACTTCGTTGGCGCTGGTTGTGGCCGAAAAGCCGGTGCCAAATGTGTAGCCTCCGCCGCCGGTATTCCGGGCGTAGAAGTTCTCGAAGGGGAAACGGGCACCGCCCACGTCGCTGCTGCCCGTTTGCCCGTAGGAGGCCCGTAACTTGAGGTACGTGACCACCGGGTTTGGTTTGACAAAGGCCTCGTCAGACAGGACCCAGCCCGCCGTAACAGCCGGGAAATAACCGTACCGCCGACCGGGAGCAAAGTTTTCGGAGCCAGAATACGTACCTACAAAACCGAGGTAGTAACGGTCTTTAAACGAATAATCGACCCGCGACGAAACGCCCTGTCCCCGGAAATCGAGCTGGGTTGGGAACACGCTGACAAACTGTTGCGCCCGCACCGAAGCCCGGATGCTGTGGTTGCCGAACAGCCGATCATAGTCCAGGCCGGCCCAGGTTTCGTTGCGGCGGTTGGTGAGGCCAAAACCCGCCGTGCGGTAACTGAGGGGCGTTTTGTTCCGGTACACGATGGGCGACGCGCCGGTAACATCGATCACTTCGTAGTCGCGGTTGAGGCCCTGCGAATAGTCGCCCTGCGCATCGTAGCTGAAATTGATGTTTGCCGAAAGGCCCTGCGTGATGTAATCCAGCTTCTGCCGGATATCCAGCGTTGCCATCAACACCCGGTTGTTGGTGCTGGTGTAACCCCGATCCTGAAGCAGGCCGAGCGGGTTATTCTGGAACTGTGAACTCCCGCCGTAGCTGCCATTTTCGTTCAGGATCGGAAAGGCGTTGGGTGGGGTCGTGTACAGTTGATTCAGTAACGTACCTGCTTCATTGCCACCCGGTTGCTGACGGTTCTCTGACCGGCCACCTACGTTCAGACCAACCGTCAGGTTTTTGTTTACGTCGAAATCGACGTTACCCCGGAAGTTGAACCGGTTATACGACTGGTTTGAGTTGTAATCGGGGCCATCGGCGTACTTGAACAGGCCGTTCTGGCTATAATAGCCCAGCAGCACAAAGTAGCGCACCGCGTTGTTTCCGCCGTCGGCCGAGAGCGTGTACCGCTGCGTTGCCGATGACTTGTTGAGAAAATAATCGAGGTAGTTATTAGTGGGGAAGCGAAACGGATCGCTCCTGTTTTTGTACGCGTCCAGGGCAGCCGCGTTGTAAATTGGCTGCGAACCGTCGTTGACCAGCGCTTCATTGTACAGCGTGGCGTAGTCGTACGAATTGAGGGGCGTAATCAGCTTGTCGGCAACCTGTACGCCGCCCTGCACGTCGAACTGAATTTTTGAGCGCGTTGAACTGCCTTTCTTCGTCGTGACCAGAATGACCCCGTTGCCGGCCCTGAGCCCGTACCAGGCCAGGGCGGCGGCATCTTTCAGCACCGTTACGCTGGCTACTTCGTTCAGGTCCAGGTCACCGATGTCGCGCGGAATGCCATCGACCAGCACCCGTACCCCGCTGGGACCGAACGTAGACCGGCCCCGAATCTGAAAACTGGCCCCATCGTTGCCCGGTGCCGAGCCCGATTGCTGCACACCCAGGCCCGCAATGCGGCCCGCCAGCAGCGAGTTGATCGAACTGATGGGCACCAGGGGTAACTCGTTGGCATCGAACGTGACGATGGCCGAGTTGACCTGCCGCTTTTTACGGATGCCAAACGGAATAATGACATCATCGTCTTCACCGGCATCGGGTAGCGCGGGCACCAGCGTTATGGTGATTGGCTCATCGCTGTTGATGCCGACAGTCTGCGACAGGTAGCCATTCTGCCTGACCACCAGCACGTCGTTTATCATGGCTTTTACCGAAAAGCGGCCATCAGCCCCGGTCATAACCGAGGTGTTGGCTTCCTGCACGCCCACCGACACGTTGGCCATCGGTTTGCGTTGCGCGTCGGTCACGATACCCGAAAAGGTGACTGTATTCTGGGCCGATAGTCGGCCTGCCAACAGGAGCAGCAGGCAGAAAACGGACTGTATATAAACGGATCGTTTCATAATCAATGCGTTGTGTGGTTGTACTACCAGCCCGGATTTTGCTTTAAGACGCCGTTACTTTTAAAGATTTCGTTGCGCGGGATAGGGTAGAGGTGCATGTGGTCGGCGAAGACACGCTGGTAGGCACCGGCCAGCGGCACAACCGTGTACTTAAAGCCGGTCCCTATTCGCTCCACGTCCATGCCGGTGATCGTTTTGGGGATGATCTCGACGCCTTTCTTCCAGCGCAGAATATCCCACCAGCGGAACTCCTCGAAAGCCAGTTCCACCGCCCGTTCGTTCTGAATCCGCAGCCGCATGGCGTCTTTGGTCAGGCCGGTTGGCAGGGCAGGCATGCCCGCCCGGGTACGGATCTGGTTGATCGCCGTGTACACCTCTGTGGTGGGCCCGTCGCTCTCATTCAGGGCTTCGGCGTAGTTGAGCAGCACTTCTCCGTAGCGGAAAAAGATGAAGTTGACAATCGCCGAGGCACCGCCTGTACCGCCCCGCACCGACTCGGGCCATACCTTACGAACGTAGTAGCGGGTGCGGGTGTAGCTGGTTGAACCGGGCTGGTAATCAGCGCCATACGAAACCGGTGTTGTCGCGTTGTTGACCCACATGGCAATTTTCCGGGTCTGCCAGGTCATATCGTTGTAGATGATGTTGGCGTAGAAACGGGGATCACGGTTTTTGTACGGGTCTTGCAGACTATAGCCCGAGGTGGGGTCGGTGATGGGCTTGCCGTTGCTCATCTCGTAGAGGTCGACATGGTTCTGGGTGGGGTTCAGCTGCCCCTGAGCGCCACCGGCACTGGGCGGAATGATGAAGTCGCCGAGGAAACCGCCGTTCCCGCTCCGGGCCCCGCGTACCTTGATCTGAATGTACTCGGGCGAGGCCGCCTGGTTCAGTAAGGTGCCATACTGGGGGTGCAGGCTGTATTTGCCCATATCCATAATACTTTTGGCAGCCGTAGCGGCCTTTTTCCATTTGGCAGCGTCGCCCGTTGGGTTGTGCAGGGGGCTGGCATCGAGCAGTAGTAACCGACTCCGTAATGCCCGTACCGAACCAATGGTAGCCCGTCCGCTATTCCCCGCGTCCCAGTCTGTGGTGGGCGAGTAGGTAGTTCCCCAGGTTTCGGTGGTCAGGATCGACTCGGCATCCTGAAGGTCTTTCAGGATAAAGGCCACCGTTTCGTCGTAGGTATTGCGGGGAAGGTCCAGGTTGTCGGTCTGGCTCAGTGGCTTGCCGAGCAGGATGACCCCGCCGTACCGTTTCACCAGCTCGAAGTAGAAGAACGCCCGGAGATACAACTGCTGCGCCCGGATGAGCTTGCCGTTTTGGGCGGCCGTCCAGGCGATCTCATCCACCCGCGAGAGCATGACGTTGGCGTTGCGGATACCCTGATACATGCGGGTATACACGTTGTTCACATCCGTGGAGGCACCGTCCTGAAAGTTGCCCTGGTTCATGGTCACTACGCCGTGTACCGTCAGGACTTCAGCGAAGATGGCCTCGTCTGAAAACTGGCCGGTAGTGCCTTTGTAGTTCTGGGCCGTGCTGAGCCGACCGTAATCGTCGAGCAGGTAGTTGTAGCTGTTGTCGGCGAAGCGGGTAGCCAGAACGGGGTCGCTGAAGGCGGTTTCGTCGGTAATGGCTACGCCGGGGTCGCGTTGTAAAAAGTCCTGTTTGCCGCAGGAGAACGTACCGGCCGCCAGCAGGAGCAGGAGCGTAAAGCGTATTGATTTCATTACGGTGGTTCGATTAGAATTGGACGTTTACCCCAACGTTGATCGTCCGGGAAACCGGGATACTGTTGCCCGCGCCGGCAAAGAAGGAGCTGGCAACGGCGTTGTTCTGATTGTTTTCGGGGTCCAGGCCAACGAATTTGGTCCAGGTGGCCAGGTTTTGCCCGTTCACGTAGACGCGCAGGGTTTCGACCTTCAGCCGTTTCGTGATCGAAGACGGCAACGCATAACCAACCTCTACGTTCCGGAGCTTCACGTAGCTGGCGTCCTGCATGATGAAGTCATTAAAGGAGTAGCTGGGCGCGGCCGTTCCACGGGGGCGAATGGAAGGCCAGGTAGCCGATTCGGCCGTTTCGGGCGTCCAGCGGCCCAGCATACTGCTGTAGTAGTTGCCGCCGCTGAAAAAGACGTTCGAGTTGACCTTGTTTACCCCCTGAAAAAGGGCCGAAACCGTGAAGCCCTTCCAGCCAAAACTTGGCTCGATGCCGAACACGTTCTGCGGCACGTTGGAGAAGCCAATGGGAACCCGGTCCTGGTCGTTGATGACGCCATCGTTGTTGATATCTGCATACTTCAGGTCGCCGGGAATAACCGCCCCGTTCACTTTGCTCTCCGGACTCCGGGCGATATCTTCCAGACTCTGGTAAAAGCCCAGCACCTTGTAGCCCCGGAACTGCCCGATCGACTGACCGGCTGATTTCTGGTAGTCGGGCAGATTGACGGGTTCGTCGGTAACGACAATTTTGTTTTTGGCATGGGTGTATTGGGCCGTTACGCCGTAGCGGAAATCGCCTTTGCTGTCTTTGAAACTGAGCTCGACCTCGTAGCCGCTGTTGTAGTTTTCGCCGTAGTTGCTGGCCGGCAGCGATTCGCCGTAGATGACCGGTGCCGAGTTGTTTCGGGCGAGTAAGATGTCGTACCGGCGCTCGTCGAAAATATCGGCGGTAATCGACAGGCGGTCTTTGAAAAAGGCCGTTTCAATCCCGAAATTCCGTTTAACCGATTTCTCCCAGGTTACGCCGGGGTTACCGGCGCGGCTGTGCCACACCACTGGGTACGAAACGTTGCTGCTGGGGCTACCAAAAATCACGCGGTTGTTGATCGTTGAGTTACCGCCACCCGTGCCCGGTGTACCGCCACCATTGGCATACTCGTCGAGGTACAGAAACCGGCTACTGCCTACGTTACCGTACCCGATCAGTCCGTATGAGCCGCGAATTTTGAGGTGGTTGAGCCAGGTCAGCGACTTCATGAACCGTTCCTGGCTGATGGTCCAGCCCGCCGACACGGCCGGGAACAGCCCGTAGCGTTCGCCTTTCGGGTAGTTTTCTGAGCCGTTATACGCGCCGTTCACTTCCACAAAATAGCGGCTGGCGTAGTTGTAGGTCGCCCGCATGATCAGGCCCTGATTGGCGAAGGGAGCCACTGCCTGCCCACCGTCGGCCCCGCGTAGTTCGCGTTGCGCCACGGTCACCGCCGATACGTTATGCCTGCCAAACGAGCGGGCGTAGTTGAGCGCCACCTGCACGTTTGTTTTAACGTACCCGTAGTTCTGCGAGCTGACCCCGCCCAGGGGGTCTTCAAACGAGTTGCGGGCCAGCAGCAGCGACCCATCGGTGCGATCAACGTTGTAGGCCGCGTAGGCACCCAGCTGCGCCCGAACTGCCTGGAGGTAGGCATCGTAGCCAACCGTGATCTTGGCCCCCAATCCTTTGGTCAGGCCATCCAGCTTCTGGTCGAGCACAAAAACGCTTTCGATGGCATTGTTGCCGAAGTCGACGTACCCGTTTCGTTTAATGACGGCGTAGGGGTTGAATGAGTTGATGCCCACGCGCCCGAAATCTTCGATCTGGTTGTAGGTATCGTCCAGTTCCTGCTGCTCGGGCGTAGTGGGGTTGGTGTATTCCGGGTAAAATGGGATGGCCCAGGCCGGAATGCTGTACATGCGCGTCATCAGGTACTCGGGCCCGCTCTCGAACCGCCGGCGCAGGTCACCATCGTTGGCGTTGGCGATAAATGAATAGCGCTGCTCGAGCCGGCCGCCCAGGCGCAGGCTAAGCGTTGTGGTCGGGGTTAGGTTGAAATCAAGGTTCGAGCGGAAGTTATAGCGCGAATAATCGGGGGTGGTGCTGTAGCCCGATGGGGTGCTGAATTTTTTAAAGCCCCCGTCTTCCCATAAATAAGCCAGCGACACAAAGTATTTTACCGCTTTCGAGCCTCCGCTAAAATTCAGGTTGTGCTGGGTACGCATCCAGCTGGGCTGAGTCACCGCCTTGAACCAGTTGGTATTGGGGTACAGCAGGCGATCGCCCGTGCCGTCTTTATACGTTTGAATATCCTTGTCGGTGAATACTTTCTGGAAGCTGGAGGGTACCAGCCCGTATTTAATCAGGTTCTCTTCGCCCTCATTATGCAGCAGGGCACTGTTGTACGCATCCAGAAATTCGGGCACCTGGGTGAAGCTGACGGTGCCCACGTTGCCCGAGTACGACACCCTGGCCTTTCCCGTTTTTCCCGATTTGGTGGTGACAATGATAACCCCGTTGGCCCCTTTGATACCGAACAGCGCCGTGGAGGACGCATCTTTCAGCACCGAGATCGAGGCAATTTCGTTCGGGTCAATTTCGCCGAAGCTTTGCCGTTCCACCCCATCGACAATGATGAGTGCGGCTGAGTTTTCCGATGCCCGCCCGCGAATGGTGATGGTGGCTCCGTTAATGCCGGGGCGACCGCTGGTTTGCTGGGCAAACAAGCCGGGAACGCGCCCGATCAGGGAGTTGCTGGCATCCGTAACCGGCGATTTGACAATGTCTTCGCCGGTTACCGTGCTGATAGCCGCTGTTTGTTCACTCTTTTTCTGGGTACCGTACCCGACCACCACGACCTCATCGAGCGATTTTTCGTCGGTCTGCAGGATCACGTCGATGTTCGTTCTGCTGCCAACAACGATCTCCTGCGAGAGGTAGCCAACGAAGCTACAGACGAGGGTAGCCTGGCCATCGGGCACCGTAATTTTGAACTGCCCCTTTGCGTCGGTTACGGTTCCGCGCTGGGTTCCTTTCAACACTACACTGACACCCGGCAGCTCGTCCCCTTTTTCGTCGGTCACCCGCCCGGTCAGCCCCCGATCAGCGGGGTCGGTGACCAGTATGCCGGGTACGTTGCCCTCAGTGCCTCGGTTGGTCAGGGTCAGGGCGGCTGAAAGCGAAGCACCTGCCCCGGCTGGTCGTTGGGCATGGCTCGTTGAGGGGATAAGTACCAGCCAGCTGGCCAGCACGCCATAGCTTACCAGCGTAAAGGTTTTGGTCATAATCGTGAGGTAAACGGCAGAGTATAGAGATGCGTATGTTGTTCGATGTAAATACTGTGCTGATAATCAATAGGTTGATCCTGGGTGCGTACTGGCCGTGTGAAAAGGGATAGCTGGTATTTTCCAGCCGGAAAAGATGATCAACCAGCTAAAGCACCCGGTATAGGTGGCTGGTTTGTTGACCCATTGCGGGGGCCAGTAGGCGTTATGCCTGACGCATTGCTGCTGAAAAAGAGCGCAAAGACTGGGATTTTTACTAGGAGAGGGCATAGGTATTTATCCAGTGAGCTACCTGTTACGCGTTGAGTAGAAAAACGGTGGTTAAACTCCGCTTGTGAACGGTCAGGAAACTGCTTATGAGTACCAAAATCCAGGTATATGAAAATATACTGAATGAATATTAAATTATTCTGATGTTTGCTAAATACGGTTTCGACTACGTTCTGCCAGCTGGTAGGTTTGCAGGTAGTAGCGGTGCATCTGATCCAGGTACGTCAGGTCATGGGTTGGGCGTTGACTGCGTTCGGGTTAAGTGCTTAGTTCGGGTGGCCCCCTGTGATCTCTTTTACTTTCTGAAAAAAGCCCCGCTTCCGGTCCGAGTGGATGCCCCAATCGACGGGCACGCTCTGGTACCCTTCTTTGTATGGATATAAAACTGGTCGCCCTGAATGGACACCACCGTTTTCTGCGCTGTAGCCGCCAGTGCAAACAGGCTCAGAACGACTACGAAAAGTGGTTTTTTGCTGCGCATCGGTTCAGTTGGTGACAGGCAGGGTGGACTAAAAGGTATTCACGATCAGCTCGATCCGGTTGCGGCCGGGCGACAGGCGGATGGACTCAAACGCGGTATTTACCTTCGCTCCGTTGAGCAGCAGGGTATCTTCCGCTGAATACGGCAGGGCCAGTTCGGCCGATACATTGGCCGGCAGCTCGATCTGATAGACCTGACTGGTTTTGCTGTTGCGCCGGTACGAGGCCCTGATCGTTCCTTTCAGAGTGGGTACGTCCAGCTGACTCGCCGACAACCTACCCAGTTGCGGCTTGATGCGCATGACGGTGCCGCCGGGCGTTTTTGGCTGGATGCCCCACAGGCCACGGGCAACGATGTTGGCGGGTGCGGCACCCCAGGCGTGGTTCCAGTCCAGGTTCGGTTTGTAGTTGGTATCCCAGGCTTCCCAGGTCATGGTCGACCCGGCTTTGATCATGTTCCACCAGCTTCGGTCGTGTTTGGCGGTCATCAGGGCCAGCGCGTAGTCGGGTTCTTCGGCTTTATACAGGGCTTCGAGCAGGTACTGAGCCCCATACACGCTACAGGCCATTCCCCGCGATTTGATGAAGCGGGCCACCGATTTTTTGCGGGCATCGGGCGTCACATCAAAGGCCAGCGCCATCATGTTGGCGTGCAGCGACGAGTGAACGGTGCCTTCGCCATCGACGTAAGCACCCGTTTTGGGGTCGAACAGCTTTTCGTTGATCGCGTTCCTGACCGTCAGGGCCAGCGTTCGGAACCGCTGCTCTTCGTCGGGCTTGTTCAGGAGACGGGCAAACTCGGCCATAATCTCCATATTCTTGTAGAACAGGCAGTTCACCACCGTGTTGATGGGCGTAAACACGTACCCGTCGCGTTCGCCCTCAGCGGTGGCCAGTTTCCAGCCGGTGTCTTTCTGGGCCGGGGGCCAGTCGACAATGTCTTTGAGCTTGATGGCCGGATCAGTGAACCCCAGTTTTTGCCTGAAAGCGGGGGTGTTTTTGGGTGATTCGGTGCTGATGAGGCCGTCTTCGCGGGCCAGTTCCATCAGGCTTTTGTGCGTCAACGCCTCGTAGTAGCGGGTAATCAGGTCCGTGTTGCCCGTGTACATATAGTCCTGATACACCATCAGGGCTACGTGCAGCTGCCATTCGGTGGGCCAGGTGGGGTGTTCCATGAAATACTCGATGGTGCGCCGGGCAATGCCATACTCGCGGTCGGTGGCGTAATGGCTCAGCTGGTTCAGGTAGGCATCCGCTTCGTAGGGAATCCGCTCGCGGTCTCCGTCCAGATACAGCCCGGAAAACGAACTGCCCTTCATGGTGTATTTACACAGGGCCCAGACCTGATTCAGGATCGTATCGGATGACGAAAAACGGCTTTGGCTCTCGTCGAAATAACTGAAATAAGCCACCTGTTTCACGTCGTCGGCCCTGAGCCCGGTGGCCGTGGCCCCATCGATTTCGCAGTAACGGAAGGGCAGCAGCACCGGAAACGAATCGGGCAGCACCACCGCGCCGGGTTTGGTGTTGCGCTCGTCGGGTGTAAGGGCCAGCCGGTAGGTACGTTTGCCGGGTTGAACCGCCAGCTTTACTTCCTGGTACCGGATATGCCCCTCAGGCTTCCGGTTGATCCGGGCACCATCCAACTGCTCGCCCAGCCTGACCAGCAGCGTATCGGCCGACCGGGCGGCGAGGGTCAGTTCCAGCGTGGCAAAAGCGGCCTTGCCAAAATCGATGAAATACGAGCCAGCCCCCTGCTGCCGGAACGAGGCCGGGGCGATGCGTTCGACCTGAAAACTGCCCGGAGACGCCAGCGACGCAGCGGACGTACCCAGCCGAAACGACTGCGGGGCCGAGTAATCGCCGGTTCGGTTGTCGGTGTCCCAGATCCTGACCTTCCAGAAATACGGCACACCCGGTTTTAGCGCCGGTCCCGCATAGCCGACATCCGACGAGGCCGTGCCCCGTACCTGTCTGCTGTTCCAAACATCGCCCACGTTATTGTCGAGCGCGGCCCGCGACGAAGCCACTAGCAGTTGATAGGCCGACTGGAAAACGGCTTGGTTGGGTACGATCCACGAAAACCGGGGCGGATGCGCCGCCAGCAGCACCTGCTCGGGCTGCCGGATAAAATTGACCATCAACCCCGACGGTACGCCCGAGTAGGGGTCATGGTTTTTCTGAATCAACTGCCCGGTCTTTTGCCGCAGCCTGAGCAGAACAGACCGATAGGCGGCGTTTTTGGCCAGGTTAGTCGTTTCCTGCGGGTCGGTCTTCAGGTCGTAGAGTTCTTCGAGCGATTTGTCGTTCACATACCTGAAATACTTCCACTGGCCCGTACGAACGCCTTCGCTCGGCGGAATCGATTCAAATTCCCACAGATGTTCGATCAGCACCGTATCGCGGTTCATTCCTTTATCCGTGCGCGAAACGATGGGCCGCAGGCTCTTCCCCTGGAAAGAGGCCGGTTGTTTCACGCCCGCCAGGTCGAGGATCGTGGCGGGTACGTCGATGTTCAGGGCCATGTCGTCAATATCCTGATGCTGGGGGTTGCGGGGGTCGTAAATGATCAGCGGCACCCGGATCGAATTATCGTAGAGCAGCCATTTGTCGGCTAGTTGTCGTTCGCCCAGGAAATAGCCGTTGTCGCCCATCACAATGATAATGGTGTTCTGCTCGATGCCTTTCTGTTTAAGCTCGGCCCGGATGCGGGCAATTTCCAGGTCGACGCCCGCAATCATCCGGTAGTAGCCTTTTACCATCCGCTGGTATTTTTCGGGCGTATCGAATCGCCAGGTCCACCGCAGCCGACTGAACCCGGCTTTTACCGCTTCGGGCTGCTGGTTGAAATAGCGGTCGGCCCCCAGCGGCGGGGGTGGAATGGTCACGTTGTCGAGCAGATGGGCGGTTTGCTCGTCCCAGAAATACTGGTCGGGGGCTGAGTCGTGGGCGTGCGGGGCCGAAAAACTGAGCGACAGGCAAAAAGGAACTGCCGACGGGGCCTGTTTAATAAAATCAACCGCTTTCTGACCCGTGTACCGGGTCAAATGAACGGTGTCTTTACCCAGTGTTTTAAAGAAGTACCCCCGTTTATCCGTGTAGTTGTTATTCCGGTCGTAGTCCTCAACCACGTTGAAGAGTGCGTCTTTCTGGTCGTATTTAACGCCGAGCTTTCCGTAGAAACCGGTGTAATACCCGGCCTCTTTCAAGAGCTTCGGGTAGGCCGTTTCCATGTACTCAGACCTGATTGGCCCCGTCTGAAACGTGTACTTGTGGGTACGTTCGTGCAGCCCGCTCAGAATAGAGGCCCGGCTGGCCGCACAAATGGGGGTTGTCACCAGCGCCTTTTTGAAGTAAGTGCCCGTTCGGGCGAGCCTGTCCATCTCGGGCGTATGCGCGAAGGGATTGCCCGCATACCCCAGCGCATCCCAGCGGTGATCGTCGGTTAAAATAAAAATGATGTTGGGCCGCGTGGATGCCTTCGTTTTTGGTGTTTGTGCCTGCACAGATCCCTTTCCAGACAGACTAACGAACAGACTAAAAAGGGCAACGACGGCCTTCATTGCTACGTAGGGTTTAGGGCGAAAGAGGCACCCAGGCGAAGCGGGGTGGGGTTGAAGTGGAAACCAGGAAGGTAACTGAACTTACTCACTGAGCAGACTGGTGTAGGAGCCATTGGGGCGACAAAAAGAAAGCCAGACGACGTGAGTCATCTGGCTTTTATTGCACGCTGTGTGCCGTGATAGCTTAGCAGGTACGTTACAGCAGCCGCTTAGGGTGGCTTATTCTTTCACTAGTTTTAGGTTTACCCGACGGCCCTCCAGCGTTACCTCTAGCATATACAGGCCGGGCGACAAGGATTCGACCCCGAACGTGCGCTCGTTTTTGCCCACGATCCCCTTCTCCGTACGGACCTGTTGAACCCGTCCCCGTAAATCCACTAAACGCAGTTGCACATCACCCGCCTCTTTCAGGGTAAATGTTACCGTGATTACATCCTGCGCGGGATTAGGCCAGACCTGGACCAGTGCCGATTCGGCCAGGGCTGGCTCGGTGGCCGTAGCCCGTAGCCCGTTGGTCGAGAAATAAACCGCTCCATCGTTTTCGGTGCCCTGTTGGTAGCCCGGTGGCGGTGTAATGCCGGTGGGCAAGGTCAGCCCGCCATACTCGGTTGTGCCCGCATTGAGGCAGGAACGGTACTGCTCGGCCCCGCTGTCGGGGGTGAAATTGGGCCAGAAGTTATCCCCCCGCACGTAGTATTTATCGTTGTTCGACCCCGGCACGGCCTACAGCACGGGAGCCGACCGTTAGCCAGCCGGGTAGTTGCCGCTGCGGGCTTCGGTGGATGACTGAACGGGGAGAGAACCGGGGCGCTCGCTGAGCGAGCCCGGACGAGGTAGAATGTAGATACATAGTCAGTACGCTGAGTGGTTTAATGAAGGATAAAACAGCAGCGCAAGACTACAGCTCCCCGGCCCAAAAGGGGTGCACTATTGTTCCGAAAAGGTGCAGTATTGTTCAGCCCCCGGCCGATTGGCGATAATTACCGGGCGAAACGCCAAATTCTTCGGAAAACAGGCGGCTGAAATACTTTGGATTGTCGAAGCCCACGGCGTAGGCTACCTCCGACACGTTGAGGGCCGACGTGGTCAACAGCTCCTGGGCCTTCCGTAACCGCAGGGCACGCACGTACCGGCTGATCGACATACCCGTCAGGGCCGTCAGCTTCAGGTGCAGCGTGGTTTGGCTCATACTGACGTCCGCCTTTTTTCAGTGTTTTTGCCAGTACAGTTTAATTATTGCACTTGCCAGAGCTTGACAGAATGAACTTGTATAGCTATCTTAGTGTAAAAGTTCACTATCATGGCTCTGGCAACACCTTCTCCGTCGCGACGCTTCCAGCCTGTTCGCCCTTTCAACGAACAGGAAATCATCACCCGTAGCCGACAGGGCGTTCAGCGAGCGGAAGCAGACCGTGTAGCCGCTTTGGTAGGCTTGACTGACAAGGAGATGGCCGCAGTTATTGGCCTGTCGACCTCTTATTTGCACCGCTTGAAAACTGAACAGCGCATTAGCCAGGAGGCCTCCGAGCGTCTTTCTTTGTTGGAAAACCTACTCCATCACGCCTTAGATACATTCGATGGCCAAACCACTATTGTCTTAGGCTGGCTACGTTCCCCCCTTCGTGAGTTAGAGTTTCAAACACCCCTACAAACACTGGATACCGTCACCGGCTATACATTGGTGGATCGGGTGCTGGGCCGAATTGATCACGGCATCTTCGGATAAGGATGGCACTGGTTTATCGAGTCGTGCGTCAGAAGTACGCTGACCATCCATTAGATACAACGGGTAGCTGGTTGAACGGTGGTCGCTGGAACCCACCGGGACGGTTCGCCGGTGCGATGGGCCTACTGTACACAGCCGAGCATCCGGCCTTGGCCCTGGTAGAAATATTGGTACATATGCCGCAGGTACCTTATGCAAACCTGCCTATTTATCGACTCTTCAGTTTAGAGATCCCCGACGCTAGCCGACGGACTTTACCCGTTGGGCAACTGCCCGCCTATTGGAGTGAGAATAGCTATGCCAGAAGCCAAACCATTTTAGCCGACTGGATAGCAACCCCTGACTTACTGGCTATGGGTGTACCCTCTTCAGTTATGCCGGATGGTGTCAACTATTTGCTTCACCCAGCACACGTTGACTACAAACGCATCCGAGTTGTGGACGAAAAAGCTTTAGTGGTTGACCCCCGTTTGTGGGACAAGTGAGCCGGCACCCGATAAACGAGGTGCAGTATTGTTCAGCCCTCGGCCGATTGGCGATAATTTCCGGGAGAAACCCCAAATTCTTCGGAAAACAAGCGGCTGAAATACTTGGGATTGTCGAAGCCCACGGCGTAGGCTACTTCTGACACGTTGAGGGCCGAAGCGGTTAACAGTTCCTGGGCCTTCCGTAACCGCAGGGCACGCACGTACCGGCTGATCGACATGCCCGTCAGGGCCGTCAGCTTGTTGTGGAGGGTAGTTCGGCTCATACTAACCTGCTGGCAGATGGTGTCTACCGAAAGCTCCGTGTTATCCAGATGGGCTTCTACCGTGATTCGGAGTTTCGTTAGAAACTGATCTTCCAGGGCACTCAGGGCGTCAGTCGGCGTGGCCTCGGTGGGCGTGGCTCCCAGCCGGGTATGGCCCAGTCGGGTGCCGGGCGGTGGGAGAGTGCCGCCCAGCGCCAGTTGGCTGTAGTAGTTCTGTAGCTGCCGCCGGGTCTGGATGAGGTTCCCCAGTATAAGCAGTAACTCTTCCCGCAGAAAGGGTTTCACCAGGTAAGCATCGGCCCCGCGCCGTAACCCGGCCATACGGTCACTCACGGCCGCCCGGGCGGTCAGCAGTACGATAGGGATATGGCTGGTTCGTTCGTCGTTTTTCAGCGTATCGCATAGCTCAAATCCGTCTTTGAGGGGCATCGTCACGTCGCTCAGAATCAGGTCGGGTATTTTCTCCAGCGCCAGGTCGATACCGGCCTGCCCGTTTATGGCCAGGCTCACTTCGTAATCGCTACCGAGGCACTGCTGAATGTAGGCGGCTACATCGGCATTGTCTTCTACCAGCAACAGCACGGGCCTTTCGCCGGCAATGACCAGATCTGGCTCGTTCCAGAGCGTGGGGTCGGGGCCGTCCAGTACCGGAGCAATGGGGGCTAACTCTCCGGCAGGCTGGGCCTGACGGGTAAGCGGTAAACTGACCACAAACTCGGCCCCCAGCCTGGATTGGCCCCGCCTGGATTGGCCCTGGCCCGCCCCCTTCACGCCGGAGGTGGCCTGGCCGGGTATGTTCCGAACCGCCAGCCCACCCTGCATGAGCATCACCAGTTCCCGCACCAGCGACAACCCGATGCCGGTGCCGCTAACCGACGAAGCCGACTGATTATCGGCGGGGCCACCAACGGCCGAACGCGGCCCGGCCTGGAAGAATCGGCCAAAGACTTTCGGCAAGCTGGTTGGCTCAATACCGGGTCCGGTATCGCTGACGCTGAACTGAATCCAGTGACCATCCAGATTGGCGGTTGGGGTAAGTTCCTCGTAGTAGCCTCGTGCGCTTAGCGGTTGCCAGCCTTGCTGAAGCCTTAACCGGTAGTAAATATGCCCGCCCTGGGGGGTGAATTTCAGCGCATTGGTCAGCAGGTTAGACAGAATATCCTGTAGTTTGTCCCGATCAAAATCCGCTTCGCCCGTTTCTTCCTCCAACAGAAAATGCAGTTGAATACCTCTGGCCTGAGCCAGCGACTGGAAGGACTCGCCTACGTAGCGGGCAAAGTCGACCAGATTGGCCCGCACCGGGCGCAGGTGCATCTCGCCGGCTTCGATTTTAGAAAGGTCCAGAATCTGGTTGATCAGTCGCAGCAGATTGGTTCCGCTGCGTTCAATCAGTCCGGCGGCTCTCCGAACCACGGGCGGTTGTGTCTCCGGCTGGTAGTTTTCCAGTTCGGTGGCCATGCCCAGAATAACGGTAAGGGGCGTACGGAACTCGTGCGAAATGTTGGCGAAAAACCGGGAGCGGGCTTCATTGAGCCGGAGCAGATCCTGGGCCTGCTGCTCAATAATTTCTTTATCCTGTTCAATGCGGGCCGTAGCCTGGTGAATCTCCCGCTGCAACCTGATCTGTTCGTACTTGATGCTGCCAGACCCGCCACCGCAGCCATGCCCAGATACCGGCCCCCAGCAGCACGGCCATGAGCAGCAGAAACCAGGGGCGCAGATAAATCGGCCGGACCACCAGCAGATTGATGGCCAGCGTGTTGCCCGACCACTGCCCGTTGGCCGCCTGCGCTTTGATCAATAACCGATAGTCGCCATAGGGCAGATTACTCAGCCGCAGGGTGGGTTCGGTCTGGTAGGTCCAGTCGGTATCGACACCGGCAAACTGATAGGCATACACGTCCTTATCGGCGTTGGTGTAATTGAGCAGGGCAAAATCCAGCACACTCGAGCGGTCACCGGGCTCTATGGTAATGGTATTTGTCCGGGTTACTTCCTCCGTCTTATCGACGATCTTATCCGTTGCATTGTCATACTGGCGAAACGAGGTGATACGCAGCGGGAGCCCGGTAGCCGGTTTCTCGTCCCGGAAATCGCGCGGGTCAAAGGCGGTTATGCCGTTGAGGCCGCCAAAATAGAGCCGGCCGCTTTTGTCCTGATGATGCGCAATCCGGTTGAACTCGTTGTTGGTAATGCCATCCTCCACAAAATACGCAGCGGGTGGTAAACCGCGTCGGGTCGAACTGCATGATGCCGTAGTCGCTGCTCATCCAGAGGTGGCCCCGCTCGTCGGGGTACACGGCGTAGATATTATCGTTGGATAAGCCATCGCTGCGCCGGAACTGCCGGTACTGGCCCTGCCGACGATCCCACCGGATAAGCCCGGCGTTGGCCGTAGCCAGCCAGTAAATGCCCTGCGGGTCCTGATAAAAATGCTGGTAACTCTCGGTCGGCAGATAAAAACGACCTTTTCCGCCGCTCCAGTACCGGGCCGTTACGCCTTTCTGCGGATCGACGGTGTATAAGCCGGTATTGGCGCAGATCCAGAGAAGCCCCTGCCGGTCGCGGGCGATATGAAGGATATGGGCCTGGGCCAGTTCGGCAAACTGATTGTACTGCGTGTAGGGTTTTAGCTGCTCCTGCTTCGCCTCAAACCACAAAAGGCCTGGTTGCCCACCCAATAGCCATTGTTTAGGGCCAAACGGGTGAAGGGTCCACAGGATATACCCTGGGGGAAGAGTTAGAATTGAACGGGCACCGGTAGTTAGTGAGTAACGAATAAATTCATTGCTAATGCCGGCATAGAGCGTACCCTGCTCATCAACGGATAACCCATGTGCGCGCGTAGCCACCTGACCACCCTTTAATACGGGCAACCTCGTTGCTGAACCACCTGCCCGGTCAGCGGTATATGGGCCCAGGTTCTCCAGATTGGCGTAGACCTGATCGCCCAGTACGGCAATGCCCCGAATAGGGGCTATACTGGCTCCCTTGTCGGTATTCTGGTAAAATAATCGGTGGAAATTGTTTTCGGCCAGATTGACCTGATACACGCCAAAACTGGTTCCCAGCCAAAACTGCCCATTCCGGTCCCGGAAAAAACTTCGGTTTGTAACCGCCACACCCGGTGTCTGAGGGGCAATGGTCAGGATGGCCCGGCTGGTTGAATCCCGCAAACTGAGGCCATCCCAAAATAGACCGGCACGGTCAAAAGCGTAGCAAATCGGAGCAAGGGGCCGGTTAAACGAAGTCAGCAATGAGGTCGGCCATTCTCGCTGCTGACCCGATTCGTCTACGCTATAAAACCCACTCTGCTTTGACGAGCCAGAGGCCGCATAAAAAAAGTCGATACCGGCGTTTCGCTGCCCAAAACAGATAGTAATCGCTCCCGGGGATGGGAAAACTGATGCACGATACGCCCATCCGCTGTTAATTCAACGACTAATTTGTCATCGGCAACAGCCCAGACCGTATTGCGGGCGGTGACCCGAAAGGCGACCAGTTGTCTTAAACTGCGGCAGGGAGACATACCGCAGCCCAGATTTCGGATGATACGAAACTAAGCTGGTGGGTTTATGATCGGTAAAAAAGATGGTGCCGTTCGCACTGCTGAGCAAGTACTGCCGGGCATCGAACAGAAGGGAGGGGCTTTTCTTGCCGAACTTTTTGTCATAGGATATAGCCTTATTCGTCAGGGGGTTGAACAGCGTAATCTGCGACTGACCGTAAGGCCCCATGAGCCACAAAATTCCGTCGGCATCCTGGGCAATGGCCTGTATATCGTCAAAAGCGAGTCCGTTCCGCTCTTTGGTATAGGTGGTGAATGTCTGACCATCGAAGCGGTTGAGTCCCAGCTTGGTACCAAACCACATAAACCCCTGCCGATCCTGAAAAATAGCGTTTACCTCCCGGTGCGCTAAGCCCTGCTCCGGGCCATAGTGTTTCACCGAAGCCGCATACGGTTGGGCCGCATTCGGTTGGGCCGCATTCGGTTGGGCCGCACTCGGCTGAACTTGTGCCACCGTAGAGAAACAGAGCAGTAAAGCGATTACGAAGGCTACCCCTCTACCGGCCAGGCCAATTTGTTGAGAGCCAGAGCCAAAGCGCATGTCAGCTGTCAACATAGGCAAATCCTTTTGTCAATGTATGTATATAGACCAAGAAGCCTTTTCTGGCTAAGTAACTAAAGAAGTTGGTTTTTGCCTATAGTTATACACGTTATCTACGCTTTTTTAATGCAGTGGGATTTATGTAAAGCAGGGTTACCCGCCAACCGCCGCTTTACCCCAGCCGCCCGAAGCGTTCGTAGGCCTGGCGTTCCAGTTCTTCGCGATGGTCGGGATGCGCAATGTTAATGAGCAAACGGGCGCGCTGACGGAGGTTCTGACCGTACAGATCGGCGATGCCCCACTCCGTTACCACGTAGTGAACGTGGGCGCGCGTGGTGGTTACGCCAGCGCCTTCTTTCAGAAACGGCACGATCTTGCTCAGCCCTTTGCTGGTTACCGATGGCAGCGCAATGATGGGTTTGCCACCGTCAGACAGCGACGCGCCCCGCACGAAGTCCATTTGCCCGCCCACGCCCGAGTACTGCATGGTGCCAATCGTATCGGCGCAGATCTGCCCCGTCATGTCGATCTCGATGGCCGAGTTGATCGCCGTTACCTTCGGGTTGCGGCGAATAATGGACGTATCGTTGGTGTAGCTGGCCTGCTTCATGGCTACGGCGGGGTTATCGTCGATGAAGTCGTACACGCGCTGGCTACCCATCACAAAGCTCGACACAATGCGGTAGGGGAGCACCGTTTTATGTTCACCCGTAATCACGCCCCGCTCCACCAGGTCGATGATGCCGTCGGTAAACATCTCGGTATGAATCCCCAGCCCTTTATGGTGGATCAGTTCGGCCAGTGTGGCGTTGGGAATACCGCCAATACCGAGTTGGAGCGTAGCGCCGTCGTCGACCAGACTGGCCACGTACTGCCCGATCTTGCGGTCGGTGGCGTCGATCTCGCCGGGACGAACCTCATAGATGGGCTCGTCGACCTCGATGGCCGCGTGCAGCATCGAAAAGGGAATCAGGCCGTCGCCATGCGTTCGGGGTACGCGGGGGTTCACCTGCGCAATGACGTATTTGGCCGACCGGATAGCCGCCAGTGACACATCGACCGAGGGGCCCAGCGAGCAGTAGCCGTGGGCGTCGGGCGGCGATACCTGGATCAGCGCCACATCGATGGGCAGAATTTTCCGGCTGAACAGCAGCGGAATCTCGCTCAGGAACACGGGCACGTAATCGCCGATGCCCTGCGCCAGCTGCTTTCGCATGTTGGCCCCGATGAAAAACGAATTGGGTTTGAAAACGCCTTCGTACTGTGGGTCCAGGTACGGCAGGTTGCCCTCGGTATGAATATGGCAGATCTCCACATCACGCAGCCGGTCGGCCTGGTCGACCATGGCCTGAATGAGCACATGGGGTGTTTGCGCGACGCTATGGATAAATACGCGATTGCCGCTTTGGATGGCCGATACAGCCTGCTCAGGGGTTGTCATGGACACTTGTTGTGTGCAGTTTACTCTCTGACAAACCCAAAATGGGTTTACTTGTTACGGGATAGGGAGCAGCGTCTGCGCCCATAGCCACAACCAGAGGCGCTGCCAGACCGGGTAATCACACTATTCAGTCCGATAACCCGGCTTTTTATTGTTGACGTATCTTTGCTGCCCCTATATGAATGAATCACTAAAAGACACCCTGATCAGCGATGCCCATTCGATGCGCTGGCGGGAAGCCTGGCAACGGGCTGCTTTTCGGCGAATGGCCATTGGTGGCCTGCTGCTGGTTGTCGCCTTATTGGCCATGTGGCCCTGGTATCTGGCTAAGATCGAAGCCCGACAGGGCATTGTAATGGACGATGCGGTGCTGAATGCGCTGCCCCGTCACGACGTGTCGCTACCCGTTTTTATCAGCCTGTGGGGTGCGGCCCTGCTGCTGATTTACCGGGTCCAGAAATTCCCCGCCATTTACCTGCGGTTCATCTGGGCCTACGCTTTTCTGTTTATCTCCCGTGTCATCAGCATTGGCCTGACCCCACTGAACCCACCCCCCGGTCTGATCGAGCTGCGCGACCCGCTCAGTAACTACTTCTACGGGGCGACATTCATCACCAAAGACCTCTTCTTTTCGGGCCACACGGCCAGCATCTGCCTGATGGCCTTTTGTCTGGTTCGCCCCCTCGACCGCTGGCTGGTATTTGCCGGAACGGCCGTTGTCGGCATCGGCGTGCTCGTTCAGCGCGTTCATTACACCGCCGATGTCATTGCCGCGCCTGTTTTCGCCTATCGCCGTTTACTGGCTGGCCGGATGCGATTCACCCGAAAGGCGCTGCGATGTAGTTTTCGCACTTGGTAGAAACAGACTGACTGACATAACTTCATTTAGTAACACCCATGACGTTCGATTCAGGCTGCCATCTTCCTGGCCTTTCAAACTTATAGTAGCGAGTTGAGGGTAGCACTGAATGCGCCTTTCGAGGTCTGGTTAAATGGCAGCTTCACCACAATGAAGCCGAATCCAAATGATGTCGA
The DNA here is from genome assembly GCA_963750355.1 of uncultured Cytophagales bacterium. GTDB lineage: Bacteria > Bacteroidota > Bacteroidia > Cytophagales > Spirosomataceae > Fibrella. The sequence goes on along the minus strand of CAVVQL010000003.1, from coordinate 51,690 downwards.
TTTCGTTATATTTGTTGAGACCGCGATTGTTAGTCAACGTATAGCGACAATCCGCCAGTTTCGTGATCGTCGTTTTACCAGAGGCTCGTTGATAGATGGCTATTTTGAGGAGGTTTATCCACCTAAACACGCTAACTATCGAATAGGATTACTCAACCGATTAGATAGAGAACGACTATTCGGTCACGATGCAGAAGGCAACCGCAAAGGAATCATTCGCTTACTTATCAGTTGACTATGAACGCAGATAAACCATCAGAGCGTCGTATTCTTCGATTGCTGGAGTCGATAGCTATCTGTCAGGCAGCAGTAGAACGTAACCGCAATGCACCCGTTCCAAGCCCGCTTGCTGTTGACGAATATGAGGACCAATTAGGTCGCCTCAAAATAGAATTAGCCAGGCTCATGCTGAGCTATGGTCTTCGGTACGTACCGGAAGATAGTACGGCCTAGGTGCATCGAGTAAAGAAACTGACCCTTGTTCTGATGATGTTACGCTATTTACCCGCCGTTCAGCGCTGGCTGCTACTGGTTTTGTTCGTCGCTGGTACCCTTCGGGTTGAGGCGCAACCTGGTCTGGTCAATTATGTCGATACCCGGATTGGCAGCGCGCCGAGTGGTACGCCTACGGCCAAACGGCATAGCGAGGCGGGTAGCGAACTGAAAGGACAAACCATCCCGTCGGTGGGGTATCCGCACGCCATGACGAACTGGACCCCCCAGACCCAGGCCACCGAGATCAAGTGCATTGCGCCGTACTACTACAACGACATCAGAATCAGCGGCTTTCGCGGTACGCACTGGATGAACGGCAGCTGCGTGCAGGACTATGGCAGTGTCACGATCATGCCCTCGTCGGGGCCACTTAAAGTGAAACCGGCCGAACGTGGCTCCACGTTTTCGCACGGCAGCGAAACAGCCACGCCCGCTTACTACGGCGTTACCCTGGCCGACCACGCGATTCGGGCTGAACTCGCGGCGCACACCCGGTCGGGACTGATGCAGTTTACCTTCGAGCGGGGCGGCGAAAGCAGCCTGTTGTTTGAGCCCAACAGCGACGAAGGCCAGGGCTTTGTGCAGGTCGACGCTACAAAAGGCGAAGTGGTAGGCTACAACCCGGTGCACCGCATTTATCAGGGGAGTGGCCAGTCAGCGGGGTTCAGCGGCTACTTCGTAGCGCAGATCGACACCCCTTTTTCGGACTTTGGTACCTGGCAGGGCACTACGCCAACCGCCCGTTCAACCTCGGCGCGGGGCAGGGGAAACAGAGAAGCCATGGGTGCCTACGTACGCTGGACGCTGAAGCCCGGTCAGGTGGTGCGCGTGCGGGTAGGTACCTCGTTTGTGAGCCTGGAAGGAGCCCGCCAGAATCTCAACGCCGAAATAAACCACTGGAACCTGGCCCAACTACGGCAACAGACGGAGGGCGTGTGGAATCGGGAACTGGGCAAGCTGAAAGCGGAGGGCAGCGAAGTAGATAAAAAGCTGTTCTACGGTGCCCTCTACCGCGCCCAGCTCACGCCCCGTGTTTTCTCGGATGTGAGCGGCACCTATCCCGGTTTTGCCGACGATACGACCACCCAGCGGGCCAGCGGTTTTACCTACTACTGCGATTATAACCTGTGGGATACCTTCCGGGCGGTGCATCCGCTACTGAATATAGTGGACCCCAACCGGTCGGGTGACATGATGCAATCGCTGGTGAAAAAGGCTGAGCAGGGTGGCTGGATGCCTATTTTCCCCTGCTGGAACCAGTATACCGCCGCCATGATTGGCGACCATGCCCTGTCGGCGGTGGCCGATGCCTACGGCAAGGGGGTTCGTAATTTCGATGTGCAAACCGCCTATCGCTTTCTCCGAAAAAATGCGTTCGAGCCGAATGCCGACCCCAAAAGCTACGCCAATGGGTTGGGTCGACGGGCGCTGGCTTCGTCGCTCCGGTACGGGTACGTGCCCCTCGAAGATTCGGTCTGGCAGGCGTTTCATAAGCGCGAACAGGTATCGCGCACTCTCGAATACGCCTACGACGATTTCTGCCTGGGGCAACTGGCCAAAGCGCTGGGCAAAACGGGCGATGCCGCCACGCTGATGAACCGGGCGCTCACCTACCGGAATGTTATCGACTCGACAACGGGCTGGGCGCGGGGCCGGTATGCCGACGGGCGATGGGTGGCCAAATTCGACCCCTTTGCCCAACGCATCAGCTGGATCACCGAAGGCTCGCCCGCGCAGTACACTTTTTTTGTGCCGCAGGATGTGGCCGGTCTGGCCAATCGCCTGGGTGGCCGCGAGCGGTTCGTCGCCCGGCTGGATACCCTCTTCGACGGGGGGCACTACTGGCATGGCAATGAGCCCAACAACCAGATCGTTTATTTATACGCCTATGCGGGAGCACCCTGGAAAACGCAGGCCCGCGTCCGGCAGCTTATCCGCGACGAATACACCACCGACCCCGGTGGGCTGAGCGGCAACGAAGACGGCGGCCAAATGTCGGCCTGGCTGGTTTTCAGCATGGCGGGGCTCTACCCGGTTTGCCCCGGCACCAATCAGTATGTACTCGGTAGCCCCACGCTCGACCGGGTAACGATTCAGCCACCCGCCGGAAAAGCCTTTACCATCCAGGCTCTGAATAACTCCGACACAAACGTCTATATCCAGTCGGCCAAACTCAACGGTAGCCCCTTTACCCGCACGTACCTGACCCACGACGAACTGCTTCGGGGCGGTACCCTCGTGCTCATAATGGGCAGTACACCAAATAAGGCCTGGGGCAGCCGGGCAATAGATGCCCCTATATCGCTGACCAGCAATCGGTAGGCTGGTTTGCGGGGAATTAAACCTACAAGGTCTCTTTTCAGACCTGATAGGTTTGTTTGCTATAGCTCGCGAAGCCTGGCAGCAAGTTGACAACGCAATTCCGATAGCGTATAATTAGCCGTGTAGAAATACATGAAGACGAGCTGCTTCTGGGCGGTCGGATCGACCATTTCTTACCGGTGGTAAAGTGACTGATTAATTTCCGCGGACAATTCGCTGAGGCTCATAGTAAATCAACTGTCGGTAAGTGCTTTCCAAATGTAGATACATGAACTGCCTGCATGCTGCGCTACGCTACGTTACTTATACTCCTACTTTTCGCGGCTACACCAACCGCCTTCAGTCAGTCAAAATCTACCTACTCGTTATCGGGCTATGTGCGGCAGGCGGGCACAAACACACCGATCAGCGGGGTCACCATCTTTGTTCAGGAAACACGGGCTGGCACCGTCACCGATAAAGACGGTTACTTTCTTTTGCCAGTTACCGAAGGGCGATACTCGGTTAGGGTGTCTCATATTGGGTTCGTTACCGATGTGCTCTCGTTTGCTGTGACGAAGAACATGCTGGCGAACATACAACTTGAGCCAGATACGAAGTACCTGGAAGAGGTGGTGATCCAGGCAGAAGCCCCCGATCGGAATGTGCGTAAAGTAGAGCTTGGCGTTACCCAGTTGAGCATCAAGAATATCCGCCGCATTCCCGCCTTTATGGGCGAGGTCGACGTGGTGCGCAGCCTGCTGCTGCTGCCCGGCGTAACATCGGTTGGGGAGGGGGCCACCGGCATCAACGTGCGGGGCGGCAGCATCGATCAGAACCTGGTGTTGATGGACGACATACCGCTGTTCAACACGAGCCACCTGCTGGGTTTTTTCTCCGTCTTCAACCCCGACATTGTGCGTGACCTGACCCTGCACCGGGGTGGTATTGCGCCCAGCTATGGCGGGCGGGCCTCATCGGTGCTCGACATCAAGATCAAAGAGCCCGAAACCGAACGGTGGTCGGCCTACGGGGGCATCGGTCTTGTGTCGAGCCGGGCGGGGGTGGAAGGGCCGATCATCAAGAAAAAGCTGACCATGCTGGCCGCCACCAGGGTATCGTTCAACGATTTTCTGTTTAGCCTCGGGCCCGCCAGCCTCAGTGGTACCAGGGCCAATTTCTACGATATCACCACGAAGCTAAAATGGCAACCCTCGGAGAAGCACACGCTGACCAGCACGGGTTATTATGGCCGCGATGTGTTCAAGCTGCCCTCCGATTCGCTGTCGGGCGTAGAGATCAACGCCTCCTCCACGCAGTTCGATTACCGGACCCTGGCCGGCACCGTCCGCTGGAATTACTCCATCAACAGTCAGCTGAACCTGAACACCACGGCCACCTGGAGCCAGTACCGCACGGAAACCTCGGCCCCGGATTCGGTGAATCAATTCAGTCTGGTGGCTGAGGTGCTGCACAGGCAGCTTAAAAGTGACCTGACCATTGCGGTCAATGAGGAACATGCCGCGCAGGTGGGCATCAGTGCCATCAATTACTCTATCCAGCCCAATAAACTCACGCCCGGCCCCTTCTCAAACGCCCTGCCTTTCGCCCTGCCCACCGAACGGGCGTATGAACTGGCCGTTTACGCGCAGGACGAGTGGAAAGTATCCGAAAGTACGTCGGTGCTGGGTGGAATTCGGTATTCGATGCTGCTGAACACCGGACCAACCCAGGCCCGCAGCTACGGTACCGATCTGCCGCGCCTGCCCGGTACGGCCACGGCCACAACGCCCTACGCGGCCGGCACGATCTACCATTCGTCGGGCGGGATTGAGCCCCGCCTGGCGGTGCGGGTGAATGTGGCCGAAGGCCGCTCGGTGAAGGTTGGGTATAACCGCATTCGGCAGTACATCCAGCTGGTATCGAACACCACCGCCGCCCTGCCCACCTCGCGCTGGGTGCTGAGCGACGCCAACATTAAGCCGCAGATCGCCGATCAGTGGTCGGTGGGGTATTTTGCCAACGGCAAACAGAACGAGTACGAGGCCTCGGCGGAGGTGTACTACAAAACCCTGACCAACGCCATCGACTACCGCGACGGGGCCAACCTGCAGCGGAATGCCGCCCCCGAAACCGATGTGTTGCAGGGCAGGGGGCAGGCGTATGGCCTGGAAATGCTGGCCCGCAAAAACAAAGGGGCCTGGACGGGTTGGGTGAGTTATACCTACTCGCGCACGTTGCTGACAATGACCAGCCCGTTTCCGGAGCAACAGGTAAACGGCGGGCAGGCTTACCCGGCCAACTTCGACAAACCGCATACGCTGAACGCCACGGCTACCTACCGGCCCAGCCTGCGGTTCAGCCTGTCGCTCAACTTCACCTACAGCACCGGCCGCCCCATTACCCAGCCGTATGGCCGCGCCCGCCTCAACAAGGTGCTGGTGCCGATCTACGTGAACCGGAATCAGGAGCGAATTCCCGATTACCATCGACTCGATTTTTCGATGCTGTTCGAGCAGGACCCCGCCCGGAAGCGCAAGGTGCAGCAGAGCTGGAACTTCTCGGTCTACAACGTCTACGCCCATAAGAATGCCTATTCGGTCTTCTACAAGTTCGACCCGAGCCAGCTGAGCGACGCCTTTAAACTGTCGATCTTCGGCACGCTCTTTCCCTCACTCACCTACAACGTCCGGTTTTAGGGGGCCGCATCCATGTCATGATCACAAACCGAACCGTTAGTCGTCTCCTTGTCCACCTGTTGATGTACGGGATTTTACTCTCCTGCATAACGCCCTACCAGCCGGAGGTGAAATCGCTGGGTAAAAAAATTCTGATCGTCGATGGCTACATCACCGACCAGCCGGGACCGCATCAGGTTGTCCTGACCTACTCTTCTGATTACACCGTCCTGGGGCTCAATTACATAGTGGGTGGAGCTACCGTGTGGGTGACCGATGAACAGGGGCAGCGGCAGGACTTTATCGAGACAGGAAAAGGAGTGTATCGCACAGCCGCTTCGTTTCAGGGCCAGATGGGCCGCAGCTATAAGCTGAACATCACCCTGCCCGACGGCAGCCGGTATGAGTCGCAGCCGGAGAAGATAACGCCCGTTTCAGCCATCGACCGGATCTACGAAGAATACACCGAAAAGCCCGTTGCCGGTACCAAGACAATCGATAAAGGCTTCAACATCTACCTCGATACCAAAGACCCCGCCACCACCGGCGACTATTACCGCTGGGTCTGGACTCATTTTGAACCCTTGATACAATGCGAGGTTCGAACCGTGCGGGTTGGCACGTCAACGGTCGATTATGGCTATAACTGCTGCCAGGCCTGCTGGGATATTGTTCGTTGCCAGGGGAAAGACTGCAACAATGCCATGACCGACGAGCAGATCAACGGTAAATCCATCAGCCGCCAGTTTCTGCTTCGCGCGCCCTACACATCCACGACCGGTTATTATGTCGAGGTTGATCAACTCTCTTTATCGCGGGGGGCCTACCTGTATTACAAGAATATTGAGAACCTGACCAGCAGCAACGGCGGCATTTTCGATGTGGCCCCCGTTCCCCTTGGGGGCAATATGGTGTCGGTGAGTAACCCCGGCGAGACCGTCTTTGGTTATTTCAGCGCCTCGGGGGCGCAGAAGATGCCTCACTTTGTTGACCGGACAAAAGGGAAGGGAACACCCAACATCATTTCTTTGCCGCCTCCGCCGCCCGGCCCGTTTCCGCCGCCCTGTTCGCCCTGCCTTGAAAGCGGCAGCCGAACCCAGGTAAAGCCCCGCTGGTGGCCTTTTTAGATGTAATTTTGTGGTATGGCCACCAAGGTTCTCATTCTTCGTTTTTCGTCAATTGGCGACATCGTGCTGACGACGCCTGTGGTACGCTGTCTGAAGCAGCAGCTACCCAATGTAGAGGTACATTACGCCACCAAGAAGGCCTTCGCCCCGTTGCTGGAAGACAACCCCTACATTGATAAGCGGCATTATCTGAACGATTCATTACCGGCGCTGGTGAAGCAGCTGCGGGCCGAGAAGTTCGACTATGTCATTGACCTGCACCAGAACCTGCGCACCCGGCTGATCAAGCTGCAACTGGGTGTAAAAGCGTATTCGTTCGAGAAGCTGAATCTGCGCAAGTGGTTGCTGGTTCGCCTGAAAATCAACGCCCTGCCAGACAGCCATATCGTTGATCGCTACCTCGCCACGGTGCTGCCGCTGGGGGTGACCAATGATGGGAAGGGGCTGAATTACTTTATTCCCTACAAAGATCAGGTGGAGCTGAACTGGCTGCCACCCACGCACCAGACCGGCTACGTTGCCTACGCCATTGGCGGGCAGCACGCCACCAAGAAACTGCCCGTCGAGCGCATGATCGAGTTGTGCCGCAAGATCGATTACCCGGTGGTGTTGCTGGGCGGAAAAGAAGACCAGGCCGCGGGTGATCTCATTGAAACAGCCCTGGGCACGCCTCTGATCTACAATGCCTGCGGACGCTATAACCTCAACCAGTCGGCCTCGCTGCTGCAGGGTGCCCGAATCGTTTTCAGCCACGATACCGGCCTGATGCACATTGCCGCCGCCCTGAAAAAGAAGGTTTATTCTATCTGGGGAAATACCACGCCTGCCTTTGGCATGTACCCCTACAAAACGCCCTACGTGGTGCTGGAAAACAACCGGCTCGACTGCCGCCCCTGTTCAAAAATAGGGTACGCCAAATGCCCCCGTGGCCACTTCAAGTGCATGAACGACCTCTCGTTCGACTTTGAGATCACCGAACTGAAGCGGCAGCGGGGGGTGTGAAAGGTCGTTAGCGCCACCGACCGGGTACCGCGACGCACTAATCCGGTCTACCCTGCCCGGCTAGTTGGCGGGGTTCAGCACCACATGCCGAATGCGCTGGCGTTTCCAGGTGTACGTGATATGCACGAGGCCGTCTGCGGTCTGGATAACGGCCGGGTAGGAGTACTCGCCCGGCTCGGTCTCAAGTACAGCCAGTGTTTTCCAGCTTACGCCATCATCCGAAATCGCTGCCTGGAGTGGTGTACGAGGGCCACTCGACTGGTCGGGCCTGGTGGAGGTCGGATTATAAACCAGCAGCTGCCGACCGTTGGCCAGGGTCACCGCATCGGTACCCGAGTTGGGGTTTGGTAGATTGGTTTTCTGCAAAGGAGACCATGTTTTCCCCATATCCGTTGACCAGGTTTCAAGGATAAACCCTGTTTTGTGACTACGACAGAGTGCCTGTAGCTTGCCATTCGGGTGGAATAAAATGCTGGGTTGAATGGCTCCATCGGTAATGCCTTCGTTGATCGGGCCTATCTTTTGCCAGGTCTTGCCCCAGTCGGCTGTTTGCTCAAAATGAACCCGCCACTGGTGATCTTCTGAACTACTGGGACATAACAGAACGCCCGACGGGAGCAGTACGGGCTTATTCTTGATCGGCCCCGCAATGCCGTCGGGCAGGCGCTCGGCCACCGACCAGGTAGTGCCGTTGTCAGCCGATCGTTTCAACATGCCCCACCAGGTCGAGGGGCTGGGGCCAACTTTATAGAACAACAGCAACTCTCCGTTCGGTACCTGATATAACACCGGATTCCAGCAGGGCAGGTGTTTGCCATCGGGCTGAATGCCGGTGGCCACTTCGACGGGGGGTGTCCACTTGTCACCGGTCCGATGGCTCAGCCAGATGCCCACGTCGGGGTGGCGCTCATACTGCCCGCCAAACCAGGCGGCCACCAAGCCCCGTGGCGTTTCGGCGAGGGTAGAGGCATGGCATTGGGGAAACGGAGCCTGTTCGTAGATCCATTCGCGCTGAACCACGGGCTGAGCCATAGCGGTCTGGATCATGAAAAATGACAGGGCGAGGGTACAAAGCAGGTAGTTCATGCACTGAAAATACAGCCCGATGCACGAGCTACTCATTTTGCTTTAAGCAGCGCGCGGGCATGCTAATTAATGCTTCGTCACCAGGTCGGCTGGCTCATCAACTGGCATACGGGTTACCGGTTGCTTCAGCTTAGGTTGGCGATACAGGCGATGCAGGCCCCACAAAGCGCCCGCCACAAACAACACGGCTACCACAACCAGCTCATGCTGTCGCACCAGCTGGAACATGCGTTCGGCCGTTTCGGCAATCTTGTTGCCTGCCAAGGCGACCACCAGCGCCCAGACCACGGCACCAATGGCGTTGAGCGATAGAAACCCCAGGCTCGAGTAATTGGCCAGGCCGAGCGAGGCCGGAATAGCACCCCGCAACCCGTATAGCGCCCGATAGCCAAGTACCAGGCCCGGCCCATACCGGTGCATCAGGTGCTGAACCCTGCTAAACCGGTGCTGCCAGTTGGGCCGCTTGGCCAGAAAGGCATGGCCATAGCGCTGCCCCAGGAAAAAACACAGTTGAGTGACGGCAAACGAACCCAGTGCCGCTACGGCGATAACGACCGGTAGTGAGAAATAGCCCCGGTGGGCCAGATAGGCGGCTACGATCAGGAACGCTTCGCTTTCAAGCATCACGCCCACAAACAGGATCGGGTAACCGTAGGTCAGCATCAGTTCTTGAAATGACATAGCCGGATGAGTTAGAACAAGCGTATATGCCAGGAACGGATTAGATACCACAGTGTTTATTTCCTTATCGTACGCAGGATCATAGCTGTGCTGGCACCACCGTCGTCTCCCAGTTTAGCACTATCCTGATGCACTCCCTGGCTGATTTGTCGGTTGGCAGACGGTGGCACAAAGCCCGTATAGGCACGCTTATCTAGGTAATGCGAACACGCTACAACCGGGCGGGGCAACTCATCGGTCAGCCGTTACCCTCCCGCAACGCGGCTACCATTGCTGCTACGTCTTCCGGAGAGTTATAGAGATGCGGTGAAAGGCGGATGGCCTGCGCCCGGGCCGATACCGAGACATTCCGGGCTAGCAACGAGCGGGAGATCGCCATTGAGTCGGCACCGGAAGGCACCCAGATACCCAGCAAATGATGACCCCGGCCTGTTTCCGGCTCAATCTGATAGCCTAACGCCTCCAGTTCAGGCAGGGCGTTGGCCATCAGGTCGCGGCAGTACTGCTGAATCCGTTCGGGCTGGTAGTCCAGAATCTGGCGCAGGGCGGCCTCCATCATCGGCATCTGCGTAAAGTGGGTGTGTTCGCCCATGTTGTAGCGGTAGGCGCCGGAACGGTAAGCGGGCTGGTACTCGGCCAGGCGGTGAAACTGGTTGCTATCGAGCCGGTTCATCCACGCCTCTTCCAGCGGAATACCCCCATCGAAGGCCGGTCCGTAGCAGGCCAGTCCCATTGAATACGGACCCATCAGCCATTTGTAGCTGGCGCAAACGAGGGCGTCGGGCTGAATGCGCTGCCAGTCGAACGGCATGGCCCCCACGCTCTGTGTGCCGTCGACGGCAAGCCAGGCACCCACTTCGCGGCACCGCTCGCCAATCGCTTCCAGATCAAACCGCGTGCCGTACATCCAGTGAATCATGGGTACCACCACCAGCGCCGTATCGGACGTAATGGCGGCCAGTACCGCTTCGTTCCAGGCGTCGGCGGCGGGTAGTGCGGCGGGCATCCCGACCGTATGGATGGGCAACTGCTCGGTAACGCTCACCCGATCCCAGGCGTACACATCGGAAGGGAATTCGCCCCCCACCAGCACGATTCGCTGCCCGGCCCGTAAACCCGGTTTGTTGGGCAGGTTGCGGGCCACAACCGCCATGCCGTACGAAATAGACGGGATAATGGCGATCCGGTCGGGTGCGGGCTGGTTGATGAGCTGGGCGAACAACTGCCGAACGACCACGCCACCACTGAAAAAATCGTCGGGCGTTAACCCCATCGGGTTGGTCTGTAGCTGAATGGCATCAAGACCGGCCTGGGCAACGGCTTTGCTGAGTGGCGCGCGCGTGGCGCAGTTGAGGTAATGCGCGTCGGCGGGGTAGGTGTACTGACTGCGCTGGCAAGTAAGGTCGAGTTGTTGCTGAATCATGCCCTGAAATTACGCATTTGGGCTTGTTTTGAAGCTAGAGAAGGTTTAAAGTTCAAAGTTCAAGGTCCAAAGTCGCTTCGCAGATTAGCAGAGCGACTTTTGACCTTGAACTTTAGACCTTGAACTTTTGGAACTCATTTCCTCCCCCTGGGGTGAAAATCGGTGAGCGTTTGCTTCAGGTAATCGCGGTCCAGGTGGGTGTATATTTCGGTGGTGGTGATGGATTCGTGGCCGAGCATCTGCTGAACGGCGCGCAGGTCGGCACCGCCTTCGATGAGGTGCGTGGCGAACGAGTGCCGGAACGTATGCGGGCTGATGGTTTTGCTGATGCCCGCCGTAGCGGCCAGCGTTTTGATGGTGGTAAACATGGTGATGCGCGAGAGTTTGGTGCCCCGCCGATTCAGAAACAGCGTGTCTTCCTCGCCTTTCTGAATGCCGATCTGACTGCGGGTATGGGCCACGTAGAGCGTTGTGTATTTGATGGCGTCGCCGCCGATGGGCACCAGCCGGGCCTTGCTGCCTTTTCCCATCACCCGCACAAAGCCCGAGTCGAAATAGCAGTCGGTGAGTTTAAGGTCGAGCAGCTCCGACACGCGCAGGCCTGAACTGTACAGCACTTCCAGGGCGGCGCGGTCGCGGGGACCGGCGGGCGTCGATAAATCGATGGCCGCCAGCATCTGCTCTATTTCGGGGAAGCTAAGCGTATCGGGTAGTTTCCGGCCCAGTTTCGGCCCTTCGATGCGCTGGGCCGGATCGTGCTGAATCAGGTTTTCGAGCAGCAGGTATTTAAAGAACGCCTTCACCCCCGACAGCATCCGGGCCTGACTATGGGCCACCAGACCCAACTCGCCGATGTACTGCAAAAAGCCCGATATATGGCCTTCATGCACCTGCAACGGGCCAACCTCCGGTTGGGTCAACTGGATATACTCGTGGAGATGCGCTACGTCGTGCAGGTACGCCTCGATGGAGTTTTCGGATAGCGACCGTTCGAGGCGCATGTAATTTTTGAAGGCAGTACTGTATCGTTCCCACATGGTGCCGTAAAAATCGGTTACCGGCCCGAAACAACCGCCTGTTGGTGAATAATCAGCGCGGGGCCCGTTACTTTGCGGCGGTGTACTACACAACGACCATGAAGCGAATTCTGATTATAAACGGCCCGAACCTGAACCTGCTGGGAAAGCGCGAACCTCATATCTACGGCAGCCGTACCTTTCTCGACTACCTGAAAACGGTGGAAGCCCTGTTCCCCGATGTGCAACTGCGCTATTTTCAGTCGAACCACGAAGGCGAACTGATCGACAAAATTCACGAACTGGGTTTCGAGATCGACGGGATCGTGATCAACGCCGGGGCCTATACGCATACGTCCATTGCACTCGCCGATGCGTTGTCGGCCGTGACGGCTCCGGCGGTTGAGGTCCACATCAGCAACGTACACGCCCGCGAGTCGTATCGGCACCACAGCTACCTCTCGGCTAAGTGCAAAGGCGTCATCATCGGGCTGGGCCTACAAGGATATGAACTGGCAATCAGGGCTTTACTGACTACTGAATAAGGCATAATCAGCCCTGATGCATGGGATCGTAACCGCCTTCCATTTTTCATTATCCAAAAATGATAACTTTCTACCCCGGTCCTTCTAAAATCTACCCGCAGGTGGCCGACTATGCGGCGGAAGCCTGCCGGTCGGGTATCGTCAGCATGAACCACCGCAGCCCGGAGTTTATGGCCGTTACGGAAGGGGCCATCCGGGGGCTACGCGACAAATTAAACGTACCTGACACCTACCATATCGTGCTGGTATCGTCGGCTACCGAGTGCTGGGAGATCGTGGCGCAATCGCTGACGCAACAAACGAGTCTGCACCTCTACAGCGGCGCATTTGGCAAAAAGTGGATGGACTACGCCCACCGGCTGAAACCCATGCACCAGCCCGACGAAGCCGATGTGTTGTGTATGGTGCAAAACGAAACGTCCAACGGAACGCAGGTACGTATGCCGGTTCTGGCCCAGTTCCGGCAGGATTTTCCGGATGCACTGATTGCCGTCGATGCCGTTTCGTCGATGGCCGGTATCGCGCTCGACTGGTCGCTGGCCGATGTCTGGTTTGCGTCGGTGCAAAAGTGTTTTGGCCTTCCCGCCGGTCTGGCTGTGCTAATCTATTCGCCACGGGCACTACAGCGGGCGCAGGAAATCGGCGAAAACGCGCACTACAATAGCCTGCTGTTTCTGCACGAAAACTTCGAGCAGTTCCAGACGCCCTACACGCCGAACGGATTGGGTATTTACCTGCTCAACTGCGTACTGGAGCAGGTGCCGCCCATTGCCGAAGTTGATGCGCTGACGACCCGCCGCGCTGCTGACTGGTATCGATTTTTCGAGCAGGAGATGGCCAACTCACCATTCCGGGCGTTGGTGTCAGATCCCGCTCAACGTTCCGATACGGTCATTGCCATTGAAGGGGCAGCGGACGCTATAAGCGCGGTGAAGAAAGCCGCCAAACAGGCTGGGTTGTTGCTCGGGAATGGCTACGGTGACTGGAAAAACACCACCTTCCGCATCGCTAATTTCCCGGCTATAACCGATGAAGAGATGGAAGAGTTGAAGGCGTTTTTAGTGAGTTATAGGTAAGCTGCACGCCAGCAACACAGTTGCGTTACCAACTACCTCTATGCTTGTTTTTAAAGAAATCATTTCCGTCACGCTGATTCTGTTTTCGGTGATCGACATTCTGGGATCGTTACCTGTGCTGATTGACCTTCGACGGAAAACCGGGAAGATTGAGTCCGAACGGGCGACATTGGTGTCAGGTGTTTTAATGATTGTCTTCCTCTTCGTTGGGGAGCGCATCCTGAAACTGTTTGGCGTCGATGTGGCGTCATTTGCCGTAGCGGGCGGACTGATCATTTTTCTGATCGGGCTGGAAATGATTCTTGGCCGCACCATCTTCAAATCAGAACTGGAGGCGGATGGTGCCACGCATATCGTCCCTATCGCTTTTCCGCTCATCGCCGGGGCGGGCACGTTAACCACATTGATCTCGCTCCGGGCCGAATACCAGACGGTGAATATTCTGGTCGGTATCGTGCTGAATCTTGTGCTGATCTACGTCGTACTTCGCTCATCGGAATGGCTTGAAGATCGCATTGGTCCCGGCGGACTAAATGTGCTCCGAAAAATATTCGGCATTATCCTGCTTGCCATTTCCATTAAACTCATCAAAACGAATTTACTGCCCGCCAATTTTTAATTGTTCGGCTAAGCCAATAACCTACTCTATGACATCTCCCGATTCACTGAATGCCGTGGCTGAGTTCCACCGTACGTTTCACGCTCCCGTTCTCGACTCGCCCACCATACCATCCGATGCCCGCTGCGGGCTACGTATCTCCTTATTAGCCGAGGAACTGGACGAACTGCGTCAGGCCATTGCTGAGGAAAACATTGTTGAGATAGCCGATGCCCTCTGCGATTTGCAGTACGTATTGTCGGGGGCCGTACTCGAATTTGGCCTGGGTGAAAAATTCAACGCCCTGTTCAACGAAGTGCAGCGGTCGAACATGAGCAAGGCGTGCCTGACCGTTGCAGAGGCGGAGGAGACCGTGGCCCAATACACGGCCAAAGGCGTCGCCTGCCATTACGTGGAGTCAGACGGTAAATACCTCGTTTACCGCGATGCTGACCATAAAACCCTCAAAAGCGTTACCTATTCACCAGCCGATCTGACCTCAATCATACAGGCATAGCCATCGCAACGTTATGATCAATCCCGAAACACTGACCGACCGGTTTCTCCGGTACGTTCAGATCGATACCCAGTCTGACCCGCATTCGACCGCTAGTCCGACCACGGAGAAGCAGAAAGACCTGGGCCGGTTGCTGGTGCAGGAACTGCATGAACTGGGTATTTCTGATGCCGCACTCGACGAGTTTGGCTACATCTACGCCACATCCCCCACCATTCCCGCCACGCCGGGCCTGGATAATGTACCGCCGACGATCTGTTTCTGCGCCCATATGGACACCTCGCCCGATGTGACCGGGGCCGGCGTAAAACCCATCATCCATCGGCAATGGGATGGTGCCGATATGGTGCTACCGCTGATGTAGCCGAAGCCGGTGATGCCCCCATCACTATCTGGGCAGAAAGACCATCCCGACCTGGCCGGGCAGGTGGGCAACGACATCATCACGGCCAGTGGTACTACGCTGCTCGGCGCGGATAACAAATCGGGTATCGCGGCGATCATGGCGGCTACTGAGTATCTGCTGACGAATCCAGACATTCCACACGGCCGGATTCGGCTGCTATTTACGCCGGACGAAGAAGTAGGGAAAGGAACGGCCAACCTCGACATGGCTAAGCTCGGCGCGGATTATGGCTACACCATCGACGGTGAATCGCTGGGCACGCTGGAAGATGAAACTTTCTCGGCCGATGGGGTCAGGATCGTGATTCAGGGCGTGAGCACGCACCCCGGTTTTGCGAAGGGTAAGCTGGAAAATGCGCTGAAAATAGCCGGTGATATCCTGGCCGGATTACCCCAGAAACGCCTCTCTCCCGAAACGACCGAGGGCAAGGAGGGATTTGTGCATCCCACGCATATTGAAGGCAATCAGGACCGCGTGGTGCTGGGGTTTATCGTCCGCGATTTCACCACGGCGGGGCTGCACGAACACGAGGCGCTGTTGCAGACGATTGTGAACGAAGTGATGGCCGCCTACCCGAACTCAACGGCAACGTTTACGGTAACCGAGCAGTATCGGAACATGAAAGAGGTGCTGGATCAGCATCCTGCGGTGGTCGACCATGCGCTGGAAGCCATTCGCCGGGCCGGCCTTACGCCCAACCGGCGCAGTATTCGGGGGGCACCGATGGTTCGCGCCTGTCGTTCATGGGGCTCCCCTGTCCGAATATTTTTGCGGGCGAACACGCCTTTCACTCCCGGCAGGAATGGGTATCGGTGCAGGACATGCAGAAAGCCGCCGAAGTGGTAGTACATCTGGCGCAGGTCTGGGCAGGAATTGGTTGATTGGTTAACTGGGTAATTGGTGGATTGGGATTGGTCTCACCGGGCGGTGCCCGGTGCAAGTAGATGTTCCACTATTCCAGGAATTGGTGCTACATCCAGAATAGCGTTAAGCAGCGCATCCACTTGCACCGGGCACCGCCCGGTGAGACCAATCAACCAATTAACCAATCCCCACGGATCCCGTAGGGACTTATTGCCGCTCGCTTTAGCGAACGGGCCACATTCTGTCAACACTCCGTGGCGCTGAGGGCTAAACCCGCTTCTGAGGTCTCCTTGTACTTTGTCGACATATCGCGGCCGGTGGCTTTCATGACTTTAATGACGGCATCGAGCGATATTTTCTGCATACCGGGCGAACCGGACGAGGCCAGCAGGAAGGCATTGTAGGCTTTCACGGCTCCCATCGCGTTTCGTTCGATGCAGGGAATCTGAACATAGCCACCAATGGGGTCGCAGGTCATGCCCAGGTGATGCTCGATGCCGATTTCGGCGGCCGACTCAATGGCTTGGATGCCGTGACCGGCGCAGTGCGTGAGAAAAGCCGCACCCATCGCCGAGGCGGTGCCAATTTCGCCCATGCAGCCCATCTCGGCACCCGATATACTGGCGTTGTGCTTCACCAGAAAACCGATCGCCGCCGCCGCCAGCATACCCTCGCGCAGGGTCGTTTTATCGTAGTGAAAATGGTGCTTGGCCAGGTACGTCAATCCCGGAATAACGCCTGACGCGCCGGAGGTAGGGGCCGTGACCACAATGCCGCCCGCTGCGTTCTCTTCTGAAGCCGCTAAACAATACGCATTCAGGAAAATCAGAAAACTATCTGCACTTTGCGAGAGCGAACGGGCCTGCTTATACAGCACCGGTGCCTTTCGGCGCAGTTTGATCGTTCCGGGCAGCGTACCGGTATGACGAAGTCCCCGCCGAACAGCCTTGTGCATGGCGTCGATGAGTTGGTCTAACCGGCCGTTCACTTCTTTCAGCGACCGGCCTGAAATAGCCATTTCATTGGCCAGCAGGACCTCGGCCAAAGAGAGGCCCGACTCACTGAGGTGCGCCTTCAACTCCTTCATGGTGTTGTAGGGATAAGGCAGCGTGATCGTCTTAGTGGCGTCGGTGGTTTCTCCTTTCCGGATGATGAAGCCGCCGCCGATCGAATAATATTCCTCGCTGGTCAGTAGGTCGCCCGCGCCGGTCAGTTTGAGTACCATTGTATTGGCATGAGGTGACTCATAGCGAACGCGCTCGAAATGAAACGAGGCGGCACTGATGGGAAATGTGTGGTTACCGATCTGAAGGGGGTAGGTGGTAGCGGGGTCACGGAGGAGCTTATTCAGCGCGTCGGGGTCGGTGGTTTCGGGTTGCCAGCCCAGCAGGCCGGCCACAATGGCCCGGTCGGTGCCGTGGCCTTTGCCGGTGGCGCTGAGTGAGCCGTAGAGGTGAATATGAATTGAATCAGCTTTGGCCAGCTCGTCGGGAGGCAGGTGAGCCAGCCGCTGCACAAAATCAAAGGCCGCTTTCATGGGGCCAATGGTATGTGAACTCGACGGACCGGGGCCAATTTTAAATAAATCGAAAACGGAGGTGGTAATCATGTCTGTTGATGAAACGAGATACTATGTCTGCAATCTACCCAAATCCTATAAGTCGGCTTATAGGCCTTGCCTGTTTGTTATTTTTCTGTCTGGTGGCTTCCTGCCAGAATCAACCGCCCTACCGCCATACCGGTGAAACGATCCGGGGAGTCAACCTGGTGGCCCCACCCCAAAAACCGGCCGATACAACCCTGCATGTCCTGAAAGCCGATGGCGGAACCTGGGTGGCGGTGGTGCCGTATGGTTTCTGCCGGGCCGGCGAAGCGCATTTCTACTGGCATGGCAACCGCCCGCCGGGAGAGCGACGGGGGTTTGGCCAGTGGTGGGGCGAAACGCCCGAAGGGGTGGCCGGAACCGTGCAGATGGCGCGGGCGCAGGGCCTGAAAGTGATGCTGAAACCACATGTTTGGATGCAGGGCGGCTCGCACCTCGATCTGGCTTTTGATAAGGAAGAAGACTGGCAAACGTTCGAGGCCGATTACCGGGGGTACGTCCTGAGCCATGCCCGCCTCGCCGATTCGCTGAAGATCGATCTGTTCTGTATAACGACCGAACTTGACAAATTCGCGTTGGCCCGCCCCGATTTCTGGAAACAGCTGATCGTCGACGTACGGAAGGTATACAAGGGTAAACTCACCTACGCTGCCAACTGGGACCGCTACGATAAACTCTCCTTCTGGGACCAGCTCGATTATATTGGTGTGGATGCCTATTTCCCGCTCTCTGATGCTAAAACGCCGTCGGTGAAGGCAATGGTCCGGGGCTGGAAAAAGCCCATTGCGGAGTTGAACCGGCTAAGCGCGACGTTCCAGAAACCGATCCTGTTCACTGAATTCGGCTACCGTTCCTGCGATCGTGCCGCCGAGAAGCCCTGGGATTCCGAAACCGACTGCGAACCCAATATGGAGGCGCAGGCCAATGCCTACACCGCCCTCTACGAAGCGGTTGGCCCGCAGTCGTGGTTTGCCGGCGGCTTTGTCTGGAAGTGGTTCATGCTCGAACGGCGCAGGCCGGGGGGCAATGGGCACGAACGCGATATGTACAGCCCGCAAGGCAAACCCGCCGAAGCCGTGTTGCAACGCACCTGGGGGAAAGCAGCGGGGAAGTAAAGGAATAGACAGGGGCATTTGCGGGGCGTGGATAGTGTCAAAGTCCGGGATGGAAGGTGGCTGATTTTCCTTTTGCCGTTTAGTAAGTGATCTTACCACAGATTAAGTTTTATCAGACTGGCTTCGCTCTGGTTCATTCATTGCCATCCGATTTAAACAACCTGGCAATGTCACTTGCCAACTACCACCTTTTCGTAGGCCGCTACGACCGGGGCCTCATGGCGCCCGATGCGAATCACTTTGAAATAAAGCTCGATACCGGCACTGAATTTTACCGAATAGCCGTCAATGTACGCTCGCAGGATGGCTCCATGCTGATGACCTATGTTGCTGACAATTACGAGCATGAACTGTGTAATCGGCTGCTGACGTCGTTTCCTGAGAACGGCAACTTCAACATCAACGACGCGGCGAAAAGAAAGCAGTTTGGCCTGGATTTTCTGCGGCGTAACCTGGTGGGCGATTTCAACCGCATGGTTCCGCTCCCCAACAACCTGCCGGGCTTAGACAACGATCTTCAGGATAAACTGACCCTGGCCCTCGACAAGTCTAAGGCAGACCCCAATGCTCGGATTTTTGCCTTCGGGGAGCAATGGCCGAGTACGAATAAGCCTGACAAGTATTTCCCCGAGATAAAAGACCAGGGGTTACACGACATCCACATGAACCAGGGCAACCCGCGCGGTTCGCACGACCAGGATAATGGTGTTTTTCAGGATGGTGGCCTGCTGATCTACTACCCCAGCCTGAATCGCTGGACGGCTATTCTGCTGGCCTTCCAGTCTCAATTCAATACCCTTAATCCAACCACCCTGCACACCGACGACCAGACGGGCCATCGGATTACCACTGACCAGCCGGGCGAGATAGATGACAGCGTTGTTATTGTGGCGGCTCTGGTGAACCCGAAAGGCGATGAGGCAGGGAAAGAAAAAGTGATTTTGCTGAACACGACCGACGAGGCTATTGCACTCGATGGCTGGAAACTGGTTGACAGAACCCGCCAGGAGTTTGTGATCAGAAACGTCACGATCGGCGCGGGCAGTGCGGCGGAGATAAAAATCACTGCCGGCAGCAATTTCAATTTGGGAAATAAAGGCGGCACTATTTCTCTGCTGAACAGCCAGGGCATTAAAACGAGCGGGGTTCAATACACCAAACAGCAGGCCCAGGCCGAAGGCCGGCTGGTTCGGTTTTAGGCATCTGTAGCCGGGTGTTCGTGGGGCTTATCAGATCGTCGGTTTCAGGTAGCAGTTGCCCCACGTTGTCAGGCGAGCGGGTAAGCAACTACTAATCAATCTATAGCATGTACTGGTTAATTGCTACATTGCCCCAATTAACCCTGTTCCTGAACAATCACCATTCATTCTGCAAGGATCAGAACTGTACTACTATGGCAAGAAGAACTACGTTTTTACCCAGTGCGCCAACCCTGGGAATTTGGGTGGCGGCCCTCATTATTGGTGGTTTAGGCGTTTTAGCGCATTATGTCCACGTAAAAGAATTGTCGAAATACAGCTATGAAATGCTGCTGATCGGCTTTGTCCTGCTGGTCATCGGAACGGTCTATCGGAGGGTGTAAATTCTCCGGGTAACGCAACCAGAAGTCAATAAAAAAGCCCAGTACTGAACGGTTCAGTACTGGGCTTTTTTATTGACTTCTGGCCGGGTATCAGATGCCTTCTTTCTTCAGCTTTCCCTGCATGGCGTGGCGTAGCTTTTCCACCTTGGGCAGCGATACGCTTTGAATGTACCGCTGGTCGGGGTGGAGTTTGCAGTAGTTCTGATGGTACCGCTCGGCGGGGTAAAACACGCTGAACGGGACTACTTCCGTCACCACGGGATTGGGGTAATGTTTCGAGGCGTTGATGCGCTGAATAGCCGCCAGAATCGCCTCCTTTTCGGCCGGAGTGCGGTAAAAGGCAACCGAGCGGTAATCGCGGCCTACATCGGGGCCCTGCCGGTTGAGGGTGGTGGGGTCGTGCCCGGCGAAGAAGGCGGTGAGCAGGTCGGCGTAACTAATCACGTTAGGGTCGTAATACACCTGTACCGACTCGGCATGGCCGGTTCTGTCGGTGCCCACCTGTTGATAGGTCGGGTTGGGCACGTTGCCGCCTGAGTAGCCGGAGATAACCTCGCGAACACCCCGAAGCTGGTCGAAGCCTTCTTCCTGCGCCCAGAAGCAACCACCCGCGAACGTGGCTACGGCCTCGCCCGCTTTCAATTTGGGCATAGCGGCCGGTGAACTGTCGTCCTGCGCCTGCGCCGTGCTGGCAATCAGCCAGTATCCTAAAAAGAGTATCTTGAGAAATCGCATGAGATGTGTTTAGCTGTATGTACGGAATTCGTGGTCGCACGGCTTTAATGTCCTACTTACTGAACACAATTTCACCCTAAATCCTTGCAGGCGCTTCCTATTTTGAGGGGGCAGATCCGCGCAAATTCCCATCAGTTTGGCCAGAAATCGGTCTGCCTGACCAAGCCATTCAGTACCCGGCGGCCTGGCCATCCTTGCGCATTTCGGTGGCGCCCCAATAAATGCGGTTGATGGCGTCCCATTGAATGGCCTGGTAGCCACCGAAGAAATCAGTTTCGGCCAGGTGGTGGCCCCGCCGCGCCAACTCGGTACGGACCTCTTTCGGAATGCCGCTTTCCAGCGCCAGACGGCCCCCATCGGTCATGAGCGTACCAACGGGTTCGCTGCTGCCGGCATGGCTGAACCGGGCGGCGTCACCCGCTTCCTGCACATTCATGCCGAAGTCGATGAGGTTGCAGAGCACCTGGACATGACCCTGCGGCTGCATGGCCCCACCCATCACGCCAAAGCTTAAAAACGGCTGCCCATTTTTCAGGACAAAACCGGGAATGATGGTGTTGAAGGGTCGTTTGCCAGGCGCATAGACATTGGCGTGGCCGGGCTGCATGGTGAAACTGGTGCCTCGGTTATGAAAAACAAAGCCCAGCCCGTCGGGCACCATGCCGCTCCCAAATTCAAGCATGTTGCTTTGAATCAGCGACACCATATTCCCCTCGGCGTCGGCCACGGTCAGGTATACCGTGTCGCCGGCCCGTAGCGCAGGTTCGCCCGCGTCGAGGTGTTCAGAGGCCTTCTTTACATCGATCAGGGTACGGCGCTGGGCGGCATATTCTTTAGAGAGCAGCCAGGGTAACGGTACTTTCGAGAAATCAGGATCGGCGTAATAGCGGGCCCGGTCTTCGAAGGCCAGCTTCTTGGCTTCGACCAGCAGGTGGAGGTAATCGGCGCTGTTATGGCCCAGTTTCTTTACGTCGAAGCCTTCCAGGATGTTGAGCATTTGCAGTACCGATACGCCCTGACCGTTGGGCGGTAGTTCATACACGTCGTAGCCCCGGTAGTTTACCGATACCGGCTCTACCCAGTTGCTGCGATGCGCCGCCAGGTCTGCCTTGCGCAAATAAAGGCCCACTCGCCGGGCGTAGCGGTCCATGGCGTTGGCCAGCGGGCCTTTGTAGAACGCATCACGTCCGCCTCTCGCGATCGCTTCGTAGGTCGTGGCTAAATCAGGGTTGCGGAAAAGCTGCCCTTCAGTGGGTGGGTTACCCTCGATCAGGAACGTCCGTTTAAAATTATCGAATTCGGTAATGTCGGCCTGATTAGCGGCCAACCGCCGGGCGGCCACCTGCCAGGAGTAGGCGATCACCTGCGGCACCGGAACGCCCTCGCGGGCATACTGGATACTCGGTGCCAGCAGCGTGCGCATGGGCGTTTTGCCAAATCGCCGGTGCAGCTCGAACCAGCCGTCTACCGCGCCCGGTACCGAAACCGACAACGGACCATAAAGTGGAAGCTGTTTTCGGTTGCCCAGCCGCGTGCGCAGGCTATCGTAGGAGAGCCCTTTCGGGGAACGGCCACTCGCGTTAAGGCCGTATAGTTTCCGGTCTTTAGCCGACCAGACCAGGGCAAACAAATCGCCGCCGATACCGCCGTTGTTCGGCTCAATAACGCCCAGCGCTGCATTGGCGGCAATGGCCGCATCGACCGCCGTGCCGCCTTTTTTCAGCACATCCAGCCCAACCTGCGTTGCCAGTGGATGGCTCGTTGCCACCATGCCATGCCTGGCCAGTATGGGGCTGCGCGTGGCGAAGTTAGGGCCGCTGATCCGGTCCCCTTTCCCCGTTGTCTGCCCGAAAACGTGGGTAGTGACTAAGGCAAAAAGCAGCAGGGAGTAAGTGACAGGGTGACGGCTCATGGCCAGGGCGATTTCAGAAGTTAAGGCTTGTTGCTATGCGCCTGCATGGCTTTTTTGAAGTACCGTCCCTGTCGGGTCGGCGTGTAGTTCCAGTCTGAAAAGAGCATGGGAGCCCACTGCGGATCGAACACCCAGACCACATACGAAATGCCGTTTGTGTCGCAGTAACTGGTAATGGCGTCACCGTACGATTCGTCGCTGATAACCGGTACGTGAGCGCCTTTTTCGTCGGCGCCGCTAAAGCCAATTTCGGTCAGCATCAACGGGTATTTTTTGGCGACAAAGCCCCAGTCGGCGGTCCATTTCGGCTCCCAGGGTTTGTCGCGTTTCATGGGGTAGGGGTGACTCACGTACCCGATTCCTTCGGCGTTGATGGGATTCCGGGCCACTTCTTTCAGGTCATACGCCCAGTTAAAGCCGGCCACCAGCGGAATGGCTTTGGCCCCGTTGGCCCGGATGATGGTGATGGTTTCCTCCATCAGTTTCTTCCACTCGTCCCAGCTACACGTGCCCAGCCTGCCACCCATGACGGTCGGCTCGTTGAACAGTTCGAAAAACGCAACGGTGGTGTTGCCTTTGTAGTGATCCGCGATCGTCCGCCAGAATTCGAACGACTCTTTGCGGGTGGTTTCGTACATTGGGTTCTGGTACATCTCGTTCTTCAGGTTGCCGATGCTGTGCCAGTCAATGACCACGTATAGCCCCAACTCAGTGGCCCAGGCTACGCCCTTATCCAGCAACTGAAGATACTGGGCTGAACCCCGACTGCGCCAGGCCCCCGGATGCACCGGAAACCGAACCAGCGTAGCCCCCCAGCGTTTCATTTCCTCGAAATAGGACTTATCCCAGTGGCCGCTTTTCTCCAGCTTATCGGGATCGCTGGCGTTCAGGCCTCTGAAAACGATGGGGTTACCCTCGGCCGTAAGGAACCGATTCCCTTCGACCCGAAGCTGGCTAAGTTTGGCGGTTGGCTGAGCCAGAGCCGGTACGGCAAGCAACAGGAATACTAAAATGAGCTGGATTGGTACGCGCTTCATTAATTGGAAAAGAGAAGATAGCCTTGGCGATATGGCTTGTTTTCAGACGGCCCGTCGGTCTTTTATCCTTCCGACGGGAGGACAGAAACAAGGGAGCAGGTGTTGGGGATTAAATGCATTGCTTGCGCTGTAGGCTTCGCGCTACGTGCCCTTCGACTAGGCGTCCCCGACAGGCTCAGGGTGACAGGAAACACAAGAATGTTAGCCCGAACACTATGATGATTGATGTCACCCTGAGCCTGTCGGGGACGCCTAGTCGAAGGGCACGTAGCGCGAAGCCTAAAAGCGTCAGCAAACCGCCTCTACACGATGTTGCCGATCTTCATTTTCGCAGGGTCCCAGCTTACTACTTTCTTCTGGAAATAACTCATGTTGCCGCACTGCGTTGGGCCGCAGGCGCGCAGACCAAAGGTGGCGTCTTCGACGTTCGGTTTCTTGTCGCGCACCGAATTGAAGAAGTTGACGAAGTGTTCGTAGCGATCGCCTTTGTAGTCTCTCGGCACGGTGTACTTAAACTCCTTCGGTCCTTCCATCTGCGGATTGGGCGGGTACATCTTGTTGTACTCAGCCAGAAACAGCTCCTTCTGGTCTTTCGGGAAATTGTCGATCGACATGCCCGGTGCTTTCGGGAATTTGTTTTTGCGAACCGTCAGGCCATCCATCGTCAGCGACAGATCGCCTTCGGTGCCCACCAGCCGCACCAGATACGTGCCGCCGCCACCGTCGACGAAGTTTGACCGGGTGGTGAGGTTGAACTCGGGGTGCTCGGCCGTTTTAGGATAGTCGTAGATGCTCAGCTGAATATCGGGTACGTCGCGGCCATCTTTCCAGTAGCGGAGGCCACCGCTCGAATACACCCGATTGGGGCCAAGCGATCCGGTGATGCTGTGCAGGGTAGTCAGCAGGTGGACGTACAGATCACCCGCAATGCCAGTGCCGTAGTCCTGGTAGTTGCGCCAGCGGAAAAAACGGAGCGGGTCCCACGGGCGTTTGGGGGCGCTGCCCAGGTACGTGTCCCAGTCCACGGTCTGCGGCGAGGCATCGGGCGGAATCGAGTATTGCCAGGCACCCATGGCGCTATGCCGGTCATACTGCGCCTCGGCAAAGACCAGTTCGCCAATATCACCGGCCTTCAGCAGTTCCTTCGCTTTGGCCACCACAATCGAGGAGGCAAACTGGCTCCCCACCTGGAATACCTTGCCCGTGTCGTTAGCTACCTTAATGAGCGTATGGCCATCGTCTACTTTTTGCACCATCGGCTTCTCGCAGTACACAGACTTTCCTTTGCGCATGGCGTCCGACGAGATTTTTTCATGCCAGTGGTCGGTTGTCGCATTGATGATAACGTCGACATCAGAGCGGTCGATCAGCGTGCGGTAATCTTTGGTAACGGTCAGGCCATCGCCCCACAGTTCTTTGGCGCGGCGCAGCCGACCGTCGTACAGGTCACAGGCCGCTACCATCTCCACGCCATCCACCATCAGGGCGGTCTGCGTGTCGCCGATACCCATGCCACCCGTTCCGATCAGGGCCATTCTGACCTTGCTGTTTGCCGAGGTACTGGCGTGGTTTTTTATCAGGTTTAGGTACTGCGTGGTCGGGGCCGCTTTGGCAACCTCCGTCAGGGCAACGGGCGCAGTTGCGGCTAAACCGAGGGCTTTCAAAAAGCTCCGTCGGGAACTAGATGATTGATCCTGAGGTGTTTGTTGATCTTTATCGTTCATGGACATTCTGTTGATTTTGCTACTGAACCAGCTCGTTTTGCACTCAACCAGAGTGCTGATACTATACTAAGGCTTTGCATGCCTCATTTCTAATCCTACGGCGCTGCGAGGTTTGAAACCTGTCCACGGACTGTCGTTCGCATTGGGTGGCAAATCAAGGTATTTGGCGTAGTCCATTCCTTTTAAATGCAGGCCCAGAAAAGCCGTGACGAAGTGCTGATTGATGTTGTTAATTTTCCGTTCATTCCAGGCCGGTTCGGCATACCGGTAGTATTCGTCGATAGGCAGGCCCGGTTTCAGCGACTCGGCAGGGGGCGGATTAGGCGCCACATTATGCCGGGCGTTGGCGTAAGTGAGCATATACCGATCCGCGTTGACGGCCCCCTCGTAAATCGCTTTTATGCCTTTTTCGTAGCCCGAAATATCGTCTTTGCTACCGGCCACAAACAGCGTAGGTCGGGTCAGGCCGGCCAGTCCTTCGGCGTCCCATACGCCACGCTCCATGCCCCAGGGCGCAAACGCCACCACCACTTTAATGCGCGGGTCCTGCGAGGCTTTGTAGTCCGGGGCGTTGGTGGTTTGGGTGGTCAGCGCAGTACTGCCACCCGACACCTGGGCAAACATTTTGGCGGCCTGCGGACTGTAACCCGCCCCAACGGCGTTGAGTGCCCCGTAGCCGCCCATCGAGTAACCGATCAGGCCGGTGTTGTTGGCATCGAGCAAACCCGCCAGAAACGTTTTGCCTGTTTTCTCACCCAGTCGGGCCATTTCGTTCAGCACAAACAGATCGTCGAGGGCGCGGTTAAGCAGCGTACTGGCAAAACCGCCCGCATCCTTGAACGTCGATTCGGTATGATCGATGGAGACAACCACGTACCCTTTCGAGGCCAGGTTTTCGGTGAGGTACGTAAACAGCAGCCGCGACCCCAGGTAGCCATGCGACACGATAACCAGCGGATAGGCACCGGAGCCGGGGTTGGGTTTGGCATCGCGCAGGGCCCGCCCGGCAAACGTGAACGGAATCAGGGGGCGTTTGGCATCGTTGGCACTACCCATGACCTGCTCGTAGGTCACCCGTTCGGCTTTGCCCGCCGGAATCTGGGCGGGGTACCAGACCTCAACGGTGATCGGACGGTTGTAGCGGGGTGCCTGACCATCTTTCGCGTTGAGCACGTCTAACTGATCGGCATGGGTGAGTGTCAGGGTTCGCACACCGACACCGTACGTGCCACGGGCGGCCAGTTCGGGGGCATCGGGTAATGGGTCGCCGAAGACAAACGCGTCTTTATCCGTCTGCGCCCGAACGGCAGGCGACAAGCGATACTATCCCAATCAAACAGCATCGGATAAGTCGGTAATAGAAGTGCATGGAGTAAGTAGGGTTTGGGAATAGTCTGGCCTAAAAGCCTTTATTTCGCAAAATAGCTTATTCGTTTTTATAACTGTTAGTCCATGGCCGAACCTGCCCCATTAGGTAATCCTGAACTCTTGCTGGAGTTGTTGCGCTACCCGATGCCGTTTGGGAAGTACAAAGGGCGGCTGCTCCGGCGATTGCCCATGTAGCGTATCTGGAATGGTTTGCGCAGAAAGGATTTCCGCCGGGCAAGCTGGGGATGCTGTTACAAACCCTCTACGAGATCAGGACTGAACGGATTGGACTACCTGCTCGATGAATTGGAGAAAAGGCAACGAACCGGTTCAGGTCGCTAAATCAGGCGCACCGTTTCAATTTGAGCGCGTAATCCTCTCGGGTGTGTCAAGTACTGAATGAATGTCAATCGGAACGTACCAACGATCTTCCCATTAATTTCCGCAACCGTCAATTCCTGATTGTTGTCTTTTTGATTCGGTCGAATGCCCGTAAATAGGCCTCGGAGAGAGGGCTATTTTTTCTCTCAATGCACCTAACGGGTCGTCGGCCAGTATCTTGATAATGGCAATCAGATCAGATTCGGTTGCCATTCTGAATGTAAGGTCTGAGTTTATGGTATCTACGGCCATATCGGCCTTATTATCAGCTATACGTGAGCAGCAGGTATGAAATTTTGTCTAATCAACCTCCTGTCAGGAACTGGTCAGACGAAATTTCATTAGGATTTTCATTTCTTCGTCACCTGAATCGAAATTCTCCGGTTCTGGGCGCGGCCTTCTTCGGTATCGTTACTGGCAACTGGGTTTTCCTGTCCGTAGCCTTCCGCTTCCAGACGACTGTCGGCGATGCCTAACTGCACTAATCCGGCCTTCAATAACTGAGCTCGGGCGTCAGACAGTTTCAGGTTGGCGGCGTCACCCTTGTTGTCGGTGAAGTCGCCGAGTTTGACGTTCACGTTCGGGTAGGCTTTCAGGATATCAGCAACGTTTTTCAATTGCTCCTGCGATTCGGGTTTCAGTGTGGCTCTGCCCGTCTTGAACGTCACCCGGTCGAATTCAAACCAGGTGGTTTTGTCAACGGGTATGTCCGATTTGATGAAATTCAGCAAGTTGGCTTCCACACCGTTCGAACCTTTATTTGTACGGAAGCGCACTAATTTTATAAATTCGTTACTAACGGTATTGTCGTTCGTTTCAGCCGCGTGCTGAATTAGTGCCTCGCGCAGTAACAGTGCATCGTCTAAGGGTAATTTCTCGGCCAGCAGGAAATAAACACCCCTGAATTTTGTGTCGCTGAGGTGTTTTATTTGCCGTTCTGAGTTTACCAAAAAGGCTTTTAACAGAAAAAAGTCCTGAATCTTGTCGTGCCGGAAAAACCATTCGATGCCCTCTTCATTTTCTTTCTTATAAACCATCTTATAGGCTTCCATGCAATTCACCTCGTCGGCGAAACCAGCAGCATCCAGTGAATTATCATCAGAGACGAGTTTTTGCTCGTACGCTTTTTCAGAAAACTGCCTGATCGGAAAATCACCTGCTTCTTTCGTCCGCTGCTCCCGGTACCCTTTCAACATCTGGTTGTAGAGCTCCTCCTGCAACTGGTTGAGATTCGGTTTTATGCCCGCCGCCAGCAGTTCGCCAATAATAGTCAGATCGAGCGGATTGGATAACATTCGCCTGTTGCTCTCTATCTCTTCGGGCAACAGCGTTGTTGACTGAAGCCGCTCTGTTAAATAGTTTTCTGCTACTTGCTGAGTCACCGGCTGTTTTTCGATCTGATTTCGTTTCAGCAGGAATTTCAGCAATTGATTCGCATTGAGCGGTAACAGCCGGTAGGAATGTACGCCAACAGCAGGCAACCCCTGAATGGGCTGAGACGTGAGAATACACTTACCCTGAGGGTAATATTCCAGAAACTGACGGATACTGGAACGAATATCGGGGCTTACTTCATTGAGTCCATCAATGAAAATGTCGATAGCTCCAATATAGATCAACGGTTCTATAAAATCTGTATCGCCTGCAACCCCCTTCACCTTATCTTTAATGGCCCGTACAACCCCATTCTGGCAACTGGCTGCGCGCAAATAAACGGCTACCGCCTGTTGACTGCTACTGTAATCGCTGGCCAACTTACGCAGGTACATGGTTTTGCCAAGACCCGATTCGCCGATCAGCAATACTTTGCCTTTTTCGAGTCTGAGTTTTTCCAACAGTGGATGAACAGGACGCGCCTCTTCGGGTTCGGCGGAGGAATCATCTCTTACTAATGATTCTGCAAAATAAGCGCCTTCCTTAAATCGGTCTAACCGGGCATCGGCCAGCAACGAACTACGAAAAGGAGAAAGCAGCCGATTACGTAAAAAGGGGATGTGTATAAGAGCCAGTTTGACGTATCCCAGCCCAGCCCATTTCAGCACGTCCGAATTCCAGAAAAAAATGCTCTGAACACGTGGTGAATAGGGATAAGCAATAATTAAAAGAAACCAGCACAGTGCATGAAACGCTAGCACCCAGGGCGAAACATTGATCACCTTGGACGGCCAGCTTCTTTCGACTTCCAAGTGTTCGCGAACGCTTTTTATGCTTTCGGCATAGCCACCCCCCAACTCAGATTCGTAGTCACTCAGTTCTTTTTCGTTAATCTTGAGTTTTGCTATTACCGTATCGGCCATAGCACCCTGTATCTTTTTCATCTGACTGGCTAATCTACTAACCTGCTCAGCATACTCTTTCCGGGCTGGTTCGAAGAGTCTGGCCGATTGCCAGTAGTTGGTAAAGACAAGTAGCGAGGCTACTTTTTCAGCCGCCGATGAGGGGGTATGGTGGTTGACGCCCGGTGTTCCTATCCAGTTCAGTAACAAGGTTGCGGCACGGGTTCCGCCTCCTAAGTAATGACCCGCAAAGCGCTTTTCCGCTGGTTCTTCAGAATTTTCACTAGAGTAAAGACAATAAGCTAATAAATCAGTGGTGGTGGCCTCATCCAGCTTGGTTTGGCCACTCAGGGCGTCGGCGGCGTAGCGTTGCCCTGAGGGATTGGCCTTGTCGGCCAGCAGCGTTCTGAGCAAGGCCAGCGTGGCCTCATCCAGCTTGGTTTGGCCCCTCAGGGCTAGAGCGGCGGAGCCTTGCCCTGAGGGATTGGCCTTGTCGGCCAGCAGCTTGACCAGCAAGGCCAGCGTGGCCTCATCCAGCTTGGTTTGGCCCCTCAGGACGTCGGCGGCGGAGCCTTGCCCTGAGGGATTGGCCTTGTCGGCCAGCAGCGTTCTGAGCAAGGCCAGCGTGGCCTCATCCAGCTTGGTTTGGCCCCTCAGGGCGTCGGGCGGCGTAGCCTTGCCCTGAGGGATTGGCCTTGTCGGCCAGCAGCGTTACCGAGCAAGGCCAGCGTGGCCTCATCCAGCTTGGTTTGGCCCCTCAAGGCTAGGGCGGCGTAGCCTTGCCCTGAGGGATTGGCCTTGTCGGCCAGCAGCTTGACCAGCAAGGCCAGCGTGGCCTCATCCAGCTTGGTTTGGCCACTCAGGGCGTCGGCGGCATTTTCTGCCTCGTCGTTTTTAGAAACGACTGCGCGCAGCCAGCGTTCATTAAATTTTGCTAACGAATCGCCAAGGCCACGTTTCGATAAAGAGTCTATGGCAATGTTCTTCACTTTAGCACTGGAGTCTTTCAAAGCACTCATAAGCCCCAACACCCGCCAGTTTGCGGGCCGTTCAAACGATAATGACTTATCAGCGGGCAACTGTTGGCTGCATGACCAAAGCACCGTGGTTACTAACCACACCACGGTTTTACAGAAAAAACGATTAAGATATGGACGTTGATGGTGTGTCATGTGGATGGCTAGCGTAGTTTTTGGATTTATAGTCAGCAACTTACAAAATTTACTCAGCCTACCTGCTCGATGAGTTGGAGAAAAGGCAACGAACCGGTTCGGGTCGCTAACTCAGGCGTTCATTCATCAACCCGTCGTATAGCTGCTTCACCTGTACGTCGCCGAATCCGTAGACTCCCTCCCGCCGAAAAAATTCCTGGAAAACTTCCGGAAAAGAGGTAGCTCCGTTGCTGATGATTGCTTCAATTACGGTTTCTGGTCTTCCCTTTCCGTCTTTAAAACTGAACCGCTCGATATGGGCAGTGCAGACCTGTTTGAGATAGGGGAAACAAGGCGATTCGGCAGCAGCCAACTCCTCCAGGTTGTCCAGATTCCTGTTTTTATAGGCTGTCCATAACGCATTGCCCAGCCGCAAATCCGCGTCGCCAAACTGGACCCTACCGGCAAAACAGGTACGAAAGTCAGCGACCGTTGCCCGTCCGAAGTCGTTCCAGATGGCATCGGCGGGTAAAAAGATCGGATAAACGACGCAGATCGTGTGGGCCTTCGATTGCGTGTACAGCAGCGACAGCACGAACCACATATTGACCTGGCAAAACAGATCGTACCCAAACCACAGGTTGAATTCAGACTGGTCGGGTGCCTCAATAATCCGCTCAAACTCACCGACGACCCGGCTGTAATAGGTACTTCTGGTCTCCTGATACGTGGCTTCAATATAGCTTGCCCGTGCGGCCCAGAAGTGGGCCAGCGTATCGCCGGAAACGTCGCCGACAATCAGGCATTCCCGGTCAATGATGACTTCGCCTGCCAGCTTCGTTGCCAGAAAACGCTCCTGTAGCGCGTCGCCATTTAAGAGGTGGTAGGTCATGTGTGGTGCGCGTTTGATGAGCTGCAGCTTCATTATTGATGTGCAATTCCTTGTTTTTAAGCGTAGGGGTAAGAACGCCTACGGTTTTCGAGGGCGTTGGTTCAGTTGATTTTGTATCCTATGAAATCGCCAGCACCAGCACGCTCAGCGGTGGCACGGTGACCGGCACGGTGGTGCCAGCGGTGATGCTTGTTTTGGCCAGAAATATGTCCTGATAGCGGTACGCTTTTTTCGGCGCGATCTTCATGGCTTTCCAGGCATCGGGGGGAATCTGGAGTTGCGTGCGGATGGCCTCTCTCCGGCCGAAGTTGCAGACAATCAACAACTTTTGTTTGGCCGAGTAGCGGAGGTAACTGAATAGCTGCTCAGGCTGATTAGCGGTTCCGTATTGCTGGAGGTCATAAAACGCCCCCGTTCGGATAGCATCGCTGGTACTGACAAGCTGGCCCAGCTGGGCGTAAAACTGGCGTAATTTCTGCTGACTGGCGGTTAGTTTGCCACCGTCGAAGGCCCCGCCGTTTGTCCAGGCCTGGTATTCGGGCACACCCCAATAGTCGAAAATCGTGGTACGTCCATCATCGCCCTGAAAACCCTCGGCCTGGGTTGGATTTACGCCCACTTCCTGCCCGAAATACACCATCATCGGCCCCGTGTGTAGCGTGGCCGAAAGCGTCATGGCCGGAACCGCCGTCAGCGGATCGCCTGCGAACTGTTTGGATGCAATGCGCTGCTCATCGTGGTTTTCCAGAAAGCGAAGCATGTGCTTACCCAACGCACCTGACTCACCCTGACAAACGCGGGAAATGGCGATGGTGCTGCCTTTGCCTTCCATCAGTGCCCGCACGGCATCATAGAGCCCCACCTTATCGTAGAGGTAATCGAATTTGCCGACCTGAATGTAGTTGGCGTACTGCTGCGGGTTGTAGATCTCCGCGATAAAGACGATGGGAGCAGCATCTGCTGCGGCGCTGCTACGGCTGGCTTTGATCTGCGGAATAACCCACCCCCAGAACTCGACGGGGACCATCTCGGCCATGTCGCAGCGGAAGCCGTCGACGCCTTTTCCGACCCAGAAGAGCAGAATATCGCGCATCTTGAACCACGTACTGGGCCGATGCGTCGGACCGTCCGGCTCGAAGTACGTTTTGCGGTCATGCTGGTAATCAACGCCGTAGTTCAGCTTAATGGTCTCGTACCAGTCACCGGCGTCGGGCTGCGCTTTAAATACGTCATTGCCGGTAGCCTTGGCGGGGGTTTCTTCGTAGGGTGGGGCGATGATTCCTTCGGGCACCGATGTACCAGCGGGTGGTTGGAAGGCTTCGCCCGGCAGGTAGTAAAAGTTGTTCTGCGGGTCAAACGCCTTCGTGGTGTCGTCGGTCTCGCCCATATCCTGCACGCCCTCTGGTTTGGCATCCGAGCTGTATTGCCGGGCCAGGTGATTAGGCACAAAGTCGATAATCACTTTCAGCCCATTGGCGTGCGATCGCTTCACCAGCGCCTCAAACTCAGCCATCCGCTTCCGGACGTCGACCGCCAGATCGGGGGCTACATCGTAGTAATCTTTGATGGCGTAGGGCGAACCGGCGCGGCCTTTCACCACCAGCGGGTTGTCGGGCGGAATACCCAGCGAGGAGTAACCGGTCATGGTGGCGTGTTCAATAACGCCGGTGTACCAGACGTGCGACACGCCCAGCTTTTTGATTGCCTGAAGGGCCTTGTCGGTAATGTCGTTGAATTTGCCAACCCCATTTTCGGCCAGACTGCCCCAGCGCTTATTCGTCGTTTGCTGGTTGCCGAACAGCCGCGTGAAAATCTGGTAAACGACCAGTTTGTCGGTGGGTATCGCGGGTGGAGGAGGTGATAAAAGGCCAGTAGCCGCGCGAACCAGTGGCTGGCTCAGCAGCCCTGCGGCGAAGAGACCGACTGTAAACGTCCGGCGCGACTGGTTGGTTGGCTGCATGATCGGTTCAGGCATAGGGCATCAGGGTGGTGTATAAAGTTCACAGTCCGAAATATACCGGGTGAACGTCAGCAATACGCTAAAGCAAAAAAAGCCCATAGAATTTCATGGGCTTTTAAAACAGACTATCGTGCGAAGCGCTTAAAATGGCGTTTCCTGGCTTGGATCGGCGTTACCGAAGTTCGATAAATCGTTGGCCCGACTCCGTAACGTACCCGGCGTTGTCATGGGTGGGAGTGGGGGCATGGTACCCGGCGGTGGAACGGCTCCTGGTGCTGACGAGCCAGGTTTGCCCGAACCATCGAAACTGCTCATGCCCGACACCCCTTCGGGGAATGCCCCCGGAACCGGCGTGAAATACCCGTCGAGGTCGCAGAATTTGGTGAAGCGGTTGATGAAGCGGAGTTGAATGGTATCCAGTGAACCCGACCGGTTCTTCGCCACGATCACTTCGCCAACGCCCAGGGTCGAATTGCCCGCTTCGTCCTGCGTAATGTTGTAGTATTCAGGCCGATATAAAAACATGACCATATCTGCATCCTGCTCGATCGAGCCCGATTCACGAAGGTCAGACAGTTGCGGTTTCTTATCGCCACCCCGCGTTTCTACGGCCCGGCTCAGCTGCGAGAGGGCAATGACGGGTACGTTCAGTTCTTTGGCCAGGTTCTTCAGGGCCCGCGAAATCGAGGCGATTTCCTGTTCGCGGTTAGCCCCTTTGCTGCTGTCGCCACTCATCAGTTGCAGGTAATCGATCACCACCATCTGAATATCATGCTGGGCTTTCAGGCGGCGGCACTTGGCGCGAAGCTCCAGAATCGATAGGGCGGGGGTATCGTCAATATAGATCGGTGCTTCGGTGAGGCGCTGAATCTTGTGGTGCAGCTGCTGCCACTCGTGCGGCGCTAACTGACCCTTCCGGATTTTCTCGGAATCAATCTCGGCTTCGGCCGCAATCAGCCGATTGACCAACTGCACCGACGACATTTCGAGCGAGAAGATAGCCACCGGCCGCCCATGATCTACCGCTGCATTCCGCATGGCCGAGACGATAAATGCCGTGTTGTGCGTCACGGTCATGTCTTCGAGCAGAAACAGGTGGTTCCCGTCGATGGTGAAGCCGTAATAATCGTCGACAATGTCTTTTTCAACGGTAATTCCTGTCACCCGCCAGTCAGCACGAGCCATGAGCGGACGGGCTTTCTTCCTGTCAATGCGCACCGGAATAGAATCCAGATTGCCAAAGAGGCGAAGTCGATAAACGGTCGATATATAGCCTCTGGAGGTTATAACTGCCTGTTTCTCTTTCAACGAGCAGCGGAAGCCAAGCGAATCGCACAGGAATTTAAGCTGTTCGGCTAGCTCCTTGCTTTTCTGCGTGATTTCGTAACAGTTGAACTCCCGCTGATAATGCCCGTCACTATCGATGATCCCTGCCAGCAGTTTCAACCTGTTTTCGGTTGAGTTAATCAGGTATGTCCTGGGGATGTGCTTGTTCTCAATGACGGTCAGCTTGCGCAAGTCGCCCTGCACACTAAACGCAGTTGGATTGGCACCAGACTGAAGGCCGCCCCGATAGCCGGTGGTAATGGCGTGGTTCGGTGCTTTGCCTTCCTGCTGATAAGTGACCAGTTTGAGGTTCAGCGAATCGGCGTAGGACTGCATGTACTCGACTACCTCAGCGTCGATGTTCGTAATGCGGGAGCTGTACGAATGACCGTCGCCAAGCCATAAGCCAACAAAGTAGGGGTCGAGTGAAACCGCTTTTTCAGGAAATTCGACGGCTACCTTATAGCCTTTGTAGTTCGTCTTGAATTTATTGGATTTAGTCAGGTAGTCGCGAACCGAGATATTGAGCACCTCCCCTTTCGTAAAGGAGCCCTCGTTGCGTGACCGCTTTAATGACAAAATATGGCTCTCGTTGACCCGGTAGTCAAGGCCTTTGTTCTGACGTACCCAGTACATCTGTTCCCGGCCACGAGCCATAGAAAGTACTCGTCGGGGCGTCGAATCATCCCCCATCAGCAGATCACCTTCCCGAACATCTTCTACTTTTCGGAGTGAACCGTCGAACATCACCACTTTCGTACCTTTGCCGAGGCACTTACCCATCGCGGGACGGGCGGCGATGATGACCAGTTCGGTGGGTTGCCAGCCGGAGGTTAACCGGTCGAGGGCGGTGAAGCCGGAGGGGACACCCGTGAGGCCTTCCTGGTTCTTCTTGGTCTCCATCTCCTTCAGGGCCTCACCCACGATGGAGCGCATGTCGGAAACGGTTTTGCGGATGTTCGACTCGGTCAGCTGAAACAGATCGCGCTCGGTCCGGTCGAGGAGGGTAAAGACGTCGGTCGTGTCTTCGTAGGCGTCGCGCTGAATCTCCGACGACATCGTGATCAGGCCGCGTTTCAGGGCCTGCTCGGTGATGATCCGGGCGTGGTATTCAATGTTGGCCGCCGAATTCACCCGCAGGGTAAGCTCCGAAATATAGCCGCCGCCACCCACCAGTTCAATCTCGCCGGTTTTGCGCAGTTGCTGCGTAACCGTCAGTAGGTCAATGGGTTCTGAATTGGAGAACAGGGTCAGGATCGCCTTGTACACCCGCTGATGCGCCTCTTTGTAGAAGGTCTCGGGCTTGAGCAGATCCACGACTGCCGACAGCGCATCTTTCTCGATCATGAGCGCACCCAATACCGCTTCTTCCAGATCTACCGCCTGCGGAGGCAACTTACCGAGACCTGTGTCGAGGAACCGGTTAATGCCTGCCTGCTGCCGGTTGCCCGGTGCCGGCGTAGAATTCTTACGAAAGTTATTGTTGGGGCGGGGTGCTCCGCTGTTGGTGTCCATAGTCAAGCAAAAATAGGCGGAAAGCACCAGTAATGGCAAGGGAACAAGTGGCTCTAACTACTCGATCGGGTAACTTCAGCAGGCTAACTGACTGATCACAAACGAACTGCTGACCAGTTAAAAAATCTGATTTTCACCAAAATAATCAGTAACCTGAAAGTAGGTGCTTTTCGACAAAAGCCGATGCCACGCGCATTCATCGAGTAGCCAATTGATCGTCAGCAAGATAAGGAGCCCCGTACGATTATTTAGCCTTTTTGTTGGACCCTTATTATACGGTAGGTATGGCGTATGTGAGCCAATTTTTTCCGAATCTTGTTGTGTAGGTAGGGCGATTCGGTATATTCAGCCAACCAATAGTGGTTTCCCGAACGTTTGTTTGCCAACGTAGTTCTCACTTAATCTGCTTACCAGTTTGGTCGAAAAAATCATCACTCTCGACGGCGACGTGTCCCTCATCGATTTCCTGGGCGTCGAAAATACCAATATCAAGGAAGTGGCGGCAGCCTTTCCGATGAGTAAGATCATTTCGCGGGGCAACGAAATCCGCATTAAAGGCACCACGCCCGAGATCTCCCGCATCACCGACATTCTGGAGTCGCTGATGCAGCATTACCAGCGCTACGGCAAGCTGACGCACGAAAATGTGCAGACCTACCTGAGCGGTGGCAACGAATCGGATCAGAACAGCGTACCGGTCTCTGACGATGAGGTGCTGGTTTACGGCACAAAGGGGATTGTGGTGCGGGCCAAAACGGCCAACCAGAAGAAACTCGTTGAAGCGGCCGAGGCCAGTGACCTTGTGTTTGCCATTGGTCCCGCCGGTACGGGAAAGACCTACACCGCCGTAGCCATTGCCGTACGGGCTCTGAAAAACAAGGAGGTCCGTAAGATCATCATCACGCGGCCGGCCGTGGAAGCAGGGGAGAACCTCGGTTTTCTGCCCGGCGACCTGAAAGAAAAGATTGACCCGTATCTCCGCCCCATCTATGACGCCCTTGACGACATGATCCCGGCCGAGAAACTTAAATATTACCTGGAAAACCGGACGATCGAGATTGCTCCGCTAGCCTACATGCGTGGCCGAACGCTGAACAACGCGTTTATTCTGCTCGACGAAGCGCAGAACACCACGGCCATGCAGATGAAGATGTTTCTGACCCGGATGGGGCCTTCCTCGAAAGCCATCATCACGGGAGACCGGTCGCAGGTCGATTTGCCGAAGCATCAGAAGTCGGGCCTGTCCGAGTCGATCGGTATCTTGCGCGATATTCCGGGGATTGCCTTTGTTGAACTCGATGGGCGCGATGTGGTGCGTCACCGGCTTGTGAAAGCCATTATCAGTGCATATGAAAAAGCAGGACAATAATAGAGGTCCGTTGAAGGCCGGTTGGCTTGGGCTGACCGGCCTTTTTTTATGGATGTCGCTAACCGGTGGATTCGCCCAGTCGGGCGGAACCACTGCACCGGGAACGCAGTCAGATGATGACAGTCGTAAGCAGCGCTGCGCCAATCCGGTCATTGAGGCCCAGTTGCAGCGGCAGTTTCCCCAGCGGCAGCAGCAGATCAAGGCTCTGAACGAGCAGGTACGTGTCTTCGGCACGTTCAACCCGCAGGCGCGGGGAACCGCCGAAACGATCTACCGCATACCCGTGGTGGTGCACGTGGTGCATAACCAGCCCAACGGTCTCATTGGTGGAGCCAACAACGGCAACATTACCGATGCCCAGATTCTGTCGCAAATCCAGGTGCTCAACGAAGATTACCGTAAAGTGGCGGGTACGCCGGGTGGTACCTCTACCAACCCCATTGCCGTGGATACGCGGATTGAGTTTTACCTCGCCACGCAGAGCCCCAGCGGGCAGCCCAGCACTGGCATCACCCGCACCTATTACGCCCCCCAAAGTTCGTTCGATATTTTCAATGACCTTTTTCTCCTGTCGAACATTGTTTACTGGCCTTCCAGCCGGTACCTGAATATCTGGGTGGTGGCCGTAAAAAACCAGAACTACCTGGGTTATGGGCAGTTTCCCACCGCCGCCGATACCTTGCGCGGGTTGACCGACACCGACGAGCGGATCGACGGGGTGGTGATCGATCATCGCTTTTTCGGGCGGCGTACCGGCACCGTAACCAGCAACATCTACTGCTGCGGCCGCACCACCACCCACGAGGTGGGCCATTGGCTGGGGCTTATTCATCCCAATGGCGACGACCGCTGCGGCGATGATTACGTGGCCGACACCCCACCGACCGAAGCGCTCAACGAAACGGAGCGGTGCACGGCCATGTTCTCGACCTGCCGACCGGGCGTGACTACGCGAAACCTCATCGAAGATTACATGGACTACTCACCCGATGCCTGCATGAACCTGTTTACCGCCGGGCAGCGCGACCGGATGCTGGCCGTTTTGCAGCTGAGTCCCCGGCGGGTGCAACTCATTCAGTCAACCACAGCCTTACCCGAAACAGAGACCTTATCGATCCTCATTTACCCCAACCCAAGTAGTACGCAAAGTACAGTAGATGTTCAGTTTAGGGGCTTACAGGCGTTTACTACCGACCTACTGGATGTCAGCGGACGAGTGATAAAAACAGAGGCGTATCCGACTTCGCTGAGCCGACGAATTACCCTGCCGGTGACGGGTTTACAGTCCGGCGTGTATATATTTCGGGTCAGGACCCAGAACGAGACGGTTAGTCAGCGCGTGCTGATCCGGTAAGTTCGTTTGCCCTTCATCACTATGATCACGGTATCCACGATTCAATCGAAAGCTGATTTAGAGACTGTTTTTGCCATTCGCCGGGAGGTGTTTGTCGAGGAGCAGAACGTACCTGCCGAAGATGAGTACGACGAATTTGAAGACACCAGCCACCACTTTCTGGCCCTGCTCGATGGCGAGCCGGTAGGCACGGCCCGCTGGCGCCGAACCAGCAAGGGTGTCAAGCTGGAACGGTTCGCGGTGCGGGCGGCGGCCAGAGGCAAGGGCGTTGGTAAAGCGTTGGTGCAGGCCGTGCTGAATGACGTGTTTGGGCAGCAACCCGAACCCATCGAAAGCATTTACCTCCATGCGCAGGTATCGGCCATGCCGCTCTACACCGAGTTTGGGTTTGTGCCCGTCGGGCAGAAATTTGATGAGTGCGGCATCCAGCATTACAAAATGGTCTTGCCGGGCAAGAGTATGCCGAGCGAACAGATGGCTGGGCCGCAATCGGCTGGGCCGCAATCGGCTGGGCCGCAGTCGGTTGGGCCGCAGTAGTGATGCGGGGCTACCCATTTTTCAGGTACGTCGGGGCCATGCTGGCCGGTATTTTTCTGGCCGAAGCCCGGCCCGACGCCGTTGGGTGGCCACTTGCCATTGGTCTGGTCTGTTTGGTCGTATTCGGGATGGTGCTGTATCAGAACGAACGCCGCCTGATTAGACCCATGAATCTGGCGCAGGGACTTGCCCTGCTCGGTCTGTTTGGCGTTGTCGGCTGGATCGCCGTTTATCGCCAGTCGCCTGCACTACAGCCCCGCCACCTGCTCAATGCCGGGGCG
This sequence comes from uncultured Cytophagales bacterium, assembly GCA_963750355.1. Classification (GTDB taxonomy): domain Bacteria; phylum Bacteroidota; class Bacteroidia; order Cytophagales; family Spirosomataceae; genus Fibrella. The sequence goes on along the minus strand of CAVVQL010000003.1, from coordinate 11,757 downwards.
TTGCCCGACGCGTATAAGGCCGTGGTGACGAGCCTGCCCGAATCCCGCGCCAAAACGTATAAGCTGGAACTGGAGCTTCGGCAAGGCCGATTTGCGGGCCGGGACACCTCATTTCGGCCGCTGACAGGCCGGGTGATGGTCTACCTCGACAAAGGGGACTCGCTGCATCCGACGCCTGTGCCCCGCTACGGCGATGTGTGGGTCGTGTCGGGGCAGCCCCGTGTTGTAGACGCCCCGATGAACCCCGGCGAATTCGATTTCAAGCGGTTTCTGGCCCATCGGGGTGTTTTCCATCAGCAGTACCTGCGTGCCTGGCAACGAACGGTAGTGGACCATGACCCGCCGAATCGGCTGGTCGAACTAGCTTACCAAACCAACCGCTGGGCCGATAGCGTACTCGTTGCCCGCGTCGGTACCAAAGCCGAGTACGGGATCGTCAACGCCATGCTGCTTGGCGTCCGCGACGATCTCGACCCGTCGCAGTACCAGACCTACGCTGCGGCCGGGGCGGTGCATATTCTGTCGGTATCGGGCCTGCATGTGGGTATTCTGTTTGTGCTGCTGACCTGGGTATTGCAGAAAGTAGCTCCCGGCAAAGGCAACAGCTGGTGGGTGGTGGCCATCAAACTGGTTGTGCTCTGGTTCTTTGCCCTGATGACCGGCTTTTCGGCACCCGTGCTGCGGTCGGCGCTCATGTTTTCGTTTCTGCTGGTGGCGGGACTGCTGAACCGCACCCAAAGCCTGTTGAATACGCTGGCGGCATCGGCCCTGTTAATTTTGTGCTACGATCCCTACGCGGCTTTTTCGGCGGGGTTCCAGTTGTCATACCTGGCGGTGGCGGGCATTGGCGCGTGGGTGCCGTACCTCAACCAGTTGCTACGGCCAACCTCCCGAATTGGCATCTGGTTATGGGAGTTGTCGGTGGTAGCGGTAGCGGCCCAACTGCTCACCTTTCCGCTGGGTATCTACTACTTTCATTCGTTCCCCACGTTTTTCCTGCTGGCCAATCCCGTAGTGATGGTGCTGTCGGCGGTGCTGGTCCCGCTGTCGATTGCTACGCTGGCCTTTGGCTGGCTACCGTACGCAGGCGATGCCCTGGGCTGGCTATTGCAGAAAACGGCCTGGCTGATGAATGGCAGCGTCGAGCTGGTCGGAAAACTGCCGGGGGCCATGCTCAGCGACATCTGGCTGTCCTTTCTGGAACTGCTGCTGGTTTATGCCCTTATCTGGGCGGGTTGTCTGGTGCTGCTGACGCGGAATCGAACCTACCTGACCCTCACGGCGGTACTGTCGCTCTGTTTCGCCGGGCTGGTGATCTACGAACGGCAGCAGCAGGACACGCAACAGCGAATGACGGTGCATTTTTTGCCCCGAAAAACGGCGGTCAGCCTAACCAGCGGGCACCATGCGCTGGTGCTGACCGACGATGACTGGCAGGCCAACGCCCGCAACTACGACTTTTATCTCAAGAACACGTTTGGGCAATGGGGCATCGATAGCCTGACCGTGGGGAGCCTGTACGCCGATTCTCTGCCGCTGCCACTGGCCTATCGCCACCACCCGGATATGACGCTGGCTTTCTGGCGTGGGCGAAGCATTCTGTTCATCAATCGCCTCGCCGACTACCGGCGCTGGCAGGTACCCGAGGTGGTTGATTATGTGGTACTACGCCGAACAGCTGTGCACGACTGGGCATCCTTGACCCGGCGGGTGGTGGCTCGGCACGTCATTCTCGACGACTCGAACCTGACTGCCCCTACCGATAGCCTGCTGGCTCAGGCACCCCCGCCAGGTGTGGCTGTCCATTCAATCCGGCGCGACGGTGTGTTTACGGCAGCGTGGTAGTTTCCCGGTTAAGTAGCCGCAGCCGCCACAGGGAGAAACCGCCCAGGCTAACCGGCAGGCCGATGTTGACGAACCAGAGGGTCAGGGTGGCGGCCAGTAGGGGTGGGGCGGCCAGCCCGAACGGCGCAAATACCCATAAGGCAGCCGCTTCACGAATACCCAAGTCACTGAGCCAGTTGAAGGCGGGCGTGATGGTTTTCACCAAATAAATAACGCCAATCCCCGCCGCCAAAGGCAGGTTGTCGAGCGGGATGGCAAAAAGCCGGCAGGCCGCGTAGAGTTGCAGGGAAAACGTCAGGTGACGAAGCAGAGCAAGTCCGAACACCGCCATCATGTCAGCATGGGTATAGTGCCCGATTACCTGCCACCAACTGACGTACCGGCCCAACAACGGCCACCGGGCTGACCAGCTGACCAGGTGATTTCGGTAAAAATTAAGCACGACACCCAGCATACTGAGCCCTGCCAGCAGGAAAAGCAGCGCATTGGCGGCGGCCGTACCCCGCGCCGGTACCTGATGCAGGTAGAGTACCCAGGCGACCGTACCAACCACTACTGATACATAGAACTGCATACCACCGGCTACCAACGCCGCGCCGACCACCCCAGCCCGTTGCCCCGCCCGAATAGAGAGTACCCGCCCGGCCGTATCGCCCAGGGGGCCTGGCAAGGCCATGCCCAGTGTAACGCCGGCCAACACCCCATTGAGCGCCTCGCCAAACCGCAACGGGGATAGTCGCCGCACCAGCCACTGCCATTTCAGGGCTTCAAACGACCAATTGAGCGGTGTGAGAATGACCAGGCCAACCGCCCAGCCCGATAGCCAGTTGGTTGCCAGTACCAGATGGCGCAGATCGGCCCAGCGAACGGTTTGCTGGCGCAAGGTGTAGAAGATGAAGCCGGTCAGGAAGCAAAAAGTGGCTGCTTTGGCCCAGCGAGTGATTTTTTTGGATACGTCGGGCATGGAAACCGTTCCGAAAGCGTTACTTTGCACACATGGCCTCACAAACTCCCGTTACCGAAAAAATCATCCTTGGCGTTGATCCCGGCACTCAGATTGCCGGTTACGGCGTCATTATGGTTCGGTCGGGTGTGATGCGGATGCTGCAATATGGGGTCATTAACCTCACCAAATATACAACCCAGCAACTCAAGCTTCAGAAGCTGCACGAAACCATGCACCGGCTCATCGAAGAACACAAACCCGATGAAATGGCCATTGAAGATCCCTTTTTTGGCAAAAACGTGCAGGTGATGCTCAAGCTGGGCCGGGCGCAGGGCGTGGTAATGGCCGCCGCGTTGTCGCGGGGCATTCCCATTGTCGAGTATGCGCCCCGCCGGGTGAAGCAGTCGGTAACGGGGAATGGCAACGCGGCCAAAGAGCAGGTATCCCACATGGTGGCCAACCTGTTGCAGGTTGAGCTGAACCCCGAATTTTTTGACGCGACCGATGCGCTGGCCATTGCCATCTGTCATCATTTCCACGAGAACGCTTTGCCGGTACGGTCAACCAAAAAGACTAAAAAAGGAGCCTGGGGTGCTTTTGCCAGTGAAAACTCCGACCGAATCATGTAAGCGGTTTATCCGCCAGGGTTGACAGTCAGATGGAATCGTTAGGAACGTGAACGTTTATTTGTTAGAACAGGTCATTGCCAGCAGGTGATGACTTTTTTGTGCCAGTAAAGATGCCCCTAAACAGCCTTAGTTAACGATATGCCTGCACCGCTACACTATAGAGTCATCCCGTTCTGCATCGGCCTCATCTTCATTCTTGCTCCTGACAGGAGCGTTGGACAGACCAGTGAGTTAGTAACAAAACGACCGCCGCTCAACTGGTCCAGTATTGCTGATAGCAGTTCCAATGCGCTTAATGCGCAGTTTTTCAACAAAGAGGGCCGGTATTACAATGCGAATAACAGCGGGAACAGCAAGTTCAACTACTGGCCGCAGGCCCACGCGCTGGATGTACTTGTGGATGCCTACACCCGCACGAAAGACAGCCGGTATCTGGCCCACATGAACGACTGGTTTGTCGGTGTGCCCCTGAAAAATGGCAATACATTCCTGAATACCTATTACGACGATATGCTCTGGAATGCCCTGGCCATGCTACGGGCCTATGAGGCCACTACCGATAAAAAATGGCTCGACGCCACGCAGGTATTGTGGGACGATATCAAGCTGGGCTGGAGCGATGTGCAGGGTGGCGGCATTGCCTGGCAGAAAAAGCAGCTTTCTTACAAAAACACCCCGGCCAATGCGCCCGCTGTTATCCTGGCTGCCCGCCTGTACCGCCTTCTCCATCGCCCGGCCGACCTCGACTGGGCTACAAAAATCTACGCCTGGCAGCTCAAAACGCTCGTTGACCCGGCCACCGGCTTCGTGTACGATGGGATAAACCGCCAGAACGACGGCAAAATCGATACGGGCTGGAAGTTTACCTACAATCAGGGCCTGATGATCGGGGCCGGGCTGGAACTGTTCCGCGCTACCAACGCCGATACGTACCTGAATGAGGCCATGAAGACGGCTAATTTCACCATTACCGACCCCGTTCTGGCTGGTAATGGCCTTCTAAAAGCCGAAGGGAATGGCGACGGGGGCCTGTTTAAAGCCGTACTGGTGCGTTATCTTGCGCTGCTGGCCATCGAACCTGCCGTGCCCGCCGATACCCGCTCCCGGTACGTCAGCTTTCTAACGGCCAACGCCCAAACGCTTTGGCGCTACGGCACCCAGAAACCGACCATCGCGTTTGGGCCGAACTGGGCCAACCGCCCCGCCGACGGTAAAGCTGAACTGACTACCCAACTAAGCGGCGCTACCCTGCTCGAAGCAATGACAAGACTTAAGTAGCCCACACCTCACCCCCACCCCCTCTCCTGGTTTCAGGAGAGGGGAGTCGCTTCAGCGTAGCTCCGCCTATTAGCGAAGCTGCTGTAGTGCACTCCCCTCTCCTGGTTTTCAGGAGAGGGGGTGGGGGTGAGGTGCTGGGAGCACTCTCTATGAACCGACGAACATTTATTCACACGACCTCCCTCACAGCCGCTGCGCTAACCGCTGGGCCACTATCATTTGCCAAAACAACGGCCGACTTTCCTACCGTTCGCGTGTCGGCGGCGCAGCGTAACTTCCGGTCTGAGGCCGTTGAGAAGACGATTGCCGCCGTTAAAAAGGGCATCAACAACCCGGAGATGGCCTGGCTGTTTGAGAACTGCTTCCCCAACACACTCGATACCACCGTCGATCATGCCATCGTGGATGGGAAGCCCGATACGTATGTGATCACGGGAGACATAGATGCCATGTGGCTTCGAGATTCAACGGCGCAGGTATGGCCATATCTCCCCTTAATGGCCGACGATAAACCCCTTCAGCAGCTTATTGCCGGGGTTATTGCCCGGCAGGCGAAGTGTATCCGCTTCGATCCGTATGCCAACGCATTCTACAAAGAACAGACAAAAACAGGCGAGTGGAAAGACGACGTCACGGCGATGAAACCGGGCCTGCACGAACGGAAATGGGAGATCGACAGCCTGTGCTACCCCATTCGACTGGCCTATTTCTACTGGAAACGGACCGGAGACACCCTGCCTTTCGACGCGAACTGGCAGGAAGCGATGCGGTTAGTGGTGCAGACCTTCCGCGAACAGCAGCGCAAGACCGGCAAAGGCCCCTACAAGTTTGAACGGCGCACCACCTGGGCCACCGACGGGGTACCGCTGGGTGGGTACGGCTATCCGGTCAAGCCTAATGGCCTGATCTGCTCGATGTTCCGCCCCAGCGACGACGCAACCATTTACCCGTACCTGATTCCGTCCAATTTCTTCGCCGTCACCTCGCTGCGGCAACTGGCCGAACTCCTTACGGCGCTCAAAAGCAACACTGCCCTGGCGACGGAAGCCCGCGCCCTGGCGAACGAGGTCGACGGTGCGCTGAAGCAGCATGCCATAACCACGCACCCTCGCTACGGAAAGGTATACGCCTACGAAGTGAATGGCTACGGATCGTATAATCTGATGGACGACGCCAATGTGCCCAGCCTGCTTGCCATGCCGTATCTGGGTGCAATGCCCGCCAGCGATCCCGTTTACCGCAACACCCGGAAGCTGTTGCTGAGCGAAGACAACCCGTTCTTCTTCAAGGGAAAAGCCGGGGAGGGCATCGGCGGTCCGCACGCCGGTATCGACATGATCTGGCCATTGAGCATTATTATCCGGGGCCTGACGAGTACCGATGACGCCGAAATCAGGCAATGTTTGCGTACGTTGCAGGGTGTTCATGCCGGTACGGGCTTTATGCATGAATCGTTTCATAAAGATGACGCCAGTAAGTTTACGCGCAGCTGGTTCGCCTGGGCCAACACCCTCTTCGGTGAGTTTGTGCTCAAGACCTTCAACGAACGGCGGGCCCTGCTTTCGTAACTACCAGCCCTATACCTGACCCCAACCTTTACCGCTATGCGCCTGCTCACTCTCTGCTTTCTGTTGGCTACCAGCCTGACCCACGCTGTGGCACAGCCAAAACCGACGGCCCGGCAACTGGCCTGGCAACAGCTTGAAACAACCGCTTTCCTGCATTTCACCGTCAATACATTCACCGATAAAGAGTGGGGCGATGGCACCGAGAGCCCGACCCTATTCAACCCAACCCGGCTCGACGCCCGCCAATGGGTAAAGGCGTTGAAGGAAGGCGGGTTCAAAATGGCCATCCTGACGGCCAAACACCATGATGGGTTCTGCCTGTGGCCGTCTAAACTGACTGACCATTCGGTGAAAAACAGCCCTTATAAAGCCGGCAAGGGCGATATTGTGCGCGAAGTGGCGGATGCCTGTCGGGAATTTGGCCTCAAATTCGGCGTGTATCTCTCCCCCTGGGACCGGCACGAGCCGCGCTACGGTACCGCCAGCTATAATGACTTTTACAAAGGGCAGCTGCGGGAATTGCTCACGAATTACGGCCCCATTGCCGAGGTCTGGTTCGATGGGGCCAAGGGTGAGAACGCCAAAGACATGACCTACGATTTTGCCGGGCTACTGGGCTATGGTGCGGGAGTTACAGCCCAATGCGGTGATGTTCTCCGATGCGGGCCCGGACGTGCGCTGGGTGGGTAACGAATCGGGGAACGCGGGCGAAACCTGCTGGTCTACGATCGACGCCACGGGCCTGGCCCCCGGAAAAGCCGACCCTAAATACCTGAACACCGGCGACGCCAATGGCCCCGTCTGGATACCGGCCGAAACAGACGTGTCGATCCGGCCCGGTTGGTTCTACCATCCGGCCGAAGACAAAAAAGTGCGCTCGGCCAGCAACCTGGTCAATCTCTACTACGAATCGGTGGGACGCAACAGTCTGTTGCTGCTCAACATTCCGCCGAACCGCGAAGGGCTGCTATCTGACCCCGATGTGGCTGGTATCCGGGAGTTTCGGCGTATTCTGAACGAGACCTTCCGGCGCAATCTGGTGGTGAAGGCACCAGCGTATACCGACGGTAAGCTCAGCACTTTTACGGAGGTAACGCCCGGTAAACCGCTGGTGATCGAGCTGGCGGCTGAATCGCTATTCGACCGCATTGCCCTGCAGGAGAACATCGCCAATGGGCAGCGCACCATCGACGGCCGGGTGGAGTACTGGGATGGACAGACCTGGCAGCCGCTGAAAACGTTTACCACCATCGGGTATAAACGACTGCTGCGCTTTCCGGCGGTGCGCTCCCAGAAGCTGCGGCTTACGATTACCAACGCCAAAGGAACCGTGCAACTGGCCGAAGTGGGGGCCTACAAAGCCGCCGCCGGTGAGGTAGATTCGCCCCGGTAAGGCCGCTGCCGCCGCTATAGGTAGCCGATGCACATTCGTTCAACTCAGACCACCCCATGACGCCCTACGAACAGGCTGCCCAACAGGACGTAATCCGCTGGTCGGAACAGATGCGCCGACCACCCTCGCTGGTAAACCGGATCGCTAAATCGTGGCAAACGCGCATTAACAAACTGATTCCCGACAAAGTACACGCTGTAATTACGGGCGCCATCAAACACATGACGAGGGTTGTGTTGCTGGGGTCGGAATACACCGCACCCACGCCCGTAACCAACCTGCCGCTCGATGAGCTGGAAGCGGGCGATCGCGGGCGCCCACTGCCGCGACTGCTCGTTCGTCGCGATCTGCCCGGCGCAGGGCGCGGGGCCGGTGACCGCGGTCATGAGCGAGTCCAGATGCCGAGATCGAGACGCCCGAGCAGCTCCAGCGGGTCATGGGCACCGACTTCGCGCCGAGCCCGCAGCAGTGGGCGGCGATCTCGGCGCCGCTGGCGCCGGCCGTCGTGGTCGCCGGCGCCGGCTCCGGCAAGACCACGCTGATGGCGGCCCGGGTGGTCTACCTCGTCGTCACCGGCCAGGTGCGGCCCGACGAGGTGCTCGGGCTGACCTTCACCACCAAGGCCGCCAGCGAGCTGCGCCGCAAGATCCTCGACGCCCTGGTGCAGGCCGGTGCGCTGCGATCGGCCGCGTCGGGCGCGACCGGCGACGGCCGGGCGCGGACGACGAGGAGGAGTCGATCGAGCCGACCGTCGCCACCTACAACGCCTACGCCGCCGACGCTGCTCACCGAGCACGGCCTGCGCATCGGCCACGAGCCCGACACCCGGGTGGTCACCGACGCCGCCCGCTACCAGCTCGGCGCCCGCGTGGTCGACCGCTTCACCGGCGACGTCGAGCACCTCAGCGACCACCCGGCCACCGTCATCCAGAACCTCCTCGCCCTCGACGGCGCGATGAGCGAGCACCTCGTCGACGCCGCCGACGTGCGCGCGTCGACGCCGAGGCCCGCGCAGGGCTTCGAGCGCGAGCTCGCCGCCGAGGTCGCCGGCAAGAACCGCAAGGGCCACCGCGAGGCCTGCGAGAAGGCGATGTTCGCGATCGACCGGCGCACCGAGCTGCTCCAGCTGGTCGCCGGCTACCGACGGCTCAAGCGCGACCTGGGCCTGATGGACTTCTCCGACCAGATCGAGCTCGGCGCCCGGCTGGCCGTCGAGCAGCCCGACGTGGGCGTCGTCGAGCGGGGCAAGTTCAAGGTGGTGCTCCTCGACGAGTACCAGGACACCTCGGTCGCCCAGGCCCGATGCTGTCGCGGCTCTTCTCCGGCCCGGACGTCGGCGCTCCGGGCTGGGCCACGCGGTGACCGCGGTCGGCGACCCCAACCAGGCGATCTACGGCTGGCGCGGCGCCTCGGTGTCGCAACATCCTCAACTTCGACGACACCTTCCCGGCCGCCGACGGGCGGGCCCGGCCTCTTCCACCTCACCGTCAGCCGGCGCTCCGACCGGCGCATCCTGCAGACCGCCAACCGGCTCGCCGCCGACCTCTACGAGCGCTACGACCAGGTCGCGCCGCTCGAGGCGGCCGAGAGTCGCCGGCGAGGGCGTCGTCGACGACCGCCGTCCACCTCACCCACGCCGACGAGCTGGCCGCGCTGGTCGAGGCGGTGCGTGCGGCGCACGAGGGCGGCCGGCCGAGCAGCTGGTCCGACATCGGCGTGCTCACCCGCGACAACGCGCACGCCGCCGACGTCTTCGACGCGCTCGGCGCGGCCGGCATCCCGGTCGAGATCGTCGGGCTCTCCGGGCTGCTGCGCCTGCCCGAGGTCGCCGAGGTCGTCGCCACCCTGCACCTGCTGCACGACGTCACCGCCAACGCCTCGCTGCTCACCCTGCTCACCGGGCCGCGCTGGGCGATCGGCCCGCGCGACCTGCGGCTGCTCAGCCGGCGCGCCCAGGAGCTCGCCGGGCGCCAGCGGCCCGCGGCGCCGACCGGCGACGATCACCGACCAGCTGGTCGAGATCGCCGACGGCGTCGACCCCGCCGAGATCCCGGCCCTCGACGACGCCGTCGCCGACCCGGGCGACGGCCGCCTACTCGACCGAGGCGCGCGAGCGGTTCGCGCTGCTCGCCGCCGAGCTGCGCTACCTGCGCCGCCACGTCGGGCGAGCCGCTGCTCGACCTGGTGCGCCGGATCATGGACGCCTCCGGCGTCGACATCGAGCTGGCCGCGGCGGTCAGCCCGGCGGCCGCCGCCCGGCGCGACAACCTCGACCTCTTCGTCAAGGCGGTCGCCGACTTCCACGCCGTCGACGGCGACGTCACGCTGCCGGCGCTGCTGGCCTACCTCACCGCCGAGGACGACGCCGGCAACGGCCTCGACGTCGCGACCCCGACCGAGGCCGACTCGGTCAAGCTGCTCACGGTCCACCGGGCCAAGGGCCTGGAGTGGGCCGCGGTCTTCCTGGTCGGGGTCTGCGAGGGGCGCTTCCCGTCCAACCGCTCCCGCACGCTCTGGACGTCCTCGCCGTCGGTGCTCCCGGCGCCGCTGCGCGGCGACGCCGGCGACCTGCCGCAGCTCGCCGGCCACGACAAGGCGGCGCTCGACGCCTACCGCGCCGCCACCAAGGCGCACGACGCCGAGGAGGAGCTGCGGCTGGGCTACGTCGCGGTCACCCGGCCCGGCCCACCAGCTGTCGGTGTCGTCCTACTGCTGGGGGCCGCGCGCGCACGCCGTTCGGCCCGTCGGCCTACCAGCTGTGGTCCGCGAGCTGCTCGCCGAGTGGGGCGAGCCGGAGCCGCCGTGGCTCGACAAGCCCGCCAAGGGGGAGCCCAACCCCTACGACGCCGTCGACCCGGCACGGCCCGTGGCCGCCGACCGGACCGGCACCGAGGCCGCCCTGCGGCTCGCCGCCGCCGCGCCGGGTCGCCGGCGGCCGACCCGACGGCCGACGACGACGACCTCGACGTCCCTCGAGGCCGCCGAGGTCGCCGCGTGGGACGCCGAGATCGACCGGCTGCTCGTCGAGGCCCGCCGCGACCGCGGCGACCGAGGTCGAGGTGCCGCTGCCCTCGAGCCTGTCGGCCACCGCGCTCGCCCGCCTGCGCGACGACCCCGACGCCTTCGCCCGCGACCTCGCGCGGCCGATGCCGCGCAAGCCGTCGTCGGCGGCCCGCTTCGGCACCCGCTTCCACGCCTGGGTCGAGGCCCGCTTCGGCCAGCTGCAGCTGCTCGACACCGACGAGCTCTCCGGGCGCGGCGACGCCGACGTCGCCGACGAGGCCGAGCTGCCGAGCTGGTCGAGCTCTTCGAGAAGGGCCCGTTCGCCGACCGGGTGCCCCTGGCGGTCGAGCCGTCGTTCGCGATCGTGCTCGCCGGCCAGGTCGTGCGCGGGCGGATCGACGCGGTCTACGCCGAGCGGTGACGGCGGTTCCTGCGTCGTCGACTGGAAGACCAACGACGCCCGCAGCGCCGACCCGCTCCAGCTCGCGATCTACCGCGCTGGCCTGGGCCGAGCTGCACGACGTCCCGGTCGAGCGGGTGCGCGCCGGTTCTACTACGTCCGCAACGGCGACCTGGTCGAGCCCGCGCCTGCCCGGCCGGCCGAGCTCGAGCGCGCTCACTCCGCCGTGAGCATGCCGGTGGCGTCGAGCCACGCCGCCGAGCGGGCCGACCCGGCCGGCCCGGTTGGCGCCGATCGTGCTCGCCGAGGGGCCGTAGCCGACGAGCTGCACCCGCGGGTCCGCACCGCGGTGGTCCCGTCGAGCTGGATGCCGCCGCGCGGTCCTGCGCAGCTGCAGCGGCGCCAGGTGGCCGACCGCCGGGCGGAAGCCGGTGGCCCAGAGGATCGCGTCCGCCGGCTCGAACCGCCGTCGGCCCAGCGCACGCCGTCCGGCTCGATGGAGGCGAACATCGGCTGCCGTGGTAGGCGCCGAGCGACTCGGCCGGGCCGCTCCTGCTCGCGCAGGGCCAGCCCGGTCACGCTGACGACGCTCGCCGGCGGCAGTCCCCGTCGTACGCGCTCCTCGACCAGCGCGACCGCGGCGCGCCCGGCCTCAGGGGTGAAGTCGTCGGTGCGCCACACCGGCGGCGCGCCGG
>CAVVQL010000002.1:0-189940 GCA_963750355.1 uncultured Cytophagales bacterium | reverse complement strand
CTGGTTTCCCCGGTTGATATTCAGCCAATGCGCCACTGGCCCCAGTCCGTGGGTGGGGTAGAGGTCGCCGTTCCGATCAACGGAGTGCTGCGTGCGCCACGGGCCTCCGCATGGCGTTGGATCCGAACTCGACACCACCGCCGTATACCTGTTTGCCGTTGTTGAATTTCACCTCGCGCAGGTCGTGCTGGTAGCCGCAGTGGGCATAGGTCATCTCGCCAAACATACCCTGCCGAACCATGTTCAGCACCGCCAGTACGTCGCGGCGGTAGCAAACGTTTTCGAGCAACATGCAGTGTGCCCCGGTTTTCTCATGGGCATTTACCAGATCCCACGACTCCTGAAGGGTTACCGTGGCCGACACCTCCAGCCCGGCGTATTTGCCGGCCAGCGTGGTGGCCCGCGGGCCATCGGCGCGTGCCATTCCCAGGGCGTGGCAATAATCACTCCGTCGATATCATCGCGCTTCAGCATCTCTTTAGAATGCCGCGTCACCTCACGTAAACGTTGGGGGAACCGGCCGACCGGCTTTCTGTAGCTGGGCGGTGGCTTTGTCCAGCGACATGGAATCAATGTCGCAGAGGGCGGTTATCTGGATGTCGGGGCGGTAAATGGCCTGCTGTAGATGATTTCGCCCTCGTTCGCCCAAACCGATGAAGCCCAGACGTACCCGTTCGAGCGGTGGCTTTGCGCCTGCCTGGGCACTGGCTGGCTGGGTGAGCAGCGTTGGGAAAAGAGGGAGGGCGGCAGTTCCAAGGGCCGTTGTACGCAGGAAAGAACGTCGGGTAGAATGCATGGCTATTGATTTCGCCTCAAAGTAGGATAAATACCCCTAAAACAAAAAAGCCTGCGCTCAACGAGCACAGGCTTTCCAGTCCCACCATTCACTACGCTATTACCAAAGCCAAGCGCCCCATCGTTTCATGGGCTGACTCGACTTTACTCTTCTGGCGGAGCAACAACTCGCGGGTACTCGCCGCAATATCTGTCTGTCCCAGCACCTCTTTGTAGTCATGTAAGGCCTCTGAGTCGCCCCGTCGGCATTCTTCGGTAACGGCTTTGTCGGTACTGTTGGCCACCGCCGATTTGATGTTTATCCAGGCGCGGTGGAGTTCAGAGGGCGAGGCTGGTTCCGTGGTCAGCTTCGCCACCAAGGGCGCGGATCTCGCGGTCCAGTTCCGTCGCAAAGTCACTTCGCTGCCGCGATTGAGCCAGAAACAGGCTCTTTAATTCAGCGTCTTTTACGCTTTCGGCTGCTTCCTGATACCCTTTTTCGGCATCGTGGTTGCGCACCAAGAGCTTGTTAAGTTGGTCGAGGATTTCGCCCCGAGTTTCTTTTACGTTCATAACAGTGTTGGTTTGAGTGAAAAGTGTACGTACTGTTTCAGATGTTGAGTAAATCAGAAAACTAACTTTAAGGCGGGTGACCCGTTCAGAGCACCCGAAAATCAATTAAAATGAACCACCAGGCTCATGGGCATCCCTTAGTCGATGTTGCCATTTTTGGCATCACGCTGCATCTTGTCATTAGCAAATACGGCAATGTCGACACGGCGGTTTTTGGTCCGGCCTTCTTCCGTGCTGTTATCCGCAATGGGTTGCGACTCACCGTAGCCTTTTTCAGTCAGCCTATTGCCTTTTACGCCTACTGATTTCAAATAACCTGATACAGCATCGGCCCGTTGGTTAGACAGCCGCAGGTTCAGGTCATCTGGTCCGGTTGCATCGGCATGGCCCTCAATGACTAAGTTTGTATCGGGATATTTTTCCAATGTCTTGGCGAAATCAGCCAACTGACGTTTCGTTGACTCTTGCAAATCAGCCTTGCCAATGTCGAACAGGATATCTGAATTGAATGTGATTTTGATACCTTCTCCTACGCGCTCTACGGTGGCATTTGGCAGGTCACGTTTCAGATCTTCAGCCTGTTTGTCCATTTTACGACCAATGACAGCACCGGCTGCTCCACCTACCGTGGCACCCAATATGGCACCCAGTACGGTGTTGCCTGATTTGTGTCCGATAACAGCACCAGCGGCTCCCCCGGCACCGGCACCAATGACGGCCCCCCGTTGAGTTCTATTGGTATTTTTCTTTACGGATTTGCAGCTCATCAGCGCATCGCTGGAGGTCAGGCTGGCAGCTAGTAGCAGAGCGACGAAGCCCTTGCTGTTCATGTTCATACTTATCATAGCGTGTGAGTGATGTTGATTTACGAATCCATAGCCAAAAGCTGTACCAGCCCTTATCCAGCAGCCAATAAAAAGCCGATCGTAAAGCTTAAGTGCTGATAGTCAATTGCTTGATTATGGGTTTACTGAGGCACTGGTAAACACTACTCACAGACGGATTAGTGTGCTGTATAGCAGCGATTCGCCACTTTGTGGAATTAATTCTACGTATTAACTGGGATATTAATCTGGTCATCTAGCCGACCAGACAAGTATACCTATCGCTGTCATGTGACGGCTTGTATCCGTCAATTTATTGAATTACCTGTATGCCGCCCTTTCTGTACCCGGTTACCAGATCAATTGGCGCATCCTGATCGGTGATGAGGGTTTGGGCCAGCGTTAGGGGAGCGAAGTGCAGGTACTTGTCCTGTTCAAATTTCGAGGAGTCGCACAGGAGATAAACATGCCGGGCCTGCTGCGCCATGTTGACGGCGGTACTGGCTTCTTTTTCACTGTTCGCACTTAATCCATTCGCCATCGATATCCCATCGACGCCAATGAACGCCCGGTCGGCGCGGTATTGGCGAATATGCTGCCCGGCCATCAGCCCGTGAACGGCCTGCCGCTGTGTATCAATTTCGCCACCCACCAGATTGATGCGGACCGAACTGTTCATCAACTCGGCCACGAGGGGTAGTGAATTGGTAATGACCTGAATACGCTTGTGACGGATATACGGGCAGATTCTGAAAATCGTGCTGCCACAGTCCAGGAAAATCGTTTCTCCTTCCTGGATTTCCTGCGCGGCCAACTGGCAGATATGGTCTTTCTGTTCGGCCCGGCTGGCGGCTTTATGCTCGAACCGAAAGGGTTGCGTAGCCAGGTCAACACGTATAGCCCCACCCCGGGTTCGGTACAGCAGGCCCTCCGCCGCCAGCTGCGTCAGGTCGCGGCGAATCGTCATCTCCGACGTCTGTACATGCGTGGCCAGTTCCCGTACATCCACCGACTCCTGCTGCTCGACCAACTCCAGAATTAACCGCTTTCGATTTTGATAATTCATAGGTAATTAATTCATTTGTACAAAAATGAACAAATTCAAACAAAAATGAACAATCCCAGGGTACGAATTACCGATGAAAAGCTGCTTTCTGACAACTGGTACGTGCTGAAACGCTACACGTTCGACTACCAGCAGACGAACGGCGAGTGGACAACGCAACAGCGGGAAGCCTATGATCGGGGAAACGGAGCCACCATTCTGCTACACAATCCCGACGCCGATACGGTAATTCTGACCCGCCAGTTCCGCCTGCCAAGCTACGTAAACGGCAATGCGTCGGGCATGCTGATCGAGACCTGCGCGGGTCTGCTCGACGATGATCACCCCGATGATGCCATCCGGCGCGAAATGGAGGAGGAGACCGGCTACCGGATCTCGGCGGTGGAGAAGGTGATGGAGGCGTACATGAGTCCGGGTTCAGTGACCGAGCGGCTCTTTTTCTACCTCGCCGAATACAGTGCCGATACAAGCCGACAGGCAGGCGGCGGTGTCGACGAGGAAGAGATCGATGTGCTGGAACTGCCCCTCTCTGAAGCCCTGCGGATGATTGCCACCGGTGAGATCATGGACGGCAAAACCATTATGCTGCTCTATCACCTGCGCTTGAAACAGCTGGCCAACTAACGAGCGATCTGCTAAGCTCTACTCATAACCCTTCCTTACTATGATGATTTTGATTGCCGGTCCGTATCGCGGCGGCACCAACGATGACCCCGCCCTGATGGCGAAAAACCTGGCCCATCTTGAATCGGTGGCCCTGCCGTTATTTCGGCTTGGTCACTTGCCCATGATCGGTGAGTGGGTGGCCCTGCCACTGATTGCGCTTGGGGGCTCTACAAAACCGGGCGACGACGTCTGGACTGAAATTCAGTACCCCGTAGCCCATAGCCTGCTCGACAAATGCGATGCTGTACTCCGGCTTGACGGCGCGTCGGCCGGTGCCGACAACGACGTTCGCCTGGCGCAGGAGCGTGGGTTACCCGTTTACTACCGCCTGGAAGACGTACCTGGCGCTTGACGCTGCCGTAGACTGGTTGTATTTAAGTGGGGCCATAGAAAAGCCCCTCAACATACTTCTTGTTGAGGGGCTTTTTAAAATCGTACTGTTGTATTGCTTAGGCGTTACATCGACTTCTGGGTTGCAATCGTGATAACCTCCTTGTCGTGGTGGTTTTTAACCTGATTCACGTTGTCGAAAATCATGGCGGCACCATTGTCGGCGGTGTATTGCGGCCAGGTAGGTAAGCCTTTATGATTTGGATTACCAGTGCGGGCAAAGGCAATCCAGGCACGGCTTATTTTGTCGGCCAGAAGGTGTGCTTCCTTACCGCCGCCTGTCATTTCTTCGCAACGGCTGATGTTGTCGAATACAAACGGAATCTCCATACAGTGCATCGACCGGTATATGCCGTCGTTCACCGGCGAATTCCAGGCGAACAGGTACATGTAAACAGGTGCCGCGCCAGCCACTGCCTTTTGGCTGGCCTGACGGATGACACCCGCCCGGAAACCAATGTCGAGGCTCAGGTAATCGGAAGGCTGGGCTGTTTCGGGATACGCTTTTTTCACAGCTGCCATGTACGAATCAGTTTTGCCGCCCATCTGCTTTTGCAGGGTTGCTTTGGCACCATCCATGGTTGTAGCGCGATTCATTGGATTGAAAGGTGTGAATTCCGTTTTGGTAGACCCAACCAGCATCGGTATCGTTTTCGATAGCTCGATGGCGGCGGGCTCTGTGAGCTGATAGGGCAGGAACGTGCCGTCATGAACGGGCCCCCAGCCCAGACCAAAGGCTGGTTGTCCGGCTCCTTTCAGGCTTTCGCCCACCTTACGCAGGGCTACCTTGCCAGCCGCATTGAGCCGTTCATACGAGATGTTTTGCAGCGAGTCGACCTGATTGGGCTGTAGCTTCAGTTCGGTAAGCAGGGCCGCACTAACTTTCTGGGTCAATTCTTTCTCGGTGAAACTGGTGAGGTAGCTGCCGCTCTGTACAATGGCTTTATGAAACAGACCCTTAGCCGACGGGGCGTTCATCAGGCTGGTAACTTTACCCCCGCCGCCCGACTGGCCAAAAATGGTTACGTTATCCGGGTCGCCGCCAAACTGAGCAATGTTCTGCTTCACCCATTCAAGCGAGGCCACCAGATCCATGAGGCCCGCATTGGCCGAATTTTTGTACTTATCGCCATACGCCGACAGGTCCAGAAAGCCCAGAATATTCAGCCGGTGATTCACCGACACAACCACGACGTCGCCTTTTTTGGTCAGGTTTTCGCCGTCATACGAAGGTAATTCAATAGACGAACCAGCGGTGAAGCCCCCCCCGTGCAGCCACACCATTACGGGGCGGCCTCCCGCAGGGCGTTTTTTCGCCTTGCTGATTTCCGGCGTCCAGACGTTCAGGCTCAGGCAATTCTCATTAGTATAGCCCCAGTCGTGATGAAACGGAAACTCGATCTCATCGAATGTACTGGTAGTCGGGTCCATTGGGCATACCGGGCCGTAGGTCATCGAGCTGCGAACACCCGTCCATGAAGCAGGCTTGGTGGGAGCCATAAAGCGCTCGGCTTTTGCGTAGGGAATGCCTTTGAAGGTGAACGTGCCATTGTGAACGTAGCCCTTCACTTTACCCGATTCGGTTTGCACGGTGGCAATGTCTTTCCCGGCCATAACCGGGGTTTCGGCAACTTTCGGAGCCTGTCCAACGGCCAACAATGGCAGCGTGAGCACGGTCAGCGATAGCAGCAGGGTACTGGGTTTTACCATGTGAAGCATATGAGGATTGTTTTATGTGTGTATGAATACGTAGGTCAGGAGACAGAGCAACCTGATCAGAGAACAGCAACCTGATTGGCTTTCAGTATCTTGTGGAAGAACAATAGGTGGTAGGGAAGCGAGTTTTCCCAGTAGTCCCAGGTGTGGGCACCGGGCCGCTCGGTGTAATCGTGCGGCGTTTTGTTCTCTACTAATCGGCGGTGTAGTTCGCGGTTCGTTTCGATCAGAAAATCATCGACGCCAACGTCAAGAATCAGGGGCAGGTTGTTGGCCTTAAGCTGGTCGGTAAGGGTCACCATCGTGTAGCCCGGATAGGGCGCGTCGCCCTCTTTGGCTGGCCCCAGTAGGTTGGCGAAATTCGCACTACGTGATTTGGCAAAATCGGCGGGTACTTTCCAGGTGGCGGTGTTGATGTTCATCACGCCGCTCATGCTTCCCGCCGCCGCATACAGGTCGGGGTGGCGGCTGGCGATATACATGGCTCCGTGCCCGCCCATCGAAAGCCCCGCAATCACGCGCCCCTTTTTGTCGCGCACCGTGCGGTAGCTGTTATCGATTTTGTCGATCAGTTCTTTGGCGATGAAGGTCTCGAACTGGCTGTTTTTAACGAGTGGACTATCGAAATAGTAGCTTGTCGGGTCACCGTCGGGCGTTACAATGATGAGGTTATACTGGTCGGCCAGGCGGTGCAACAGGGTTTTGTCGGGCGTTTTTGTAAGCCAGTCGCGGAAACTGCCCGAACCGCCGTGGAGCAAGTACAAGACCGGGAAGGCCTGCTTTTTCGCCTTTCGGTAGTGGTCTGGCAGCACCACCGCCGCCCGGAGCGTGCGGTTCATGCGGGCGCTGGGTACGTCGAGCGTATCTACTTTAGCGCAGAAAGCCAGGGCGGGCAGCAACTGTAAGCTAATGTAGAGGAGGAAGCAGATGGAGCGCATGGGAGCAGGTAAGTGAAGAAATAATACCTTTACGTCAAAAGTACGTAAAGATAAATTGCCCTGGATACAGGGGCAGATTTTTCTTGTAAAATTTTATGACCGATTATAACCATCCGGCAGTCCGGTACTATCAGGAGGTATCCGAACAGTGCATTCATTACCTGTCTATCGACGGGGTTATCTTCGGCTTTCACCAGAATCAGCTGAAGGTGTTGCTCCTGCGCTGGAAAGCAACAGCCGAATGGAGCCTGCCGGGAGGATTCATCCGAAAGGCTGAATCGGTAGATGTGGCCGCGCAACGGGTCATGCAGGAGCGAACGGGCCTGAACGAACTGTATCTGCAACAATTTCATGTCTTTGGCGAAGCGGTCCGCTACGATCAGGAGGAAACCTGGCGGAAAACAAAGCTGCCCGTTCAGCAGGTCAACTGGTCGGAGCGGACGATCTCGATTGGGTACTACGCCCTGGTTGAGCACTCGAAGGTGGTGCCCACGCCCGATTTTTTAACCGAGGAGTGCCGTTGGTGGAGCGTCGACGAGATTCCGGCCCTTTTGTTCGACCACAACCACATTATCGGGGTTGCGCTTGCGTCGTTGCGCAAGCAGCTGGGCGATCAGCCCCTCAGCCACTTACTGCCCGATACTTTTACCATACCCGAGCTGCAACGGCTGTACGAGACCATCCTGGGCTACGCACTGGATGCCCGTAATTTTTATAAAAAAATGATCAGTTCAGGTAGTTTGGAGCGTCTCGCTGAACGCCGGACCGGTACGCCCCACAAAGCCCCCTACCTCTATACATTCAACTCGAACACCGCCAGACTGGGTTGATTACACCGGTAGGGGATTCTGGTAGCCATTAAGGCGTTGGCCGATAGCTCAGAACCGCTACATTTGGGTAACTTACTCTCAACGAACTAATGAAAACGATCGCCCTTCTCCTGGTAGGCCTGCTAAGCTGCACTACCGTTTCGCTGTACGCCCAGACCAGTGCGGGCGATTTTCACGGAGCAGAACCTACCAAAGCCCGGTACAAGGTTGTGTACCAGCTGAATACGGATGATGATGCTAAAATAAAGGGAACGCTGAGAAACATCCAGAATGCGATCAACGACCCGCGCCTGGCGGGTAAGCTCGACGTAGAACTGGTCGTTCACGGATCGGGGGTGGCGGTGTTCCAGAAAGACAAAGCCTACGAAGAAGCGGTGCAGGGCCTTCAGAAAAAAGGCGTCATTCTGGCCATGTGCGAGAACACCATGCGCGAACGCAAGATCAACCGGGATGATCTGTTCCCCGTTCATCAGTTACGTACCCAGCGGTAATGGCGAGCTGATCATCCGTCAGCAGGAAGGCTGGTCGTACATGCATCCATAACTTACCAGCTAAGTTTATAGAGTCGGTAGGCCGTTCCCTTAATCGTCTGTAAGATACACTCGATAGTCTAAATCTTGTTAGCAAAAGAAGTGCCTTGCGGTCATGCGAACCAGTTTCGTGGGGCGGCAAGGCAGTGGTTTTATTGTTCATTAACCAAACTGTCTTATGCTAGCAATGGACTACCGGGGACCCTTCAGAGTCCGCGCCTCCCAAAAACCCTACCCCGAAATCCTGCATCCCAGCGATGCTATTGTTCGGGTTACACGTTCCTGCATTTGCGGGTCCGATCTACACCTATACCACGGCGAGGTGCCCGACACCCGGGTGGGCATGACCTTTGGCCACGAGTTTATCGGGGTGGTCGAAGAGATCGGCTCTGGGGTTGAAAAATTAAAGGTCGGCGACAATGTCATCGTCCCGTTCAACATTTCCTGCGGAAAGTGTGCCTTCTGCAAGCAGGGGCTGTTCGGTAACTGCCATGAATCGAACCCGCAGGCTACGGCCGTGGGCGGCATATTTGGCTATTCGCATACGGCCGGTGGCTATGATGGCGGGCAGGCCGAGTTTGTCCGGGTGCCCTATGCCGACGTAGGGCCCACCGTTATTCCCGACTGGATGGACCACGATGATGCGGTGCTGTTGACCGACGTGGTGCCTACGGGGTATCAGGCGGCAGAGATGGGCGGCATCAAAAAAGGCGATACCGTTGTTGTGTTCGGGGCTGGTCCCGTTGGCATCATGGCGGCTAAGTCGGCGTGGCTGTTTGGTGCCGGTCGGGTCATCGTGATCGACCACCTGGATTACCGGCTGGAGTTTGTGAAGAAGTACGCCCAATGCGAGGTGTTCAACTTCCGCTCGATGGACGATGACCCCGTGTTATTCCTCAAGAAACAAACGGATTGGTACGGGGCCGACGTGTGTATCGATGCGGTAGGGGGCGATGCGGCCGGTAGTGCGCTGCAAACCATTACGGGTCGGAAACTACTGCTTCAGGCGGGGTCGGCCACTGCCCTGCACTGGGCAATTAATTCGGTGAAAAAAGGCGGTATCGTGTCGATTGTCGGCGTGTATGGCCCAACCGATAACCTGGTTCCGATTGGTAACGTACTGAACAAGGGCCTCACCATCCGGGCCAACCAGGCTTCGGTGAAGCGTTTGCTGCCCAGACTGATCGATCATATTCAGGCGGGGCGGCTAAACCCCAAGGAGATCATTACGCACCGGATGCCATTGGAAGAAGTGTCTGATGCCTACCACATGTTCTCTGCCAAGCTGGACGATTGTATAAAAACCGTTCTTATTCCCCCATCAGCAAACAAATAACTTCCCTATTTATGGAGCCGAATCCAACCGATTATTCACATATCAATGGCTGGGGGGTAGATGCTGATCCCAGAAATGAGCCTACCTACCCCATGAAAAACTACACGGGCGATGACCATGAGCGTCTGAACTGGGAAAGGCCACCCCTACAGCCCGCAACAGTGGAAATTCTGCACTCGAATGAGCGCCCCAATCTGACGGCCGTTTTTGGTACGTCGGTGCCCCCCAGCGGCCTGAGTGGTGCCATTCGGCGCTTCGCGTTTCGCTTCAGCGAGTCTGAGTACGGCCACTGGCTTCCGCTGCTGCTTGCCGACCGCGTAAACGTGGTGGAAGGCATCATTGAGGATATGGCTCATGGCCATGTGCCGAATATTTTTGCCGAAAAGGGCTGGAAAGCAGACTGGAAGCATAACAGGAAAGGACTGATACAGAATGTGGCGGTTGTGGCCGCTGTCACCACAGCACTGGTCGTACTACTGTCGCGAAACAAGGAAAAGCAGACGTTCAGTCCCCGGCGGCTGTTGCGTATGAAATCGTAAGTTGACCTGCTGACGCAGGGCCCGGGTTACAAAGCCCTGCATCGGCAGGTACTAACCAGTCAGCGGGGGGCAGAACCCATTTAACGTAGACCACGTATGAATCTGAAAGCGCTGTCTGACAAGGTGGGGCACGAGGTAAAAGCGGTGCAGGGCGAGGCCAGTAAAGATGTACAGTTTGTCAGCCAGAACACGTTTGCCGACGAAGCCGTGACGAATGAGGCATATGCCCGTTCTGTCGAGAAATTGCTGCATGTGAATGGCTGGTCAACGCTGTCCAGCCTGACCGCTGATTTCTCCCTGTATGACCAGACCGGACAACCTAAGCCCGACGGCAAGGTCGAAGTGGGTGATTACATCAGGATCGACCTGCCTGGCCCGATGCCCGAAAACTGGGTCCAAGTCGTTGATAGCTCCGTTCAGAACGATCAGGTAGACTTCACGGTTCGACCCAGCTCTGACCCCCGACAGAAAGACGCTGTTGAAACGGTTCATTTCTTCACGCAGGAGGCCCGCAGCATTTTTCGGGTCGAACGGGCCGGTACAACCATAACGGCCTCAGAAATTGGTCGGGATGAAGTGATCAATAACCAACAGCCGGAGGCGGGTGATCGGGCAATTATCAACACGGCGATTGCCGAAGGCGGCTGGCTGTTCTACCAGAAACTTCAGTGGAAGCTCCTGACCGATTACCTGGTGCACTTATAGGTGGCTGTTTGTTGGGTAAAGCAGCGCAGCCATTAGGCCGGTAAGCTGAGTAACCCGTCTGTCGGGCTGAGTTAGGTCAGGTGAGGAGCACTTTTGGGGGCAGGTTACTTAACTCCTGGCCTTCACTCGGTATTGCCAATCTGCTGCGGGTGGGCAAACGTCCGCAGTAGCGATAAGACATCTGCCACAGCGTTGAGGCGATAGGCGGCGTTGGTGGCTCCCGCACCGACCTTAACCGTGAAGGCATGGAAGGCCCGTAAGGCTAAAAACGTATCCTCGTCGGTGCGGTCGTCGCCAATGGCCAGCGTAAATTCATACGGGTAAGCCATGGCGAGTTGCCGGGCCATCCGCCCCTTGTCGGTATCGGCGTTTTTTACTTCTACGACCTTATTGCCGTCGATAACCCGCAGTTGGAACGGAAGCAGCGCCTGGAGGGTCACGATCAGTTCCCGCGACCGGTCGAAGCCCATCGGTTCACTTACGTTCCGGTAATGCCAGGCGAGCGAATAGTTCTTCTCTTCGATAAACGAGTCAGCGCACCGGCTCACGAAATCGGCCATCAGTGGGCGCACGGCCTCTTTCCACGCCCCATCGTCCAGCACCGGACTGCGCCATTCACCCGCCTGTCGGCTATACGTGCCATGCTCGGCTACGATGTCGAGGGGCAGACCCTCCAGCCATTGGTCGAGTACATCGTGGGAGCGCCCGCTGATAACGACCACTTTATTCTCGGGCAGGGCGGCCAGTTCACCCAGCAGGGCAAGCAGCTCGGCCGAGGGAACGGCCTGTTCCGGTTTGGTGGTGAATTCGGTGAGCGTTCCGTCGTAATCCAGCAGCATCAACCGCGATTGCGCCTGGCGGTAGGCTTCCAGGAGGTGGTGTTTTCCCCTGCCTCTCAGGCTGCGCACCCGGTTGGTTT
Source organism: uncultured Cytophagales bacterium (assembly GCA_963750355.1). Lineage (GTDB taxonomy): Bacteria > Bacteroidota > Bacteroidia > Cytophagales > Spirosomataceae > Fibrella. The sequence goes on along the minus strand of CAVVQL010000002.1, from coordinate 178,134 downwards.
TTTTGCTCTGGCGCGTGTTCAGCAGGGCAGTAAAAAACTCAGTAGCCCACTGCTTCACATCGTAGGTAGCAATGCGGTGCTGCATGATTGCCATGCGGCGTTGCTGCTCGTCGGGCGGCATGGTCAGGGCAACATGCAACTGATCGGCCACCTCGTATTCGTCCAGTGGGTTAACCAGCAGTGCTTCGCCCAGCTCATTGGCAGCCCCCGTCAGTTCGCTCAGGAGCAAAACGCCCTGCTGATCCTGCCGGGAAGCGATAAATTCCTTCGCCACCAGGTTCATGCCATCGCGGAGCGGCGTAATCATCGACACATCGCAGGCGGTGTACAGGGCCAGCAACTGCGGAAACGACAGCGAGGCGTAGCGATACACGATGGGCACCCAGGTGAGGGTGGCAAACTTACCGTTGATCCGGCCAACCGCCTGCTCGATCATCTGTTTCCGCTCCCCGTACGTCTGAATCTCGTCGCGCGAGGGAATCACCACCAGAATAAAAACGAGGTTGCCTTTCCAGTCAGGATGGGCCTGCAAAAATGCTTCCAGCGCATCCAGCCGCTGCATCACCCCTTTGGTATAGTCGAGCCGGTCGACAGAGAAAATAATTTTGCCCGGATACGAGGCTTTCAATTCGGCCCGTTCGGAAACCACCTCGGGTTGGTCGTAGGCATCGTGGTAAAGCGCATAGTTGATGCCGATCGGAAAGGCCTGACAGTGGGTAGCGCGATCCTGGTACAGAATCGTTGCCATCGAATGCGGGAGACCCAGATTAAGCTGAACCGATTGCAGAAAGTGAATCAGGTAATCGTTGGTATGAAAACCGAGCAGGTCTGCGCCCAGCATGCCCGTTAGGAGGTAGTCGCGGCACCGCCGGGGTAACAGCCGCAGCATCTCGTTCGACGGGAAGGGAATGTGCAGGAAGAAGCCAATGGTGGCGTCGGGGGCCTGTTCCCGAATGAGCTGGGGCAGGGCCAGAAAGTGGTAGTCGTGTACCCAAACCAGGTCATCGGGCTTCAGGAGTTCGAGCACTTTGGCGCACACTGCCTGATTAGCGGCCTGATAGGCGGTAAAATGTTCGTCGTGGTAATCGACGTAGGAGGGGAAATAGTGAAACAGCGGCCACAGCACCGAATTGGCGAACCCGTTGTAGAACGCTTTATTGGTTGCCTTGTCAAGAAACACCGGCACGTACTCGAACTCGTCATCAACCTGATGGCCGTGTTTCTCCCAGGTACGCTGCGTGAAATCGGCGCACCCAATCCAGATAGGCTTCTGCGGCGCCGCGCTCAGATCCAGCGATTTAACCGCCGTAACCAGCCCCCCGGCCGAGGGCTTCACGGTAGTTACTCTGTTTTCGGTCTGAATAGAGAAGGGCAGGCGGTACGAAATAAGTAGCAGTCGGTTGGTGATCATAACTTACTGAGTGAACAGGGGCGGGTAGGCCGTGTGGAAAATAAATGAGCCTATGGCCCCTACGTTTACTCCTGCCTGAAGCCATAAGTCAGCAATCAGGGGGTTAGTCGGCCATTTGTGACTTCATGTTCATCCGAACGCGGAAAAGCGTACCCCGGCCCTCAATGCTTTCAATCTCCATCGTGGCACCTATCAACTCGCAGAGTCGCTTCACAATTTGCAGGCCCACGCCTTCCCCCTTCTCCCGGTTGCGGGCCTCCGGTTTCTCTAGTTCAGGCCCCAGTGGTATCTGGTGGTCTCCAGAAGGCCTGACCGCGACCGGCTGGCCTTCATCAGGCGAGAGTACGCTGGTTTCCTCGACAATCGGTTTAAGCTGCTTGTAAAATAACTCCAGTAAATGGGTGGGCAGGCCTGGGCCTGAGTCCTGCACGCTGAACCCCCACCGCCAGTCATTTTCGCCCGACCAGGAAACCGAGACTAGGCCGGGGTGGCTTTTTTGGGAAGGCGTATGGGTTAAGGCATTCACCACTAAGTTCTGGGCAATACGGTACACCTTCAGTCGATCTGTTTTGACCAGTAACCGTTCGGGGCCGTCAGCGCGTAGGATAAGCCCTCTTTCTGCTGCCTTCGCCTGAGCAGCGTTCACCAGTTCAACCAGCAGTTGAGCCGCATCGAACTCTTCCACCTGCACAGGCTCATAGCCAGCCTCCAGCCGGGCCAAATCCATGAGGTTTGTCAGCATCTCCTGTACATGGCTCAGGTTGCGGTTCAGCATATCTACGTACTGCTGCCGTTCTTCCTGACTCAGGTCTTCCATCTGAAGAAAATAAGCGGCGCCCATGCTCAGCCCCACGCCACTTCGCAGGTCATGCGACGAAGACCGTAGCAGGTCTCCGCGCTGGCGGGAGAGGTCCTGCATTTCTTCGAGGGCCTGTTCCAGGCCTGCCGCCCGTTCGGCCGCCTGAAGCCGTTGCAGTTCATCATGCTTATCGATGCTGCCTCTCATGGTATCATTCATGATAGCCGTGATATGACGCTGAGCATCGATAACCTTATCCGGGTCATACTTCGGAAAAAGCTGTCGGAAAAGCTTCATTTCATCGAGTATAATGAGCGTCAAATGGTGCAGTTCCCGCAACAGTTCCGGCAGGGCAAACGACTTCTGCCATCGGTGCAGGCCATGAGCCCGGGCGGCTACTGCCGCATCGGCTTCGGATGCCGCGCCCAGGATTCGCTGCTCCAGAATGTCGAGAATAATTGGTATCAGGTTGTTGAATTCTTCACGACCCAGAACTGAGACCTTCTTGATTATAGGGTCTGCTTCGCAGGTGGACCGCCAGTTATTAAGTAGTGTTTCCCGCCTGTTGAATAAGAAAGCAGCGATCTCATTCACGGCTTTTTTAGAGTTAGAGGATCGTTGAGCCATACACTCGTGGGTTTGGTAGTGGGATACGTGTGTCGGGCCCGTCTGGTTGTGATAAATACCGCCCGGTGATGGACCGCAACTGTAAGAGAACTGTTTACTTGCCTCACTGTCTGTACAGTTGGCAGACAGTGCGGTTTAAGTTAGATAAAGGACCACCGGTGCGGGCAAACTGGCCGCAGTTGGCCACGCTGCCGCCTGATTGGCAACGGCTGCTAGTAGTTGACGTGCGCGTGCTTTCTTTAGTAGTTTAGCAGGCACTACACCCTGAACCCCTTACCCATGAACCGCAGATACATGCTACAGAAAAGCCTGATGCTCACGGGGCTTTCGGCGCTGTCACCCTCGTTTGCCAACTTTTTTCCGGCCAGGGCAAGCACCCGGAAAAAGGGCTACCGGATTGGTGCCTGCGACTGGTCGATCAACGGAAGGGCGTCGCTCAGCGCCTTCGACAACGCCAGACAGATCGGCCTCGATGGCGTTCAGGTCAGCCTGAACACCGTTGAAGACCAGGTGTTTCTGCGCGATCCGGCCAGGCAGCAGCAGTATCTGGAAGCATCGAAACGAACGGGTGTTGCCATCAGCGGGCTCGCTATTGGCACGTTGAACGATATTCCGTACAAGTCAGACCCCCGCACCGAGCAGTGGGTGCATGACAGCGTGGATGTGGCTAAGGCGCTGGGCGTGAAAAACGTGTTGCTGGCTTTCTTCAACAACAACGACCTCAGGAACGACCCTAAAGGCACGCAGGTGGTCATTGACCGGCTGAAGGCGGTTGCCCCGAAGGCCGAGAAAGCGGGCGTAACGCTGGGCATCGAATCGTGGTTGTCGGCGGCTGAACACCTGGCCATCATCGACGCGGTGGGATCGCCGGCCGTGAAAGTCTATTACGACGTCTGCAATTCCAGCGTCATGGGCTACGATATTCACCAGGAAATGCGCGACCTGGGCACCAGGCAGATCTGTGAGGTGCATATCAAAGAAAACGGCTTTCTGATCGGGCAGGGTGAGATCGATATGAAGCGGGTGCGTCAAACCCTCGATGAAATAGGCTACCGGGGCTGGCTGCAACTGGAAGGGGCGGTGCCGACCGGGAAGTCTGTAGTGGACAGTTATGTAGAAAATAATAAAGCGGCTCGGACGCTTTTCGGCTAACATGAAAACGATTATACTGCTGACAGTCAGCCTGCTAACCGTGCTGCTGACCACCGCCACCGTTCGTGACGACGACCCCAACCGACTCTACCTGCCCGACGATCTGGAAGCAACCCTCTGGGCCGAGTCGCCGATGCTGTACAACCCCACCAACCTCGACGTTGACGTAAAGGGCCGCATCTGGGTGACGGAAGCCGTTGATTACCGCGACTTCAATAACAAGCCCGATACCCACCTGCACCATCCCGAAGGCGAGCGGGTGGTCATTCTGGAAGATTCCAACCACGACGGTAAGGCCGATAAGCAGACCATTTTTGTGCAGGATAAAGAACTGGTATCGCCCCTCGGTATTGCCGTGATCGGCAATAAGGTCTACGTCTCGGCGGCTCCCCATCTGTTTGTGTACACCGATGAAAATGGCGACGATAAGGCCGACAAACGGGAGATTTTCCTGACGGGTTTCGGGGGGCTGGATCATGACCATTCGCTGCATGCGCTGGTGGCCGGTCCAGACGGTAACTACTATTTCAATACCGGTAATGCCGGGCCGCACCATGTGACCGATAAAAAGGGCTGGACACTCCGGTCGGGCAGTTTGTACGTGGGCGGAACGCCTTATAACAAGCTGAACAAAGGCAATCAGATGAGCGACGATAACCGGGTGTGGGTTGGCGGGCTGGCGCTGCGCATCAGGCCCGACGGAACAGGGCTGAAAGTGATGGGCCACAACTTCCGCAACAACTACGAAACCTGCCTGGATTCGTACGGCAACATGTGGCAGAACGACAACGACGATCAGGTGGTGGCCTGCCGCACAAGCTGGCTCATGGAAGGAGCCGACGCGGGGTATTTCAGCAAAGATGGCACACGCTACTGGCAGGGCGACCAACGGCCCGGTCAGTCGATCCAAACCGCGCACTGGCATCAGGAAGACCCCGGCGTAATGCCCTCGGGCGACATTACCGGCGCGGGTTCACCCACCGGAACGGTATTTTACGAAGGTGACGAACTGGGCCCGGCGTATCGGGGTATGCTGCTCAGCGCCGAAGCGGGCCGTAACGTAATTTTCAGCTATAAGCCTCAACCCAGCGGCGCGGGGTACCAGCTAAACCGCACCGACTTCATCAGTTCACTACCCAAAGTAGATGAGGCCTATAAATGGAACGACGTAGGCGACGATACCCGCAAATGGTTTCGCCCCAGCGACGTGACCGTTGGCACGGATGGCGCGCTCTACATTGCCGACTGGTACGACCCGATTGTGGGTGGCCACGCCATGCACGACAAAAAAGGCTATGGGCGCATCTATCGAATTACCCCCAAAGGCCGCAAGCTACAGCCGCCTAAGCTGGACCTGAGCCGGACAAAAGGACAACTGGTGGCGCTGAGCAACCCGGCTACGAACGTTAGAATGAGTGCCTTTGCGGCCTTGCAGGCGCAGGGCGACAAGGTGGTGAAACCCGTCAGTAAGCTGCTCGAAGCAACGAACCCGTATGTGCGGGCGAGGGCGGTGTATCTGCTGGCGGCGTTGGGCCCGAAAGGAAAGGCCGAGGCAGAAAAGGTATTGGCCAGTGGCAACACCTTGGGCGACGAGCAATTGCGCGTAGCTGCCTTCCGGGCATTGAAGGGAACGGCCAATTTCCAGCCGGGTACATTCGCCAATGACCCGTCGCCTGCCATTAGGCGGGAGGTGGCCATTGCCTTGCGCGACGTGCCGTTTGCCCAAAGTAAAGACGCCCTGCTGGACCTGATAAAAGGCTACGACGGGAAAGACCGCTACTACCTGACCGCCCTGGGTATTGGCATCGACCAAAAAGCCGATGAAGTATATGCGGCGTTGCAACCCACTATCCCCGCTGACCCGTCGGGTTGGGATACGAAAACGGCGAATCTGGTGTGGCAACTTCACCCGGCTAGTGCGGTTGTCTTGCTGGCAAAGCGCGCCCAACTACCAACGCTCACGGCTGACGATCGTCGGCAGGCCATGACAACGCTGGGCTTCATTAAAAGCCCCGAAGCCGCCCGGGCAATGATTAGTCTATCGAAGCTGGCCGATACGACGGTGGCTAATCAGGCCCGCTACTGGGTCAATTTCCGGCGGGGTAACGACTGGGCTACGCTGCTGAACTGGAGCGAGGAGATGCCAATCCAACTGTCGGCCAATGAACAGAAAATGCTGGGGCTACGAGCGAAGCTGATGGATGAGTACGTATCAGAAGCAGACAAGACTAAAGTGGCCCTCGACATGGCCAAAGACCCCGAAGGCGGAAAGGTGCTGGTTGGCCTGGCGGCGGATAAAAAGCTGTCCGAATCGCTCAGGAAGTCGGTAGGGGAGGTGATTTTTCAGAATCCGGAGCAGACCGTTCGCACCATGGCGGCCGATTACTTCCTGCGGCCGGGCGTGGCCAGAACTGTATCGCTGATGCAGATTGCGGCGCTGACGGGCAACGCCGCATCGGGCCTGTCGGTGTTCAGGGCTAACTGTGCTACTTGCCATAAGCATGGCACGCTGGGGGCAGAAATTGGGCCTGAGCTAACCAACATTCACGGAAAGTTCGATAAGAACGGCCTGCTCGACGCTATCATCAATCCCAGCGCGGGGCTGGCGTTTGGCTACGAACCGTGGCTGGTTACGACCAAAAACGGCCAGACGTATTACGGATTCCTGCTGTCTGACGGGGCGCAGACGATCGTGATGAAAGATGCGGCTGGCCAGAAACACACGATTCCTGCCGCCACCATCGCCTCGCGCCGACAGTACAGCACTAGCCTGATGCCAGACCCGGTGGCCCTGGGCATCAGCGAACAGCAACTAGCTGATTTAACGGCATATTTGCTGAAGTAAAGTCAGTTCGTCCATGAATAGAATACCTCCTGTGAGGGGATGGAAAACTTCGTGTTTTCGAGCCGCCAACGTTCATACTCAGAGCCTCCCTGGTGGTTAGGGGGGGTGACAAATACCACGTTACTGAGGAGCCGTGTGCCGGGAAATTGGCAAAGACCGGCGGGGCTGGGGACGGCCTCGCCGAGTTTAACCGACCGGAAGCCCGCAAACACTCATTTCTGCTTTTGCTTGCACCCAACGACCATATCTTTGGGTCCAAGGTTCTTCGCTTAAAATAATGCAATTTGTAGCCCAGTCATTGGTGAGTAGAAAAAGCTCGAACCCAACGCAAATGCGTCTACTATAGACGACATAGGTTGCGTGGCTTGGCCCTACTCACCACCCTTTCCGGTAGAATGAACAGTACCAAAGGACGAGGCATTGCCTCGATCCAGCATCATGTGCAAAGTCGGGAAAGTTAATGACCTAAACAAGTGTTTCACCTAATCAGTATTACAATGGAAGCGACCTTGAAGCCCCTCAAATATGGCGTCGGAATTGACATGGGTAAAGATGAATTTCACGCCTGTGTCAGTGCCATTGACTCTACTCAACGCGTTAAAGTCAAGGCTACCCGAGCCTTCAAAAATACCCCAACAGGCATTCTTGACTTCCTCCAGTGGAGTGACCACCACTGTAAGCAGACGGGCGTTCCCGTCCACTTTCTGATGGAAGCCACAGGGGTCTATTACGAGCAATTGGCCCTGGCATTGCACAACCAGAAGGTGCATGTTTGCGTGGTCCTGCCCCAGAAAGCCAAGTACTACATCAAAGCACTGGGCATCAAAACAAAGACCGATGGCGTTGACGCCCAGGCACTGGCCATGATGGTTTGTCAGCAGGCACTCGAAGCTTGGAGACCCATCAGCGAAGCCATGTATGTGCTGCGACAGCTAACCCGACAATATACTGATCTACAAGATTTTAAAACCCAGATAAACAATCAGCTGATGGCTCTTGAAGTAGGGATGTATCACTCCCCTACAGTCAAAGAGCAACTGGAAACCCTCATCGCTGAGTTGGATAAACAACTGGCCCAATGCCTCAAACTCATCCATAAAGCCATCAAAGAAAATGCCGAATGGAAGCGTAAAACCGAGCAGATCTGCCGCATTAAGGGGGTGGGCGAACTGACCGTAGCCAACCTGATCACCGAGACTAACGAGTTCGCTCTCTTCCAGAACCAGCGGCAACTGGTGAGCTTTGCGGGCTACGATGTGGTAGAGAATCAAAGCGGTAAACGGGTAGGCAAGACCCGCATCAGTAAACGAGGTAACGCCCGTATTCGACGGGCCTTACACATGCCTGCGTTGATGATGGTCACTTTTGAACAAAAGCCCTTTATGGATCTCTATGAGCGCGTCTTCCAACGGACTAACATCAAGATGAAAGGCTATGTAGCCGTGCAACGAAAGCTGCTAACGATGATCTTCGCTTTATGGAAAAAGGACGAGAACTATGATCCGACCTACGTGCCGGTGGCCCAAAAAAAAGTAGCCTCAACCAAAGAGGCTACCCTGCATCAACCCCAAGGGGCCGTGCTTGAGGAGGCGAATATAGGCGAGTTGATCGAATCTTGAAATATTACCAGCGTTCTTCTTGGATTGGAAGACAGTACCACGCAGGGGTTGATGGGGAGCGTAGCGAGCCTTTACACCCCTGCCCTCGTTGGGCCGAAAACGCTGACTTTGCGGCCTGCTGCCTGTCGCCGGGAAGCTCATTTACGCAGATTCAGGGCCGTATTGGTGCTTGTATTTAGGCCGGTAAAAAGTAATATCCTCCACAAAATCGAAGTCTTTTTTGTTGAAGGTGAACAACTCAACTGGGTACGTTAGCGCGGTTGCCGCGATAATCATATCGGCTATGCCTGGTCGTTTTGCATGATGCTCCCAAGTCAAACTGAGTAGTCGGCGCGAGATTTCTGCATCCAAACCAATTACGTTAAACTTGTTAATTGTTTCGACTGTCTTGCGTTTTTCGCTACGTTTCATGCCCACATACATTTCCGCTTCCGAAATTACGCTCAGATAAAGACGGTCGAAACCAAGCTCATCTAATTCCTGAACCATCATCGGCACTCCTCGGAAGTAGTCAAACAATACGTTAGAATCGCATAGAACTACCTTCTTTTTGGCCATGCTTTCGCCCGAATTGATGCCATTGTGCGTTCGTCGTTAGCCCAAATACCACCGAAAGCGGCTGGAGTCTCGTCGGCTTTGGCGTTACTCTTTCGCAGGAGTGGAATGTTGACTTCAGGTTCTGCCTCGGTTTGAATCCCGTTTTCAATCAATAACGTTATGGCTTTAGCGTAGTCCTTATCGTTGACAGTTAGTGTTTTCATTGTCTTGGAGCGTATAATACAATACTAGAACAAATAGGGCATTAATTTGGCTCATGACTAACAGCTTTTGTCCATTCCTGCGTGCCGGGGCATTTCCCCTGTCGCACGAGTACGGCCCGGCAAACAAAACGCTCACCTTCGGGGCGGTTGGCCTGTCGACCGGAACCCGAAAATGAAAGTCTAAACCTGACCACTGCGGGCCACATCCTGTTGCCAAAACACTGCCAAACAATTCTAAACCTAATCCTCGGGGCAGTTGTCTTGTCAACTGAGACCCGGAAATGGAAGCCAAAACCTGACCGCTGCGGCCTGCAACCTGTCGCCGGAACCCGGAAATGCAGACACTTTATAAGCGAACACCCAACATGTTATTGCGCGCGAATTTGCGGAACTAAACACGTCTAACATGCTGACTGTCAGCCTGTAATGGTTCCGCGATACATTAGCCTATCTTCTCTTCAATAACTACTTACAATGGTTCGGTGATTTCTGCGGAATGAAGAAGGCGTAGTAGTTTTGGGTATCTGACATCCTAAACCGACTACGCCATGAGCAAAGCCTTCGCTTCACTGACTGCAATAGTAACGGATATGCATGGCTTGACCAAGCCGCGTATTGACTTTATGAGCCATCTGCTCTGTCTGTTCTTGAGCTTGCGTAGCCGGATCAACTTTTTGATGCTCGCCCGCCATACCGACCAGTACGTAGAAAGTACCTTTCGGCTTCACTTTGAAGAGTTTCACGACTTTGCTACGATGAATACCGCCTACATCAAATCCCACGGCTCAGGCCACTTTGTCTGGGCTTTCGATGCCTCTTATCTACCCAAAAGCGGCACCAAAACACCTGGCCTTGGTAAGTACTGGTCAGGCTGTGCGGGCAAAGCCCTGCCCGGACTTGAAGTAGGCCTGCTGTCGGTGATTGACGTGGACTATCACACCGCCTTTCATCTGGATGCAGCCCTAACACCGGACCCGCAAGAACGGCAGGATAAAGACATTGATCTGGTCGATCATTATGCGCAGGTGCTACTCTGGTCAGCCGATAAGTTATTGACTATCAGCAAGTATTTAGCTGTGGATGCGTATTTTGCCAAGAAAAGCTTTATTGATCGTATTACAGGCAAGACCGCCCTGGAGATCATTTGCCTCCTGCGTCAGGATGCCAATCTACGCTACCTCTACACCGGCCCTAAGGGGGTGGGCAAGGGGGCACCCAAACGCTATGATGGCAAGATTGACCTTAAAAAGCCCGACCTGAGTCGGTTTACTTTAGTGCAGCAGTCGGCTAGTGAACGCATCTACTCGGCCCTGGTGAACTGTGTGTTTCTCAAGCGTACGATTCGGTTAGCCTATGTCCAGCAACTCACTCCTCAGGGTGAGGTGAAGAGTTACCGACCTTATTTCTCGACCGATTTGACTTTGGATGCGCTTCAACTGGTGCGGTATTATCGGCTGCGCTACCAGCAAGAGTTTCTCATTCGGGATGGGAAGCAGTTCACGGGTCTCTCCCAGAGTCAGGCCCGGTCGATCAATAAGCTGGAATTTCACACCAATATGGCCCTGTCTGCGGTCAACGTAGCCAAGGTTGAATCGGGCTTGACGGCGGTGGAGACGGCGCGTAAAGCCTTCTCGATGGCTAATGCTAAGACGCGGTATCACAATGAGTTACTCCTGAATCGGTTTATTGCTATCTTACCCCAACAGGCTAAGTTGCAGATAAATCAAACCCAACTGCGTCAGTTGTACAGTTTTGGCTGTATCGCAGCATAGAAATCACCGAACCATTGTACTTACAAAGAAGCATCTTTAGCCCCTAATTAACAAAAACTACTTAAGCGAAATGAGTAAGCGGCAGATACAGGCTCTGGTTCAGCGACTTTGGGACATTGACGGCTACCCCACTTACTTCTTTGCCGCTGACTACTCTACCCTGCTAAAATAGTTGGTTGATTTTGAGCGAGTTGACGTTTTAGCCACTTGAAAAGACGCTCAAGTAAAGGCCAACCCGCAACGGGCTTAGTGGTCGAAGCCCGCAAAATAGTTCGCAGTTGATTCAACCCATAACGGGCAAAACTGTTGGCCTTGTAACCGTGCTTCTTCTTCTTGATTGATTGTACTTTTTGATGATAATACAAACCGAAACTAGCACAACAAGCGTAGGCTAAACTCACCAAAGCAACCAGTTTACTCAACTTAGGCAAGCTACGAAGATGCGTTGATTCTAAGTCAAAACCGCGTAGCTTCAGATTCTGAAAAAAAGCTTCGATACACCAACGCTTTTTGTATAACTGGCCTAAGAACTTCACTTCTACATTACCAAACAGAAACAAGTATTCATTCTCATCAAGCCGCTTAATCCAAGCATTCCCCCAACAGCCATCTACTAAACAATCCATAACCTGACAGCTCTTCCCGATAGCTAATTTCAAATCACTGACAGCTAAGCTTTCATCGGACGAGGTGGTTAACAAGTGATGTTTAGGAAAGCGCATAACAAAGTTTAAGTTGTTGTCTTTCAGGTACCTTAACCATAAATGACCAACAAATTCTCTATCTCCAACTACTAAGCCAATCCGCTTTTTAGGCACGATGGCAAAGCACTTGTTCAGCAACTCAATCCGGTCTTGACTATTGGAATTACCGCTTTTATTATCCAGTAGTTCCCAATAAATTGGTAACTGTAAATCCCCACAGCCCACTAACACCATCAAGATATTAACTTGACATTTACCAAAGTCCCATTCGGTACGATCAATCGTCAGGCGGAGTTTTTCTTTCTTGGGCAAAAGCACCAGCATTAGACGGGCTATAGCCTGAAAGTTGATGTCTACTTCTCGGAAAAAGTCCTCGATTCGGTTTTGATTGGAAGCGACTTTGACGTCATCATTGAGCACATTTGCTATTTCATTGAATTGCACTTTTCTGCTTTGAATGAGGGCCAGAACAAACAAGGATACAAAGGTTTTTCGCGCTAAATTATCAACAATTGGTGCCGAATGGAGGATTGCCGTAATTTCGCCTTTGAGGCTCTGCTTCATGGGAATTGGTTGTGTTTGTAGCGTCAGATACTACAAATATCCAATTCCCTTTTTATTGTTGACCTATTTTAGCAGGGTACAGTAGCCGCTGACAACCAACTCTACAGGATTACAGCACGGGGTGAAGCAAAACCTATGCGGCGTACCCTAAAACGATATACTCAGGGTTACGTACTTAAAAGTCGCTTTTATAGCCTCTCGCAACTTCGGCCAATGTTGCGTCGGCATGACTTTACAGCGTATCCAACGGGCTTTTGAGCGTACTAATCTTATCCGCCGTTACGTGCGTATACCGCATAGTGGTCAGGATGCTCTCGTGGCCCAGCAGTTGTTAAATGTAGCGGATATGGGTTTAAATTTTAGATAGAACCAGCCAAGGCTCTGAGTGACAAATTTTACGGTCCGTCGTTGCGCAGCCTGTGCCGCATGATTGGGAAAACACATCCAGGAGTGGGTAATGCAGTGGTCGACTAAACAGGCTTTGTTAGCCCTAAAGACCAGCGTTCGAGAGGCCTGCGAACGGGTGAAAAACTGAACGGAAGGCGTTGAGACGGTGTTTTTTAGGTAACAATCACTCAACACTTCATGATCAAAACGTTTCTGCTGTCGGCTCTTTTCGGGCTGACCGCCGTGGGGCCTTCGGCTTGCCAGCAGTCGCCTCCTGCCAACGCCACAACCCCGCCCAAACCCCGTACCCTGGTCGAAGCCAGGTTGCTGGGTACGTATACGGTCGACCAGTTGAAAGGCCGCTACACGGGTGCTACTTCGTTTCTGCGGGCCCTGACCCAGTTTGGCATCAAGGTCTATCGCCTTACCTACACCACTACCAACACGGACGGCCGTGCCATTGTGGCGTCGGGGGCAGTGCTGGTGCCCCAAACCACCCAGGCATTGCCCATGGTGAGTATGCAACACGGCACCATTGGCAGCGATGACCAGGCTCCGTCCTATTATAGAAGCAGTAGTGAAGCCTATTCGTTTGGCTCCATGTTTGCGTCGGTGGGCTACATTGTGGCCGCACCGGATTATATCGGCTACGGGGCGTCGAACAAACTGCCGCATCCATACGAACACAACGCGTCGCTGGCGTCGGCGTCGCTGGATATGCTGCGGGCCACCAACGAATTTCTGACCGATGAGAAGGTAAACTGGAATCAGAAGCTGTACCTGGCGGGCTACTCGGAGGGTGGCTACGCCACCATGGCGCTGCAAAAAAAGCTGGAAGCCGAAGCGCTGTCAGAGTTCAACCTCGTCGCTTCGAGCATGGGGGCCGGGGCTTATGACAAACCGGCGTTCATGCGGCATATCGTGAACACCCGTACCCAGGGCAGTATCGACTACAACCGCCTGTATCTATGGGTGCTGCTGACCTATGACCGCGTGTATGGCCTGAACCGCCCGGCGTCGTATTATTTCAAAGAGCCGTATGCCAGTCGGGTGCAGGCCAGTGGTCGGCACGCCCTGATCAATGTTAGTTTCAACGAAGCCTTAACGGATAGCTTTAAAAAGGCGATTCAGGAGGGCACCGACACGGCTTTTATCCAGGCCGTGCAGGATAACGACATCCACGACTGGAAACCGCTGACGACCACGCGCCTGTATCATGGCGATGCCGACAACACGGTGTTCTACTTCAATACCCAGCATGCCTACGACGCCATGCAGAAGCGGGGAGCGAAGAACGTAGCCCTCTACCGCCTGCCGGGCCGGCATCACGGATCGGGTATTCTTGACTTTGTGCTGGGTACGTTCGAGTTCTTCAGCTCGAAACAGGCGCAGTAGGTGGGTAGAAAGGACCTACTCCGGGTAGGTCACAAACGCAAACCGCCTGCTGTCGCGCGACCAACTGGGTACGTTGATCGTGCCCTGACCACCCCGGAAGCGGGTGAGCTCACGGATTTTGTTGCTTTTCAAATCCATCAGCCTGAGCATAACGGCTTTGTCGGCGGGGTGGCTGCTTCCCTGATCTTCCAAGTAACTGATGAACACGATCCAGCGGCCATCGGGCGAGGGGTGCGCAAACCAGTTGGCATAGGCGTCGTTGGTCAGTTGGGTTGGGTTGGTGCCATCGGCATTCATCCGCCAGATCTCCATTTTCCCCGACCGCATGGAATTGAAATAAATGAATTTTCCGTCGGGCGAATAATCCGGGCCATCATCGAGGCCCGTGGCGGTAGTCAGGCGGGTTTCGGTGCCACCGGTAATCGGTATGGCGTATATGTCGTAGTCTTTCTTGCCTGCTTCGGTTGGGCGTTCGGCGGCATAAGCCAGCGTTTTCCCATCGGGCGACACGCCATGCCAATAGGAGGGGTTCTTCTCGGTAATCAGCGTTGGTACGCCGCCGGTGAGGGGTACGGTAAAGATGCGTGAGGTAGCGCCTGAGCCAGCCCGGCTGTCGTTATGGCTGATAATGAGCGTTTTCCCGTCGGGCGTGAGGCCATGATCGTTGTTGCACTTGTTAACGAAGTCGGTGTTGATTACTGACTTAGCTCCCCCCCTCACGGCTACCCGGTAGATTTTACCCAGCTGATTGATGATTAGAAACTGCCCGTCGGGTGTCCAGTTGGGGGCCTCAAACCGACCCGTGTCCCGATAAACAACCTGCCGCTGGTTCGACGAAATATCGAAAGTTTCGAGTTGGCTGATGATCTGGGGTTTCTGCGCCAGCGCGGCGGTGATACTCAACAGGCAAAGGCTTAGGAAGGTAGATTTCATTGGGTAGAGATTGACTATAGTCTACAAAGCGAATGCCCCCGGCTTTTACTAAGCCGGGGGCATTCTTTCATAGATCGTTGAGTAAATCAGTACGGTTGTACTGTGGTATTGGGTAGGTATTAGTCGATTTTGATCGACTCTTTCCCTGAGTTGATGCCCGACTTGGCGTTGTCAGCCGCATCGTCCACCATGTTGTTATACTCTGACTTCGCTTCGTGCTTATTGGCGTTGAAGTCTGACTTTACGTCATTTTTAGTCTGATTGTACTGGTCTTTAGCCTGACCAACGAGCTGATTTGCCTGCTCTTTCACTTTCCCGAACTGATCTATGGCCTGCTCTTTCACCTTACCGAACTGGTCTTTGGCCTGAGTTACGCCTTTCTCCCACTGATCTTTCAGATCTTCTGAACGCTTGTTGGCTTCGTCTACCAACTTATCGCGGGTTTCTTTGCCACTCCGAGGAGCTGTTAGAATGCCGATGGCTACGCCTGTTAAAACGCCGGTTAGGAAATCACGTGTGCTACGCATTGTGTTCTTTGTTTACAAGTTGAGTTGATTGATACTAAAATTTGGCCTTCCGCTTAGCGTCAGCAGCCACACTCTTGGTCTTGTCAGTAGCCGTTTCGACATACTCACTGTACTGCTTACGAATACTCTCCAGACCGTCCTGCAACTGACCCTGTAGGTCGCTGAAAAAATTGTCTGTCTCGTTCATGATGCCTTTGCGCGTTTTCTTACCGCTCTGTGGTGCCAGAAGCACCCCTACAATGACACCCGCAGCAATGCCTACTAATATTCCGGGTAGTGATTTCATGGGTATGTGTGTTAAGTGAACTGGGACATGTTAACGCCGTTTTTACTGAAAAAAGCGTACCAGTAATTTTTTACGCCCTATCGAATCGTAAACAAAGTACTGTAAATCAAACCGTTATTATTTAGTTAGCGGTACTTGACCAAACGGTGATGTATCTTGCCGACGGGGAACAACTTCCACAAACTGGTTAGCGTAGCCCCCATACTTGACCGTTAATTCAATGCATCATGGTTAACCAATGCCTCACCTGGCTGCTCCTTGCGGGATGCATCAGCAGCTGCACACCTACCGCTACCGTCTACATCGTACGCCATGCCGAGCGGGCCAACGATACCGACACCACCAGCCTGTCGGCTGCCGGGCTGCGCCGGGCCGAGCAACTCGCCCGGCGACTAGCCAGCGTACGATTCGATACGATCTACGTCACCCCCTACACGCGTACGCGGCAAACAGCCTTACCCACCGCTACCTCAAAGGGGTTGCCGCTGACTCAGTACGCCGTCAGCCCCGTCACCAGACTAACTCAGCGTATCCGTACGTTTCGCAACAAGTCGGCACTGGTCGTTGGGCACAGCAACACCATTCTGGAGATCGCCAAAGACCTGGGAACAACCCCGCTGCGGCAGCGAATAGAGCATGATGAGTATGGAAATCTGCTGATCGTTTCCATGCGCCTTACCGGCGCCGGCTGGCGGGCTACGCTTCGCGAAGAGACGTACTAACCGATTGTACAGGCCAAGCCCGTTGCCTGAAAAAGCAACCCTAATTACCACAAAGACCCCGGCCATGAGCAGGGGCGTAACGAACACATTATTCCGGTTTGTCGGCCTACTAACTTACAGTCCCGAGTGGTGCGCCACGGTGGCTAAGCCCAATTGAGCAGGTCTGGAAATCGGTTAAGCGCTGGCTCAACCAAACCGCTCCGGCAGGTCGGAGTGAGCGTTCTGGAAATACCTACCTGTTCAGCTCAATTGAGGTTTCGCGCTGAGTTATTTTCTGTTTAGGAAACCGATAGAGGTAAGGCGCTTTGTTGGCAGCACCCGTGAATTTCTTTTCCAGGCGCTCCAATGCGTTTAGTTCCAGGATCCGTTTGGGAAAGTTGTTGGCCGCAAATGATTTCTCCAGAATCGTTTCGTAGAGTTCCTGTACCTCTCTCATGGTAAAGGTTTCTGGAAGCAGGTGGAAGGCAAGCTGTTTGCGGTCCAGGTCGGCACGCAGGGTATCAATGGCCTCGTCGACCAGTTGATTATGGTCCATAATCAACTGGGGAATGGCGTTGATGTCATACCATTCGATCGACTCATCAATCTCGTTTTTTTGAGCAACCACCTCATTCAGATCAACTAAGGCATAATAGCCAATGCCGATAAACCGCCGGGTAAACCATTCATATTCCCGACGTCTGGTTTGATCGTCTAATGAATTTGGATTAAGCGCTATCAGTCGATCCATAAAGTTCCGGCTGTTTCGACTGGCTTTGCCCATCGTTTTAAACGACTCCAGATAGACGTCTTTTATGCCTGTCCGGTCTTCCAATATGCGCTTGGCGGCTTCGTCTGTGTCTTCGTCCTGATACACAAAGCCACTGGGTAGGGCCCAGAAATCCCCGTTGAAAATGAGTTTAGGTACGAGTACTTTAACCTGTTTGTTCTGAAAACCAAAAATGACACAATGAATGGAGACCTGCTGAATATAGCCCTGCTCACTTAGAGTATGCATACCTATAGTGTAATACGGGTAAAAATGTACCAAAGGGCAACGGTTTTCGTAACCCTTTGGCATGAGTACAAAACAAAATAACTACAAACCTGCATGTAGTAAACCCATAGGAGCAATGAGCAACTGTTTTTTTAGGGAGTAGGCTTTTTAGCCCAGCGCGACCGTAAATAATAAGCTGCCGCTTTAGGCTTACGATCTCGCGTGAAAACGCCCTTGTAATTCATGCCCCCGAAACGAATAATACCCTGCCCCGTTTTAAAGTCGGAGAACGCCCACACGTGCATCCCGGCTACGTACTCTTTCGTGGCCGCCACATCGAGGTAGGCCTTGATGAAGTTCGTCTGAAATTCTTCGGTAAACATCTCCGGCTCGTCCGAGTGCATGCCGGGGTAGGTATCGGCCCCAAACTCCGTAATGACCACCGGTTTATTGAATCGTTTGTGCAGCGCGTCCAGCTCCATCCCCAGCAGTTTCACGGCTCCCGCCATATCACCCGTGTGGGTGTACCAGCCATAATACCGGTTCACACACATCACGTCGCCCAGGCCGACCCATTCCATTGGCCCGCCCATCACCCCAACCAACGTAGCCAGCCGGGTAGGGTCTTTTTGCCTGACCAGCGCGAACAGTTCTTTGAAGAGTTCAATGCTTTTAGGCGTGGCCTCCCGACCGGCCGCCCCACCCGTCAGACTTATATCTTTAGGGAATGGCTCGTTGGCTACGCACCACATGATGACCGACGGGTGATTTTTGTCGCGCATAATCAGCTCGTCGATGTATTGCTTGCACATCGCCTGCCGCTGGGCCAGTTCGGTGGTATCGCCGTGGAAATAGAGGCCAACCGCCGGTATTTCGTCAATGACCAGGAACCCCTCCCGGTCGGCCATGCGCATAAACTCTTCGTCGTAGGGATAGTGCGACGTACGGAACGAGTTGGCGCCCGTCCATTTCATGAGGGAGAAATCCTTTACAATGACCGGGTTGGCGCTACCCCGACCGAATACCGGAAAGTCTTCGTGTTTCCCAAATCCTTTTAGCACAACTGGCTTCCCGTTGAGCAGCAATTGACTGGCATTGGCACTGATGGTCCGCACGCCCGTTTCCAGCGAATAATGATCAACCGTCGTTTTACCGTCGCCAATCGTCACGTCAACCGTATATAGGTACGGGTCATCGGGCGACCAGAGACGAACGTTAGGAATAGACACGGTAGCTGTAGCTGCGTTCATGCAGTCAACCGAATGGGTGCTTCGTATTTCTGCCCGTTTCCGCTGATGGTAACTGTTCCCTTTGTCGCCTTGCCTTCGGTGGCTACCAGCACGGCAACGCTGCCGGTAGTGCCCGCAAATTGCGTTTGAACGGTTATGTTTTTGATCGATGCCTGGGCGGGCAGGGAGTAGAGCCAGACATCCCGGTGCAAACCGGCAAACGGAAAAAAGTCGTAATTGGCCTTCGGAAAGCTTTGGAAAGGACCGCCAACTACGTTACCCGCCGGTACACGGTTTGGCTTCAGGATATTCTCAACCTGAATCGAAATACGATTGGCCGTTCCCCAGCTTATATACGGACCAAGGTCGAAGGCAAAGGGTAAGTTACCCCCTTCGTGCTGCCCAACCAGATGGCCGTTGATCCAGACTTTGGCGGCATAGGTAGCTGATCCAACGCGGATAAAGATGCGCTGTCCTTTCCAGGTGCTGGGAATGTAGGTTTCTTTTTCATACCAGACCGGCCCTAAATAATCCCGACTGTCGGTAAACTGTTCGTTCCAGCTACCCGGAACCGCAATGGCACGCGGATTTGATAATCCATTTTGCCAGTTTTCTTTTTCACCCATCCCCTAACGAATCTTTTTTGAACTGCCACATACCCGACAGACTCAGGGTGTTTCGAACCTCATTCTGTTGCGGGAACAGCGCGATCCAGGTGGGGTCGGTTCGGGTGGCGGGTTGAGCCAGGCACAGGGTTGCCCCAAAAAGCAGGCATAGCGAGATTAGGAATCGGAGGGTCATACAGCGATCGATATAGGCTAAATAAGGCCTGATTAGGTTTTGCACTACAAAGGTATAGTATTGAAAAAATTATTATCTATTTTTTTAGATAATAACAAAACTTTCATTTTACCTTTGCCACACCATTGTACTACTAGGGAATACTATTGCATAAAATTTATTATCTATTTTTTTAGATAATAATAGTTTTTCTGTTTTACTTTGCTCATCAATTACAGCAAGCTTCGCCAGAATGCTACATAGTATTCTGATAGTCAGTCTATTGTCAAGGCTACTAGTGCCCGGTAGAGTCGTTTAGAACTACACGGCGGATACTGTCTTGACCGGTACATGGCTGATTGCCTTTGAGTGTGGTAACCAGCGCTCTTAACCTTTAAGCTCCAGTCAGTCTGAGGATATAGATATACATCAGTTGATACGCGTCTTCGGCCCTTTCTGACGGGGCTATTACCTAGTGCTTTTCTAGTTTCAACCCCTGCTTTTCTGACCGGGAAGGCTACAAGTCTCTTTAACTATATAGCGTATGAAGTGCAGCGTTACTAAACAAATCAGGGTAATCTCAAGGCTGGCGCTGGGATTACTAACCGTGACAGCGATGTCCACAAATTCTGTATTCGCAGAACCTATAAACTCGCAGACCCTAAACTCCCTGTTTTTCCTGATACGAAGCGGGCTGTAACGGGCCTGGTGACCGATGAGACCGACAAGCCGTTGCCCGGTGTAACCATTCAGGTGAAGGGAACCACGAAAGGAACCGCCACCGACGGAGAGGGTAAATTCAGCCTGGATGTTGACGATGGAGCCGTTCTTGTCTTTTCCTTTATCGGGTACACAACGTCAGAAGTAGCGGTCAATGGT
The DNA here is from genome assembly GCA_963750355.1 of uncultured Cytophagales bacterium. GTDB lineage: Bacteria > Bacteroidota > Bacteroidia > Cytophagales > Spirosomataceae > Fibrella. Next base: position 157,766 of record CAVVQL010000002.1, on the reverse strand, counting down.
CGTTCGAGCCTTGCGGTTCAGCTACAGCCTGAATCAAAAGCGCTCGATGAGGTGGTTGTGGTTGGGTATGGTACCCAGCGTAAGTCTGATCTGACGGGGGCTATCTCGTCGGTGAGCGTGAAAGATCTGGCCAAAGCGACACCGATCAACACCACGGAAGCCTTGCAGGGAAGAGCTGCGGGGGTCATGGTGTCCACCAACTCCGGTTCGCCCGGTAGCGAAGGCACCATCCGAATCCGGGGTATCGGAACGGTCAACAATAACGATCCGCTGTACATTGTGGATGGTATGTTCGTCAGTAGCATCAACTTTTTAAGCCCATCCGATATTGCCCGGCTGGAGGTGCTGAAAGATGCATCCGCCACAGCCATATATGGATCGAGAGGTGCCAACGGGGTGGTGCTGATCACGACTCAGAAGGGAGCGAGTGGTAAACCGGTTATTTCGTTCAATGCGAACACCTCCATCAGTCAGGTGAGTAATCTGATGCCAACGTTGAACCGGGACCAATTCCTTGATTATCAGAAAACGGCCTACCTGAATGGGTATGTACGCTCTACGCCCAATGCCGACCTAGCTATTGATCCATTCACCACGACCAATCCCTTTTTCAACCAGCTAAAACTGATAAAGTCGCAGTATGACAAAGGTACGTCGACGAACTGGGCCGATGCGCTGTTCAGGACGGCCGTTATTCAAAGCTACGATCTTAGTATTCGGGGGGGGACAAACACCGCCCGGTATGCGGCCAGCGCGGGTTACTTCGATCAGAAAGGCATTCTGGAAAACAGTTCCTATAAACGCTACAACTTCCGGCTCAACACCGATTACACCCTTAACAAACGATTGGTAATAGGTGAAAATCTGAACATCACGTATTCGTCTACGTTAGGGAGCGGTGGATTTGCCGAGGGGCGATCGAATGGTCCAATTTTTCAGATTTTAGGGGCCGATCCGCTCTCCCTCCTTCTCAATCCGGCCGCAAACGTCAACGATCCGGATTATTCCTACAATAAGTATGCTTCGTCGGTTACCGGCTCACCAAACCCGGCAGCCTCGATAGCCCGCATCAACGACCTGACCAACCAGCTGAAACTAGTTGGTAATGTATACGGCGAACTGGATGTGCTGCAGGGCCTGAAACTGCGGACCAGTCTGGGCTACGATTACAACAGCCTGGATAACCCGTCGTACAATCCCCGGTTTTTTATCTCCACCCAGGAACAAAACCCGACCAGCACGGTCACCCAGAATGCGAGTTCGTTCTTTGGGCAGCTTTGGGAAAATACGCTGACCTACAACACGAAAATTGCGAACCATTCCATTACGGCGCTTTTGGGGTATACCGAAGAGCTATACCAGGGTAAATTTACGAATGCTATCCGGCAGGGTACGGCCAACAATGACCCGGCTTTGCAGGTACTCAATGCGGCAACCGGCGCCATTTCACTGACGGGCAACAAAACCCAGTACGCCAACCAGTCGTATTTCGGCCGAATCAACTACGTATTCGCCGATAAGTACCTGCTAACAGCAACGCTGCGGCGGGATGGGTCCTCGAAGTTTGCCTCTGCCAATCAGTGGGGTACGTTCCCGTCTCTCTCAACCGGATGGCATATCAGCAACGAAAATTTCTTTCAGAAGCTGAATGCTGAATTTATCACCGACCTGAAACTCAGAGCCGGTTGGGGTCGAATTGGCAACCAAAGTCTACCCGGTGGCAACAACAGCCCTTACCTGTCGCTGGTGGAGGGGATCAATGGCTATCGCTATATTTTTGGCGATGCCGTGGCCAACGGTAATTACCTGACCTCGCTGGGTACGCCCTCGATCACCTGGGAAACCTCGGAACAAACCAATATTGGCCTGGATCTGGGCCTTTTCCGCAACCGGCTAACGGTGTCGGCCGACTATTTTGTGAAAAACACGAAGGATATGCTGCTTCAGGTAGGGCTACCTACCTATGCCGGCTTTCCCAGCATACCGTATACCAATGCGGGGAACATTCAGAACAAAGGCGTTGAAATCGTGATGGGTTATGCAGGAAGCGTCGGTAAACTGAACTACAGCCTGTCGGCCAACGCATCTAAATTCGTCAACAAAGTGGTTAGTTTAGGTACGGGTAACACACCGATCACCATTACCGATCCATTTACCAATCTCAGTGTGAACCGGACGGAAGTGGGCCGGTCGGTAGGCGAATTTTACGGCTGGGTAACCGATGGTATTTTCCAGAATGCCGCTGAGGTTGCCGCCTATGCAAAAGAGGGTAAGGCCATTCAGCCCAACGCGCAGCCCGGTGATTTCCGGTTTAAAGACCTCAACGGCGATGGCATCAATCAATGCGGGCGACCGAACCTTTATCGGGAATCCGCTGCCCAAACTTACCTACGGTTTTAACCTGAATCTGGCCTACCAAAACTTCGATTTGGCCGTACTTTTTCAGGGAGCCTACGGCAATAAACTGTTCAACGTCAACAAAAAATACTTCAATACGTTAACGGGAGCCACGTCGGCCAGCCTGAGGGCCTACGAAGCGGCATGGCGGGGCGAGGGCACCTCTACTACCCAGCCCATTATTGCTACCGTCGATCGGAACGACAACTTCCGGGTATCGGACTGGTATGTGGAAGACGGTTCGTACATGCGCCTGAAAAACATCCAGCTCGGGTATAAGCTAGCGGGTGCCTGGGTGAAAAAGGCGGGTATCAGCAGCACTCGGATTTGGGTGGGGGGTACCGACCTGTTGACGGTCACGAAGTACAGCGGTAATGATCCGGAAGCCGGGCTGTCGGCCACACCCCTGCAGGGCGGCTGGGAGTTTTCGCCCTATCCAAAAATGAAACGGTACAGCCTGGGGGTCAACCTTACGTTTTAGGTACCCAATTACTAACCGATACCATTCTTTCAGTCAGATGAAAAAGACGTTTATACCCGCGATGGTCATGGCTATCGCGCTCCTTGCGACCAGTTCCTGCAAAGAAGATTTGCTGGACAAAGCACCCTACGGCGTGCAGACGGATGATAGTTTCTTTAAAACCGCCGACGATTTAAATAAGACCTTGACGGCGGGGTACAGTTATTTAAATGCCTCTGGTTTTCCACCGCCTGAAGCGGCCTTATGGGCCATTGGGGATGTGGGTTCCGACGATGCCAACAAAGGAGGAGGGCCTTCTACGAACCAACCGGGTGTTTATGAACTATCTATTGGTCAGCAGAAATCGACCAATAGTATGATCAGCCTGTATTGGTCGAATGTGTACGCCAGGATTGCGGCCTGTAACCTGGTGATCGACAAGCAATCCGTGGTGACGGGTGATGCCAATGAGATTAAAAAAATAGTGAACCAGGCTAAATTCCTTCGCGCTTACGGGTACTACGGGCTGGTGACCAACTTTGGCGATGTGCCCATGCCGCTAACCTACCTGGACCCGGCCAAAGTAACCTTATCGAAATCACCCCAGGCAGACGTATGGGCGCAGATCGAGAAGGATCTAACGGATGCGTCCGCCCTACCTACGAAAAGTGGGTGGGGTAAGGCCAACGAAGGTAGGGCCACCTCAGGAGCCGCCCTGGCCCTATTGGGTAAGGCGTATATGTTCCAGAAAAAATATACACAGGCCGAAACCACCTTTAAAAAAGTAATCGATGAAGGATCGTATGCGTTAGTGCCGGATTATGGATCGATCTTTAGAAATGCATCGGGAGACAACAACAGCCCGGAATCTATTTTCGATATCAAGCATAAGACCAATACGGGTAATTCACCCGGCGAAGGCTCTATCAATTACTACTTTCTAAGTCCATCTGATGTAGCTATTGGGGGTACGGGCTATGATGAAGCCACGGATGATCTGGTCAAGGAATTTGAGAAAGGCGATCCAAGAGCTATTTACTCGATCTCGTTCCGGGGAGACGTTTATCCCAATGGTGCGTCGACCTATACGCAGAATAACACCGCATCGGTCAGTGGACGGTCCAATCGAAAATATTTTGTCGTACCCGCCGAAAGGACATCGCCTTCCTTGTTTGACGAAGCAAAAAGTAATCACCGAATCCGGTATGCCGAAGTAGTGCTTTTGTACGCCGAAGCCTTGAATGAAAACGGAAAAGCTGCGGAATCCCTCAAGTGGCTGAATATGGTGCGCCAACGCGCTCGTACTACACCCGCCAAAGACCCACAGCGAATCTCGACTACGTATGACCTGGCGTATACAGGAACCGTGTTACCCGATGTCACCACCACCGATCAGGCGGGTTTGCGGACGGCGATCTGGCACGAACAACGGGTTGAACTGGCGCTCGAAGGTCACCGCCGGGAATACCTGGTGCGCACGGGTCGGCTCGGACAGCGAATGGCCGCCGCCAAAAACCTTCCTGTACAGGATAGCAAATTCGATGTGTTGCCGATCCCACAAACAGAGATTGACCTGTCGAACAACAAAATCGTGCAAAATCCCGGCTATTAGCAGGATCTCAGGTACGTACTGTGCTGAGCTTTCTTGACACAGTCACAATAGGGTGGTTTAATTATAACTGACCCTATTGTGACTGTGTAAAATACTACAAATCAATAGGTATCAATTAAATACATCCAAAGATGAAGAGGCTATTTATACTCACTCTCTCACTGTTTTGTCTTTGCCTGACGGATGGTTTTTCGCAGCGAAAAAGGAAAGAGATAAAGCTGTTTAATGGGAAAGACATCAATGATTGGGTTGTCAAGATTACCCATCATGAGCTGGGGGATAATTTCGGGGAGACGTTTCGGGTGGAAGATGGACTGATTAAAGTCCGATACGATAAGTACGGCCCTTTCAATTTCCAATTTGGCCATTTATACTTCAAGCAGCCCTTTTCGAGCTATCATTTGACCTGTGAATATCGGTTTACGGGTAACTGGCAGCCCGATGCGCCCCGCTACACCAATATGAATTCGGGCATCATGTTTCATGCGCAGGACCCCCAGACCATCTCGAAAGACCAGCTTTTCCCGATCTCCGTTGAATTCCAGTTTTTAGGCGAACTAGAACCGGGTGTGTCAAGACCTACCGGCAATATGTGTTCGCCCGGTACCGATGTGTTTTTTGGGGGAAAGAAAGACGCACGGCACTGTATTGAGTCCTCGTCGAAAACTTACAAAAAGAATGAATGGGTCAAAGCCGAATTAATCGTTCACGGCGACTCGCTGGTGCAGCATCTTATCAACGGCGTGGTTGTGCTCCAATATACCAACCTGACCATCGGGGGAGGCATGACCAATAATACCGACCCGGCTGTATACCAGGTAGGGAAACCGCTTAGCAGCGGCTATATCGCCCTGCAAAGCGAAGGGCAGGAGATTGATTTCAGAAATATCACGCTTGTCGATTTGAGCAAATAGGGCAGTTGCTGAAGGAGCTTACCCTAACCTTTCACCAGGGAAGGAAAACAGAAAGAACATATTATCTATTTTTATAGATAATAATGTTCTTTCTGTTTTATCTTTGCTAAGCCCTATTCGGTACCCCATGTCCGTATCCATCTAAATCGCATTCTGATTCGTACAACCAAAGCGACTTTAGCGAACGGCTGTGGAGACCCTTTACATCCAATCGCAGCTACACTAGTAACCCTTTAAATGAGCAATCTTATGCGGTTTACTGGGCTCCGTCCCTTCTTGCTTTGTCTGTCCCTCGCTTGTACGACCACGATTCAGGCTCAGAACAATCTGCCCCAGTTGAGTAGCGAACTGGTTAAAAAGTACACCACTAAGGATACCTTGTTCAAAGAGCCGTATGTCGATGTGGATGAGTGGCGCGATGCGCCCGTTCGCCATCGGTACGTTCATGGTGGTTTCAAAAACACAAACACCCGGTTTTCTTTTTACTTCCCGCCAAAAGAACAGTATCAGGGCCGGTTTTTCCAGTACATAACCCCTTTCCCGGATAATGAAACCTTGTCGCAGGGAGCAAAAGGCGAGGCCGATAAAATTGGCTTCTCCATCAGCAGCGGGGCCTATTTTATTGAAACGAACGGGGGAGGCCGGGTAGACTTCAGCCGACCAAGCCCGAACGCAAGCCCGTCGATTGGGGCTTACCGGGCCAATGCCGCTTCGGCCCAATACTCGCGGGTGGTGGCCACGCAACTTTACGGCGGCAACCGGCCGTATGGCTATGCGTTCGGCGGTAGTGGTGGCTCGTACCGGACTATTGGGGGGATCGAAAACACCGAAGGGGTGTGGGATGGTGCCGTCCCCTACGTGTCGGGTTCACCGATGGCCATCCCCAATGGGTTTACCGTTCGTATGCATGCCATGCGGGTGCTGAATGATAAGTTCCCCCAAATCATCGACGCCCTCGAACCGGGTGGTAGTGGGGATATGTATGCGGGTCTGAACGCCGAGGAGAAAGAAGCCCTACAGGAAGTAACGAAAATGGGGTTTCCGCCCCAATCCTGGTTCGGGTATAAGCGAATGGGGATTCATGGCTTCCTGGTGCTTTATCAGGGGGTGGTCGGTTCTGACCGGAAATATTTTGAGGAAGACTTCTGGACTAAGCCCGGCTACCTGGGTGCCAATCCACCCGCTTCGCTGCTCAAAGCCCGGATTCAGCAGGTAAGTACGATAAAAGCAGGCATTTCAGCTGACCAGGCCGCAAGCCTGGGATTAACCGCGCCCCTCTCACCCCAGGACCGGGGTACGGCGGATGCGGCCTGGAAAAGTATTGGCGGGGTAGAAGGGTCGATGCCGGTTGCGTTTCAACTCGATGATGTACTCCCTGACATCCAGTTTTTGGGCGGTGATCTGCTCATAAAAACCGGTGCCGCTGCGGGCAAAGTGATCCAGCTCACCAAAATTTCCGGTGATAAGGTCGTGGTTGGCCCGGTCGACCCGGCTGTGCTCCTCCAGCTAAAGCCAGGCGACGAAGTTAAGGTGGACAATTCCAATTTTCTGGCGGTTCAAACCTACCACCGGCACCAGGTTCCGGGAAAAGAGTACTACGTGTATGACCAGTTCAGGAATGCCGAGGGTAAACCGATCTATCCGCAACGGCCAACGCTATTAGGTCCCCGGTTTACGATAGGCGCGGCTGGCGTGTTACCAACCGGTAAGTTTAAAGGCAAGATGATCATGCTCGAATCGCTCTGGGATCGGGAAGCGTTTGCCTGGCAGGCCGACTGGTATCGGGCAAAAGTGAAAGAAAATCTGGGCGATAGCACCGATAGCCATTACCGCCTTTGGTATACCGACCACGCGCTGCACGGCGATATTTCCGTTGAAGATGACCCCACCCGTACGGTTGGCTACCTGGGCATACTGCATCAGGCGCTACGGGATTTAAGTGCCTGGGTTGAAAAAGGCATTGACCCGGCTGCTACCACCAATTATAAACTCGTGGATGGTCAGGTGGTCATACCCGCTACCGCCAACGAGCGCCGGGGCATTCAGCCGGTGGTGGTGGTGAAAGCCAACGGCGGCAAACGGGCCGACGTAAAAATTGGCCAGCCCGTCACCTTCACGGCCGAGGTAGAGGTACCCGCGAATAAGGGCAAAGTGGTAGCCGCTGCCTGGAACTTTGAGGGGTTGACCAAAGAGATTGAGCCTGCTGCTGCATGGGATTTTGTCGGTTCCGATGAGTTTCCCGTTGCCGGGAAGTTTACGCCGACGGACAAAACAGGCTCGCGGGTGACGCTAAAAACTACTTATACTTTCTCTAAACCCGGTACGTATTTCCCAACCCTACGCGTAGCGTCTCAACGCGCGGGTGATGCGAAGACTCCCTATACCCGAATCCAGAATCTGGACCGGGTGCGGGTGGTCGTGAAATAAGGCCAAGTAGCATTCTGATAGTTACCAAATGACGTTGATAACAACGCTGACGAGTTGCTGAAATTCCAGTTCGTCAGAGGTGTTGTGGGGTAACTGTGTCCAATAAGTATAGTCGATGCTGCTGCCTAAGCCGGTCAGCTTGCGTTAGAAAAAATTAAACATTCATACCGATGAAAGTACTCCATTTCCTCTTCGCATTCATCTGCCTGAACGCGGCAAGTCCGAAGCTATTCGCGTTTCAAAATGCCGACAAAAAAGTCCAGTTGACGTACGATGCGGGCAGTGGCAAAGGCACGAAGCTAGTCGTTGCCGTTGAGAAAGGAAGTGACGTTGTATTGCTGTCGACGGTCGAGGGGTTTTCGAAAGAAGGGGCTTTTCTGAATGGATGGAGCACCAAGCCCGATGGAACCGGCGTCGACTATAATTTGGGGGGTAAAATCAAACTTGAATCAGACCTTGTCCTATACGCGAAATGGACGAATCTGTCCTTTGGCAGCAAGATTACCTACATGTTGAAGGGCTCGACGGTTAGAACCTTCCTCGACCCCAACACCTATGCGAATGGAACCGAAGCCACGGTATTGAAAAATCAATTCGGGGTTCCTACGTATGCGTTTGTCGGCTACACCACCGAACCGGATGGCTCTGGAATCACCTATCAGCCCGGTGACAAGTTCGTTATTACCTCCGATATCACCTTATACGCCAGGCTAATCAAGGGAAATGCCGGACCTGACGCGGTGGCGGCTAAGGTGGTCAACGCATCCAAATTTGTAGAACTTACCTGGGAGCCAATAAAAACCGCTCAGCGCTATAAGATTTACAGCAAACCGGAAAAGGCAGATGAATTTGGCCTACTGGAAGAGGTTACGGCTGGTAATTCGCTGATACTTAAACAGCTGAGCGTTAATTCGACGTATCGATTTGCGGTTTCTGCGGTAATCAATGGGGAGGAATCGGTTAAAACCATATCGAATCGTGTTAAGACGGGCGCTTCTGAAATAGAGTTGCTGGAAACCCCGGTCGCCACCGGATTCACCAATGGCAAGAGCACCAACCTGATGTCGGATGTTCCCCTGAACATACCTATCAACAAAGTCAGTGGTGCCGATTATTTCTATACGCTCGATGGGAGCGAACCAACGACCAAAAGTCTCAAAATGACCGGCCAATCGGTAACAATTACGCCACTCCAATCGGCAACCGCAACGACGGTAACCCTAAAAGTCGTTGCCTGGAATGAACGGCAGGGGTACTCGCCCCTATTTACCCAGCGCTTTTCGTATAAGATGCCGAAACCGGCCACTGATCAGGTTGCGGGCGGTTATCCGGCGGGGGCTGTTCCCTCGTTTTGTAAGCTGTCGACGCTGGCTCAGGGGCGTATTTATTATACCCTCGACGGCACTAATCCAACGATACAGTCAACACGCTACAACGAGCCAATCCCCCTATCGCCCGTCGGCACAACGGTCATAAAATCGATTGCGGTCAGGGAAGGGTTTGAGACGAGTGACATCGTCATCACTGATTTCGGACCCGTTTTTGGCGGCTATGACTGGGCCGACCCCCATCGGTTCGCCATCAACCGGGAAGACCCGCGCGCTATTTTTTATCCGTATAAAAACGAACAGCAGGCCCTACTGCATCACAATCTGAATCCGCAACAATCCCCTTCTTATCAAAGTCTGGACGGAAGTGACTGGAAATTCAAGTGGGTACGCAAACCGGTTGACCGCACCGAAAAAAATGGATTGATTTCCAATGGGACCACCTCCTTTGAGATGCCGGATTTTGATGATTCTGGCTGGGATGACATGATTGTACCGTCGTGCTGGACGGTAGCCCGTGAGGCAACCGGAAAGTTCAAATACGATGGTCCGGCCTATTCCGCAGCGGGCTACATCTGGAGTGCGGCTTTTTTAGGCAATAAAGGGGCTGGTGCACCCAACACGCCCTATCCACCCCAAACCAACCAATCAACGGACGACTCGGGTAAGGTGTTAGCGGAGGCCGGTACCAATGCCGTCGGGTCTTACCGCAAAACGTTTACCATCAGTGAAACGTGGAAAAACCAGTTGGTTTTCCTGAATCTGACCGGTGTTTCGTCCGATTGTTATATCTGGGTCAATGGCAAACCGGTAGGATACGCCGAAGACCGCTGGACCAACAAAGAATTTGATATAACCCCCTACATTAAAACAGGTAAAAACGTACTGGCCATCCAGGTATTTCGGTGGAGTAACGGGAGCTGGATTGAAGACCAGGACATGAACCGCCATGCGGGTATCTTTCGGACGGTGTACCTGGTTAGTCGGCCGAAGGTGTGGATTGGTGATTTTGAAGCGCACCCCCATCCCGTAATCGCCAATGCCTATGCAGGCAGTTGGAATCTGGATGTGCAGGTGCTGTTGCGCAAGGCCCTGGCTAAAACAGGGGGATTCGACAAGACCCGCCTTACGCTTACCCTCGTTGATGCCGATGGAAAAAAGGTGGCCACGGCTGGAGGGGCATCCATCGTCCCAACCTTCAAAACCCGGGCCAAACTATCTGGGAAATTCGGTTGACGGGGCTGATCTGACATTCACCTTACGGGTCGACAAACCCAAATTATGGTCGGCCGAGAAACCCAATTTGTACAAGTTACTGCTCACGCTGAAGGATAGCGATGAGGTGCTGGAATCGACCTGCATCCGGGTTGGCTTCCGGGAAATTAAGGTGGTCAACAATAACACGAACGAAGCCCGAGTCCTGATAAATGGCTCCCGCATTCTGTTGCACGGCACGAACATGCACGAAATAGACCCGAACAAGGGCTATACCGTAGACCGGGAACTGATAAAAAAAGACCTGTTACTGATGAAACAGAACAGCATCAACGCGATTCGAATGTCCCACTATCCACACCATGAACTGTACTATGAGTTATGCGACGAATTCGGTATCTACGTCATGGACGAGGCCAATCTGGAATGCCACGGCTCACGGGAAACCAATGTGAACCCGGATTTGCAGCGGATGATGCAGGATCGTCAGCGTAATATGTTCGAACGGGATAAGAACCACGCGTCGGTGGTATTCTGGTCGTCGGGGAATGAGAATTACGAAGGGCCCGATGAAGAAATGCACAAGATTTTCCGGCAACATAATACGCAGTGGCTGCGGGATCGGGATTTGTCCAAACGCCCGGTGCATCAGTCGTTCGACAATGCCGGGGCGGACTTTTTTGGCACCGGCTATCAGTATCCGGCTGATCTGGAGAAGACGATACTCAATCTGAAAACGCCTATGGTGCAAACCGAGTATTGCCATAATATGGGCAATGCGTTTGGGGTGGCCCGCGAATACATCGAGTTTTTTGAAAAGCAACCCAAAACGATGGGCGGTTTTATCTGGGACTGGGTCGATCAGGAAATCACCACGCCTGTTATTGAGAATGGTAAACTAACGGGTAAGACGTACCTGGGTTTTGGAAAAGACTGGAACGATACCGCCCTGGGTGGCTGGTGGGAAGATCCGTCCCAATTGTCCAATATGGGCTGTAATGGGATGGTGCTGGCCGACCGAACCCCCAAGCCTCAGGTAAGGGAAATGAAGCGCCAGTATCAGATGATCAGGGCGGGGGCTGCCGACAAAAACTCATTTTATGTCAGCAACAAATTCCTGTTCACTAATGTCAACGAGTTCGACATGGTGTGGGAACTGGTTGAGAATGGGGTTGTCATTCAAAGAAGTAAGGTTCCCCTTCACCTTGAAGTTCCGCCCGCGCCGAAGGGCGTGGTCAATGAAACGATGACGACGGTCAAAACGGCCTTCCCCTTCACCACACCGCTCAACCGCAAACCGGGGGCCGAATACTTTTTCAACGTCGTTTTCAAAACAAGGCAACCTACGGCCTGGGCACCGGCTGGATTTGCTATTTCCGAGAATCAACTACCGGTCGACTTTGGGCCGGATAATGTAGCCTCCGCTTCTTTACCGGCTGGCCTGCTCGCGGTCGATTCAACCAAGGCAACTACCATTCAGGTGAACGGTAAGACGTTCTCCCTGACCATTGACAAGGCTACCGGGGTTATCACTTCGTATAACGCCGATAACGCATTGGGGAAACGGCAGGAACTGATTCAATCGGGACCCGTTCCCAATTTCTTCCGCTCGCCGGTTGATGGCGAACGGGAAGCGGTCAACATTTATAGGGGTAAACCCACGCAGGCCCAGATGTTTTTGTCCTGGAAAGACGCATCTCAGCAACGAACGACTTCCGCTGTTTCGGTAACCAACCAAAAGAACGTAGTTCTGGTCCGTTTTACGGGTACGATTCCGGTGCTGGGGATTGGCCCAAAGAACCCAGCCCCAACGTCAGTAACGTACGCGACGGCCTATTCCATTTTTGGCAATGGCGAAGTGACGGTTTCCTATGATTATGCCTTTCCGGAACTACCGGCCGACAACTCATTTGTGGCTGAAATCGGCAGTATGCTAAGCGTCAGCGATACCTACGAACAGCTATCGTGGTATGGTCGCGGGCCTGGTGACACGTATAACAATCGGAAAACCGGGAATGATGTTGGGGTCTGGAAAAGCACCGTTACTGATAAAACCTTTATGTATCCCAGCCCTCAGGAGACGGGCAACACGGTTGAAACGCGGTGGCTGGCCCTGACCGACAAAACGGGATTTGGCCTGATGGTCAAGGGAGCACCGATGGTCGACTTCAATGCAACCCATTATGCGCCGGACGAACTGTCGAAGAGTTTCGACACCAAATACTCACCGTTCGTCTCGCAGATGCATCCCTACCAGCTCACCAAAAGCAAGGCAACCTATTTGCGCATCATCCATAAAGGAACGGGTGTTGGCGGCATTAATTCCTGGGGAAAAACACCCCTGGCCCCGTATCGGATCAATGCCAGCAAGAGCCGTTACAGCTATAGCTATTCCATTATGCCCGTAACCGGCTTGAGCCCCGAAAAGGCTACTGCGTTCTGGAAAACCAGCTATGCCCTAACTGAGCGCTACGAACTAAATACAGCCTGCCTCAGCGCTATACCCCTGTTCACCATCGTACTTATCGAGATTTGGTATCATGTTCAATAGAATAGCCCTTTTGCTCATTCTTTGCGGTCTAACCACTGCTGCGGTGTCACAACCCGTTTCCCCGGTAAGGGAAAAGCTTTCGTTAGACAGAGGGTGGAAGTTTTTTAAGGGAGACATTCCGTTTCCAGTCGTAAAGGGGCACCGGGAAAGTTATACTAATGCCAAAGCCGGGAATGCAGGGGGAGCCGCCGCGCCTACCTTTAGCGATAACGCCTGGTCAATCGTCAACTTACCGCATGACTGGGCGGTGGAGGGGAGTTTCGATAAGAATGAAAATATTTCCCAGTCGTACCGGAAACGGGGCATTGGCTGGTATCGTCGGCAATTCAAACTGCCCTCGTCCGACCGGGGCAAACACCTTGAAATCCAGTTCGATGGCATTGCTACCAACGCCACCATCTGGTTCAACGGCCTGGTTATCCATCGCAATTGGTCCGGGTCCACGTCCATGTATCTGGACATCACGGCCCTGGCCAAGTACGGGGAAGAACTCAACACCATTGCCGTGCGGGTCGATGCCGATGCGCAGGAAGGCTGGTGGTACGAAGGAGCCGGTATTTACCGCCATAGCTGGCTGGTCAAACGCTCACCCCTGCACATTGTAACGGATGGCGTATTCACCAACCCCATTAAAACATGATAACGGCTGGACTATACCGGCGGAAGTAACGCTGGCCAATGTAGGTGAAACGCCGACGAATGCCGATGTCCAGGTCAGTCTGCTGGATGCCGCAGGGAAAACAGTCGCATCCAGTCAGGCGCAAGTCAACGTTACCAACCTGGGACAGCGTGTTGCCCGGCTGGCCATCCAGATAGGTAATCCCACCCTCTGGTCAGTCGATCAGCCCTATCTCTACCGGGTAAAAACGATGGTGAAGCAGGGGACAACCCTTGTCGACTCCCTAACGACAACCTGCGGCTTTCGAACCATTCGCTTCGATGCTGACTCCGGCTTTTATCTAAATGAAAAGCACCTAAAACTACAGGGCGTTTGTAATCATCAGGACCATGCCGGTGTGGGCATGGCCGTACCCAATGCCTTGTGGGAATTTCGGTTGAGGAAATTAAAAGAAATGGGGGTGAACGCCTACCGCTGCGCCCATAACCCGCCATCGGTCGAGTTCCTGGATGCCTGCGACCGAATGGGTATGCTGGTCATGGATGAAAATCGCAACTTCAATACGGCCCCGGAATACATGGGGCAATTGCAGTGGATGGTCCGCCGGGACCGCAATCATCCCAGCATCATTTTATGGTCTGTCTTTAACGAAGAACCCATGCAGGGCTCAGAGCAGGGGTACGAAATGGTCCGTCGGATGCGTGCCGAAGTGAAAACTCTTGATACCACCAGACCGGTCACAGCCGCCATGAATGGTGGATTTTTTGCTCCCCTGAATGTATCGAAAGCGGTCGATGTCGTGGGTTTCAACTACCAGATGCACCAGTATGACCGCTTTCATAAAGAAAACCCCACCCTAAAGCTGACCAGTTCAGAAGATGCGTCGGCTTTTCAGGTGCGGGGTGAATACAAAACTGACAAGGGGAAAAACATTGTTGATGCCTACGATAGCGAACGGGCCATTTGGGGCGCTACCCACCGGGGTGCCTGGAAAGCCATTGCCGAGCGCCCCTATTTAGCCGGAGCCTTCGTCTGGACCGGTTTTGACTACCGGGGCGAACCGTCTCCCTTTACCTGGCCCTCGGCCAGTTCCTTTTTCGGAGCGATGGACGTTTGTGGTTTCCCGAAGACCGCCTTCTATATTCATCAGGCCCAATGGATACAGCATAAACCCATCATTAACATGGTACCCCATTGGAACTGGCCTGCCGACAGTGTAGGGAAACCCATCAAGGTCATGGTAATGAGCAATACGGATAGCGTACAGGTCGTGCTAAACGGGAAAACAGTAGTGGGCCAGCGGGTAGACAAGTACGACATGAATACGTTTTCGGTACCCTACAAGCCCGGAAAATTAGAAGCCATTGGCTATAAGAACGGGAAGGAAGTCGCCCGAACCAAGGTTGAAACGACCGACTCACCGGTTGCCGTTCGATTGATTGCTGATCGGTTGAGTTTGAACGGCGACGGGCAGGATGCGATGCCGGTTACGGTTATGGTAGTCGATAAAAAAGGCCGGACTGTACCGACGGCTAACCAACTGATAAAGTTCAGCCTAAGCGGGGGAGGCCAACTCATTGGCGTGGGCAATGGCGACCCTAATTCCCATGAGTTGGAAAAAGTACCTCAGCGAAGTCTGTTCAATGGGTTGGCTCAGGTAATTGTGCAGGCCGCAGGAAGGCGCAACCCCGATTGACTTAACGGCACAGTTCCGAGGGCTTACAGCCGGTTACTATCCGAATTCCGGTCAATAAATACCCGCTAATCGCAGCTGTTCCGGTGGTGCGCACGACTCGTCAATTGTCGGAGTGGCGAATGAGTGAGTTTACGGATAAAAAACCGAACCCGACTGTCGAAATAGCCGAAAATGACATGAATTCGTGGCTGCCAACCAAAGCATCTCAGTTACAAACGTTTGCTGAGGGCCGCTTTGCCCTGTTTAGAACCAGTTTTACCCTGACCGATTCCCCCGTAGAAACCGACCATACATTGTCCTTTAAAAACCTTACCGGAAAGGCTGAAGTGTGGTTAAACAACCAGTTGGTATTTACGAAGTCCAGCCAGGAGAGCGAATCGATTACGATTCCGTTTAAAGGGCTCAATAAAACGTATAAACTGGTGGTGCTGATCGAAACGGAAAAAACCAAGCAGGCCGGCCTGGGTGGTGTGGTAAACGTAGAATGACCTAAGGCCCTGCAAATTATGCTGTATGGTTCGGTGCATATGTGCCGAACGGTAGTCCCCCTGCTGAACGATGATGGTCGAATCATACATATCACCTTTATTCACTACGAACGGGTTGCCCAGGGGAGTTCTGCTTACGGCATAGCCAATTTGAGTTGGCCACTGACCGCTATTGGTTCGGTTTATTTTTCACCCCGTACAGCACCCGCAGGGTGCGGCTGATGCAGGAGTTGATGTTGTTAATCAGCCGATAGGCTTTGCCGTTGACGGACGATTTGCCGACCTGCCCGTTCAACTGCCGAAGCAGCGTTTCGGCAGTTGAACGGGCAGAATACGGACGAAAACAGGGAGCGATTTTATGTTGTAAAAAGGATTGGAACAGCCAAAATCATAAGCGGCGCATGGGCTGGCGTTGCCAGTAGGTCAGGCTGCGCCATAGCCATTCGAGCGGGCCAAACTGGAAATACCGCAGCCAAATCGGGCTGACAATCAGTTGCAACATCCAGATGGCGGCTACCAGGTAATACAGTTGATAGAACTGCCACTCGGCGTACTGATTCAGGCCGTAGCCGAAGAACACGAACGTGCAGATGAGTGTGTGCATGACGTAGTTGGTAAAGGCCATTTGCCCCACCGCCCCCAGCCGGTTCAGCAGGCCCTGCACCCACCCTGATTTGATGAGCAGGATGACCAGACTGGCGTGGGCCATCACCAGCAGGATGCGCTGGAAGGGATAAATCAGGTCGTTCCACAAGATGGGGTGTTGTTCCATGTACCGGATGAACGCTTCCGTATTGGCGATGTGCTGGCTATAGCCGTAGTAGAAATTAAAGATCACCAGCGGCAGGCCCAGGCCGTAGCCAATCAGCATGGTTTGCCGGTAGCGTCGGCGCGACCATTGCCCCGTCACGAAGCCCCATTTGTAGAGTGCCATGCCCAGCAACATCAGCGCGAGGGGGTCCCAAATGCTGAAAATCAGATACTTGGTCTGGAAATCGATAGACTCCTGCCGGTAGCGGCCGGCCACGGTAAAGTAGTCAGGTGATTTCATCAGGCGGGTGTGTTCGGCCACTTCGGCTTTGTTGGGCAGAAACGTTTTTTGAACTTCCTGCCAGTCTTTCACGGCCTGCTGCTGAGCAGCCGTTAGGGGGCGACCCTGCTGTTGGGCCGTTTGCACAGCCACATAAGCCAGTCGTTTATCACGTACACCCTGGTAAAAGAACACGCCCAGCACAAAGCCCACAATCGCCACCACCGGTACACCGAGGGCCAGATAGCTGGGCTTCATCTGCCGAAACCAGAAGGCAATCATCCCAATGATGCCGTAGGAATACAAAATATCGCCGAACCACAACAGCACGTGCGAATCGATCAGGCCAAACAGTACCAGCCAGCCCATACGCCGGAAAAATAAACCGATCGCGGCCCGACCCGTTGCTGACTGTCCGGCTCGTTCTTTTCGGGCCATGAACAGGATGATGCCCACGCCGAAAATCATGGAAAACAAGGCCCGCATCTTACCCTCGAACAGAATGGTAATGACGGCACTGACCCAGAAATTGACGTTGGTCGGGTCTTGCCGAAACACGTCAGAAAAGTTCTCAGCCAAAGCAAAATACGGGATATTCATGAGCAGGATGCCCAGCAGGGCCACACCCCGCAGGATGTCGATGGTCTGGATACGCTCAGCCTGCCCAACGGGTGATACGGCATTCCGGCGGGGATGATCCGTCAATCCGGTCGTTGGATCAATGCCGGGGGTAGCCTCGGCTACCGGGGAACTGTTTGGAAATAGGTTCGTCATAAAAGTAGGGTTTTGTGTAAGGTTTTGTCAATAGGGATACGGGGCAGCTACCGACTGTTTGCACCTGCCCCTGCTGTGCCCGGTCACTTCGTCGCCTGGATATCGGGCTTTCTTACCGCAAATTCCAGCAGGTAATACACCTCCTGCCGGGCCGCTTCGCGCAGGTCGCTCATTTCCTTGTAAAACTGCTTGTAATCTACGCCCGGCATCGTTTTTTTGAAGGCCGCTTCGGCTTTGGTATCGTCGGAGTCCAATAAGGCTTTCATGCTGGAGAACTGATACACCGACGAAAAATCGTAGGCTTTCTCGGCCGCCGAGGGCAACGCCAGTCCCGCAAAATTCCAGCCCGCAGCCCCGCCCGTAGCGACGCGGTCCCGATTAAAGGGACTCGCCTGTTTGACGCGGGCCATGTACTCGGTATACTGGCCATTTTTGACTTTAAAGTTCGTCACCAGCCAGACCGGTGCTTTGCCGGGCGAAGCCGTGGGGTTAGCCTGTGCGCCATCGACTTGCTCCCAGATTTCGACTTTGGCGACCTCTTTCACCTCGTTCATGCGCTTCATGAGGTCGGCTGTCTTGGTCTGGTAGTCGGTGCCCATTGCCCCGGTCAGGTATTTTTCGGGGTAAGCATTGTCCATCAGTCCGGGGTCGGTGAAGTTCTTGATGGTGATGTAACTGTACTCCTTGTTGGGGTTGGTGGTCATGTCGACGGCCAGCATATACCAGCCCAGAATGAACCCGTCGTTGGTCTGCGCCTGATGGATTTTCTTGAATTCGTTCTCAATGGCGCGGGCTTCGACCATCGTGTGGCCGGGTTTGATTTTGTGGTAATGCACCTCCGAATACACCTTCGGGGGCGTTGGCGACGGTTGGCCGAAACCAGACTGAACGAGACACAGGCCCAGCAGCAGCGCGGGCAACAGACGGAACGTAGACTTGGTTTTCATGGGCAATTGGGGTTTGAATTGAGTTGAAAAGAAATACGGTCAACGGCTATTGGCTAAGGCATCAACTACGGCCCGCCACCAGGGCCAGCCATCTGCGAAGCTCATTGTCAGACTCAAGCCCAGGAGTAAGCCCAGGGCCACGACATAGGGTCGGCGAATGGGGCCGTACCGCCGGTCATCCAGTAGCAGGAGTAGCAATACCAATTCAATGGTAGGTATGCTGCCGTGAAGTGATTTGTCAAAACGGTGAAACCAGGGAATCGAAAAAAATAATAGCCGAAAAAGAGCGGGAGGCAGAATCACCAGTACCGTACAAGCGATGTAGCGGGCATGGAGTGCAACCCGCTTGCCGTGCCAGAGGCTCAGCGCCAGAAAGACAGCAAACAGAACCAGCAGGACAGCGTCGTAATAAACCAGTTGGTAGGTTTCCGGGGGCAGGTTGCCCGTTTCGGCCTGCAACCCTTGGTGAAGCATTTTGATCCCTCCCATCACCAGCAGCGGGGCCAGCCCCAACGCGCCCAGCCAACCTAACCGACGATGTAGACGGAGCTGACCCCGCCGGTAGAGCATGGGCTGCACAATCAGCAGGCACATCCACAAAACCGCCGATGCCCCATGGAGGTGGTGGAACACATTGGCTGTGCCCAGCCGTCTGAAAAAAGTAAAGGAAAAACCTACGCAGGTTATCACGATAGCCAGCGCAAAGTACCAGGGAGCATTCGGGTACAGGATGGTTTTTCGGAGCGGAGTGTTCGTTTCCAGCGCGTCCATCAGGGAACGGGTTGTATCGCATCGTCTCCGTTCTCCCAGTCGTACCTGTCCGGGCCTGTTGGAGACTCATCCCGCAAGGGCCTGCACTTGCTCGAATAAGGGGCATACCGCATCGCCAAATGGGGAAATCCTGCCTCATTTGCTTGCCCTAAAAGTAGCGGGTCGGTAGCCGGGTGGCTATCTCGTTTGGGCCATATACTATAAGATTCAGGCCACAGGGGCAGGTTTTGTGGCCACTTACAGACTACCGACTCAGAAATTCCGACGGGGTTTGCCGGTAGATTTGCCTGAAAATCTTCGTGAAATACGCGGGGCTCTCGAAGCCAACATCATAGGCGGTTTCGGTTATTGACCGCCCGGTGCGGAGTAGCTGTGTGGCCCGCTGGAGCCGGTAATGCCGGATAAAATCATTGGCCGACAGGTCGGTGGTGGCCGTCAGCTTGCGGTGAAGCGTTCGGCGGCTCATCGCTACGGCGCGGGCCAGGTCGTCAACGCCAAATCGGGCATCGTCCAGCCGCGACTCGATGGCCTGGTGCAGTTGGCTCACGAAGGCATCGGCTGCCGGTCGGGCCTCGTCCGGTTGGGCCGCGTTTGGTTGGGCCGCGTTAGGCTCCTCTGCCGGGGCCGATACCGACGACAACTGCCGGTGCAGGAAAGCCCGCAGGTTGGCCTGCCGGGTCAGCAGGTTGCTGAGCCGCAGGATCAGTTCGTCTGTGTGAAAAGGCTTGGTCAGGTAATCGTCGGCTCCCTGTTCCAGCCCCGCCAGTCGGCTTTGGTGGGCGGCTTTGGCCGTGAGCAACACCACGGCGATGTGGTTCGTGGCCAGCGTCGATTTGATGGCCGCTGTCAGTTGGTAACCGTCCATGCGGGGCATCATCACGTCGGAGATGACCACATCGGGCAGGTCGCGCTGGCAGATTTCCCAGCCTTCCTCGCCATCGCCAGCGGTCAGCACCCGGTAGCGACTGGCCAGTTCACCGGCAATGAAACTGCGCAGTTCGTCATTGTCGTCTACCACCAGCACAAGCGGCGCATTGTCGTCTACTGCCGCTTTGCTGGCCGCACCAGCCGACGCCATGTGGGTCTCTACGGTGGACACAGTGGGCTGTATTAGTTCCGGCAGCCGGTGCTCTGGCGCCTCGGTCTGATCCGTTGCGGGCAACAGGGGCAGGGTGAGGATAAAGGTGGTGCCGGTAGGGGCCTCCGTGCGGCTTTGCACACTGATGGTGCCGCCCAGCAGGTCGGTCAGTTCCTTCACTAAGGCCAGCCCAATACCGGTGCCTTCGTAGGCGCGGGTCCGGGAGTCGTCGGCCTGATAAAATCGGTCAAAAATATGGTCGATGTGCTGCGCCGGAATCCCGATGCCCGTATCGGCGACGTGCAACGTGAGTTGGTTGGCGGTCGCGTCCGATACGGGGTTTCATGTCCATCGTCAGCGACACCTGCCCACCCGGTGGCGTAAACTTGAGCGCGTTTGACAGCAAATTAGTAATAATCCGCTCCCACTTATCGGCATCGAACCGGTACATCGGCGTGACCTCTGATTCGTCGCGGCCCCCCGGTTTGCCCGTTTCCACATGCAGCGCAATGTCCCGGCTGGTTGCCATCGGCTGAAAAAGGTCGGCCAGTCGCTCCACAAACGCTACGGCATTGCCCCGCGAGAGGGTCACGTTCATGCTGCCGCCTTCGAGTTTGGAGAGGTCGAGAAGCTGATTGATGAGCCGCAGGAGTTGCCCGGCGTTCTGGTAGACGGTCGTGAGCGTCTGACGGGTCGGGGCATCGTGTTTCGGTTCGCCCAGCAGTTTTTCGGTGGGCGACAGAATGAGCGTGAGTGGGGTGCGAAACTCGTGGGTGATGTTGGAGAAAAACCGGGTTTTCACCTCATCCACCGCCCGGAGTTGCTCGGCTTCCCGGCGTTTGAGATTTATTTCCTGCCGCTGCCGGGCCTGCCCGATGCGGAACCGGATGTAGCCCATCACCAGCCCGCCAAACGCCAGCGCATAGGCCAGATACGCCCACCAGGTGGCCCAGAACGGGGGGTTAATCACAATGGTTACCTGCTTAACGTGGCGACTCCATCGGCCATCGGTGGTGGTGCCATTGACCCGGAACTGGTAGCGGCCCGGCGCGAGTTGGGTGTAGTTGGCCGTGTTCTGCGTACCCGTCGTCACCCAGCCGCCATCGACCCCAGTAAGCTGGTGTCGGTAGGTTAACTTGTCGGATTTACTGTAATCCAGACCCGCAAACGCAATGGTCAGGAAGTTTTGGGTATGGTCGAGTACCAGTTCCGACAGGGTGTTCAACGGGGCGGGCAACCCGGTTTGGCTATCCATCGGCTTGTTATTAATCAGAAGCGAAGTCAGCACGATAGGCGGTTCGTAGCCCTTGTCCCGAATCGCGTCCGGGTCGAAGATAACCCGGCCATTGGGCGTACCAAAGACGAGCCGACCATCGGGCAGCCGGGCCGATGAGGTGCGGATAAAGACATCTTCGGCCAACCCGTCGTCGGTCGTGAAATGCCGCCAGGTCAGGCTCTTCGGGTCGACCCGCACGAGGCCCCGATTGGTGGCGCACCAGAGCATTCCCTGCGCGTCAGACTCGATGCTCTCAATCAGACTATTGGGGAACCCTTCGGCTTCGCCCATGCGCCGAAAGGTCATTGTGCGGGTATCCAGGCGGCACAGTCCCCCGCCCGCCGTTCCAATCCACAGCATTGTGCTGTCTGTTGGGTCGGCGGCCAGGCAGTGGATACTGTTGGCAGGCAGCGAATTGACTGATGTTGGCTGGTTTACGAGGGGTTTGTCATACTGTTGGCGGGCAATATCGTACCGGTATAAGCCCAGTCCATACTGCGACCCCACCCAGACTGACTGGCCAATGGGCTGAATATCACCCGCGTCGTAATTAGGTTGCTGGTGCGTCAGCGGTAACTGACTGTTTGGGTATTGCCTGCCCTGGGTGCCATCGGCATTGGCAGCAATCAGCCCCCGCCGATTGTTGTATACCCAAATAAGTGCCTGCCGGTCGCCGGGATGCCGGTCGCCGGGATACCGGGAAGTCGTTTTCAGGCACAGTTTGCAACAAACCTGCCCGTCAATTTCCCGAAATTTCGTCATTTCGGTCAGGGTGCGGCTGTTGGCCAGTTGGCGATAGACGTGGGAGGGGTCAATCAGATAGCCGACGGGCCGTTGCGCCGATGCACCGGGTCGGCTTTCGGCGCGGGCTGTGGTGTAGCGGGGCCAGTTGTAGGTATCCCACACCTCGAAGCTATCGGGGAGGGCAAGGCCCAGGTCCTGTTCGAGCAAATCCTCGCTGAATGACTTCTTTTTGGGGAAGAAACGGAATGGCAAGGGATGCAGATCCAGTCTGGTCAGGCCCGCCGGGCCGGCACTTATCCAGAGCATGCCCGACCGGTCGATGAGCCGGGGAGCCAGCCTATCGGCGGCGGCGGCTGACTGCTGAAGCAGCGTAAGCCGGTCTTCATCGACGCGGTACAGGCGGTTCATGTAGCCAACGTACAACCGGTTGTCGGCCAGCGTATTGAGCATATACGATACGTTAGTGGCGAGCATACGCACGTTGTTGCCGACCAGACTGCCTTGTACTGGATTGGGAATCGGAATGGTACGAAACCGATTCTGTACCGGGTCGTAGAGGGCGAGTACGTTGTATCCAAACACGGCAATCTGTCCGTTGGTACCCCGCGCAACCTGATGGCGATTGATGGATTGAAAACCCATGCCCCGCTTGCGGTCGATGGGTTTGAAAGGAAAGGGAATAATCCGTTTGCGGCCCGTCCGGGTGTTGAACTGAAACAACCCGGCCAGGGTTTCGCCGTAGATATAACCGGTTGGGGTCAGGATAAAATCGTGCATCTCATTGACGCTGCCCACTAGAGCCGGTACATCGTAGACGCGCAGGATTTTGCGTTGGATATCGTAATCGATGAGCCGCACACCCGGCAAAAGCCCCCACAGATGGTTGCCATCCGCGCTCAGTTGTATCTGATTGACCAGGGCCTTTTTCTGTTCCAGAAATTGCCGGTCGAGTAGGGTCGTGAACTGTTCCGTAGCCGGGTTGAATCGCTGCACCGTTCCCGATTCCGTGTTCACCACGAAGGTGCCGTCTGTGGCCGGTAGCAGTTCAGCGATGTGATTGTCGGCCAGCGAAAGACTGTCGCCCGGCCGATTCCGAAACACCTTGACAGACCGTCCATCGTAGCGGGCCAGTCCGTCGTGCGTAGCAATCCAGACGAAACCCGCCCGGTCCTGTTCAACACCCATGACGGCGTTGTGGGGTAAGCCGTTGGCGGTTGTCAGTTGCGTGCCAGCCTGCGGGGAGAATTGGGCCAGGCCTACCGAAAGCGAAAGGCTGCTCAGCACACTGAGACCGATAGGGAAAAAGGTGTGGAAACGCATACAAAACCGGACAATAATACGCCACTTGGGTAGTGGCCAGGCACTCGGGCTGCAGCTGGCTGGGCCATGCCTGGCGTATCTCGTTGAGGGGTTGATTTACACCAGCTTACCGGAGTAAGTTTACGTAAAAAAACAGCACACCAACTCCAATACCAGTATTAATTGATTCGGATGTTTATCAATACCTGGCTTAAAGTGATTACAGTGTGCCTGCTGGAAGCACCCCCTGAAAACGCTGATGCTGGCCTCCGGCAGATTTCTGCCCTGTTTGCCCAGCGTGGCAATGAACCCAGCCATACGGGCATAGCTTACCGTCCCGGCCACCGTATGGAAGCCGGAACGGTAAGCTATGTTCTGTTTCATCTTGGCTGGCCGCAAGGCCCGCTGCGCCTCATTAATGCACGGTAGTTTACCGGTCTTTCTTTTTCTCTGACTGACTGCCTTTTTTCGTTGTGATCTGAACTACACCATGTCGGCCTTTCTCTCCGTAAACTGAGGTAGCCGCCGCATCTTTCAATACGTCTACGCTCTGGATCGTCTTAGTGTCTATGGCCTCCATCTGCTCTTTTGTGATCTCTTCACCATCCAGAAAAAAGAGGGGGTCTTCGTTTTTGCTGTTCGGAATTTTGTTTGGCGAATAACTCCTTCCGGTCCCAATGTGCTGTATGATTACCGTATCTTTCGTGAAATAGGTACTGCTTTTTGGCGAGGTAGATGAAGTCGAACCCACTTTGTTGCTCATCGTAAACGTAATGGGCAGGTTGTACTGCACAGCTACAGGCTTGCCGTTCTGTCGGCCCGGCGTCCAGTCTGGCATTCGGGCTACTACGCGTATGGCTTCCTCATCACAACCCGCGCCCAGACCTTTTAGTACCCGAATCTGGTCAATGGCCCCGTCGGTGTTAACCACGAAGTTGACAAAAACTTTTCCCTGAATTTTCTTTTGTCGTGCCTCCTCCGGGTAACGAATGTTTTTTGACAGAAAGTCGAAGAGCTTTGCCATACCACCTGGATACGTCGGGGCTTGCTCAACCACCATAAATACCTCCTTCGTTCCCCCTCTGCTGGCGGTTGGTTCTGTAGTCGATTTGGGCATTTGCGCTTCTGAGTTCGACAGGGTAACTGTCTGCGGTTCCAAACTGAACGACATCATTACAAATTCCTTCTCCATGACCCTCATTTCCTGGGCTTCAAACCCAACGAAGCTGGCAACGAGCACAGTACCCCCAGGCACATCGATTGAAAACCTGCCTTCTGCATCGGTTGACGTGCCTTTGTGGCCGTTGCGGACAACCACGTTAGCGCCCGGTAACGGTTTTCCCGACTGATCCCGCACTACACCCGTTACATGAACGAGTAGCTGCCGATCAGTAGACGCGCTGCTACCTTCATGGGGCATTTCTAAAGCGAGGCCAACGTTCGAGTCGAGCACCGGTATTTCCGGCTTGTTGGTCATGGCCAGGAGGGCGGTGGCGAGGGGCAGCACAAGGGCGTATTTCCACAGGGCGCGGCGGCGGGTGTGTTGTTGGTAGAGCATCTGGATGCGTTGTTTAAGCGTTGGCGAATCGGGCCGGTCGGGGCCGAAGGAATGCGCCAGACTGTCGTGGCCCGGTTGGTCCGTCATTACGGTCCCGGCGGGGAGGTGGAATGCGTAGTTGACCAGAAAGCGGGCGTAGGCGTCGCGGTGAGCTGGCGTTTGGGCGGTTACAGCACGGTCGGCCAGGTATTCGTGCACCTGCCGAATAGCCTGCCGATAGCCGAACAGGACCGGATTAGGCCAGCACAACGCCTGAAGAATTTCCAGCAACAGCACGTCGACGCTGTGTTTCTGCCGGATATGTACCAGTTCATGTTGCCGTACGGCAGTTGCATAAAGGTCCTCCGGGTTCAGAACCAGGTAGCGGAAAAAGGAAAACGTGGGCGTTTGGGAATTGTCGGGCAGCACCAGCGTATGGTCGGCATAGGTCTGGGCGGGCCATTGCCTGACCAGCCGGAGCAGCGCGTACGTTCGCCATACTGTGCGGATTAATAACCCCACCGCTACCAGCGCAAATACCCAGACGGCCAGCACGGGCCAGTCGGGTAGGAGAGGAGCCTGCGTTTCAGTAGCCGTGCCAACTACGGTGATCGCATCGACAGAAACGGCGGTGTATTCGGGCCGGTCGCTCTCCCAGGGCCAGGGAAAAGCCAGGCCCGGAATATGCACCAGCGGCAAGACCAGAGCCAGGACCAGTGACCCCATCAAATAGACGCGGTTAAGCACCAAAAACGTATGCCGACGCAGCAACAGGGCGTAACAACCGTAGAACAGCAGCAGGTACAGGTTGGCCTTTAACCAGTAATCGACAAGCGGAGTCATGGCTTCTCGCGGTTTAGCAGTTTAATGATTTCGTCGGCTTCATTCAGGCTGACGTTACGCTCTTTCACAAAAAACGACACCAGCTTTTGCAGCGACCCATCGAAGTAATTGGTCATGAGCTGCTCGGTCTGGAAACGCCGGTAGGCATCTTCGGTAATCAGCGGGTAGTATTCATGCGTTTTGCCGTAGGCGGTGTAGCCCACCACGCCCTTCTTCTCCAGAATACGGATAATGGTGGATACGGTGTTGTAGGCCGGTTTTTCGCCCGTCGAATCGAGGGGTGGCAGCTCGGCCAGGATGTCTTTGACAAAGGCCTTTTCCAGCCGCCACAAGATGCGCATCACATCTTCTTCAGCATTGGTTAGTTCTCTCATAAAATTAGGTCGTGTAGGTGTCACTTACTCAAATGTATGACTATTGATTTAGTTTATCAACTATTAATTTAGTTTTAATGGAGAAAAAATGGCCACAGAGTTACGCAGAGTAAAAAAAGAGGTACACAGAGTAAATGAATTCTCTCTGTGTACCTCTTTTTTTACTCTGCGTAACTCTGTGGCTAAACTTCTTTCTAGATCAAATACTTCAACTTCACCACTTCTTTAGGCTCCAGGAAGCGCCACTTACCGCGGGGCAGTTCTTTCTTGGTCAGGCCCGCGAAAACGGTACGGTCGAGCTTGGTGACCTCATAACCCAGCGACTCGAACATACGACGAACGATGCGGTTACGACCCGAATGGATCTCCACGCCAATCACCTGAGCGTCCGGTGTAATGATGGCCAGATCATCCGGTTTGATATGGCCGTCTTCCAGATCGAGGCCATTCCGAATGGCTTCGAAGTGTTCGTCGGTAATGGGCTTGTCCAGTTCAACCTGATACACCTTCTTCACGTTGTTGGATGGGTGCGTCAGTTTGCCCGCCAGTTCGCCATCGTTGGTCATCAGCAGCAGACCCGTGGTATTGCGGTCGAGGCGACCTACGGGGTAGAGGCGGAATGGACCGGCGTCGGCAATCAGATCCATTACGGTATGGCGCTCTTCCGGGTCTTCGGTGGTCGTGATAATGTCGCGGGGCTTGTTCAGCAGCACGTACACCATTTTCTCCGGGTTCAGCACCTTGTTGCCGTACTTCACCACATCGTTAGGCTTTACGCGGTAGCCCATTTCGGTCACTACGTTACCGTTCACCTGCACATCACCTTTGGCAATGAGCTCGTCGGCCTCGCGGCGCGAACAAACCCCGGCGTTGGCGATGTAGCGGTTTAACCGGATCGAGTTCGGGTCACTTTCGCGCTCACGATCCAGGTTCTTGGCTACTTTCCGCGAACGGGGCAGGTTGTCCCGCATTGTGCTCAGATTGTAGTTCGGCGCTTTTTCGTAACGGCCCGTGCGGCGTTCAATTGGTTTATCGTCGCTATTCCGGTCGTCATCGCGCTCGCGGCGGTCTCCGGCAGCAAACGGCTTGCGCTCACCGGTCGTGCGTGGACGAGCCGGACCATTCGGGTCGCGTGGTTCGGCATTCCGCCGGTCGAATTGCTTCCGTTCCGGGCGTTCCTCTCTTGATTCACCACCTTCATTCCGGCGATCGAAGCGGGGGCGATCATCACGGTCATCATTCCGCTCACGGCGGTCTTCGCCACGGTCTCCGGTAGCAAATGGCTTCCGTTCGAATGGACGGTCTGTGCCACCTTCGCGGCGTTCATCCCGGTGGTCTCCGCCAGTAAATGGTTTTCTTTCTGGACGCTCGTCAGTGCCTTCATTCCGGTCACGACGGTCGAAACGGGCGCTGTCGCCTTCGCGTGGTCCGCTGGGCCGGTCGTCGCGGCGGTCACCGCCGGTGAAAGGCCTGCGCTCTGAGCGATCATCATCCCGGCGATCGTCGCGGTTAAAGGGTTTTCTTGGTTCGCGTGGTTCGTCGCTGCGGTTCCGATCCCGGTCACCATAGCTCGGCCGTTCGTCACGGTCCCGGCTAAATGGTTTTCTATCGCCGTAGGCAGGCCGATCACCGCCATCTCGACGGAATGGTTTGCGGTCCCCGCCATCGCGTGGTCCGCCATCGCGGTTAAATGGCTTGCGCGGTTCGGCGTTCCGATCACCATACGCTGGACGATCTCCGTCCCGATTGAATGGCTTACGATCTGGCCGGTCTCCGCCACCTTCGCGATTGAATGGTTTCCGATCACCATACGCTGGACGGTCACCGTCCCGATTGAATGGCTTGCGATCTGATCCACCGTCCCGGTCGCCCTCACGGCGATCACCCGAGAATGGTTTACGATCACCGTATGAGGGCCGATCTCCGCTATCGCGGCGGTCCCCGCCAGTAAATGGCTTCCGGTCACCGTAAGCTGGGCGGTCACCACCATCCCGATTGAACGGTTTCCGGTCACCTCCATCACGGCTGAATGGCTTCCGGTCTCCGTAGGCAGGCCGGTCTGATCCGCCATCGCGGCGGTCTCCGCCACGGTCTCCGGCAGCAAACGGCTTTTTATCGCCGTATGCAGGGCGGTCATTACCGTCGCGTCCGCCGGGGCGTGGCCCACCAAACGACGGGCGGCTGCCTGAGCGATCACCCCCTTTATTGAATCCTCCACGGGCGTCATCCCGACGGCCTTCCGGACGACCTTTACCATCCCGGCGGTCGTTATTGTCTTTATCTCGTTTCATTGAAAAATGCAGTGCTCACTAACTGCCTGTTTGTGCTTAATCCCGCTGACCATCAACACATAGATTGGTGCTTTTCTTTTTGCGGGGAGGCAAAGATACGGGTTTTTGTCCAATCCATTGCCACGTCGCTACTGCCAGATAGATCATCTCTACTGAGCGTTACAAAACCGGTTACACAGTTCAACGCTTGTTGGTTAGTGGCAAACGAGTAGCTTGGCGTTCAGAACTAAAACGTAGATAGCCTTGTGAAACTAAGTTTATCTCTTGCGCTCCTCATCGCCCTGTCGGCCTCCCGGTCGGCACCAGTTACTGACAACACACTGGCCCCTGCCGCCGAGCCCTGCAAACTGATTACCGGACAACCCCGACCCTACCCCTGCGAGTTTGAGATTCTGACGATGTGGTTCATGGGCAAAAACAATGAAGTACTGGCTAAGAGTACCGCCAACGGGCAGACCATCAGCCTGCCTAGGAGCAAGGTAGTCACCAGTACGACCATTGCCCAGGGTGGGTCATTGCTCTACAATGTGTCGATCGATTTCCGGCGGGTCAATAAACCATCGTTTCCCGCTTCGACCTATACCCTGAGCAAGGCGTCGATTACGGACCCTATCTCACCGGGCGAAACCAGCGCCGTTGATAAAGCGATTAGCGTAAGCCCCGAATTACCCCCGCCGGGTATCCGCCCCAACCGGGTTCTGTTTAAACTCCAACTGAACTACAGCGGTACCGGCAGTGGAACCACCCTTATCGCCCCTGTTCAGCTGATCGAGCTGGAGAATCCGGTTACGTTCGGCAAGATGCCCAAATCGGTCAACCATTTCCGCGACCGGGCCGAGGCCTGGCGGACGATGATGGTGTCGGTGAAGTTCAACCAGTAGAGCGCAGCTCTTTTACTAACCAGAAAGTAGGTAATCTTGCGGGGAAGCAAAAGCGTTATGGAACACCTCAGCCGCTGGGCCAGGCAGCATAAATACCTGGCGATAGTTCTGTTGGTTGGCTGCGAAGTGGCGAACGCATGTAATGGCCTGTTGCTGGGAGCCAACGCGCTGGTAGCGTGGCCTGGCCGGGCCTTACTGCTGTCGATGATGGCGCTGCTTGGGGTAGGTGTCTGGGTCCGCTGGCGGGGCAGCTACCAGCCACCACAAACCTACGCGGCCAGTCGCTGGCAGCTGATGGCTGCCTTTGGGAGTACCTACCTGCTGTTTGTGTTGCTGGGTGCCCAGTGGGGGCAATCGGTAACCCACCCCGTCGGCTACCGGGCGGCGTATGGCAGTCAGCAGGTTGTGATGCGGTCCGACACCCTCATACAGCCGGGGAAGTCCACCACGAGCGTATCGGGCAGCGCCGCACCGGTCAACGCTACCCCTGACGGTGACAGGCAGGAAGGTCGGCGGATGGGGTATATCCTGTTGTTTCTGGTGGGAATAGGGCTCATGGTTCTCTCCGTGGGCCTTGCCTGTAACATCGCCTGCGCTGGCAGCGGGTTTCTGGCGCTTGTCGTGTTGCTGCTGGGTTTAGGGGCTGGGGCTGGCGGTATCTTTTTCGCAAGGTGGAGCGCTGACAAACCAATCAGACGCTGGCGCGATATTCCGGAGCCCGAACGGCCGAAGATGACCCGCCGGTTCTGGCGGGCCTGGCTGTACCTGATCGCTATTGTGGGCTTGTTTTTACTGATCAGCGCGGTTGCCTAAAGCTGTGGGGTATCAGTCTTTCATTGCGTAGTTTTCTGCCTCTTTAGTCTTTCCTGTTAATGCCCTCCACAGACAAGGCCAATCAGGCGGCCACTTTTGCGGATATCGCCGCACGGGTGCTGCGGTAAGCTGGTCGGTTAGAAAAAGTCCGGTACTGACAAGTTAACCGGTAAATCAATACCAGATTGAAATTGACCGATCAGCCAATATAGGTTTATAATGTAATTGCTTTCCCCTGCTCCAACCTTGCTCTTGATGGAAATTCAACCCACTTATACAGTAGACCTCACAACAGCCCCAGCCACACAAAGTGAGCCTGTTAAAACCGAAGAACAGCCTGAATCGGGTCATCGCTTCACTGCTCTCACCGTGCTGTGGGGCGTGGCGGTGCTGGGCCTGTTGCTGGTCGGCATCAAGGCGTTCGGACTAACGGCGGACCAGATCGATGAGCTCTGGCGTGGGCCCCACGGAGGTAGCTACCAGTTGTTGAAATGGACGCACAGGCTATTCGATAATGCCATGCCTCCGCTGGCGGCGCTGCTATTTGGGGCGGGCCTACTTCCGTTTCTGAACCGACCAAAAACAACCACCGGCTTTGCCATCCCCGAACTCTACATCAGGGCCATGCTGTGGCTGCTTTTGTTCGGCATCATCAACGCGTTCATGCTGCTGTCGGTCAACGACATTCTGTTCCATTTTGGCATTGTGGCGGTGCTCCTGTTTCCCCTGCAACGATTATCGGCGCGCGGCTTTCTGATTGCTGCAATCGTGACAGCCCTGTTTTTTAGCGGGAAAGTATATTGGACCTACTCCGATCAGCGGGCGAAATACACAAAATATCAGAAGGTAGTGGCCCTGGAAAAAAAGAACAAAAAGGTAAAGCTGACCGATGAGCAGAAAGGCGATAAGTCGGCCTGGGAGGGGATGGTGAAAAACGAGACCTACGACAAAGCTGCGGATAAGAAAAACATCGCTATGCTACGGTCCGAAGACTACAGTACTACCTGGAATTTCGTGGTGCCGAGGTTGCAGGGGCAGCAGGCATGGCAGTTTTACCAACGCAAGATCTGGGATATTGCCTCCCTGATGCTGCTGGGCATGGCCTTGTTTCGGTGGCGCTTTTTCACCAACCGACTCACAACCGGTCAGTATGCGTTGGTTGCGCTGGGTGGTTTGCTGGTGGGGCAAACGCTGGCCTGGTTATCGATGCCTTCGTATGAAGCCGCAATTATTAATTACACTAAATTCATCAGTTCAGGTACGTTGCCCCTGGCCGATTTACTGCAACCAATCGAGCGGTTAGTTTCGGCGGTTGGCTGGGCTGCACTGGTCATTCTGCTGTACCGCGCCAACGTGGCAACCCTGCTGTTGCGGGGCGTGAGCGCCGTTGGGCAGCTGGCACTCACCAATTTCTTTTTGCAGTCGGTGCTCTGTGGCCTCTTTTTTTATGGGTATGGCATGAGCTATATGGGCAGCGTGCGGGTGCCGTATCTCTACCTGCTGGTTGCCGAACTGTGGTTGCTGCAACTCGTTTTCAGCGTGATCTGGCTGCGCTACTTCCGCCTGGGGCCCGTTGAATGGCTCTGGAAATCGCTGACCTACAACCACAGGCAACCCATCCGCCTGACTGATTCCGTTCCTGCTATCGCCTAACCCGACTTCACCCATGACAACCCCTTTGCCAACCTATACAGCCGATGAGTCGGCGATTGACCTGACCAGTGTGCCCCCAACTGAAGCGGTTCCTTATCGGAGCCCTCGCCCGGTAGCTGCTACTGAGCGGATTCCAACCATCGACCTCGTTCGGGGCATGGCCCTGCTGGGTATTCTGATGATGAATATTCCGGTGTTTGGCTATCTGGAAACGGGCATGGCGGCCGTTGTGAAAGATGTGACCAGCCGCGATTATTTTGCCTTTGCGTTCGTCGGCACCGCTTTTGAAGGCACCATGCGGGCTCTGTTCTCCATGCTGTTTGGGGCCGGCATGGTGCTGTTTGCAACCAGCAAGCCCGAGGCGGCCGATGGTCCGTCGGTGGCTGAGTACTACTACCGTCGGTTACTGTTGCTGGTGGCATTTGGTATGTTCGACGCCTATATACTGCACTGGCGGGGCGACATTCTGTTTATGTATGGCCTGATGGGTATGCTCCTCTACCCGTTCCGGAAGCTAAAGCCCACCTGGCTGATTGGCATAGCCGTTGTCTGTATGCTGATCGGGGTCTACAAAAACGAAGGGTGGCAGGGTCAGATGCGCCAGTCCCGGGCCGGTTATCTACAGGCGGTGAAGCTGGAGAAAGCGGGTAAAAAGCCGTCGGCGAAGCAGCTGGAGCAGAAATCGAACTGGGAACGGATTGAAGGCCGCACCAAACCTGACCCCAAAGCCGATGCCAAAACGCTGAGCGAAATGCGGGGCAACTACGCCTCGGTGTTTACCCACCTACTGCCTGAGAATGCCGGGGGCGAGGTGTGGTATGTGTACCACGGTGCCTGGGATATGCTGGGCATGATGTTTCTGGGCATGGCGCTGTTTGGCCTGGGCTTCTTCAGCAATAAATTCTCCACCGAAACATACGCGACCATTCTCCTGGTAGGGTACGGGGTAGGGTTGCCTATTAGTTGGTTCTACGTACAGCATACCGCAGCTATGTACCTCAATCCCGGCGCGGCCGTTGATACCTACCGCGTGTCGCCCAATGTGGTCTACGATATCCGGCGGGCCTTATTGGCGCTTGGTCATGCCAGTCTGCTGCTGCTGGTGTACCGTTCGCAACTCGTGCCCTGGCTGATGAGGTCGCTCACGGCGGTGGGGCAGATGGCGTTTACCAACTACCTGACGCATAGCATTGTCTGTGCCCTGTTCTTCAACGGCTATGGCTTCGGCAACTACGGCAAACTGGCCTTCTACCAACTCTATTACGTGGTGTTTGCCATCTGGGTGTTCCAGCTGATTATCTCGCCCATCTGGCTGCGTTATTTCCGCTTCGGCCCCTTCGAATGGCTCTGGCGCAGCCTGACCTACTGGGCCCCACAACCCATGCGCCGCTCTTCGCCACAGTCGGCAATGAGCGAAGTTGCTATGGCATGAGCCAGCGGCTAGTTTCTTTATGGGCTTGCTTCGCGCTGTAGGCTTCGCTAGTCGAAGGGTTCGACTAGCGAAGCCTACAGCGCGAAGCAAGGCGTTAGCAACTCACTCAATATCAACCCCGTACTTCACCAGCAACCCCGCGATGCCCGACAGGGAGAATTTCGCGTGGCTGAGCCGGTTCAGTTCCGGGTCGAGGGAGTAGTTGTAAGCAGTTCTGAAATCAGCTTTCTCCAGAATCGTATGTGCGAAGA
Organism: uncultured Cytophagales bacterium; assembly: GCA_963750355.1. Taxonomy (GTDB): domain Bacteria; phylum Bacteroidota; class Bacteroidia; order Cytophagales; family Spirosomataceae; genus Fibrella. The sequence goes on along the minus strand of CAVVQL010000002.1, from coordinate 124,065 downwards.
CGGCGCGACGGAGGTCGCACGCCTCGAAATCTGAACCGGTCAGGTCGGCACCCGTAAAATCGACTTCCTGTAGGCTCGATTTCTTAAACGCGGTATTCCTGATCTTCTGTTTGTAGAACGACGACCGGTTCAGCACGCAGGTATCGAAACTAACGGCGAAGAGGAAATCGTTGCAATGCTCGAAGTGCAGCCCTTCGGCCTTGCAGTTTCTGAAGCGGACATCCCGAAACGCCGTTTTCATCAGCTTTACGCCGGTTAGCTGACAATCGATAAACTCGCAGTCGTAGAAAACACTGCCTGACAGATCGGATTTTGTGAAATCGCAGCCAATGAACCGACAAAGCTCATATTCGCCGCTGGGTAATGCTTTTTTGGTGTAATCGAGTTGAGCAAATTGCTCATTGGCAACGAATAGGTCGGCCATTGTGGAGAACGTGTTTCGTGGTAAAGTTATTTACAAACCGCTCACGAAACTGATGGCCGCTCGGACTGAACTGTTTTAGTAGCTTGCGAAAAACGGACTAACTAGCAAAGATCATCGCTAACCCACTCATTCATACCCCTGTTGCCTTATGAAAGCTCTCTTTTTAACGCCTGTTATTGCCCTGCTGGCGTTGGGGTACGTTACCCAGTCTGTGGCTGGCGATCCGCCGGTTAAAGCGGTTCGGCAGTACACCATCGAGCAGTTCATGAAAACGATTCGCTTTGGTGGGGCCGATTTGTCGCCCGATGAAAAAACGGTGGTGTTCAGCTCCAATCAGGACGGCATATTCAATCTCTACGAAGTGCCGTTTGCGGGTGGACAGCCGAAACAACTGACGTTTTCAAAGAAAGAATCGCTGTTTACGCTCGACTACCTGCCCGATGGCCGCATCCTCTACTCGGCCGATCAGGGAGGCAACGAACTGACCCATATCTACCTGCGCGAGCGCGACGGGGCCGTTACTGACCTGACACCCGGCCCCAACGCTAAGTTCCAATATGCCGGTTTGAGCCATGATCGCAAGAGCTTTTTCTACCAGTCGAATGAGCGCGATAAGGCGGCCTTCGATGTGTATGAGATGGACCTGGCTACCATGAAACCCCGGATGATCTACCAAAATTCCGGTGGCTATTTACCCGGCGACGTTTCGCCCGATCGCCGGCATGTGGCCCTCAGCAAAGTGGCAACCACGACCAACAGCGACGTCTGCCTGTATGACACCCAGACGAAAGAGACTAAACTACTCACGGCCCATGCCGGTGAGGTAGCCAACAACCCGGCAGACTTCAGCCCGGACGGTAAAAAGTTGCTGATACGGACCGATGCGGGCAGCGAGTTTGCCTACGTAACGGCCTACGATCTGAAAACGGGTACAAGTGAGCCCCTCGACAAGGCCAACTGGGATGTTACGGCCGACTATTATTCACACAAAGGCCGCTACCGGGTGGTGTCGGTCAATAACGATGCCCGCACCGAACTGAAGCTGATCGACACCCGCAATGGACAGACTGTGGTGATGTCGGGCCTGCCCGCCGGTGATGTTTCGGGGGTGAACATCGGCGACAGCGAACAACGGATGCTGTTTTTTGTGAACAGCTCCAACGCACCCGCTACCCTGTTTAGCTACGATTTCGGCACGAAAAAAGCCACGCCACTGGTGAAGGGGCTAAATCCGGACATCGACGCGGCCGATCTGGTTGTGGGCGAGGTGATCCGCTACAAGTCGTTCGATGGCATGGAGATTCCGGCCCTGCTCTACAAACCGAAAGATGCCTCGGCCACCAACAAGCGGCCGGCTGTGCTGTCGATCCACGGCGGGCCGGGTGGGCAAACGCGGCTGAATTACTCGCCGCTGATCCAGTACCTGGTCAATAGCGGGTACGTGATTCTGGCCGTCAATAACCGGGGTTCATCGGGCTATGGCAAAACCTTCTACGCGGCCGATGACCGGAAGCACGGCGATGCCGACCTGCGCGATTGCGTTGAATCGAAGAAATTTCTGGCCGCAACCGGGTACGTTATCCCCGAAAAAATCGGCATCATGGGTGGCTCGTACGGCGGCTACATGACCCTGGCGGGGCTAACCTTCACGCCCGATGATTTTGCCGTGGGTGTCGACATTTTCGGGGTGGCCAACTGGATACGGACGCTCAAGTCAATGCCTGCCTGGTGGGGGCCGGAACGCGATGCCATTTTTAAAGAAATTGGCAATCCGGCGACCGATTCGCTGGCACTCTACAACAAATCGCCGCTGTTCCATACCCAGCGCATCAAGAAACCCCTGATCGTGATTCAGGGGGCCAATGACCCACGCGTGTTGAAGGTGGAGTCGGACGAGATTGTGGCGAACGTGCAGAAAAACGGGGTTCCCGTCGAGTACGTCACCTTCCCCGACGAGGGGCACGGTTTCCAGAAAAAAGAAAACGAGATCACCGCCTACAAAGCCATCCGGACGTTTCTGGACAAGTACCTGCTGGGCAAAGACACAGCGCTGCGATGAACATATAGGTCGTAGATGATGACCAACCGTGCTCTGTTGTCAGGTACGTCGATGTCAGTTGTTGTGGTCGCGTTTCGGCTCTGGCGACTGGGCTTACGAAATACAGTTAATGGAATAAGGTGTTTAACCCTGAACAATGAAGCTGGAATCAACCAGTCGGCATCCGTTTACGTTGGCCCCACTGCTCAGTGATGTGGCCGCTGCCCGTACCCGCTACGTGGATGCAGTGTGTAAACTGACCGAACCACAAACACGCTTCAAACCGTCGCCCGAGGTGTGGAGCCGCATCGAGATCGCCGAATATCTGTATTGGGCCGAACATGGCGGTATCTGGGGGATGTGGCGGGGCCGCTGGATATTCCGCAGCGGTTCAACTTTCTGGCCTTCCATATCGACAGACACCGCAGGCAAGTCGAGAACCTGTTTGCCTGAGCGGAGTCGAAGCGGGAGCCGCACTGGGCCTAGTAAGCGAAGCCAGCGTCAGCAAGCCACCCATTACTCCCGTTAATCTTGTTTCGCGGTCGGATGTTAAAAAGCCGATGGGGTTGCCTTTCTCTGCTGTAGTCCAGGCAATCCCTAAACAAGCATTCAATGAAGCGCCCGATCGTTTTCCTTTTCGTACTCGTACTGCTGGCAGGCATCGCTGCCTTTTCACCCGGCAGTCAACTGGCCGAAACCATACGGGTAACGGGCGGGCTGGTGTCCGGCACGATGAGCCAAAGCGGCGATATTCAGATTTTCAAGGGGATTCCCTTTGCGGCCCCGCCCGTGGGTGACCTGCGCTGGAAAGCGCCGCAGCCCGTTAAGCCCTGGTCGGGGGTGCGGCGGTGCGATGCGTTTGGCCCAAGCCCCATGCAGGGAACTCACCGGCCCCGTTTAGCATGTGGAGCGCCGAATTCCTCATTCCGAAGGAGCCAATCAGTGAAGATTGCCTCTACCTCAACGTCTGGACGGGAGCGACTGCAACGGCGGGGAAGAAGTCCGGCCAGCCGTCGCCCGGTGCTGGTTTGGATCTATGGCGGCGGCTTCAACAGCGGCGGGAGCGGGGTGCCCATCTACGACGGGGAAGCCACCGCTCGAAAAGGGGTTGTCTTTGTCAGTATCAACTACCGGGTGGGGCCATTCGGCTTTATGGCGCATCCTGAACTAAGCCGTGAATCGGGAAAGAATGCGTCGGGCAATTACGGCCTGATGGACCAGATTGCGGCCTTGCAGTGGGTAAAGCAAAACATCGCGGCGTTCGGCGGCGACCCGGCCAACGTAACCATTGCCGGGCAGTCGGCGGGCTCAATGGCGGTCAACTGCCTGGTGGCGTCGCCACTGGCCAAAGGGCCTGTTCAACAAAGCCATTGCGGAAAGTGGTGCCTTCTTTGCCCGGCCCAATACGCCCCTGGCGCAGGCCGAAGAGAACGGCCTGAAAACAATGCAGGCGCTGGGGGCGTCGTCGCTGGCCGAACTGCGCGCTAAACCGGCCGCCGAGATTCAGCAGAAAGCCCGGACCGGTGGGCCCGTTATCGACGGGTATGTTCTGCCCGAACCGATTGCCCGCATTTTTGCCACTGGCAAGCAGAACGACGTGGCCCTGCTGACAGGCTGGAACGAGGATGAAGGACTGGCTTCAGGCCCTATGAAAAAGGCGGCGGATTTCCAGAAACAGCTGGAACAGCAGTACGGGGCCAATGCCCAGCAACTACTCCAGCATTATCCGGCATCGACGGATGCGGAAGCCGCGGCCTCGCAGCTACGAATGTCGCGGGATATGATCTTTGGCGTGCAGAACTACGCCTGGGCAACCAGCCAAAGCCAGCAGGGAAAGCCCGTGTATGTGTACCGGTTTACCCGGAAGCTGCCCGCAACCGGCGAATACGCGAAGTACGGGGCCTTTCATACCGGCGAGGTGGCCTACGCCTACGACAACCTGCGGTTCATCGACCATACCCTCCGGCCACTGGAACCGGCAGACGATAAGCTGGCCAGTGAAATGTCGGCCTATTGGGTGAATTTCATGAAAACGGGTAATCCCAACGGCAGCGGGCTTCCGCCCTGGCCGCTCTACACCACAACGGGTAAACAGGTGATGCTACTGGGCGACAAAACGCAGGCTCAGCCCATACCCGACGCGGCCAGTCTGGATTTTCTGTATGGGCTTATGAGTCGGCCCCAATAGGAGGGTGCTGGTTTGCAGGGTAAGTGCACCATAAATAGCGATACAGCGGGTTGCTGGGGCAGCTACTGCGGTACCGTTCAAAAAGGCGGGCTCTGAACGCAGTGGACTGGGTTTGTGGTTAGTCGGCAGGAGATTCGTATTTTTGCGGAACCATCGTCTTTTACCCTATGCAACGCGTTTATTTCGATAATGCCGCCACCACCCGGCTCGATCCCGCTGTTCTGGAGGCCATGCTGCCCCTGATGCAGGATAATTTTGGTAACCCTTCGTCTATTCACGGGCATGGCCGCGTGGTGCGTTCGGCTATCGAGAAAGCCCGCAAGACCGTTGCTACGTTGTTGAACGCGGCACCGGCCGAAATCTTCTTTACCTCGGGTGGCACCGAGGCCGACAACACGGCCATCTGCGGCAGCATCGATACGTACGGCATTACCCACGCCATCACCTCGCCGCTCGAACACCATGCCGTGTTGCATACGCTGGAGTACCTGGCCAAAACGGGTAAGATCAGGCTGAGCCTAGTCCAAGTCGATGAGTGTGGGCGGCTGGATTACGATCATCTGACCGCTTTATTGAAAGCTAACCCCAACTCGCTGGTGTCGCTGATGCAGGGCAATAACGAGATCGGCAACCTGCTGGATATGGATCGGGTAGGGGACCTGTGTGAGGCGTACGGCGCGGTCTGGCATTCAGATACCGTGCAGACAATGGGCCACTACCGGCACGATGTGCAGTTGCTGAAGGCCGATTTTCTGGTTGGCGCGGCGCATAAATTCCACGGCCCCAAGGGCGTTGGCTTCCTGTATGCCCGCCCCACCAAACGCACTCCGATCCATCCGTTTATTCACGGCGGTTCGCAGGAACGTAACCGGCGCGGCGGTACCGAGAACGTGTATGGCATAGTGGGGCTGGCCAAAGCGCTGGAAATCGCCTATGCCGACATGGATGCCCACCGCCAGCATATCGAAGGCCTGAAACGACGCATGATCGATCAGTTGCGGAGTAGTTTCGACGACCTCGACGGCGGACCGGTTCGTTTCAACGGTGAGTCGGCCGATCTGGATAAGAGTCTGTACACGGTGTTGAGTGTAAGCCTGCCTGCCACCGACATGAGCGATATGCTGCTGTTTAATCTCGACATCGCCGGTATCTCGGTGTCGGGCGGATCGGCCTGCTCGAGTGGTTCCGACGTGGGGTCGCATGTGCTGGGTGCCCTGCCCGGTTTAGACCCCAATCGGGGTAACATCCGCTTCTCGTTCGGGAAGTATAACACCGCCGAAGAGGTTGATTTTGCTGTTTCGACAGTAGCCGGGATGTTCCAGAAAGAACCTAAACTGGCGTGAAATAAGCCACTGCTTGCGAGAGCGTCGCGGCCGCAACCGTCTTGTTGCAGCCACAACACCCTCCTGTCTATTTGTTGTTTACTGCACGGATAAGGAGGGCTGTTTGTGCAGGGGGCGGTGCACTCTGGGTACGCGTTTGAGCACCGACGACCGGAAGCTTTCCGGTTCGGCAACAATACGCGCCCCAGTCCAGGTGGCGGCAACGACCATACCGGCCGCCACCAGAATGATGTCTTTTAGGATGTACTGCGCGGCCAGCGTAGGGGCGTGCAACGGTGTATTGAAGAGTTCGGCGGGGAAAAGCACCAACGGCGACATGGCACCGATCATCTGAGCCCCCATCAGCCAGACGCCAACCCGCAAAAAACGGCCGGTCAGGAAACACACACCGATGATACATTCCAGGGCAGCCACAAAATTCATGGCCGCGTGCCCTGACAGGAGACCGAAGGTCAACACCGCCGTGGTGCGGGTGGCAAGGTCTTCAATGGGGCTGACTCCGGGGAAAAACTTAAGCAGGCCAAACCCGAAAAATACCATGCCCATGGACACCCGCAGCAGGGCAATGCTGTTGTTAACCAACCAGCGGTTGATGCTCGTATCGAGGTGGTCGAAGCGAGCGAAGAGATTCAGTAGCACGTTCATAGTTGTAAGCGTTTGGTTTAGTCCACCTACGAAATTGGCCGGACAAAAGATTGACATTTGTTGCCAAATTTCTAAAAGTGCTTACAGCAGTGCCGACGGAAAAATAGGTTTTGAACCGTCAGAATATAGCAGACTCGTTCAGAAAACCACCCCCTGAAACACCAGCAGCGGTTTACAACTCTACCGCCACACTATGCCAGCGCTGGGCAACAGTGAGGGTGTAGTCGACGAAGGCGCGGACTGTGCGGTCATAGATTTCATTACCGATAAACTGGCCGTCGGCATCCAGGTTTTTATCCGTCTCGTGCGACTCATAGAGCTTTGGCGAAATAACCGAGTAGCTATTGGTAAAGCTGATTACTTTATTCAATACCGTAGTCATGTCTAACGCTGGCTGACGACCGCCCCGGCCGTTCGACACTCCAGCCATTGCAAAGACTTTATTCTCGAACAGAGGTTTGAAGGCAGGGCCACCCAGTGAATGGAAGGCGTTGATAATCTGCGGGGTAGCGGTCCAGTTGTATTCGGGCGAAGCAAAAATGACCAGATCGGCCTCGGCCCAGGTGGTAATAAATTCCTGCTGGAAGGGGGTTAACGTGTCAGGCTTCAGCCAGGCCGTACCAACCAGGGGCAGGTCGTAATGAGCGAAGTCAATAATCGTTGCGTCATGCTGCCCGTTCTCCTGAAGGACCGTCTGCACGAACTTGCAGAAGCGAAGGGTATTGCTGTTGGCACGCGGCGAAGTTGATACGATGGCAACTTTCATAGTGAAGTATAGTTCGAATGGCGCCGGATAAAGCCCGGGCGTTGTTGTTTGAGAAACCACAGCGCCAAACAGATAGTTTACCTGCCATACGTTCAATTCAATATACAGTATGGCTGCATCACGCATCTGCGTTATTACCGGGGCAAACTCGGGTATTGGCAAAATCACAAGCCAGGAATTGGCCCGCAAAGGCTTCGATATTGTCATGCTTTGCCGTAATCTCGACAAAGCCCGACCGGTGCAACAGGACATTCAGGCGGCAAACCCCTCCGTAAAAATCGACCTGATTCAGTGCGATGTGGCCAGTATGGCCTCCGTACGGGCGGCGGCCAGCCAGGTGCATGATCGCTACGACCGCATCGATGTGCTGGTCAATAACGCCGGGCTTTACATTGCCAGTGAGCAGTATTCGCCCGACGGCTACGAACTGACGTTCGCCACCAATCACCTGGGGCCCTTTCTGCTGACCAACCTGTTGCTCGACCTGCTGCGAAAAGGCCAGGATGCCCGCATTGTGACCGTATCGTCGGAGGCGCATCGGTTTGCGGGTACGTTCCGGCTCAACGAACTGGCCAAGCCGCCTTCGTACAGTGCTATCCGGGCCTACAGTAAATCGAAGCTTTGTAATATTCTCTTCGCCAAGGAGTTGTCCGATCGCCTGATGGACGATGGCATTACCTCGAACAGCCTGCATCCCGGTACCGTCAGCACTAATTTCGGGTCTGGTTCGGGGGGTATCTTCGATACTATACTTGGGCTGGCCCGGCCTTTTCTGAAAACCCCCGAACAGGGTGCCGCCACGAGTATCTACCTGGCCTCGTCGCCCCAGGTCGACCACGTAACGGGCCTGTACTTCGACGACAGCAAACCGAGAACGCCCACGGAAGACGCGCAGAATACCTTCTACGCCAAACGCCTCTGGGAGATGAGTGCCGAACTGGCAGGGCTGTAAAGCAGGATGATTCGTTTTATCTTTACTTCATGCTCTTACCATTCCCCGAGAAAGCGTTTATCGACGACCGAAAATTGATTGGTTACTATCTTTCAGAAAGGCACATCACAGGGAAGCACAAAGCCTATGTTTTTAAGTCGGTCCTAGGTATAACTGCCGAAAATTATCTAATGCTTAAGAATAGTATATCTACTGCAGCCTTGTTGAATGAAGCACTATTTCGGGGCCAGAATGAGCAAGGAGACCTTTACACTGTAGATTTTGTCATGACGAATGCTGGTAAAAGTGCACTTGTAAGAACGGCCAGGATCGTTTTGCATGGGGAATCGTCTCCCCGATTGGTTAGTTGTTATGTTAAAGATTAATAAGCCATGACTGATACATTTCATTTACTGGACGTAGTCGTACTGTTGAGCGATTTGCCTGCTGAAAAGCTCAGGAAAGGCAGTTTGGGAACAATTGTAGAAATAGGTCCCAATAACTCGTACTTAGTCGAATTTGCCGGTCAAAACGGCGTTACATATGCGTTGCCTGTAATTACTGAAGACCATATCCTGAAAATCTATCAGGAGCCTGTGGAAGCTTAAACTGGCGCTTCTTGTAGAGAGTAGTTCTGGTAAAAGAGCGGCCGGAAGTCGTCGAAACAGATTTCTGGTCGCTTCTTTTCTTTAGTCCAGCGTTATCCGTTCGATCGCCAGTCCGTGTTTTTCGTTCAGCTGGGCGGGGGGATGCCCGGCCCGATCGAGAGCTGAAGCGTTTCGATGCTCGATAAATCCAGGCGATCAGCCGCCGTGTTGGTATGGATGAAATAAGGCAGAAACGACGGGTAGGGGCGGGGCAGACTTACGAAGTTGACGGGCTTCAACTGGTTTAGCGGCAGGCTGTAGGTGCCTGATTTTGGCTCAAGCATGACCGTGCCGCCGTAGATCGAGCCGCTACGCGTAATCAGGGCCAGTTGCACCGGGCAGGGCTTGTTGTTGAGGGCCCGGCCGTGCAGCACCAGCTTCTGGAACGACGCCAGATCGGCCCGCCGACCCGCTACGTTCGGCGCGAAATTGTACCGCAGCGAATGTTTTACGGAGGTGGCTGGTGCCGTAAACCCGTTCAGCCTGATGTTTTCCAGCGGCTGGTACCCGTCAGCTTGGTGGTTACGCCCTTGATTTCTGGGCAAAAAGGGGGGTAACGGGCAGGGTACTGACTGAAAAAGTAGCCAAAAGCCAGTAGGCGGCAACCAAGGGACTGATTGTCATACAATTGAGTTGGGTTTACGCTGACCTCCGGCAACTGAAAATAAGCCTCGGAACGGGCGCCGTAAAATTACGCCGTAAGCGAACCTTTCCTTAATCAGATAACCCGCTGAAAGTGCCTGATTTTAGTTTACTTTAGTCAACCATGTTCTAAACACGTATAGCCATGACTGCCAATAATCAGCCTAATCAAAGCCAGCCAGCCCAGCAGGAGGACCTGGAACAGCAACAGCACGATCTTTTCCGGGAACTCTCGCGAGAGCAACAGGAAGCTGAAGTAGCGCTACGGGAGAAAGAAAAAGAGTCGGCTGGAGGCGGGTCGGCTGATGAGCGGGACGAGTAGGAGCCGACAAAAAAAGCCAGCGGTAACAAAGCCTGTCGCCGCTGGCTTTTTGCTACCTGTGTCGTGCCCGGTGACGGCACAATCGATCGATTTTCGGTTAGTAAATTTGGTATAGTACCGTGGATAGTAAACCACTACCGCTTAGAAATACGCTGTGATGAAATTGGTAGCGGGCATACGAAACGGGTTGTTGCTGCTGGGGTTTCTCCTGCCGTTTCATGTTGCCAGCGCCCAGCCTCAGCATGAAAAAAACAGTTTTTCGACCACCGAGTATCAGGATTACGGTCGCTACTACGAGCGGATAACCTATCTGGGAAAGCGGAAAGATCATTACATCGTAGAGACCTACCTGGCCGATAGTACCTTATACCGCGTTGATAATTATAAGGTGATCGAGCAGGGGGGCTATTTTGGCTCTTTTGCGGTTAGGCACGGGCCAACAAAATTGTTGTATGCTGACGGTCGGCTCTATCTGACCTGCGACTATAACACGAATGAGCTGAACGGCCCATTCACCGTTTACTATGCCGATGGCGCAATAAAGCGACGAGAGCTGTATCGAAACGGGAAGCTAAAAAAGAGCATGTGCTATGATACCGAAGGCAATGAACAGGGCTGCGACGCGTTTTACCAACCCGCCAGATTTGTAGGCAGTACTACTGAGTTGAAGGCCTATTTGGGCAAGAGTTTACAACCCGTGCTTGAAGGGTATCCCGCCTCGTTCGTTACCATGAGGCTGGTCATCAATGAGATTGGTCAGGTCATTGACGTAAAGCTTGATGCAGGGCGGAGCAATCCCCGATTGGCAGGTATAATCCGGAAATTGATTCAGGATATGCCGCGTGGGCCGGCTAACGAACCGAACTGGAAACCCGCTACGATGGATGGCGTACCGATGCCGGCCACGCTGGTGATGTACGCGCAGCGGGGCCGGGACTATTGGCGGGTTAGTTTTCAGTGAGCCGTTAACTCGAACATGGCCTCAATTTCCACGGAAATATTGCCCGGCAGTGACCCCATTCCAACGGCGCTGCGCACACCGATGCCGTTTTCTTCGCCCCAGATTCTGGCAAACAGTTCGCTACAGCCATTGATCACTTTGGGGTGCTCCTCAAAGCTGTCTACGGCGTTTACCATGCCCAGCACTTTCACCACGCGTTTCACCCGGTCCAGGCTTCCCAGCGCGGCCTTCAGGGTAGCCAAAATGGCCAGGCCCGTCTGCTGAGCGGCGGCAATCCCAAAATCGATGTCTACGTCTGCCCCCACCCGGCCCGTCATCAGGCTGTTATCGGGCAGGTAGGGCCCGTGGCCCGATACGTAGATGAAATTACCGACAATCAGCGCGGGTTTATACACGCCTTTCGGGCTGGGAGCGGGGGGCAATTCGAGATTCAGGGCGGCGAAGTGTTGGTCAGCGGTTAACATGGTTGTTGGAAAGTTTAATTAAACTAAGGGGTGAATTTCAGACAAACCGGCATGGAAACCGTAATTTCCTTACCCGTGGCGGTCAGCTTGCCGGTTTGTTTATCGCGTTTGAAAATGGTGATGTTGTCGGAATCCTGATTGGCCACAAGCACAAAATTACCCGTCGGATCAATGGCGAAGTTGCGCGGTGTTTTACCATTGACGGGCTGATGACCGACCAGCGTGAGCCGCCCTGTTTTTTGGTCGATGCTAAAAATGGCCAGACTCTCATGCGCCCGATTAGAGCCGTACAAAAATCGGCCATCGGGCGAGATATGGATGTCGGCACTCCATTTGCGGCCTGTGTAGTCGTCGGGCAGCGTTTTAACGGTCTGAAACGCGTTTAGTGCGCCGCTTTTGTACGTAAACCCGGTGATGGTCGAGCTCATTTCCTGAATCACGTAGGCGAACCTGCCGTTCGGGTGGAACGTAAAATGCCGGGGGCCTGAGCCGGGTATAGCCGCCGTAAAAGCGGGGTTTCCTGCCGTCAACTGCCCGGTTTGGGCGTCGAGGCTGTAGGTCACAATCTTGTCGGTGCCGAGATCGGGCACAAAAACGTCTTTGTTGTTGGGCGCAATAGTAATGGAATGGACATAGGGTTTAGTCTGCCGTTCGGGGTCAATGCTGCTGCCTTCGTGCTGAATCGTTTGCGTGATCCTCCCCAGCGAACCATCGGCTTTTACAGGCAATACACTGAGGCTACCGCTGGTATAACAGCCCACGATCACCCATTTACCGGTCTTATCTACCGCCAGATGAGCAGCACCCTGACCGCACGAGGGTTGCGCATTCAGCAACGCCAATCCGTGCGAGACAGGATCGATCGCAAAGGCGCGGGTCGAATCGCCGCTCGCCCCTCCGGTGGCGTATAGAAAACGATTGTCGGGCGAAATGGCCAGGAACGACGGGTTGGAAATACCCCTGGTATGGCTCACCGGACTGACATCTCCCGTCTGCGTATTGACTTTATACACGTAAATGCCTTCGCTGGTCTTGCGCGTATACGTACCTACATACAGGTACTGATCGGCGTTTTGCGCCAGGGTTACACGGCTTAGCAGGCCTGAAATTGCCAGCAGAAGGAATCGACTAAGGAGCGACTTTTTCATGAATTAAGGGTTTACCATACCGGCTTCGGCAATCAGGGTCAGCAAGGCTAATTGAATGGCTTTATAGCCGTCTTCATCATACCACCATTCGTTGAGCGAATGGGCGTTGCCGCCCTTGCCACCCCGCCCCAGCGTAACGGCCGGAATGCCTTTTGAAATGGGAATATTCGAGTTGGTAGAGCCGCGTCCGGTTGCTGGTGCCAGGCCAAAATGGGTAAGGGCCGCCATCGACCGCTGAATCAACGGAATCTCCTGGGCCAGTTCACCCGAAGGCCGGTCGCCGATTTTCGCAACAGCCACCGTTAGGGCGGGGCCCATGCGTTTCATGGCGTTATGCTCTTCCAGGGCTTTCTGAACCGATGATTTCAGGAGGGAGTCGACCTGGTTGAGGTTTTCCGGAATTTCCGAACGCATATCCACTTCCATCCACGATTCAAACGCAATGGAATTGACCGACGTACCCCCGCCAATGCGGCCCACATTGTAACTGGTGCGGGCCCCCGACCGGGTGAATTTATCGGCTGCCTTTGAGAAGTAATGGATCGCCGAACCCAGCGCGTGCTGCGGATTTGCCAGGCCAAAAGCGCCCCATGAATGCCCGCCCGGTCCTTTGAAGGTGACGCGGTACCGATACGAGCCTAACCCCATGGTGCCCAGCGTACCCAGGCTACCGCCATCGATCGAAATCCAGGAGTCGATGCGGGGGCTTTGATCGCTGAACAGGTGCTTCACGCCCCGAAGATCGCCAAGCCCTTCTTCGCCCACGGAGCCAACGAACAAAATATCGGACTGGGTCTCTATGTTCGCTTCTTCGAGGGCTCTTAACACCGAAGCGACCATCACCAGCCCCCGGGTGTCGTCACCAATGCCGGGAGCAAATAAAGTGTCTCCTTTCTGTTTCACCCTCACATCTGTTTCCGCCGGGAACACCGTGTCTAAGTGACCGTCGAGCGCCACACGACCACTGCCTTTCTTGCCTTTGCGCAGCGCAAGCACATTCCCTACTTTATCGATCCAGACCGAGTCGGCCCCGGCTTCTTTCAGGATGGCCGCGAACCGGGTAGCTCGTTTTGCTTCCATAAACGGGGGTGCCGCAATCTCGTTGAGCTGAATCAGCTCGTCCCGGTTCCGCTTGTTCTGCGCTACGATGGACTGAAACGCCTGCTGGGTTTGCTTATTCTTCATCAGGCGGTCAACCTCCTTCAGGTATTGAGCACCCACTTTACCGCTCTTTCCTGCTTCCAGATCCTGTGCATAAACGTCATTGGTCGGTTGGAGGAAGTTCATGGACAACCCAAGCAGGATACAGGTAATCGTACGATTTTTCACGGTCTATTTTTTGGTTTGTTGGTTTGTCAATGTTCGTTCTTCAGCCTTTGTACTGACGTTGTTCAAGCTTTTGGCTTCTGTAGTTTTCAAGTTGATTTTGTCATCCCGACCGGTCCGCCGGTGCGGCAGGAGGGATCGTGGCGTTCTGGTAGAAGGAGCCAGGCGCTATCAGCAGGAATGCCACGATCCCTCCTGCCCGCACCGGCGACCAGTCGGGATGACAAAAACTACAGTACAGCTTCACTACCTCCAGATTACCGATCGGTCAATATCGGCAATCGTGGCTCTGCCGGTCAGGGCCATCGCCAGTTCAAGTTCATTTCTGAGAATCTCTACTACTTTCGTTACCCCCTCGGCTCCGCCGCAGGCCAGGCCGAAACAAATTGGTTTGCCCACCAACACCGCACTGGCCCCCAGGGCAATGGCTTTCAGCACGTCGGTGCCCCGCCGGATGCCGCCATCCAGCAGGAGGGGTACCCGTTGATTCACCCGTTCGGCAATGCGGGGAAGGGCCTCGATCGTGGCGGGTACGGTGTCCAGATTCCGGCCGCTATGGTTCGACACAATAAGGCCTGAGACACCCGCCTGAACGGCTTTTTCCGCATCGTCAGGGTTCAGAATTCCTTTCAGCACAACCGGGAGCTTCGTGAATGACCGTAGCCACTCGATGTCTGTCCAGGTCAGGGATTTTGTCAGCGCAAAGGCATGCGACATATGCGGGGTGCTTACGCCGTCGGGCATCGCAAAATTCACGCGTTGCTGCCGGTTACGCATACCCGCCACGGGCGTGTCGACGGTCACGCAAAGCACCCGGCAGCCCTGCGCTTCGGCTTCCTCAACCATGGCTTTGGTAAAAGCCCGGTCGTCGTTCACGTACAGTTGAAACCAGAGCGGGTGGGTAGCCACCTGGGCTATTTCGCTGAGGAGCGTGTTTGTAAATGAGCTGATGACGTAAACAGCCGACGCGGCCCCGGCACCACGGGCCGTAGCCAGTTCACCGTCGGGGTGCATCAGTTTATGGTAGGCCGTTGGCGCAATGAGAATCGGATGGGGTAGTTCCCGGCCAAAAAGGGTAACGCTGGTATCGATCCGGCTCACGTCGACGAGTACCGTTGGCTGAAGCCGGATGGTATCGAACGCCTGCCGATTCCACCGAACCGTCAGTTCATCGGCCGCTCCGCTCGCCACGTACTCATACACCATGTTGGCCATCTTCTCCCTGGCCATTTCTTCAATATCGAACAGATTGATGATGGTTGATAAATCCACGTTCAGTACCAGATCAAGTTACTTTTTCAGTTCAGCAGCAGCCTGCATCCAGAAGCGCCTACGCCCTGCAAGGTATACGGGCTGGGCCGGATGTATCACTTCTGAAACGCATCCAGCACCCGTTTCACCAGGCCATCCATCGCTTTCTGGTCGATCCACCGCACCACCATCACCAGATCGTGTTCGGCATCGACGTAGACCATATTGGTGCCGTTCCCCAGGTGGTAATAGCTGCTGGCCGGTGCCGAGGGCAGCAGTTTACGGTCGGTGTTTAGGAAGTAGTTCATGTAGCCGTAGGTGGGCTGGGCGGCCGTGGGCGTGGTGGCCTGTTTTATCCAGTCCTCCGAAATCAACTGCCGACCATTCCACTGGCCTTTATGCAGGGTCAGCAGGCCAAAACGGGCCATGTCGAGCGCATTGATGAACATACCACCGCCCCAGTGCCCGCCACCGCTCACCGACTGAACGGCCTGCCCATCCAGCACGATCCACGAGTTGCGGTACCCCGTCCAGCGCCAGGTGGTCGAGGCACCAATGGGGTCCATTATGTTTTCTTTCAGCACCTGCGGCAGTGGTTTTCGCCACACACTGGTAGCGGCCAGGGCGAGTGCATTGACCCGAACATCGTTGTATTCGTACACGGCTCCGGGCTGATTTCGCTTTCGGTTCAGCCAGTTGGTGGCGTCGGCATCGGGGCGGTCGGCCCAGTCGGGTTTACCCCAGAGCGTACCTTCCCAGTCGCTGGTTTGGCGCAGCATGGCATCCCAGGTGATGGTGCGGTTATGCGGGGTATCGAACAGTGAGAGTAACTCCGGCTTGCCAAACTCATCGGCCGAACGCGTAACCGGCTGGTTGTACAATTCGATGGGCGGCACATACCCGGCAACGGTATCGGTTACGCTCCTGATCAGGCCTTTGTCGACGGCCAGACCGACTACGGTAGACAGGAAGCTTTTGGTAACGCTATGCGTAATGTCGCAGCGTTGCGGTTCACCCCATTCGGCCACGATATAGCCTTTATGAACGATAACGCCCGTGGGCTCGCCCCGGTCGGCAAAAGGGCCTATCGGCATAACCATAGGGCTCTTTGCCAAACGACTGATAATGCGACTGCTCCATGCTGCGCGGGTTCTTTATCTCATTCGCCCGGTGAAACGCGATGGCTTCCTGAATCTTTGACGCCGCCAGGCCCATGTCTGTCGGCGTTTTACGGACCCAGGATTGGGCCGTCGGGAAATAGGGGTTGGTTTTTGGGGTAGCCTTATGTTGGGCAAGGGTTACGGTACTCAGCAATAGCCACAAGGCGGTTAACTTCAGGATCATTCAACGAGGCGTTTAATGCGATCAGCCTCCGAATAAACGACATTTTTCTGAATGCCTACTGAAAGAGCAGCCGGTAAACAGGTAGGACCAGGCCACGGTCGCTTTATTACCTGATTTTATCTACTGACCAACCGTACATGCCTACTGTTTCCTCAACCTGATCCTGCGCCGATCACCCGCCACCTGCGGGCCATGTATGGGTCGCGCCTGTTACTCGCGGCCGTTCATCACCTGGCTGTATTTGAAACGCTTGGCACCGAACCGCTTTCCCTGGCCGAACTCAGCAGTCGGTTGGGCTTGGCCGAGCGCCCGGCCATGGTGCTCTTGCCGGCCCTTTGCGCCATGGAGCTGCTTCAATTCGATGAGCAGAACCGGCTGGGCATGACCGACCTGGGACGCTACTTAACGGAAGGGCAAACGCCTAATCTGACCGGCTATACGGGCCTGGAAAAAGACGATCCGGGCGTGGTCGAGATGGCTCAGCTGCTCCGGCATGATGGGCCGCTGGAGTCGCCGGAGGGTATCTCCTTTGTGAAAGAAGGCGATGGCCCGTCGCCCATGGACGATACGGAACTGGCCCGCAAGTTCACGCTCAGCTTAGCCGGACGCGCCCGCTACCTCTCGCCGATTGTTGCGGCTAACCTGCCGAAGCGCGAAGGGCATCTGCTCGACGTAGCCGGCGGTACAGGTTTTTACACCTACGAATGGCTACTGAGCAACCCCATGTCGACAGCCACCCTGTTCGACCGCCCGGCCGTACTGTCGGTAGCCGCCGACCTGCTCGACGAGTTTGGACGGAGTGGCCGACCGGGGGCCGATACGGTAAAAGCACGGGTGACACTTCTGCCCGGCGATATGCTGACCGACGACCTGCCGCAAACGGATCTGTTGCTGGCCGCCAGCCTTTTCCACGACTGGCCCACGCCTACCTGCCAGCAACTGGCCCATCGGTTTGCGGCCGCCCTGCGGCCCGGTGGCGAACTGTGGGTACACGATACGTTCCTGAACGACACGCTGGATGGTCCGCTGGCTGCTACCGACTATTCGGCTCAGCTTTTCCGGGTGACCAAAGGCCGCTGCTACAGCCGGGCCGAATACCGTAGCTGGTTCACCGAAGCCGGCCTGACCACCGTGCCGGACAATATCCCAACGCAACTGGATTATGGCCTGATCTGGGCGCGGAAGCCGGGCGGAAACAATCAGCGAATGCTGTGAGTAGAGTTGGCCTGTTGGTAGCGCGTTAAAACCGTAGGTTCGGCAAGTGAGTTACAGCTGTATGAAAAACCAACCCGACCACTCTACTGTCCCGATGCCAGCCAATGGGGCTACCCGTCGCCACTATTATACGCTGACGGTGCTTGCCTGTCTGTTTGCGCTGATGAGTGCCTGCAACGCGAACCGGGTTGCCTCCTCGAAAGGGCAACCGCTGCGGCTGAACGTAGGCGACATTCAGGAGCTGACCATGACTACCCGAACCGATACGACCTGGCAGCTAACCGCTACGTCTGATAATCAGGAAGTTGTTGATGTATCGCGCAAATCGGGCGTTGGTGGCGGCAACGGGATGAATCCAACGGCAACCGGCGAAGCTGTTTTCCTCCTTAAAGGCGTTACGATCGGTACGGCAAATGTGGTTTTTTCGGAGAAACAGAAGGGTACAGACGGTAGCGGACGCGTGAAAAAAACGTACCGCGTAACCGTTGTCAGCAAGTGATCGCGTGAATCTGCCTCCGGCCGTTGCCGCACAGACTGGTAGTCGGGACGGTAACAGCCGGAGGCAGATTCACGCGGAGTGGGTTACTGCGTGTTAATCCAGTGCCCGTTTCAGGTCGAAAATCAGGTCATCGGCATGTTCCAGGCCGATGGACATGCGCAGAAGGTTCGGCGGCGTCTGGCTGGTGGGCCCTTCCACACTGGCGCGGTGCTCGATCAGGCTCTCCACACCGCCGAGGCTGGTGGCGCGGGTGAAAATCTGCACTTTGGCCGCTGCCCGTATCGCGTCGTCGGCACCGCCGCGTACCTGCATGGAAAGCATACCACCAAAGCCCGACATCTGTTTGCTGGCCAGTTCATGGCCGGGGTCAGTTGCCAGGCCGGGGTAATGAACCGCTTCTACGTTGGGGTGCGTAGCCAGAAACTCGGCCACTTTACCCGCCGTTTCGGTCTGGAGGCGTATTCGGGGAACCAGCGTTTTAATGCCCCGCATCACCAGCCAGCACTCGAACGGCGACGGAACCGCGCCCCCCACCGACTGCAACCGCCGGATGCGCTGATACAGGCTGTTGTCTTCTTTGAACACGAGCGCACCGCCCAGCACGTCGGAATGCCCCCCGAAATACTTGGTAGTGGCGTGCATCACCACATCGCAGCCCAGGTCGAGCGGGCGTTGCAGAATAGGCGTGGCCCAGGTGTTGTCGCAAACGCAGATGGCTCCGCCAGCGTGGGCCATGTCGGCCAGCGCCCGAATATCGGCAATCCGTAACAGCGGGTTCGACGGGGTTTCGACCCAGATGACGCGTGTGTTTTCGTGCATGGCCGCCTGCACCTGAGCCAGATCGGTCATATCCACGCGGGTATAGGTGAGGCCCCAGGGGTGCATAAGCTCTTCGAGCAGGGCGGGGGTGCCGTAATACGCATCGGTTGGCACCAGCACATGGTCGCCGGGGGCCAGCGCCAGAAACAGGTTCATGGTGGCGGCCTGACCAGAGGCGTAGGTGGTGGTGGCAAATCCACCCTCAAGAGCCGTCAGGCTGCGTTCGAGGGCATCGCGGTTGGGGTTGCCCTGCCGGGAATACTGATATCCGTGTTTGAACGTACCGTCGGCATCGCGTTCAAAGGTGGTCGCCATGTAAATTGGCGGGGCAAGGGCACCGGCATTCCGGTCGTAGTAGTGCGTTGAGAGGAGAGCAATCGTTTCGGGCTTCATGGTTGCAAACTAACAGAAAAAGCCGGTTTGTTGTCGCTGCCCAGCCACTTACGGCCCGTTTACGCCGAAGTTGCCCGTTCGCTCACAGCTCGTTTGATACCGATAAACGGCATAAACGAAAAATGCCCCGACGTGGGCCGGGGCATCCTCGAAACCTATAAGCGGTCGAAATTACTTGTTGGCCGCGAGTTTCATCTCAACGGTAAAGTCGTCGTAGATGGCCTTGTCGCCAATGTTCTCGAAGAATGATTTTGAGCCATACCGGATGTCATACTTCGTCCGGTCGAGGGTAGCCTTCCCGTCGGCGGTGATCTGGTTGCCCGTTACTTTCACCGTAGCGGGGAAGGTAACCGGGTTGGTAATGCCTTTGATGGTCATGTTGCCGGTCACCTCATACTGGTCACCACCCTTCGGGGTCACTTTCGTGATTTTGAAGCTTGAGGTCGGGAATTTGGCCGTGTTGAAAAAATCTTCCGACTTCATGTGGCCGATGAACTTACCGTTGTAGGTAGGGTCGGTCAGGTCGGTGCTGGTGATGCTGTTCATGTCGAACGTAAACTGCCCACCCACTACTTTGTTGCCCTCGACTACGAACGCGCCGTCGGCCACTTTCACATTGCCGGTATGCTCGCCGGTTACTTTTTTGCCGTTCCAGATCATTACGCTCTTAGCCGGGTCGACTTTGTAGGTGATGGCTTTGGCCACGACTTTAGGTGCTGATTTACCAGGGCCGGTGAAGGCGGTTGTTGCCGTTAGCGCGAGGGCGGCGAAGCCAGCCAGAATCAGGTTGTTTTTCATTGGGATTGTAAACGTTATTGTAGGTAAAAAAAATGGGTATTAATCGTCGGTGGCCACGCTGCGAAACTCGTTGAGGAGGGCGTTGAGCTCGTCGGCTTTAGTGCCTTCGTAGGCGCTGAACTGCGCTTCCCAACTATCCTGCACTTCATCGATCTTCTTCAGCAACGCCAGGCCTTTTTCCGCAATAAGCACATCAACGGCGCGGCGGTCGCTGGGGCATTCTGTGCGGTAAACCAGCTTCTTGCTCACCAGTTTATCAACCAGCCGGGAAGCGTTCGACATCTTGTCCATCATCCGTTCGGTGATGTCGTTGATTTTTACGGGTTGTGGGTGCTGACCCCGCAGTATCCGCAGCACATTGTACTGGGGAACGGTGAGACCAAACGGTTTAAGCAGGCGCATTTGGCTGTCGCACAGCCAGTTGTTGGTATACATCAGGTTCACAATCAGCCGGTGGAGGGGTGATCTGAACTGAGCCTGCTTAATTTCTTCTTCAATTTTCATACGGGTAGGGGTCGCCTGATACGTGTCAACAAATGTAGTTAATCAACCAGTGTCGTAACTGCGCTCGTCAAATCACCTGCACAAACAGCCGCTGTTGAGTTGCTCATAAACGACACGGCAAACGTCGTTACAAACTCCGTTGCAAATATAGTGTCGCTACATTAAATACAATAGTAATTTAAAAGATTTAGTTCAGATGCGGTCGGAGATCCGTTACTGAAACGTGGTGACCTGGGGCGAGTTAATGTCGAAGTCGCGGAGGCGAAGCACGGGTACCGCCTCGAAGGCGTAGCGCAGGGCGGTGGCATTATTGGGCAGGTTGGGGTAGTAGGCAAACCGGATCTGAATGCTGTTGAAGGTCAGGTTCTCGTTGCGCAGCCGGAAGCCGATGCCGTAGCCCTGATAGAGTGGTCCGGTCAACAGCGACTGATCGGGGTAACTGATCAGGCCGAGGTTAGCGAAGGTGAGAAAGGCCACCCGGAAACCGGCGATATTGACCCGCGAAAAAAGGAGGTTTTCGTAGCCGACAATCAGCCGTTTGGTGCCAAACAGGAGGTCACTGCCCGCCCCGAAAATATTATTGTTGTTTAGGTTGATCGCTTCATTATTGAATCGATCGGCGCCCACCGTCAGGCGGGTATTCAGGAAGTGGCGCATCTGACCCCATTTAATCTGGTGTAAGGGGCTGAAGTAATTGGTTTCCAGATTCAACACCGACTGCTCACGGCGGCCTTTCCGGACGTAGGTCCCTGTGTTAATCAACCCATAGATGTACCCCGCCTTGCGGAGGTACTGCCCCCGCGAAAAACTGATGCCGTAATAATTGCGCAGGCCGAGTTCGGCCTCCTCGAACCCGCTCACTATCGACATGAGGGTGCCGTACGGTACGTCTTCAGTTCGTCCGAAACCGTAGATCAGCACATCACGAACGTACCGCCGCTGCGAATAACCGAGGCTGAAAATAGTGGTTCGCCGGTTCTGATACAGTTGATTGCTGTCGGCGGTCACTTCGGGGCGTCGGGTATAATCGTAGGCCGTCAGGCGGCCAGCCAGCACAATCCGGGCGCGGTCTTCCGGGTTTTTCACCGCGAAGGGGGAGGGAAACGACCGGCCTACCCAGATGTCGCTGTAGTAGTAGTTGAGCGGAAAACTGAGTATGCTGTCCCTGCGGTTAACCACCCGGTTGTTTGTCCAGTAGCGCCCCAATTCCAATTGGCCAGCCCATTTAGTGTCGGGGTTCAGGAACGGGCGAAAGATTTTGGCGGATACAAATTTCAGATCGCGCAGGAGTACCAGATCGGCCTGTCCGGTCAGAAACGTTTTGCCAATGTACGGAATCAGATACCGGCCCTGATACTCCGTTTTCTGGCCGGGAAGCGTAGCATTGTAGCTGATTCGGTTGAGTACCTGGTGGCCAAGGCCGCGAAAATTGCGTTGGTCGAGCCCGACCTGGAAGTTGTTGAACCCGCCGAACCCCCCGTCGGGCAGCAACGACCAGACATCCTGGGTAATGACATACACATCGACAAACTGGGTGCTGCCGGGGCGGGGCACCACCAGAATACGGGCGTCGATGAATAACCCCACGTTACGGAGCAGCCGTTCGTTATCGCGCAGCACCGTGGGGTTTATCACGTCGCCTTCCTCAAATTGGAGGTACGACCGTCGGATCACGTATTCGCGGGTATTGACGTGCAGGCGGTTCGCTGTTTTCTCGATCCAGTTGGCTGCGTTACGGCTCGTATCGTAGACACTGGTTCCGAAAACGCCCAGCCGCTTAATGAAAATAGTGC
The DNA here is from genome assembly GCA_963750355.1 of uncultured Cytophagales bacterium. GTDB lineage: Bacteria > Bacteroidota > Bacteroidia > Cytophagales > Spirosomataceae > Fibrella. The sequence goes on along the minus strand of CAVVQL010000002.1, from coordinate 101,604 downwards.
CGATCACCCGCCCTTCGTAGGCTTTGTAGGGGTTCATCTCGATCCTGTTGACCTCGCCCGACGGGCGGCTGTTGTAGACATCCCGGAACAAGATATTGTACAGCTCCCGCGTCAATTTGCGTTTCGACATCCGTTCCTTCAGGCGGGTGTAGCGAATACTGTCGCGAACCCGTTCGGAGCTATCGGCCAGCAGCAGCTTGTGGGGCGTTACCAGCGAGTCGATGGGGAGTGGGGTGGGCGTTTCCTGCACGGTGGCCGTGGTGGTAATGGCCGTGGTGGTAACGGGAGGTGCCGGTCGGGTGGTGTCACTTGGTTGCTGCGCCCACGCATAGGTCATGCCGGCAAGCCAGAGTACAAGGCTACATCCAATCCGGAGCATGTCGACGAGGCGTATCAATGGACGGGTTTACGGGGATAAGTTATTGGGTTCAACGGGGTATAGACAACAAAACCGGGAAGACGTTTAACGGATCATACTTCTTTCCAGAGCCAGATATCACGCTGACGCTCGCCGCCGAAGGGAAACGTATGCCAGCCAAACGGGATGAACCCCATTTTCTGATAAAAAACAAGGGCGGGTTCATTGTGTTCCCAGACCCCCAGCCAAACGGCCTGATGACCCTGCTGACGGGCATAGTCCAGGCAATGCTGCATGAGCTGCCGCCCGTATCCCTGACCTACGTATTCATCTAACAGATAGATTCGGACGATCTCCACCGCGTTCCGGGTGGGCACCTGGGGTGGGGGGGCGTGCTGATGCAGTTTCAGGAAACCAATGGCCTCCTGCTGTTCATTTTCGGCCAGCCAGAAGGTGGCCCTGCGGTTTTTAAACTCCCTGGCATAGATGGGGGCCGTCACCGCTTCGTCGAGGTACGCCTGTACGGGGTTGGCGGGGTATTTGTCGGGGCTAAAAGCGGCGTAGATACTCCGTCGGGCCACCGAAACAAGCGTTTCTAGATCGGCTGGGGTCGCCTGTCGAATGGTCATGGGTAACTACAGATGAATTTCGGGCCTGCAGTAGTCGGCCTGAAACCTATTGGTGCGGCAGGCCTTTATAGGGGTACGGTTGTTTACCTGTATGAATACCTATAACCAGTATACCTATGCCACTTGTTGCACCGACCGTCGTTTATCGAGTAGCTACCGGAAGCGTTACCCAAAGCCCCGATCTGCTGGCTGTAGAAGAACCGCTGGAAATTCGGCTTGGCTACGGCCCCGCCGATGACCGACAGCAGCGACCCCTGGCGGTAACCATGCGCACCCCCGGCCACGACGTAGAGCTGGCCCTCGGTTTTTTGTTTACGGAAGGCATCGTTCACTCCAGAGAGCACATCCTGTCGGCCCGCCATTGCTCGCGGGAGGAAGCCGAGAAGGGCAACGTGATTCGTGTTGAACTCCAGTCCGACCTGGTACTGGACTGGGCTAAACTCGACCGGCATGGTATCACGGCCTCGAACTGCGGTGTCTGCGGCAAAACATCCATCGAGGCTATCCGCACGTCGTGCCCAATGCCGATTTCAGGTACGTTCCACCTCGATTCAGGTACGTTAATGACGCTGCCCGATCAGCTGCGTACCCGGCAACAGGCCTTTGCCCATACGGGCGGGCTACATGCCGCCGCTTTCGTTGGCCCCGATGGGCAGCTGGGGGCCGTTCGTGAAGATATTGGCCGCCATAATGCCCTCGACAAGCTGCTGGGCATTGCCTTCTGGAATGGCCATGTACCCCTGCAACAACGGGCCGTGCTGGTCAGCGGCCGCATCGGTTTTGAACTGGTGCAGAAATGCTGGATGGCGGGCGTACCCATGCTGATTGCGCTGGGTGCCCCCTCGAGCCTCGCCGTCGACCTGGCCCGCGAGGCCGGTATCACGCTGGTAGGTTTCCTGAAAGGCGATCGGTTTACGCTCTACACCAGCCCGGAACGCATTTTTAACGAGGCTCAGGCGTTGCACGAGTAAGGTCAATAACAAACACGTCAACTCCTTTTCTGATGAGAACCAGCCTCAAATTAACATATTAGCGGGCTTCGTTGCCTGGCTCCCCAAAGGCCCCTCGAAGAGCCAGGCAACAAATCAACCCATTAAACGTCACAACCACTGATCTATAGTGAGCACCTGACCTTGACTCTGGGTCGTCATCTTATCTTTCCGGCCGATGGTTCTTCCGCCAACAACCAGTAGTTCATTCAACAAGGTTCGGTCTTTAAAGTACTGATTCGGCAGTTTGCCGGTTGGACTAATCGCTTTGCCGCCATTAGTGTGATCAATGAAAGCGAAGGTCACAGGAAGCGTGTAACTACCCTCATATCTTGGATTAACGGGAGGAAGTAATTTTACTTTTTTCAGAATCTCCTCTTCAAACCCATAGCCAATCTTTCTTGGCGCTAAAAACACGAATAAGAGGATCGGTAAGCGCTTCATTGTGGTCGGTCTTTAAAAGGTGAATACAGGCAAGGTATGTATTTTTGTTTATCACATTCTGGAATGAGGATGGTTACCAGGAAGCAGTCTGTATCGACGACAACGCGCCCTACTCGTGGCTATAGGGAGTGCGATTATGTTGCTCTGCCCAGGCCAGACGAAAGGGACTCCGCGTAAGTTGAGCCCCTTTTCCTGAACGGGTAAGGCGAATCAGGAAAAGGCGGCTTCAACACCTATAGTTAAATAGCCGCCTGCCCTGACTTATACAGTATATGAAAAAAGATACCTCGGCCTCAAGAAGGCATTTTTTGCAGCAAATTGGCGCAACCAGCCTGGTGGCAGCGGCTGCGCCTTTATCGTCACTGGCCGCTCAGGCAAAAGCCGAAGAACGCATCCTTCGTTACGAAAAACCGATCTCATCCAATGATACCATCCGACTGGGGGTGATTGGGTATGGGGTGCAGGGGCATTTTGACCTGGCTACGGCCCTTAAAGTGCCGGGGGTTGAGTTAGCCGGGATTTGCGATTTGTATACGGGTCGGTTGGAAAACGCCAAAGAAAAATTTGGCAACGAATTGTACACCACCCGTAACTACAAAGAACTTCTGGACCGTAAAGACATCGACGCGGTGATTATTGCCACGCATGATGTCTGGCACTCGCGCATCACCCTCGACGCGCTGGCGAAAGGCAAACATGTGTATTGCGAAAAGCCGATGGTGTATAAAATCAGCCAGGGCTATCCGGTGATAGCTGCCGCCAAAAAATCGGGTAAAGTGTTGCAGGTGGGCAGTCAGCGGGTCAGTAGCCTTGGGTATGCCAAAGCCAAAGAATTGCTGGCGGCCGGTGAAATTGGTAAGCTCAACATGGTAAACGCCGTGTATGACCGGCAAAGCTCGATTGGTGCCTGGGAATACACGATTCCTAAAGACGCTGACGCCATGACCACCGACTGGGACCGGTTTATTGCCGTTACGGGCACCAAAATGCCCTATGATGGCAAAAAGTTTTTCTGGTGGCGGGCCTTTAAAGAAGTAGGTACGGGCGTAGCGGGCGACTTATTTATTCACCTGCTCAGTGGCACGCACTTTATCACCAACTCGAAAGGCCCCAAAAGCATTTACAGCACCGGACAATTCAGCTACTGGAAAGACGGCCGTAACCTACCCGATGTAATGTCGGGCGTGATGCAATACCCCGACAGTCCGGAACACGCTGCGTTTCAGCTGACCTTACAGGTTAACTTTATTAGTGGCACGGGCGGGCAGGAAGTGATCCGGCTGGTTGGTTCGGAAGGGGTCATTGATGTGGTTGGTAACAACATTACCGTTAGACACAGTCTTATGCCCGAAGCCCCCGGCTTTGGCGGCTATGATTCGGTGTTCACGTTCTCCAAAAGCATGCAGGACGAAATGAAAGCGGAGTATGAGGCCAAATGGACGCCCGACCAGCGGAGAAGGCCCAAGAAAGAAGATATTGTTTTTAAAGCCCCTGATGGCTACAGCGACCATTTAGACCACTTTACCAATTTCTTTGATGCGATCCGCATGAACAAGCCCGTTGTAGAAGACGCTACATTCGGCTTCCGGGCAGCCGCACCGGCCCTGTCATGTAACGATAGCTTTCTAAGTAAAAAGATCGTGCACTGGGACCCTGTCAGCATGAAACTGGTGGTGTAAGGATGAGACTGCTCTAGTTTCAATCTATCGATTGCCACCTAAACCAGCCTGATTTAGCGGCCCTACAGCACCGCTAAATCAGGCTGGTTTGGTTGGTACCTGTCTGTGTTCGAAATGGATAAATAGGCGTTGACCGCCCGGCACCATCCCTTCGGTTAACTGCCCGAAGAAGCGTCGGACTGCATCAACTGGGCCAGAATCTTCTGGGCGGCGATGGAGATGATGGTGCCGGGACCAAAAATGCCTTTTACCCCCGCGTCGTAGAGGAACTGGTAATCACCGGCGGGAATAACGCCCCCCGCAATGACCATAATATCGTCGCGGCCAATGGCTTTCAGTTCCTGAATCAGCTGCGGCACCAGCGTTTTATGGCCCGCCGCCAGGCTCGATACGCCCACGATATGCACATCGTTCTCGGCGGCCTGCCGGGCCACTTCGGCGGGGGTTTGAAACAGCGGCCCCATGTCTACGTCGAAGCCCAGGTCGGCAAAGCTGGTGGCAATGATCTTAGCGCCGCGGTCGTGTCCGTCCTGCCCCATTTTGGCCACCAGAATCCGGGGACGGCGGCCTTCTTCAGCGGCAAACTGATTGGTCATCTCGCGCGCCTGCCGGAAGTTTTCGTCATCAGACACTTCCGCCGAATACACGCCCGATACCGATCGGATGGTGGCTTTATGTCGGCCAAACGCTTTTTCGAGGGCGTCCGAAATCTCACCCAGCGTTGCCCGGTGCCGGGCGGCGTCGATAGCCAGGGTCAGCAGGTTTCTGCCGTCTGCGGCCCCTTCGGTCAATGCCGCCAGGGCTTTTTCTACTTTTCCGGTATCGCGGGTGGCACGTACCTGCCGTAACCGCGCCAGCTGCGACTCGCGCACGGCCTGGTTATCGATGTCGAGTAACTCGATCACCGTATCGGTGGCGGGCTTGTAGCGATTTACGCCCACGATGATGTCCTTGCCGCCGTCGATGCGGGCCTGCTTGCGGGCGGCGGCTTCTTCAATACGTAGTTTCGGCAGACCCGTTTCGATGGCTTTTGTCATGCCGCCGAGCTGCTCCACTTCCTCGATCAACGCCCTCGCTTTTTCGACCAGTTCGCTGGTCAGGTACTCCACGTAATACGAACCGCCCCACGGATCGATAGCGCGGGTAATGTCGGTTTCGTGTTGCAGGTATAACTGCGTGTTGCGGGCAATGCGGGCCGAAAAATCGGTGGGCAGGGCAATGGCTTCGTCGAGTGAGTTGGTATGCAAACTCTGCGTACCACCCAGCACCGCCGCCAGGGCTTCAATGGCTGTGCGGGCTACGTTGTTGAAGGGGTCCTGCTCGGTGAGGCTGTAGCCCGATGTCTGGCAGTGGGTACGCAGGGCCAGCGATTTAGCGTTCTGCGGACCAAACTGGTTCACGAGCGACGCCCAGAGCAGCCGACCTGCCCGGAGCTTGGCGATCTCCATGAAGTGGTTCATGCCGATGCCCCAGAAGAACGACAGCCGGGGTGCAAACTGATCGATGCTCATGCCCGCCGCCAGCCCCGTGCGAATGTATTCCAGCCCGTCGGCCAGGGTGTAAGCCAGCTCAAGGTGGGCCGGTGCACCCGCTTCGTGCATGTGGTAACCGCTGATGCTGATCGAATTGAACTTCGGCATGTGCTGGCTGGTATAGGCAAAAATATCGCCGATCAGCCGCATCGAAGGTTCGGGCGGATAGATGTAGGTATTCCGCACCATGAACTCCTTCAGAATGTCGTTCTGAATGGTGCCCGACAGTTTCTCCGGAGCCACGCCCTGCTCTTCGGCCGCCACAATGTAAAAGGCCATAATGGGCAGTACGGCCCCGTTCATGGTCATCGACACCGACATCTGATCGAGGGGGATCTGGTCGAACAGAATCTTCATGTCCTCCACCGAATCGATGGCAACCCCCGCCTTGCCCACGTCGCCCACCACGCGTGGATGGTCGGAGTCGTAGCCCCGGTGGGTGGCCAGATCAAAAGCAACCGACAGCCCTTTTTGTCCCCCCGCCAGATTGCGCCGGTAGAAGGCGTTTGAGGCTTCGGCCGTTGAAAAGCCCGCATACTGGCGAATGGTCCACGGTTGCCGCACATACATGCTGCTGTAGGGCCCCCGCAGGTAAGGCGGAATACCGGCCTGTAAACCAGCAAGCTGTTGCGTGTGTAGGTCGGCCACCGTGAAGCGGGGTTTCAGCCGAATACCCTCTGAAGTAGTAAAGGCCTGCCCGGAAGCCGGTGACGAAGTGGTGGTCGTTGTATGGATGAAGGTCGGTTGCATAAGCTGAAAATGAGGTGGTGGTTCCTTTTCCTGACAAATGAAAAAGGAACCACCACCTCAAAACGAAAAGTGAGCCAACGAAGTTACGGGTAACTACCCAATAGAGCGGAGCGAGGCTAACTTACTTCGAGACAAACACTTTTACCCAGTCGACCAGCATGGTGCCGGGCACGATGGTGCTGGCGGGAGGGTTGCCCAGGTAGTCGCCACCAACAGCCAGATTAAGGGTAACGCGCTCCTGCTTGCCAAACAAATTGGGAATGTAGCCACCTGTCTTTGTATTCACTATCTGTCCGTCGAGCATGAATGTGAGACTATTCTTTTCCCAGATCAGCTCGTACACATGCCAGCAATCGGCCAGACTGACGCTGGAGGTAATGTACGTCGTATTGTCACCACCCAGGGGCACGCCTGCCTGGCGGCCGTAGAAATAGTTGGTGGAAAAATTGAAGGGTTGGTTGCCTTTTGCTTCCATGATGTCGATTTCGCCCTGGGTTGGCCACGGATCACCATACGACCAGAATGCAGGCCACATGCCGTTGGTCTTGGGTATTTTGATGCGTGAGCAAATACGCACTTTCGGGTTGGTTGTGTTAGCCGACACGTTGGTCTTGCTCTCGATCCGTCCCGACGTAAAAGCAAACGATTTCTGCGTTGTTGACCCCGGTTGCACTGGCCCGGTTTTGGTTTCGGCCTTGGACGTAATGTTCAATATGCCGTTGCTCTGTGTCAGGTTGGCCGCCTGATACAACTGTAGTTCGTTGTTGTATGCCCCACTTGTCCAGTTTGTCCACTTGCTGAGGTCAAGGGATGTCGTAAGAAAATCATCCTCGAAGGTTTTCTTCCATCCTGAATTGATTAAAGCAGCTTCGTCGAGTTGAGCGTCGCAGATGCCAACAGATAGGGCATTCAATGTTGGGGCCTTGCGGGACTGTGCGTCGGAGGTTGGTTCCTGAAGTAGTTCGGGCGATTGGCAGGCGCTTATCAGCAGCCCGGCGCAGGCGCTGTAGACTAGGGAACGCAGGGATTGCTTCATAGCTTTTGACGGTTTAGAAAAGTGATATAAGTAAATATGGCAGGTTGCCGTCAGTTTTGAATAGCCAGACGCTTCAACCTATTTATTTAGAAATAATCTAAACAGAAGGTGAATTATTAACTGACGATCTGTAGTTTTGCACTGTTTAAAATCAATCTAAACAGTGATGATACGCACTACCTCTACGTTAGTACTTACTTTTCTGCTGATTCATACTACGTTCGCTGATGATCGTTTACCTAAGGCAGCTTCTGCCGGGGGAACTCAGCACCGTTCGCCAGCAACCCAGTAGCAACAGGCAATTTGCAGGGAAGGGTTGTTAATAGCTCCGGAGAAGGAGCCAGTGGCGTTCAGGTACGTTTGCGGGGTACCGTGCGCCGCCTGGTCACCGATGAGCAGGGCAATTTCCAGTTTCGGGGCCTGCCCGAAGGCAGTTACGTGGTTGAGGTGTCGGGTGTGGGCATTCAGCTGTTTACCCAGTCTGTCAGTATTCGCCGAACCGAAACCACCACGTTGACCGTAACGGTTCAGGAGGATGTGCAGCAACTGGCCGAGGTAAAGATCGTTACGGCAAAGGGTCTGAACGAGCGTGAAATACTACCTGAAGTGGGTCAAACGGCCATTTATGCCGGCAAAAAAACGGATGTGATCAACCTGGCTGCGCTGGACGCAAACCTGGTTACCAACAACAGTCGGCAGGTATTTAGTAAAACGCCGGGCGTGATGGTGTGGGAAAGCGACGGCTCGGGTATGCAGGTGGGTGTATCGGTGCGCGGGCTAAGCCCCAACCGGTCGTGGGAGTTCAACGTACGGCAAAACGGCACGGATATCAGTTCCGACCCGTTTGGCTACCCCGAAGCCTACTACAACCCACCTATGGAGGCCGTTGAACGCATTGAACTGGTGCGGGGTGGTGCGTCGCTGCAATACGGTCCGCAGTTTGGTGGATTGCTCAATTATGTACTGAAGTCGGCCGCCACGGATAAACCGTTCCGGTTCGAAACGCAGCAGACGGGCGGGAGCTATGGGCTTTTCTCGACCTATAACCGCGTGAGCGGCACGGTGGGACGCCTGCAATACAATAGCTACGTTCATTACCGTCGCGCTGATGGCTGGCGCGAAAACAGCCGTTATGGCATCTTCAATGGCTACGCGTCTATATCCTACGCCGTTTCTAACCGCCTCAAAGTGGGCGTTGAGGTGTCGCAGTTGTACAACGAAAGCCAGCAGCCCGGTGGATTGACCGATACCCAGTTTCAGCAGAACGCCCGCCAGAGCAGCCGTAGCCGTAACTGGTTCAGCACACCCTGGACCGTACCGACGCTGACCGCCGAATACGCGTTCACCGATCAAACCCGTCTCACGGCCACGGTGCATGGGCTTATCGGGCAGCGTAACAGCATCGGATTTACGCAGGCCATCACTACGCCGGACGTACCCAACGCGGCGGGTCAGCTGGCAAATCGCCAGATCGATCGTGACGAATACCGGAATTGGGGCAGCGAACTTCGTCTGCTGACGCGCTACAACTGGCTGGGTCAGGTGCATACGCTGGCAACAGGTCTGAAGTACTTCAACGGCCACACTCACCGCCAGCAACAGGGGCGGGGTGATACCGGTTCTGGCTATAATTTAGACCTGCAAACGGCTATTTTTCCCCGTGAACTCAGCCTGCGCGTCACAAACGTGGCTGCCTTTGCCGAGAACCTGTTCCGACTGTCTCCCCGCTGGACCGTAACGCCCGGCGTCCGGCTCGAAATACTCGACAATGCGGTTGCCGGCCGATTCAGCCTGGCGGCCAATGGCTCCGAAAACCGCATAGCTCAGCAGAGCACCCGGCGGTTTTTGCTGGCTGGCATTGGCACCGAGTATAAACTAACTGAGGCCGTAGCGCTCTACGGTAATGCCTCGCAGGCTTACCGTCCAGTGCTGTTCTCTGACCTGACACCGGCTGCTGTAACTGATTTTGTGGTCGATGAGAACCTGCGTGATGCGCGGGGCTATTCCATCGATGCCGGGGTGCGTGGCAAAGTGCAGAACTACCTCAATTTCGATGTCAGCTATTTCTTCCTCAACTACGACAACCGCATCGGTACGCTTACGCTGTTGAACAGTGCCGGCCGCCCCTACCAGTTCAGAACCAACATTGGGCGGAGCGTGAGCCAGGGTGTAGAAGGGTACGTCGAGTTCGACCCGATTGCTGCCTTTGCGGAGCAATCGCGCATTGGGCACCTTAGTCTGTTCACCTCGCTGGGCTTCACCGATGCCCGTTACCGCGACCTCCGCACAACCAGCGTCAGCAACGGGCAGGTGACTGAAAGCAACCTCAGCGACCGGTATGTAGAACATGCGCCCACGTTTATCGGTCGGTTCGGGATGACGTATTCGCGAAAAAACGCTACACTGACCGCGCTGATGAACCGGGTGGGTAAGGCCTACAGCGATGCAGGCAACACCGAAATAGCCTCGGCCAATGGTCAGATAGGCGTGATTCCAGCGTACCGCGTGTTCGACCTGTCGGCAAGCTGGACGGTAGCCAACCGGTATGTCTTCAAGGGCGGCGTAAACAACCTCACCGACGAGCGCTATTTTACCCGGCGGGCAGGTGGTTACCCCGGTCCCGGCATTCTGCCTGCCGACGGCCGTACGGTGTATGTATCCGCAGGTATGCGGTTGTAAATCTTGTCGCTTACTCGAATGAATCGGCCAGGCGGCGGTTTGTCAAACCTATAAGGTCTCCTTCAGACCTTATAGGTTTAGCGTTTGCATCGCCTTCTTCATCGTGCCGGAACTTCGTGACGCCAACCAGTACCCGGTCGTTGCGGATGGCCTCGACTTTGGCTTCATAGGCCTGGTCTACCTCCTGTTGAATGAAGCCCGTTTCCAGTGCTTTTGTAAAACCGCCCAGTTGCTGCACTTGCTCGAATAACGCCCAGGCAGCTTCGGCTAGCTGATAGGTCAGGTTTTCGATGTAATAGCTGCCCGCTGCCGGGTCGGCCACTTTGTCGAGGTAGCTTTCGGCCTTCAGTAGGGTCGATACGTTGCGGGCAATGCGCTCGCTAAACTCCGTTGTGGTGCCAAGCACTGCGTCATAAGGTCGCACCGTCAGCACATCGGCACCGCCGATTACCGCCGCCATCGCCTCGGTGGTGGCCCTGAGCAGGTTGGTGTAGGGGGTTGCGGTGGCTTCATAGAACGTGGAAGTCTGGCCATGTACCAGAACGGACTGGCTTGTCGACGTGGGTAGCAAGCGGGCAATCAGCACGCGCAACGCCCGGAGTTTGGCCATCTCCATGAAATAGCTGGTGCCCACCGATACCGACAGCATGGTCTTTGGAACAAGCTGTTCAGCGGTCAGGCCCGCCTCGGTAAGCTGGCCATACATTTGGGCCAGTTGGGCCAGGGTGAAGGCCAGTTCCTGCGTGGCGGTGGCACCGGCCGTATGGGATTCGTGACTGCTGATACCGATTGGGCGGAAGTTGGGCGACTCGCTGCTCTGCGCCAGTAAGTCGGCCAGCACAGCCGGGGGTAACGTACCTGATACGGGCAGCATACCGCCGCGAAGCTGATAGGGCGCAACCTGACGTAGTAATTGCAACAGTTCTGACGCCCCGACACTGGCAGCCAGCCGAAAAAAAACAGGGGTATTACTCAACTTGATCCCATCCAGCAGCCGGGCCAGCGACACGGCGTCGTGTAGGGTCAGTACGAGGGCCTCTGCTCCGTTGGTCAGGGCATCGCGCAGGGACGCGTTCAGGGTTTTCTCTTCGCCCGGTAAGGCCGTATACGCCGGGGCGTTAAGCCAGCCGGGGGCCGATTTCTGGGCGTTTTGTTGAGTTTGCAGCGCCTGACCGGCACCACTATTCGACCCCATGTGTTCGGCCGTGGAGTAAGGCTCAACGGTGAAGCCTTCGGGCGAATGCCAGCGCAGGCTTTCGTACACCGTACTGTCTTTCAGGTCTTTTTGCACCTGAGCCAGCCAGTCAGCGTAGGAAGCAGGCGGAAAAGAGGGCGAAAATGGAGTCGTCATAAGCGTGAAGGAATAGGAGAATAAGCCAAAGGTACGCACTGTTTTTTCTCGGTTCGTAATTCGTAAATTGTGCTACTTTTGTCTCCCTTTTGGCAGACCGCCACCACCGCTCTACGTAATTGTAATCAGTGATCACCCCCGTACCACCCGGATCCATGCAACGCGAAGTACAAATTGTCTGGAACAATTGTCTGCGTGTTATTCAGGAAATCGTGCCTGAACCAAGTTTTAAAACCTGGTTTGAGCCCATTGTTCCGTTGCGGCTCCACGGGAAGGTGCTCACCATTCAGGTGCCGAGCGAGTTTTTCTACGAGTGGCTGGAAGAAAACTTCATCCACGCCCTCAGAAAGGCCCTCGATTACGCCATTGGGCGCGATGGGCAGCTGGAATACTCCATCGTGGTGGATCAGGGCGATGCCCAGAACCGGCCCATTGCCGTGAGCATGCCCACCACCAAAAGCCCACAGTCGGCCAAGCCCGATAATGTGAGCCCGGTGCTGCGGTCACCCTTCGCGCTGAAAGACCTCGATTCGCTCACCCTCGATTCGTACCTCAACCCAACCTACACGTTCGATAACTACGTGGAAGGCGACTGCAACCGGCTGGCCCGTAATGCCGGCTTTGCCGTGGCGTCGCGGCCGGGGGTAACGTCGTTCAACCCGCTGATGATCTACGGTGGGGTGGGGCTGGGGAAAACCCATCTGGTGCAGGCCATCGGTAACTTCATCAAGAATAACAACCAGGATAAGTTTGTCCTGTACGTAACCTCCGAGAAGTTCACGAACCAGTTTCTGAACGCCATCCGCACCGACGGTATCCGCGATTTCACCTCGTTCTACATGCAGGTGGACGTGCTGGTGATCGATGACGTGCAGTTTTTGCAGAAGAAAGAGAAAACGCAGGAGATTTTCTTCCACATCTTCAACCACCTGCACCAGTCGGGTAAGCAGATCATCATGACCTCCGACCGGTCGCCCCGCGCCCTCGACGGCCTCGAAGATCGCCTGCTGTCGCGCTTCAAGTGGGGCCTGACCACCGATCTGCAAACGCCTGATCTGGAAACGCGGATCGCCATTATTCAGAAGAAGCTACAGGCCGAAGGCGTATACATCGACGATGGGGTGATCGAATACCTGGCCCACAGCATCAACACCAACGTGCGCGAACTCGAAGGCGTGGTGGTATCCCTAATGGCGCAGGCCTCGCTGAATCGCCGCGAGATCGACCTCGATCTGGCCAAAGCGACCTTGCGCAACATTGTGGTCAACGACGAAAAAGAGATCAACATCGACACCGTGCAGGAGTTGGTGGCCGACTTCTACAACACGACTATCGCTGATATGAAGTCGAAAAGCCGGAAACGCGAGATCGTCTATCCACGGCAGGTGGCGATGTACCTGGCCAAAGAGCTGACCGAACTGTCGCTGAAATCGATTGGCTATCACTTCGGGGGGCGCGACCACAGCACGGTCATTCACGCCATTCAACTCATCAACGACCTGCTGAAAGAGAATCCTGAAACGAAAGAACAGGTTGCCAAGCTGAAGGCGTATTTTAAGTAGCCTTATTCATCTGGTCTTTCACCGCCTGATGGTCAGTAGTAGGTCTTCCAGGTCTTTTTTTGTATAAAATTTACTTTTTGAATGTATCGCGTTAATGCGGCCAATCGCACTTATGTCGGCCAACGGATTACGATCCAGTATTACTAAGTCCGACGATTTGCCTGCCTGAATGGTGCCATAGAACTGATCAAGACCCATAAATTTTGCGCCATTAATGGTGGCCGTACCCAGTGCCTGGGCAGGCGTAAGGCCAGCGGCAACTAGTAGTTTCAATTCTTCGTGCAAAGACGAGCCGGGATAAACAAACGAATTGAAGGCACCACAGTCAGACCCGGCAATGAGTTGAACGCCTGCCCTGTACATCGGGGCTATCATTGAATTGCATTTGGTGTTGAATTTCTTCAAAAACTGTGTAGCTTCATCAGACTGCCTTTTGGCGCTATTTACTCTGGATTGATAAGTAGCCTGAATTTTAGGATTAATGTAGGAAAGCAAACTGTCGCGGGTGTGCTGCATCTGTTTTAACTCCGCTATCGTCCTGGCAACAAACAATGTCGGAATAACGGCTACCTTTTTTCTGGCCAGTTGAGAAAATAAGTTCTCGGCTACCACATTGTCGAACGTATTATACAACAAAGGAAGGGCAGCAAAAAGCCCAATAGGTTTAGCTGTTTGCTGGCTCTTTTGTATCAATCCGGTTATACTGTCTTCTTTCGCTGAGCAGGCTTTAAACACATAATACAAGTGTTCTGAGGCATCTAAGCCCTGTTCGATCGCTTCTGTAAGTTTAACGGTATAGGGCATGTGTCCCGTCGTTTTCATGCCCCTCGTTTCGGCCTGCCTGATAATTTCCAGGTAGGCGTCGCGAGAAATCGTGCTGTCGTAAATTTTTACAAAATCGACCTTTAATTTTTGCAGCGAATCCAGGGCTTTCCTAATCTGGGCTGGTGTTTCTACTTCTAAAGAGCCTGGCCACGTTGACTTGAAACCATCCAATTTTGGGCCTGACGTAAGAATTCTAGGGCTTGCTAATAAGCCTGCCTCCAGTTGCCTGCGCCACGTTAGTATGGCTGGGGTTATATCGCCCCCACAATCCCGTACGGTCGTTATGCCGTGAGCAAGAAATAAAGGAAAGAGGGCTTTGTTTTCATTAATTAACGTGTCGCCTCCTCTAAAATGCACATGCATGTCCCATAAGCCGGGTATGATGTATTTGCCCCTTGCGTTCACATTACGACGAGCTTTGTACGTACTGAGTTTTCCTGTATCACCAATCGCCAGGATTGTGTCGCCTGAAATCACAAGTGTCTGATTAGCGATAAGTCTATTATGCTCAATATCGACAATAGTGGCATTCGTAATCAGTAAGGAATACACTTTATTGAGGACCTGCGCTGACGCACCCGGCACGATACACAAAAGGCTTACAAGTAGTGGTAGTGATTTCATAAGTAGTGGTATACAGGCAGTAGGCAGTGCTACTGTTGGGGGTAAAGGAGAAGGACAAACTGTAATCGCCGCCCTGCAAAATACGAAGGCGTCAACCAAGCCCGTACTGCTCCTGGTGAATTACGATGGTGGTGCTATATGAATAGAAACATAGAAACTGTCCTGGTAGGACCCGCGGGATAGTGACCTCAAAACGCTCCTGGCTGATCAGGCGGCGAAGTAGGGGCGCAGTTCGCCTTTTTGCCATGTAATTCCCTATTGTTCAAGACTATAGGCCTATTGTTTACGTTGACTGGGAATTGCTGGTGTATTAGTTAAAGTGCAGTTTAAGGGAATAGTTTCAGAAAGACTTCCTCGAAACCAATTTCATGAAACAATTTACACCGCCAGAACAATTGATTTTAATCTCGGTTTAATCTATAATTGCACGTGGAAAAGAGAGTAACACAAAAGGAACAAAATGGATATTGCACGAATTTTCAAAAATAATCAGAGTTGGGTTCAAAGTAAGATAAGCGTAGAACCAGATTACTTCAGTAATCTCTCCAAGGGGCAAACTCCAGACATCCTCTATATAGGTTGCTCAGATAGCCGTGTATCAGCTGAAGAACTTATGGGTGTATCACCCGGTGAGGTGTTTGTGCTTAGGAACATTGCCAATATGGTTCCAAATACCGATCTGAGTGTAATGTCAGTTGTTAATTATGCCGTGTTACACCTCAAGGTAAATCACATAGTGGTTTGTGGCCATTACTATTGTGGTGGCGTTCAGGCTGCCATGAAATCAGAAGATTTGGGGATACTAAATCCGTGGTTGAGAAATATTCGTGACGTATACCGAACGCATAAGGATGAATTAAATGCTATCGAAAACGAAGAGCAACGTTATAAAAAATTAGTAGAACTGAATGTCGAAGAGCAATGTATAAATATTCTCAAAACGGCAGAAGTGCAGAGAGCCCAGCGTGATCGAAATCTTACTATTCACGGCTGGGTTTTTGACGTGCATTCGGGAAAACTAATCGATTTACAGATTGACTTCGTCAAACTATTAGAAAATATAAAGGAAATTTATCGCCTTGATTAAACTAACGTAAGAGGTAAGTGTAATATGCCCGACTGATAAAAGTCGTTGGGCTTTGCCGGATTGGGTGCGTTCCGTTCACCCAGGAGCTGGCGTGTGTTGATGTCGATCGGTCGGGCGATAGCCGTTGCCGACACATCGGTGAGCCGGTTTTTGACGGGGTCCTGCAACTAATAAGCGCTTGGTTGAATCAATAAAAAGGGGGCTGTGAGGAGCAGGAGTAGCGGCCGCTCAAAGATAATCCCGACATTGGCAAGGGCAATAGATAGAGTGGTCACAACCAGATGGCTGCCTGCATGCAGGGGAGGCCAAGCCCTCAGTTGACCCATTCCTGACTAAGTTTGTCGCGCCGCAAGCTGGGTCGTTGTGCGGCATGTCTGGCCTTTTTTCACGATAACTTTTGCTCCGCTTCCTCACCCGCCCCCAAATCGATGCTGTTGCCTGGGACCGTTGCGTGTCTGAGGCGCATAACGCGTTGGTGTATGGCCATACCTGGTACCTGGACGCGGTGACAAACCTGCCGGACTGGAAATGGGAAGGACTCGTAGCCGTGACCGACCACCCGGAAGATGCTTCCCGCGCCGCCGGTCGGTACAGGGCTGTGCTGCCAATTCCGTTGCGCCGCCGCTGGGGCCGCTGGGTGGTGTATCAGCCGCTATTTTGCCAGTTTCTGGTTCTCTTTGCCGAAGAGCCGACCGACCCTGTCCCGTTTCTACAGGCGGTGTATGCCCGCTATCGGCACGCGTCGAAATGGCATCTGTTGCTCGACGGGCCACTGGCAGACCTGCCCCCTCAGGTACATCAGCAACGACTGTATACACATGTGCTCACTCTGAGTAATGGGCCTTCTTCAGGAACTGACTCACCTGAAAACAAGCGAATGCATTACACCGCCGACCGCCGGATGAATCTACGGCGGGCGGCCCGTGATAGGGCTAAGGTAGCTGACTGGCAACGGGTTGAATCGACCGATGTGGAGCCGTTACTAGCGCTTTTTCGGGACAATCATGCGGGTGAGATTGGTGTCGGGCCGTGGGCCTATACGCTCTGCCGTGGCCTGTTCAAGGCCATACAGCAACGGGGGCTGGGTACGTTGCTATACGCCAGGGCGGGCGGTCGGCTGGTGGCCGGAGCTTTGTTTGTTGAACAGCACGGTCGGATTATTTACCTCTTCAACGCGGCCAATGCCGAAGGCCGGCGACTGAATGCCCGGTCTGTTCTGATCGATGAGCTGATTCAGACCAAACGCAGTGAACCAATCGCCGGGCCGTTGACCAGGCCAATCCTGCTTGACTTTGAAAGTCCGGCGAAGCCGGGCGTCGTGTCCTTTTATGCCAGTTTTGGGGCTATACCGCAACCTTACGTCGTGTATAGCTGGAGCCGCCTAACCTGGCTGGAACGGCTGGCGAAGCAAGTGCTGAATAGGACAACGCTTACGGGTACCGTTGCTCAGCGAGCTTGATGACCAGGTGAGCAACGGTACCCGTAGGCGTTGGACCAGAATAGCTAATGGCTTACTCCTTCCTGAATGCGAGTGGCTGTTTCAGGCCGGACATTGATTTGATGTCCATATCGAGCGAGCCGACCGACAGCTCAACTTCAACCTTGACGGGCACTTTGTTGACATCGTCCGATACCCACATCAGGAGTGCATTCTCGCCTTTGAAGAAGCCGTTCGACGACAGAACCGGGCTCAGCTTGATGGTGTTAATTTTACCGAATTTCGTCTTGACCACCTCTTTCCCCCGGTATTTCACCTTCATGTTGTACACCACATCATCGTAGAAAGCGGGAAGTTCAATGATCGTGCCTACACCCAGTTTGTTGAAATCGATGGTGCGGAGAAAATAATAGCTGCTGACCACATCGTGAACATTGTCGGGTACCTTGAACAGGTCTTTCTCGGTACGCTCTTCAGCCTTCACCGTATTGGCGGCATGGTTAAAGGTCATGTTCTCTTCTTTGCGGTAGCTATTTTCCTGAATGTTAGTGTAAAATTTCTGGGGTAGAATGGCCGACGTGTCGATATACGACCGCCAGGTGTCGCGAATTTTTGTCACGAGGTCGAACGCGCCGGTGGTACGACCAAATACATTGACCTGGTAGCAGGGCCGGCCATTGACCGAGTAGAGCGACGGAGCTACATCGACCCGTGCCTCAGCGGCGTTGATAATGCCGTAATGTACCCTATATTCGATATGTTCGCCTGGTCCGAAGCTTGTGTTCACAACGCGGCGATAGGTGTTGGCGGCGGTAAAAGCCGTTGTCAGAAGGACCAGGATGCTCAGCGTTATACCAATTTTCTTCATGGTAATCCGTACGTTACAAAGACGAATAGGTGTTTTTCAGATGTATTAAATAACGCGCAAAATCGCCGTTAAATTGAGTAACAAACTCCTTTTTAAACCGGTTCTGTTGCTTCCGATAGGTTAGGAACCCTACAAAGTACGCATTGTTAGGTAGGTCAGTTTTCATCCAGACCCTCCTTCTGCCCGAATGGTTCACTCGTTCATCGGTTAAAGTATCAGTCGTGGTCATGATCGTTTCGATGGTTTTCCACTTCACCGCTTCTTTGACGGCAACGGGCGTTGATGGTTTAAAGGCGCTGTAGACACTATCCAGCTGTTTTGTACCGCTCAGGATATGATCGTCGAAGCGTTCGTAGTAGGCTTTGGTGGCCAGGTAATTTCGGTAAGGGGCAGAGTCACGTCCGTGTTTTTGGGCCATGAACCGCTCGGCACCGTACTCACCCACAAAGTCAGCCAGGTTTTCATTGTATTCGAGTTGGTCTTTGATAAAGAGCGTTCCATGGGTTAGTTCGTGAATGATCAGTTCGGCCAGACTGCCTTCGGTGCGTTTCAGCATGCTCGACAGAATCGGGTCTTTGAAGAATCCCAGGGTCGAATAAGCGGCCACTTCATTAATACGGGTATCGTAGCCTTCCTGTTGCAATAAACTATCTGCCGATACTAATCGCTCACGATCGAAAAATCCCTTGTAGGAGAATGTGCCAAGCAGCGGAATAGCGTAATCAACCGATTTCAACGCGTAACGAGCGGACCCGACCAGTACCCACATCAGCGGTTTACCCTGCTGGTCGTGGTAGGTTGTAAAGTTATCCGATGGGTTGAGGCCCAGCGAATCCTGGGCAAACCGTTTAATTTCCTGGATGAGCCGAATCTTACCCTTTAACGAGTCGGGGTAGGAGGGGTCGGCCAGTACCTCGGTCACGGGGCGGGTGTTGAGCATGATGTGCAGCTGACCCCTGGCCTGCATGTAGCCATAGCTTACTAAATCGCGCTGCCAGACGCCCAGGGCCAGTACTACGAGAAGCAGCCCCAGAGAAATTCGACGTATCATAGAGCAAAGGTAGAGCGGGAAAGAATGAATGAGCGGTCTGTCGGCACAGTGACATGCGATGCAAAACCGCGCTTCGTTGTTCTTTCGCTTATTGATTCTTTCACTCTTTAATTAAAAAGCGGTACGTTCGTGCTTCACTAAGCAACGTAAAACCAATGGCAGTCAATGCAAAAGATCTGGCCACCTTTATTTTAGGTGCCGCCGCCGGAGTCGCCCTCAACAAATACCTCAAAACGGAAGATGGCGAGAAAATGATGGCCGATCTGAAAGAGAAAGGCACCCAACTGAAAACGGAAGCCGAAGGGGCGATTGATCATGCGCCTGAGTATTTCGATAAACTGAAAAGCCAGCTGGCCGAGATGCTAAAAGCCAATTTCCCGAACGCCGAGCAGGCCATCGACGATGCGCTTGGCAAAAAGCCTGATCTGCCTGCCTGATAGCAACGTACACGCCTATACAGAAAGCCGCTGGTTCATTGAACCGGCGGCTTTCTGTATGTATGGGGCAAGAGCAGCACAATTACCCTGCTTTAAGCGTTGCCGGATCTGAGCATTTTCCTTAGCCCTTTACCGCACCTTTGGCTAAGCCATTTGCCGCTACGAGGTCGTTACCAGGAGGCTGATCAAGTAGTGCAGTAGTTAGCTTTCCTTGGGGATCGGTAAACAGAGTGTTAAGTGCATCATGATGAAAAGCAGTTAATCAAGAGTAGGCTGGCTAAGGTTTTTTATGTAGATAGATATGACTAGAGTAACATGAAGTAGCAAAATTGACCCCTTCTGTCAATAATCATGCCTAACTAGTGTTACTCTTTTAATAGTAGCAATAACATAAAGTTAACGGTATTAGTATGTAAAATGGCGGAAGTGATATATTTGATTCGATATATTTTGTGTACATTTTATGTTATTGTGTTTACATATATTTTATTTACTTACGAAAGTATATGATCTCTTTTTGATGGCATAGTTTTAGAGTATGGTCAGTCGCAAGTTCAACTCAGCGACTACACATGAGAAACATCTCCTTACTTCACTATTCTGGAAGAGAGTCGAGTTCTGTTCAGAAACAATTGTGTCGTTTATTAATTAGGGTGCTATCGCTGGGAATAGGCGGCATATTGCTTCTGCCGGGTGCCCTGGTGCAGGCCTACGGATTGGAGATTCCTTCCCGGAACTACACGGGTACCGATGCCGAGAGAAGCATCACACAATTAAGTAAATCTGCTTATGGTGATGCCCGACCATCAACTACCAATGGTGATGAACCTGCCAAGTCAGGCAACGCTCTTCTGTCGGTTACTGCGCGTGGGGCAGGCCAGCGCAACGTTGCGTTGAACGCTGGTAGTTTTATTTGTTCCTATACGGCAACGACAACGGCCAGTAGCAATGCAGTATGCGAAACGCAGCCTGTTGTATTGACTACTCAAGTCAGCCCAGCGGGCAGTTACACCTATTCGGTGGCGGCTCCTGCTGGTGTTAATGTAGCGGGAGGTACCACGAACACGGCTATTGCGACCAATCTCAACACGGGCGTCAATAATTTTACAATAACGGTAACCGGCGATTTAGGCTGCATCACGACCAATGTCGTTTCTGTCACGGCCAGCCCAACATCTATACTTACACTAACCGCATCGGCGTCGGCAATCTGCGTTGGTGAGAGCGTCAATCTGAGTCTGGCTGGTGTTCCTCTGGGTGGTGTAATAACCTACGGTACGCAGAACCCCTTGACTGGTCAGCTACTGAACCCAACTATTTCCCCTGTATTCAGCCCTACAGCGACGACCACGTACATTGCATCGGTAAATGTTCTTGGACTAGGAGGGGTAACCACGCTGACCAGTTGTCCTATAACGGTGCTCGTTAATCAACCCCCTGTTGTAGCCCCCATCAACCTCTCCCTCTGCGTGGGGGCTAGCTTAGACCTGACCAGTCTGAGTGGCTTAGCGGGTCTGACCAACGTCTTCAGCACTAGCCTGGGTACGCTGCTGGGTACACCTACTTCAGTGAGCATTGGCACAGGCGTGAACCTCTTCAACGTCACCTCGACGAGTCCGCTAGGGTGCACCAGCACCACGCCCATTAGTGTGACGGGGGTGGATGCATTGGTAGTCAATCCGATCAATCTGTCACTGTGCGTGGGGGCTACGCTGGACCTCACTAGCCTGAGTGGCTTAGCGGGTCTGACCAACGTCTTCAGCACCAGCCTGGGTACGCTCTTAGGTACACCCACTTCAGTGAGCATTGGAGCAGGGGTCAACCTCTTCAATGTCACCTCGACGAGTCCGCTAGGTTGTACCACCACCACGCCTATTAGTGTGACGGGGGTTAATACATTGGTAGTCAATCCCATCAATCTCTCGCTGTGCGTGGGGGCTACGCTGGACCTGACCAGCTTAAGTGGCCTGAGTGGCTTAGCGGGTCTGACCAATGTCTTCAGCACCAGCCTGGGTACGCTGCTTGGTACACCTACTTCAGTGAGCATTGGCACAGGGGTGAACCTCTTCAATGTCACCTCGACGAGTCCACTAGGGTGTACCAGCACCACGCCTATTAGTGTGACGGGGGTGGATGCATTGGTAGTCAATCCCATCAATCTCTCGCTGTGCGTGGGGGCTACGCTAGACCTCACTAGCCTGAGTGGCTTAGCGGGTCTGACCAACGTCTTCAGCACCAGCCTGGGTACGCTGCTGGGTACACCCACTTCAGTGAGCATTGGCACGGGGGTCAACCTCTTCAATGTCACCTCGACGAGTCCACTAGGTTGTACCAGCACCACGCCCATTAGTGTGACGGGGGTAGGGGCACCTCTGATCGCTCCCATCAACCTGTCGCTGTGCGTGGGGGCTACGCTGGACCTCACTAGCCTGAGTGGCTTAGCGGGTCTGACCAATGTCTTCAGCACCAGCCTGGGTACGCTCTTAGGTACACCCACTTCAGTGAGCATTGGCACAGGGGTGAACCTCTTCAATGTCACCTCGACGAGTCCACTAGGGTTGTACCAGCACCACACCTATTAGTGTGACGGGGGTGGATGCACCTCTGGTAGTCAATCCCATCAACCTCTCGCTGTGCGTGGGGGCTACGCTGGACCTCACTAGCCTGAGTGGCTTAGCGGGTCTGACCAATGTCTTCAGCACTAGCCTGGGTACGCTGCTGGGTACACCTACTTCAGTGAGCATTGGCACGGGGGTCAACCTCTTCAATGTCACCTCGACGAGTCCACTAGGGTGTACCACCACCACGCCTATTAGTGTGACGGGGGTGGATGCATTGGTAGTCAATCCCATCAACCTCTCGCTGTGCGTGGGGGCTACGCTAGACCTCACCAGCTCTGAGTGGCTTAGCGGGTCTGACCAACGTCTTCAGCACTAGCCTGGGTACGCTGCTGGGTACACCCACTTCAGTGAGCATTGGCACGGGCGTGAACCTCTTCAATGTCACCTCGACGAGTCCACTAGGGTGTACCAGCACCACGCCTATTAGTGTGACGGGGGTAGATGCACCTCTGGTAGTCAATCCCATCAACCTGTCGCTGTGCGTGGGGGCTACGCTAGACCTCACTAGCCTGAGTGGCTTAGCGGGTCTGACCAATGTCTTCAGCACTAGCCTGGGTACGCTGCTAGGTACACCCACTTCAGTGAGCATTGGCACGGGGGTCAACCTCTTCAATGTCACCTCGACGAGTCCGCTAGGGTGTACCAGCACCACGCCCATTAGTGTGACGGGGGTGGATGCATTGGTAGTCAATCCCATCAACCTGTCGCTGTGCGTGGGGGCTACGCTGGACCTCACTAGCCTGAGTGGCTTAGCGGGTCTGACCAATGTCTTCAGCACCAGCCTGGGTACGCTCTTAGGTACACCCACTTCAGTGAGCATTGGCACAGGGGTGAACCTCTTCAATGTCACCTCGACGAGTCCACTAGGGTGTACCAGCACCACGCCCATTAGTGTGACGGGGGTTAGATACATTGGTAGTCAATCCCATCAACCTGTCGCTGTGCGTGGGGGCTACGCTAGACCTCACTAGCCTGAGTGGCTTAGCGGGTCTGACCAATGTCTTCAGCACTAGCCTGGGTACGCTGCTGGGTACACCTACTTCAGTGAGCATTGGAGCAGGCGTGAACCTCTTCAATGTCACCTCGACGAGTCCGCTAGGGTGTACCACCACCACGCCTATTAGTGTGACGGGGGTAGGATGCACCTCTGATCGCATCCCATCAACCTCTCGCTGTGCGTGGGGGCTACGCTGGACCTCACTAGCCTGAGTGGCTTAGCGGGTCTGACCAATGTCTTCAGCACCAGCCTGGGTACGCTCTTAGGTACACCCACTTCAGTGAGCATTGGCACAGGGGTCAACCTCTTCAATGTCACCTCGACGAGTCCACTAGGGTGTACCAGCACCACGCCTATTAGTGTGACGGGGGTTAATACATTGGTAGTCAATCCCATCAACCTGTCGCTGTGCGTGGGGGCTACAGCTAGACCTGACCAGTCTGAGTGGCTTAGCGGGTCTGACCAATGTCTTCAGCACCAGCCTGGGTACGCTCTTAGGTACACCCACTTCAGTGAGCATTGGAGCAGGGGTGAACCTCTTCAATGTCACCTCGACGAGTCCACTAGGGTGTACCAGCACCACGCCTATTAGTGTGACGGGGGTGAGATACATTGGTAGTCAATCCCATCAACCTGTCGCTGTGCGTGGGGGCTACGCTAGACCTCACCAGCTCTGAGTGGCTTAGCGGGTCTGACCAATGTCTTCAGCACTAGCCTGGGTACGCTGCTGGGTACACCTACTTCAGTGAGCATTGGCACAGGCGTGAACCTCTTCAATGTCACCTCGACGAGTCCACTAGGGTGTACCAGCACCACACCCATTAGTGTGACGGGGGTGGATACATCTGGTAGTCGCTCCCATCAACCTCTCGCTGTGCGTGGGAGCTACGCTGGACCTCACCAGCTCTGAGTGGCTTAGCGGGTCTGACCAACGTCTTCAGCACCAGCCTGGGTACGCTCTTGGTACACCCACTTCAGTGAGCATTGGCAGCAGGGGTGAACCTCTTCAATGTCACCTCGACGAGTCCACTAGGGTGCACCACCACCACGCCTATTAGTGTGACGGGGGTTAGATGCATTGGTAGTCAATCCCATCAACCTGTCGCTGTGCGTGGGGGCTACGCTGGACCTCACCAGCTCTGAGTGGCTTAGCGGGTCTGACCAATGTCTTCAGCACCAGCCTGGGTACGCTCTTAGGTACACCCACTTCAGTGAGCATTGGAGCAGGGGTGAACCTCTTCAATGTCACCTCGACGAGTCCACTAGGGTGTACCAGCACCACGCCCATTAGTGTGACGGGGGTAGGGGCACCTCTGATCGCCCCCATCAACCTCTCGCTGTGCGTGGGGGCTACGCTGGACCTCACCAGCTCTGAGTGGCTTAGCGGGTCTGACCAATGTCTTCAGCACCAGCCTGGGTACGCTGCTGAGGTACACCTACTTCAGTGAGCATTGGCACGGGGGTGAACCTCTTCAATGTCACCTCGACGAGTCCACTAGGGTGTACCAGCACCACGCCTATTAGTGTGACGGGGGTTAATACATTGGTAGTCAATCCCATCAACCTCTCGCTGTGCGTGGGGGCTACGCTGGACCTGACCAGTCTGAGTGGCTTAGCGGGTCTGACCAATGTCTTCAGCACTAGCCTGGGTACGCTGCTGGGTACACCCACTTCAGTGAGCATTGGCACAGGGGTGAACCTCTTCAATGTCACCTCGACGAGTCCACTAGGGTGTACCAGCACCACACCTATTAGTGTGACGGGGGTAGAGGCACTCTGTAGTCGCTCCCATCAACCTGTCGCTGTGCGTGGGGGCTACGCTAGACCTCACTAGCCTGAGTGGCTTAGCGGGTCTGACCAATGTCTTCAGCACTAGCCTGGGTACGCTGCTGGGTACACCCACTTCAGTGAGCATTGGCACGGGGGTCAACCTCTTCAATGTCACCTCGACGAGTCCACTAGGGTGTACCAGCACCACGCCCATTAGTGTGACGGGGGTAGGGGCACCTCTGATCGCTCCCATCAACCTGTCGCTGTGCGTGGGGGCTACGCTGGACCTCACTAGCTCTGAGTGGCTTAGCGGGTCTGACCAACGTCTTCAGCACCAGCCTGGGTACGCTCTTAGGTACACCCACTTCAGTGAGCATTGGCACAGGGGTCAACCTCTTCAATGTCACCTCGACGAGTCCACTAGGTTGCACCAGCACCACGCCCATTAGTGTGACGGGGGTTAGATGCATTGGTAGTCAATCCCATCAACCTGTCGCTGTGCGTGGGGGCTACGCTAGACCTGCACTAGCCTGAGTGGCTTAGCGGGTCTGACCAATGTCTTCAGCACTAGCCTGGGTACGCTGCTGGGTACACCTACTTCAGTGAGCATTGGCACAGGCGTGAACCTCTTCAACGTCACCTCGACGAGTCCACTAGGGTGTACCAGCACCACGCCTATTAGTGTGACGGGGGTAGATGCATCTCGTAGATCACTCCCATCAACCTGTCGCTGTGCGTGGGGGCTACGCTGGACCTCACTAGCCTGAGTGGCTTAGCGGGTCTGACCAATGTCTTCAGCACTAGCCTGGGTACGCTGCTGGGTACACCCACTTCAGTGAGCATTGGCACAGGGGTCAACCTCTTCAATGTCACCTCGACGAGTCCACTAGGGTGTACCAGCACCACGCCTATTAGTGTGACGGGGGTAGGGGCACCTTGATTGCCCCCATCAACCTGTCGCTGTGCGTGGGGGCTACGCTGGACCTCACTAGCCTGAGTGGCTTAGCGGGTCTGACCAACGTCTTCAGCACTAGCCTGGGTACGCTCTGGGTACACCCACTTCAGTGAGCATTGGCGCAGGGGTGAACCTCTTCAATGTCACCTCGACGAGTCCACTAGGGTGTACCAGCACCACGCCTATTAGTGTGACGGGGGTTAATACATTGGTAGTCAATCCCATCAACCTCTCGCTGTGCGTGGGGGCTACAGTAGACCTGACCAGCTCTGAGTGGCTTAGCGGGTCTGACCAACGTCTTCAGCACCAGCCTGGGTACGCTGCTGGGTACACCCACTTCAGTGAGCATTGGCACGGGGGTCAACCTCTTCAATGTCACCTCTACGAGTCCACTAGGTTGTACCAGCACCACGCCCATTAGTGTGACGGGGGTAGGGGCACCTCTGATCGCTCCCATCAACCTCTCGCTGTGCGTGGGGGCTACGCTAGACCTGACCAGCTCTGAGTGGCTTAGCGGGTCTGACCAATGTCTTCAGCACCAGCCTGGGTACGCTCTTAGGTACACCCACTTCAGTGAGCATTGGCACGGGGGTCAACCTCTTCAATGTCACCTCGACGAGTCCACTAGGGTGTACCAGCACCACGCCTATTAGTGTGACGGGGGTAGGTGCACCTCTGATCGCATCCCATCAACCTGTCGCTGTGCGTGGGGGCTACGCTGGACCTCACTAGTCTGAGTGGCTTAGCGGGTCTGACCAATGTCTTCAGCACTAGCCTGGGTACGCTGCTGGGTACACCTACTTCAGTGAGCATTGGCACGGGCGTGAACCTCTTCAACGTCACCTCGACGAGTCCGCTAGGGTGTACCAGCACCACACCCATTAGTGTGACGGGGGTAGGATGCACCTCTGATCGCTCCCATCAACCTGTCGCTGTGCGTGGGGGCTACGCTGGACCTCACTAGCCTGAGTGGCTTAGCGGGTCTGACCAATGTCTTCAGCACCAGCCTGGGTACGCTGCTAGGTACACCCACTTCAGTGAGCATTGGCACGGGGGTCAACCTCTTCAATGTCACCTCGACGAGTCCACTAGGTTGCACCAGCACCACGCCCATTAGTGTGACGGGGGTAGGAATACCTCTGGTCGTCAATCCCATCAACCTCTCGCTGTGCGTGGGGGCTACGCTGGACCTCACTAGCCTGAGTGGCTTAGCGGGTCTGACCAACGTCTTCAGCACTAGCCTGGGTACGCTGCTGAGGTACACCTACTTCAGTGAGCATTGGCACAGGGGTGAACCTCTTCAATGTCACCTCGACGAGTCCGCTAGGGTTGTACCAGCACCACGCCTATTAGTGTGACGGGGGTGAATACATTGGTAGTCAATCCCATCAACCTGTCATTATGCGTGGGGGCTACGCTGGACCTCACTAGCCTGAGTGGCTTAGCGGGTCTGACCAACGTCTTCAGCACCAGCCTGGGTACGCTGCTAGGTACACCTACTTCAGTGAGCATTGGAGCAGGCGTGAACCTCTTCAATGTCACCTCGACGAGTCCACTAGGGTGTACCACCACCACGCCTATTAGTGTGACGGGGGTTAATGCATTGGTAGTCAATCCCATCAATCTGTCGCTGTGCGTGGGGGCTACGCTGGACCTGACTAGTGCCTGAGTGGCTTAGCGGGTCTGACCAACGTCTTCAGCACTAGCTTGGGTACGCTGCTGGGTAACCCTGCGTCGGTGGTCATTGGGGTAGGTGTCAACCTCTTTACGGTGACTTCTACCAGCCCCTCAGGTTGTAGTATAGTGACGCCCATTAGCGTGACGGGTGTCACGGCCCCATCAATCGCTCCCATCAGTCTGACACTGAATGCCGGTACTGTTCTGGACCTGACCAGCTTAAGTGGCCTGGCTGGGTTAACTAATGTATTCCGCACCGGCAATGTGCCGGGCTTAGGGAACGTATTAGCTACACCCACGTCGGTGAGCATTGGCGTAGGCGTGAACCTCTTCAATGTCACCTCGACGAGTCCACTGGGCTGTACGACCACCACGCCGATCTCCGTAACAGGAGTAAGCGCCCCAGTGGCTGTGCCTGATAGCCAGACTACGGCCCTGGGTACGCCTGTAACCATTGCCGTACTCACTAATGATCTCGATAAGACAGGGAGCCCCGCCAGTTTAACAAACGTGACGCTGCCTGCCGTAGGGCAGCCCACCAGTGGCACGGCCACGGTCAACCCCAATGGCACCGTTACCTACACCCCAGGACCTGCCTTCACGGGCATCAGCAGCTTCAGCTATACCATCTGCGATCTGGGTGATCCGACTAGGTGTAGTAGTGCTACCGTTACGGTAAACGTGCAGTCAGCTTCACCAACGGCCGTTGCTGACCTCAAGGTCACGGCCTTCAACACGCCGACTTCGTTGACGATCCTGGCCAACGACAAGGACAAGCTGGGTAATCCGGCCTCGCTGACCAATGTTACCGTGCCCGTCATCCTGATGGCCTTTACCAACGGTATAGCCAGCGTTGATCCCGCTACTGGTGTGTTGAGCTACACGCCGAATGCAGGCTTTACCGGAACGGATGTGGCCACCTATCAGATCTGTGATAAGGCCGATCCGAGCAAGTGTAGCAGCACCACGGTGACTATCATCGTCGATAGCAAAGCACCCCTGGCCCTGCCCGACAGCCAGACAACCGGCGTTGGCCAGTCGACTACTATCTGTGTGCTGGCCAATGACCAGGATAAGACCGGTAGCCAGGCCACCCTGGCCAATGTCAGCTCACCTGCCGCCGGGCAGCCTGCCAATGGCACCGTCACCGCTGGGTTGAACGGCTGTCTGGTCTACACTCCCAAGCCAGGCTTCACGGGGGTCGACAGCTTCACCTACACCATCTGTGATCTGGCCGACCCCACCAGGTGCGCCACAACCATGGTTACCATCACCATCCAGAATCAGCAGGGTCCTGTTTCGCTACAGTCCAAAGCGTTTCTACAGGGTCCTTTAATTGGGGTGACGAGTCCTAACACGCTGATGCGTGATGACCTGCGGGCTCAGGGCCTGCTGCCCCTCAGCAGCCCCTACGCCAGCTGGTCACCCATTACGGCTACCCCCAACACCACCCCGGCGGTGTTCGCCACCACCGGTGCAAATGCCATCGTCGATTGGGTGTTTGTGGAGCTGCGCAGTGCAGTGAGTGCCGCTACCGTAGTCGACAGCCGGGCGGCTCTGATACAACGCGATGGCGACGTCGTTGACGTCGATGGGGTTTCGTCGCTGACCTTCAGCGTGGCCATAGCAGGCAACTACTACGTGGCCATGCGCCACCGCAATCACCTGGGTGTGATGACCCGGACGACCATTCCCCTGAGTGCAACCACCGCTACGGTGGACTTCCGGCAGCTGTCGACCCCTACTTTCACCTACACGGGAACCACCAGCTACTCGCAGGTGACGATCGATCAGGCGCAGGTAATCGTCGAACAGGGAGTGGCCATGTGGGCGGGCAATGCCTACAACGACAACGAGCCAGTGGCTCCCCACGACTATGTGATCTACCAGGGCACCAACAACGATGTCAACGTGATCTACCAGCAGGTAGTCAACCCACCGGGCTTCCTGGTGACGCCATTTACGGTTCGGAAGGGGTACTTCAATGGAGACATCAATATGGATGGTAACGTCATCTTTCAGGGCACGCTCAACGATGTCGAGTTCATCTACCAGAACGTTATCAAGAACCACCCCGGCAACCAGCTGGTCGTACCCTTCTTTAAGATTCGTGAACAATTACCTTAATTAATGCATGCAAACCGCTTACCGGCCAGCACCGCCAACGGTGCTGGCCGGGGCATAAACTTTACATTTAACCCGCAACGTGATGAGGCACTTTTTATTCCTTTCTTCCCTGGTCGGTCTGCTACTGGTCAGCCACCTGAGCTGGAGCCAGGTGTCGGCCAACACCGTCAACTACAAGGTCACCTACGATGCCGCCACCAGCCGATACACCGCCTGGGTGGTGCCCCGCTACAACGTGCCCAACACCACACCCCCCATCAACAACACCGCCGCCACTGAGTTTGGTGGTACCGCCCAGTTCACCCTCAAGGTCCCCACCTCCTTTACCATCGTCAATATCCAGGATGTTAACGGCAACTGGGAGAAGAACCCCCTGCGCCTGGGTCCCGGTGTTCCCGGCCAGAGCTGGCCTACGCTCAACCCCGCCTTCAACTACTACGTCATTGGCAAGAGTGCCACCGAAACCAACTACGGCTCCTTCAGGAATGGGGTGGATGTGCCCCTGTTCACCTTCCAGGGCGGGGGCTGCTTCGGGGCCATCATCCCCCTACCCCCCGGTGATCCCTTTATTGGGGCCGCCGCTCAGGTCTCACTCAATGTAGCCAACAGCTTCTACTCCCGCTCGGGCCAGGGCGCGGGCGGCAATGTGGTGCCCCGGGAGCAGTTTGTCGACATCACCGGCCCGCCGGCCAACTGCCAGCCCCCTACTTTGTCCGCCGACATCCGGTTGCAGAAGACCGCCAGTGTGCCCACCAGCCAGACGGTGGGCCTGGGCCAGACGGTCGAGTTCCGGGTGGTAGCCACCAACCTGGGCCCCGATGCGGCCACGGGTCTGGTGGTCTCCGACACGGCCCCGGCGGGTACCCAGCTGGTGAGTGCCACCCCCAGCCAGGGCAGCTACAATACGGCCAATGGGCAGTGGAGCATCGGCAGCCTGTCGTCAGGCAGCAGCGTGACGCTGGTGATGAGTGTGCGGCTGACGGCCGAGGGGGTAGCCTACAACCAGGCGCAGGTGACGCAGGTGGATCAGCCCGACCCTAACCCGGGCAACAACATGGCCACGGCCTGTGTATCGGTGCCGGTGAAGGTATGCCCCGACGATCAGGTGACGCTGAGCATACCCGCTGGTTTCACGGGGATACAATGGTTTCGGGATGGGCAGCTGCTGACGGGGGCTACCACCAACACGCTGCTGACGGGGCAACTGGGCACCTACACCTTCACGGTGAGCAACAACTCGTGCCCCAGTGGGGGGTGCTGTCCGGTGGTGGTCATCAACGGTGACTGCTGTAGGCCCATCTGTATTCCACTTGTGATCACCAAGAGTAAGAAGTAACGATTCCCCAGTCTGGTTAATTAAAGTACTGACGCTCAACTAGTAGTAAAGCTGCCATGAAACGACTAATGATTTGTTTATTGCTTGGACTGACCACACTGGGCCTAAGCCCAGCCCTTGCCCAGTCGCTCTCTGCCCATACGGTGAAGTACATGGTCACCTATGATGCCCTCACCCAACGCTTCACCGCCTGGGTGGTGCCCCAGTACGCCACCCCCAATGCCAACAACCCCGAAACCGACGAGTATGGGGTCACCGCCCAACTGGCCCTGAAAGCCCCCCGCGAGTTTGTTATCACCGAAGTGCAGGACAAAACCGGCAACTGGGAGAAGCAGCCCCGCCAGCTGGGTACCCAGCCCGTCGTCCAGCAGGCAGGAGCCGACCCCAGCGCGGCCTACTACGTCATTGGCAAAACGCCCACCGAAACCAAATACGGTCAGTTCCAGGAGGGCGTACCCATTGCCCTGTTCACCTTCAGGGGTAAAGGGGGCGATCCCCAGCAGGTGCAGGCGCTGACCAACGAAGACCCCTTTGTGAAGCTGGCCAGCCGCAAGTTATCGCTCAACGTCAACAGCAGCTTCTATTCCCGCTCCGGTCAGCTGGCGGTGGCCGCCGCCCGGCCGCAGGAGCAGTTTCACAGCCCCACCACCCTGCCCCACGTGATGAAGCAGTTGCAGCTCATTGCCGGGGCGAATGCCCTGCCCACTGAAGAGGCGGTTCCGTTTGTGGTGTACCCCAACCCCGCCCAGGATGAGGTGCATCTACAAGTCTTTTCGCTGCGGTCGGCCAACCCGGTTAGCATTGAGCTGGTCGATGGCAAGGGGGTTCGGCAACGGACCGAGAAGCACCTGGCCAATGAGGGGGTCAACACCCTGCTGCTGCGGGTGGCCGACCTGCCGGGTGGCACCTACCTGATCAAGACCCAGGTGGATGATAAAGTGCTCGTCAAAACGCTTGTCAAGCACTAGTTTTACTCGGCAAGGGCCCGCCGCCTCTCTTCGGCGAACTCACAGCTGACCTCCTTCGCCGCATATCTGCATCACCGCCTGCCCAAACAGCTTTGTGCGAGTGTTACAAATAGGAGATCAGGTAAACTAAATTTAAGCAACCCGCTGTTTCTGAGCCTTATTTCACCAGCTTCCACATGGCCTCTACGCTGGTGACGGGGAGCTGGCAGGCGCGGTTGTAGCAGACGTAAATCGCGGTCTGGTCGTTGATCGTACCGCGCTGTTGGAGCAGGGGGAGCGAACTGCTGCCGGTGGTGCCCGCCACTACTTTGTTGGGGAAAAACTGACTGTCTATCTCCTGTCGGAACATCATCGCCTCGGGGCCGACGAGGGCGATTTCGGCCGTGGGGCGTACCCGCATGGCGTAAAGCGAGGCCCAGTTGGTGAGGTAGCTGGCTTCATTGGCCATCAGCGGCTGAATGAGGCCAAGCATGGCGTCGGCGCGTTTCCCGTAGTCGGGGCGTTCGAGCAGGAGACTGAGCGTGTAAAGGTTGTGCGCCATGATCGAGTTCGACGCGGGAATCACGTTATCGAACAGTTCCTTTCGGCGCGCAATCAATGCCTCGCCCGACTTATCGGTGAAGAAAAACAACGGCTCAGACAAGGCATCGGCCTGTGCTTCTGACGTACCCGCATCATCGAAATGGCTAAGCACGTACTGGGTCAGCTTGTCGGCTTCGGTGAGCCAGCTTTCGGTAAACGTGGCCTGATACAGCGCCAGGTAGCCGTCGATCACGGTGGCATAGTCGTCGAGGAAGCCAATTTGCCGGGCGCTACCGGGTTCGCCTTCGCGCTTTTTGTACGTATGCCAGAGTCGCCCGCCGTTGCGCTGATTAGTCAGTTTCTGGTTGATGAAAAAGGCCAGCCGCAGGGCCATCGACAGAAAATCGGGCTCGCCAAAGACGCGGTAGGCCGTAACCAGGCCTTTCAGGGCGAGGCCATTCCACGAACAAAGAATCTTATCGTCGAGACCCGGCCGAATCCGTTGGTCACGAGCGGCCATCAGCTTCTGATGCGCGTCGGCGAGTTTCTGGTCCAGTTCAGCGGCGGTCCAGTTCTGTTGATCGGCGAAGGCGGGGTTAGTCTCCGTGCGGTGCAGAATATTGGTTCTCCCGTGGCCATGACCGATGTCCCAGTTGCCCTCCGGCGTAATGGTGTACAGCTTCGCGAACCAGTCGTAGTCATGCCCCAGCATTTGCTGCAACTCCTGGGCCGACCAGGTATAAAATTTGCCTTCCACGCCTTCGCTGTCGGCATCCAGCGCCGAGAAAAAGCCGCCTTCGGGGCCCAGCAGTTCACGCTCCATGAAGCGAATAGTGCCGTAAACGGTGTCTTTATAAAGCCGGTTGCCGGTCAGGGTATAGGCTTCGGCATAAAGCGTGAGTAACTGCGCATTGTCGTAGAGCATCTTCTCAAAGTGCGGCGCAAACCAGTGACGGTCCGTTGAATACCGGGCAAATCCACCACCGATCTGATCGTAGATACCGCCGAGCGCCATGCGGTTGAGTGTCAGCACCAACTGGTTATACGCCGACGAATCGCCGGTGAGGTCGGCGTAGCGGAGCAGAAAACTGTAGAGCGAGGGCATCGGAAATTTGGGGGCTCTACCGGTCCCGCCGTCTTCTGCGTCGAAGCGGGTGGCGAGTTTGCGGTACATGGTCTCCGCCGTTTCCAGCGCGTAAATCGGCTCGGCGTTGGTCAGGTTAAAGCGCTCCGTTTCCGACGAGTTCAGGTGATTGGCGAACCCGTCTGCCGAGTCGGCCAACTGGGCGCGGTTATCATCGAAGGCCTGCCGCACACCGCCCAGCAGGTTGTGCCAGTTCTGGGGTGGGGCATAGGTGAGGCCGTAGAACGGTTTGGCGTCGGGCATCAGGAACACGTTGAGCGGCCAGCCGCCCTGCACGCCCATTGCCTGCACGGCCTCCATGTAGATGGCATCGACATCGGGGCGTTCTTCCCGATCCACCTTGATGCACACAAACTTCTCGTTCATGGCCTGGGCAATGGCCTCGTTCTCAAATGATTCGCGCTCCATCACGTGGCACCAGTGGCAGGCCGAATAGCCAATGCTGACCAGAATGGGCTTGTCTTCGTCGCGGGCGCGCTGCAGGGCTTCCTCGCCCCAGGGATACCAATCGACGGGGTTATGGGCGTGCTGAAGTAGGTAAGGCGATGATTCGGTGCTAAGGCGGTTCATGGGAATAAGTTTACTGTTGGATCGGCTTTGCCCCCCCTCCCTGAAGGGAGCCTGCTGGCGCATAAGTAGCTTCGCTGTAGGCGTGTTTGTGCGCCAGCAGGCTCCCTTCAGGGAGGGGGGGGCAAAGCCGATGCTAGGTCGAGTGACCGGTTATTTTATTGAGTACATCATTGATTGAATTCAGAACCTCCTCGTTCCTGAATCGAATGACAGTAATGCCAAATTCTTCCAGGATATAAGTTCGGTTAGCATCATATTCTATCTGGTCAAGCGTGTCATGAATACTGCCGTCTACTTCAACTACTAATCGGGCTTTATGGCAGTAAAAGTCAGCGATGAAGAAATTGATTGGGTGTTGACTTTTAAATCTATACCCCTTCAGACGATTCATTTTTAACTGTTCCCAAAGTATTAATTCCGCCTGAGTCATTGTTTGACGAAGTTCCTCGGCACGTTTAAATAATGCTGGGGAAGCCCCATAAAACATATCAGTAGCCATAGTGTAAGAATTTTTAGTCGGCATAGCCCCCCGCCGGAATGCCGGACCACCTAAAGGGGGCTTTGCTTACGCTAGAGCAGCTTCGCGTAAGCAAAGCCCCCTTTAGGTGGTCCGGCATTCCGGCGGGGGGCAAAGCCGACTAAAAAATAACCAATTGCTTACTCACGCCGCCGGTTCGGACCAGGTACAGACCGGCGGGCAGTGTACTTACGTCAATAACGAGCGGGGCCGAAATGTTTACGAATTGGTTGATTAGTCGGCCCTGCGCGTCGAGCAGGGTGATGTCGGCCCGTTGGCTTGTTTCGACCGTCACCTGCTGGCGGGTGGGGTTGGGGTAAAGGCGCAGGTCGGGCAGGGTGGGTAATTCGGTGGCGAGCAGGCTCAGATCATACTGGCACAGGGCCACTTCGCGGCCGGTCAGGGTTAGGCTTCCCTGCCAGTTCTTGTAGCGGATAGCCACGGTTGTTGGCTGGTCGTCGGTGGCGTAGGGGTTGTGGGCGGCCACCAGCAATTTATTATCGCTGAAAACGCCTCGCCAAACGGGTTGCCGATCGTTCATCAGGTCGCGGGCGGTTTTGTCGGCCACCAGCTCATAAGCGCCCTGAAACTGACTATTGAACTGCGAGAGCCGGTAGAGGCCGTGGATGAAGTGTTCGTAGGCCGCGTGTACATCCTGCCGCGTTGTTGCGAGGCTGAGGTTCTCCCAAAGCCACAGCCCTTTGGCGCCCGCAAAAAAAGGGAAGATGGCGGTAGCCTCGGCCATCTGGGGCTGAATGAAGGCGGGGTAGCTGCCGCAGCAGTCATGAAACCGCATCCAGACGAAGGGAATCACCGGTTTGGTGCTCCAGGCCCGGTTCGCTTCAATCTGAAAGAGCGTGTAGGCCAGGTAATCGCCCGCCAGCGGATTAGGCCGAATGGGGTCATAATTGTAATAATAATAAACCGACGGAGCCAGAAAGTCGAGCTGCTCGTAGAAATAGCCGCCCACGGAGGTTCCCGAACCGTCTTTGCTGAGGTAACTGAGGCGGGTGGGGTTGGTGGTCCAGTCGGCCCAGGTGTTGGCCACTACGTTCAGGTAGGTATTGCGAACGGGGACATCGCTATAGGTACTGACGCGTACCTGCGAAAGGTCGGCCCGCTCGCGCAGGTAACGCAGTCCGTAGGCGTATAGGGCCACCATGTCATTTTTGTAGGTACGGATGAAATCGGCGTCAGTACAGGGCGCGGTATTGAGCAGGCGTAGCCGGGTTCTGTTTCAACCGAAGAATACCCGCATCGGTATCCAGTTGCCGCTCAATGTCGACCATCAAGACATCGGCGGGAAGGATATACTGCCCCGCTCCGTTGATTTGGCCACCCGACGCGTCGCGGAGCCAGCTGTCCCACCTGGCGCGGTACAGAGCCATATCGTTCCCCCACGGACTTTCCAGCGTTTCCCATGGCTGGTTCAGGCCGTAGGCAAAACCCGAATACTCTAAGGCCCGCTGCTGCCGGGCGGTTCCTTCACCGGGCAGGGGTTGCACCAGCCGGTTAAAGCCGTGGGTAGCTGGGCCGTTCAAATCACCCGTCAGGCGAGGTCCCCCGTAAACAAGGGTAAAGGCGGCGGGTAGCGTAAACGCCGGAAATTTGCTCCACTCGATCCGATTGGGCTGCGTAACGGGCATAAACGGCAGCCGGTCGGCGCAACGAAGCTGCGCCAGCCCAGGTAGGTTGCCGACGAGCAGGAGCGCAAGGAGGAGATGCCAGGTTCGTTGACGTTGATGCACGGGAAATGGGTTAATCAGACAAAGCTACGCGCAATCGGCCTGCTTCGGGCAACTAACTTAGCTACTGCCTCTTGGTGCGGTTACCTCACTTAGGTACGGTAATTTCCGTAATGGTGTTGATGGTCCGCTCCTCGTAAAAGGCCGTTACCGTGGTACCATTTACTTCCAGCAGTTCGCTGGTGATAAAAAACGGGAATTCGGTAACATCGCCATCGGGTGTCGTAATTGTCAACACCCCAGGTACGTCGCCGGTCGTTATTTCGTCGGCTCCGAGTTGGCCCGTCACTTTGCTGCTGGTCTTCTTCAGTACGTCGGGATCGCCATCCAGCAGAAATGCGCCGCCAACTTCTATATCGAGCAGGTCGTTGACCTGCTCGGTGGTGTAGTGAAACGAAATGGGTTTGCCCATCAACCCCATCAGTGTGGCCAGCTTTAGCGTGGTGATTTTTTCCAGATTGAGCGTAAACTGGTCGGTCGTCTTTTTCGCCGGAACGGCAATCGTCAGGGTTACAAACGGGTAGCCGTCATCTTCTACAGCTTTGAGTAAACCGGTGCCTGCGAATTCGCTGTCTGGTATCGAATCCGGAGCAATCAGCCGCTGCATGTCGGTCTGGTTCGCCGCTATGGTGGCCAACCGAATGGGGCTGGTCGTGTTGAGAAAACAGTTCGTCACCAGCAGAACAAACAGGGGTACGGGTAGGGAGTAAAGCTTCATTCGTTGACTATCTTGCCATGT
The DNA here is from genome assembly GCA_963750355.1 of uncultured Cytophagales bacterium. Lineage (GTDB taxonomy): Bacteria > Bacteroidota > Bacteroidia > Cytophagales > Spirosomataceae > Fibrella. The sequence goes on along the minus strand of CAVVQL010000002.1, from coordinate 64,577 downwards.
AAACGGAATGCATGGCGGTAAATTACCGGGCTGGTAACGTGTCAGGCAGGTTGGTAATCGGTTGGCCTTACATCAAAATGTTATCTACGGCCTGAAGCTTGGGTGGCAGCTCGGTTTCGGCCAGCACTTCGCGCAGGTCGATCTCGATGTTGCGGCAAATGGCCGACATCGGCACGTCGTTGATGCTGTTCTCGAACGGGTTCTCACTGGTATCACCCACCACCTCCATCGTATTGAATACCCAGGCAATCAGCGTGTAGAACGGAATAGTGAGCCAGACATGCCAGCCGCCAACTTTAGCCATCTCGGTGATTAGACCGAAGGGGAGCAATAGAATGAACAGCCACACAAAAACAAAACTAAAGAAAGCGTACTGCCGGGGGAATGGAAACGATTTGAGCCGCTCGGCTGCGCCCTGCTGGCTGTAGAATTCAACCAGCATCCGCTCCAGTTCGTTATGGTAAACGTCAGATAATAAGCCCAGGGCCCGTAATTCGCGCAGGTGGGCCGACTGGTTGCGAATGAGTTGCGCCGCTACATTGGCTTTGCTCAACAGGCCATTCACCTCCTCTTTGGGCAGGAACTGACATAACTCGTAGTCCATTTTCTTCTGCTGGAACGCATCGATATGGTCGATGATCGTCAGCTCAGCGCCGTGGTGTTCTTCCCACACGTGCTTGCTGCGTAGTTGCAGACGAAGGGCGTTCAGAAAAGCCAGGTGCCGGTAGATAAGCAGGCGATGGTGCTCGCTCAATTCGCTGGTCTCCAGTGGGTTGTTGGCCTTCAGGTTCGTGATGTAGTCGACCGTCATGATGGCCCAGGCGCGACTGGCGTTGGTCAGGCTGCCCCACACGCGCCGCCCTTCCCAGAGGCGGTCGTAGGCCGAATTGTTCTTAAAGCCCACGTAAAAGGCAACGGCCGTACCAATGGTGGCGATGGGCACGAAAGGCACCGTCAGCAGTTGCCAGCCTGTTACTACATAGAGGCTGACAATGGCCGTGGAATAAACAATGAAGAACAGGATGGGTCGCCAGGTGAACGACCATAAATGGCGGAAGGAGACGCGTTTGCGGGTGTACATAGTCCAAAAATAAGGCAGGACCGGAGCAATCAAAGGGTCTAGCGCCCCATGAAGCAAAGGTTTACAAAAAGGTAATTTGTGTTGGTTCGGTCTGGGGCGTATTCCGCTACATGAGCGTGAAGATATTCCAGGCGATCAGCACGACGTTTACGCTGACGACGGGTATGCGGATGAAGCTATCCAGGTGGCTGAGGGCATCACCGGCACGAAGTAACAGGTAGAGCGACACGGCGCCCAGGGCCACATTCAGCAGCGTTAACAGGGTTGTATGTTGCAGAAAAGCAGGGAAATGAGCCAGGTACGACTGTCTGGCACTGTCGAACGAGAGGCCGCCACCAACGGAGACATAGAGCCAGAGGGCAACGTTTGCCACGACAAGCGCCGAAAGAAACAGGCCAATGTAGAAGTTTGTATTCGTGTCTTTCATCTGGTTTTCGTTGACGGTTCCTGATTGCTGCAACCCGATCGCTGGCGCAGACCAATCCGGAGAGTTAACTAGTTTTTGGGGGCTTTGGTGCGTTCTGTTGCCGGACGGGGTATGGCGTGCCGCTTCAGAATGCGTTCCTGTTCGGCTTTGCCCGTCTCGGTTTTGCGGGGCTGATGCAGTTTCACCCGCGCTTCGCGGCCGGTCTGGGCACTATCAACGATGGGGGCGGGGTAGTCGATACCCACGTGGAAATGGGCCATATCCTGTTCCAGCGGCGGCATGGTCCACGGCTCGTGAATATAGGCAACGGGGCAGTTAGCCAGTTCGGGAATCCACTGTTTAATGAAAACACCGTCCGGGTCGTGGTCCTGCGATTGTTTCACCGGGTTATAAATGCGGACCGTGTTGGTGCCCGTCATGCCCGACTGCATCTGAATCTGGGCGTAGTGAATGCCCGGCTCAAAGTCGGTATAGATCCGGGCCATGTGCAGCGCGCCTTCTTTCCAGTGTTGCAGTAAGTGATGGCTCAGAAACGACATCAGCATGGCCCGCATCCGGAAGTTGATGTAGCCCGTAGCGATAAGGCAGCGCATGCAGGCGTCGACCATCGGATAGCCCGTCCGGCCATCGTGCCAGGCGGCATAATGGGCTGGGTTGTCGTTCTTTTCCAGCGCGTCGAAAGCGCGGTTCACGTTCTCGAACTCAATGCGATCTTCACTCTCGAATTTCTGAATAAAGTGGCAATGCCAGCGCAGCCGTGAGGCAAACGCACTGAACTGACGCCCCAGACCCGGTTGAATCGGACTTTTTGCGGCGGCCAGCTGCGCCTGAAACACCTGCCTAATGCTTAGGCAACCCCAGGCAATGTAGGGCGACAACCGACTGCACCCCCGGCGACTTTCGAGCGGCTTCGAGATCGATTTGGCATACAGCGTAATGCGTTCGGTCAGAAAACTATCCATGTACCGGTACGCATTCTGCTCGCCGCCCGGCTGAAACAACGGATCGGATACGTGCCACTCAGCGGGTACCTCCGGGCCGCGCTCCGTCGCATACCAGTCTTCTGGTAGGTTGGCCGGTAGCCAGCGTGGCAGGTCGGGATGCTGCTGCGTGGCCCGCATCGTGCGTTGCCAGTCGGCGGGCCAGGTGTCGCGGTTCTTTAGTCGGCGAATCACCCCGTTGCATTGCGATTCCTGCCAGGTGATGCCTTGCTGGCGGCAGAAAAGGACCACGGCCTTGTCGCGGTCGTAGGTGACTTTCAGGCCGGTTTCTTCATGCGAAAAAATAGTGTCGATCGCCACCTGTTCCTGCAACGAACGGAGCACGTCGAGCACCTCCCGCTGAAATACCCAGACTCTTGGCAGGCCTCTTTCCGGGGCATTGTTGCCCGAAACAGCAGGCTCATCATCAAACTCGAACGGAAGCCATTCGTAGGTGCGTATCGGGGCTGTTTCCGCAGGGTTTACCACCCTGGCCAGTTGCCGGTTCAGATCGGCCAGGCATTCGGCCACGAACCGCCAATGGCGCTCGTCATAATTCGGATCAGCCATCACCGACGGTTCAAAGCAATACAGCATCAGCAGCGGCCTGCCCGAAGCAACCGCCGCCTGCAATGGCGCGTGGTCGCGCAGGCGCAGGTCGCGTTTGAACCACAGAATGTTGATAGCCGGGCGGTTAGGCATAGAGAGTTGGTGGTAGTAGGCAGGTTGTAGGCGTAGCCCCCCGCCGAGATGTCGGTCCACCTGAAGGGAGCCCGCTGGCGCATAATCAGCTCCGCTGTAGGCGTGTTTGTGCGCCAGCGGGCTCCCTTCAGGTGGTCCGACATCTCGGCGGGGGGCTGCGCCTACTGCCAACCCGTTAGTCTTCCCTGTTTTCCAGGTTGGTTGTTCCTAAAAAGTCCTGTCTCTCCATGCCATCCGATTCGTCCTCTACGTCGCTGGCGTCAACATCCGTATCGGTATCAATTGATTTCAGAAAATGGCCGGGCTCGGGGCCACGCACGTCGGTCGATTGGGCAATGGTTGATTCTCCTGCCGCTGGGTTTGGTTTGTCATCCATGATCTTTAGTTGTTTGGGTAATCTGGAAACTACCTGTTGCCTGTATAAAGCCATTAATTCAACCTAACGGTTATAACTATCCGGGTTGAAATCGAGTAATTGCTGCGGGAATACAACCAGTTAACTGACAACCTGAGTATGGGAGATAAAAAACTTTCGGGCCAAACTGCCCTGGTGACGGGAGGTAATTCGGGCATCGGTGCGGGAGTAGCCAAGTCGCTGGGGCAGGCGGGAGCCAACGTCGTGGTCAACTACGTATCGAAGCCAGAGGCGGCGGAGGCTATCGTTAACGAGCTAAAAGGCTACGGCGTAGAGGCCCTGGCTATACGGGCCGATGTGTCGAAGGAAGAACAGGTGCAGGCCATGTTCAAGCAGGCCGTCGACCACTTCGGAACGGTCGATATCCTCATCAATAATGCGGGCCTTCAGCGCGACGCGAAGTTTGATGAAATGACCCTGGCCGACTGGCAACTGGTGATCGACGTGAACCTGACGGGGCAGTTTCTGTGCGCCCGCGAGGCCATTCGTGAGTTTCTGCGCCGTGGTCCGCGCCCCGACGTATCAAAAGCGACGGGTAAAATCATTTGCATGAGTTCGGTGCATGAACTGATTCCCTGGGCGGGGCATGTCAACTACGCCTCGTCGAAAGGAGCCATCAAGATGCTGATGCAATCGCTGGCGCAGGAGTATGGCGACCGGCAAATTCGGGTGAACAGCATTTGTCCGGGGGCTATTCAAACGCCCATCAACACCAGCGCCTGGAATACACCACAGGCCCTCGGTTCGCTCATGACGCTGATTCCGTATAATCGCATTGGTCAGCCCGAAGACATCGGAAACCTCGCCGTTTTCCTGTCGTCCGACGATTCTGACTACATTACCGGTGCCAGCATCTTCATCGACGGGGGCATGACCGTGTTTGAAGGCTTCGCTACGGGCGGCTGATCTGATGGACGATGTACGAGCGGTCCGCCGCTATGGTTACGATATGGCCCCGTTGTACATCGTCTCCAGACTATGTCCCGGCGATTGCCGGTCTCTGACCGGCGGGCAACGACAAGCTAAATTGTTTACTATCAGTAGGAGTGTACACTACGCTGGTTATTGAAGTACGCCGGTCTCGGACCGGCAATCACCAGGGCATAGTCTGGAGACGATGCCCAACGGGGTGTGGTTTAAGTCTGCTGACTGATCTTTTATAGTCAGAACAGATAAGCACATGAAACAGCAAATGGTGTAGTGCAGCCCGGTGATAGAAAAAGGAAGTTATGTTTAGAAAGGTCGTTTTACCAGCGCAAGGAGACCAAGGTTTCGTCTTAAAACACCCGCGTTGTCGTAAGCAACGATGGTAGTGAAGGTGTAATTCCGGAGGGGGAAGGTAATCTGCTGCTGCACCGATAACTGCTTAGTATTCAACGGAAGGCTATAATTACCCAGATTACGGCTGACCGACAGGCGGGTTGTTAAATCAACTCCTTTTACCCGACTCATTATCCCTACACTAACAGCGTTCACCCGATTGTTCACGATTAGATTTGGATTATTCGCCAGATTTTGGGGCAGATTGGTTGTGTAGCGTAATGGCATTATAAAGGGAGTACCAATCGTTTGGCCTTTGTACGTCCAGCCATCTATGTATCGGCCGTTATTGAAGTAATCATCGTAACCGCCAAGATACACCTCCGTGGTACGGGAATTCGATATGCTTCCGCCCTGGTTAGATGTTTGAAGGTATTCTAACACAACGCGTACTATACCACTCGTCACGTTCTTTGTCCGTACTGAAATTCCAGTCAGACCATCAGAGATATTTACTAAATAGCGAAGTGAACCATCCTCGTAAATTGACTGTCGATAAAAGAGCCATTGGCTTCTGGCATCTTCGTACTCAAACCCAATATCTACCGTACCCAAATGATTACCGACACGGTTACCGCCTTCTGCCGTTGCTGTCCCATCGACTATAGGCAATGGTAAAACCTGTGGGCTTTCTTCTCCCTGAGGGTATAACGACTTGCCCGTTATTACGTACCAGTACGATTTAAGATCGCTGCCGTAGCGAGTTATTTTCACCCCCGTATCATAGCGAGGGTAACGAAGGGTGCCTCCCCATTGCACCTGGTGATTAAAGCCTCCAATAAACTTAAATCGCCAATCTGGTTTACCTATACGGACATAGAGGCTCTTCTGATGCAAAAAATAGTTCTGTATGGAATCTGCCGTACCAAACCAGCCATGGGCATAATTACCTTTTACGGCTACTAAGCCGTTCTTTAGAATGGGTGTAAAATTGGGAATCGACAGTTGAATTTTAGGCATTGCCAGGGCATTGCCCGACCAAATGTAAGAGCCTGCACTTAATGTAGAATCAAACAAACCGAATACCTCCTTTCGTCGGCCGGCATACAATTCAAAAGCGCCATACCGCACTTTACCATACAGTTCAGATAAAAGGAACTGGTTGTGAGTACCCGCATTCATAACGGCCCGCGCACCATATCCATAAGCGAATCTATCGTTCCCTTTTTTCCCCTGCCCCCAAGGCTCGTATTCTTTTTTAGCCTGCAGTCTAACAGTAAATCCCTGAGATTCTAAGGGCACCTCTCCATATTGATTAGAACGTACCCAAAACGGATTACTCGCTGAAGTTGACAGATAACTCCCCGCTTCTACGTCAAAGCGCGTTTTTTGAGCTAGATCTTGTCCATAAGAAAACAGGTTTGGTACGAGGCAGGCAGTTAAACTACACGATAGCTGTATAACTTTGTACATTTGAAGATATAGCTAGGAGGTTTTATAATAGGGTACCTGCTTAAGCTTTAGGGCAAATTCCTAAAGCTGTGAGAATGTTGAGTCGGTCCAGCGGGCAGTGCGAACTTTAAATAAACAGGGCAATAGAGTTACGCACAAATCTATAATTGAAAAGTGTATTTCAACGCATCTTACCATTGGAACACGCGGTTTTGATCGTACTGTGCCGCTGCCGGAAATTCTAAAATTCATTTTACTGTATAAATTATGGGGCGGCTCGCCTGTCGGAACTAGTTGATGTTGATCTCCTACAGATTAATTGCCGATTAGATCGGTGGCAGAAGGCTTAGTTTCGCTAACAACCTGCAATGCAGTCGGTTTACGCTATACAACCCTCCCAGGCCATGCCCCGTACACCAGCCATTCCTGCCGAATTCGACCCCACCCCCCCGAACCCCGAACTCGATCGTCTTCAGGAAAACGCCCAGAAGGCCGTTCCGCTCGAAAAATGGGGGCCTTACCTGGCCGATCGTCAGTGGGGAACAGTACGGGAAGATTACTCGGCCAACGGCGACGCCTGGAATTACTTCACCCACGACCAGGCCCGCAGCCGGGTGTACCGCTGGGGCGAAGATGGCCTGATGGGTATTGCCGACCGGCGCATGAACGTCTGCTTCGGGCTGGCGCTCTGGAACGGGAAAGACGCTATTCTGAAAGAGCGGCTGTTTGGCCTCACCAACAATGAAGGCAACCATGGCGAAGATGTAAAGGAACTGTACTACTACCTCGACAACACGCCCACGCATTCGTACATGAAAGGCCTGTATAAATACCCGCAGGCCCCGTTTCCCTACGAATGGCTGCTACACGAAAATAAACGACGGACCCGAAACGACCCCGAATTCGAGGTGCTGCAAACGGGGGTTTTCGAAGACGGGCGCTACTTCGATGTGCTGGTCGAGTACGCCAAAAAGGATTCCGACGATAGCTGCATTCGCATCTCGGTCACCAATCACGGACCAGACGCCGCCCCGCTAACCGTGTTGCCCACGCTCTGGTGCCGCAACCGATGGGGGTTTGACCCTGATTTTCAGAAACCCACCATCAGCCGCCGCCCCGACATGCCGACGGGGGGCAACGTGTTCCTGTCGCACTTCCGGGCCGGCAACTATTACCTCTATTATCAGCCGACGGAGGTCAGCCTGATGACGGAAAATGAGACCAACACGAAGCGGATCTTCGGCCAGCCAAATGGGTCGCCTTTTGTGAAAGACGCGTTTCACGAAGCCATTGCCGGGCATAACGACTACCTCTTCGACTTACTGCGGGAGAATGAGACCGGCACCAAATTCGCCCCGGTTTATAAAAAAGAGGTGGCACCCGGCGAAACCTGGACCATTGCGCTGCGGCTGTGTAAGGTGATTCAGACCCAGCCGTTCGGTGCCGCTTTCGATCAGGTATTCGTCGACCGGAAAGCCGATGCCGATGCCTTCTACGCGCCCTTGGCGCCTGTTGGGGCCACCGACGATCTGAAACAGATTCAACGGCAGGCGTTGGCGGGTTTACTCTGGACCAAGCAGTATTACCAGTACGATATTCCGCACTGGCTGCGGGGCGATCCGGGGAGCCCACCCCCCCCCGCCGAACGGTGGAAAGGGCGCAACCACAACTGGACGCACCTCAACAACGAAGACGTGATGAGCATGCCCGACAAGTGGGAGTACCCCTGGTATGCGGCCTGGGATCTGGCCTTTCATACCATTCCGCTGGCGATGGTGGACCCGGTCTTTGCCAAAAACCAGTTGATCCTGCTCATGCGCGAATGGTACATGAGCCCGACCGGCCAGATACCGGCCTACGAATGGAAATTTTCGGATGTAAACCCGCCCGTTCATGCCTGGGCGGCGCTGTCGGTCTACCGGCTCGAACGGGCCATTTACAAAAATGAAGATGTCCAGTTCCTGAAACGGGTTTTTCAAAAGCTGCTCATCAACTTCACCTGGTGGACCAACCGCCTTGACCCTGAGGAAGACAACGTGTTTTACGGCGGTTTTCTGGGCCTCGATAACATTGGGGTTGTTGACCGGAGCAACCTGCCGCCCGGTACGCTGCTCGAACAGGCCGACGCTACCGCCTGGATGGCCATGTATGCCCTGAACATGATGGACATTGCTCTGGAGATCAGCCTCCATGACCCCTCTTTCGAGGATATAGCCACGAAGTTTTACGAACAGTTTGTGCTCATCTCCGAGTCGCTCAACGAAGCACTGTGGGATGAGGACGACCATTTTTATTACGACCAGATTTACGCCCCCGGTATGCCGCCCAGCGTGCTGCGGGTCCGCTCTATCGTGGGTATGTCGGTGCTGTTTGCCGTATCGATCGTAAAGCGGCAGAAAAGTGAACCGCTATCCGATTTCCTGAAGCGGGTTCGCTTCTTCCGGACGTACCGGGCCGGGCTGAACCTGCCCATGCCCGATCAGCGCATTACCCCGGATGGTGATACGCTGCTGTCGCTGGTGTCGAAAGAGCGGCTGGAGAAACTGCTGACCGTACTGCTCGACGAAGCCGAGTTCCTGTCGCCGGGTGGTATTCGGGCCGTATCTAAATTCCACGAAGCCAATCCCTACACGGTGCAGATCGACGGGCAGCGGCACACGATCAGCTATGTGCCGGGCGATTCGGAGTCGGGCATGTTCGGGGGTAATTCAAACTGGCGCGGCCCCGTCTGGATGCCGATCAACTACCTCTTCATCAAATCACTGAAAAAATACCATCAGTACTACGGCGATTCGCTGACGGTAGAATTCCCGACCGGCTCGGGCAACCGGCTCAATCTGGAGCAGGTATCGGATGAACTGGCCAACCGGATCGTATCTACGTTTGAAGCCGATTCGGCTGGTCATCGGCCGGTACACGGCCCGTTCAGTCCATTTTATCAACGCCCCGAAAACGCGGATCTGTTGCTCTTCTACGAATACTTCCACGGCGACACGGCGCAGGGAATCGGGGCCAGCCACCAAACCGGCTGGACGGCGATCATTGCCGAACTGATCAATGACGATGCCTGGGAGTGGGAGTGAGCGAAATGCTATCTTCGCCTTTCATTCACGCAGGTCCCTCATGAATCTCCCCGCTTTCATTGCCCGTCGGTATTTCTTTTCGCGCCGTAAACGAAGCTTTATCAGCTGGCTCTCGCTGTTGGCCATGCTGGGGGTGGGCGTGGGTACCATGGCCCTGGTGGTGGTTTTGTCGGTTTTCAACGGCATGGAAGACCTGAACCGGCAGATTTTTAAATCGGTGGAGGCCGACCTGACCATTTTGCCCGGTAAAGGCAAACGATTTGAGGTTGTTCCCGCTCTGCTGCGGCAACTCCGGCAAACCCCCGGTGTGCAGCTGATGACCGGCGTAGCCACCGACAACGCGCTGGCCCGCTATGGCGATAGCCAGACGGTCGTGCGGGTTAAAGGCGTCGACAGCACCTACATGCAGCGCCATCAGCTCGACTCGGCCATGGTGGAAGGCAGGCAGGTACTAACCCGGAACGGCTACAACTTCGCCATCGTGGCCGAGGGCGTTCGCAACAACCTGACCATTACACCCGAAGACCCCCTCACGCCCCTCGAACTGCTCTTCCCCGACCGCAACCGGCGCCTGTCGTCGCTCTCGCCCGATGCCTTCCGGCAGCAGCGATTGCCTGTATCGGGCGTGTTTTTCATCGAAGCCACCAATTACGATGATCTGGTGCTGGTTCCCCTGCCGGTGGCTCGTGATCTGCTTGGCTACGGCCCCGACGAATACGCCAGTCTGGAGATTCAGCTGATACCCGGCACCGATGAACTGGCCGTGCAGGCGGCGATGCAACAGCTCGTAGGCAGCAAGTTGCTGGTGCGCACCCGCGACGAACTGAACCCCGATCTGTTCAGGGCTATCCGCATCGAGAAGCTCTTTGTTACGCTTACGCTGGCCTTCATTATTCTGGTGGCGAGTATCAATACGTTCTTTTCCCTGTCGATGCTGGTGCTCGAAAAGAAAGCCGATATCGGGATTATGGGGGCTATGGGGGCGCAGCCGGGACTTATACGCCGTATTTTCCTGATCGAAGGGGCAATCATTTCACTGACGGGTGCGGCAGTTGGGCTGGTAACCGGGCTGGCCGTGTGTTACGTGCAGGAGCGGTACGGCCTGGTTGGCTTTGGTACTACGTCTGCCATTGTGGATGCGTACCCGGTGAAAGTACGCCCCAATGATCTGATCGTGATTGTGGTTATCGTGTTAGTAATAACCGCGCTTACCTCATTGTTTCCGGCGCAGCGGGCGGCCCAACAGGTGGTTGCCGCCCGAAAATAAACGGCTCAGAGGCCGTTACTTTTAACTACCATACTTGTCTGCTAGATAAAGTAGTTAGACGCAATATCGACTCGCTTTGCGCAACAAATGGATACATAGTACCTCAGTATAAATTTTAAGTAAAGTTCGCAGCCAAAGTATTGTAAAATCTGTGGTTGCTACAGATATTTGTAATACCTACCGGGGTGACACCGTTTTATATGAACATAGATCAATTTGTTTTGTTATCGTCTGTCCTGGGCGATGAGTTGTATCGTAATGACGGAAAGCAGTCGGCAACTGCGACACAAACCGTTGAAAAGCAATTTCAGCTTTTAGCCAACAAGCCAATTGGCGCGTACATGACGAGTGGCCTGCCAACATTCTGGCCACGCAAGAAGACCGTAATGCGTTTTTTCTGAGTGATTCCGAGTTCACCGTAGCAAGAGTGCCCAATTACCGTAACGATTAAAAGGAAGAGTGCCCTGTAACAAAAAGAAGAGTACCAAACCAACCAAGCGTACCGTAACTTGATATTGAAAGCCCCGCCCACAAAGCGGGGTTTTCGCTTATAAGGGCTGGGAAACTCGGTGTACCCACCGTTGCGCTGGGTTGAAACTCAGTAGATCAGAACGATAAGTAAGGCGTGATTTGCGCGATAGTCTGGGCGTTCAATACCTTCACCGCCTTTAGTGACTCAGCCGAGGCATACGCACCGTGCTGATTCCGGTAGTTCACGATCACCTCTGCCTGCCGCCGCGACAGGTACGGAAGCCGGTCGAGATCACCCGCCGACGCCGTGTTGATCGGTATTTTGCGCACAGCTGACTGCACTTTCGCGTAGAGCGTTAGCTCGGCCAGATTGATCGAGTCCAGCCCGTAGATCTCGGTGTACTGGTCTGATGACAAAAAACCGCCCAGTCCATCGCGGTACTGCACAATGCGGGCCGCCAGTTTACTGCCGATGCCTTTAAGGGCAATGAGTTGGGTGGTATCGGCCGTATTGATGTCGAATGGCAGAATGGTCGGCTTCACGTAACGCTCACGGGCCGGGGCCGACGGTGCTCCGGGCGGTGTTCCGGCGGGCGCGACGGCTGGCCGGTTTGGCGTGGCCGATGGTCCCCTGGCAAGACCTGCGGCGGCGCTGGGCAGTTGAATATACGGTTCCAGCGTTTCGTAGGCGTCGGGTGGGAAGTCGTAGATCTTCAGCAGGTCTTCTTTTTTGCGAAACTGCCCGCCCTTACGCCGGTAGTTGTCGATGCGCTCGGCCATCCAGCGGGGAAGCCCCAGTTGCTGCCAGCCTGCCACACTCACCGTGTTCGGATCGAAGGGAAATGGCTTTACTTCCTGATACCGCTCGGAGATCCGCCGTTCATCGTCGCCCCGCCGCGCTCCGTCCGACTGGCGCTTGTCACCATAGCGGGCTTTATCATCAGCGGCCCCATCCAGCTTCATCTTCGTCAGCAGGCTGTCGAGCTTACGCTGGTCGGAGGCAGTAGTGTTCGGGCCGGGTTTGGGCCGAAACAGCGAGTAGAGCAGGGGCGAAGTCAGGAATAGACCAATCAGCACGAGTAAGGCTAAAACCCCTTTGGCTTCGCTATGACCAATGGCGAAGGTATCGGCTATAAAAGCGCGTAGTTGGTTCCACATGAAGGGGTTACGGTTTGAATAGAAGGGTGGCAAGGTACGTCGTTCTATAAATTCAAGTCAAGGGCAGGTAGACTAATTCGGTGGTGTACGTACTTTTGCGCCATTATGACAACCAATACGTCGGCCGAAGGATCGGCCCCGGCCGCTCCGGCTACTTCGCTTCAGGACATTATCGCGCATGCGAAAGAATATGGCTTCGTGTTTCCATCGTCGGAAATTTACGATGGCCTCCAGGCTGTGTACGACTACGGTCAGAACGGCGTTGAACTGAAAAATAACCTCAAAGCCGTTTGGTGGAAGGCCATGACCCAGCTGCACGATGAGGTGGTGGGGATCGACGCGGCTATTTTCATGCACCCACTGACCTGGAAAGCCTCCGGTCATATCGACTCGTTCAACGACCCGATGATCGATAACCGCGACTCGAAGAAGCGGTACCGCGCCGATCAGCTGCTGGAAGCCAAAGCCGAAGAGTACGCCAACGCCGGTGACGAGGCCCGTTCGCAGGCACTGCTGAAGGGGATGGGCCGCCTGCTGGGCGAAAACGACCTCGATGGGGTGCGGGAACTCATCATCTCGGAAGGCATCAAAGACCCCGTGTCGGGCAATCAGAACTGGACAGAAGTGCGTCAGTTCAATCTGATGTTCTCCACGCAGGTTGGGTCATTAGCCGAAGATGCCAGCACGATTTACCTCCGCCCCGAAACGGCGCAGGGTATTTTTGTGAACTTCCTGAACGTGCAGAAAACGGGCCGGATGCGTGTTCCCTTTGGTATTGCCCAGATCGGTAAGGCGTTCCGGAACGAGATCGTGGCCCGGCAGTTCATTTTCCGGATGCGGGAATTTGAGCAGATGGAGATGCAGTACTTCGTGCGCCCCGGCACCGAAATGGAGTGGTACACGAGCTGGAAAGAAACCCGGATGCGGTTCCACCAGGCCATTGGCCTGCCCGCCGACAGCCTGAAATTCCACGACCACGAGAAACTGGCGCACTATGCCAACGCCGCCGTCGATATCGAGTACAAATTCCCGTTTGGTTTCCGCGAAATCGAAGGCATCCACTCCCGCACTGATTTTGACCTGAAAGCGCATCAGGAACTGAGCAAAAAGAAGCAGCAGTACTTCGATAATGACGTTGACCCGGCCACGGGTAAGCCCTACGGTAACTACATTCCGTATGTGGTTGAAACGTCGGTTGGTGCCGACCGGCTGTTTCTGGCCACTTTCTGCAACGCCTTTACGAAAGAAACGGTGGGGGAGGGAGATACGCAGAAAGAGCGGACGTACCTGAAACTGCACCCGGCGCTGGCCCCAATCAAAGCGGCGGTGTTCCCGCTGGTGCGGAAAGACGGGCTGCCCGAAAAAGCGGCGCAGATCGTGAAGGCGCTGAAATCAGAATTCCGCGTCATTATGGAAGAGCGCGACGCCATTGGCAAACGCTATACCCGTCAGGACCTGATCGGCACGCCCTTCTGTATCGCCGTTGATTACCAGACGCTGGAAGACGACACCGTGACGATCCGTTACCGCGACACCACCGAGCAGATCCGGGTGCCCATCAGTGAGTTGAAAGCCCGCATCGGCCATGACGTATCGATCGAGCGAATTTTAGAGAAAATGTAATTGTAAGTTTACTGGCGTAGCCCCCCGCCCTAAAGGGTGCCCGCTGGCGCACAAATAAGCTAACGCGGAGCCAGAATGCGCCAGCGGGCACCCTTTAGGGCGGGGGGCTACGCCAGTAAACTTGTTACCCCTATGTTCATACGTGACCCAAACCGGACGTACCCGGTCGAAACCGAATCGCGGACGATTGTCCGGTTTCAGGACTGTGATCCGCTCCAGCACCTCAACAATGCCAAGTATTTCGATTACTACTTCAACGCCCGCGAAGATCAGGTAGCCAAGCTCTATGACTTTGCCCCGGCGCAGTTGTTTCGGGAATACAAATCGAGCTGGGTGGTCTATCAGCATCAGATCGCTTACGTGCGGCCGGCGTTGGTGAGCGAGTGGGTACGGATCATGTCGCGGGTCGTGTATTTTGATAGCGACACCACGATCACCGAATACTACATGACCGACGACCGCAAGGCCCAACTAAAGAATGTGCTGTGGGTAACGTCGAAGTACATCAGTATTGAAACGGGCAAACGCATTCAGCATCACCCCGCCGTGATGGACCTGCTCGATGCGATTAAAGTCCCCGATCTTGATGTACACGCCATCCCGTTCAATGACCGGATCAGGGAGATTAAACTAAGTTTGAGTTAACAGCGTAGTCGTCGGCGCTGTCGATCCGGGCGGTCAAGACCTTGTAGGGGAGCGAGGGGGCTGGCAAGGTGGCGGGGCCATCGCTGATTCAGCGTGTTGGCTAACAGGTGGCAATGCCTGATTGTCACCCTGCGCCTTTCGGGGGCGCCAGCAAGTCAGGAAAGAAACGGCCACTCATTCCCGTTGATTACGTACGGGAATGAGTGGCCGTTTCTTTCATAAGGCGGTAGGTCATCGTTCCTAATACGAGCAGTACCGCAATTGTGGCTCCCCAAACCAGGTAGGTGTTGCGTTTAATTATATCGCTGCGGCCTGTTTCCTGCGCACTCCGTATGGGGCCCACAGAAGCTGCGGGCAATGTATCCGGCAATTTATTTTTAAAGTAAGCCAGGTCGTAAACGGGGGCTTCTGTGGGTGTATTGCCATTGCCAAACTGAAGCTGGTAAGTCGAGTCAGCCTGTAGGCTGGCGGTCAGGTACGTGGTGATCTGGGCCGCTTCGATGCGTCGGATTTGGAGTGGTGGGTTATCGCCGTTGTCAATTCGCAGGCAGAGTTTATCGGTCAGTATACCCGGTAACTGAATGATCGTATCGCCCACCGAGCTAAGCGTAAACGGGAGAAGGGGATCGAAGGCCTGCCTGAGAATGGGTCGGCTACGGCGATTTCTGACTATCTGCTCGGTAAAATTATGCCCGAATGCCGCCTGTCGCCGAAACTGGGCCGGGCTGCCCACGCGAATAGTAAGCCGGTCGAGGCGGGCGGGGGAGGGGCGATCCAGCAGCACATACGTGTACCGGTCGCTGCTGTCGCGTTGGGTAAACCGCAGGTTCAGAATGGGCGTGTATCGGGCCAAAGCACTCCGTGGCCCGTAGCTGCCAATGCGTAGAATGTTCAGCGGAGCCGAGGTAGAGTCGTTCACCGTCAGTTGAAAATATGGGTAATCGCTGAGCGGAAAGGGGATGGTTTGCCGGGTTGTGGTAGTGGCTGAGTTACTGTTTCTGCCCAGCCAAACCGCATCGTCAATGGCATACCAGGTGTTGCCATCGTTGCTGCCGCTCAGCGCAGCCTTCTTGCCTACGTTTGTGTTCTTCAGCTCAACACCGATTGCCTGAATGGGTTGCCTGTCAGGTCGTTTCACCACAATCGTTGTCTTGACATTGGGTATGCCGGTGCGCCGAACTTCCCCAAACGCCACAAAGGCCGTAGCGTCAACGCCCGTTTGTCGGGTAAGCAGGTACGGTACTTCCCGCTTGTGACCGTCGTAGAGGCGAAGATCGGCCAGCCCATCCTGTAGCCTGCCCAGTACATCGGGCGGTAACTCGATCCGGTGATAGCCTGACTGCACGACCGGCCCTACCTGTGCCTGATACCGAAAGGATTGCGCCAAGATTGCGCCAGCGTGCAGTAGGGGAGGAGGCATAAGAACAGTCCGGTGATGCGGTGGTGTATTTTCATAGTAGGGGCTACCGTATACTACACGGCCGTAGCGGTTTCGTCGGCCGCGAGTAGCCGTTTAATGCGCTGATACATGAACGAGATCACCAGCAGTAAGGCACCCAGCGAGATGAAGGCCAGAATCCGGCCGCCTTCCGATATGCCCTGAATATCGTAGATAAAGAGCTTCAGCAAGGTCAGCCCGAACAAACCGAGCGACAAGATCCGGTAGGTCCGGTTACGCCGCACCAGCCCGACATACATGAACGCAAACGCGCAGACGCCCCACACGATGGGTAAACCTACCTTACTGATCTGCTCGATCAGTTCGTCGTACCGTACCTGAATCATGGACCGCTGAACGGGTGTATGCGCTCTATCAACAGGGGCGAACGTAAGCGCTACCACGTTGGCAAACAGGGCCATACTGCTTACCGACACAACCACGATCACCATAAACCAGGGCCAAAGGGTGCCCAGCACCGGGGTAGTTGGTGCCAGCCGTTTGTTGGCCCGGAATAAAAGCCACAGCACACCCGCCACCGCCAGCAGGTTTACGTACTGGAACAAAAACGCCGCCCGACTCGAAATCAGCCCCTGATAATAGGAATCGAGCAGGTCGAGTACGGCGGGCCCCGCGTTGAACAGATACATCAACAGGACGAAAAGGCTAAACGCGACGGCGCCCCATAGCCGCTGACTCGACGCGAAACGCAGGGCCACGGCCAGGCCCGTCAGGGCGGCCAGCAGGTTATACGTACCCAGGATGATAACGCGGTTGGCGTCGTAGCCGTAGGCTGCCGTAAGTTGATAGTTCAACTCCAGCAGGCCCGCCAGATAGCCTACAATTACCGCTACGTACCCAATGAACCGCTGATATGGTATAACCGGGATTTCGCCGACGTAGAGCGAGACGGGCTCCTGCTGCTGGCGTAAGAGTCGATAGTAGGCCCCCAGGCCAATTACAGCAACCACAGCTGGTAATAAACGCTTTGTTGCCAATGATCGCCAGGGTGGGTGTAATGGCCGGGTCATACAGCGTCGCCCAGTCCATGAGCAGACTGATGCCCATCAGCACCAGCACAACCACCGAAGCCGTTGCCACCAGCCGCAGGCCCGACCGCTGGCTGAGCCATAGCAGCAGAACGGCCTCCAGCGCCCAGAACATGGTAATAAAATTACCGTCGAGCTGCACCGGAATAGTCAGGCTGGCGAAGGTGATCACCAGACCGATCAGCAGGTAGAACAGCGAATCCACCGCACCGGCGGACCGGCCGGGCGTTGCGTCGGCAGGGTTGCGTCGCCGAAGCAGCGCCGCGTACCCGAAGTTAACCACCGCCAGGGCCAGCGTAAACGGACCCTGCCAGGAGCCCGCCGGTCCGTCGCCAGGGTCTATCTGGGCCAGTATGCCCATACCGGCCGAGTAATAGAGAGCGGTGTTGCTCAGAAATAAGCTAATGTCGAGGGCGGTGAAGCGGCTACTGGACCGAAGCCGGTCGAACAGGCTCATAGCGGCGAAGAGCAGGTAAAATATCGTTCCGAAGAGGAACGCCCCCCCGTAGGGCGGGATGGCAACGGTGTCGAGCACCTCAATCGACAGCCAGGCTCCGTAGAGCAAAACGGTGAAGGCGTAGGACACCCAATGCACCAGCGGCCATTTCTTGACCGACGATAACACCAGCATGCCCATATCGAGGATAAGGATGTAAGTGAGCAGCACCACGTAATTGCTCTGGCCCGTACTGACCATAAACGGCGTGGCAAAGCCACCAATCAGCGACATCACGGCCAGTTCGACCCGGTTGTAGGCGATGGACAGCGCTATGGCAAAACCCGTAATGGCGACCATCAGCAGGAAAGCGGCCGTTTGGCTGAATAGCCTGTAGTCGGAGAAGGCAATGGCGATGGTGAAGTACAGCACAGACAGGCCACCGGCTACCAGCACCGAGCTAAACGCCGCAAACCGTTGCCGCATACGGTGCGCTACGGCCAGCAAACCGCCGCCCGCCACCATGCCAATCAGCACCCGACCAATCTCGCCGATCCACGCCTGGGCGATGGCATACCGCACGAAGTAACCGATGCCCGCCACCAGAATGGCAATGCCAATTTTGTTGATGAGGTTTTCGCCGATAAACTTCTCCAGATCGGGATTTTCATCCAGAAACCGCCGAAACCACGATGGACCGGTTTCCACCACGACGGGTGGTACAGCAACCGGTTGCCCTAGCAGCGACTCGTCGAGTAGGTTTGGTCTGGCTGCCGGGTCTGGTTCTTCGCGGATGGATAACACCGGCTCCAGATCCCGAATACGTTCGGGCTGCGGGCGTGGCGGCTCCGAAATGGGCGTTGGAGTCAGCGGAGGCATTGGCGAAATAATAGGGGGCGACGCGGGCCGGATGGTCGCCTCCGGGGCCAGATTGACGGATGAAACAGGCTGGGGAACGCCAGCGTCTTTACCCAACAGGTCCTTCTGGAGTTGCAACAGCCTGTCGCGTTGGTCGGCAATGCTGTTTTTGATTTGGACAAACTGCTGATTAAGGTATAGAAAGAGTACCAGTAGCAGCAGGATGTAAAGAGATTCCATGACGGATGGCGAAGGGAAAGGAGTTGCCAAATTCAGCAACAGACAAAGATGATGAAATCAGTCCCAACCGCAACCGGTGCATTATCAGACGGAAGATTTAGCTGTTTGGCGTTGAGTAAAGGGTGTAACGGTCAATGGTGGATGTGTACCGACTGAGAACCAAGTCTCAATCAGTGGGTACACATCCACCATTGACCGTTACACCCTTTAGTCGCTTTCCGCTAGGTCTTGCGCTTCTTTTTCCGGGCAGACGGGAACAGCACATTGTTCAGAATGAGCCGGTAGCCGGGCGAATGGGTATGGAGGTTAAGGTCTGTAGGCATGCGCCAGCTTCCCCCGCCGCCCCCCCGAACATTCTCAGGGTCATGTCCGCCGTAGAACGTCCATTGCCCCCGGCCCATTTCGCCGTAGAGGTACCGGTCAGAGGTGGTACTCTCGCCCATGACCAATGAGCTGGCTTTTACCGTCCGCTTCGTAAAGGCGGTTGTCTGGCCGGTAAACTCTTTGATAATGGCTTCGTGATTCTGCGTCAGCATGGCCGGAATAACATCCCATTTGGCCGAGAAATTGAACAACTGAAAATAGCCGCTCGACGAACCCCCGCCGTACCCCTGTCCGGCGGCTGAATTAATATCTGAAAAGGTTGAGAAACCCCGGCCCCCGTTGTCGCCTTCAAGCCTGAAATTATGAAAGGCAAATGTTTTGCTGAAATCCAGTTTCGTCTGTGCCGCCGGGTCAACGTCGTCACCATCATAGGCATCCCCCACAATGTCGACGCCTTCAGCGGCCAGGGCAATATCGAGCGTTTCGGCGGCTGAGCACATGGCAAATAAATAGCCGCCACCCGCGCAGAACGCCTTGATGCCTTTGGCCACGGCCAGTTTCATTTGCGACACTTTAGGAAAACCATACTTCTTGGCAATGTCTTCCTGCGCCTTAATGTCGGCGAGCGACATCCGGTGCAGGTTCCGGCCAAACTGCCCCGTAAAATCTTCGTGGTGCAGGTGCAGCCAGTCGTATTTGGGCAGGTCGCCCTTCAGCACATCCTCGTCATACACCAGCTCGTAGGGGATTTCGGCGTAGGTCAGCGCCAGCAGCACCGCATCGTTATTTTCAAACTCAGCGGGACCAACCTTCGCCGGCGAGTACACAATGATCTTGGCCGCCTTCTGAAGCGTCACCACGTCCATGTTCAGGTCGGGGTTGGCGATCTGCCGTTTAATGGAAGCCGCGCCCGCGTCGGTCAGCGACTCGAAAAAAACGCCCCGCACCCGGCACTCATTCTCAAATTTGGCCGACTGTTTAATCAGGAAACTGCCGCCCCGGTAATTGAGCAGCCAGTCTACTTCCTGCTCATCTTTCAACACGGCGTAGGCAATGCCGTAGGCTTTCAGATGATCGGTCTGACGCTCATCCATCGGAATCAGGATGGAGCCCGCCAGCGCCTGTCCGACAAAACCGGCGATGGTCCAGAGTAGCAACACAAACGCAGCTGTTTGTTTCATGATAAAATCGGGTAGCGTGGTTCCATTAAACAGATAATGACGTGTTTTAAACCAAAAGAAAGTCAGGATGTACGGGCACGGGCAGGTTGGTCTGCTACCGCTAACCGCCTGACTGTATTTACCTGTTAACCGGTCAGCATCCAATCTGTACCCCCTGGTGAGCCGGGCTGCTGTAAACAAAGCTAAACTGTTGATTAAGATACGCTCGGTTGCGTGGATTTCTACTGTAAACGGAGGGAAAATAGCGACGAAGGAAGCTAAAATCGATTAACCGACCTGTAGTGAGGCGTCATAACCCGGATGAATAGGCAAATCGGGTAAGTTGACGGGCCCACTACCCTCGACTGGGACCGCTTTCTCGGTGACGCGCCCAAACGCCCATTCGATGCCACGCGCTTTTTCTGCTGGCGGAATTACAAAGACTACGGCACCGGCGTTGCGGGCGATCTGTTCATTCACCTCATCACGGGCGTTCACTTCGTCACGAATTCGATGGGGCCAACGCGCATTTTCTCGTCGCGTAACCTGGCCTACTGGAAAGACGGCCGCGATGTACCCGCCATTATGATAGCTTCTTTACCTTTACCGAACCGGTTAAAGAGGAATTCAGGAAGCAGTACGATACCAAAAGTGGTACACTGGAACCCCCAGACCATGACGATGAAAACGGGTGATGCCCCGGTAGCGACGGCAAAGAAGAAAAAACCTAACTAGACCGCTTCAAGGGCCTCTCCCGATATGGGGGTGGCCGTTACGTTTTTGACGGGAATGTAATGGCGGAAGAAGCTATTCAGCTTCATCTGAATCACGCCCAGAATGGCCTCCTTGAATATATGGGTCGACATCTTCGACTCGCCACGGGTGCGGTCGGTGAAGATGATGGGCACTTCGGTGAGGGTGAAACCGTATTTCCAGCAGGTGAATTTCATCTCGATCTGGAAGGCGTAGCCCACAAACCTGATCGGGTTCTGAAGCAGAATATCCAGCACATGAGCGCGGTAGCAGACAAAGCCCGCCGTGGGGTCCATAATGGGCATGCCGGTGATGAACCGCACGTAAATGCCCGCCCCGTACGACATCAGCACCCGGCCGATGGGCCAGTTGACCACGTTCACGCCCTTGATGTAGCGCGACCCAACCGCCACGTCGGCGGGAGGCCGCCCTGCCTCGCCGGTAGCGCAGGCATCGAACAGGCGGACCAGATCGTCGGGGTTGTGCGAAAAGTCGGCATCCATCTCGAACAGGTATTCGTAGCCCCGCGCCAGCGCCCACTTGAAGCCGTCGATGTAGGCCGTACCGAGGCCGAGCTTACCCCGCCGCTCAAGCAGGTGTAATTGCAGGGGAAATTCGTTCTGTAACTGCTTCACCACCCCAGCCGTGCCATCAGGCGAGCCATCGTCGACGATGAGCAGGTCGAAGGCCGTTGGCAGGGAGAACACACGCCGGATGATGGCCTCGATATTCTCGATTTCGTTGAAGGTGGGTATGATAACAAGACGGTCGGTCACGGCAGAGAACGCGTTTATTCCTAAAACAGGCAGGTGGCCAAAATTAATGCATTCAGGACGTTAAATAACGTGAAAATATCACCCTGTAGTGGGTAGGGCCTGGGCGCATCGTTCTTCTCTGCCAACGTGACTAACCGGCGTTGGAGGCTATGGCAACTAAAGAGCCGGGCAGGCCGGAAAACCGGGTCGATAAGGCAATAAAGTAGCTCATTGACCAGTCTATGGCCTTCAATGCCAGCAGAAAGGCGAGAGCGGCCGTTGGCGTTGATGTTCTCGAAACATGAGCAGCCTGGGGATTTACCTGCTGATTGGCGGGCCGCTTGCTACTACAGACGTAAGGATGAGACAGGCGTTGACTTCTGCTCAGTGTAAACGGGCGACAACTACATAAAAACTTATTTGCCAATAGTCTGTATATTTACTAGTCAACAGCCCATGTACTAAACTTTTTGAGGACTTTTCCTAGTTGACTTAGTAACAATACGCGTAACCGGGAGGCTAGTTGCAAATAGCTTTCATTATTACATACATTACGCCGAGGCAGGTGCAGATGAATTGTGTGGATTAGTAAAGGTGTACTAATCAGAGATAGCCAAGGCGATAAAAGTGCATTCACTTACTGCATGAACCACTTGTTCTTACCAGCCTGCCTACTGAGTGTGCTGGTTACTCAAATTGCCCACGGCCAGACCACCAAACCCATCCACTACAAACAGGAAGTCCAGGGTCTGGTAGCTACTAATGGCGAAATTCCTTTCTGGATGCGGGCTAACCAATACGGCATTGTGCCTCGTGGCGAGCAGATTTTAAGTCTGCGCTCGGCCTGGCGTCGAGACTACCGGCCCGCTCCCAAAACGGCTGCCGACAGTCTCTGGCAGCGTGTGCATAAACTAGACTGGGGCTGGGGTGTTGAGGCCGTTGCCAACACGGGAACCGTCAGCCAGCTTATCATTCCGGAGGCCTATGTAAAGGTGAAACGGGCTATGGTTGAGCTCTACGCCGGGCGGCGGCGCGAGGTATTCGGGCTGGGCGGTGGTTCGCCTTTAAGTAGCGGTTCGTATATCTGGTCGGGCAATGCCCTGCCCATGATTAAGTTACAGGTGGCCATTCCCGATTATTGGCCCACCAACAGCACCATCTCTGTGAAAGGTACGTTTTCGCAGGGATGGTTCAACAATGGCTTCGTAACGGGTTCGCAGCTTCATCAGAAGTCGATTTACGTCCGCCTTGGCAAGCCTGCTTCCCGGTTCAAATTTTATGGCGGTTTCAACCACCAGGTGCAGTGGGCGGGGCGAACAGTTCGCCTGCCTGCTCCCTTTATACATGGTGACCAGTTTCCTTCCTCATTGCGGGATTATTGGTGGGTGGTAAGAGGGGCCAGTCTGAATGAACAGACCGACCTGGACTCGACCAAGTACAGTGATTTTGACCGGGGCAACCGGATTGGTAATCACCTGGGCACGGTTGACCTGGGGGTTGAACTCAGCCTGAAGAAAATCTCTCTGTTGCTCTATCGCCAGAATATTTACGAAGATGGGTCGCTGTATTACCTAACCAACATTGCCGATGGGCTCAACGGGCTGCGCATCCGAAATACGAAAACCAAGCCGACCCGCCGATTTCGCCTGAATGAAGTAACACTGGAATACCTGAATACCTTTAGCCAGGGGGGATCCAATTTTGTGGAAGGCAACGAACTGCTGCGAGGCCGCGACAACTATTTCAATCATGGGCAGTATCGGGATGGGTGGTCATACAATGGGCGAACGATCGGTACCCCCTTCATTGCCCCGCAAGCCGATTTAAGGAGCGATTTGCCCCAGTATACCTACTTCAATAACAACCGGATTCATGTGTACCACGTAGGCGTGTCGGGGCAGGTCATCGACGGGCTAACCTTTTCCCTAAAGGCATCGTATAGCCAAAACGCAGGGAGCTACCAGGAGCCGTTCTCCACCTTGATCTCGCAACAGGCAGCGATCGGAACAATGGCTATGCGCTTAACTAAAACAGGGGTGCTGCTCAATGCGTCGGCCGCCGTTGATCGGGGTGGACTGTATACGAATAATACCGGTTTTTCGCTGGGTTTGTCGAAGGTGGGTAGCCTGTAGGCAACCAGGGCGACAAAAAGCAGGATGACAAAAAAGCAGACCAACAAGGTCAGTCTGCTTTCCAATTCTATCCACACCATTGGGGATCGTTAAATCCCCATGATGGGACGAATATAGCGGATTATTAAGGTTCCATGAAATAAATGATTGAAACCGGGTAGTCCCGACCCTAACTCTGCCGACTTCTGCCCGCAGAGTCGATTTCCCGAATCAACGCACTGAAAAGTTAGTAAAGGAACACCGGCATGGGTATGCCGGCATTAATCAGCTACCAG
Organism: uncultured Cytophagales bacterium; assembly: GCA_963750355.1. Taxonomy (GTDB): domain Bacteria; phylum Bacteroidota; class Bacteroidia; order Cytophagales; family Spirosomataceae; genus Fibrella. The sequence continues at coordinate 40,593 of CAVVQL010000002.1, read as the reverse complement.
TTAGACAGATCGGGTGTGGCCCCAATTCGCGGCCGACAATCGTAACCGGAGGCCCTGCTGAATTACTCACAGGCGCTGCCCTAGCGCCCTTGCTTTGCCAATGCAGTCGGAAAGAGAGACACCGCCATACCAGTTGGCGCAGATGAACAGGTGGTCGGCTTCCAGGGCAGGCACCAGTTGTTTAACTGCCTGTAGGGTACGGTCGTACTGGGGAATGGCTTTCGGCCACGCAATCGACTGTTGCCAAACGGGCGTTGTCGCCGTCACGCCGAATGAATCAACCAGTTCCTGATGCACCCTTGCCCGAATGTCGGTTTCTGGCAGTTGGGCGTTACCGGCGTTTTGCTGGCCTCCCACAAAGGTTGTAAACAGCACTTCGTCGGCGGGGCAACGAGAGGGGAAAATCGAACTACTCCAGATATGCCCCGCCGCAAACCGACCCTCGACCACTGGATTCAGCCCGCCAAAGCCATTGAGCGGGTGGGCCACATCGGCGCGTTTGTATACCGTATGAACGGCTACCATGGGCGGGTAGGCAATCTGGCGAAGGGCGTCGGCAAAGGTGGGTACGTGCGCTGTCAGCAGGCGGGCGGCGGCTTCGGCAGTGGTGGCCACAACTAACTGATCGACGGTTTGCGGACCCGCCGGTGTGTGTACTGTCCAGCCCGCCTGGGTGCGTTCGAGGCGCTCGACCGGGCAGTTGAACTGGGCATTGGTCAGTTTTGCGGCGAGCGCGTTGGGGAGCATCTGCATGCCATCACGAAAACTGAACGACTGTCGGCGGGCCGTTTTGCCCTGATTTTTAATGAGCCCCCGCAGCACTGATCCATAGTCGCGTTCGTACTCCAGCAGCACCGGAAACGTCTCTGATACCAGCAGGCGCTCAGGGTCACCGGCGTAGATGCCCGCCACAAACGGGCCCAGTGCGTAGTCGACGATTTCCGGCGAAAAGCGGCGGCGGAAGAACTGACCCAGGGTTTCGCCCTCCGGCGAACGGGTTTTGTTGCTCAACTCACGGAAGACAGCCCACTTGGTTTTCAGGCTAAAGAAGGTGCCGAAGAGGAGCGCGGGCGGGGTGCCGGGTAGCTCGCGATAGGCGCCATCCCGGTAAATAAACCGGGCTTTACTAACCGCGTTGGCAAAGACGATCTCAGGCGAGGGCCCCGACCGGGAGAGCCCCAATTCGGCAAGCCAGGTCAACAGCGTTTCGTCGCCCAGTAGCGAGTTGGGGCCAAGCTCGCGCAGGTACGCGCCCTCCCGAACCGAGCGAATGTAGCCGCCGGGTTGCGGACTGGCCTCCCAGAGGTGATATGCCTGGCCACGTTGTTGGAGTTCGTAGGCCAGGGTAAGGCCCGATATGCCCGCGCCAATGATGCCGGTTGTCATGGAATTGCAGTGGGCTTTGTCTTTCTTGCCGTGGCGGCTTTTTCTTTTTCAATCACCTTCAGCTTCTCCAGAACCTGTTCGTAGATGTTGGCCAGCTTTTCAGGGCGTGCCGAATAGTAGACGAAACTCTGCGTATAACTCGCCGTATCGACGCCGAATTTCTTCAGGGTGTTGGTGTACAGGCGCTTGAACAGCAGCGCCGACGAATCGGCCGAGCCAATGGCCATTTTACCGACGCGGGCCTCGGCGAGGTGTACTTCGGCCAGGATAGTGGCCATCTGGTCTTCATCGACCAGATGGGCGGGCTTAGCGCCTAACTCAGTTGGCCCATCGCTGGTGCATCGAATAAGTAACAGGCATAAACAAAGCCAGGCGGCAAGTTGACGTTTCATGGGGTTGATGCGCTCGCCTGGTAAGGATTGAGTAGAATACACGTGGCTCCGGCGCTATTTATGGGTACCTGACGAATTCAGGATGTATTTTTACAAATTAACCCTTAATCAAGGGTAAATCGTTTGCAGATAGCGTACCAAAAATCGTTAAAACCAAGGCGGCATGGATGACTTTCTGGTGAAGGTGCAGGAATTTGAGATCCGAATCCGTAAGGCCGTTACGTCTCAACTGCGGGGCAACTTCCGATCGGTCTTTAAAGGATCGGGGCTGGAATTTGCCGATCTGCGCCAATACCAGTACGGCGACGATGTGCGGGCCATCGACTGGAACGTCTCGTCGAAAGGGCATGGTGCGTTCGTAAAGGTGTTCCGGGAAGAAAAAGACCAGACCGTATTTTTCGTGGTTGATGTAAGTGCGTCGCAGCAGGTAGGTACCCATCAGCGGTCTAAACTGGATACCACCAAAGAGGTGTGCGGCACGCTGGCGATGTCGGCCCTGCGCGAAGCGAGCCACATTGGCTTGTACTGCTTTTCCGACAGGAAAGAGCAGTACCTGAAACCGGCCAACACCCAGAGACAGGGCTATCAACTCATCACGTCGCTGGGCAGGCTGCAACCCGAATCGGTTCGGACCAACATTGCCGATGCGCTTCTGTTCACGCTGAACGTATTGAAACGAAGAAGCCTGATCTTCCTGCTGTCGGACTTTATCGATCAGGGCTACGAGCATAACCTGAAGGCGCTGGCCCGGAAACATGACCTGGTGGTTATTCATTTCTACGACCCACGCGAGGTGAATCTGCCTAAACTTGGCGTCATTCCCGTTTATGATATGGAGGAACGGCGAACGGTCTGGCTCAATACATCGGCCGCTGGTTTCAGGCAGCACCTGCACGATCAGTTCGCCCAGAGCCGTATCCGTCTCGAACGATTGTGCCGCCAATACGATGCTGACTATGTAGCCCTCGATGCCCAATCTGATTTTGTGCCAGCCTTAGCCGAACTGTTTCGGGTGAGGAAGTACAGATGACATGATCCGATGATGCGTTACTCACTTCTTTTCGTTAGTCTCCTCTCCCTGCCTGGGCTGGCGCAGCCGGTCGGGCGTTTCCTCGACGATACAATCGAGGTAGGGCGGCCATTCCGGTATGCCTTGACCGTGCGTCATTGGGCGTCGCAGGATGTGTTCTACCCGGATACGGCCCGCCAGTTTGCGCCCTTTCTGGTGCAGAACGTAGCCGTTTTTCCAACCCGAACGGTCAACCGTGTCAGCATCGACAGTGCCGTTTATACGCTTGTATCGTTTGAGGTAAGCCGGGCGCGGGTGTTACAGGTGCCCGTTTACATCGCCAACGGAGCAGACTGCACGGCCCTGCTCTCCTCGCCCGACACAGTTTTTCTGCAATCGACGGTGCTGGCTACCACCCGCCCCGATACGCTCCAGCTGGCGGCCGATCTGGCGCTCAGGCCCTTGCCGCAGGAGTTCAATTACGCTTATCTAACGGTGGTAGTGGGGGCTATGGGCGTACTGGCGGCGGCGATCTACATTCTGTTCGGTTCGCTCCTGCGCCAGCGATGGCGACAGTACGTGCTCACCCGCTATCATACGCGGTTTCTGAACGAATACAACCAGCTCACCCGTAATCTGGGGGCCGAATCAACCGGCGATAACACCAACCAGGCGATTGTGAACTGGAAAAAATATTTGGAGCGACTCGAAAAAAAACCCTACACCTCGCTCACCAGTAGCGAAATTGCCGACCGAATTGGCGACGACCGGCTGGCCGATGCCCTGCGCGAAACCGACCGGATGATCTACGGCGGTTCGTTCACCGATCAGTCGCCGCTGGCCCTGCGCGTCTTGCGCGATGTTGCCGTTACTGCCTACCAACGCCGCCGTGAGGCGATCAGTTAATTCCTGCCTATGTCACTCGCCCTGCAACAGATTATTATTTACCCCATTAAATCCCTGGGCGGTGTCTCCGTTCCCGACACCGTTGTTGAGGCCAGCGGCCTGCGCTACGACCGGCGGTATATGCTTGTATCCCCTTCGCCCGACGGCCAGCCCGGCGAGTCCACCGCACCGGCGGACCGGCGGGGCACATCCATGCGGGGCGAGTCCACGCGGGGCACCTTCATGACGCAGCGGACCGTTCAGTCAATGGCCCTGATCGAGGTGTCGATCAACGTACCGGAAAACGAACTGACCGTTTGGCATCGACACGACCCCGCCGACGTATTATCGTTGCCACTGGTGCCGCCACCTTCGCAGGATGCTCCCATGGTGGTCACTATCTGGGACAGCGAAGACGTACCTGCGCAGCTTGTCAGCCCCACGGCCGACGCGTGGTTTAGCCGCGTGATCGGGAAGCCCTGCCGACTGGTGTACATGCCCGATACCACCCGCCGGACCATCACCTCGACCCACAGGCGGCGCGACGACGTGGCCGATCCGGTGGTGAGTTTTGCGGATGGTTTTCCGGCCCTCGTCATTACGCAGTCGTCGCTGGATGAGCTGAATCGTCGGCTGGCCGAATTGATAGATGAACCCCTGCCGATGGCACGTTTCCGGCCCAACCTGATTGTTGAAGGCCTCTGCTGGCCACATGATGAAGATACCTGGGCAAAGGTCGGGGTTGGCGAGGTTACGTTTTACGGGGTGAAACCCTGCCCCCGCTGTATAATGACCACCATTGATCCTGCCACCGGCGAACGCGGTAAGGAGCCCCTGCGCACGCTGGCAACCTACCGGAGCCATGACAATAAGATTCTGTTTGGCGAAAACCTTATGCCCGATTTTAGCAGTGCCGGGCAGTTAGTGCGGGTAGGGGATACCATACGGGTGCTGGAACGACAAGAACCAAGCCTACCTGTTGGCGTTTAACTGGCGTGTAGGGCCGTATGTTACCCGACACCTGACCCTGAATTATGCTTCGTCCTGCTATTTACCTCAGTCTTCCCGTTGTGCTGGGGGCTGTATTGTCAAATCGAATGGCCGCCCGGCTCTCCGACGTCGATCCGATCCATTGGGCCACAACGCCCCTGTTGGCCATTGTGGCCTGGATGATTTACACGACCGATCGCCTGCTGGATGTCCGCCACGCCACGGCTCCCCTTACCGCCCGGCACCGTTTCCACGCCGGGAATAGCGCTATGTTGTGGGGTGTCGTTGGTGGACTGGGCGCGGTAGGTGTCATTCTTACGTTCTTTCTGCCTGCTTCAGTCATTCGCTTCGGCCTGGGGCTGGCCGTTTTCTGCGCGGCCTACGTGCTGACCGTTTACCTGCTTCGCGACCGACACCCGGCTTTGGTGCTGAAAGAACCCCTTGTCGCTATTTTATTTACGGCTGGTGTGTGGGGCACGGTATGGGTGCAGCGCGAAGCAATTGGCTGGCCGTTCAAAATACAAACGGTATTGTTTCTGGGCATCGCTTTTCAGAACCTGCTGCTGTTTTCTGTCTTCGAGCAAAGAGAGGCCGCCGGTACAGCCACGTCTGTATCGCTGGCAACCGCCTGGGGACTCGAACGCTGCGATACGATCCTTCGCTGGCTCACTTTCGCCATCATAGCGGGTGCCTTTGCCCTCTGCTTCACCGCCGACGATTCGGGTGGGGGAGCCCGCTTTACGCAGCGTGCCAGCCTGATGATGGGCATCATGAGTCTGGTGCTGTATGCCATGCAGCGCTACCCGGCCTACTTCCTGAAAAACAACCGCTACCGCTTCATCGGTGATGCCGTTTTCTGGCTGCCCGCACTGGTACTGTAAGTCACGTTAGTGACAAAAAAAGCAGCCTGTCAAATTAGCCAAGCTGCTTTTTTGTATGCGCGATGTCCGTTAGGGCAATTGGGTGAGGTTCACCGCTTCAACGCGGTTGACTTCTGGCACAGCCCTCAGAATGGCTTCTTCCAGGCCACCTTTGAACGTCATTGCCGACATGGGGCAACTCCCGCAAGATCCCATCAATTCGAGGCGAACGACACCCTCTTCGGTCACTTCGAGCACTTTCACATTACCACCGTCGGCCGCCAGGTACGGCCGCATGCTGTCGAGTGCTTTGTCGACACGGGCAATCAGAGGGTTTACGTTGTCTACGACCATTTGCATACAATCAATGTCTTTACTCGTAAATATACAACATTCAGGCATTATACCCGAGTGAACTCAACGCGCTTTGTTTCATCCTGCGTGGCATTGCGAATCGCTACCCGCCGGGCAAGTGCTTCGGCCGCGCCCTTGAAAGCCTCAGATGACGGGCCGTCGTCGGAAACCAGGGCAGGTTTGCCTTCGTCGCCCGCCTCGCGAATGCTCTGCACCAGCGGCACCTGACCCAGCACCGGTACGTCGAATTTTTCGGATAGGAGCGCCGCACCGCCAGAGCCAAAAATATAGTAGCGGTTGTTGGGGAGTTCGGCCGGGGTGAAATAAGCCATATTCTCTACAATGCCGAGCACGGGAACGTTAATCTGCGGTTGCCGGAACATGGCCAGCCCCTTAATGGCGTCAGAAATGGCCACCTTCTGGGGCGTTGTGACAATGATGGCGCCGGTTACCGGAACGGTCTGCACCAGCGACAGGTGAATGTCGCCGGTGCCGGGAGGAAGGTCGATCAGCAGGTAGTCGAGCTCGCCCCATTCCGTATCGGAAAAGAACTGCTGCAAGGCCCGGCTGGCTACCGGCCCGCGCCACAACATGGCCTGATCGGGTGGCACCAGAAAGCCAATCGACATGAGCTTGATCCCAAACTGCTGAATCGGCATCAGGCGGTTTTGCCCGTCGACCTGAACGATCTGCGGCTGCATGTCTTCGGCCCCGAACATGACCGGAATAGACGGGCCATAGATGTCGGCGTCGATGATGCCCACCTTCGCGCCCGATTTGTGCAGGGCTATGGCCAGGTTGGCCGTTACCGTCGACTTGCCCACACCGCCTTTGCCCGAGGCTACGGCAATGATATTCTTCACGCCCGGCAGCAACGGCGCGTCGTTACGCGTCGAGGTTACGTTGGCGGTCATATCCACCTGCACGGCCACCTCGGGGCCAATGTGCGTATGAATCGCGTCTTCGCACCGTTGCCGTATCAGCTCCTTCAGCGGACAGGCGGGTGTGGTGAGCACCACCGTGAAGCGAACCGAATCAACCCCCAGTTTTATGTCTTTAACCATCCCCAGCGACACGATGTCGCGCTTGAGGTCTGGCTCTTCTACATGGCCCAAAGCGGCCAGTACGGTTGGTTCGGTGAGTTTATAGCTTGACATGTTAGTATCAAGTTTCAAGTTTCAGGTTTCAGGCGGCCGCCGCGCGGTTTCAAGTGCTTCGCTAACTACCCAGAAGGTAATCAGCGAAGCACTTGAAACCGCGCGGCGGCCGCCTGAAACCTGAAACTCGAAACTGTTTTCAAAGTAAACGATTCAAAATATCAGCGCGTTCGGCTGAGGTATCTATAGTGGCAGGCAGTGCGTCGATTTGCTGAAGCAGCTTCTGCGAAAATTGCCGGTGCGCCTCTGTTTGGCCATGTAGGGGCCGGTGAGCCAAGGCCCGGCGAATTTGCCCCCACTGCCTGACAAAGGCCCAAAGGTCGGGCGTAAATGCGCTTTCGGCAAACTTTGCAAACACATACTCATGTGCCTGTGCATTCGGGTGAATCAGGTCGGCTTCGTAGAACCGGTAATCGCGAAGATCGTCCTGCATAAGCTCATACGCCGGAAAATACGATACGTTCGGAAAGGCATCAGTCAGTTCGGCGCAAAGGGTCCGTAGCAGGGCTTTACTCGCCGAATTCAGCGTCAGTCCATCGCGGACATGACGCACGGGGCTGACCGTCAATAGTACCTGCAACCGGGGATTATGTTCGTGCAACAGGTTGAGCAACCCGACTAACTCAGCGCGAACTGGGTCAATCTGGCTCAGGTATTTAGTGAACAGCGTAGTTGGCATTTTGTGGCAGTTGGCCACGACCTGCCCCGTTTCCCGATGCTCATACACCACCGCCGAGCCCAGCGTTAGCAGTAGCCAGTCTGCCTGCCGTAGGGCGTTGCCCAGTTCAGCTAGCCGACCCGAAAACGTATCGGCCAGTTCAGCCTGCGAGTGCCCCCAGATCGATGAATGCGCGTCGTAGTGAAACCAGAGGCCGTCGCGTTGCCCATACAAGCGTTTATCGGGTACTACTGCGCCCCTTATAGCCTGGGTGAGCAGTTTGCCGATTGAAAACGGGTTGAACAGCGTACCCAGCGGATTATTCAGTACCGCCAGCTTATGATCAGATAGCCGCCCGCCCATGACCTCGGCAAAACACGAGCCGACGGTAACGATCCTGTCGGTCAGTTTCATCGGCACGGGCAGTTTGTCGGGGGTTAATTCGGTACGGAACAGCATAGGAGAACAACAAAAAAACGGACCTTTTGAGTCCGTTTTTCAGTATGCTTAGGTGGTCGGGAAAGTTGCCGGGCTATTAGGCTGCAACGACTTCGCCAACCACTTCTACCGTAACCTGGTGCTTCACCTCTTTGTGGAGGTCGAGCGTAGCCTGGTATTCGCCCAGGGTTTTCACGTCTTCGATGGTGATTTTCTTCCGGTCGATGTCGAAGCCTTTCTCGCGAAGGGCGTCGGCGATCTGCGTGTTGGTTACGCGACCGAAGATTTTGCCGCTTTCACCCGCTTTGGCTACCAGCGTCAGTCTCAGATCGCCGATCTGCTCGGCAATGGCCAGCGCGTCGTTCTTGATCTTCTCGACTTTGTGGGCGGCCTGACGGACGTTTTCGGCCACTACTTTTTTATTCGAGGGCGTTGCCATAACGGCAAATCCCTGCGGAATCAGGTAATTACGACCATAGCCCGGCTTCACCGAAACGATGTCGTTCTTATACCCAACACCGGTTATATCGGTTTTGAGAATGATTTCCATGAGAGAAATACTATTTGAGTGAATCGGCTACGAAAGGAAGCAGGGCAAGGTGACGGGCGCGTTTTACGGCCTGACCTACTTTGCGTTGGTATTTCAGGCTGGTGCCGGTGATCCGACGGGGCAGAATACGGCCCTGGTCGTTCAGCAGCTTCAGCAGGAAATTGGGGTCTTTATAGTCGATGTATTTAATACCGGCCTTCTTGAAGCGGCAGTATTTCTTGCGGACTTCGCCGCTGTTCATTGCTTCGTTCTGTAAGCTCATGGTTTTTCGTGCCGCTTAGCGGGCGTCTGCTGTTTCTTGTTTCTTCTTACCCACCAGGCCGTTTTTCTTCCGGTCGTTATACTCAACGGCGTGTTTGTCCAACACAGTCGTCAGGTCACGAATCACACGCTCATCGCGGAGGTACTCGATGTTGAGTTTCTCGATCAGCGAAGGATCACACTTAAACTCGAACACCTGATAGTAGCCCGTGTTCTTGTTTTTGATGGGGTAAGCCAGTTTACGCAAACCCATGCTGTACTCATGCACAAGCTCGGCACCGTTGCTCGTTAGCAACGTCCGATACTTGTCAACGGCGTCCTTTATCTGAGATTCAGATAAAACGGGAGTCAGGATGAACACCGTTTCGTAGTTCTTTTGGAACATGATTTAACTTATTTGATTTAAAATGAGGCCGCAAAGGTACGGAAAAAGGTGGTGAGTGTCAAGTGTCAGGTTTCAAGTCAGGTCTTCGCCAGATCAAGCCTATTGGCTGACAAGCGAAGCCCTTGAAACCTGAACTTAAACTTGAACACTTTACTCTTACCTAACCGTAAACTCGCTTTGGCCAATACGGAACCCTTCAGAGTAAATCTCGATGGTATGCCGCCCTTCACTAAAACGTTGCCCCCCCCGGCCGTAGAGGAACGAAATCTGTTGGCCTGAACTGTTATAATCGATACGCTGCATGGCCGTATAGATCATGCCTTTGTTGGCATAGGTGAACTCGCCCGAACCCGTAGCCATATCAGAAATAACCGCCCCACTGGGATCGAGGATGCGTAAGTAGATGTCTTTGGCATTTTTTTGCGCTAAAGGGTTCGGAGGTAACATAAACGACACTTTCACTTTGTCGAGGCGGCGGGCTTTGTAGCTGCCGCCATCTTTCTCTTTACCACGGCTGTTAATGGCTGTTACGGCAATGTCTTCGGCATGAAGCGCGGCGGCAATGGTTACCTTATCGGTTAGCTCCCTGTTTCGGGCCTGCACATCCCGGGCTTTGGCGGCAAAACTCACCACCGTATCTGATAACTCCTGCTTCTCAGACCTCAGCGTGGTAACTTCAGAGGTCAGATCGGTATTTTGCCTCGTCAACTGGCCATTTTCCTCCCGCAATCGGATGATCTCCTGGTCTTTTTGGGCTAGCAGCGTTTCATACTGGCTGATCTTCCTGTTGTAAGCCCGTGCGTCGAAGTTATTTACGTCGCGGACCCGAATCTTGTCTTTTTCGATCTGCTCCTTCGCTTTCAACAGAGAATCGACGGTACCGCCAAGCTGTTGAATCTCGGCAATTTTAGCGTCAAGCTGCGCCGAAATCGAATCGAGTTTCATTCTTGTTATCAGTACCTCTTCCGTTTTGGCGGCAACGGTAGCATCCTTTGTTTTGTTGTTTTCTTTTTCCTGATACCAGAAATAAAGCAGTAAGACATTCAACGCCGCCAAAGCCAGCAGGGCAATAATGAGAAAACTACGGCTACTGTTGTTGGTTCGTTTTTCGGGTCGTTGTTCCATAAAGAAGGGTACAGGGTGATTCGATTAGGTTGGAAACGGCCTGTTGTTGGCAAATGATATAGCTTCGGGCCGAATTCACTGTTTTGAGGGGGAAAAACTACGGTATTCTCCACTAAACTCAAACCTATCTTTGCACAATCTTTACTAATGGTAGTCGTCATGTGGCGCAATTATTATGACAATCGAAGCGTCTATCCACCATATTGAGCACCAACTAGCCGGGCGGGCGGCGTTGGTGGCCGTCACAAAAACAAAGCCGGTACCTATGCTGCAACAGGCGTATGAGGCCGGTTGCCGACGGTTTGGCGAGAACAGGGTGCAGGAAATGGCTGAGAAACAGCCACAATTGCCAGCCGATGTGCGCTGGCATCAGATCGGACATCTGCAAACCAACAAAGTCAAATACATCGCTCCGTTCGTGAGCCTGATCGAATCGGTGGATAGTTTGAAACTGCTGGAAGAAATTGACCGACAGGCTCGCAGGCATAATCGGGTTATCGACTGCCTTTTGCAGGTTTACATTGCCGACGAAGCGACCAAATTCGGCCTGGAACCCGACGAGGTAATCGACCTGCTGCAATCGCCCTCCCTCGACGGGTTGGCCAATATCCGCATTATAGGCCTGATGGGGATTGCCACCAATACCGACGACGAAGCCCAGATACGGCAGGAGTTCAAAAGCCTGAAACAGCTTTTCGATGCATTACGGTCCATCGAGCGCCCAAACGTAGCCTTAACTGAACTGTCAATGGGCATGAGCGGTGATTACCTGATCGCAATTGAAGAAGGCAGCACGATGGTGCGTGTCGGCAGCGCCATTTTTGGCAGTAGAGTCAATGAGTGAAAGTGCAGGTCGCTCCGCTGACAGGCCATCTTGGAGGCGGAGCGACTTTTACTCTTTCCTGAACGTCCATTCGCGTAGCTGAACGGGGGCTTGCTGCAAGGCGTTGTACAGCGCCTTATCGTCGGCAAACATGAGTTGGGTCAGCGTATTGAATTCGATATGGGTGGTGAACTCAGTTGGCTCGTATGGCCATGGGTCGACACATAATGACCCGTCTGTCCGTTGGAAAACGTAATAATGTTCTTTGTCGGGGCCAACACTGATTTCAAGGCGGCGACCTTCGGGAGGAACCTGATTCATGCAGAGAATCAATGAGAAGGCGTCGCACCACTGCACAAAGTCATAGGCGTACTGCGCCACTGCTTTGTTTGCCTTGTATTGCCTGCGCCACGACAGCTGATTCTGTTTCTGCTGATCCAGAAATTCGTCCAGTTCAGCCGATTGGCCGCGCTTTTCTTCGTAGAGGAAACTGGCGTGCATCGACACCATCAGCGCATTCCAGCGGCTTTTCTGTAGGGCCACCTCAATCATCTTCTTCGCCTGCCGGGTCGAGAATGCCAATACCTGAAAATGGAGGGGCGCGCCTGCCTCGGTGAGGTGATTGCGGCCTTCGTACGGGTCCTGCCCGTCATCGTGCTCGGTCAGCGCAATCAAGGTTTCAGGCCAGTGGTGAGGGCGTTTGTCAGGGTGCCAGTGCATGGCCAACTGAAAGGCCAGTAGGCCATGCGCTGGCTGATGAACAATTTCCCAGCCGACATCGACAAGACGAACGATCATAAAAAAACGTCCAAAGGTCAAAGAGGGTCCAATGGTCAACGTCTAAAGTTCAAAGTGGCTTTGCCACATCACATGGTTGGGTGTAGCAAAGCCACTTTGAACTTTAGACGTTGACCATTGGACCCTCTTTGACCTTTGAACCTTACAGTCTGAACTAGTTATTAGTCACTTTCATGTTCTCGCCTTCTTTGTAGGTATCGCCCGTAACGGCGGCGCGGGCCATCTCGAAGAGCCGAACAATGCGGCTGGAATTCGAGTCCCAGTATTCGGCCATCTCGGTATGTACTTTCAACAGCGTTAATTCAGGGTCACTCTTGCCATCGGGAAACCAGGGCTTGGCCATATCCGACCAGAGTTCATCGATCTTGGCGCGGTTGTCGACTTCCTGAGCGGTACCGGAAATGGAAACGTAGCTGGAATCGCCCGCATCGGCGAAGCTCAGGTTGACTTTATGATCGTGCTGTTCGACCTGCTCTACTTTGGGCGACGATTTTTTAGTAAAGAACCAGAAGGTGCCGTCTTCATCCATTTGCATGCAGGCCATCGGCCGACTAACCAGATTGCCCTGATCGTCAAGGGTGGTCATCATCGCAATGCGAATGTCTTCGGTCATTTCTTTGACCTTTTTCAAACCGGCGTTTTTCTGCTGTTGAGTTTCCATAGTGTTGAGTTAAAATATAGGGTTCAAAGCCTAAAGTCCAATGTCTAAAGTTGCTCCGCGTTGGGAATGCTGCGGAGCAACTTTAGACATTGGACTTTGAGCTTTAGACTCCGAAGCTTGAACTTTAAACTGTAGTCTAATTATAAAGCGCGTCGCGCAGGTCAATTCCGTAAAAAAGCGAAGCAGGAGTGGCTACCGCAGCCGTTGCGGGCTCCCGATGGGTTTCCATTTTCAGGATAGACGAGCAGCTAACAATCGTTTGCTGACACATTGCATATACCTGATCAGCCTTCTCGTGGTTAAACTGTTTGGCCTCGTCGGCACACTTTTCGCAGACTTCAATACAAATTTGAGCCAGTAAACGGGTATTCTCCGAGCCACGCACGTAGAGCATGGCAACCTGACGGCACAAATCAGCACAATCAAGATTCAGGAAGATAAACCGATACCAGTTTTCAATATCAGTTGCCCGCGATGATTCGGTGGCAGTCTCGTCGCACAGAGCGGCGCAACTGGTCAGTGTATCGTATATATTTTTGTTCCAGATCATGAGTAGTTGATTTATGACGCGGGCAAATCAGGCTTGGGGAAAGTTATAAGCCGATGGACTCTGCGCATCGGGATAGGCAGCGCGGGCTTGTCGACGAGCTTCTGTGATACTGGCCTGAATCGCTTGCTGACGGTCCATGTCACCACGGGCCATCATCAGATTGGCCAACTCAATTGCTTTTGCCCGGGTACTTGGACTTAAAGACCGCATTGCAGCGGGAAAGTGAGTAGGAGTCCAGTTCATAATAGTCATTATATACCTGCTGTTTAGCGATCAATTGTAAATAATTGTGCCAGACTAGCCAGACACAGCAATCCAGTTGGGATAGATTTAGAATACTCTTCATTATCAGTAGATTACTATTCGGGTATGTATGTCAACGGTTTAGCAAGAATCTTTCATACGTAGAAGGATGTAGAGTTTATTACCCACTTTTTTCCACAAAAAATCCCCGACTGTGGAAGGTCGGGGAATCACTTAGGGACTTGGTACTCTGATGAGCAGATCAGGCAACTGATTGTCTGGGCCAACAACTACTACTTTTTAGCGTTCAGCGCGTTTACACGGTCGTCAACGCCGTCTTTAACGGTTTCTATTGCCTTCCTGGTTTTGGCCCAGTTTGTTGCGGTTACCTGATCGATCTCTTTGAGCAGGCCCGTAACGGTTGCGCGTTCCTTTTTAAGGGTTGAAATGGCCGAAGTCATCCTTGCTTTAGCGTCTCCCGCCGCCGTTTTCATGTCACGCTCGTACTTGGCCATCTTCACATCAATGTCTTCGATTTCAGCGTTCAACTCTTCGCGCATGTCGTTGCGCTCAGCGGCCCAGGTTTTTTTGAAATCTTGCCGGGCCGAGTCCAAATCGGCCTGTTTGTTCATCACCTCTTCCTTGCTGGCACCTTCGACCTGGGCATTGGCTACCTCCTGTTTGGCTTCAGCCACTTCTTTGGCCTTGTTCTCGGCACTCGGTTCGCAGCTAAGCTGGAAAATACCCAGCGTAAGGGCTAGCAACGCAACCGCATAAGTCCTGTTTTTCATAACGTTGTGTGTTTTCTATCTTTTAACTGCCAGGGTTTGCGAAGGTTTGATTCCCCAACTAAGAGCAGGCTTTTTTTAGAAGCTCATCAAAAACTGTACACTTCCCTTTGCCCCCCTTTTTTCGTACCTTTGTGGCCTGATTCTTAGAAAAGTACTAAATGAACAGAGAGCAGGAAATTGCCCGTCGGCGGACATTCGCCATCATTAGCCACCCCGATGCCGGCAAAACCACACTAACCGAAAAACTGCTGCTCTTTGGCGGGGCTATTCAAACCGCCGGAGCTGTAAAGTCGAACAAAATCAAGAAGTCGGCTACCTCCGATTTCATGGAGATAGAAAAGCAACGGGGCATCTCCGTGGCTACCTCGGTGATGACCTTCGACTACGACGGCAAGAAGATAAATATCCTCGACACGCCGGGCCACAAGGATTTTGCCGAAGACACTTACCGGACGCTGACAGCCGTAGACAGCGTTATTCTGGTGATCGACTGCGTAAAGGGCGTGGAAGAACAGACCGAACGCCTCATGGAAGTGTGCCGGATGCGCGATACACCGGTGATCATCTTCGTGAATAAAATGGACCGCGAGGGCCGCAATCCGTTCGACTTGCTGGATGAACTGGAAGAGAAGCTGAACATCCGGGTACGTCCCCTGACGTGGCCTGTTAACATGGGCTCTGACTTCAAGGGCGTGTATAGCCTCTACGAGAAAAAGTTATATTTCTTCCGGGTCAACAAAACCAGAGTTGAAGATGACGTACTGCCCATCGATATCAATGATCCGCTGCTCGACGAGAAGGTGAGTGCCCGCGATGCGGCCCAGCTGCGCGAAGATGTGGAGCTGATCGAAGGGGTGTATGATCCGTTTGATGTGGAAGCGTACCGGGCTGGAAAAATAGCGCCCGTGTTCTTTGGCTCGGCGGTCAATAACTTCGGCGTGAAAGAGCTGCTCGATGGGTTCTGCCAGGTATCGCCCGAACCCATTGCCCGCCCAACCGATAAACGGATTGTGGAGCCGGAAGAGCCTAAATTCAGCGGCTTCGTGTTCAAGATTCACGCTAACCTGGACCCCCGCCACCGCGACCGTATCGCGTTTTTGCGGGTGTGTTCGGGCCTGTTCGAGCGGGGTAAGTTCTACCACCACACCCGCCTCGATAAAGACGTTCGGTTCTCCAGCCCGTTCAGCTTCATGGCCGATGCGAAGGCCGTGGTCGAAGAAGGTTTCCCCGGCGATGTAATCGGACTGTACGATACCGGTACGTTCAAGATTGGCGATACGCTGACGGAGGGCGAAGATTTCCAGTATCAGGGTATACCGAGCTTTTCGCCTGAGTTGTTTAAGGAATTGGTGAACCTGGACCCGATGAAGACCAAGCAACTCGACAAAGGCATTCAGCAGTTGACCGACGAAGGCGTTGCCCAGTTGTTTACGCTGGCGTTGGGGAATCGGAAAATCGTAGGTACGGTGGGTGAACTCCAGTTTGAAGTGATTCAGTACCGGCTCGAACATGAGTACGGTGCCAAGTGCCGCTGGGTATCCATGAACACGAGCCGCGCCTGCTGGATCACCGCCGACGACAAGGTGAAACTCGCCGAATTTATCCGGCTTAAAGGCAACCAGATTGCGTATGACAAAGACCAGAACCCCGTGTTTCTGGCCGAATCGGACTGGATGCTACGGATGAATCAGGATAACAACCCAGGTATCACGTTCCATAAAACCTCGGAGTTTAAAACCGAAATGGTCTAGGCCATTGGCCGAGGCCGTTCGCCCTTTTACAGATCGATTGCCCGAAAGGTAGGTAAGCGTTTTGGGTCAAATCTTCTTCGGTACCGAAGGTATTTTTCTATGGTTTCAGTTGGAGCCAATGGTCTACTGTAGTTGCTGACTACTGACGACTAAGCAGCAGGTTTAGGCGACATTAGCCAGGCTGTAACCCGTTACCGGCAAGCCGGTGTTGGCCTTCAGGCAACTGGTGATCGGGCTACAATTCCGGCTATTGCCGTTGGTAGCAAAGGGTTTTAATGGCTCTGGCAACTGCGCCGGGGGCTTCCAGCGGAAGCAGGTGACCCGCCCCCGGCACCGTGTGCAGCCGGGCCTGAGGGAGGTAAGGCTGCACCATACTGGGCTGTACGGCATAGGACAGCGCACGATCCTGATCGCCCGCCAGAATCGTTATCGGTACGCTGATCCGGCTCATGCGGTCGGTGATGTCACTGAGGCTGCCCGTAGTGAGCCAGGCTGTCCAGGCCTGGGGCGAACTGCGTAGGTTGTCGTTGATAATCTGTTCGCGAACAGCCCCGGAAATGGGTAGCTGCGTGATGTTGTCGGCTGTTTTCTCCGCTGCTTTACGGTGCTCGTCGGGTGGCAGGCTGGGCTGGTCGAGCAGGGTTTGCCGGTCTGTGTCGCTGATCGGTTCGGGACCGGGGGGCGACGGAGCCAGCAGGATTAGCCCTTCTAAAGAAGCTGGCTGACCCACTACGGCTGTACCGGCGGCAATAGCCAGCGCGATTTTGCCCCCCATCGAGTGCCCTACCAGTACGAACGGCCGATTGCCAACCTGCGCTACAATAGCCCCACTAACAGCATCGGCCACGTCGTCAACAGTCTGATGATCAGACAGGGCGGCCGAATCGCCAAAGCCAGGCAGGTCGATGGCCAGGCAATGGAATTCGGGAGCCAGTTGATCCAGCACAGCATCCCAGGCCCGGATTGAGCCACCGTAATAGTGCAAAAAAACGAGTGTCGGGCTGCCGGGAGTAGATGGGTGCCCTACGTTCTTACGGCGGGTGAGGGTGTTGAGCATACAGCTTAGAATTCCACTTTTAACTTGGCGGGCTGGTCCGTCATTTCGAGCATCTGGCCGTACGGAACAATGGTGATCTGGCCAAACTCCTGAAGAATCGTTTTGTAGGCGTCGGCTACGGGGCGGGGCTTGCGGTCGAGGTCGTACAGACCACAGGCATTCACATGGTTGTTTTGCTGAGCCAGACCCGTATCCCAGTCAATCTGGTCGGTCAGGCTATACCAGGTGAAGCCCAGAACCGGCACGCCATCGCGGCGCATCTGCATCACGTTGATCCACTGCTTATACAGCCAGATAGGAGCTTTTTCGGCCTCGAACACATTCGTTTCGGTGTGCATCACCGGTTTCTTGTAGCGGTTGTAATACTCCTTCGTGATGTTATACCAACCCAGCACGTCCATCGAGTTCATCAGCTGGCCATCGGGTAGTTTAATCTGTTCATTACGACCATAATAATCGTTGCCCATGACCTGATAGCCCGGTGGTTGACCGGCCATAAACCAGGCATACTCCTTGCGGGTCATGCCGTTGTCGAGCAGGTAGAGCAATACGTCGGCGATGGGCGGATGGGCGTACAGCAGGTCGAGCGACAGGAAACGCAATTCGTTATGGAGCTTGATTTCGGCGGTGGGCAGCGAGCAGACCTCATGGATAAACTCGGCGCTTTCGCTTTGTACAATCACCGTATCAGGGCGATGCTTGGCAATTTGCTGCGTGCCCATGATGCTGGCGGCCACGCAATGCTTGAGGGCGGTAACGAAGCCTTTGTCGGTCTTCATCTGCTCATTCCAGATGCCATCTTTAGCGCTATGCCGGGCCGTTACGTAAATCTCGTTGACGGGCGTGTAGTACCGTACCCAGGGGTAGCGTTTGGCCACGGCGGCGCAGTAATCGGCAAAGTGAATGGGCAGCTCCGGGTTCTGGAAATTGCCGATCCAGTCGGGCACCCCAAAATGCATGAGATCGAGAATAGGCGTGATGCCCTGCCGCTTGATCTCGTTCATAACCAGGTCGGCAAATTCCCAGTCGAACTTCCCCGGCCCTTTATGCATGCTGTAGTAGGGCAGGCCGTAGCGCAAGACCTTCAAACCCAGTTCTTTCACTAAGCCAATATCTTCTTTGTACCGGTCATAGTGGCCACATTCACGCAGTTGGTCGCGCCGGATTTTTCCGTGCTGTATGGTTGGATACGAACACTCGATGCCCGTGGCAAACATAAAGTTGGAGGGTGATCCGTCGGGCAGTCCGTTGCCAGTGGAAGCAGTCGACCCGCCATACTGGTCGCCTTCGTAGTTACCCGTTCCAAAGTGTTTTTCAATGCTTTTCAGAAAGTCCATAGTAGGCTGGTCGTAAACGGTAAGCGGTTGAACGGTGAACTACCTGCCAAGAAACTTGTCGGCTGTTCGTAAAGAAAGCGCCATAATGGTGAGGGCCGGATTGACGCTAAGAGCCGACGGGAATGTGGAGTTATCACTGATATACAGATTGGGTATATCAAACGACCGGCCGTTCGGGTCAATCACGGCTTCATCGGGCGACGTGCCCATTCGGCAAGTACCGATCAGGTGCGCCGAACGGGGGAAAGCCCAGACATTTTTAGCACCCGCTTCGGCCCAGATAGCCCGCATCACCCGATCGGCATGGGCATTCATCTTCCGCTCGTTTTCACCGTTGGTGAAGTATGTACGTGGTTTCGGCAGGCCCCGGACGTCTTTTTCGTCCGATAATTCCATGTAGTTGTGTTCGTAGGGGAGTCCGTCGCCGAGGATATTGATACCCGCCACGTGGTTGTACCGGCTCATGGCATCGTGAAGTGCCTGCCCCCACAGGCCAACGCCCCGCGCCAGTTGCCTGGCGTACGTCACCGGCATCACGCCAATTGATTGCAGGAGATACCCCCCGGCAAAATCGGCTGACCCACCACCGAATGGGCGATGGGTGTCTTCCGAGATCAGCCCGCCGGGAATGCCTTTGTAGGGGCGTATATCCTCCTCAAATTCGCCCCAGATCTGTAGGCCCGTATGGGCCATGAGGTTGCGCCCCACCTGACCACTGCTGTTGGCCAGCCCGTTGAGCAGCAACAGGCGCGGGGTTTCAATGGCTCCGGCGCAGAGGAACACCGCCTTGCAACGCTGACGATGCGTTTGCCCGTTCTGGATGTAGACTACCGCCGTCAGGCGACCCAGCGTATCGCGCTCGAAGGAGGTCACAAAGGAGTCGGCGCGAATCTCGGCCCCGCAGGCCCTCGCCAGGGCCAGGTACGTCACGTCCATGCTGGCTTTGGCCCCAGTGCTGCAGCCAGCCTGACAGAAGCCCCGGTTGGTGCAGGCCTCGCGCCAGCCAACGCCCGGCTGGTAATACCGTGCCGACAGCGCCGCGTTGGCGGCTGGCGACGTACGAATACCCAGCGCCTCACAGCCACGTTGCATCAACTGAGCCGCGCCATTCAGCGGCAGCGGTGGCAGTGGATACGACTTCGTTCGGGCGGGGCCCCATGGGTAATCGGCGGGGCCGGAAACACCCAGAAACTGCTCTATTTCGTCGTAATAAGGGGCAAGGTCGGCGTGGAAATCAAGGGGCCAGTCTGCCGCCACGCCAAAGTCAGTGTGCAGGCGCAGGTCATCGGGCTGAGCGCGGGGCGTGTAGGCCGTGAAGTGCAGCGTTGATCCACCCACGCCCGTTCCTGAGTTATTTGCCCCGAATGACAGGGGATCCTTGCCCGCGCTGAGGCGTTCGTCGTTCCAGTAGAGAAAGTTCTGCGCCCGTTCGTCGGTAGCGTAGTCCGTTTTCGGGTCTTTCTCCGGGCCGGCCTCCAGGGCAACCACCCGGCAGCCCGCCTGCGCCAGTCGGGCCAGGAGGGGGGCGCCCCCGGCGCCAGTGCCAATGACAACCGCATCGACGAGGTCGTCTGTCGTATAAGTAGGTCCCTGTTCGGTCATTTCGCTGCTCGATAAAGTCGGCATAAGTGTGTAGTTTCGGCTTATCCCCCCGTCGGCATGCCCCCCGCCGGAATGCCGGACCACCTAAAGGGAGCCCGCTGGCGCATTAATACGCCTATGGCGGAGCTACTCATGCGCCAGCGGGCTCCCTTTAGGTGGTCCGGCATTCCGGCGGGGGGCATGCCGGCGGGGGGATAAGCCAATAGAAATTCAAGATTCGCTCGGTTCCCGCGTTTCCCGTTCGTTTAGCCCAATTCGTGTCCAGTCCGGTTTGTCGGCCATACCCACGTACCCAATGGTCTCCTGCGCCCGTGGATGGCTGTAGTAAATAGCCGTTAGTTCGGCTAATAGCTCCTCAAAAAAATAGCTCGGAGGCAGCTGTTGCCAGATTACCCCCGGTGCTGTTCCCCGTTGTACCTGCCCGATCAATTCGTTCTGTTGGGTAGAGCTTAGCCCCTCGAAACGGCCACCGTACAACACCTGGGCCGAATCCTGAAAACCACGTAGCGCCTGCCGGTAGGCTTCCGGGTCTGCTGGCAGCGTATCGTAGCGCCAGCCGTCGGTTTCACCATCGGCCAGTCGTTTATCAATCGGCCCTACCAGGTCTACCACGTACCCATCCGGTTCGGCCTGGGGAATCAGGCGAGCGGCGATATGGCGCAGGGTGGTGGCTTCGTCGGGGGTAAAAAAGCGCAGTGGGCCGGGTTCAGGGGTAAGCCGCTCGGTTAGTACATAACGGGTTTTGTTGCTGACATGATCGGTGGCCAGTAACGCACGGACCGTGCCGGGGGGGTAGTGCGCGGGCTGGCTCATCCTAATTTCCCGCCGGTTACTTCAACCAGACTGCCGGTCATGAAACTCCCATCCGTCGAGGCCAGCAGCACATAGGCGGGGGCCAGCTCTTCCGGTTGGCCGGGGCGGGCCAGCGCCACTTCATGCCCAAAATGTTCTACTTCGTTTATCGGCATCGTTCCGGGAATGTTGGGTGTCCAGACGGGGCCGGGCACCACCGCGTTGACGCGAATTCCCCGCTCGCCCAGCTGAATTGCCAGCGACTTGGTAAAGGCATGAATAGCGGCTTTTGTGGCGGTGTAATCAATCAAGATTGGGTGGCCGGTTATGCCCACGATGCTGCCCGTATTCACAATGGCATCGCCTTGGTGCAGGTGGGGCAGGGCAGCCTGGGCCATGAAAAAATAGCCGAAGATGTTGGTTTCAAACGTGCGGCGGAGCTGTTCTTCGGTAATGTCTTCAAACTTCGCCTGGGCCATCTGATACGCCGCATTGTTGACCAGAATGTTCAGCTTGCCGTACTCATCTACCGTTTGCTGAACTGCCTCACGACAGGCGTTGGCCTGGCGGACATCGGCCTGAATGACCAGACACCGACCTCCATTTGCTTCCACCAGCCGTTTGGTTTCGGTGGCATCACCCGTGTTTTCGTTGTACAGGATCGCCACATCAGCTCCCTCTTTACCAAAAGCAATGGCAACGGCCCGCCCAATACCAGAGTCGGCTCCGGTAATCAGCGCTACCTTCCCCCGGAGCTTGTCTGCTGCTTTATAATTCGATAAGTCACTATCGGGCTGCCGTTGCATATCCGACTGCCGGGCCGGATACGGTAATTTCTCGCCTTTTATTTCGGCCGCGGTGGGACGTGATTCCTTCGTTTGCATACCGTTCAGAAATATTTTACCAGTTGTTTCTTCTCAACTGGTAAAGCCGGGGCTTGGTTAAAAATATAGGCCTGAACGGGCATCGGTGGGTATTAACCCCATTTTAATAGGGGTTTGGGGGTATTTTAATCCGCTTCCAGGAGCTTCGTGGCAAATCTGTCCGGATACCAACTACATATTGACGGGGTTTCATTAAATAAGTCGTATTTTTCATTCAATCAACTATTGATGGATACTATGTATGTTTCGGATATGAAAGTCCTGGTGGTAGAAGACGAGCCAAAACTGGCCTCTTTCGTGAAGAAGGGGTTAGAAGAGCAAAAGTGCGAAGTGGATCTGGCCTTCGATGGGCAGATTGGCCGGACAATGGCCCTGAGTAACAGTTATGACGTGATTGTGCTGGACGTGAATCTGCCCAAGATCAATGGTTTCGATTTGGCCCAGACGATCCGCCATGAGCAGGTGCAAACGCCGATTTTGATGCTGACCGCCATGGGGTCGGTTGATGATAAAGTGGCTGGCTTTGAGGCCGGCGCTGATGATTACCTGGTGAAGCCGTTCGAGTTTCGCGAACTGATGGCCCGCATTCGGGCGCTGCACAAGCGGGGGGCCGACGGCGGCAGTGCCGTAAGCGTGCTGCGCGTGGCTGACCTGGAGCTGGATCTGAACGAAAAAATTGCCCGGCGGGGTGGCAAGCGAATCGAACTGACCGCCAAAGAGTTTGGCTTGCTCGAATACCTGATGCGTAACCGGGGGCGCGTGGTGTCCCGCGTCGATATTGCCGAAAAAGTCTGGGACATTCATTTCGATACGGGCACCAACGTGATCGACGTGTACGTGAATTTTCTGCGCAAGAAGGTCGATAAAGAATTTCCGACCAAGCTCATTCACACCGTCATCGGAATGGGCTACATCATGAAAGAAGAGTGACGATCCGTGCCCGCTTAACGCTGCTGTTCTCGCTGCTGGTTGGCTCCATTCTGTTTCTGTTTTCCGTCTATATTTACCTGCTCTACAGCCAGTATCGCGACGTTGATTTTTACGATCGGCTGCGCGATAAAGCCAGAACCACCGTTCGGTTGCGTGAAGATGCCGGCGACGTGGCCCGGAATGACTTACCAGTGATGGTTGGCGAGCGGGTGACAATTTACGACTCGCTCAACCGGGTCATTTATTCGTTTGGTCAGGGGTTCAACCCAGCGCTGTCGGCCAGTCAGTTTCGGTATCTTCGGAGTGGGAACGGGACTAATGAACTACGGCTAAACCATCTTGACACAGAAACGATCGGGGTTCTCTACCCCAGCAAGACAAAACAACAACTGGTGGTGGTAGCCACTGCCTACGACCGGTATGGCTTCAGCAAATTATATCGACTGCGTAAAATTCTGATCTTTGGGTGGCTGGCCAGTTTTTTTATGGTCGGTGTGGCGGGCTGGCTCTTCGCTTCCGATGCCCTGCGGCCCGTTTCTGAGATCATCGATCAGGTCAATGACATCTCGGCGACCAACATTCACGAACGCCTGCACGTGAGCCGAAAGCGCGATGAACTGGCTCAGCTGGCGGCTACGTTCAACGATATGCTGAATCGACTGGAAGAGGCGTTTGTCAGTCAGCGGAGTTTTGTATCGCACGCGTCGCACGAGCTACGCACCCCGCTGGCTATCATGCGGGGCAACATCGATGTGGCCCTCTTGCAGCCCCGCGATGTACCCTATTACCAGCAAACCCTTATTGACGTGCTCGATGAGGTGCAGACGATGATCGACCTGGCCAATGGGCTGCTCGATCTGGCCCGTGCCAGTTCGGAGTCTACGGCCGTCTCGTTTCGACCTACCCGCCTCGACGAGTTGCTTTGGCAGGCCCGCAGCAAGCTGGTGTCGAAAAAACCGGAGTACGTCATCGATATCGACTTCGAGAATTTACCCGATCAGGATGAGGACCTGACGATTCCCGGCGAAGAGGCCCTGCTACGCACTGCGTTTCAGAACCTGATGGAGAATGGCTGTAAGTATTCGGCCAATGAGAGTGTGAGGGTACGCATCTCATTTGCCCTCCAGCTCATTCAGGTTGCGTTTACAGACACGGGCTATGGTATCTCGCAGGAAGCCCTGCCCCACCTGTTTGAGCCCTTTTACCGTTCGGCATCCACAACCAGCGTCGCCCCTGGGCATGGTATCGGCCTGGCGCTGACGCACCGGATTGTGTTGCTGCATAACGGGCAGATAACCATCAAGTCGATAGAGGGGCAGGGCACCACCGTCACGGTGCAGTTTCCGCTGCCCGTCACCCGGCCGTCGTCGGTTCGGGCCTAAGTTGCCCTGCCTGCAAAAAATCGTTTTTTTGGTGGCCGGAGACCCAAAAATGTCTTTTTTCTGCTTTAGGTAGTGAGCAGATCCAACCTGCCCACTGGCTTGGTATAAACTAGTGGGTTCGGGCTCCTTAACCCTCTCTAACGTACACGCTATGCGTCAACGCCTTACCCTGCTGAGTGCCTTGTTACTCTCAGCCTTTCTAAGTTTTGCCCAGGATGTACCGTCGGCCTCCGGCCGATGGACGGCGGCAAGAGCCAATGCCTGGTATGCGAAAGAACCCTTCCTGTTTGGGGGAAATTACAATCCGGCCAACGCCATAAACGAGCTGGAATTCTGGCAGGCTGAAACCTTCGACCCGGCAACGATCGACAAGGAACTCGGCTGGGCCGAGCAGATGGGCGTGAATACCATGCGTGTTTTTTTGCACGACCTGCCTTATAAGCAGGATGCAAGAGGCTTCATTAAACGCATCGATACCTTCCTGGCGATCTGTGAGAAACATAAAATCCGGCCGATGCTGGTGCTGTTCGACTCGTGCTGGGACCCTTACCCGAAGCTGGGCCAACAGCATGAGCCGGTGCCGGGTATTCACAACTCAGGCTGGGTACAGTCGCCGGGGGCCGATGCCCTGACCGATGTGTCGCAGTACCCGCGCCTGGAGGCGTATGTGAAAGGGGTTATTGGGGCGTTCAAAAATGACAAACGGGTGCTGATGTGGGATATGTGGAACGAGCCCGACAACACCAACGACAACAGTTACGGTGCTAATCACACCATCAGGACAGAACTGCCCAAAGACCGTAAGATAGCCATCGTGGGTAGGTTACTGCCTCAGGTCTTCCAGTGGGGGCGGGCCGTGAACCCGACGCAGCCGCTCTCGTCGGGCATCTGGCGCGATTTTGTCGATGACTGGAGCAACGCCGCCGCCATTCCCGCTTTTAACCGGATGCAACTGGAAAATTCTGACGTGATCACGTTTCACCAGTACAGCGATGCGGCTGCCCTGGAAAAGCTGATTGCCGGCTTGAAAAAGCTGGGTCGCCCCCTCATCTGCACCGAGTTTATGGCGCGGGGTGTAAGCAGCAAGTTTCAGACGCACCTGCCCATTGCCAAACGCGAGAAAGTAGGCATGGTTGCCTGGGGCTTTGTGGCGGGTAAATCACAAACGTTTCTACCCTGGGATAGCTGGCAGAAACCCTACGTCAACGGCCGCGAGCCAAGCGTCTGGTTTCACGAGATACTGAAAGGCGACGGTACCTTCTACGACCCAGCCGAAGAAATAGCCATTAAAGCGGCGATGGGCAGGAAGTAAGACCAATCGGTAGCCTAGAGCCTCATAAAAAAACCATCCCGATTAAGTCGGGATGGTTTTTTTATGAGGCTCTAAGTTGAAAATCGACTATGATTTTTTGCCTTTTTTCTTGGTGCCGCCTTTCTTGGCGGGCGTTCCGTCGAGGGTATTGATCCAGGTAGCCAATTTCACGGCGTCCTCTTTAGGAACCTGTTTCATGGGGGCCATGGCAATATAACCAGGCCAGTTGCTTGGCTTTGGGTTATAAATCAACTCCACAATCTGATCGTTTGTATAGTTGCGTTTAGCCACATCTTTGTAAGCTGGACCAACCAGTCTGGCATCAACCCGGTGGCAGGCAATACAGGTGTATTTGGTCATAAGGGCTTTCATGTCGTCAGGAATGTTATCCTGCGCCTGAGCCGAGAAAGATGCCGACAATAAACCGGCGGTAGCAAGGAGGAAGCCGAACGCTTTTTTCATCGTAAAAATGATTGGCAAATGGTTGACTAAGTTGTATTATGGTACTTAGGGGAGACAAAGGTAACCGCTAGTCGTTGCCTTATCCAATTCGACAACGACTTATTACCCCTGTAACAGGAGTAAGACAGGTTTCTACCCTAAAAGTTTAATCGACTCAGGAAATCTGTTGAACGAACTTGCCCCGCGCGGCCTGGGTTTTGCCCATATGACAACCTACGACTTCAAAACGTACCACACGCGGTCGATCAACGCCGCCACGGCAGAAGAACGGGCGGCCATCAATCAGGAACTGAAAGACCTATATGCCAGCCTGCCCGACGCCGAAAAAGAACAGTTCAATCAGCAGCTTCAGGCTTTCCTGGCCCGCGAGGTGGGGCGCCTGAAATCGGATTACGAATCGGTGAAAGGAGGCATGAACTAGCCCCTGACACAAACAGGCGGCAGCTACCTGCGGAAGATGATGCGCGCCTTTATAAAAGGCCGCAAAAAGGGGCGGCGTCCATCGGATGGACGCCGCCCCTTTTTATAGGAAATGCCAGGCAATTAATCTCTAATGCTGCTGAGGTACGTCTTGTTGCCGTTCTTGTTGATGTAATACTTGCCACCACGGGGGCCGGTCATAACCTGTTCGCCGTTGGGCCCTTTCATCGACCGGTCGACGGGGGCTTTGTAATCGGCGGGCGTCGCTTTAACCTCTTTTTGCGGCGCTGCTTTGGCTTCTTTCTTATCAGCCTTTGCCATAGCCTTGTCGCTGGCCTTCATCTCTTTCTTATCGGCCATGGCCTCCTTCTTCGCGTCTTTGGCCGCGTTTCTGTCAGCCTTGGTTACGGCATTCGCGTCAGCGGTTTTAGCCTCCCGCTTATCCGAAGCGGCTTCTTTCTTGGCTTCCTTCGCTTCTTTCTTTTCTGCTTTAGCGGCCATCGCTGCCGGTTTATCGCCACTGGCTTTGGCTTCTTTCTTATCGGCTTTAGCCTCTTTTTTGTCGGCCTTGGCTTCCTTCTTTTCCTCTTTTGCGGCGGCCTTTTCAACCTTGTCTTTCGTGACCTTTTCCTTTTTAACCGCTACATCCTGAGCGGGGGCAGTAAAGGCGATTGCCAGACCTAGCAGGAAGGTCAGGCACAGAGCAGATTTTTTCATGAACATGATTTTATGACTGTTTAACTATAGAATAGGACGGAAATGTGATAGAAAAGTTGTTCAAAAGCAATTATTTAAGTAAAATTTAAGATTCGGCCTATTCGCAGGGAGTACCTACAACTAGCAGGGTGGGGGCAGAAGCTACCCCTCAATTGTCTTTCTCCCCGGCTGCATCAGCCTCGCTACCCGGATTGTACTGCCAGCGGCACCGTTAAATTTCGTATCTTTACTTGTATAAATTCCCTGCTTTGCCACCGTATGTTAACAGGTCAATCGAGCGCATCAACCCTTCAGGAACCCACTGGTCAGGACCCCGTTGTCTACCTCAAACGCTACTATGGCTATGATCGCTTCCGGCCCATGCAGGAGGCCATCATCCGGTCGATTGTGAGTGGGCGCGATACGGTGGTGCTGATGCCAACGGGCGGCGGTAAATCGGTGTGCTTCCAGATTCCGGCCCTGATGATGCCCGGCCTCTGCGTGGTGGTCTCGCCGCTGATTGCCCTGATGAAAGACCAGGTTGAGGCGCTCCACCTGAACGGTATTTCGGCCGCCTATATCAATAGTTCACAGGGGCTTAAGGAAATGCGCAACGTGGAAGCCAATTGCCTCAATGGCAAAATTAAGCTGCTGTACGTGTCGCCCGAAAAACTGCTTTCCGAGTCGTTTTACATGTTCCTGAGCCGGATGAAACTCTCGATGTTCGCCATCGACGAAGCGCACTGTATCTCCTCCTGGGGGCACGATTTCCGGCCTGAATACACCCAGCTCAATACCCTCCGAAAGTGGTTTCCCGACGTGCCCATCATTGCGCTGACCGCCACCGCCGACCGCCTTACCCGGCAGGACATTTCTGAGCGGCTCGACATGCGCGACCCGGCGGTCTTTATCGCCTCGTTCAACCGCCACAACCTGAGCCTGCAGGTGATGCCCGGCACCAACCGGCTAGGGCAGATCATCAAGCTGCTGAGCCTGAAACCCGATACGTCGGGAATTATTTACTGCCTGAGCCGTAAAGCCTGCGAACAACTGGCTACCAAGCTGATGGAGAAGGGCTTCTCGGCGGCCTTCTATCATGCAGGCATGGACTCCGCCGAACGCGCCCGCATTCAGGAGGCATTCCTGCGCGATGACGTACGAATCATGTGCGCCACCATTGCCTTTGGCATGGGTATTGACAAGAGCAACGTGCGCTGGGTGATGCACTACAACATGCCCAAAAACATCGAAGGGTACTACCAGGAGATTGGCCGGGCAGGGCGCGATGGGCTACCGTCGCAGACGGTCCTTTTTTACAGTTTTGCCGACGTGGCCACCTACACGCAGATGCTCACCGAGAACAAGCCGGCCAACCTGGAGCTGCAACTGGCCAAGCTGGAACGGATGAAGCAATACGCCGAAGCCAACACCTGCCGCAGGCAGATTCTGCTGTCGTACTTCTCGGAACAACTGGAAGAGCCCTGCGGTAACTGCGACGTATGCCGTAGCCCACGCGTCACCTTCGATGCCACCACCGTGGCTCAGAAAGCGCTGTCGGCCATTATCCGGCTGGGCGAACGGGTGCCGATGAACACGCTGATCGATGTGCTGCGCGGGTCGCGGAACTACGCCATCATTTCGCAGGGGTACGACAAAATCAAAACCTACGGGGCCGGGGCCGATCTCAAGTTCGAGGAGTGGCGGAGTTACCTGCACCAGCTCATCAACATCGGCGTGATTGAGGTGGCCTACGAAAACCACTACGCCCTGCGCAAAGGATTACTGGCCGACGATGTGCTCTTCAACGGCAAAACCATCAGCCTTGTCCGCCCCAACGATGCCCCGAAGGCCGTGGCTGAGAAAGCGCCCCGAACCCGCACCGAAGGCGCCGGTTCGGCCAGCCGCGACGAGCTGTTCGAGCGGCTGCGTTCGCTTCGCAAACGAATTGCCGACGCTCAGAACGTGCCGCCCTACGTGGTCTTTACCGACTCGACGCTGGAAGATATGGCCCGCCAGCGGCCCGTTACGCCCGATGCCTTCCGGAATGTGTCGGGGGTGGGCGAACGCAAACTGGACATGTTCGGCACTGCCTTCCTGACCGAAATTGCTGGTTTTTTAGGTGTTCAGGTAGGCACGAGCATGAGTCAGGTACGTAGTGAAGCCCCGAGCAGACCGCGCGAAACGGCAAAGCCGAAAGGGACAACCCAGCAGATGACACTGGAACTCTACCAGCAGGGAATGACCATTCAGCAGATCGCGCAGGCTCGTGAGCTCGGTCCGTCAAGCATTGCCAATCACCTGATTCAACTTAGCCAGGGCGGCTACGACGTTGATCTTGAGCGCCTAATTG
Organism: uncultured Cytophagales bacterium; assembly: GCA_963750355.1. Lineage (GTDB taxonomy): Bacteria > Bacteroidota > Bacteroidia > Cytophagales > Spirosomataceae > Fibrella. Next base: position 11,302 of record CAVVQL010000002.1, on the reverse strand, counting down.
CCCCCAACGAGCGCCGCGAAATCGAAGCGGCCATTGCCGTAGTTGGTATCGAAGAAAACCGCACCAAACCCGTCTTTGAACACCTCGAAGGCCGCTACGACTATGGCAAAATCAATATTACCATTGCGTTGATGGGGCGGTAGCCGACGCGGATGGAAGGGGGAGCCCCTTTTTCGGGGACTGATTATCATGACCGGTATCGCCCCGCTGATGGGCTGGCGTCGCGGATAAAGCGGACCCTGGGGGCTGGTGTGGGACAACGATGCTCGTTTGCGTGGCTACGCTCTGGGCCTTCTTTTTTGGCCTGAACTGGCTAAGTGGCTACGACGAAGACGACATTTCGGCACGTACCGCTGATGGTTCAGAAAGCGGATGGGTTCAGATCGCCGACGAGAACAACTACGGGGTGAATTTTATGTGTGGTGACAAACAGCGTTCGGCCCTGTTCAGTCAGCCGTCGATGGGTGAAGCGTACGCCCTCACCTTCGACCGCACCCGGCCCGATTCGGCCACCTCGCTGTTTTACTCGTTCCGGCGCAACTAAGCGATGCCAATCGGCAGCAGGCCCGAAGCAGCCGATGAAATAGTCACTCCGCTACCTGACCACCAGAAATTGGCTACCGTCCAGACAATATTCTATTTTTCAGGCAGTATAAGTATACTTGGCGTTGGTCACTACTTTGAGCTTAAAAAAAGGCAGGTTATGCTGACATACAATGACTTTCAGGCTCGTACCGCCAGGGCAAGCTTATTTCAGTTCAGAGGGTCTAACCTGAAAGAGATAGACGACGCCCTTAAAGCCTATTGGGCCGATGCCAACACGCAATCACCGCATAAGGTGGCCCTCCTGATCGACATCGTCAAGGCCTGTGCCACCTGGTTCAAACGGAAACAGGGCAAATCGGATAACAAGTCTCCGGGGGTGTCCAACGATTTGTTCATACGGCGAAAGATAGCTATCAGAGGTCTGGGTGAAGTCGCTCTGGCCGAACTGAATACGGCCCTTAACAGTGCGCCTTTGGTTACACCACAGCAAAAGTTCGCGGCTCAGTTTCATAAGAATAAACTCAATACGCTGACAAAGGCACCAACTCCTGTGAAGTCGATGGCGCCGGGTTTCCAGCCAGAACGGTCAACCTATCTGGCTTCCAAAAAGAAAAAAGCCATATCGGGTACTGGGGTGCTTGTTTTGTACAGTGAAGTAAATGATGTTGGTCCTGGAACCAATAAACAATATCAGGACACACCTGCGACCGGCGCCGCGAAGCGGGCGCTGAAAAAAACAAGTGTGGATTTGTTGACGGCCGCTGATTTCATGGCACTTGATGAGTATGCCAGCAAATTTCCCAATATGCGTTCGAAAGTAATTTATACTAAAAAGGAAGACCGGGAGAGGCTGCTGGTTTTCGTAAACGCGGGGCTGCTGTGCGATGTCAACAACGCCCCGATCACAACGGAAGGTAGGAGCGCGGCGTATGCGATGGATCGATACGGCAATCTTTTCTACCAGCACAATGCAATAAACAAGGAAATCACTGCAGAGAGGAAAGGACTAATCAAAACTCTCGGAACCAATGCTCCGAAGATCTACTTCAACCATTCATCGTTCAACGCGGGCAATGACGTGATCTGCGCGGGGGAGATAGTAATTTCCAATGGCGTTCTGAGGTACATAGACAACCGCAGCGGTCATTACCAGCCCAACCGGGATAACCTGCACAACTGCGTGCAGGTACTCCAACAGGAAGGCGTGGACCTAAGGCGGGCTGTTGTGTCCGTCGCAGAAAAAAGGGGCGCAACCCTGGAGTCGTTTGACTATAATGCGACCACTTTCCTGCAGAACAAAACGGCCATGCCCGATTGGAATGGTAATCTATAACGTTCAGCCGGTCAGCCACCCCGGCGGCGCCAGAAGATGGGCCATTGCCGGGGTGGCTGACCGTGTAGCAGAAAGAAAGCCAGCATGAACCAGCCCACGCCGAATACGGTGGCTGAAAAAACGCCCCGAGCCCGCACCGAAGGGGCTGGTTCGGCCAGCCGCGACGAGCTGTTCGATCGGCTGTTAGCCAGGGCGGCTACGAGGTGGATCTGGAAAGCCTGATCACCCCTGCTGAACGCCGCGAAATTGAAGCGGCCATTGCCACAGTAGGCATTGAGGAAAACCGCACCAAACCCATTTTCGACCACCTCGAAGGCCGCTACGACTACGGTAAGATCAACATAACGATCGCGTTGATGCGGCGATGAGATCGGGTAACCGGGCACATCCGGGTAACTAGTATCGGCTCATGGGCAGGTAAACCGTAAAGGTGGTGCCTACCCCCGGCTGGCTGGTAACGGTGATAAGACCGCCGTGGTTGTCGACCACTTTTTTAACCACCGCCAGTCCTATTCCCGTCCCTACGTACTGGCTTCGGTTGTGTAGCCGATGGAAGATTTCAAAAATGCGGTCACTATAGCCCTGCTCGAAGCCAATACCCTTATCGGCTACCTGGAGGGCTACCCATTTGCGCCTGTTCGTGTTGGGAACTGCCTGAGGCAGTTGATCGGCGGTGAGCTGCCTGGCGGTGATGTGTACCTCTGGCTGCTGACCGGGCTGGGTAAACTTGAGGGCGTTGGAAAGCAGGTTTTGAATCAATTGCCCCAGTTGGGTAGCGTCGCCCGGTACAGTCGGCAGATCGCCCACAGTCACCACGGCTTTTGTCTCCCGTATCGTGGTCTCCAGATCGCCCAGCACCCCCTCCGTGAGTCTTTGTAACGAAACCGGCTGCAGGGGAATCTGCTGGCTTGTCAGCCGTGCATAATCCAGCAGGTCTTTCACCAGGGTCTGCATTCGTGAAGCCGCCTGTTGCTGCCGTTCCAGTAGGTCCTGCCCACTCTTGTCGAGGCCCTGGGCGTGCTGGGTGAGCAGCATATCGCTGAAAGCCTGAATTTTGCGCAGCGGCTCCTGCAGATCATGGCTGGCTACGTAAGCAAACTGTTGCAGGTATTCGTTCGACCGGCTTAGTGCCAGGTTTGCCGCCTCGAGTTGCTGCTGATTGGCCAGCAGGCTTTCCTCGGTTAGCTTCTCGGCCGTTTTGTCCTGCACGGTGAGTACGATCCCATCGCCGCGTTTAACCACCGACAGGTTGTACCAGCCAGGACCCTGGCCGTAGTCGTAGGCCAGATCCTGCCGGAAGGGTTCGCCTGTGTCAACCACGGCGCTATACCGCTCAAGCAGCCCATTGGTGGCTACATCCGGAAAGAAAGTCAGCATGGTCTTACCCAGTATCTGCTCATCTGTCCGGCCCACACGCTGCCGATTGGCTTCGTTCTGGAGCAGGTACCGGAAATCGACAATAGTACCCTGTTCATTCCGCACGGAGTCGAAGGCGATGATGCCGTTCTGCGAACCATCGAGTACCGAACGTAGCAAGGCCGCCTGTTGCTCGGCGGTCTGCTGCGCCTGCTTCAGCTCATTGACCGACTGATACATGGCCACCAGCCGGTGCTCGTCGATCCGTATGACCTGGCAGGTAAGGTGGTTGGCGTAGCCATCGTAGCTGTAGTATTCTTCGAACTGCTGCGGCTGCCCTGTTCGCATGGCGTCCTGATAAGCCCGCCAGAAACGGGATGTTCGTACGCCGGGAAACAGGCTCAGCGTTGTCTGGCCAATGAGCTGGTCGCGGGTCAGACCGGTATCCCGCAGCACCTGGTCACTGACGTATTCGTAGCGCAGGTCCATGATCTGCCCCGCCTCGTCCGGAATGACACGGAGTACATTCATGCCGTGCAGGGTAGCGGCCAGTACGGCATCGAACGTATCAGCCTGGCGGCGGGTCGTTTCTTCGGCTTTCTTCAGCTCACTTACGTCCGTATAGGTGTACAGAATACCATCGCCTACTTTAATGAACGAGCCGTCGAACCAGCCATCCCAGCCAAAACTGGTATAGGGAAATACGGCCTTCTGAGCTTCTCCCGACGCCACTACGGCTATCATTCGCCCGAATAAATCCGAATTCTGCCAGCCGCCAAAGACGTCGCCCAGTAGCTTGCCGGTTATGTCGGCAACGGTTTTGCCACCCAGCCGGGCGTTGAACGCATTGGTAAGCTGGCAGCGAAAGTCGACGATGGGCCCCGGCCGACCAGTCGCGTCGGGCTGCCGAACGGCTTCGGCCAGGAGCAAGCCAGCCTGGGTGTTGTCTACCACAGTCTGCAACAGTTCGGTTTGGGCCTGCTGCGCCTGTTCCAACCGTTTGCGGTTGGTGATATCCGTTGTCATAAACAACAGGTTACCGTCTACGGGCAGAATAATCTGGTCGAACCAGCCCGACAGGCCATCCGCATTATATTCAAGCTCAAAGCTTACGGGTTGCCCCGCCGCTAGAATCTGGCTGATAAATCCGATGCCTCCGTTGGCGGTAGCCTCGACAAATAAGGCCGAGTAGGTCTGACCGACCATGTCGGCTGGCAATAGGCCACGCAGGTTGGCGGCGGGCGGGTTCACGAACTCAAACTGAAGATCGGTTACCTGCCCGTCTGCGTTATAAAGCGGCCGCAGGAGGCTCACCGCCATGGTAATGTTGTCGAAGATCTGCCGGAGGCGCACGGTGGCTTCGTTGGGGATCGGTGCTGCTGGTTCCTGCGTTGTTACGGGCAGGAAATTGACAACCACCCCATCGCCCGACCGGACAATAGACACCTCATAGCCGCTGCTACCTTCAGTATGCGGATAGCCCGTCTGACTACGGTACGGTTCGCCCGTTTCAACCACGCGCTGGTAGCAGTCGAACCAGCCGGTCTGACGGACCGTTGGGAAGCGTGTCAGCAGGGAGTGCCCCACCAGATCGGCTTCTGGTTTAGCTTCTGACTGACAAAAGGCCCGATTGACCAGGATGATCCGAAAATCCAGAAGGGCATGAGTTGTCTGGTCACGAATGGCCTCCAAGGCGTAGATACCCGCAGGCGACGATTGAAACACGTCGCTGAGCAGATTAGATGACAAGTCAGTCATTAGTAGCCAATTCGATAATAGTATTCAGTGAGTGTGGTGTTAAGCAGGGGCCTGATACTACCCAATGAAACCTGCTCAGGTACGTTATCATTTATCTGTAAAGCTATTTGCTCAGATAGTTTCCTGACTCGATCAGCGTCTGCTGACCATCTGATTTCACGAAAACATACATCTGGCAAGGTACCTGTTTGCCGCCCATCTGTACCAGCACGTCGCGCCGGGCGTATTCATCATCGGGGTGATTTTCGATTCCTTCATACTCATCCAGCTTCTTCAGAATCGTTTCGTCGGTCAGGGTAAAGATGTCGCCCCAGACCCGGTAGCTGCTGGCGGGTTCGTAGGTGGCACCGGGATACCAGCCCAGATCGAACAGCCGACCAGGTACGTAGCCATGCCCGGCCAACCGGCTATGTTGCCGAAGCAGATGAGCCATCGGGTTGTCGTAGGTAGTACGCAGAGTGCCGTAGACGAATAGATTCATAAGTAAACTTTGTCGCCAGAAAGACAGTTGTACAAAATAGTGTACACTATTTTGTACAATACTAAAACTCTTGGCCTATGCAAGTGGTGAGCTTATCTGATTTCCGGCAAAATTTACGCGAAAAATTAGATGCCGTTGTCAACGATGCTGATGTTATTGTAGTAAATCGTCCCAACAACAAGAATGTAGTGGTGATCTCGCTGGACGAGTACAACGGCTGGCAGGAAACATTACATCTAGTAAGTTCGGAACGCAACCGCCAACGCCTGGCTGCGGCAGTCACCCGGGTTGAGCGGGGACAATTCGAAACGCATGATTTGATTGAAGAGGAATAATCCATGAAACGCCAGATTTCGTGGGACCCTGACGCCTGGTCTGATTACCTGTATTGGCAACAGACTGATAAGCAGCTATTGAAACGTGTAGACGAACTGATCAAGGATTGTCTGCGGTCGCCATTCGATGGTATAGGTAAGCCAGAAGCCTTAAAAGCGAACCTGCGCGGCTATTGGTCGCGACGTATCAACGATGCGCATCGGTTGGTGTATAAAGTTGATGATGAACAGCTGGTAATTATTCAGTGTCGGTTTCACTATTAAACCCTGCCTGCCGAAACGCCGAAACCTATATGAGTTGCCAAACCTTATAGAGTTAGTATGAATACTGAAGAAACGCAAACCCGCTATAGTCAACAATTACCCACGCTGCTCTCGGCGCTGCACATGCTGTATGTGGGCCGGGCGTTGGCTGGTTTCGTTGCCGATAGCCAGTCTCCCAGCCTGGCAGTCGATCTGGGCGTGGTGGATGCTACCATTGAGGCCTTCACCGATGAGCTATGCGCTACCGAACTGCTGCACGAAGCGGCTCTGCTGGTGGGGGATGTGGGGTAGACGTGTGCATTTGTTATAGGCAGCGATAAAACAGAATGACTATGGAAACTGCAACAAAGCCAGAAAATAAAACCGTGCTGCTAATGCGCCGTCTGGCAGCAGATAAAAAGGTAACGAAGCAGCAACTACGCAATGCGCTGTCAACTGATTCTGATTTGCAGAAAGCTGTTACTGAATTAGACCGTCGTCATGCCCAAGGAAACTCCTGACGCTTACGACTTTCTGTATGTTGTCGGTACTACGAATGTCTATACATTCACTACCATCAGCGGGGCCGCCTACGCAGTGCAGTTTAAACCGACTCCCTATCTGTTCGAGGATACTCCTGAGTTGGGAAAGCACATACACGAATTGGTCATTGAACTAGTCCGGTTAGGCGAAAGGCGTACAGTTGATGTTAGAATTCCTTACACCATTGCCGCTATCTGTAGACAGTTTCTTGCGGAGAACGAGCGAATTCTGTTATATATCTGCGAAACGGCTGACCTTAAACATCTGGCACGAGTTAGGAAATTCGATGGGTGGTTCCACCAATTTGGTGACGCCGAATTTGTCAAATTAGACACTCAATTTCCTGATACAAACGGCGTCATCTACTTTGTGTCATTAATTCTTCGCTGGAAACATGCCGCTTTACACGAGGTGATCAGTGCCTTTGAACGGTTATAAGATCAGTATCAGACAGAAAAATAAAGAGGTCTTTACCGAAGTGCTACACGAAGCGGCTTTGTTGCTGGTGGGGGATGTGGGGTAGGTTAAGTCTGGATAGTCTCACAAAAAATAGTGCTGAGTCTGGAAAGTCGCTACCACATGACTTTCCAGACTCAGCACTATTTTTTGTGAGACTATCCAGACTACTTACTTCACCGTCATGGCCAGCTTTACGGCTTCGTAGGCGTTCACGATTCCACCCGATTTGCTAAGGGTGCTGAACCGAACCATAGAGCCACCCGCCCGGCCCGGCAACCGAACCATCACGTCGGGCTTATACGCGCTTTTCATCAGAATATCTTTAACCTGTACCGCCGTTAGATTCGGGAAGTATGAGCGGAGCAGGGCCGCTACACCCGCCACACAGGGCGAGGCCATGCTGGTGCCCGTCAGGCTCTGATACGTGTTGTGAGGCGTGGTTGCGTCGATGTCGGTACCAGGGGCGAACAGGTCGACGCGGGTGCCGTAGTTGGAAGAAGACGCAGGCAGGGCCGAACCGAGCCGACGGGTCGAGTTGCCCACCGTGAGGTAGTTCTTCGCCACGGCACCATCTTCGTATTCCGGCCGTGGGTAGGTTGGCAGCGAGTCTACATTTTCGCCGTTGTTACCAGCGGCATGTACCAGCAAAACATCTTTTTCTTCGGCGTATTTAATCGCCGCATCAACGGCGTCTTTGTAGGGCGAAAACCGCTTGCCGAAGCTCATGTTAATGACTTTGGCCCCGTTATCGACCGCGTACCGAATGCCGTTGGCTACATCTTTGTCGCGCTCGTCGCCCCCGCTGGGTACCACACCGACCATCATCAGCCGCACGTTGTCGGCCACACCATCGACGCCAACCCCGTTACTGCGTTTAGCCCCAATGATACCGGCTACGTGCGTACCGTGCATGGCTAGTTCTTCCGACTTGCCGATGTTCATCTTCGGGCTGCCGTAATACCGCTCATTCGGGTTGGTGGGGTCATCACCCACCAACTTGCGCGGGTTGGGGTTCGGGTTTTCGCCACCGATGTCGGAGAGCACAAGCGGCTTCAGACGGCCATAGACCATCTTGATACGGGTAATGAGGTTATCGAACGAAACCGCCTGCGGTGAGAAGATTTCGGTCAATAAATTCTTGGCACCCAACGCCGCTGTATCACTGCCGGTTTCGACGCTGGCGATACTTTCACGCTCAAAGGATTTTCCGGCCAGTAAGGCGGCCATGGCGTCCATGCCCCGAACATACGTGACCGAGTCGCGCACCAGCAGGCGTAGAGAACTGGTACGGGCATTGGACTTCTGGTACTGCGCTTTGGCTTTTTGGTAAACGTCGTACTGTTTCTTTTCGGTAGCCGACAGTTTGGCCGGGTCGGCCTTCTCAAATTTGGCTTTCCATTCGGTGGTGATCTGGCCCACCTCGTCGAGATCGGCTTCGTAGGTGGTACCGTCTTTGGCCGCCATGAAATTCCAGCCGTTTACATCGTCGACGTACCCGTTTTTGTCATCGTCGGCATTGTTGCCCGGCGTTTCTTTCTGGTTTTTCCAGATCACATCGCGAAGGTCTTCGTGGGCAATGTCGATACCTGAGTCAACCACACCCACAGTGACCGGCACCGACTTACGGCCCTTGAGTAACTGATAGGCTTTGTCGAGGCTAATGCCCGGAATCGAGTCGGTAGCTGGGTCTTTATACGACCATTGGTTGAACTTGCCGGATGGATTTAGCGATTGACCTACCCCGCTCATCGGCAGGCAGAGGCTAGTCATCAGGGCCAGCGCTAAAGGCCCGGTGATTGATGTGTTTTTCATTACCCTAAATAACGTTGAAATAATGGTTTATGTGCCCTCATCAACAGGTTATAGCAGTACTAAATCTATTTTAGGCCTAACTTGCGCGCATTAACCAACGCGTGTTGCTGTCCGTATGAACATCCACGAATACCAGGGTAAAGAAATATTGAAACGCTACGGCGTTCGGATTCAGGAAGGCATCGTTGCCGAGTCGCCCGAAAAAGCGGTTGAGGCCGCCAAACAGATCATGGCCCAGACAAACTCGAAGTTTGTGGTCGTGAAATCGCAAATTCACGCCGGTGGGCGGGGCAAAGGCCAGGTTAAAGGCGGCACGCAGCGCGGTGTAGCGGTGGCCAAATCGGTCGATGAGGTGCGGGAGATCACTAAAAACCTGATCGGACACACACTGGTTACAATCCAGACTGGCCCCGAAGGCAAGAAAGTGAATAAAGTACTCGTGGCGCAGGACGTGTATTATCCTGGCGAAAGCGAGGTTAAAGAGATGTATATCGGCATCCTGCTCGACCGCTCGAAGGCCTGCAACGTCATTATGGCCAGCACTGAAGGCGGTATGGACATTGAAGAAGTAGCTGAGCATTCGCCCGAAAAAATTGTCAAAGAGTGGATCGACCCTACGGTAGGTCTACAGCCCTTCCAGGCCCGGAAGATCGCTTTTGGCCTGGGCATGAAAGGAGAGGCATTTAAAGAGATGGTCAAATTTGTGACGGCGCTCTACAAAGCCTATGAGGAAACGGATGCCTCGATGTTTGAGATCAACCCCGTGCTGAAAACATCGGACAACAAGATTCTCGCGGTCGATGCCAAAGTAAACATCGACGACAACGCCCTGTACCGCCACCCCGATCTGGCTAACTACCGCGACGTAACGGAAGAAGATCCGCTCGAAGTAGAGGCGTCGGCCAATGACCTGAACTATGTGAAACTCGACGGAAACGTGGGCTGCATGGTGAACGGTGCCGGTCTGGCTATGGCCACGATGGATATCATCAAACTGTCGGGTGGTGAGCCCGCCAACTTCCTCGATGTTGGGGGTGGAGCCAACGCCAAAACCGTAGAAGCCGGTTTCCGGATCATTCTGAAAGACCCGAACGTAAAAGCCATCCTGATCAATATTTTCGGGGGTATCGTTCGCTGCGACCGCGTGGCAACGGGTGTGGTGGAAGCCTACAAAGCCATCGGCGATATTCCGGTTCCGATCATCGTTCGCCTGCAGGGCACCAACGCCGCTGAGGGCGCCCGCATCATCGACGAGTCGGGCCTGAAAGTGCAATCAGCCGTCGCCTTGTCAGAAGCCGCCGAGAAAGTCCGGCAGGTAGTGGCTGCATTATAAGGTTAACATACTCAGTTGTAAAAAGGCTCTTCTGCAAGCAGGAGAGCCTTTTTATGGATTTTACAGAACGGTTACAGGAGCAGGTTGGTTACAGTAACTTTTCACCCAACGCCCGTGCGGGCTGATGGCGAGAGTTAGTTGACTAAACCATGTACTATCGACCTGCTTACGTAGGTCAGTCGTTTAGTGACTCAACACCTTGTTCTTTAAGTCTGGCCAATCCGTCTTTCATCGCTTTGACCTGGTCAGGGGAGTGTCCCTGCCAGGTTATGACTTCCCCTACAATTCTAAACGGAAGTGTTGAACGGTACGATTTTGTCGGATTACCTGGAAACTTCTTGTCGGTTAGATCAGGATCATCCTCAATTGGCCCTGTTGGTTCTACCAAATAAATTCGTTCTCGTCCTTCACCAAGGGCGAGTTCAGCACCCCAAATGGCAGCGTCTAATGTGGCGGTCAGGAATATATATTTCGCATTTTTTTGTTGTCCATAGTTCGAGTTAAAACCAACATCGATAAAATCGCCAACCTTTAAATCAGTCTTTGTGCCGTGGAAGAAAGTCTGCGAAAAAGGTGTTGGCCGTTTACCATTCAGTTGTTGCTCGTCTTCGTTTTGTCCCATGGTCATAGTTCATATTTACCTGTTTCGTGTTTTGTAGAGGTCTGCTCTAAAGACCGCTAACTCCAACTTCTCAACGGCAACAGTAGCTATGAAATTACAACCTCTTGCCGCCTTACAAACTTACCGTCTGCTTGCTAAGTCCCCCGTTGGGCATAGTCTCCCGACTAGGTCCGGGCGATTGCCGGTCTCGGACCGGCGCACGTCAATAACCAGCATAGTGGACACCCCTAGTGATAGGCAGAAATATAGCTTAGCGTTGCCCGCCGGTCCGAGGCCGGCAATCGCCCGGACCTAGTCGGGAGACTATGCCCAACGTCAGGCCTAACCCGTGTGGCTTGCCTGGCTACTTCGATCTTGTGCCTTTTGCCCTTCATCGTCTCGTTATGAATGCGGCTGAGCAGGGGAGCTTAACCCCTGCCTTCTTGAATGTGCGACCTGTCGCCCAAAATGCGGCACTCAAACGACTTAGCTGTTCGCCCAA
>CAVVQL010000001.1:42500-463305 GCA_963750355.1 uncultured Cytophagales bacterium | reverse complement strand
TTGGAAAATAATCGTGCTATTTTTCAAAACGAAAACTAAAAGGCAGCTCAGGGCGTTTACCTTATATCAATTGCAAAAAAAGCCCCGGTACTGAAAAACAGGCCGGGGCTTTTTGCGTGTAGGCACACTTCTATAGGTAGCCAAGACCGAGCCTCGGCTAGAAGATCAGGGCTGCCGCTACAAGCACGATGCCAACGGGTAAGCCGATCGCAAACCACTTCGAGGTCATCCATTGGGGTACTGTCCAGCCTAATTCTGAGCGGAGGTCGGCGTAGAAGCCCATGCCCACAACCAAGCCACCGAGCAGGCCACCAATATGCGCGGCATTGTCGGCCCCGATACCGAAGCCGATCAGCAGGTTAACGCCCACGACAGACAGGGTACTCTTCAACAGAACCTTGCGTACCTGATTGGTAAAGAGATTGGTCAGCAGCAGCCCAAGCAGCACGCCTTCGATACCAAAAATAGCGCCTGATGCTCCGGCACTGACCGCAAGAGTATGCCACCATAGACTCCCAAGGCTACCCGTGAGACCCGTAGCGATGTAAGCGACCAGAAAACGCCAGCTTCCTATCAACGGCTCGATCATCATACCCAGATAGCGCAGCGACATCATATTGACCGCCAGGTGGATGATGCCGAAATGTAGAAAACAGGCTGTCAGCAAGCGCCACACCTCACCAGCCCTGGTCAGCGTGGTATAATTGGCCCCCCACCGCACCAGATCCTCGCCCGTAGGTTGTATAAAGCTGACCCCTGAAACAACCATCGCCGCATACACAGCAATGTTGAGCAGCATCAGTATAGGGGTGATCCGGTATTTATCGCGGGGCGTAAACACGTCGCGCAAACTGCCGGGATGATACAGCGAGGTGATTCCTGAGGATGGTTTGGTTCGGTGGGCGTCATGGGGATGGAAGGATTATGTTTCAGGTCTAATGTTTCAAGTTTAAGCGCTCGCTTTGCCTGCGAATTGATCGATAAGTGAACTTTGAACGGTAGGACTTTGAGACATTAGACCTTAAACGTTGGACTTACTTCTTCGCCATCACCCGCCAGACGGTGCCTTTCACTGAATCAGTGATGTAAAGTGAGCCGTCGGGGCCTTGCGCCAGGCCCATTGGGCGGTGCTTGGCTGAGCCGGGACTAGCCAGTTCCAGCTTACCGGCATTGGCCATCTTGCCAGGTATGCCCTGCTCGGGTACGCCCGCAAAGTTTTCGGCAAACACTTCGTAATTACCGGAAGGGCGACCGTCTTTGCCAAATGGAATGAAGGCCACGAAATAGCCGCCCTGCATCAGTGGGGCGCGGTTCCACGAGCCATGGAAGCAGACAAAGGCCCCGTTTTTGTACCGGGCCGGGAACTGGTTTCCTGTGTAAAAGAGCAAATCGTTGGGGGCCCAGTGAGCCGGGAAAGCCATAATTGGTTTCTCTTTGCCTGCGCACTGATCCTGTTTAGTGCCATCGCCGCCGTATTCAGGAGCCAGCAGTTTTTTACTGGCGTAGTGGTTATTGAAGCAATAAGGCCAGCCAAAATCGGCCCCTTCCTTCACCATCAAAAACTCTTCAGAGGGCAGTTCGGCACTCACCGAATCAGTAAACATACCACCCCAATTGTTCAGGTTGTCGCGGCCGTGTTGCAGGGCATAGAGCGTATTCGTGGCGGTGTTCCAGTCCAGGGCTACCGCATTGCGGATACCCGTGGCGTACCGCTTTCCGTCTGCCTGCCGCTGGTTGGTTTTGTTGGCGTCGAACTGCCAGATACCGGCGTAATTTTCGAGCAGCGGGCAGGGCATTTGTCCTTTCGAGCCGGGCTGCCGGTCTTTTTCCTGACAGGCATTTGAGGGAGCTCCGAAATTGACAAACAGCCGTCCGTCGGGCGAGACCGCCAGTGACTTACTGGCGTGCTGGCGTTGCAGGGTCAAGCCAACAACGATCGGTTCGGCCACGGCATCGGCCATTACTTTGCCGTTAGTGAGCTTGTAGCGGTACACCGACGTATCAGACGAGGCGTAGAGGTAGCCGTTGGCGATGGCGGCTCCTGTGCCGGTATTGGTACCAAACATGACGGTTTCTTCGGCCCGGCCATCGCCGTTGGTATCGCGCAGTTGCACAATGCCTTTGCCATCTTTCAGGCGCTCAAGCTTAACAAATACCGTACCCGTGGTTGGGTCAACGGCCACGTGGCGGGCCTTGCCAATGTTGTCGGCAAATACCAGAGCACTGAAACCGGGGGCCAGTTTCAGCCCCCCGTTATCTTCATCGGCACGTATAACCTGTGTCGTGACCGTTTTTTTGCCTGGCTTCCCAGGTTTGGGCGTAGCGCTGGTTTGCAAACTCAGCAGGGCTACTGGGAGAAGTAATAGCGCAGTTTTCATCGAAAGGAGATTATCTTATGAACAGGGTAATAACCATTTACAGAACGGCGAAGTTAAGCAGCTACGGCTAATTCGTTTTCCCGTTGGCCGTAACACCCTAATCCAGGCAAGCGTATGAATACGAAACCCAGGCCCGACGAAACCGAACAGGATCTGCCCGACAGCAATACACTGGGCGGCACCACCAGTACCGGCGCTGGCCCCGACGGTGACGAGGGGGCCGTTCCACCGCCCGAAACCACTGGCCTTGGTCATGACGAGTTGGACAAGGCCGACGGCGTAGCCCAGCGGGTGGCAGAGCGAAATCTGGAAAAATAGCCGGGTAAACTATCTGGGTGGAGAATACAGGAAATCAGTCGTCACTTTTGCTTTAGCTAGAGCAACCGGCAGGCGGCCAACGGAATAAGCTCCGGTATGGTCCTAAGCCCGCCCTGGTTGACAATTATGCGTAAACAGACCCTACTGCTGGTTAGTTTGTGCGTTGGCCTGTCTGGATTTGACCGGCCGACGTATGCCCAGACCGACCTGCCCCGCCTTAACCTGGCAACCCTGACCACGCCTGCCAACTGGCAACGGGCTGGTGGTATCACCGCAACGCCCGATGGTTCCGCACTTAAAGTGAAGCAAGGCAGTGGGACCATCCTGGTTAGTTCGGGAAAAGAGCCCCTGACGCTGGCCACCCCGGCGAGCGATTTCTCGCTTCAGTTCGATGCCCTGTTAACGGTCGGTGCCGACGCGTCGCTCCAGTTGCCGAATGGCGAACTGCTTAGCCTCGATCGTTCGCGGGATATAATCCCCCTGCTGAAAGCACCCGGCCTCTGGCAAACGATCCGATTGGACTACCGCGCCGATAATAGCCTGATGGGGCCGACACTCGAACGCCTGATCGTGAACGGCGTCAGCGTGCGTGAAGGGTACAGACTAGCGCGTAAAGCGGCCGCAGCAAAGCCCGTTCAGTTATTGGCACAAAATGGCTCACTGGCCGTTCGGAATGTAGCGTACCGGTCGCTGGAGAACCGCCGGGTAGCCAACTGGGCCGGACCGCTGAATTATAAGCTGTATGGCGAAAGCATCGAAACCCGCGACGCACTAGCCGGAAAAACACCCGTCAAATCAGATACAGCCAGCCGGATCAGCTACAGCGTAGGGTATGGCCGGTCGGGCCGGTTTGCCATGCTGTTCGATGGCAGGCTCAACGTACCTACAGCAGGCGACTACCAACTCGACCTTGTGACGGGCGGCGTGGCTGGCCTTTGGGTCGATGGCAAATCAGTCATCCCGATGGGATATAGTGAACTAGGTGGGGCGAAGACCCACACCATGCCGTTGACTGCCGGTACCCATACTGTAGAAGTAATGTATTCGCGCTCGTGGCCACGGCCGGGCCTGGGGCTATTCATTAGTCAGGCGGGCACGCGGCCACAGGCCCTGCATGCCGACGGATCGGTGCCGGAGTTTTCGCCGCCGGGCCCGGTGACCGTTCAGCCTGAAGCGCGCCCCACCATGATCCGGTCGTTTGTTCAGCTCCCCGGCGAGTCGACCAAACGGACCAAAGCCCTGTCGGTAGGCAGCAGTTCGGGCATGCACTATACGGTCGATCTGGATCAGATGGCCCTGCTAATGGCCTGGAAAGGGGATTTTGCCAATGTCACAGAAATGTGGTATGAGCGCGGCGAACCGCAATTGCTAAAGCCAATGGGTACGGTAATCATGCCCTCGCCCCGCCCGGCTTTTGCCCTGCTGGCTACTGATAAAGCCCCCTGGCCCGACAGCCTGACCGAGGATGTGCTGACGTACAGTGGCTTGATTCTGGGCAAAGACGGGTCGCCGACTATGGAGTATAAACTGGCCGGAATGACCATTCGTGAACGCATTCAGCCCACCGGAAACGGGCTTGAGCATACGTTTTCCCTAACGGGAAAGGAATCGCCTGCCCAGCCGCTGTACTGCCGTCTGGCCGCCGGAAAGACCATTGACGAAGTAGCCAAAGGCCTCTACGCCATAGACGACCGGAGCTATTACGTTCGGGTTGATCCTAAAGCAAAGGTGACGATGCGGCAAATGGGTAACCAACAGGAACTGATGATGCCTGTTGCCCTGCCAAACGGCGTCGGCACGGTGCAATACACGCTCGAATTTTAGGTATGGCACCACTCTCCTGGGCTGACTTCGCCAAAGTGGACATGCGACTGGGGACGATTACTGCCGTTGAGCCGTTTCCGCAGGCCCGCAAACCGGCCTACAAACTAACCATCGACTTTGGGGCTGAGGTGGGCATCAAACGTACCTCCGCCCAGATCACCACGCTCTACCAGCCCGACGCCCTTATTGGCAGGCAGGTAGTGGCGGTGGTCAACTTTCCGCCCAAACAAATTGGCCCGTTTATGAGCGAATGCCTGGTCATGGGCAGTGTTGCTCCCGACGGAACTGTAACCCTTTTAACGCCCGAGCGCCCCGCCGAAAATGGGTTGCGCATCGGATAACCACCTAAACCTATAAGGTTTTCGGAAACCTTATAGGTTTGAGAATACTATAAAGCTCATGAAAAAAGGCATACTACGTTTAACCGCGCTATGTGCGCTTGCACTCCTTCACTCGCTCGCTTTGGCGCAGGGAAAACCGCCAGGTGAAGAAGATTACTACCGCATTGTTACCCTGCCAATTCCCGATGGGCTTCAGCTCGAAGTAGGCGGCATGACCTCGCTACCCGACGGACGGCTGGCCGTCAGTACCCGGCGCGGCGATGTCTGGTTCATCGGTAATCCGTACATGCAGGGTAGTCGGCAGCCGACGTTCAAGCGGTTTGCTACGGGCCTCCACGAACCGCTTGGGCTGCTGTACCGCACCTCTGGCCCGTTTAAAGGCGAGCTGTTTGCCACCCAGCGGGGCGAAGTAACGCGTCTGATCGATACCGACGGCGACGAGATTGCCGACGAATACCGCTCGTTTTACAAATGGCCCCTGTCGGGCAATTACCACCAGTACAGCTACGGCCCGGTTACCCTGCCCGACGGCGATATGGTCATCACCCTCAACCTCGACTGGATCGGGAAGGGGGCCAGTCAGTCCAAATGGCGCGGGTGGATGCTTAAACTGAATGATAAAGGCGAAATGACGCCCTGGGCTACGGGTCTGCGTTCACCGGCGGGTTTTACCGCCCTGCGCGATGGCAGCATTTTCTACGCCGAAAATCAGGGCGACTGGGTTGGCTCGGGCCGCGTAACGCATCTGGAGAAAGGTGATTTTGCGGGTAACCCGGCTGGCCTACGCTGGTCGGGCGAAGCGGGTTCACCTCTGAGCCTGAAACCGGAGGACGTACCCAGTACCGGTAAGCCGATGTATGAGGTAGCCAAAACGGTGAAAAACCTGAAGGTTCCCGCCGTCTGGTTTCCGCACACGCTCATGGGCATTTCCACCTCCGACATCAAAGAAGACACCACAGGCGGGGCCTTCGGTCCCTTTTCGGGTCAGCTCTTCGTGGGCGACCAGGGCCACAGCAAAGTCATGCGAATGAGCCTTGAAAAGGTAGCTGGTGAATGGCAGGGAGCCTGTTTCCCCTTCCGCGAAGGGCTTCAGTCAGGAATCATACGCCTGCTTTGGGGGCAGGACGGCTCCATGTTTGTGGGCATGACCAGCCGAGGCTGGGCCGCAACCGGTAGATCGCCGTTTGGGGTGCAGCGCCTGGTCTGGACGGGCAAGATGCCGTTCGAGATGAAAACCATCCGTTCGAAACCGGATGGCTTCGACATTGAATTTACCCTGCCTGTCGACCGGAAAACCGGTGAAGACCCCAACAGCTACAGCCTCAACAGCTTCACCTACAAATACCACAGCACCTACGGAAGCCCCATCGAAGACGCCCGGCCGGTGCCAATCCGGGGCGTTATGCTGAGCCCGGATGGCCGCACGGCCCGCATTGTGGCCGACACCGCCCTGCGCGAAGGGTACATCCACGAAGTGAAAGCGGAGGGCGTCAAATCGGCTTCGGGTGCGTTAGCGCTGCTGCATAATACCGGTTATTACACGCTCAACGCCATTGCGACCGGCGAACGCGCCAACGTACCGGCCCGCCTTATGGCTTCGGCCAGCACTGGCCAGACTGGGGCCATGCACGATCACAGCGCCATGATGGCCAGTACGTCGGAGAAGGCCGGCAGGGGGGCAAAATCAACTGGTAAAGGCAGTAAGGCAATGCCTGCCAAAGCAAATGCCAGTGCAAAACGGACGGTAGATATGCCCGCCAGCTGGACCAATGGCCCCGACCAGACGATCAGCATTGGCACAAAACCGGGCCTGAAATTCGATACCGAGAGAGTAGACGTCAAGGCAGGCAGCCGCATCAAATTCGTCTTCAATAACAACGACGATATGCTACACAACTGCGTGATCGTGAAGCCCGGCACCGCCAATGCCGTGGGCAATCAGGCCCTTCGCCTGAACCTGAACGGTGCTAGGATGAATTACGTACCTGCCTCTGCCGACGTGTTATTCCACACCAACATCTTGCAACCCGAATCAGCCGAGAGCATCTACTTCACCGCCCCCACCGAACCCGGCGATTACCAGTTTGTCTGCACCTTCCCCGGCCATTCCTCCCTTATGCAGGGCACCTTGCGGGTTGTGAAGTAGGGTGAGGCTTTTTAGATGTGTAATTGTTAGTCTTTACGTATTGTAGGAGTGTATAAATTGCACACACTGACTACGTCCTGCTATGAAGCCCCAATCAAATACCAGTCGAATTCGCCATACGGTTGTATTCAGGCTTGACCGTCCGGAGGATCATTTAAAAGAGCAGAAGTTCTTGATTGCCGCTCAACAACTTGCTTTTATTCCTGGCGTAGAAAAGTTTGAAATACTAAAACAAATCAGCCAGAAAAATGCGTTTGATTGGGGCATATCAATGGAGTTTGCTAATCGGGAATTGTATGACGAGTACAACCGCCATCCAGACCACGTTAAATTTATTGAGCAGCGCTGGTTGCCAGACGTAGACGACTTTCTAGAGATTGATTACCAGCTTTAAGGTTAATAGCCCTGATCAACTCACAGCTGATTCCAGTAGTTGGATGGTGCCTTTGGTGGCGTCGATTTCGGCGTTGAGGCCAACGGGAATGGTGAACTTGTCGGCGATGTGGCCGATCATGGCACCTGAATACGCCGGTACGTTCAGCGGTTTGATGTATTCATCCAGCACTTCTTCGAGGGTCAGCGAACCGTAGCCACCGCCGCTGTCTGGCTCGCACCTGGTGCATTTCCCGAATACAACGCCCGATACCTGGCCTAAAATGCCTGCCAGCTTTAGCTGACTAAACATCCGGTCCATGCGGTAGATATCTTCGTGAACGTCCTCCAGAAAAAGAATCGCGCCGTTCCAGTCGGGCAGGTAGGGCGTGCCCACCAGGTGGCTCAATACCGTCAGGTTGCCGCCGATGAGTCGGCCACGGGCCGTTCCGGGCCGGAGCGTAGTTATTCGGTCCGCTTTTTGCACGAGGTTATCGCCCGTCGTGGTTGGGTTGCGGAAGAGGGTTGTCTCGCCGTTCATCAGTACCCGGCGAAACCAGTCGGCCGTAAAGGCGTTCCAGGTGGCGGCACCTTCCGGGCCGTGCATAGTGATTAGCCCCGTTTTGGCGTTAATACCCAGTAACAGGGCCGTTATGTCGCTGTAGCCGATCAGGATTTTGGGGGTTCGGCGCATCTGCTCGTAATTGAGCAGGGGCAGAATGCGGGCGCAGCCCCAGCCGCCGTGCATGGCCATAACCGCGTTGACCGACGGGTCGGCGAAGAGCGCGTTGAGGTCGGCAGCCCGGTCGGCGTCGTGACCCGCCAGATAGCCGTAGCGATCATAAAAATGAGTGGATAGTTTGGTTTTGAAACCCAGTGCCTGTAATGATTCGATAGTGACCTGTACCGTTTCCCGACTGTAGGCCGGAGCCGCCGGGCAAAACAGGCCAATTGTATCACCTGGTTTTAGGCGAGGTGGTTTGAGTGGCGAAAGAAGGGGCGGGTCGGGAGCAGGAAAACGGGTTACCAATGGCGCCAACAGGGCCGATTTAAGCCAGGTACGGCGTGGAATCATGTGCTTGATTTTCGGTCTAAAAGCGCTTGTTTGGTTATTTATACCCAAAAGGAAGGCCCTTTACTAAGCGGTCTGTTTTACTCAGTAGAAAGGGATTTTCACCTTCTTTGGCACAGTATATCGCCTTTCGCGACACGTGAATAAATGAAGCCATACGCCCAGTATACCGTCAACGAGCTGGCAGCAGACGACCTTTTTATCCGCTGGGTGCAACACCCGGAGGATGACGAGGTAATGGCGTTTTGGGAGGGGCTCGAGATACAGCAGCCTCATTTACGAAAGCGGTTCAGAGATGCCCGCGAATTGGTGCAGGACATTGGCCGTTCACTTACGCTCAATACCATTCCGCCCGACGACATGGCGACAGTCTGGAGCCGAATCCGGGGGTCGCTGCAGGACCTGGAAGACGTGCGCCCGCTTCGGCCCGAAGTCCGTTCGTTTATTGGCTGGTGGTATTTTGCCCGGTCAATTGCCGCTACCATCGTCATTGTGTTCCTGGTTGGGTGGACCGTCTACAAACAATACAGTCAGGAGTCTTCCCGGCTGATAACGACCACGACCCAGTCGCGACGCATTGCACTTCCCGACGGATCGGTGGTTATACTGCTGCCCCATAGCCGCCTGCGCTACACGCCCCGTGGTTTTGCCCGCGAGAGTGCTTCCGAAGGCGCAACCACCGCCGAATTGACCCGTGCGGTCTGGCTGGAGGGGTCTGCCGATTTTGAGGTAGCTCCGCCAACTGGCACGGGTGTGTCCAACGCCTTTCGGGTACATACCGAAAACCTCACGGCCGAAGCCACCGGCACCCGGTTTTGGGTTAGCCACGAACAGGGCGAAACCCGTGTGCTGTTGCACGATGGCAAGCTGGATTTACTGGTTGGCCACCGACAGGTACGCCATCTCACACCGGGCGAGTCGGTGCTGGTGGCGGGGGGTGATCTTCAGGCTGAGTGAGCGGGGTGTTCTGCTACCGGCTACTGTAATTTCCCCTTCAATAAGGCCATTTCGGTTTGGGGCGTAGCTCCTTCGTACAGAATGCGATATACAGAATCGACGATCGGCATCGATACGCCATGCGTTTCATTGATGGCGTGGATACTCCGCACGGCGTAGTAGCCCTCGGCAATCATATTCATTTCGGTTTGCGCCGACTGAATGGTGTATCCCCGCCCAATCAACGTACCAAACGTCCGGTTTCGGCTGAAAGGCGAATAGGCCGTTACCAGCAGATCACCGAGGTAGGCCGACCGGCTCAGGTCGCGTTCCATCGGGTAAACGGCATCCACAAAGCGGCGAATCTCCTGCATGGCATTGGAGACCAGCACAGCCTGAAAATTATCGCCGTAGCCCAGTCCGTGGGTGATCCCGCAGGCCAGCGCAATGATATTCTTCATCACGGCGCTGTACTCTACGCCATACAGATCATTGAGGGGCGAGGCCTGCACAAACCGGCACGTCAGCAGATCAGCTACCGTCTGAGCACAGTCGTTACCAGTCGACGCAATGGTTAGGTACGATTGCTTTTCCAGGGCGACCTCTTCGGCATGGCAGGGCCCGGCAATGCAGCTGATGTGCTCTTTAGGTACGTTATAAGTATCCTCCACCCAATCGGTAACCAGCTGATTGGACGCAGGGATCATGCCTTTTATGGCCGAAACAACGTGTTTCCCGGCAAAATGAGCGGGTATAAGTCCGGTAAGTGCTTCCGAAATAAAGGCGGCCGGAACGGCCAGAATAACGAAATCGGCATCCCGAATGGCTTCGCGGATTTTCGTGCAGACTTTTACCTTTCGCGGGTTGATCTGCACGTCGCTGAGGTAGCTTCTGTTATGATGGAACTTCTGAATATGCTCAGCGTCAGCTTTACTGCGTAGCCACCAGCGGATGGAATTGTTACCTTCCGACAGAATCTTGATCAGGGCAGTGGCCCAGCTGCCGCCGCCAATCATGGCTATTTTTACGGGGGTCGATGACTTCATAGAACAAATAAACCCGTTTTTGACTCCGAATGGTCAATTATTTCCCTGAACAGACCCACTATGTCGATACATTTGAAAATTACGATATCATTTGTGAGAGCGTAGTTAATGAACCCCGCAGACCAATTCAACGAAGTCGTCGGCCTGATCCGTCAGGCACAGGTACACGCTTTTCGGCAGGTGAATCAGGCATTGATTACACTTTACTGGCAAGTGGGTCAATACATCAGCAATAAAGTAGCCGCCAGCGAGTGGGGCAGCCAGACTGTGAATCAACTGGCCGAACATATCGTGGGCCAACATACTGACCTGAAAGGTTTTACGCGCCGGGGGTTGTATCGAATGAAGCAGTTCTACGAAACATATCAGCCCCTCGACGAAAAAGTGTCAGCAGTGCTGACACAAATTAGCTGGACCAACCACCTGACTATTTTGTCGCAATGCAAAACAGAAGAGGAACGGCAGTTTTACCTGCTCTGGTGCGTAAAGGAGCAATACAGCTCACGCGAGTTGGAGCGACAGATCGATAGCGGCCTGTTTCAGCGCACAATGCTGGCCAACGCTCAGTTACCCGAACCCGTGCGGCAACTACCGCAGCAAGTCGCTGACATATTTCGAGATAGTTACGTGTTCGAGTTTCTCGATTTGCCCGAGCGGCATGACGAAGCCGACCTACAGCGGGCACTGATCCGCAACCTCAGTAAGTTCCTGCTCGAAGCCGGGCGGCAATTTACCGTGGCCGGTGAAAACGTGCGGGTGCAGGTGGGTAATCAGGATTTCTACATCGACCTGCTGCTGTATCACCGGGCGTTGCAGTGTCTGGTAGCGGTTGAGCTGAAGGTGACAAAGTTCAAGCCTGAACATATCGGGCAGCTTAATTTCTATCTGGAAGCCCTCGACCGCGATCACCGCCTGCCCCACGAAAACCCCAGCATTGGCCTATTGTTATGCGCCAGCAAAGATAGTCAGGTGGTGGAGTACGCCCTGAGTCGTAGCCTGTCGCCCACACTCGTAGCCGACTACACGCAGCAGCTGCTCGATAAACGCCTGCTCGAACAGAAACTGGCCGAACTCTACGACTACCTCAACACAAACAACCAGTAAACAACGTAGCCAAATACAGTACGTAGCAGCAAGAAGCCGATCCCCTTATGCTCGTTATCCTTGGACCCACTGCCAGCGGCAAAACGCACCTCGCCGTTCAACTCGCCAATCAACTCATCGGCGAAGGGCGGCCTGCCGAGATAGTCAGCGCAGACTCGCGGCAGGTGTACCGGGGTATGGACATCGGAACGGGGAAGGATCTGGCCGAATATACTATTGAGGGGCGCACTATCCCCTATCACCTGATCGATATTGTGGAGGCCGGAGAAGCCTATACTGTCTTTCGGTATCAGCAGGATTTTGACCGGGCCATGCAGGACATACTGGGCCGAAATGCCGTGCCGATTATCTGCGGCGGCTCAGGCTTATACATCGAAACGGCACTTCGGCCCGACGCGATGCTCCCTATTCCACCCGATGACGCACTCCGGGCCGAGCTGGATACACTCACCGACACGCAATTGCTCGAGCGTTTTTCACGAATGCCGGCTGCTCATTCCGAAAAGGCCGATACATCGACCCGAAAACGCCTGATTCGGGCCATCGAAATAGGAACGTACCTGACTGCAAACCCCGGTGCCTCTCCGAAAACGCGGCCGCCGCTGCCCCCCTATCGCGTTGTTGGCCTTAACCCACCGGTATCGGTTCGGCGCGAGCGGATTGGGCGTCGACTTCGCTACCGCCTTCAGCACGGCCTGGTCGAGGAGGTGGAGGGGTTGCTGAAGCAGGGCATACCGGCCGAAAAGCTGATTTATTACGGCCTCGAATACAAGTATGTGACGCAGCATGTACTGGGGCAGCTGCCCTACCCGGAGATGGTGTCGCAGTTGGAAACGGCCATTCATCAGTTCGCCAAGCGCCAGATGACCTACTTCCGAAAGCTGGAACGCGAAGGACTGGTGATCGAATGGCGGTAGGGTTTACGATGGACGAATTACGATTTACGATTTGTTGCTGACGCGTTAGCCTGCTCAGGCGTCAGCAACAAATCGTAAATCGTAATTCGTCCATCGTAAATCCTACTGTTCCTGCACCCAGTCCCGGTGAGGGGCATTGGGGCCAAGGTGAAAACAACGTCGGCAACGGGCCTCGTAGCTGTCTGTTTCACCAAGTAGCACGCGCTCCTGCGACGGAACAAGCCGATACGAATAGTGAGCAATGTCGCCGCAGACCACGCAAATGGCATGGACTTTAGTGACAAACTCAGCAACAGCCATTAACTGCGGGATGCAGCCGAAGGGCTTGCCCGAAAAATCCATATCCAGACCCGCCACAATCACCCGTTTGCCCTCATTTGCCAGTTGATTGCAAACGTCCAGAATTGCCGAATCGAAAAACTGGGCTTCATCGATCCCCACTACGTCGCAGGGGTGAGCCATTGACAGGATGTTGACCGCTTCTGAAACGGGCACCGACGGAATCACCGACGAGTTGTGCGAAATAATATCATGTTCGTGGTACCGGGTATCGATGCTGGGCTTGAAAATGCCCACGTTCAGCTTGGCGATTCGGGCCCGATTGAGCCGCCGGATGAGTTCTTCTGTTTTTCCGGAGAACATCGAGCCGCAAATCAGTTCGATCCAGCCTACACGCAGATGAGGCGGTTCGCGCCGACGGGTGGGTTCAATAAACATACTACTTAGGACGTTGGATTGCTGTCAGCACATTTGATCGAGGCTATTCACAGGCGCTTTTTCGGGCCTTCATCCGCAAACGCTACGTCGAAAAAGGCCAGTAACATAAAACTTAGCTCCTAAAGCGAGGTTTCTGAAAAAGCGGCGGCTTGATTTCAATATATTTACAAAGCAAAGGCTTTTAACGATGTCGAACAAGTTCAACACAAACGCACTCAACGAATACAGTAAGTCGTATGCCCGACGGGTGGCGGCTGATTTTTACCATGCGAACCTCTCTATTAGCGGCAAGCAGCTATTGAATCTGACCCCTATAAATCAGATTAATCTGTTCGTTGTCAGTAGCTTATTCGACAAATGGAAAGGTGAAATCGAAAAGTTTCGCAGTCCCTTTTTTGATTTTAGCAACCCTGAAGTGGAGGAGGCGCTACGTTCGTTCATGAACGTGGTGTCGCAGCACATTGCCGTTCGTCGCGAGCATCTTGAACCCCTCCTGGCCGATGCCACCAAGCGCACGCTGATCGCCTTATTCGATCCTCGTTATTATTACGACGACCAGCTTCGGACTCAGCCAGATTTTACGCTCACCGCCGACAGTCTGCGCCACATAGTTCGCTACACGCAGATCAATAAATTCATACCCGTGACACTCGAACAACGCCTTAATGGCCGTCCGTTTGTTTATGTGAATCAGGCGCTGGGCTATCTGGATGAGATCATTACGCAACGCGTTCATGAATTGGAGCGGCCGGAGAAGTACGTCGAGATGTTCTCGGAAAAGGTTGCTATGGACCTGACAACGCTGCTGCGTGGACAGGCATTGGAGAATTACCATTCTCCCTCAGCACGCTCGTTTTTTGATCTCGAAGAGGAGGACCCTGGGGCTAAACCAGCACCGACGTCGCCACCTGCGGCCAGCATACTACCCGCAGAGCCGCCCGTTCCGGCACCCGCTCCCCAACCACCTGTCCGGGCGTCGATACCCGTTCTGGTCGATGAAGAGCCTGCTCCTGCCAGGTCAGGCACAGTGGCCCTGAATGGAAACGGAGGCTATTTCACGGGCTATCAGGAAGCGCCAACTGCGCCCAGCAACCAGCCGAACGTGCTGTCGGTCGATGCCGAGCCGCCCACTCTATCACTAAATACGTCGCAGGCTCCTCCCGCCGACAGCGTGTCGGCGCCGGGCGTAGCCACGCTGGGTGATTCGCTTCAGAAGGCGACTGCTGGCAGCCTGGCGAAGGGTATTTCACTCAATCAGAAATTCCGGTTCATCAATCAGCTATTCAACGGAAGCGCCGACGCCTACAATGAAGCCATTGCCGAACTCGATCAGATGACGAACTATGGACAGGCCCTAGATCTGATTTCGTACCGCTATGCCAACCAGTTCATGTGGAATATGAACAGCGATGAAGTAACCGAGCTGGTCGAAATTCTGAAGAGAAGGTTTTAGGTTAAAAGAGCTATAATACAGAGGTACGCAGAGGTGCCACAGAGTTACACAGAGCTTTTCTTTTCTCCTATTGAAAATAGAACTCTGTGGTACCTCTGCGTGTGGCTAACCCTTTTTTACTTCAGCAAGTCCTCCAAAGCCTTCCGCAATTCGGGGAACTGATAGCGGAAGCTGGTTTCGTCAGCAATACGGCGGTTGAGTACGTAATTACCCCCCAGGACCGTAACGGCCAATTCGCCAAACATCAGCTTGATCACAAACGCTGGAATATTAGGCAGGATTTGGGGCTTGTTCAGCACTTTTGCAATCGTGTGGGTGAGGTCGGCGTTGGTGACGGGCTGCGGCGCTACCCCGTTATACACACCGTTCCACTGCGGATTCCTGACGGCCTCAATGAACAGATTGCAGATATCGTCGAGGTGAATCCAGGAAATGTATTGCTGCCCCGAGCCAATAGGGGCACCCGCGCCAAGCTTTATAGGCTGCACCAACTTGGGTAAAGCACCGCCCGCCATAGTCAGCACCACACCGGTACGAATTCGGACGGTGCGGATACCAAGCTCTGCAACCGCCTCGGCCGCCCGTTCCCAGGCTCTTGTTACCTGCGCCAGAAAGTCGGTACCCGCCGGGCTATTTTCGCGCAGCGGCCGGTCGCCGGTATCACCCCCATAGTACCCAATGGCCGACGAGGAGATAAAGCTCTTGACATGATGCTGGGTTTCGCGCAAGGCACTGGCCAGTAACGCCGTCGACTGCGTGCGGCTGTCGAGAATTTCGCGTTTGCGGGCTTCTGTCCACCGGCTGTCGGCAATGCCTGCACCGGCTAAGTGTATAATGTGGTCGGCAGTTTGTATAGCGCGGATATCGAGTTGGCCGTTGTTTACATCCCAGGCGTAACTTTTTACCTGATCTTGTTGGTTTGGTGAGCGACTCAGGTAACTAACCTGGTAGCCCTGTTGTCGGAGAAGTTGAGTAAGGCGCTGGCCGATTGTGCCCGTTCCGCCCGTAATTAGAACCGTTTCCATGGGAGTGGTAAGTGAATGAATAATGAAGAATGGCACCAGCCAGCCAAAAGCTGGCAGAGTACATTACTCAGTAGAGTTGTTGCAACGGGTTACTACTGTATCATGAAACTCTCCATTGCTGATGTACGAACTGACCGCCATTGGCGATCAGCCACCGGATTGGACCAGAAACGATTCGCTAAACTGTTGGGCTTACTACCGGGTGCCTACCCGCAACTTTATGGTCAATCCATTGAGCAACGACAAGCTGAATGTCCACAAGAGCCCACATTAAATACGTATGAGAACCTGCTTTTGTTTACGTTAGTCTTTTTGAAATCAGCACTTTCCTTTGACTTAGTAGACTTCACCACAGGCATGGATGGTTCAACAGCCACACGAAATCGAGCCATTGGCTTGCTGGTTATCAAAGCGGCTTTGAGTGAGTCGGGGCATATACCTAAAACCCATTCGGTCTTGCTTGATGCCACCGAGCAGCGAACTCAGCGTCCTACAGCTAGACCTTACCAAAAGCAGATGTACAGCAGTAAAAAAAGCCCATACCGTTAAAACCTTACTTCTCTCCACAAGGGATAGGTATATTCATTCTGTCATGTTAGTTGCCCGATCGCTTGCGCACACACAAGGTTAATTTATATGAGTCGTCTCTGCTTATTTGCGCAGGCATTTGGAACTTCTATTTGACTAACTAGCTAGTAATCAGCCCTACAACAACGCTAATTTTTATTGTTCATTCCCTTTATGACTAAGCAAACCCTGTACAACCGATGCCTCGCCTACGTGCAGCAGCGTATCGACACAGCAACCGAGGCCATGCTGTCGGCGCAGGAATCAGCCAATTCAGAGTCGAAAAGCTCAGCGGGCGATAAATACGAAACGGGCCGGGCCATGGCCCAGCTTGAGCGTGACCGCCATGCTCAACTGCTGGCCGACGCCCAGCGGATGCTTCAGGAACTTCAGCATATCGACCTAACTCCGTCGGTGGTGATACGAACCGGAAGCCTTATAAAAACCTCGCGCGGTACCTTCTTTATCAGCATCAGCGCCGGGCGCATTCCGCTCGACGGGACCGACTACATGGCTATATCAGCCGCCTCACCTATTGGTCTGGCATTGCGCGGTAAACAGGTCGGCGACACGGCCGTTTTCAACAACATCGGGTACGTTATCGAAGCAGTCGAGTAAGAAAGACAATACCGTCACTTCGCCGAAACCCAACCCGTTTTATGTTCGCTGCTGATGACACTGGTTCTTGTTCACGAATGGGCGGGTATGTACATGCTGGCGTTTGTGTATCGCAAGCGGCTGGCATAAGTAGATCCTCGGCGGGCTCCAGTGTCTGAACAGGCTCGTTACTGGTTTATCTCGAAAAGAAGCCCGTCAGATTATGAAAGATACGATGGGGCACACTTTGAACCAACCAGGTTATAGCCTTTCGGGTACGTCTTGATCGTAGCACAATCCCGAAGCCGCTCGAACTCGTTCCGCAGATTTTCAGCCATGCGTAGTGCGCAATTGCTCCACTTCTGGCTCGCTTAACCCCGTTAGCGTGGAGATTAGTGCGTTATCGAGCCCTTGCCGAATGGCGTTGAGGGCTATAACCCGATTAGCCTTTGCTAATCCCTCAGCCAACCCTTCTGCTTTACCTTCTGCCTTACCTTCTGCTTTACCTTCTGCTTTACCTTCTGCCTTGCCTTCCAGGTAGCCTTCTTCTGTGGCGGTATCAGTTACGTTTTTCAAGTCGCGGTAGTGCTTTAAACTGTCCTGATACGCCCAGCGGTCTGTTTCGTTGAACTGCGCTAACTCGGCCACCTGAAAGAGTTTAGTGAAAATTCGCTCCTGCAATCGTTCGGGTATCTGCTCCAGCCGCGCCAGATTTCTGAGCACATACAGCCACTTGTCATACCGCGTCTCCAACTCATCAACTGGCTTGTTAAACTTAGGCATTTCCAGATAAATGAACCGCAGTTTCGGAAAGAAAATCCGGTGCGTCTCAATATCCATCAACTGAATATCGTGCCGCAGTTTATCCCGATCGGCCGGGGCGTCATCGAAGATGAAATCCATGACGGCAACCGTATAAACGCCAGTTTGCCTGAAATCCCAGTCGCCCGTCTGTGCCTGTTCCTGAATGGGAAACGTGGCGTAATAAATGCTTCTGTCTTTGAAATACTTCTGCCGGGCTTTCTGAATTTCAACAATAAATCGCTCACCCGTGTCGGTTTGGCAATACAGATCAAACACAGCTTTTCGGTCGACCGGCGAAACGCCCAACTGCTCGTTTTTAAGAAACGTCAAATCGGTAATCCGCCCCCGATCGGGCAATAGTTCATTCAGAAAATCCATGAGAAGGTCTTTGTTGGCTTCTTCCCCAAAGATTTTCTTGAAACCGAAATCGGTAAATGGGTTAATGTATTTCTCCAGCATGGCGCACAAC
The DNA here is from genome assembly GCA_963750355.1 of uncultured Cytophagales bacterium. GTDB lineage: Bacteria > Bacteroidota > Bacteroidia > Cytophagales > Spirosomataceae > Fibrella. The sequence goes on along the minus strand of CAVVQL010000001.1, from coordinate 445,219 downwards.
TGATTAACGATGGGAGGAAACTACGACGCTTTATTGGTCTACAGCGCAGTTTTAATCTTTAACTCGTCGAGTTGCTTATCGGAGATGACCGACGGTGAATCGATCATAACGTCGCGACCAGCGTTATTTTTAGGGAAAGCGATGAAGTCACGGATGCTGTCGACGCCGCCGAAGAGCGAGCAAAGGCGGTCGAAACCGAAGGCAATGCCACCGTGGGGTGGTGCACCAAACTCAAAGGCATCCATCAGGAAGCCGAACTGATTTTTAGCCTCTTCGTCTGAGAAGCCCAGCAGACTAAACATACGGGCCTGTAGCTCCCGGTTGAAGATCCGGATAGAGCCACCCCCTACTTCGGTACCATTAATCACCAGATCATAGGCGTTGGCCCGCACGGCACCCGGATCCGTATCCAGCAGCGGAATATCTTCGGGCTTTGGCGACGTGAAAGGGTGGTGCATGGCAAACCAGCGGTTCTCCTCCTCACCAAATTCGAGCAGCGGAAAATCGAGCACCCACAGCACTTTATAATCGTCGGCCCGGCGCAGGCCCAGGCGTGTGCCCATCTCCAGGCGTAGCTCGTTCAGTTGCTTCCGGGTCTTGTTGGCTTCGCCCGCCATCAGCAACAGCAGGTCGCCGGGTTGGGCATTCATGGCGGTAGCCCATGCCTTGCGCTCGTCATCTGAATAGAACTTATCGACCGATGATTTTACGCTGCCATCGTCGCCAACGCGGGCGTAGATCAGGCCTTTCGCGCCAATCTGCGGGCGTTTTACCCAATCCGTTAGTTCATCAAGCTGCTTACGGGTGAAGGTAGCCGCTCCCGGAGCGCAGATGCCCACGACCAGTTCGGCGGCGTCGAACACGGGAAACCCTTTGCCTTTCACCTGCTCGGTCAGCTCCACGAACTGCATACCGAACCGAATGTCGGGTTTGTCGGAACCATACAGGCGCATGGCTTCGGCATACGTCATGCGGGGTACTGCGGGCAAGTCGATGTTCTTCACCGTTTTGAACAGGTGCCGCGTCAACCCTTCAAACATGTTCAGGATGTCTTCCTGCTCGACAAACGACATCTCACAGTCGATCTGCGTGAATTCGGGCTGCCGGTCGGCACGCAGGTCTTCATCGCGAAAACACTTCACGATCTGATAGTAGCGATCAAACCCCGACACCATCAGCAGTTGCTTAAACGTCTGTGGCGACTGGGGCAGGGCATAAAACTCGCCGGGGTTCATGCGGCTGGGCACCACAAAATCACGGGCCCCTTCGGGCGTCGACTTAATCAGGACCGGCGTTTCTACCTCAATAAAGTTCTGACCGTCCATGTACTCGCGGGTACGGCGGGCTACCTGATGGCGCAGCTCAAGATTGCGACGAACGGGGTTACGGCGCAGATCCAGATACCGGTAACGTAGCCGCAGATCGTCGCCGCCATCGGTGTCATCTTCGATCAGGAAAGGCGGTAGTTTGGCCGGGTTCAAGACCGTCAGGGCGGTGGGCCGCACCTCGATATCACCGGTTGGGATATTCGGGTTTTTCGACTGCCGCTCGGTTACCGCACCGGTAGCCTGAACCACAAACTCACGGCCCAGGGTGCGGGCTACCTTGAACAGTTCGGCGGATGTAACGCCTTCTTCCAGAATTACCTGGGTAATGCCGTAGCGATCCCGCAGGTCAATCCAAAGCACGCCGCCTTTATCACGAATGGTTTGTACCCAGCCACTCAGGCTAACTGTTTTGTCAATATCCGACGAACGCAGTTCGCCACAGGTATGTGTTCTTAGCATTGATTGAGTGATAAATTATGAACGATGGGTGATGAATAGCTCCGCGCAGATACGTTACAGTATGAAGCAGAGCCATTCATCACTCATCGTTCATAAATCATCATTGCTTTTTGGGTCGCAAAAATAGAGAGATTGACCTTGTGCTACAACCTAACTCACTACTCATTATCAGCACCAGTACGGGAACCAAAGCCCATGGCCAGCCCAACATAAACGTCGACACCCCGAGAGCCCAGGCCGCTTTTGGGGGTTCCCAGCAGCCCGAACACATTATCTGACCCTATCCAGCCGGGGCCAACCCGTACTGAAACGCCCACTTGCGGGGCTCCATTCACGTAAGAAACAGGCAATGAAGCACCCAACCAGCGGCTATCGTAACGCGGCACTACCGCCAGCATTGACGGCTGGTGCATCGAGATGGCACTAATATCGCGCATATCCTGCCAGTAGGCCACCTGAATGCCCAATCCGTTGGGCCGTTGGTAATCGACATTAAGATTCAGCGAGGTGGGTAATCCACTTGAAAACGATCCCGTGCTTCGGCTGGGGTCGATGCGTAATTTCTGGCGAAGAACGCTGACAATCTCTTCGCTGTTACGTACCTCATTAAAGTCTTCACCCACAAGCCGCAGGTTCCGCTCATTGACCTTGTAGGCCTCACCCGTGTACCGGATAGACCCGATATCGGTTAACGCAACTCCCGCCTTCAGCGTAGCGCCATACGGGTTGGGCTGTAAGCGGTAGGCCAACCCAAGATCGAACCCAACGCCCCGGCCCGGCGGGTTTCTGTTCAACAATGAACGCAGCGACAAATTTTGATTTTGCAAATAGGACGTATAGCCAAAGTCGCCCGTAATTTCTTTTATGTTCATATACCCCCGCAAGGCTTGTAAGGGATCGGGCAGTATTTCGTACGTAAGGCCCTGATTGGCAAAATAGCCCGATGTGAAACCAACCAGATACTTCGCCGTTACGCCTACCATCAGGCTGCTGCCTTCTTCGTCGAAAAGGGTATGGCCCAGGCTGCCGGCCACTTCGGCATAAGTATTGGCCGTTGCACTGAAGGCATTATTCCGGTTGGGAATGCTATAGAGTGCATCGCTGTTCAGGCTGGCCCGTAATGCAGAGAGCAATTGCTCGGAGGCACCCCATACCTGCCCGCTTGCCCGCAGGCGCGACGAGAAACCAATTACAGTACGTTCGCCAACGGCCAGCTGCAAGGCTGGCCCCCGCAGCTCGCCCCAGACAGTGCCATTCTTAGCCTTACCGTCCTGAATCTCTTCGGTATAACTGACGTCAAACTTTACCCCGCCGTTGGGTTGCAGATATTCAGCGGGTATCTGCCCCGTTACGAGGCGTAGGAATGAGAAAGGAGCCCTGTAGCGGACGAAATTATTGTTGGCATGAATATTAACCGCGCCCAGACTAACGTAGAAACGGTGGGGCGAATCGGCCAGCCAGGCAGGGTTCTGGTAAGCCCGGTGACTACCACCGTTTGGACTAGTAGTGAGGCCCAGCATATTTTGAGCTAAACCAGTTAGCGGAAGCAGGCTAAGCAAGCCTACCCAAAAACGTGGTCGTGTAACGTTGATTGCCAATGAGAATGTAGTTAAGTCAGCCTACCAGAATGCGCCACGTATGTGGTGCTCTGTAAGCGGGTGCAAATAAAAAAGCCAACGCTTCAAAAAGCGTTGGCGACTCTGTTTTCCGACACAACGGTCGTTTTACACTCCTTCGGCCTCCACGGTTTTCACACCGGGCACCAGGCGGGTCAGCAGGTTTTCGATACCCGCCTTCAAGGTCAGTGTCGATGATGGGCAACCGCTGCATGAACCTTGCAGCAGCACTTTCACCGTGCCGGTTTCTTCGTCGAACGCATGGAAGTTAATGGCCCCACCGTCTGACTCGACCGCCGGCCGAACGTACTGATCGAGCGCGGCTTTGATCTGCTGAACGGTCTCGCTATCTGACTCGACCAGGGTGCTGTTCAGGTCGATGGTGCGCTTAACAAAGACGGGTTTATCGGCTTCGAAGTATTCTTTCAAAAAGACCTTTACCTCAAACATGATCTCGCCCCAATCAACGTCTTCGTCTTTGGTGAGCGTCACGAAATTACCCGCGATAAACACCCGGCGTACCCCATCGATACCAAACAGGGATACAGCCAGCGGCGAGTTCTTGCCTTCTTTCAACCCCTCCGACGGTTCGGCGTAATCGAACGAAAGGCCATCGGGAACGAGTTCGCGGTTGATGACGAACTTCATCGAGTTGGGATTCGGGCTTTGCTCCGTGTAAATAGACACCGGCGGACGCAGGGCAGCTTGCATAAAAAGGACGGTTAACGTTTTGTGTTTAACGCTTGTGGCTAATAGCAAAGTTCACAATAAAAGGGTTGTAACACGGAGGTACACAGAGATGCCACAGAGTTACACGGAGATATTTCTCTATTATTCTATCTGTGTCGAAAAAAGCTCTGTGTAACTCTGTGGCATCTCTGTGTACCTCCGTGTTACAACCCTTTAACCCTTAAAGCAACCGATACTGAAACGCTTTATCATCAACGGCGCGCATGGTGCAGAGGATACCATCCAGATGGTCGTATTCATGTTGCAGCAGCTCCGACAGGGCATCGGTCATGTGCCACTGCCGGGGCGTGAAGGTTTCGTCGAGGTAGTTGATCGTCAGCGATTTGTGGCGACTAACGCGTACCAGAAGGCTCGGGAAACTCATGCAATCGTCCCAAAGCTCGAACTGCTCGTCGCTGAGGTTAGTGAGCGTCGGGTTGATGAAAACGACTGGCTTGTCGATGTTCATGTAAATCAGGCGCTTCATAATGCCGAGCTGCGGCGCGGCAATGGCCCGTCCGAATCCGTAGCGGGTGCGTACCTCCTGCATCACACTGTGCAGATCGGCCACCCAACCCGCCACCAGCGGTTGCTCGTCGGCCCGAATGGGTTCACACACTTCGTACAGGCGCGGATCGCCCAGTAGCAACAGATCGGCTAGTGTTTTCATGCAGCAATATAATCACGCACAAACGCCTCGCTAAATGCTTTTATCTGGTCGCGAATGCGCGCATAATTGGCCATCACGCCTGCCTCATCGGGGCCAGTCATTTTCGAGGGGTCTTCGAAGTTGTGATGCAGGCGCTTAGTTTTTCCAACCCAGACGGGGCATTGGTCGGCAGCACTATCGCAGACGGTGACCACGTAGTCGATGGGCAGGTGCGCGTATTCGTCGACGTGGTTTGATGTGTGGTGGCTGATGTCGATGCCATCCTCGGCCATGATGGCTACAGCGCGGGGGTTCAGGCCATGGGTTTCCACGCCGGCGCTGAGCACTTCGGCTTTATCACCGGCAAACTGTTGCAGGTAGCCATGCGCCATTTGACTGCGGGTTGAGTTGCCCGTGCAGAGTACCAGGATTCGTTTCATAATTACATTTTCTTACTCATCACTACCGACGATGCCGGGCATAGATCGCTGAACTGACGGGTTTGGGCAATAGCAGCCGGCACGCCGGTCCGGTTGACTCGCCCGAAGCCCAGCCGCTCAAAATAGCCGTCGGCGGTGGTCGTGATCAGATACAGGTCTGTAACGCCCTTCTCGCGAGCCAGATGCAGCGAGGCGTCGATCAGCTGGCGGCCTATCTGCTGGTGCTGGCGTTCGGGTGATACGGCTACCGAACGAAGCAGGCCAGCCGACTCCAAAACCTCTACACCCGCTGCCCCCACCAACTGATCAACGTCGAAAGCGAGTGTAAACGTCGATAGATCGGAAGGCAGATCATCGATTAGCAGGTCAACCTGGGTTAACAAATCGACCAAAGCGGGTCGATCGGTGGCGGTGGCAGGACGGTAGATCATTGGATTATCAGTTAGCAGCAGCCGTTGCCTGGTGTGCAGGCCTGTGCTGATGCATTGGTCAAATCCGTTAATTGAATCCGAGCCTTGCTGGCTGACTTGCTCCGGCTTTTCAGCATACACCGTCACACTTACGATGCCTACGTTCCCCTGCCGGTAGGTGGTAATTTCGGCCTCAGACAAGGTAATTGGCCAGCAGCGAATCGGGCAGGGTGATGGGCTTACTTTTCTGGATGGTAATCATTCACAAATCCGGCTTCCTTAATCAAGCGCAGATATTCCTCCTGTTGAATAGCCCCCGACACACAACCCGCGTACAGTTCAGCGGCCTGGCGAAGACCAGTGGGCAGATCACCCTGCAACACGATATCGGACATACTGAAATGCGCACCCGGCTTCAGCACGCGGGCTATCTCGGCCAGTACGCTGGCTTTGTTTGGCACCAGATTCAGTACACAGTTGCTCACCACTACATCGGCGACATTATCAGCCACCGGCATCTGCTCAATATCGCCTTCGCGGAATTCCACATTGTTGTAACCCAGCGTGTCGGCATTGCGGCGGGCGCGGTCGATCATAGCTGGCGTGAAATCGATACCGATCACCTTACCCGTTAGCCCCGTTTCATGACGAGCCACAAAGCAGTCATTACCCGCACCAGAGCCCAGGTCAATCACCGTATCGCCGGGCTTTATGTGGGCGAATTGAGTAGGCAGCCCGCAGCCAAGGCCCAGATCGGCGTCAGCTACGTACCCAGCCAGGTGGCTGTAATCATCGGCCATAATCGCCACATCGTCGAGTGGTGAGCAACAGCCCGACCCACAACACGAGGCAGCGTTGACTTCCCGTGACTGATCCGCTACGGTGGTGTAGGTCTCCCGTACCAGTTCTTTCAATTGAGTTTCCGTCTGCATAGTTTTATTGATTGTATTATTACGATAGATATGAACAAAAAATTTAACAGCAACTAGTCCCCTCAAACCGACTCAGCAGGTCGCCAAAGGATGCCTTTGCTTCTGCCCAAACAACGTCGTTTATGCAGTAGCAAACCCGTGGCGGTTGCACGTTTCCTTTAATGATACCGATGCGGCTTAACTCCTTCAGGTGCTGAGATACCGTCGCCTGCGACAACGGCAACACATCCACCAGATCACCACAGATACACGACTGCGTTTTGGCCAGATGCTGCAAAATAGCCACCCGCGCTGGATGCGCAAACGCCTTGGCCAGATCGGCCAGCCGGTTTTGCTCGTCTGTAAATACCGCTGTTTTCGTAGCACCCATGCCACAAAGGTAACAATAATTCTTATATCGCAATATTACGATGTTTCTTTTATGTAACTCTTCCATCTACTCTATTTATTATAAATTTAGTCCTATTTACTACCTTAGCTTTGTCAAGTGCAAAGCAGAACAGGTTCTTACAGAGCCCTATAGCCACTCAGGTGCTTTCCGACCGGGCTTTTCCTACTGTCAGGGGCCTGACAAACTTATCCAGCCAGTAAGGCTACTAAAAAACATGTCTAAACTGAACAGTAAACACCGTCGCCCCCGCCTACTTATGGTCCTCCTGGTTTTAGGCACCTTCCTGATCAATTCATGCAAGAATGCCAATGAGCCATGCGTGGAAAAGACCTGGTACCAGGACGCTGACAATGACGGCCTGGGCAACAAAAACAAAACGTATCAGGCCTGCGACCAACCCGTTGGCTACGTAGCCAATGCTACCGATGATAATGACGACCCGAACAAAACGCCGGTCTCTATTATCCCGACCAAAGGGTACAGCACCCCGGCTACCTACCCGGCCATGAAACTGGTGTGGTCCGACGAGTTCAGCGGAACCGCTTTAGACGAGAAAAGCTGGAACTATGAGATTGGCGATGGATGCCCCAATAATTGTGGCTGGGGCAACAATGAACTCCAGTATTACAAGAAAGAAAACACATCGGTAAAAGATGGGTACCTGATTATCCAGGCGAAGCAGGAGGCAGCCGGCAACAGGGCCTACACCTCGTCGCGGCTTACGACCCAGAATAAATTCGATCTGAAATATGGCCGGATCGATATTCGTTCGGCTATGCCTAAGGGACAGGGCATCTGGCCTGCTGTCTGGATGCTGGGCAAAAACATTGGCACCGTTGGCTGGCCCAAATGCGGCGAGATCGACATCATAGAGATGATTGGCGGTGGGGCTACCGGCCGGGATGATACCGCCTACGGTACGGCGCATTGGGACAATAACAATAGCCACGCCCAGTATGGGGGCAACATAAAGCTGACGTCGGGTATCTTAAACGACGAATTTCATGTGTTCTCCATTATTTGGGACGCGAAGAAAATTACCTGGTACCTGGATGATAAGAAGTTCCACGAGATTGACACCACTCCCGCCGGGCTTAGCGAATTCCAGGAAGACTACTTCTTCATCGTCAACATGGCCGTGGGCGGTGCGTGGCCGGGCAACCCGGATGGTACGACCCAGCTACCTCAACACCTGATCGTTGATTACATCCGCGTTTTTCAGTAGCACGCTGATCGTCCAGCGTTAAGGCGTACAACCGTGAGCATTCCTCCGCGATCATTTATCCGGATTTCGTAACTTGGTGCTACTTAACGATACCCGTATGGAGGTCATTGACAAACCAGCCCGCGCCAAACGTCGCACGTACCCAGAACTGATCTACGAGCGGTGGGGAGGATGTACCTACTACCGGAAAGGGTACAGTGATGTGCTGAAAAAGCGAAAAAAACCCGCCGACATTATAGGCTCAAGCGGTCTTCAGGCCTTCATCGTCAGCTATATAAATGGCTTTTTGTTTGGCTGTATAGATCGCAAACAGTATCGTTTACTCACCAGTGAACCCGGCCTGCACATTGGCAAAAGTGAAAATCTAGCCTGTGATGTGATGGTGTATGATAAGGCTGTATTGACCAACGACCGCATCAATGTAAAGTACGTTGATGTGCCACCGCAGGTAGTGATTGAGGTTGACGTAAAAGTCGAGTTGAAAAAGGAAGGCGAGATCACCTACGTATTCAGCAAAACGAAACAACTCTTCGACTTTGGTGTGCAGCGGGTTATCTGGGTCGTTTCTGACTTGAAACAAGTGTTGATTTTCAACAATAGAATCGATTCTGTCGAGTATAAAGACTGGTACCAGCCTATAGAAGTCGTACCCGGTGTAGCATTCAACATTGGTGAGTACCTAGCTGAGGAAGGGATTGTCTGAACCAGGATTTTAATGATTTAAACGATTTTGAGGAGTCATTACTGTAGATAACGAATCCTGAAAATCGTTTAAATCATTAAAATCCTGGTTCAGACTCTAGCCAACGATCACGGCTTTGCCAGCCATCACGTCGTTCTCGACACTCTTGAACTTCACGTCTTTCTTCACGGTACCGTCACCGTATTGAACCGTTACGCGGGCGTTACGGTCAATTTTGGTATGCCGAATCGGTGTCTGCTTGGGTCGGGGTTCGGCGGGCATTGGTGGCGCACCAGCACCCATGGCGTTGTTGGCGGCCATACGGCGGGCATACTCTTCGGGGCCGCTTGCCAGATGGTCATCGTCGAAATCTTCCATGTTGGTGTGCAGTTCCGGCATCGGCTCGGGGCGGCGTTGCGCCGGGGCCGAGTGAATTTCCGCCTGCACCTCCTGCTCGTCCTGGGCTGGAATGTCGGCTTTGGTCAGGAAGCTGATCGTGTCGAAGTTGACCTTGTTCAGAAACCGCTTGAACAGCTCGATCGACTCGAACTTGTACACCAGTAGCGGGTCTTTCTGCTCAAACACGGCGTTTTGCACCGACTGCTTCAGATCGTCCATTTCGCGGAGGTGTTCTTTCCACTCCTGATCGATCAGCGACAGCACCACCGATTTTTCCATCTCCGTGATTACCTCACGACCACCCGTTTCTACCGATTTTTTCAGGTCAGACACCACCTGCATTTCGTGCAGACCATCGGTAAACGGCACCACGATGTTGCGGATAAACTGGCCTTGCTGCTCCAGCACCTGGGTCAACACCGGCGTTACTTTGTCGGCAATAGCGTGATTCTTCGCCTGATAGTTCGCTTCGGCTTCGGCGTAGAGGCGCTGCACCCGATCCGGGTTTTTCAGCCTGGCGAAGTCGGCCTGGGTCATTTTGGTGTCAAGACTCAGGGCCGTAAGCAGTTGTAGCTTCACCACATCGAAATCACCTTCCGCGTTACCGACGATCTCCTCCACCACATCGTACATGGTGTTGGCAATGTCGAGCGGCAGTCGTTCGCCGAAGAGCGCATTGCGGCGGCGGTCGTAGATGGCCGTACGCTGGTAGTTCATCACGTCGTCATACTCGAGCAGCCGCTTCCGAACACCGAAGTTATTTTCTTCCACTTTCTTCTGCGCCCGCTCAATCGAGTTGGTGATCATCGAGTGTTGAATCACTTCGCCTTCTTCCAGACCCATCCGGTCCATGAGTTTGGCAATCCGCTCCGAGCCAAACAAACGCATCAGGCTATCTTCCAGCGACACAAAGAACTGCGACGTACCCGGATCACCCTGACGACCGGCGCGGCCACGCAACTGCCGGTCGACCCGGCGCGATTCGTGGCGTTCTGTACCGATGATGGCCAAACCACCCGCCGTCTTCGACTCCGGTGTCAGCTTAATATCCGTACCCCGACCAGCCATGTTGGTGGCAATGGTTACGGTACCGGTTTGACCCGCAACCGACACGATTTCGGCCTCGCGCTGGTGGTATTTGGCGTTCAGTACCTGGTGCTGAATCTTCCGCAGCGTCAGCAGGCGGCTCAGCAACTCCGAGTTCTCCACCGAGGTAGTACCCACCAGCACCGGACGACCGTTGCCAACCAGTTCCACGATCTCGTCGACCACGGCGTTGTATTTTTCGCGCACCGAGCGGTACACTTTATCTTCTTCGTCTTTGCGGCTGATAGCCCGGTTGGTTGGAATGGCAACCACGTCGAGTTTGTAGATCTGCCAGAATTCCGAGGCTTCCGTTTCGGCCGTACCGGTCATACCGCATAGCTTATGGTACATGCGAAAATAGTTCTGCAGCGTCACGGTCGCATAAGTCTGCGTGGCGTCTTCGACCTTCACGCCTTCTTTGGCTTCCACCGCCTGGTGCAGCCCGTCTGACCAGCGGCGTCCTTCCATGATCCGGCCCGTCTGCTCATCCACAATCTTCACCTTACCCTCCTGAATGATGTATTCAACGTCTTTCTCGAACAGACAGTACGCTTTCAGCAACTGGTTTACCGTGTTGATGCGCTGCGTTTTTACCGAGTAGTCGCGGATCAGGCCTTCTTTATGCAAAATCTTCTCCTGCTCACTGAATTCGGTATGCTTATCAATGGCATTCAGATCGACGGAAAGATCGGGCAGGATAAAGAAGCTGGGGTCTTCGCCTGAGCCGGTGATGAAGTCGATACCTTTTTCGGTCAGGTCGATGCTGTTGTTCCGTTCGTCGATGGTGAAATACAGCGGCGTATCGGCTTCGGGCATCAGCTTCTGGTTCTCGGCCAGGTAGATCGACTCCGTCTTTTGCAAGGTTTGCCGAACGCCCGTTTCACTAAGGTACTTAATCAGCGGTTTCAGCTTGGGCAGACCACGAAACGCCCGGAACAGGGCCAGTCCACCTTCTTTGTCGTCGGGGTTAGCCGCCAGTTTCTTCTTGGCCTCGATCAGCAGGTCACTCACCAGGCGGCGCTGGGCTTCCACCACACGCGACACGCGTGGCTTTAGTTCAGCGTAGTCCTGCTCATCGCCGCGAGGCACTGGCCCCGAAATAATCAGGGGCGTCCGGGCATCGTCGATCAGTACGGAGTCGACCTCATCGACCATGGCGTAGTGGTGTTTCCGCTGCACAAGTTCCTCGGGTGTGCGGGCCATGTTGTCGCGGAGGTAATCGAAACCGAATTCGTTGTTGGTACCGTAGGTGATGTCGGCGGCGTAGGCTGCTTTGCGCTGCTCTGAGTTGGGCTGGTGCCGGTCGATACAATCAACGCGCAGGCCATGGAACTGGAACAGCGGACCGTTCCATTCCGAGTCACGTTTGGCCAGGTAATCGTTGACCGTGACGATATGCACCCCCCGACCGCTCAGGGCGTTCAGGAAAGCAGGCAGGGTCGACACCAGCGTTTTACCTTCACCGGTGGCCATTTCGGCGATCTTCCCGGTATGAAGCACCACGCCCCCAATCAGCTGCACGTCGTAGTGGACCATATCCCACTTGATGGTATTGCCGGCGGCATCCCAGGTGTTAGCCCAATAGGCCTTGTCGCCTTCGATGCGGACGTTCTTGCGGAAACGGGCAATCTCGATATCAAACTCAGTGAGCGACACCTCGAGTTCGTCCTGCTGCGTGAACCGGCGGGCGGTTTCTTTCACAACGGCAAACGCCTGCGGCAGAATAGCCAGCAAGACGCGCTCCAGTTCCTTGTTTCGTTCCTTCTCCAGCTGATCGACCTGGTTGAAGATCGTCTGCTTATGGTCAACGTCCATATCCGGGTCGTTGGCCACCTGCTGCCGGAGCGCCTCAATCTGCTGATCGATTCCCTGTAGCTCGTCGACGATATGCGCCCGCAGTTGGGCCGACACAGCACGCAGTTCGTCGTTGCTGAGGTCTTTCAGCCGCTCAAATTCAGCATTGATCTGATCTACGTAGGGTAACAGATCTTTTAAGTCCCGCTGCGACTTTGTGCCAAACAGTTTGGCTATACTCTTGGTGATGAAATTACTCATTTGGGTATGATAAGGCTGGCCTGATCGCTACGTAAACCGACAGCGGACCAACTCTTGATTACTTTTTACAAAATTAACGGATAATGCCGGTAGTTCTAAGGGAATAGTTTGGTGGGGCATTAACCCCTGAAGGTGATGTAGGAGTAACGACGCACCAAACTGGTTTCATTCAATAATTGTCCCAAAACAGGCATACCCGACAGATTGTCAGCAAAAAAAACGCCTTCTCAGTATTGAGAAGGCGTCGATGAGTACGTAATTTGGGTAGTTAGGCCAGGCCGGTGCGGCCAAACCGGTAACGTGAGAAGCAGCGATTGAGCACAACCCGGTACATTCGACCGAACTGCGCGTAACACCAGGCTTTAAGCTGTTTCACTTCGTCGCCCATCAGGGTATGGAGGGCTTTTTTCAATTCTTTTTCAAACAACTGACGGTCAAAACTGACCTTTTGCAGAATCATTTTAACATAATCAAGCATGGAAGCCATACTGCATTCGTCGTTTTTGGGTTAACTAGTAGGAAGAGGAATATATGGTGCCGAATCAGGTCTACGCACTATCACTGTAACGGACCTGTTTCTAAAAAGTTGCCCACAAAGTTACATGAGATTTGCAGTATTCATAGTATTACTTGTATTATATTTCAATGAAATTGGGTTCGTATATGCCCAATCAACTGACAATCCATTAGTTATTGATTATAGTTCGACCAATATACTGATTGAGCGGCCTTTTACGATCACGCTGCTTATTCGTGACAGTGATACGCGCCCAACCGTTACTTTTCCGGATATACCGGGGTTGGTAAAACAGGGCCTCTCAACCAGCACGACCCGTAGCGACGTGGGTGGCCATGAGGTTGTTAGTCAGCTTATTGCGCAAACCTATCAGGCTACCCGCCCCGGCCCCATCCGCATTGCCCCATTTACCCTCACGGTCAACGGCCAATCGGTGCGCTCGCCGGGGACGGTGCTAACGGTTCGGGCCGTTGTTTCGCCAGCCGAGGCGGCAGCAGCGGCGGCATTGACCAGGTTGAAAAACGACAAGCAGGCCGCTTTCCTACAAACGTCGGTGAATCAGACAAGCCTTTACACGGGAGAAGGGCTGCACGTTCGAGTATCATTTTTTGTCGCCGACAGCTATCCGTATGAGCTTAAATTCGAGCAGCTGGAGCAACAGGTAGCCACTATTGTGCGCAGGCTGCGGCCCACCAATGCCTGGGAAGAGAACTTTAACATCACGGAAGTTAACCGTCGCCAAACCCAGATAAACGGGCGGAACTACTTTGAGTACCGAATCTATCAGGCCACGTTTTTCCTGCTCGCCACCAACACTGGCCGCGACCGGCAAGTTGTTCTGCCTGCTGTACCCCTGCGCCTCACCCGACAATTGGTGAATGCGCCCACCGCCCCCGGATCAGCGAGTAACCCGGCCAGCCAACAAAGCCCAACCGAACAGAAAGAGGAGACGGTAACCTTTGTCAGCCAGCCCGTTAGCGTTCAGGTGCGTTCCCTACCCAGGCTACCGGGTTTGCCAACGGCAGGGCAAACGTCTGTTGGTAGCTTCAGGCTGGTTGCTGACGTAGACCATAACCGGGTGGCCGTAGGCCAGTCGGTCAGGTACGACATCCGGATTGAGGGGCAGGGAAACATTGCGGGTATTCAGCCACCACAGGCCCTGGCATCGAACGCTGAAATGGATGTTTTTCCACCGCAGATTCAGGAACAGATTGACCATACCGACAACCGGGTGAGCGGTTACAAATCATTCAGCTATTACCTGATTCCAAAGCAAAAAGGTACACTCGCGTTGGCCAAACGGTTTTTCTGGGTTTACTTCGACCCCCAATCGGGCCAATACGACACGTTGCGCCCCCAAACAGTCCTTCGTGTCGGGGAAGCATCTGACGAGCCGACCGTTGGCATTGTTCCTTCTGACACGCTCGATGGCACCGGTCGCCCGTCGATTTATGCGGGTCTGGAACAGACCGATAGCAGTGAGCAGTCTATCAACTGGCCAGTGCTGATCCGGGCCGCCGCCAATGTCCTGATCATCGTGATGATCCTGGGCACCTTGTTTGTGTTTGCCCGGAAATAAAAACGTGTCTTCTGTTTCCAGTCTTCCGTCTTCTGTTGCTCCGCTCAGTAAACGCAACGGACCTCAGCGGAGCAACAGAAGACGGAAGACTGAAAACAGAAGACACTTTCAAAGTAATGAGCAGTACCTACGGAACACTATTCAAAATTGCCACTTTCGGCGAGTCGCATGGAGCGGCCATTGGCGTAACCATCGACGGTTGCCCGGCTGGCCTGTCCTTCGATACCGACTTTATCCAGACTGAACTGGACCGGCGTAAACCGGGACAGTCGCGCATAACAACGCAACGGCGTGAGGCCGATGAGTTTGAGGTACTTTCGGGCGTCTTCGACGGTAAAACGCAGGGTACGCCCATCGCGCTTATCATTCGTAATACAGACCAGCGGAGCAAAGACTACGGCCATATTGCCAGGCAGTTCAGGCCCAGCCATGCCGACTACACCTACCAGACAAAATACGGCACCCGCGATTACCGGGGAGGTGGCCGCTCGTCGGCGCGGGAAACAGCAGCGCGGGTTGCGGCCGGGGCCGTGGCTAAACTACTGCTGCAGCAGCAGGGCGTGTCTATCCGGGCGTATGTATCGCAGGTAGGTAAGCTAAAGCTCGAAAAGGCGTACGCTGACATGAACCTGGCCCTGGCCGAAGAAAACGCCGTTCGGTGCCCAGACCCGGAAACCGCCGAACGCATGTTTACGCTCATCGACGACACCCGCAAGCAGGGCGACAGTATCGGCGGCGTGGTCGATTGCGTCATTACGGGAGTACCGGCGGGTTGGGGCGAACCCGTTTTCGATAAGCTTCATGCGGAGCTGGGCAAAGCGATGCTCAGCATTAACGCCGTGAAAGGCTTCGAGTACGGGAGCGGTTTCGCCGGGGCTGAACTTTATGGCTCACAACACAACGATGAGTTTTATATCGACCGGCGTCCCGGCGACGAAGCGGGTCAGGTACGTACCCGAACCAATCAGTCGGGTGGTATTCAGGGCGGCATTTCCAACGGTGAAACCATTTATTTCCGTACGGCCTTTAAACCGGTAGCCACGATCATGCAGGACCAGGAAAGCGTAGATGCCGATGGTAATACGGTGATTGTTAGCGGAAAAGGCCGCCACGACCCCTGCGTTGTACCGCGTGCTGTGCCCATCGTTGAAGCCATGGCCGCGTTGGTATTAGCCGATATGTGGCTGCGCAGCCGGAGCAGTAAGCTATAATGGCAATTTCTCTGTCCGGCCGCATCCGTTTTCGATCGCCACAAACCAATTTCCCGGTACATTAAACCATAATAGCCCGCTACCAGATCTGGTAGCGGGCTATTATGGTTTAGTTTTATATCGGCGGTCTACAACTCTTTAATCCTGACATTCCGGTACCATACCTTCTCTTTGGGGCTGTGCGACTGGAACGCAATATTGCCTTTGGCGTGCGGTACAGCGTACGGCCATTTTGCGAATTTACTTTTCGCCAGCTTCTCTTTCCAGTCATCGCTGCCGTACTCATAGTCGACTACTTTCTTGCCATTCAGGTAATGCTCGATGTGGTTATTGTTGACCACAATACGGCCTTTGTTCCACTCGCCGATGGGCTTAATCTGATTCAGGTCGGTAGGTTCGTACATATCATAGGCGGCACCGGTCAGTTGGGTTTTGGCCAGCTGCATCCGCTTTCCCTGGCTATCGGTCCACTCGTAACCCCGATCATCGATTACCTGGTATTCGGGGCCCGACATGTATGTACTCACAATATCGGGGCGATCCTGAAGCTTGTAGATCACGCCACTGTTACTGCCTTTGGGCAGTTTGAACTCAAACTCAAGGTCGAAATTCTCGTACTCTTTATCAGATACCAGATCGCCCCCGGTGCCATCGGGCGTCATGGCTCCCTCTTCGACCGACCAGCCAACCACGCCGGTTTTGTGGTAGCTATGCCAACCCGTGATCGATTTTCCATCGAAAAGACTGGTCCATTTGGGTTTGGGCAGAAAGGCCGTAAGGGTGGCCGAACCCAGCAGTACTACGCTAAGGGGAAGCAGGATCTTTTTCATAGTGACGTATTTTCACCATAAAGGCAGCAGGTTGGCAAACCTCCTATGTGGCCAGCGAATTGACCAGCGCCACGCTGCATACGGCGAATAAAGCAGCAATACCTACAGCTGATAACTTTCCTTCTCGTGGCCGCGTTTACGAAATCATGAAAACCATTACCGCCAATAGCCTGCCACCAGTTGAATTTTATCGGTACATGATTGGGGCCGTGGGGCCGCGCCCCATTGCGTTTGCCAGCACCATCAGCCACGAAGGTCATGTAAACCTGAGCCCCTACAGTTTCTTCAATGTCATTGGGTCTAACCCGCCCATGCTGATGCTGTCGCCCAACATAAACCGCCTCGGGCAGAAAAAGCACACGCTGCTGAATATGGAACAAACAGGCGAGGTGGTCATTAACATGGTCAGCTACGCCATGGTCGAGCAGATGTCGCTGGCCAGCGCCGAATACGACCGGCATGTCAATGAGTTTCAGAAAGCGGGGTTTACCGAAGTACCCTCCCACCAGGTTCGTCCGCCGAGGGTGGCCGAGGCCCCCGCCGCGTTCGAGTGCGTGGTGCGCCAGGTGATTCCTACGGGCAGTAATCCCGGCGCGGGTACAATGGTGCTGGCCGAAGTACTGGTGGGGCATTTTCACGATGATATTTTTACGGACAAAGGCCTGATCGATCCCCACAAAATCGACCTCGTTGGCCGTATGGGCGCCGACTGGTATGTGCGTGCGGCTGGGGAATCACTGTTTGAAGTAGCGCGGCCCAAGGTGGGTATCGGGTATGACGCATTACCAGCGGCCCTGCGCAACAGCCGCATTCTGACGGGCAATGATCTGGGCAAGCTGGCCAGCTTCGAGGCCCTGCCAACCGCCGACGAAGTCAGGCTATTTGGCGAGACCGAGACGCTACAGGAACTGATTACTGAGGCCCGGACCGGGTGCCAGTATCTACCCGATCTGCTCCATCACCGGGCGCAGCAGCTGCTGGCTCAGAACAAGGTTAAAGAAGCGTGGCTCACCTTGTTGCAGGCATCCAGTAAATAGTCTTCCAAACAAGTAGGCTGTCAGGGGCGTTCTTTCTGCACATCAACGTTATGAACGACCATGAATAAGTCAACAACCCGTTGTGGCCTGATTGGGATTGGCTCGGTCAGCCTTTTTCTGTTAGCCATATCGATATTGGCCCTACTCGCGAGTTGTGCCCAGGACAGCACAGACAAAGTTGACGAAGCCAACAAACGGAAGATCGAAAGCCAGTCGGGAGCCATCAGTAAGGATGCGAAAGACGACGCAATAAAAATGGCCGAAAAAATGGCCGATCTGGCGGGTATGAACCTGACTGCCCGCAGCCTGAGTGAGGTAGCCCTACAACGGGCTATCAACCCCCAGGTAAAAGTCTACGCCCGCCGGGTACTCGACGGAAACCGCCAGGCCGACAATGAGTTGGTGCAACTGGCGCGGTCGCTGAACCTGCAATTACCGACGTCGCTCTCATCAGAAGGTCAGGACCGGCTGGCCGATCTGAAGGACACAAAACCCGGTACGGCTTTCGATCTGAAATACCTGCATGAACTGGGTAAGGTGTCGAAGATCATCGGCCAGTCTGGCCGATGATCTCGACGATGACGGTACGGTTGAGGCGGTGAAAACGTTCGGCAAAAAAGCGCGCCAGTCGCTTGAAAGCCAGGCGGATGCCAGTAAACAGCTTGCCAACGTATTGAATTAATAAGCCTGTAATATGGCTATGTGGTGCCGGGTATGAACCCCGATGAATTGCACCATCTCCCGGACCGTGATTAGCCCCAACGCCGGGTGCGGCATCCGATACCGGTCCATTTCGTCGTCTGACCAGCCCGCCAGTTGAGCCGCCACCCCCAGGTAGGCGTCTACAAGTCGAGCCAACACGGTGGCTTTATCATCCGGGGCATCGTCAGGCCCTGGCGAAAAATTAGCCGGTGCTTTCATGCCTTTTCCCAACGCCTGCCGGTACAGTTCACGCACAACCTCATACGATTGCGACGGTCCTTCGGCGTAGCCCCACTGAGCAAACACCTCACGGGGCCCGGCCAGCAACCGAAGTACAGGCCGCGCCGACAAGTAGAGGTGCTGCGCCGTATCGCCTGCTGACCAGCGGCCATTCGGGCGATACGCGAATTCCGGTTCAGTCAATGGTACGGTGTACTGCACAAATGTATCCGCTTCACCGGCAAGGAAGGCCTGTAAATCAGTAATATCCATCGGTTGGTTGGGCTATATGAAGGGTGGGCAGCTTACAACCTGCGCAGGTATGTTTCGACCAGGCCCGTTACTTTGTCAATTTCAGCAGTCGTGTTGTAGTAATGAGGCGACAGGCGCAGGGCCCAGTCTATCCCCTTCCGTTGCCAGTCGATAAGGGCGAAGTTGGTGTAGCTCATTGAGAAATTGACCTGGTGCTGCTTTAAGTAAGCTTGCAGGCTGGCGGGTTTTTGACCGGGAACCGTAAAGAGCAGTAAACTGGCCGTGTGTTCGGCCTCATCGAGCAATCGGATGCCGGGCAGATTGGCTAGCCCGGCGTAGAGTTGCTTCATTAACCGGGCGTTGCGTTCGGCAATGGCGGTCAGGCCAATGGCGTTGGCGTACCGGATAGCCTCGGCAAGTCCGAGGGTGAGCGCCGGAGCCGTTTCCCACTGCTCGAATCGACGGGCCGATACTTGGGGCTCATAGGTATCGGTACCCGTCCAGTCGGCCCCGCGCATGTCTATAAACAATGGCTCCAGACCAGCATCAAGCGCCCGGTCCGATACGTAGAGCAACCCGGTTCCGCGTGGACCCCGCAGAAACTTCCGGCCGGTAAAGCTTAGAAAATCAGCGCCGATTGCTTCGACGTCAACGACCATCTGCCCCACCGACTGGCAGGCATCGACAACGTACCAGGCACCAACCTCCCGCGCAACCGCACCAAACGCTTCCACCGGCTGAATCCGGCCCGAATTGGTAGGTACGTGCGTCACGGCGATCACCACCGGGCGCAGTTGACGGGCCAGATCGATCAGATGGTCGGGGATGACCCCGCCGCCGGGATAGTCGTCGGCCCGGACCACACGGATGGCCATTCGTTTCTGGAGCGACAAAAAGGCAAACTGATTCGAGATGTAATCGTCGTTGGTGGTCAGAATGACGTCGCCCTCCCGGAACGGTATAGCCGACAGCGCCTGTGCGTAGGCACTGGTAGCGCTTGAGGCCAGCGCGATGTTGCGGGGCTGGGTGTTGAGTAGCTGCGCCGCTTGAGGATAAATCGCCTGCAACTGCTCACTATACGCGGCAGCCGATTCGTAGCCACCATACCGTGCTTCATGGTCGATGTACGACTGAACGGCGTTGGTCACTACCGTTGGCATCAGCGCCGCCCCGGCATTGTTTAGGTGAATCAATTGATTGGTAGAAGGCGTATCGCGGCGTAGTTGGTCGATGTTCATGAGGCAGTGCAGCAGTTAAACAAGTACTGCTGCGGTAGCTTCCAGTTCCAGTCTCAGCCCGTAGTGCAGGGCGGGTACGGGAACCAGAGCGCGGGCGGGTTTGTGATCGCCAAAAAAATCGGCGTACATCCGGTTAATGTCGCTCCAGTCGCCAATGTCGGTCACGTAGATCCGTACCTGTAGCACCTGATCGGGCGCACTGCCAGCAGCTTCCAGAATAACCCTTAGATTGTAAAGTACCGCTTCTACCTGTCGGGCTAGTGGCGCATCGGTGAGCTTTTCGCCGCCGGGGGTCACCGGCAGAATTCCCGATATGTAAACCAGACTATTATGCACAACAGCGGGCGTGTAGTGCCCGCCAGCCGGTGCGGCCTTCGGAGGATGAATAAATTGCATAGGAGCAGCCAGTTGACCCGTTTTTCAGACGCCCAAATATAGACGATCACGAATGGCTACCCAGACCGCCCAATAACCTTTATTCGTTAACTTGCAGTAACTGGCTATCCGCTCACCTGTCACCGAGACTGAGCCAGCTTCAGTAGTCTATGAATTCCAATCGCCTGTTTTTACTGCTAGCGCTGGGGTTGTCCCTGGCAGTATGGGCGTATGGCCGATACGTTGCCACACCCCGGCCGCCGCATCAGCGCCCACCCGGCGCTACTTCGCCGGGCGGGCGGCGTGTTGCCAAATCAGATGCCGACTGGCAAACTTTCCTGACACGGGCCCAATATAACGTCATGCGCGGCAGAGAGACCGAATGGCCCGGCAGTAGCCCACTGTTACACGAACACCGGTCAGGTATGTATGCCTGCGTGGGCTGTCGCAATCCACTGTTCAGGTCCGAAACAAAGTTTGAGTCAAACACAGGCTGGCCAAGTTTTTATGCGCCACTTGTGCCCAACGCCGTGTATACCGAGCCAGATGGCAACCGGACGGAAGTTCGTTGTGCGGTTTGCGATGCGCACCTCGGCCACGTATTCACCGACGGCCCCGCCCCTACCGGCCTACGCTACTGCCTGAACGGCGTGGCGCTTGAGTTCAATAAAAAGTAGCGAATTGAGGCACAGCTGATTGGATAAACCTGCCACTATTTCGCCTGTTTGGTGGTTTCACTGGCAGACGGGCCTGACACAGCCCAGTTCCACCCGCTCAATACACCGACCAATCATCTATGAAATTACTGTACAGCTACCTGCGCCAATACTGGGGATTGCTGGCCCTGGCCCTTGTGCTGGCGTCCATCAACCAGATATTTTCTCTGCTTGACCCCTATATCTTTCGCAAAATCATTGACCAGTACGTGGTCAAATCGGGTACTATTCTGAAAGGCACCGACTTCTGGGGCTTCCTGACCGACGGGGCCGGCCTATTGATTTTGCAGGCGCTTGGCGTGGCTATGGTGAGCCGGATCGCCAAGAATTTCCAGGATTATTACGTCAACGTCATTACGCAGCGGCTCGGCGCGCAGCTCTACACCGACGGGCTGCGGCACTCGCTCGAACTGCCCTACCAGGTGTTTGAAGACCAGCGGTCGGGCGAAACGCTGGGTATCCTGCAGAAGGTACGGTCTGATGTGGAGCGGCTCATCCAGTCGTTTGTGAACGTGCTGTTTACCTCGCTCGTCGGCATCGTGTTTGTGATGTGGTACGCCGCCACCGTCTATTGGCCTATTGCCCCGGCTTACTTCCTGACCATTCCCCTGCTGGGGTTTGTGAGTTCGCTGCTGAGCAAGAAGATCAAGATCGTCCAGAAAAACATCGTCGCCGAAACGACTGCCCTGGCGGGCTCAACCACCGAAAGCCTGCGCAATATTGAGCTGGTGAAGAGCCTGGGGCTGGCTCAGCAGGAGACCGAACGGCTTAACGGCACCACCACGAAAATTCTGAAGCTGGAACTAAAAAAAGTCCGCTACATCCGGTCGCTCTCGTTCATTCAGGGCACGTTCGTGAACCTGCTGCGCAACGCCATTATGCTGCTCATGCTGTTTCTGGTGGTGCAGGGCAAGATCACCGTTGGGGAGTTCTTTTCGCTGTTTATCTACTCCTTCGCTATTTTCGGGCCGTTGCAGGAGTTGGGTAACATCATCAACGTGTACCGCGAAACCGAGGCGTCGCTGGCTAATTTCCAGCGCATTCTCGACACGCCGCGCGATGTAAAACCCGCCCATCCGCTAGCCATTAACCGCATCGAGCAGTTAGCGTTCGATAACGTCCGCTTTAAACACCTGACGGCCAACATGCCTGCGCTATCCGGTATCTCGTTCGACCTTAAGGTGGGTGAAACCATCGCGTTTGTCGGTCCGTCGGGGTCGGGCAAAACAACGCTGGTTAAATTGCTGGTGGGCCTGTACCAACCCCTCTCCGGTCAGATTCTGTACAATGGCATTCCCGGTTCGCAAATAAATCTTGACGAACTGCGCGAGCAGATCGGCTTTGTCACGCAGGACACCCAGCTTTTTGCCGGTACCATCCGCGAAAACCTACAGTTCGTAGCGCCCAGCGCAACCGACGATGATTGCCTGAAAGCGCTGCGTCAGGCGGCAGCGGATTCGCTGCTGAGTCGCGCTCCGCAAGGCCTCGACACGGTGATTGGCGAAGGGGGCGTGAAAGTATCGGGCGGGGAAAAACAACGCCTGAGCATCGCCCGCGCGTTGTTGCGGCAACCCGCTTTACTGGTATTCGACGAAGCCACCTCGGCCCTCGACTCCCTGACGGAAGAAGAAATCACCAATACGGTGCGCTCGCTCTCGGAGTCGCGGCAACGGATGACCATCCTGATTGCCCACCGCCTGAGCACGATCCTCCACGCCGACCGGATTTTCGTTCTCGAAAAAGGGCATGTTGTCGAGCAGGGGGGTCATAGCGAACTCCTCGCCCGCAAAGGCCTCTATTACGCCATGTGGCGTCAGCAAATCGGCGAGCGGAAAGAAATGGCGATGGTTTAGGAGGCACCCATTTTTACAAAAGCAGGGGCGGCTTATCGATTGCTTAATAGGCGACGATTAGCCGCCCCTGCTTTTGCTTACGGGTTATTTTCTCACGCTGCTGTAGCTCGTAGTCGATCTGCCAGGCATACACACCGGCCGGGCTGGCTGCTCCCTGGTAAAAGCCATCCCACTGAAAGGGAGCCTTATCCGTGTGGAAGATCAGTTCGCCCCAGCGGTTGAAAACAGACAGTGATGTCAGGGTAATGTCGCCGCAGGCAAACGGTTGGAACACATCGTTCAGCCCGTCGGCGTTGGGGGTAAACAGATCGGGGGTGTAAATAACGCAGCCGCATTCGCCGTAGTCGACCTCAATCGAGTCGCGCCGGATGGCACAGGCGTTGCTCACCGTGGCCACGTACGTTCCCGACCGGTCGACGGTTCGTTCGGGCTGCCCGAAGGCATCCTGCCAGGCGAAGGCTCCCTCCGCAAACTCAGGCTTGATGGTGTACACCTCGGCCCCGCACAGTTCTTTGTTCGTCCCTAATTCTAATTGGGGCGGCTTTACAAACGCGATCTGAATCGTATCGGATACCACGCACCCAGCCTGACTGATGCGCAGGCTGTAGGTACCGGCCTGCCCGACAAGGAAGCTACCCTGCCCCGACCCATCCTGCCAGCGATAGTTGGGCGCATTGGCAGGCCCTGTAAGCATAAGCGATTGACCAGTACATAACGTGGTATCGGCTCCCAGGGTGAAGTCGAGGGCATAGTCAACCGTAATGGTATCCCGGAGGGTCTTGCAGGGCGTGGTCACGGTGACAAAATACGTTCCGGGTTTCGTCACCAGGTAGGTTTCCGACCGGCTGCCATCCTGCCAGCGGTAATCTGTGGCACCGGGCGTTTTCGCGTTGAGCAGATGGGTACTCCGTCGGCCACACAGCGTTGTATCCTTGCCCAGATTCATGTCGATGGGCACGAGCGACACATCATCGATAAAGATGTAGTAGAATGCCAGCATCGGCGGCAGTGTGTTGAAGCTGCCAATCGTCACGAACTGTTCACCCCCCTTCGCCTCGAACGTCCCGCTGATCTTATCCCATTTGAATGAGCCCGATACGGTCTTCGGCTGCGTGTCGAGCACCTGCGGTTTAGCGACTAACAGTCCTTTGTTTGTCGACGTCAGCGGCTGATTCGAGAAATGCGCGCCGATCGTTCCTGCGATGTACCGATTCGGGTTTCGGGAGCTGACATACATCTCGAAATAATAGCATTTGGCGGCTTCGAGCGGCTTATCCAGGGGCGTGGCGAGGTATTCGGCCCATCCCTGATCGAGAAACAAACGGGCCAACCCATTTCCTGTGCGCGGCGGCACCTCAATCTGGTTGGTCGGGAAGCACTGGTTATAAAAATCGGGGGTGGCCAGATTCGGGCTGAACCAGGGCAGGGCTTCTTCCAGTAAATTATCCTGACGGGGGCAATTCTGATAGCGTTCAAAACTACCGTTAGGAATCAATTCCCGGCCCTGGGCCCTGCCATCCGTAAGCACCATCAGACAGATCAGGAGCCCGAAAAGCGCTTCTGATCTACCAATAAAAGACAGGTTACGTAGCAGTGGCATCGGGCTGAAAAACAAAAGCAGATACGAAAAAAGGCTACCGCAGGATGTTGCCGCTGCGCAGGGCGTTTCTGCCGCTCAAAGGAATGTGAATTCTTTTTTCTGACTGAAGTTGGTAAAGTAAACCCGTACCTCAGCTTTATTACCTAACAGCCTGGCCGGGTAGATTCCCAAATTCCTGCTCTCCATATCCTGCGCGTTGTGTGGTGGATCACCATTCAGTAAACCAACCTCATCGGTTTTAGCCGGTGCCTCCGCATCTTGCCAGATAAGTTCGGCCAGATCTTCGGTAAAGTTGAGTAACAGGTAGTCAGAACCCCTAAAAGGCAGGCGTGTACATTGCCGGTTTCACGCCTAAATCTACGTCCTTTTCTTAAGCTGCCAAGCTGGGTCAAACGCAGTGGTACCAGCACGTTTAGCCCGGTTTTCGCGTTTACTCAGCGGGCACAAGCCGTATATGGCTAAAGTGCTCACCTGGGCAGCAAAAACAAGCAGTAACCTATTTATCGACCGTGGCGGAGGGAGGCCTTCCGGCACTCTAGTGATCAATGAAGCGAATTTTCCGACTGTTGCCGCTTTTCTTATCTCTCTTGTCGGGGGTTGGGTTTGGTCCCGCTACGCCACCCGATAATGCCGTCATTGCGCTTCAGCCAGAGACCCTACCCTTTACGCCAACACAGTTTTATATTGAGAGCGTACAGGACCAGCGTCCTCAGCGTGATGCCTTTGCCAGCCTGCTCCTTCGGCCCGACCGCCCGGCTGTGCCCGTTGATCTGGAAGGTGGCACAGGCCCGGCACTTTATAAATACATCTCCCGAAGCCTAAAGCAAAACCGCTCACTGCGGCCCATTATTCTGCGCGTCACGGTGGGTAACCTTACTGAAACCGCCGGCCCAAAAGGCGTTATCAACGGGCGGCTAAACCTATCGCTGGCGTTCGACGTACGGCGCGAAGATGAGCAGCTTTCCCTGATAACTTATCAGGGCAATGCGCGGTATCAGCGACCCATGGGACAAACACAGGTTGTTGAAAAAGTAATTCGGCAGAGTGTGAATGAAGGGCTCCGGTTCCTGAATGGCTATGTGAACAAGGAATCCGATAACGTACCCGCGCTGGCCAGCAAGCTATCGGTGGTTTTCACCAACATCATCACCCGCACGCCAGCCAGCAGCGATACCGTTTTTTATGACCCTGACCGCCCCCTAACCTGGGATGATTTTCGGGGAACGCCACCCGCCAGCAGCCGATATGCAGCCCAGATTATGCCCGGCGTGTCGTATGAGGGCCGGAGTGAGGTTGACAAGGGCAACATCACCGTGCGGTTGAAGCTTAAAGTATTCATGCTGAAAAGCCAGTCGTGGGTAAGGCCCATTGGCCATAACGACTACGCCCTGAACCACGAGCAGCGCCATTTCGACATTGCCCGACTGGGCATTGAGGATTTTAAACGACGGCTGCATCCCGATAGCCTGTCGCTGAATGATTACAACAGTAACATGCAATACCAGTATATCGAGATGTACCGGGCGCTGGGCCTGCGGCAGCAACGGTATGACAACGAAACGGGCCACGGCATCAATCAGGCGGTACAGGCCCGCTGGAATTCGCAGATTGACGCGGAGTTACGTACTTTCGGCCTAAAATAAGCCTCCGTTCTCAACCGGGAACTACCACAGCGGGAGGGGCTTTGTCTCAATGCATCGTTTACGCGTTCTGCACGTTACTACGGCCCACCGCCCCCACGACCCCCGGATTGTTTACAAGCAATGTCCAGCACTGGCAGAAGAGTACGAGGTCTGGTGTGCTATTCCCGACGCCGATCCGCAGGTTGCTCCCAGGGTGCAGTTCATCAGCCTTCCCTACTACGAACAGGTCATCTGGCGTATCCTGCTCACCTGCCCGCTGATTGTCTGGCGCTGCTGGCGATTACGGCCCCATGTGGTGCATTTCTACGTGCCGGAGTTCATCCCTTTCGCGTTTCTGTTCAGGCTGCAAGGGGCCCGGCTCATCTACGAAGTGCAGGAGAACCTGTATAAGAAGCTACACCTGAAAGCCAGAAATCGGGGCTGGCTGCTCGAAAAAGCCTTTGCGGTACTCGATCAACTGGCCCGGCGGTATTGCTACTGCATTTTTACCGAGCATGGCTACCTGACTACCTACACTAACCTGAGGAAGCCGTCGGTGGTGATCTACAATTATGCGTCGCTACCCCTGATCGAGCCTTTTCGCAAGCCGTACCTCCCCCGGAAAGAACCCGCTACGTTCTTCTACATTGGCTGGCTTAGTCTGGAACGCGCAGTCGACACCCTGCTGGCTGCTTTTGCCACACTGAAAGCCAGCCATATTGACTTTTTGGTTCATTTGTTCGGGCGGCAGACCTTTACACAGGATGTGCTGGACGCTAACCCGGACTATCAGGCAATACGGGGCCAGCTTCGTTTCTACGGCTACACCGATCAGCGAACGGCCATGCTGTATGCCGAAGGAGCCGTGGCGGGGCTGGCCCTGCTGAAACCAGTTGGCGATTATCCGGAGTCATACACCACGAAACTCTTCGAGTACATGGCCCTCGGCCTGCCCGTCATTACCGCTGATTTCCCTCTTTATAAAGACGTGGTCGAGCGTCATGGCTGCGGCTTCTGTGTTGATCCCTACCATGCGGAGGCTGTTGCCACCGCGCTCACCTACCTGATCGATAACCCCGAAGAGGCAGCCCAAATGGGCAGGCGTGGCCGGGACGCGGTAGCCCGGCACTACAATTGGGTTACCGAGGCGGCTAAGCTACTGGCCTTTTACCGGCAGCTGCTTCAAACGCCATAACTCGTTATCGCCAATCGTGGGGAAAATCAGCAAGATCCATCAAAATGGGGGGATCACCCGAACATATTGCACTATTGTTAGTTGTTTTTACATTATAACTAGTATAACTGCTACGTCTTCCCGGAAGATTTTA
The DNA here is from genome assembly GCA_963750355.1 of uncultured Cytophagales bacterium. Classification (GTDB taxonomy): domain Bacteria; phylum Bacteroidota; class Bacteroidia; order Cytophagales; family Spirosomataceae; genus Fibrella. The sequence continues at coordinate 417,739 of CAVVQL010000001.1, read as the reverse complement.
ACTTTCGGGATATTTTCAGTTGTTGTCTTCGAAGCCAAGTTAACCGGCACATGTTTATTCACGCAGTCAGCCACTATTTGCCTGAGCAAATAGTCGGCAATGACCATTTTACTCAACTCAACGGACTCTCCGACGAATGGATCACTACTCGGACCGGTATTAGTGAGCGCCGCAAGGCCAGCCCCGAAGAGAACACCAACACGATGTCGATCGAAGTCGTGTCTCGCCTGCAGGAAAAGACCGACCTCTCTACCGTTGATCTGATCATTGGGGCAACCTACACGCCTCATGATACCATTGTTACGCTGGCCCACGCCATTCAGCACCACCTGGGCATTGCCGACATACCAACGGTTTCCGTCTCATCGGCCTGCTCGTCGTTGCTCAACGCGATTGAAATTGTTGAAGGCTATTTTGCCCTAAATAAAGCCAGCCGGGCGCTGGTTGTGGTCACGGAGCACAATACGGCGTATTACAACGAAGAAGACACCGTTTCGGGACACCTTTGGGGCGACGGTGCAGCGGCGCTGCTCATTACCAAAGAACGGCAGGCTGAAAGGGACTTTACCATTATGGGCCTACTAACGGGCGGTGCCGCCCATGCCGGCAAGGCCGTTGAAGCCGTGGTGTTACAGCCACTGGTGAAGGGGGTTATTATGCCTTATGGCCGCGATGTATTTCAAAACGCCTGCATCTACATGCCTAAAGCCAGCCTTCAGATTCTGGGGCGCTTTGGCCTCACCGCCGCCGACGTCGACTACGTGCTGCCTCATCAGGCCAATCTCCGTATCAGCCGTAACGTCATGCATACGCTGGGGCTTCCAGAAGAGAAGTTGCTGTCTAACATTCAATACCTGGGCAATACAGGCTGCGCCGGCTGCGCTATTGCCCTCTCCGAAAACTGGGATTCCTTCAGGAAAGGCGAGCGGATCGTGGTAACGGTCTTTGGCGGCGGCTACTCGTATGGGGCCATGCTCGTAGAAGTGTAGCCAGCACCCTGTAAGCAGCTTTTTGAAATTGGGTATCCAGCCTGCCGACGGGCTGTGTGTAGGCTATGCGCCCCTGTGAGCGGCCTGCACTCGCAATCGGCTGCGTACCTGTACTAGTTAGATTTAACGCATTATAAATTATATTTAGGCAATATAAGAATCACTCGCTCCCCTTCATGACCAGTCTCCTCACCAGGTTAGCCAGATGCCGCTCTTACCTGAGTGACTTCGTTTTTGAAAACAGGCGAATCGGATTTTACTGGTTATGCCTCCTGTTGCTGGGTTTAAGCGGTTGCCAGCAAAACACACCGCAGAAGACCTACCGAATTGGTTTCTCCCAACGAACCGGGGCCGATACATGGCGCAAAACGATGCTCGCCAGCATGAACCGGGAGCTGTCATTTAGCCCCGAAGTCGATTTTCTGGTTAAAGACGCTGGTGGTCAAAGCGCAAAGCAGGTTAAGCAAATTCAGGAGTTGATTGAGCAGCAGGTCGATTTGCTAATCGTTTCGCCAAACGCTGCCAGTCCCATTACGCCCATTGTCGAAAAAGCGTACCAGCAGGGCATTCCGGTCATTGTCCTCGACCGACGTACCGCTTCTGACCAGTACACGGCTTACGTGGGTGCCGATAACGTGGAGGTTGGCCGTACCGCCGGTATCTATGCCAACGAACTGCTAAAAGGAAAGGGTAACGTAATCGAGATTGGTGAATCGCCGGGCTCATCGGCCGATATTGACCGGCATCGTGGTTTCATGGAAGCGATCGGTAATCGTCCCGGCATCAGGCTGGTTACCAAGCTGGAAGGCGACTGGGATAAACGCTCCTTTGCCGACCGGCTTACCACGTTACTGAAGGCTCAGCCCACGATACGCCTCATTTTTGCCCAGAACGACCGCACGGCCCTGAAAGCTTACAAGGTGTGCCAGCAGGCGGGAGTCGACAAACAGGTGAAAATCATTGGTGTAGACGGGCTGCCGGGCCAGCATGAAGGGATTGATCTGGTCGACCAGGGGATTCTGAGTGCTACGGTGCTGTACCCGACGGGTGGCAAAGAAGCGATCAGGGCGGCTATGGCCATTCTGCAAAAGAAACCCTTCAAGCGGGAAAACAAGCTACCCATTACGCTCATCGATTCGTCGAATGTGCAGATCATGAAACTTCAGAACGAGAAGGTGATTGAGCAGCAGGTCGATATTGAGAAGCAGCAACAGCGCATCAATGACCTGAACCTGATTTACACCTCGCAAAAAAATAAGCTCTATTTTACCTTGGCCGGGCTAGTCATTTTCATGCTCCTTGGCGGCTGGGCACTCTACCTGTTCCGGTCTAAACAGGCCGCTTACCAAACCCTCGAAAGGCAGAATCAGGAGATCCTCGACCAGAAAGATCAAATCGAGATGGTATCGGCGCAGGCCCGACTAGCCACAGAAGAGAAACTTCGGTTCTATTCGTACATCTCCCACGAATTCAATACGCCTCTGAGCCTGATTTTAACGCCGACGGAAGATTTACTCAGCAAAAAGACGGTAAGCCCCTACGACCTGCGGAGCAACCTGTTACTGGTGCAGAAGAACGCATACCGGCTGCTAAGGCTAGTCGATCAGATGCTGGACCTCCGGAAAACAGACGCGGGTAAACAGCGCCTCCGCACGGCCGAACAGGATCTGGTGGCCTTTGTTCAGGACATTGTGCAGGACTTTATACCCAAGGCAGGAAAACAGCGAATCGACCTGCAGGTCATCACGTCCCACATCCGTTTACCGGTCTGGTTCGATAGCGAAAAGCTGGACAAAGTCATTGTGAACCTGCTCTCGAACGCCTTTAAATACACCCCCACCGGTGGCCTGATTCACGTTCGGCTTACCACCCACGACAATCAGGTACAGATTCAGGTGATGGATAATGGCGCAGGCATGACCCCCGATGAGCAGGCCCATGCCTTCGATCTGTTCTACAGCGGCACCAAACCCTTCAACCTGTCGAAAGGCCTTGGTCTGGCCTTATCGCTGGAATTCATTCAACTGCATCAGGGCGAAATCAGCGTAGAATCGCAACAGGATCAGGGCACCACCTTTACCATTCGTCTGCCACTGGGCAATCAGCACTTGTCGCCTGAAGAGATGAATGGTTCCTCTACCCGCCAACGCCTGGCGATCGATCTGGACGATGAAGAGGGTGTTGCTCCGCCGCCCCCGTCGGGGAAGCAACTGGGTACCTTGCTAATCATCGAAGATAACGATGAGCTTCGCTCGTTCCTGGGCACCCGATTGGGCAATGAGTTTGCTATTGTTGCCGAAGCGTCGGGCGAAAAAGGCTGGGAACGTACCCTGGAGACCATTCCCGATCTGATTATCAGCGACATTATGCTGCCTGGCATGGATGGCCTGCAATTAACCCAGCGCGTAAAAGCAGACCTGCGCACCTCCCATATTCCGGTTATTCTGTTGACGGCCAAAGGTCAGATGGAGCAGCGGATCGAAGGCACCCGCGTGGGGGCCGACGCCTACATTACCAAGCCCTTTAACACCCAATACCTGCTCGAAACGCTGCGTACGACGCTGGCCAACCGGGAAAAGTGGCAACGGCGGTACGCCTCCGATTTTCTGGCGCAACCAGGCACGGGTAACCGGCAGGACAAAAAATTCCTGAATGAATTGACCGCCCTGATTGAACAGAACCTGAGCGACCCAGCCTTCGGGGTGGAAAAGTTAAGCCGTGATATGGGCCTTTCGCGGGTGCAGTTGTACCGCAAAGTGCAGGCGCTGCTCGACATGAACGTGATGGACTACCTGACCGAAGTACGGCTGAAACGCGCCAAACACCTGCTTCGGGAAACAACCCGGCCGATGGCTGAAATTGCCGACGAAACAGGCTTTAATTCGGCCGCTTATTTCACAACTTTCTTTAAACAACATACGCAGAAAACACCTTCTGAATACCGTAAATCAGCCGTGGGGGTGTAAGCTGGCTTTGCCCCAAACCACTAACCTAAACCAATGAAACCCTTTAGCTTACCTCTGCTCTCCTTCTTTCTTTGCTGGCAAGCATCTGTAGCCTACGCCCAGACGACAGCTACGATTTCCTCGCCGGACAAATCCGTTGTTTTGTCGGTGACCAGCGCCCCAAATGGTCAGGTTGCCTATCGCATTACTTACAAAGGAAAGAAGGTTATCGAGCCGTCGACGCTGGGGTTTAGGCTCAGCAAACCGCAGGTATCGCTCACGAAGTTTACCATCGCGGCCGTTGATTCGGCAACCATCGACGAAACCTGGAAACCAGTTTGGGGCGAAGCAAGCCAGATCAGAAACCACTATAAGGAGTTACGGATAACGCTGACCGATCAGTCGGGGTCAGGGATTAGCATGCAGGTGCGTTTCCGGGTGTTTAACGACGGCGTGGGTTTTCGCTATGAATTCCCACAGCAACCGTCCCTCACCCATTTTGTCGTAGCCGATGAATTAACCCAATTCGCGCTGGCGGGCGACCATAAGACGTTTTGGATGCCGGGCGATTATGATTCCAACGAATACCTCTACAACACCACGAAACTAAGCGAGGTAGCGGCGCTGGCGGCCATCAAAAAAGAGAAAGATATCGCGCTTCAGTCGGTTATCGGCGATAATGCCACTCAAACGCCACTGCTGTTTAAAACTGCCGATGACTTGTATATCAGCCTGTACGAAGCGGCCGTCCTGAATTACCCCATCCTGCATTTGCTGTTGGATAAAAAGACGCTGACGTTGCAGGCGCAGCTGACTCCCGACGCCGTTGGGAACAAGGCCTATCTGCAAACACCCTCGAAAACGCCCTGGCGAACCATCATCGTCAGCGACAAGGCTACGGACATTGTGGGTTCTAAACTGATCCTGAACCTGAATGATCCCTCGGTCATTGCCGATCCGTCGTGGATAAAGCCCCAGAAATTTATGGGGGTCTGGTGGGAGATGCACATTGGTAAAGGCAACTGGGCGAAGGCACTTGGTAATCACGCCGCCAACACACAGAATGTGAAAAAGTACATCGACTTCGCAGCGAAAAATGGTTTCGATGGCCTGCTGGTCGAAGGCTGGAATGAGGGCTGGGAAGACTGGTTTGGTAACTGGAAAGAAGACGTATTCGATTTCGTAACGCCCTATTCCGACTATAACCTTGACTCACTGACCACCTACGCGCAGAAAAAAGGCGTTAGGCTGATTATGCACCACGAAACGTCGGGTTCGGTGACGAACTACGAACGCCGGATGGACGCGGCCTTCCAGTTTATGGTCGACAAGGGGATCAACACCGTCAAGACCGGGTACGTGGGCCGGATCATTCCACGGGGCGAACACCACGACAGTCAATGGATGGTGAGTCATTACCAGCGGGTGGCCGAAAAAGCCGCCAAATACAAGCTCATGGTCGACTCCCACGAGTCGGCTCACCCAACCGGCCTGCACCGAACCTACCCAAACTGGATGGCAAGCGAAGCAGCGCGGGGCAGTGAGTTCAATAACGCGCCGACCCTGGGCATCACGCCCGAACATACCACTATTTTACCCTTTACCCGGATGCTCGGCGGCCCCATGGATTTCACGCCCGGTCTGTTCCGATTCCGGCTCAATCAGTTCGACAGCAGCCGCACGCAACGAGTCAGAACAACCCTGGCCAAACAACTCGCCCTGTACATCGCCCTCTATAGCCCCCTGCAAATGGCCGCCGACTTACCGGAGAACTACGAGAAGCACCCCGATGCTTTCCAATTTATCCGAGATGTCCCTGTCGATTGGGACGACAGCAAAGTACTGGCGGCTGAACCCGGCGATTACCTGATGATTGCCCGAAAAGCGAAGGGGAAAGACAGTTGGTTTGTCGGGGCCATCTCTGACGAAAACAGCCGAACACTCCCGCTGATTCTGGATTTTCTGGATGCCGGTAAAACCTACGAAGCCACGATCTATCGGGACGCCGATACGGCCGACTGGCAAACAAACCCGGAGGCGTATACGATTGAAAAGAAGCGGGTAACCAGCAAGATCAAACTCAACCTGCGACTCGCCAGCGGTGGCGGTTTTGCCATTCAGTTGACTACGCTGGAATAGCCTGTCTAATTCATGCAACAAAACCGAAATTCAGCGTTCAAAAACCGAAACTCACAACATTAGTTCGTAAGTTAACTAATTAACCAATAGCCAGTTAACTAGTTAACTTAATATCGAAAGTATTTGACCGATTAGTGAAAGCCCGTCTCGCCTGGCTGCCCTAAGTTTGATTCGAAATCAATGTCTAAACCGGACGATTCGAGTCAGCCATGAGTCAGAAACAACGCATTTTCTTTTGGTCCATTACGGCCGCCCTTGGAGGCTTCCTCTTTGGATTCGACACCGCCGTCATCTCTGGCGTCGAGCAATCGCTGCAATCATTATGGCAGCTGAACGTATGGGAACATGGCCTCACGGTTTCCATCGCGCTGATTGGAACTGTTATTGGCTCCATGACCGGTGGCATTCCTGCCGAGCAGCTGGGTCGCAAAAAAACCCTGTTCTGGATTGCCGTTCTCTACTTGCTGGCGTCGCTCGGCACAGCCCTGGCGCCCAACTGGTCAATCTTCCTCATCTTCCGCTTTCTGGGTGGGTTGGGCGTTGGGGCCTCGTCGGTAGCCGCCCCCATGTACATCACCGAAATTTCACCGGCCAAATCGCGGGGAAAATTGGTGGGCTTGTTCCAGTTCAATATCGTACTGGGCATTCTGGTTGCTTACCTCTCCAACTTCCTCTTATCAGATATGGGCACCGAGCCCTGGCGCTGGATGCTGGGTATTCAGGCACTTCCCTCGGTCATTTTCCTGATCACCGTACTCAACATTCCGGAAAGCCCCCGCTGGCTGCTCCTCAAAAAAGGGCAGGTGGCCGAAGCCCGCGAGGTGCTGAACATGATTGACCCCGATACGGCCGAACAGACCCTGGCGGCTATTCAGGCGAGTAACACGAAAGAAGCCGCTTCGGCCCGGCTGTTTTCGGGCAACTACAAAACGCCTGTTATGCTGGCCGTACTCTTCGCCGTTTTCAATCAGGTATCGGGTATCAACGCCATCATCTACTACGCGCCCCGCATTTTTGAAATGACTGGTCTGGGCAAAAGTTCGTCCCTGCTCTCGTCAGCGGGCATCGGGCTGATCAACCTCATTTTCACCCTCATCTCCATGAACCTGATCGACCGTTATGGCCGACGTACCCTGATGAAAATCGGCTCGGTGGGCCTCATCATCACCCTTGGTCTGGTGGCGCGGGCTTTTTACGTCGAAGATTTCAGCGGCATGACCGTACCCTTCCTCCTGTTCGGCTACATCGCCTTCTTTGGTTTCTCGCAGGGAGCCGTTATCTGGGTGTTCATCTCCGAAATCTTCCCGAATGAAGTGCGCGCCAGCGGGCAGGCACTTGGCAGCTTCACCCACTGGATCATGGCCGCCATTATCACCTTCACCTTCCCCTACCTGTCTGAGCAGCTTGGCGGCGGCAACACTTTTCTGTTCTTCACCGTGATGATGGTGCTGCAACTCGTATTCGTGCTGCGCATCATGCCAGAAACGAAAGGGACCAGCCTGGAAAAAATTGAACGTACCGTTTTTGCTCATTAATCCACCTACTAGCCATGACACCAACAATCACCTGTTTCGGCGAAATCCTGTGGGACGTGCTACCCACGAGTAAGCAACCCGGTGGCGCACCCATGAACGTGGCCGCCGACCTCCGCAACTTTGGCCTGAACGCCCAACTCATCAGCCGCGTCGGCAGCGACGATCTGGGGCGTGAGCTGCTGGATTTTCTAACGCAGAAAAACATTCCGACCCAACTGGTCCAGACCGGCCACTCGCACCTGACGGGCGTGGCCAAGGCCAACGTATCCGACAGCAACGAGGTCACCTACAAGATCGTGCAGCCTGTTGCCTGGGATTATATCCAGCAGGAGCCGGGCATGATCGAGGCGGTGCGCCAAAGCGACCTGTTCGTGTATGGGAGCCTGGCGGCCCGTAGCCCACAAACCCATGACACTCTGCGCGAACTGCTGACTGTAGCCCCCCGCAAGGTATTCGATGTCAACCTTCGCGCGCCGCATTACGACCAGGCCACCGTTGATGAACTCCTGCACCAGGCCGACATAGCCAAGCTGAACGAGCACGAACTACTCGAACTGTCGGGCTGGTATGGGGCGGAAACCGACCTGCACCGGACCATGCAGCAGCTGCGCGACCGCTACAGCCTGGACGTGCTATGCGTAACACTAGGCGGCGACGGAGCGATTCTGCTCGATTCAGCCGGCTTTGTCAGGCAGGCGGGTTTTTCCGTCGACGTAGAAGACACCATCGGTAGTGGTGACGCCTTTCTGGCCGCTTTTCTCTACAAAACACTGCAAGGTAATACGCCTCAGCATGCCCTTGAATTCGCCTGCGCTACGGGAGCCTATGTAGCCACCCAGCGGGGCGCAACCCCCTCATTTACCGAGCAAACTATAAGCCGCCAATTCATTACCCAGCCTGCCGCCTGACCAGTTACGTACAGCCTATTTACTATCAATCTCATCTTATTCTGTATACATTAATGAAGAATCATCTATTGACCCTCGCCCTGTTGCTGCTGACGGTCTCGCTGGCCATAGCCCAGCGCACTGTTACGGGCAGCGTTGTCGACGCCAAGACAAACGAAGCGCTCATCGGAGCGACCGTCGTCATTCCCGGAACCACGAACGGTACCGTTGTGGATGTTAACGGAAAGTTTAGTATCTCCGTACCAGCCAGTGCCTCGTCCATACAGGTGTCGTTCATTGGCTACCAGGTGCAGGAAGTACCCGTTGTCAACCAGAGCACCGTTCGGGTGGCGCTGGTAGCAGGCAGCCAATTGTCTGAAGTAGTGGTGGTGGGCTATACCACCTCGAAGAAAGAGGATCTAACAGGCTCCATTGCCGTTGTCGATCTGGCTCCCGTTAAGAACATCAGTTCCGGCAACGTCATGCAGGCGCTTCAGGGTCGGGTTCCGGGGCTGTACATCGAAAAAACAGGCTCACCAAACGGCACCAATTCGCGCATCCTGATTCGGGGGGCCAATACGCTCGGCAATACCGACCCGCTCTACATCATCGATGGTGTTCCGACCAAACGGCCCGAAGTATTCCAGGGGCTCAACCCCAACTCGATCGAGTCGGTGCAGGTGTTGAAAGATGCGTCGGCTTCGTCGATCTACGGGTCACAGGGCATCGAACGGGGTTATCATTGTCACGACGAAAAACGGCGCAAACGCCAACGGAAAGATCAGCATTGATTTTAACAGCAGCGTTTCGGCGCAATCTGAAAAGTACGCCCGGTTCAAGATGCTCAACGCCGTAGATCGCGGACGGGCGCTCTGGCAGGCCTCGGTCAATGATGGGGTAAACCCCGAAGATGGCTACGGTGCGCTGTACTCGTTCGACTGGAATAAGAATTTCGCCAACCCTGTGCTGAACGGCGTCACGGTAAAGCCTTTGGTGGGGGGCGTAGCCAACATGCCCGCTGGCGATACCGACTGGCAGAATGTGCTGTATAAAACAGGCATTGTCACCAGCAACGAACTGACCATTGCGGGTGGCTCGAAGAACTCGTCGCTGCAGGTAAACCTGGGCTATTACAAAAACACGGGCATGTTGAAATTCACGGACTACGACAAGCTGAGTGGCCGGATCAACGCCCTGACCAACACATTTAATGGCCGGTTGAAAATTGGGGCCAACATGCAGTTTGCTACGTCGAACGAAACGCTGGCCGCTACAGATATTGGCGGCGCGCTCACGCCTGGCCTGGCCATTACCCTGGCCCCAACGATTCCCGTTTATGCGAAAGACGGTACCTACGGTGGTGCTATCGGTTCGGGCTACTCAGACCGGAACAACCCGCTGCACATGCAGGACATTAACCAGTATGACAACGCCAACCGGGTCACCCTGTTCGGAAACGTATTTGCGGAGCTTGAGCCGGTTAAAAATCTGTTTCTCCGCTCAAGCCTGGGCGTCGATAACTCGCTGTATTATTTCAAAAATATTGAACAGGCCTTCGAAGAAGGGTCTTTTGGCCGGACCAGCAACAGCCTGACGATTGACCAGAACCGGTTTCTGAGCTTAACCTGGTCAAACACGGCCCGGTATAACCTCAACCTGGGTGATAACCACCTTAAGTTTTTAGTTGGGGTTGAAGCCGTTAAAACGGATGTTGTCTACCAAACTGACCGGAAAGAAGGGTTTGCCGTACAAACGCCCGACTACTTCACGCTAAACTCAGGAACAGGTAATGCTACGGTTACCGGCGCTGGCACGGGCAACCGCCTGCTCTCCCAGTTCGCCCGCATCGACTACGGCTTCTCCGACCGGTATCTGGCCGCCCTGACCGTCCGGCGCGATGGATCTTCGCGCTTTGGTACCGACAACCAGTACGGCATTTTTCCGGCGGCTTCGGTGGGCTGGCGGCTCGACAAAGAAGCGTTCCTGCAAGGATCCAAGGCAATCAGCAACCTAAAGGTGCGGGCGGGCGTTGGTCGCGTTGGTAACCAGGAAATCGGCGATCTGGCCCGGTTCGGTCTGTATGATACCCGGTACGGGGCCCGCCAATCGCAGTATCCGAATGGGCATAATGGCTTCTTCGACCAGTTTTATAACATTGGCACCGCCTATGACCTGAACGGCGCCAACACGGGCAACCTGCCTTCCGGCTTCGTGTCTATTCAGGGGGCAAACCCTAACCTGAAGTGGGAAACAACCGACGAGCTAAATGTAGGCGTCGATTTCGGCTTTCTGAATGGCCTATTCCAGGGCTCGTTCGACTACTTCACCCGCAAAACGAGCGACATCCTGATTACGCCACCTATCGCCTCGGCGGTGGGCGAGGGACAGTCGAAAGCGGTTAACGGTGCCGCCAAATCGAACAACGGCTTTGAGTTTTCGCTGGGCTACTACCCCAAGGCCATCGGCGATTTCACGTACAGCATCTTTACGGGCGTAAGCCGGTTCAGAGACCGAATCACCGAATTGCCGGAAGAAGTACGGGCTGCTTATGCCGGTAACGCCATCAACACGATTCTGGGCCATTCGCAGTTCGACCTGTTCGGCTACAAAACCGCCGGCCTTTTCCAGAGCAAAGCCGAGGTAGATGCCGCCCCCAAGCAAGTGGGCGCAGGCCCCGGCCGTATCCGGTACGTTGATACGAACAACGACGGGGTGATCAATGATGACGACCGGGTATTCTTCGGCACTACCTTACCCGCCTTTGAATACAACCTCCGCGTTGAGGCCTTCTACAAGGGCTTCGATCTGGCCCTCTTCGGTTCAGGAATAGCCGGACGCTCAGGCTTCGACGCCTACACGTTCTACAACAACTTCATCAGAGGCCGCGACAACGTTGGGCCGGGTGTCTTCAACGCCTGGACACCGACCAATACCGGCTCGAAAATTCCGACGCTGTCTTTGTCGGACGTAAACGGCGAAACCCGTACCTCCGATTATTTCTTTACCAGCACCTCGTATGTCAAGATGCGGAACATTCAGCTGGGCTACACCATCAACTCCGCCGTGACGCAAAAGATCGGTTTGCAGCGGCTGCGGGTGTACGTCATGGGTGAGAACCTCTTCCTGATCAAGCCCGGCAGTTTCCAGGGGCCCGACCCGGAGCGCACCGACATTAACTCCATTCCCATTCCCCGCACCTTCACCGCTGGCATCAACGTATCATTCTAAGCCTCAAATCGCCATGAAAAATAAATTAACTTACTCCGTACTGCTTGCCGGTTTGCTGGCCACCTCTTCCTGCAAAGACTATCTCGACTACCAGCCCCAGGGGCTATTATCTTCTGAAAGCATCAAGTCTGCTTCTGGGGCCGATGCGCTGGTTACGGCCGCCTACGCTGGCGTTGGCAACGATGATATGATTGGCCCCATGACCAGCATGTGGGTGTATGGCAGTGTTCGCTCCGATGACGCCTACAAAGGCGGGGGTGGCGTGGGCGACGTGGCAGAAGTTGACTTCTACGAGCACTACAACCTGACGCGGCCCGACCTGGGCCTTATGCACCCCTTCACCTGGGAAAATTTCTACAAAGCTATTTCAAGGGCCAATTCGGCCCTGAAAAGCCTGAATGCGCTGACCGAGGCCGAGTTTCCGTTGAAGAAGTCGCGCCAGGCGGAGGTGCGTTTTTTACGGGCCCACTCGCATTTCATGCTGAAGATGCTGTTCAAAAACATCCCGTTCATCACCGAAGACATGTCGAGCGATGACATTCTGAAAGAATCGAACGTGAAGTACAAGAACGATGAGCTATGGAATAAGATAGCCGACGATTTTCAGTATGCGCTGGATAACCTGCCTATCAAACAGGCCCAACTCGGCCGGGCCAACAAAGCCGCAGCGGCGGCGTATCTGGCCAAGCTGCGCCTATATCAGGCCTACGAACAGAATGAAACGCACCAGGTGGTGAACATCAACAAAGCCCGGTTGCAGGAGGTCGTGAACCTGACCCAGCAGGTGATCAGTTCGGGCCAGTATAGCCTGCAACCCGATTTCGCCGAGAACTTCATTGCCGAAACAGAAAATGGCCCCGAGTCTATTTTTGCCATCCAGTATTCGATCAATGATGGAACGGCAGCGGGTCGCCTGAGCTACGTGACGGGCCTGAACTACCCCCACGGTGCGCCCCAGTACGGTTGCTGCGGATTTCACGCCCCCAGCCAGAACCTGGCCAATGCCTACAAAACAAACGAGAACGGCTTGCCCCTGATGGATACGTTCAACGAGAAGAATGTAGACTTTAACACGGACACCGTTGACCCCCGCGTCGACCACACCATTGGCATCGACGGGCACCCCTACAAGTATGACCCGACGAAACCATTCAGCACCAGCTGGGTACGTGATCCGGGTGTATATGGTTTCTTTCATACCATGAAAGATCAGCAGTTGGCCACCAGCGCCTCGTATCATAAAGAAGGGCCATTCATTGGGTCATCGAAGAACATCGACATTATCCGGTACGACGATGTGCTGCTGATGCAGGCCGAAGCCAACATCGAACTGGGGCAGCTGGAACCAGCCCGGACCGTGATCAACCAGGTACGCCGTAGAGCAGCGGCCAGCACAGGCCGACTGAAAAAAACAGATGGTACGTTTGCGTCGAAGTACAACGTGAAAGAGTACACCGCTACCGGCTGGACGCAGGACTACGCCAGAAAAGCGTTACAGTGGGAGCGTCGTCTGGAATTTGCCACCGAAAGCCCCCGTTTCTTCGACCTTGTACGGTGGGGCATTGCCGAGAAAACGCTGAATGCGTACATTGACAAGGAAAAAGTGCGTCGGCCTTTCCTGTCTACTGCCAAATTCACGGCGGGCCGGGATGAGTACTTACCCATTCCACAACGGGAGATTAGCTTTACCAAAGGCCTTTACAAGCAGAATCCGGGCTTCTAATTTAAATTGCACCGCTAAGGGCTTTACGGAAGACCTTATCGGTTTCTACCATCTGTTATGCGAAACCTACTTCTCACCATTGCCCTGTTGGCCTCACTCACGCATAGTTCGGTTGGCCAGACAGGGCAAGCCACGACAGGTACTGAGCCTCATCGGCCCCAGTTCCATTTTTCGCCCAAAGCCCACTGGATGAACGACCCAAACGGGATGGTTTATCTGAAAGGGACGTACCACCTGTTTTTTCAGTATTACCCGGATAGCACGGTCTGGGGGCCAATGCACTGGGGCCACGCCACCAGCAAAGACATGGTTCACTGGCAGGAGCAACCGATCGCTTTATACCCCGATAGCCTCGGCTATATTTTCTCGGGCAGCGCAGTCGTCGATGTGAACAACACCAGCGGCTTTGGTAAAAACGGGCAGGTGCCATTGGTCGCCATATTCACGCACCATAACTCCAGGATGGAAAAGGCAAAGTCGGACAAGTTTCAGTATCAGAGCCTCGCCTACAGCCTCGACGAAGGCAAAACGTGGACGAAATATGCCGGCAACCCGGTTGTGCCAAATCCGGGCATCATTGATTTCCGTGACCCTAAAGTGCGATGGTTCGAGCCGCAGAAGAAGTGGATCATGACCCTGGCCACGAAAGATCGGGTCACCTTCTATTCCTCGCCCAACCTGAAGAACTGGACGCGGGAAAGCGAGTTTGGCAAAGACCTGGGCGCACATGGCGGCGTTTGGGAATGTCCGGATCTGTTTCCCATCGACCATAACGGCAAAAAGGCGTGGGTGCTGCTGGTTAGCATCAATCCCGGCGGGCCAAATGGTGGCTCGGCTACCCAGTATTTCGTCGGTGATTTTGATGGAAAGAATTTCAAGCCCTACTCCACCAAAACAAAGTGGATGGACTACGGCACGGATAATTACGCCGGGGTAACCTTCTCCAACACGGGCAACCGGACCATCCTCATGGGCTGGATGAGCAACTGGCAATACGCCAACGTAGTGCCTACCGGTACCTGGCGCAGTGCTACAACCGTACCGCGCGAGCTTGGCCTGAAAGAAGTGAACAGGGAGTTGCTTTTAACGTCTACTCCCGTGAAAGAACTGGACGAGTTGAACGGGAAAACAACCACGCTGAGCAACATACCAGTGAAAGGCTCATACGATATAGCGGCAAACACCGGTCAGAAATCGGCGTTGTTCAAACTGGTGTTAGCCGCTCCGGGACTCAATGATTTCAGCGTTGTACTCGCCAATGAGCAGGGCGATGAGCTGGTTATCGGCTACGAAAAAAGCAGCAACTCATACTATATAGACCGGACGAAGGCAGGAAAAACAAATTTTGAAAAAGGGTTCGGCAAACGCCACACTGCCCCACGTATCGCAATGGGCTATAACCGGTCTATTACACTCTTGGTCGATGAAGCCTCTGTTGAGTTATTTGCCGATGGAGGGCTTACCGTGATGACCGACATTTTCTTTCCCGACCAGCCGCTCAACAAGCTATTCGTAAAGTCAGCCACAGGCATTTCGATGTCTGCTCTCTATACACCGTTAAGGAAGACGGTGCAGTGAGGCGTTTGGGTTTATTAGCGTAGCCTCCCGCCCTAAAGGGAGCCTGCTGGCGCATGAGTATTGCTTGCGCGTAGCTAATCGTGCGCCAGCAGGCTCCCTTTAGGGCGGGGGCAAAGCTGATGCGGGGGCTACGCCGATGCGGGGACGATCGTGCCAAACGATTAGATTCATAAGAAGGAGTTGCTTTCTAGGCATATCACGCTGAAAGCAACTCCTTCTTATGAAATATGGCCTTGTCCTTCTTTCCCTCATTCTGTCGGCAGGCAGTTCACTGATACTACAACCGATTGATTCAAACGTTTACAGCTGGAAAGAGGCGGCTGTAGTAAAAAAGGCAGGCTCTGACCAACGAAAGCTGCTGGAAGGCAGCGCGACGGATTTTAAGCATATCGAAGTTCACGCAACGACGGTACCGGCGCATCAGGCTCCGCACCCGGCCCACAGGCATGATGACGAAGAGCTGATTATCATCAAAGAGGGGGAACTGACGGTAACCATTGCAGGTAAGGTAAAAACGCTGGGGCCAAACAGCATTGCGATGATGATGCCCGGTGATGAGCACGGTTTCGAAAATAAAGGCGACGTACCTGCTACGTACTACGTCATGCGCTACGCATCGAAAGAGCCGGTCGATCTGGCGCGGGGTCAGAAAGCAGGGGGTTCCTTCTGGGTCGACTGGAAAGAAGTCCCCTTTCAGCCGCATGACAAAGGCGGGGTGCGCCGCATGTTCGACCGGGCCACGGCCATGACTAAGCGGTTTGAGATGCACGTGACCACCCTGAACAACGGCCTGGCAAGCCACCCACCCCACACGCACCGCGCCGCCGAAATGCTGATCATGATGAATAACGCGGCCGAGTCGAGCATCGATGGTAAGCTTATTCCCAATTCAACGGGCGACCTGACGTACCTGGAATCGAACGTGCCTCACAACATTACCAACAACACGCAGAAACCCTGCACCTACTTCGCGTTTCAGTTCGAGTAATCTGGTGTTGCGTTCTCCCTGCAACTTATGGCGCTATTTACTGATTCATCCCCCGCCAACAGCGACGTTCAACTCTGGCAGCAGCTCAAGAAGGCAATGAATTAGCGTTTGGCAAGCTGCTGACGGCTTACTTCAACCCGTTGCAGAACTACGGCTATAAATTCGTGCAGAATGAAGCCTTCGTGAAAGACTGCGTGCAGGAGGTGTTTATCGACATCTGGAATCGCCGCGATCGTATCAGCACGCCCGACAGCGTGCGGGCTTACCTGCTCAGTTGCGTCCGAAAAAGGGTCATTCGGGAGGCGTATCGTCAACGTATTCTGAAAGAGGATGAATCAGCCGATCTCGACAATGCGATCAGCTTCGTGGAATTTTCGCCGGAATGGTCGATGATTGAACAGGAAAGCCTCGCCGAAACGACCCACCGGATTGCCGATGCGCTGAACAAACTGCCCAAACGGCAGCGGGAGGTCATCTACCTACGCTTCTACCAGAACCTGGAACGGGACGAGATTGCGGCCATTATGGATGTTAACCCCCAGTCGGTATCCAATTTAATGCAGGTCGCCTTTAAAAGTTTCCGCGAAAACTGGGTTGGCTTCTTCCTGCTGACCAACCTGGTTAAGCTGCTTTTCGCCAATTAATCACCAAAAACAAGTATGTAACCCCGTTTTTAGCCATCTACTACCAACCTTACCTTACGCAGCATGCATCCCGATTACCAGAAATTCAGCGTTGAAGACTTTGCCCGGGACCAACACTTCCGTCAGTGGGTTATTCATCGGGACCCGCAAAGCGAAGCGTTCTGGCTGGACTGGCTAAACGCTCATCCGGCACTAGCGGGTAAGGTGCAGTTGGCCCGCTCTTTTCTGTATGCCCTGGAGGAAAAAAACGTTGCCCTGCCCCACTGAAGAGCTAGCCAGCCTGTCCTCCGCCATTATTCAGCAGGGTACTGTCCGGTCGCTCTGGCCAACGCGCGTACTTGCCATAGCCGCCTCGATTGTGCTTGTCCTGGGCCTTGGCTATTTATTTTTGATATACCGCCCAAATTCAGAGGCAGACACGGCACTGGCCGAGATTAGCCCTGTACTCACCGCCAATTACCGCGAAGTATTGAACAGCGAGGCTAAACCGCACCAACTTACCCTGCATGACGGCAGCGTTGTTACGCTGTACCAGCATAGCCGCCTGCGTTACCCAACCCAATTTTCGCCCAACCTGCGCGAAGTGTACCTGTCTGGAAAAGCGTTCTTTAGCATTACCAAAAACCCCAAACGGCCCTTTTGGGTGCATGCCGACCACATCTCGACGCAGGTGCTGGGTACGTCATTCGTTGTCACCACAGAGGGGAAAAACGCAAACGTGGAAGTGCGCTCCGGTCGGGTGTCGGTCTACACCCGGAAAGACATGAGACAGGCGCGTCAACTGCAGAAGAACGAGTCGGTTGGGGTGGTGCTTACGGCTAACCAGCAAGTCGCTTTCATTGAAAAAGAAGACCGGCTGGTAAAGTCTGTGGTGCAGCAGCCCATCGTGCTTCAGCCAGTAAAGGCCAATAGCTACGTCTTTGATGAAGCACCCCTTGCCCAGGTATTCAGCCAACTCGAAAAAACGTACGGCTTACCCGTTATGTATGACCCGCTGACCATCAGGAATTGCTTTATAACGGCCAATCTGGCGGGCGAATCGCTGTTCGACCAACTGAACCTCGTCTGCCGCATCTCGCGGTCGACCTACGAAATCGTTGATGGCCAGATCATTATTCATAGTCTGGGTTGTGATAATAAGTAGGTATATTTGATTAAGCCGGGGCATCGGGAAACAAATTATAAAAATAATTACAGCCTTTACAGTATCTGACTAACCGACTTGCTATCCATGGGTAACTAATCACTTACTCATGGCTAAACATTATACGCTACCTCCGACCCTGATTCGACTCATGAGCCTATCGGTTTCGCAACTCCTGATCGCTAGTTTGTTCGTGAGTACTACCTGGGCTCACGTTGCCCATGGGCAGGAGGTCCTCGACCAGCAGGTGCTGCTAAAAGCCAGCAACATAAGCCTGAAAAATGCGCTGACTCAACTAGAGCGCAGTACAAGCATTCGTTTTATCTATAACCCGAAAGAGATTCAGGCCGATCAGCGCGTTACGCTGCCGTCTCGTTCCAGTACGCTGAAAGCGCTGTTGACGGAGTTGCTCACGCCCCTGCGCATCAGCTATGAACTGACAGGAAAACAGATTGCCCTGTTTAAAAATCCGGCCACGAGCCGCACGGGTAAAGGGGAAGGCGCGTCTCCATCGTCGGCAGATCAGTCGGAAACAAAGGCCATTGCCGACCGAACGATCACCGGGCGTATCACCGATGGTACCAACGGGACTGGCTTACCCGGTGTTAGCGTCGTGCTGAAAGGAACACGTCTTGGCACCGTTACCGACGGCGAGGGGGCTTACCGGCTAACCATTCCCACGCAGTACGACAATGCCGGCACTACGCTGGTGCTATCCTTCATTGGCTACACTACCCAGGAAGTTGTGGTGGGCAATCGGGCTACGGTCGACATTGCACTGGGGGTAGACAACAAACAGTTGAACGAAGTAGTGGTAGTTGGGTACGGCACACAGTCGCGGAAAAACCTGACCAGCGCTGTAAGCACCATCAAACCCGAGGAGTTGAACCGGGGGGCCATCAGCGATGTAGGCCAGTTGTTGCAGGGTAAAGTGCCGGGCCTGAATATATCGGCCAACGGTGACCCCAACGCTCCCGCCGCCGTGATCTTGCGGGGGGCCTCCACCATCAACAGCTCGCAGGGGCCATTTTACGTGATCGATGGCGTACCGGGTGCCGACATATCGATCATTGCCCCCGACGACATTGCCTCCATCGACGTACTGAAAGATGCCGCCGCCACCGCTATTTATGGTAACCGGGCGGCCAATGGCGTGATCATGGTCACGACCAAGCGCGGCAAAAAAGGCCAGGCACAAATTACGTACAGTGGGTACGTGGGCGTTGAAAAGGTATCCAGCAAACTGAACATGATGGATGCCACCCAGCTGCGGGCTTTTCTGACGGCGAATGGGCAGTCTTTCTCGCCCAAAGATGATTTGGGTGCCAATACCAACTGGCAGGAAGCCGTTCAGCGTAGTTCGGCCATTTCGCAGAACCACAACGTCTCCATTAGCGGCGGCACGGACCATAGCACGTATAGCGCCAGCGTAAACTACCTCGACAAGCAGGGTATTTTGCAGAGTAGCTCGCTGAACCGGGTTATTGCCCGCCTGTCGGTTGAACAGATGGCCTTCAACGACAAGGTGAAGTTTGGCCTGAACGTGACCAACTCAAACAGCAACGCCAACAACACCCCCCTGCGCAACAACGTGTTGCTCCAGATGGTCAGCCGTTTGCCGGTATCGACGGTAACCAACCCGGATGGCACCTACTCGGAAAACTTTCAGAATACGGGCTACTTCAACCCGGCGGCGATGATCAACTACGCCAAAGACAACACGAAGTACAACAACCTGGTTGGGTCACTGTTCACGCAGGTGCAGCTGCCCTTTGGCCTGTCGTATGATATTAACCTCTCGTACCAGAACAACACCTCGCTGCATGGCGAATCGTACGCCAGCTACTACACCCAGTACAACAGCGCCAACTTCTACAATAACCCCGACCCACCCCTGGTACACAGCCTGCTGAACTTCGGCACCAACGGCTCGGCGCTGCGCAACACGTACCAGACCACGCGCAAGGTGCTGGAAACGTTCTTTACCTGGAACAAAGAATTCGGCGATCATTCCATCAATGCGGTGCTGGGCTATTCGTGGCAGGGCAACGTCTCGGGCGATGGTTTCCAGACGTCGAGCACCAACTTTCCCGTCGACAATATCGGGTATAACAACTTTGCGCTGAGCAACCCCTACGCCATTTCGTCGTACCGGGTCAATTTCGGCCCCGATGGTATCTATCAGGAAACACGCCTGATTTCTGACTTTGCCCGTCTGAATTACAACTACAAGAACAAATACCTCGTACAGGGCTCGATCCGGCGCGACGGCAGCTCGGTATTCGGCGCCAACAACCAGTGGGGTTACTTCCCGGCGGCGGGCGTGGCCTGGCGCATCGATCAGGAGAAATTCATGCAGCAGCAGAGCCTGTTCAGCGACCTGAAATTCCGGGCCAGCTACGGGGTAACGGGTAACTCATCGGGTTTCAATGCCTACACGGCGCAGTTCATTTCGGGTAGCCTGGGTACATACTACTACAATGGCGTGCAAACGGCTGCTTATGGCCCAACGCAGGCGGCCAACCCCAATTTGCAGTGGGAGAAAACCGCAACCGCCAACATCGGTCTCGATTTTAGCGTGCTGAAAGGGAAAGTGAGCGGCACAATTGAATGGTACAACAAGGAGACCACGGGCATGATTTATTCCTACCGGGTCAATCCGGTGCTTGTGCCGGCGGGCAGCATTATTGCCAACGGTGGCAACATGAGCAATAAGGGAGTTGAACTGAGCCTGAACGCCACACCCGTACAAACAGGCAAGTTTAGCTGGACAACGGGCCTGAATCTGGCGCACAATACCAACCGGATCAACAGCCTCACTAATCCGCTGTTTGTTGGGGGTGACTCCGTCCGGACTACGCAGCCCGAAGGGAACGGACAGACGGGCAGCACCCTGCAAATTCTGAAGGCAGGTATGCCGCTGGGCCAGTTCTTTACGCTCGACTATGCGGGTAAAAACGACAAGGGCGTGTCGCAATACGTTAATCGGGCTGGTGCGCTGACAACAACACCCGTTATTGGTGCCGACTATAAGTATCTGGGTAGCCCGCAGCCTAAACTACTGGTGGGCTGGACAAATACCCTGCGTTACGGCAACCTCGACCTGAACGTGTTTTTCCGGGGCGTTTTTGGCAACAAAATCTTCAACGCCACCCGCGCCGACCTGTTTCGCCCAGGCACCGCGCAGTTTACCAACATCCTGGTCGATGTGGCGGACGAGAAAGCAACCGACGTCAACTCGTTTAAGTATTCAAGCCGCTACATCGAAGACGGCAGCTATATACGGCTCGACAATGCCACGCTGGGATATACCCTCAAGAACCTGAACCAGTACCTCAGAACCGTTCGGGTCTATACGTCTGTGAATAATGCGTTTGTGATCACCAACTACAAAGGAATCGATCCTGAAGTGAATCAGGGGGGACTGGCACCGGGCGTAGACTCGAACAACTTCTACCCCAAAACCCGGACGTTTCTGCTGGGTGTAAACGTGTCATTTTAACTCATTAGCCTAGAACAACAATGAAAAAGCTACTATCATACGGCACGTTACTAGGGATCGTTTCATTCCTGGCCTCAGCCTGCCATGACGTCGATGTCCCGGTAACCACATCGCTGACGCCCGACATTTTTCCTCAGAATACGTCGCAGTTCATTCAGGCATCGGGGCCGCCCTACGCCGCCCTACGTGGCAATTTCTCGCTCGACTACTGGTTCATGCAGTCGCTGAGCACCGACGAAGCCATTTTGCCAGCGCGGGGCGGTAACTGGTATGATAACCAAGGCTACCGGATGCTCCATTACCACGACTGGACCAAAGACCACGGAACAACAAACAGTACCTGGAACTGGCTCTCGCTGGTAATTGGCACAACCAACCAGGCCATGTCTATTCTGAATACGACCATTCCTGCGGCAACGCCAGGCAAACCGATGAACCTGGCCGAGTTGAAGATGGTGCGCGCGCTGGCTTATTTCATGATGATGGACTTGTACGGCAACGTACCCATCGACACGACCTATGGCGACTTCACACCCCGCACGAACCTACCCAGAGCGCAGGTATTTAAGTTTATCGAATCGGAGGTGAAGGCGGCGTTACCAAATTTGAGCCGGGCATCGGGTCAGGTAATTTATGGCCGTGCCAACAAGTTCACGGCCTTTGCGCTGCTGGCCAAAATGTACCTGAACGCTGAGTATTACACCGGCACCCAGCGCTACAGCGACGCCGTTGTTGCCTGCGACAGTGTGATTAACTCAGGCCTGTATTCGCTGGAGCCCCGGTCAACGTACCTGCAAATGTTCTACCCCAACAATGGCCCACAGATGAAAGAATTCATCTTCGCCATTCCGTACGACCCAGCGGCGGGAGGCTTACCGGGCACAAACAGCAACATGTACCACGCCCGCTACGATGTACCCCGATCACATACGAAGCGGTTTAGTCTGCCGTTTACGCCGAGCGCACCAAGAAGCACACTGCCCGAGTTCTACGCCAATTTCAAAGACCCCAACGACATCCGAAATAACCAGTGGCTCACGGGCCCACAATTCCTGGCCGATGGCGTGACGCCGTTGACAGTCACCACCACCAAAAAAGGGTATGACCAGACCTACACGGGCACAGACGGTGGAGCTGCCTACACGTATCAGGTAAACCTGACACCCGGTATTACGCTCCGGCAGGATGTGGCGACGTATGATGCCGGTAATGATGAAATTGCCTGGAATATGGGCTACCGGAACATTAAGTTTTACCCCGATGCCACATCCACCTCGCGCAACCAGAACAACGACGTGCCGGTTTTCCGGTATTCAGATATTATTCTGATGAAGGCCGAAGCTATTCTGCGGGGAGGTACTGCCACGCAGGGTCAAACGGCCCTTTCGCTGGTGAATCAACTTCGGGCTAACCGCACTACCTCTCCGGCGATGACAAGTGTAAATCTGGAAGATATTTACGCCGAACGTAGCCGTGAATTCGCCTGGGAAACCTGGCACCGGAATGACATGATCCGGTTCGGTAAGTTTGAAGGTAAATGGGGCTTTAAAACGGATGCCGACCCCAACAAGCGCATCTTCCCGATTCCAACGGGCGCGTTTACGGTGAACCCCGCCTTAACCCAGAATCCGGGTTATTGAGTAGTTGCTGACCTGTAATCATTTTGTGTGCGCGCCTCGCGAACCGGAGAACCCGGTTCGCGAGGCGCGCACACAAAATTCCTATCCTGGTATTCGCTAGTAGTAAGTTGCCAGCGCTCCACCCCCATACTCAACAACCCATGGCCTCGATTTCAAGAAAGGCGTTTTTAGAACATTGTATCGGTTTTGGCACCATCGTCGGCCTTTCTCCCCTGCTGGCAAATGCCCGGTATGGGCAACCACCCGATGAGTTTTACAAACGTATCGTTGCCGCCAACAACAATGAAGTAGCGAAACTCATCAGGCTCTTAACACCAGCCATCACCGATGTACGCAGACGCCTGGGCTACGATCTGGCCAATCTGGCGGCCGCTTTTTGCGAACCAACCTCGGCCTATTACCAGAAGAACGAGCTGATCCCGTATCTGGAAAAAATCGGGCGGGCCCTGCTAAATGCGCAGCATGCCGACGGCACACTCGACCTGGGCAATCTGGCCTCGCCGCCCGACACGGCCTTTATTCTGGAACCACTCTGCGCGGCCGCCACGATTCTGAACACGAACGCCACTGAGGCATTGGCCGGCGTGAAAAGCCAGCTTAGACAGTTTATCGTGAAAGCCGGAGAAGCCCTGCGGACGGGTGGTGTGCATACGCCCAACCATCGGTGGGTGGTGTCGGCAGCACTCGCGAAGATCAACGCCCTGTACCCCAACCCTGGGTACGTTGCCCGCATCAACGAATGGCTGTCGGAAGGGGTTTACTGCGACAGTGAAGGGCATTATCTGGAACGGAGCATGATCTACTCGGAGGTAATTGACCGGGCGCTGATCACCATTGCGCACCTGCAGAAACGTCCCGATCTGTTTGTCCCTGTCCGTAAAAACCTGAATCTGATCTATTACCATGCTGAGCCAAACGGCGATCTGGTGTCTATCGATTCGCGGCGGCAGGATCAATACATGTCGGTCAAGATTCTGCCCTATTACCACGATTACCTGTTCATGGCCATCCACGATGCGAACCCCGAGTATGCGGCCATAACCCGGTTCATTGAATCGGTTAATGGGTTTGATGAGGCTGTGCTGAAAGACCTACTGGTTTATTTCCTGGAAGAACCACTCTACAAAAAGACGCTTCCCGCGCCTAAAAACCCGCCCGTTACGTTCGAGCGGTTTTTCAAGGCAACCAACCTCGTCCGAATCAGACGGAACGACACGACGACAACCCTGTTCGGCGGTACCGACTTTCCGCTCACCATTGCCTCTGGCCGGGCAAACAGCCCCACTATTTTCGCCTTCCGAAAAGGAGAAGCGGTGTTGAAATACATGCGCCTGTCGACGGATTTTTTCAGCACCGGTTACTTCCACAGCGAGGGTATCAAGCAGGTTGGGAGCCGTTACGTGTTGCATCGTCAGCTGGAATCGCCGTACTACCAGCCTTTACCGGCCAAATACAAACGGGCAGATGGCAATTACAAACATGGCCCCAGCACCGATGGCCGGTTCTGGAACAAGATGGATTTCGAACACCGTCCGCAGAGTAACGTCAGGAAACTCGACATTACGGTGGCGGTCGACGAACAAAACGGGGCCAACGAGTTGACCTTTACTGTCGCCGGCACGGACGGTGTTCACCTCGTTATTGAGCTTTGCTTCAAAGAAGGCGGTCGCCTGACCGGAGTGAAGCAGCTGGGCGACAGCGAGTCTGATTTTGCGCTGGAAAACGGCCTGGGCGAATACCGATCCGGCAACGATTCAATTCAGTTTGGGCCGGGCGTTTTCAGTCACGCAAAGCTTACCGGGCTGGAAGGGGAATTGTACAGCACCCATTTCGGTACCCTCCGAACAACCGGTATGCACGTATTCCTGACGGGAATCACGCCCTTCACGCATACCCTTAAAATTGGGTAAAAGGTGGCTATATTTGGCCTATGCGCCTACCCCTCATCTGTCTATTTACCAGCCTCCTAACTCTGCCAACATACGGACAGGGACGTACTGACGCGTTTCTGACGAACCTGATCAGGTCGAACAGGCATCCCGTTATTCAGCAGGTGATGCAGCAGCCGGCAGCTTACCGGGTGCAGGTTATTTACACGCAGATCGATCGGGACAAGGCTAACCGCCCGTCGTTTACCAACTACTATTTCCGGGTCGACAGCACCGAGTACTTCAATCCCGCGTCGACGGTAAAGCTACCACTGGCGTTACTATCGCTGGAGAAGCTGAACGCGCTGAACAAGCCGCAGGTGACCAAGTTTACGGCTATGCAGTTCGATAGCGCCTACAATGGACAGACACGGGAATGGACCGACAAGACCGCCGAAAGTGGGTATCCGTCGATTGCGCACCTGATCCGAAAGGCGTTTCTGGTCAGTGAAAACGATCCGTACAGCCGCATGTACGAGTTTGTTGGGCAGCAGCAGATTAACCGTTCCCTTCACGCCAAAGGGTATGCTGATACCCGCATTACGCACCGGTTCGTGCGGATGACAGCCGACGAAAACCGCCATACCAACCCGGTTCGCTTCATTGCCGCCGACGGTACGCTGCTCTACGCCCAACCACCCGCTACTAACCCCGATCCGTTCGATTTCCGCCGCGAAGCCCGCCTCGGCAAGGGCTACTACGTTCGGGACAGTCTGGTCAACCAGCCATTCGATTTTACGATGCGCAACAAACTCCCGCTGGAATCGCTGCAGCAGATTCTGCAATCGGCTCTATTTCCTGAATCGGTACCTGAAAAACAGCGCTTCAACCTGACGGCCGACGAGTACACATTTCTGTACCAATACCTGTCGCAGGCACCCGGCGAAACGAACTACCCGAAGTATGACGCCCGGCAGTATTTCGACAGCTACGCCAAGTTCTTTTTCCGCGACAGTCTGCATCAGCTCCCCAACGGGCTTCGCGTGTTCAACAAAGTGGGCTGGGCCTACGGCTTTCTGACGGATGCCTCGTATGTAGCCGACTTCACCAACAAAGTCGAATACATGCTCACGGCCGTGATTTACGCCAATAGCGACGAAATACTGAACGACGACAAATATGATTATGACACGGTAGGCTGGCCTTTTCTGTACCAGCTGGGCCAAACGATTCATGGGTACGAGTTGGGCCGGAAGCGGAAATACAAACCTGATCTGACGCGATTTAGGGTCACCTACGAAAAGCGCCGCCCCGATAGTCGGCCAACGGTGAGAGACGTAGACAATTAGCGGTGTAGTCTGGCTTTGCCCCCGCCCAGACGCGGAACCGTCTTACCTGCCAACCCGAAACGTTTGTACCCGCTGGCCATTCCGGCCAGCCAGCACAAACTGCCCGTTTTTACCCTGCACCGGTACAATGGAACGGATTTCGCCGTTTAAGACGAAGCCGGTAGCAAAAGATGACTGGGCTGTGAATTGACCTTTGTTGTTGACTAGAACGAAGCCGTTGCTGGCATCATAACGGCCCTGGTACGTGCCCACCCCGTAAAAATTTCCGCCGCCCAATACATCCAGATCACCATCCCCGTCGGCATCGAACGGCGTGAGGGCATAGACCTTGGAGACCTGCGCCAACAGGGGTAGCTGATGCACCTGGAAAGTAGGCGATTCGCCTTTGGCAGTCGTATTTTCAAGGTAAACCGACGCAAACTGATCGACGGAACGTTCCTGGGCGTCGGTCAGGTCGGCAGCCTTGAAGATGTCAGAAATGGGTTTTCCAGCGATGCTGCTGTACGCCACATACCGCTTGTTGATGATACTGGGCATTTGCTTGCCTAGTTCGTCTTTGGTGGCCACCGGAAACCAATCATCTGTGTTGCCGGGTCGGTTGTAGGCGATGATCTGATCGGTAGTCTGGTTGCCATCGAGGTCTTTTACCCACATGCGCAGTCTTCCATCCGGCCCTTTACGGAATTTGGTGTTTAGGCCCAGATTACCCGCCATGAGATCCGTATCGCCATCTTTGTCGAAATCGGCGGCGGTGAGGCACTGCCAGAACCCACTCATCTGAACGTCGCCAAACGCCTTGTCGACCTCCGATAACCTACCTTTTTGATTGATAAATACGCGTGGAGTCATCCAGTCGCCCACCACCACCAGATCGGGTTGGCGGTCGTTGTTGAAGTCGGCCCAAACGGCATCGGTAACCATTCCCGCCTGGCGAAGACCAGGGGCCCGTTGGTCGGTTTCGATTGAGAATACACCCTTGCCGTTATTAATCAGCAAGTACGAGTCGGGCGTTTGGCCGTAGTGATTCGCCACAACACGCCCGCCAACAAACAGGTCGAGATCGCCATCGCCATCAAGGTCGGCGGCACGGGCGCAGCTTTTGCTCTCTGCCAGCCTGGGCAGCCCTGCCGACCGGCTGAATTGACCATTAGTATTCAGGTAAAGGCGATCCTGCAAAACAGGGTCAGCTTTCGAGTATTCATTGCCGCCCGACACCACGTATAAATCCAGATCGCGGTCGCCATCTGCATCGAAAAAGAGGGCGTCGACGTCTTCTGCTACTGAATCGACGGCAATGGCTGGTTGCGAGCTAACCACAAACCGGCCCGACGACGTTTGCAGCAACAGGCTCCCCGGCTGATCACGGGCACCACCCGCGTATACATCGTCGAGGCCATCGCCGTTTATATCGCCCACTGCCAGCCGGGGCCCTTCGGTTGATACTTTGAACGGCATGAGTGACTCGCGGGAGAAATCCAGGTAGCGTGAATTCTCCTGATGGCGATACGGAACAAGGGTCGAATCCGCTTCTTCGGTAAACAGACGGGAAGCCCTTCGGCCGCCCGAACCAGCGATTACGTACCCACGTCCGTCCAGTGTGGCATCGGTCTGTTTCACTACCAGTTGCTGATTGACAGGCACATTGGTACGCACTTCCATCTGCTGATTGGGCCAGATGACAATCAGCGAATCAATTGTTTTACGGATGCCCAGCCCAAACGTCAGACGAGGCTCAACGGATGACTGGAAACCCCGCGTGGGCATCAGTTGCTGTAGTTGCAGACTATCGTTCCCGTAACGCAGCATGACCTTTGCCCCCACTCCAGCACTGTTAGCCCCGCTGCCCTGCAACCGCACGCTCAGGTATGTGTGCGTTGGAAACAGTATGTTGGCCTGATTCAGGTGGATACCGGCCGGCTCATTCAGGTTATTGGTAATCAGGTCCAGGTCGCCATCATTATCCAGGTCAGCGTAGGCTGCCCCGCTGGCGCAGTTCGGCTTGTCGAAACCCCAGGTGAGCGACTTATCCTGAAACTGTAAATCCGGCCTGCCCCGGTAGAGGTAGTTATGCACCCGGCCTTCGGGCATACTACCAATTACCTTCTTCAGGGCCTCAGCAGAGGTCCCCGTCGGATTACTGCCCAACGCCATTTGGGCCGAATCGCTCGACACATATTTGATATAATCGAGGTCGTTGGGGCGGCGGAGAATACCGTTGGCAATGAATAGGTCGGTTTGGCCATCAAGGTCATAATCGGCCAACAGCGGCGACCAGCTCCAGTCGGTGGCAGCTATTCCCGACAAGGCACCAATCTCGGCAAATCGCTGGCCGCTCTGGTTCAGTTGCAGGCAGTTGCGGCTGTACTGATTCATGTAGCCGTAGGCCAGCTTGTAGGTGTAAATATCCAGCGGATCCTCGCCCGCCGACGATTTTTCTACGGTCTCGTCTTCCGGGTACATGTCGAGCGTAACCAGGTCGGCAAATCCGTCGTGGTTGATGTCGGCGGCATCGCTACCCATCGAAAAGCGACTGGTGTGAGCTAACCGCTGCGGAGCTACGTTTGTGAAACCACCGCGCTGGGTATTGAGGTACAGGTAATCGTCTTCGTGAAAATCGTTTGATACGTAGATGTCTTCCCAGCCATCGTTGTTCATATCCGCTACGGCCACCCCCAGCCCATAGCCCATCGGTGCCTGGAAAATGCCTGCTTTTGCTGACACATCCTGAAAGGGCTTGCCTACTCCATTGTTTTCGAACAGAAAATCACCCGCCAGCGAGTCGGGCTGGTCACGGGCGGTCACCTTATCGAATGAGCGGACGGAATGGACCGCGTGGTTGAGCAGGAAGCAATCGAGGTCGCCGTCGTGGTCATAATCAAAGAAAGCAGCCTGGGTGGAGAAGCCCGCAAAAGCCAGTCCGTAGGCTTCAGCCTGTTCGGTAAAGGTTGGAATCCCGTCTGGTCCGGGGCCCTTGTTGATGTAGAGTTCGTTTCGGCCTTTGGTGGCAACCGCCGTACCGCCTTTAAACCCACTCACGGCACAAACGTAAATGTCGAGCAGTCCGTCGCCGTTCACGTCGACCATAGTGGTACCGGTTTGCCAGTCGGCGGTCCCGGCTGCGTTTGCCTTAATGGTAATATCGTCGAAATGCGGTGACTCGCCCTTTTTCGTCCGGTTTAGGTATAGTTTATTAGGCCCCTGATTCGACACAAAATAGAGATCAGTCAGTCCGTCGTTGTTGATGTCGCCCGCCGAAACGCCCGCCCCGTTGTAGAAGTACAGATAATCGATGATATTCAGCTGGGGCGTGTCCGTCAGGCGGTTAACGAACCCAACGCCGGTCGTTGCCGAATCCAGCGTCTCGAACAGACGTGGCTCGTCGGGCGCATTTTTACAGCTCCAGATCGTGGAGAGTAGGACCAGGAAAGATAAAAGATGGCGGGTCAATGTATTGGTTATCAGTTTATGTGTTGGGGCATAATGCTGGTGCGGTCCCGCGTCCGGGTGAGGTAACTCCGCAGCGGGCCGTCGCACTGACCAACCAGCACATACCCGCCTACGCGCTTCACGTCACGAATATCACCGTTGACGAATAGGCCGGTTTGGTTCATGGGTAGCGTTTCAAAAATAAACTTGCCCTTATTTCGCAGCACAAGACCGTGATTAGCGTCGACTTTACCCAGCCTCAGGCGGAGTTTTGAGTTGTTGCCCATCAGTACGAGGTCCTCTTTACCATCATGGTCCAGATCATCGGCGAGGATGGCAAAGACGGGGGCATACTGGGCAGCGGCCGGTAGCGGGTGCGGCACAAACTGGCCGTTCCGGTTCTCCAGGATCAGCGTCCTGGTTTCGTTGATCTCCAGTTTCTGCGCCTGTTGCAGGGCCGACGGGTCGAAGAACTGATCGAGCGTGGCGGTCGAATAGGCATCGTAGGTCTGGAAAGTGCGGCGCAGGCTCGTCACCTGATCGCCTACTTCGTCGCGGGTATGGGCCGGGTACGGCTTGCCCTGAATATAGTAGGTCATGAAACAGTCGAGTACGCCATTCTGGTCAAAATCTTCGTAAACCAGCGTGGCAGGCTCGGCAGCAGTAGCCCGGAACTGCGTGTTCTGACCAATGTTGCCAACAATGAAATCGTCGTCACCATCCCCATCCAGGTCGGCCTTTTCAATGCGGTTCCACCAGCCCGACAAGGCTTTCAGTTTAGTGTCTTCGGTGGGCAGTTGCAGTTGTCCCTTGTTATTCAACAGTATAGTAACCGGCATCCATTCACCCACCACCACCAGGTCGGGCCAGCCGTCGCGGTTTACGTCGGTGGTGGTCGCGTCGGTAACCAGTCCCAGCTTGCCCAGCGATTTTACGGTAAAATGCGCCTGTCCATCGTTAATCAGCAAGACGCTCTCTTCGGCGAGCGGGAAGCGATTAGGGCGCACGTGGCCACCGACAAACAGATCCAGATCGCCATCCCGATCCACATCAATGACGGTCACGCAGGACCCGTTGGCTTTCTCGTCGGGCAGGGTAGCGGCGGTAAGCTTCCCGTGTTCGTTGAGCCAAAGCTGGTCCTGCAAATCGGCTGGTTGGCGGAAGCTATAGCCGCCGTTAACAACAAACAGATCGGGGCGTTTATCGCCGTTGAAATCAGCCAGTACAGCGTCGGTGTTTTTTGCTGAATGTGTACTAGCCAGCGGTTGAGTTATGAACCCTGTTTCTTGATTAAGCAGCAACGTACCCGGCTTCTCGGGGGTACCGCACACGTAGGCGTCGGGTTTCCCGTCGCCGTTTACATCGCCCACGGCCATGCGTGGTCCGGTATACGAATACTGCATGGGCAACATCGATTGCCGCTCAAAATCATTGACAGGTGCAATAGCGTGCGTCCAGTCTATGGCATCGGGGGTTTCTGTCAGAAGCGCACCAGCGCTGGTCTCCGGTTTCTGGACTTTAATCTCAGGCCCTTGTGCCTCCTTATACGCAACAGTCAGCGTTTGGTCGGCCTTAGTGCTGGGTAGGGTATAGTGGCGTCCGTCGGGCCAGCGTACCTGAACCTGGATCGGCTTGTCAGCATCGGGCAGGCCGAACAACAGCGCATCATGGCTACTCGACAGATACCCGCGCGTTGGGTAGTTTTCCTGCGTCTGGGTTTGTCCGCCGTTTTCGATTGTTACTGTTGCGCCAATACCGAACAGATTGCCAGCAGGTCCGCTCAACTTTATTTTTAGGAAATGGCTCTCTTCCTGCTCGCGCTGTGTGTTGCGGTATATCCGGGCGGGCTCGTTCAGGTTATTGGTGATCAGGTCCAGATCACCATCGTTGTCGAGGTCGGCGTAGGCACAGCCGTTCGAGCGAGTGTTTTCATCGAAGCCCCACTCCTTCTGCCGGTTCTGAAACGCCACACTGTCGGGCTGCCGACCGCTGATGTTCCGGAAAATGTAGTTCTTCGTTGGCGTAGAGGGCATCTGCTTTAGCTGGTCGAGCAGTGACGTGCCTTTCTGCATTTGCTCTTCATCACTGAGGTATTTGGTGAAATCGGCGTTGGTCAGGTCACGCCCAAGGCCATTGCTCACGAACAGGTCTTTGCGGCCATCGAGGTCGAAGTCGGCCAGCAGTGCCCCCCAACTCCAGTCAGTTGCGGCGATGCCAGCCAGTTGCCCCACCTCGGCAAACTGCCCCGCTGCTGCTCCGGGCGTTGCCTGGTTGATCTGGAGCATATTCCGCATGTTCTGGTGCCAGAAGCCATTTTTCAGCTGTGCCTGATACACCTGCCAGCTATCGGGCCAGATCAACAGTTTTTGCCGGGCATTGTCTTCGGGCAGCATGTCAAGGGTGAAGATATCGGGGCGCGAATCGTTGTTCACATCGGCAATATCGACCCCCATTGCCGAGTAAGACGTATGCCCGATGCGCTCCCGAAGCTCGTCGCGAAAAGCGGGCGATACAGCCTTCCGACCGGCTACACCTTTCCCCCGCTGGTTGATGTAGAGATAATCATCTTCTACAAAGTCGTTGGCCACATATACATCAGGCCAGCCATCGGCGTTGGCATCCGTCACCGACACCCCCAGGCCAAAACCCAGCGGATTGCCTTTGATCCCTTCTGCCTCCGAAACATCGACGAAATGGCCGCCATCATTTCTGAATAGCTTGTCGCCTGCGTTATAGTCGCGTTCAGTCCGCATCGCGGCTGCTTCCTTGCGCTGGTAATTCTTGAGGTTATGATTGATCAGGAAACAGTCGAGATCACCGTCGAGGTCATAATCGAAGAAGTTAGCCTGCACCGAATAGCCCGAATCGGCCAGTCCGTAGGCGGCCGCCTGTTCGGTAAACGTGGGTAGCTTGTCAGGGCCAGCGTGGTTGTTGATAAATAATTGGTTACGCCGCAACGAGTCGGGACGAAGGCCCGAGTAACAGACGTAGATGTCGAGCCAGCCGTCGGCGTTTACATCGGCCAGCGTCACCCCTGTTTTCCAGCCACCGGCCCGGCCAGCTAGCGAAACGCCCGCACCGGCGGACCGGCCCGCACCCGCTTTTTCCGTAATGTCGGTGAATTTCAGGGACGACGAACTTGTTGCTGTTGTGTAGTCGCCCTCGTTGATAAACAGCTTATTCGGTACCTGATTACCCGTAAAATAGAGGTCAACGCGCCCGTCATTGTTAAGGTCACCAGCGGCCACGCCCGCCCCGTTGTAGAAGTACTCGAACGCCAGAATATTCTCCTGCTCGGTTTCCTGCAACCTATTGGCAAAAGTAAGGCCGGTCTGCGCCGGGTCGGTTTTCTCGAACAGCGTTCTTCCGTCCTGGCAGCCGAAACAGGCAATAAAAAGTAAGAGAAATACGGCAGGTTTCATAGGTACGTAAAGCTCGGTTTAGCGCAACTCAACGCTGTTTAAATAACGATGGCGTCGCGTTGTTGACCAGATTCAACAAATACCGCTGCCCGTTGATCAGCAGAGGGCTAATCTGCTTTACGTCACCACGGGTCAGGTAGCCGCTCTCTTTGCTGGACAATACCCGAAACCCGCCCGCCGGGCTGATTCATCAAGACCTACCCTGACAGGCATCGATCATGCCAAGTTGGGGGGTAAAGTGCGTAAAGTTACCGCCCAGCACCAGGTCTTTGCGGCCATCGTTATTCAGGTCTTCGCAGGCAATGGCACTAACGCAGGTCATCTGCACGGCGGCGGGCAGGTCACGCACTGTAAAATGCGGTTGACCCTTCTCTTTGCCGTCATTAATCGCGACAATTGACCGACGATAGGTGAGCGTTTTCACCTGGCTGGCATCAAGTATACTACTTGGAAAGAGTTCCTGTAAGGTTTTGGTGGCGTAGTCGCTATGCTTCAGGATTTTGGCTTTCAGGAACGGAAACTGCTCGGCCATCTCCCGTTTCAGGAATACAGGAATATCACGGCCGTCAATAGTTTTGGTCATGATTTTATCCAGAATACCGTTTTTATCAAAGTCGTTGATCCACAATTTCAACGGATGTTCCTTATCGGCATTGAGCGAAAAATTCTCGCCTATATTCCCGATGATCAGGTCGTTATCATTATCGCCGTCTATATCAGCCACCGCCACGCTACCCCATAGTCCGGTAAGCTCACCCAAGCCCGTGTTTAGTCTGGTGAACCTGCCGCCGGTATAGCTAAACGCCTGTGGCGCCATCCAGTCACCCACAACGATGAGTTCGCTGCGGCCATCGCCGGTAAGGTCACTCCAGACGGCGTCACGAACCATACCCAGTTCAACAAAATCCGGGGCCGTGCGCTTGGTTACGTCCGTGAACTCACCCGTGCCGTTGTTCTGGTAGAGGAAACTTTCCGGGCTAACGCCATATTCTTTCGGGTAGCTGCGGCTGCCCACAAACAGGTCCAGGTCGCCATCGCCGTCGTAGTCGTAGGGCACCGCCACCGCCGTGTTCATGGTGGTTGGGGGCAGGGCACGGCTGTTCAGCGTGAAGCCCCCTTTGCCATCGTTGAGGTACAGCCGGTTCAGCAAATCACGCGACCCAACCGCAGACTCATTACCACCGCTACCCACAAATAGATCCAGATCACCGTCTCCATCAGCGTCGAACAACTGGGCGGCAGTATCCTCGAAATAACTTAAGTCACTGAAAACAGACTGATCAGACCTGGCAAAACCAGCACTGGTTTGCAGGTATAACTGTCCGCCCTGTCCTTTGGCACCACCGATATACACATCCTGTCGTCCATCGCCGTTGACATCGCCAATCGCGGCTTTTGGCCCTTCAGACGACAGCTTCATCGGAATGTTACGCTCATCAAAGAAGTCCTCGTATGGGTTCTCTACATGGGGCCCAAACGGGGCCGACACATTGGTAAATAGGAGCTGGCTCGCTTTCAGGGGCGCTGTACCGGGCGCAGTTCGTGGCGCACCAGCATCTTTATGGGCCAGTGTCAGCGTGGTTCCTGCTTTTGGCGTGCGCAATACGGTCACCTTATCGTCGAACCAGGTTACGCGCATCGAATCGGGCTGCCGAACACTACCCAGCCCAATCGTCTGGACATATTCAGTACTGGACTGAAACCCGCGCGACGGAGCAATGTACCGGCTGATGATCTGGGGGCCATTCTGACCCGTTACAAAGACCTCGATCTTCGAGCCGATTGCGTATGTGTTCTGTCCATCACCCTGCAATTTTACCCGTAGAAACTGGTTCGCCGCTGCTTGCTTTTCAGCATGGTTCTGATACACAAAGCAGGGCTGATTTACATTATTGACCACCAGATCCAGATCCCCATCATTGTCAAGGTCTGCATAGGCCGCTCCGTTCGAGAAGGAGGGGTCGGCCAGACCCGTTGCTTCGCCTGTTTCGGTAAAGTGCAGGTTCCTGTTATTGGTGAAAAAGTTGTTTGGAATAGGCCGCGAGGGCATGTTCTTCACAATCTCGTCGAATTGGCTTTTCTCACCCGACAACGCCATTTTTTGGGCTAAGTCATTGGCAAAAAAATCGATAAAGTCCTGATCGATAACGTCGTTGTAAATACCGTTGCAAACAAATATGTCATTATAGCCGTCGTTGTCGGCATCGAACAGCAGGGCTCCCCAACTCCAGTCACTGGCGGCTACACCGGCATAGTTGGCAATCTCGCTGAAGGTGCCATTCTGGTTATTGAGTTGCAGGCAGTTTTGCTGAAGCTGGTTATAAAACCCTTTATCCCGCTTCAGATTGGCCAGATAATGGTTCTCAAACGAGGTCGTGGTCTTCAGCCGTTTCTCGTCGCGGGGCAGCATTTCGGTGGTGAATATCTCCGGGTACCCGTCGTTATTGATATCCCCCATATCCGCACCCATCGAGGCAATGCTGAGGTGCTTCATCCGCTGCTCCACCTCCTCTTTGAACGTACCGTCGCGCTGATTGACGTAGAGGTAATCTTTCTCGAAAAAGTCGTTCGACACGTAGATATCGGGCCAGTTATCGCCGTTGACATCACCGATGGTTACGCCCAGCCCAAAGCCAACCAGGCTACTGTAGATATTGGCTTCTTTAGAAACGTCATGGAACACCCCGTTATCGTTCCGCATCAGCCGGTCGCCGCCACCTTTCAGGAAGTCTTTCACGGGCCAGTCTTCGGCCCGCACGGTCCGGTTGTCTTCGTAGTTCAGGGTGTTGACCGGTATAAAACTGTTATTCAGGATGTAGCAGTCTAAATCGCCATCTTTATCATAATCAAAGAAGGCAGCGTGGGTCGTATAGCCATTCTCATCCAGGCCATACTTCTTCGCCTCTTCCGTAAACGTGGGTATGCCATCCGGTCCGTTACCCTGGTTAATGTACAGTTCCTTGCGCTGATCGACACCTTTCTGATAACCAGCATAGCAAACGTATATATCCAGTCGGCCATCCGCATTGATATCGACCATAACAACGCCTGTTCCCCACTTTCCTTTTCCGCCCACCCCGGCTTTGTCGGTAATATCGTTGAACTGCCACGGTTGTCCGCCGCCCTTACCCGTATTCAAATAAAGCTTGTTCGACCCCATGTTTGAGGTGAAATAAATATCGGACAGGCCATCGTTGTTGATGTCGCCCACCGCCACACCACCGCCATTATAGAAATTACGATAATTGAAAATATTGAAATCAGCCCGGTTTTCAACCTTGTTCTGAAACGTGACGCCAATGGCCGCGTTATCCATTTTCTCGAACAGTGTATCGCCTTTCCTGGCCGAACAGGCTGTGAGAAAACCAGTGATTACTAAACTTGCGGCGAACTTTACCCAATCTGATAGAGAGGTATTCATCAATTTGTTACGGTCAGATACTCTGTGTACTTCTTTTACTAACGAAAATTTGTCGCTCCACTGTTCAACCGAAACGATTCAAAAACACAAAGACAGCTTTGCGGGCTGTCTTTGTGGTAATTGCACGAATGTGTACCCAGGCAACTAAAATTGCTTAGTAACCGAAGTTCTGCTTCAGGTTCGGGTTAGTATCAACCGCCCGCTGAGGAATTGGGAACAAGGCCCGGAAATCAGGAGATTTAGATGCCTTGTTGTCCATCGGGTCCAGGAACGTACCGAAACGTACCTGATCCGTCCGGCGGTGACCTTCCCAGTACAACTCACGACCACGTTCGGCCAGTAAGTTGGTTGCCGTAATGGTTGGCAGCGCGGCAACACCCCTTTTGGCCCGCAGGTCATTTACGATAGCGGCGGCTGTTTGTCCGGTTGCATCGGTACCACCGCGAAGGAGTGCTTCCGCTTTCATCAGCAGGGCGTCGGCATAGCGGAAGAATACATACGAAGTAGTTGGGTTATCAATGCTACCTGGCTGAGGCAGGTACTTAATTACCCGAATCCCCTTCGCTTCAGTGGCAAACAGCAGGTTCACGTCCGGCGTAAAGATCAGTGGGTTACCCGAACGGTCTTTGAGTGGCTTACCGGCGGCATCAAACTGTTGTCCCACCAGAAAACCGGCATTCAAACCAATCTTGTCGGTCAGACCAGCTATAGGACCGCCTATACGCTCGTCTGTCTTTTCAAAGCTGTTGTAGAAATCAGCCAACGTCGTAAATCCATTCCAGCCGCTGACACCCTGGTTGTAATGAGTAGTCATGTAATAGCGGTTTCGCACCGAGCGACCCTGGTTTCCGTCTGGATTATCAATGGTAAAGATCAGTTCCTTCGACCGGGTTATGTTTTGCCAGTGGAAGTTATCGAAATATTCACCCTTAGGCTCCAGCGTATACTTTCCGCTTGCCGTGATTGCATTCACCAGCGTAGCAACCTGCGTCATATCGGCGGGGCTGAAGGTAAACGGTCCGGCAGGCTTGGTTGGATCAGCGGTGTAAACAGCCTTGTTCAACAGCACTTTAGCCAGCAAAAACTGAGCCGCCTGTTTTGAGGCGATACCGGGCCTTGCCGACGTGCCTAAATTGGCAATGGCAAAGTTTAGATCGGTGATGATATTCTCCGTTGCCTGAGCCCGGGTTAACACCTTCGGATTCGCTTCGGCATCATCCGTCACCTCGCGAGAGGGCACCTGCCCGTAAAGATCAACCAGGTAGTACGTAAAGAAAGCCCGCAGGAACGAAGCTTCCGCCTTGATCTGATTGTTGCTACCAGCAAAGGCAATAGTCTGGGTCGCCTTGAATACCCCTGAATTCAGGAAATCCCAGTTACCCGTGATCTGACCGTGAGCGGCATCCCAGGTATGCTGGTGCAGTTTCCGCCACGTACCGAAATCACCCCAGTCGGTACCCCGCGTAGGGCCCTGCTGTTCATCGGAGGTATGTTCTTCCATGGCATACGTATTACTCTGATCTGTAAATCCGTTCAGGGAGCTATAAACACCCACCAGCGAAGCCGCAGGGTCTACTGTACCGGCTCCACCGGCAGCAATTTTATCGGTCGATACTGCACCCAGTACCTTGTCTTCCAGATTGGTACAGCTGCCTGTACCTAGCAACAGGGCAGCGCCTAAAAGGGCAGCACTGTAAAATGTCTTCTTCATCTTGTTGTTTATAGTTGATTAAAAGCCAATGTTAAGACCAAATGTAAAGGTACGTGCCGTTGGGAACGCCGTGTAGTCAATGCCGCGTGACGGAACGCCATCGCGTGACTTGTTGGTGTTTACCTCCGGATCGATACCCTTATATGCCGTAATCAGGAACAGGTTCTGGCCAGTCAACGATAGCTGAAGGGTTTTGGCAAAGCCACCCTGAGGAATATTGAACATATAAGACAGGCTGGCATTTGACAACCGCACAAAGTCACCTTTCTCCAGGAACGCCGTCGATACTTCAGGTGCATTCAACGTACCTTCTGCGCTGTTGGCGGTAGCAACCGTAACGTTACGACCGTTTTTCAGCGCACCTTTCGTAAACAGGGCATTAGCCGTGTTGTTGTAGATGTAGAAACCGGTAGCCGCATTGAAGAAGAGGCTGGCATTGAAACGGCCAAACGTAAAGTTATTGGTCAAACCGGCGGTGAACGTTGGAATAGGGCTTCCCTGAATGGCAAACGCTGCATCATTCGGGTAGACCGCGTTGCCCTGGGCATCAAAGCCATTGAACGTTGGCAGGTAGAACGAATAGAGCGGATAGCCCGTGCGGATCGTCTGGGCGTAAGCGCCCGTCAGTCCCTGTCCGTTGATGTTGCCCGTTGGAATGATGGTGCTGCCAAAGTCCTCTACTGTATTCTTCAGGAAGGTCATGTTGTAGTTAACCTCCCAGCTGAACGTTGGCTTCTGAACTGCCTGGAATACAAGGGCCACTTCTACCCCTGAGTTACGAATGATACCGGGCAGGTTTACCCACTTATACGTAACAGGGGCTGGTTGTGCGTAGATCACTTGCAACAGCTGGTCGGTAGCCGCCTTGTTGAAATAGTCGATCGAACCAGACAGACGGCCACTCAGGATCGAGTAATCGATACCGGCACTGAACTGAGTTGTTTGCTCCCACCGGATGTTTGGGTTCGGGTTGTTCTGCTGGGTCTGTGAACCATCTGAGTTCGACGAGAAAATAACCCGCGATACGCCCCCTGGGAAATCCTGGTTACCCGTGATACCCCAGCCTGCGCGAAGCTTCAGATCGTTGAAGATATTCTTCGGCACGAAGCTTTCATTCGATAAACGCCAGGCACCAGCCAGCGATGGGAACGTACCATACTTGTTGTTAATACCGAACTTCGACGAACCATCAACCCGCACCGTAGCTGTCAGCAGGTACTTGTCCTGGTAGTTGTAGTTTGCCCGACCGAAGTATGATTGCAACTCGTTCTGACTGGCACCCGAACCACCTGAGTAAGCTTTAGCGGCACCGTTGTTATCAACAGCACCGATGTTATCCGTATACAGGAATTGATCGGTGTTAATCGTGAAGCGCTTCACATCAACGAAGTTGTTGTTTCTGGTAAACTTCTGGTACGAGAAACCACCCAGGAGGTCTATGCTACCAATGCCAATTTTCTTGTTGTAATTCAACGTATATTCAACCAGTTGCGATGCGTTGGCCTGGTTCTGAATGACCGCACGTCCGCCTGGTGTACTAGCCAGAGGAGCATACGTATCGTTGAAGCCAGCCAGCCGCTTATCGATATTCGTCCAACGGGTTGATGCAGCGTTATCGATCCCAAAGTTAGCTTTCGCTGATAAGGCATCGGTTATGCGCCACGTTGCACTCAGGCTACCCAATGTACGCGACACAGCATCCCGATCATTAATAAGGTTCAATATGGCTACCGGGTTACGGAAGTCACCGCCCGGCGTGAAATAGCCGGCCGTTTCATTCGCTGTGTTTCCCAGGAAACCACCATTGATGGGATAGGTTGGGTTGGACTGAAGGGCATTGCTGATCAACGAGCCCTGAGCCCCGGCATTATCTCCATTAGCGACGTACCGGTTCCGAAGCCCAGAGGTAGTCAGGCTCAGATCAAGCACCACTTTGTCGTTGAACAATTCATGGCTGGCGTTAACGCGGGCCGTTGTGCGCTGCAATGCAGACGTTTTGATAATACCCTGCTGATCCTGATACCCCAGCGAGAAGAAATAGCGGGTGTTGTCGTTACCACCACCAAAGCTCAGGTTCTGGTTGTGGGTGACCGCCGTACGCAGAATAGCATCCTGCCAGTCGGTGTTGGCACCACCATCAGTAGTTGCATCCAGTGTGCCACCAGCCTTAGTCAACCCAGCTTTAAAGGCAGCCGCATCAAGCAGATCATACCGGCGGGCCGCTGAAGCGACGCTGACATTGCTTGAGAAATTCAGCGACTGCTGACCTGACTTACCTTTTTTGGTTGTAATCAGAACAACGCCATTAGCACCCCGCGATCCGTAGATAGCGGCGGCCGAAGCGTCTTTCAACACCGAAATGTTCTCAATGTCGTTCGGGTTAAGGAA
The DNA here is from genome assembly GCA_963750355.1 of uncultured Cytophagales bacterium. Lineage (GTDB taxonomy): Bacteria > Bacteroidota > Bacteroidia > Cytophagales > Spirosomataceae > Fibrella. The sequence continues at coordinate 377,212 of CAVVQL010000001.1, read as the reverse complement.
GTTCAACGGGTTACGGGCCGACGATGAGCCAGTACCCAAATCAAACCCGCCCGACGATACATCATCGCCTGATAGGGGCACACCGTCGATTACGAATAACGGGTTGTTGTTTGACCGAACTGAAGACGTACCCCGAATCTGGATGTTCACGCCAGCGCCTGGCTCACCGCTGGCCGGTGTAACCTGAATACCAGCCGCCCGACCCTGAAGCAATTGCTCAGGTGAGGTAATAACCCCTTTGTTGAAATCTTTAGTACCCAACGCGATCACACCACCAGTGGCATCTTTCGCTTTCTGGGTACCATAACCGGTTACAACCACTTCACTAAGTGACTTTGCGTCTTCGGCCATCGACACATTTACCTGTGAGCGGTTGCCCAGTGCCACTTCCTGTGTTACGTAACCAATTGAGCTAAACACCAGCGTAGCGCCGCCTTGAACATCTGCCAGTCGGTATGCGCCGTCGCCATCCGTGGTGGTGCCGCGAGTCATTCCTTTAATCTGCACAGTTACACCAGGCAGGCCAATGCCCCCTGTGTCTGTTACTTTGCCCGTTACAGCGGTGCCCTGCGCAAAAAGCGGCTGGCTACAAAAAAGAGTCAGCAAGGCAAATACTGATAGAAAGCTTACAAAACGAAGCTTCTGACCGGTTTGGAACCGTCGTAGAAATCCGACGTAACCTACTGAGTAGGAGTTGTCCATCATAGTTTGAAAGTAATGGTTAGTAAATTTTACTGGTAATAAATCCCTATCATCTATACCCCGCAACGCCTTACCGAATTGCCCAAAAAAGAGTGTTTATCCAGCGGGATAAATTGCTGCTTCTGTGGTATTCCTTCGAGAAAATGTTGAGTATATAAATGAATTGACCGACAAATTACAAGAATAAATTCTTTACGTACAAATTGTTTTTTGTCAATATGAGACAACTGAAGGTTAAAATAGTATTCAAATCAATTGTGAAAAAAATCTGTTATCAGACTGGATGAATCAATTTATCCATGTATCTACACCTAATAACAAACTGACTGATAAAGGTTTATGCTCAGTACTACCTCTATACGTTGTCTGGGGGTAGTTAGACTTGTCAGGTGACGCGTTTTTTTACCTTTGAGCCAGTTTTGGCTAGATTTATACATTAAATTTAATCGTCAGATGCAGCAGATTAGTCCTCTTTCCGTTGCATTTAAGGCTTACCAGGTTACATGACACGTACTACCGCTTCCTTTTTGCCCCCTGCCGGGTTTGAAGGCGACTTTTATACCGATTCTACATTCCGCACACTCTATGCAACCGATGCCTCTGCGTATCGGGAAATGCCGCTGGCTGTTGCCATCCCTAAATCAGTCGATGACCTGAAAGCGCTTATCCAACTGGCGCGTCAGGAGAAGGTATCGCTCATTCCGCGCACAGCCGGTACATCACTAGCCGGTCAGGTAGTGGGGGCCGGTATTGTGGTAGACGTTTCGAAACACTTTACAACGATTCTTGAGGTCAATCCGGAAGAGCGCTGGGTACGTGTACAGCCCGGCGTTGTGCGCGACGAGCTGAACCTGTTCCTTAAGCCGTATGGCCTGTATTTTGGCCCCGAAACATCGACGGCAAACCGGGCCATGATTGGCGGAATGGTCGGCAACAATTCCTGCGGCTCAAACTCAGTAGTGTACCGGGCCACCCGTGAGCACACTCTGGCCGTGAAAGCACTGCTGGCCGACGGGTCAGAAGCAGAGTTTAGCCCGCAAACCGGCTGGGATTTTACCAAAGCCGTTGGTCAGGCAAGCCGGACAAATGACCGAACGCGGCCCGGAAGTCCTACCCTGGCCGATCAGATTCTGCTGAAAACAAACGCGATGCTGGCCAATCCAGAAAATCAGCAACAAATCCGCGCTCACTTTCCGAAGGCGAGCATCGAGCGGCGCAACACGGGGTACGCGCTGGACGAACTCTTAAATTGTGAGCCTTTTACCCCCGGTGGCGACGCCTTCAATTTCTGTAAGCTGATTGCCGGGTCGGAAGGTACGTTGTGTTTCATGACCGAGATCAAGCTCAATCTGGTGCCGTTGCCCCCCAAAGAGCAGGGGCTGGTTTGTGTGCATTGCCACAGCATCGACGAGGCGTTGCGGGCTACGCTGGTTGCCTTACAGTATAAGCCACAAGCGGTTGAGCTGATCGATGACATTATTCTGGAACGGGCCGACTCGAACCCTGAACAGCGTAAAAACAGCTTCTTCGTTCAGAAAACCCCCACCGACGGCTTCCCGATCATCCTCGTTGTTGACCTATCGAAACCGACCCGGGCCGAGATAGAAACCACCGCCGCCGAGATGGAGGCCGAGATGCAGGCAGCCGGGCTGGGGTACCATTACCCGCTGCTCTTCGGCGAAGACACTAAAAAGATCTGGACCCTCCGCAAAGCGGGACTGGGCCTGCTGGGTAACCTGCCCGGCGACGAAAAAGCGGTAGCCGTTATTGAAGACACAGCCGTCGACGTTCGCGACCTGCCTGAGTATATCCGGGAGTTCAACGAGATTTTGAAAACCCACAATATGGCGTCGGTGCACTACGCCCATGCCGGTTCGGGTGAATTGCACCTGCGGCCGATCATCAACCTGAAGACGGCCGAAGGGCATCGGCAGTTCAGAATGATTGCCGAAGAGATTGCCCGGCTGGTAAAGAAATACAATGGCTCACTCTCCGGCGAACATGGTGATGGGCGGTTGCGCGGCGAGTTTATTCCGCAGATGGTTGGTCAGCATAACTACGAGCTGATGCGGCAGGTAAAGCAGCTTTGGGACCCGGAAGGCATTTTCAATCGGGGCAAGATTGTGGATACCCCACCGATGGATACCTTCCTGCGGTATGAAGCCGACCAGCAAACGCCCGACTTCCAGACGTATTTCCGCTACCATGACCAGACGGTGCTGCAACACGCCGAGCAGTGCAACGGCTCGGGCGATTGCCGCAAAACGGAACTGTCGGGTGGAACGATGTGCCCCAGCTACATGGCCACCCGCAACGAAAGAGACACCACGCGGGGACGGGCCAATGTGCTGCGCGAAATGCTGACGCGGTCGCCGAAAGCAAACCGCTTCGATCATGAAGAGATCAAAGACGTCTACGATCTGTGCATTTCGTGTAAAGCGTGCAAGTCTGAGTGCCCGTCGAATGTGGATGTAGCCAAACTGAAGGCCGAGTTTCTACAGCACTATTATGATGCCAACGGCGTACCCATCCGGTCGCGGCTGGTTGCCAACTTCGCTCGCCTGTCGGGTCTGGCCAGCTACGTTCCCTGGGCCTGGAACGCGGTCCTGGGAACGCCTTCGCTTCGGCGGCTGGCAAACCGCCTTGTTGGCTTCCACCCCGACCGCACCATGCCGCTGCTGCATAGCAGGACGCTTAAGAGCTGGTTTTTTACGAGAGATCGCGGCACTTCACCGGCTTCACTGTCTAAGAAAGTCTATCTCTTCTGTGACGAATTCACCAATTTCAACGATGTAGAAGTTGGCCAGAAGGCGGTGTTACTGCTTGAACGGCTGGGTTATGAGGTCATCCTGCCAAAGCATGGCGAGAGCGGCCGGGCAGCCCTGTCGAAAGGCATGCTGAAATATGCAAAGACCCTGGCCGAACGGAACATTCGTGACCTGCGGCCTATTATTACCGACGACATAGCGCTGGTTGGCCTGGAGCCCTCGGCTATCCTGACCTTCCGGGATGAATATCCCGATCTGGTCGATGAATCGTTGGCTGAAGATGCCAGGCAACTGGCCAGAAACGCGCTCACGTTCGAGGAGTTCATGGCGCGTGAATTGGATGGCAAACGAATTGATCCGGCTTTGTTCACCGACGAAAAACGGCTGATTAAGCTACACGGTCACTGCCAGCAAAAAGCGGTTTCATCGCTGGTGCCGAGCAAGCGCATCCTGTCATTGCCCAAGAACTACACCGTCGAGATCATCCCGTCGGGCTGTTGCGGCATGGCCGGGTCATTTGGCTACGAAAAAGAACACTACGACGTATCGATGCAGATCGGCGAACTTGTTTTGCTTCCTACCGTCAGAAAGTTGGCCGACGACGTGATTATTGCCGCCGCCGGTACATCATGCCGCCACCAGATTCACGACGGCGCAGACCGAACCGCCAAACACCCGGCTGAGATACTCTATGAGGCGCTGCGCTAATCCTTATACTCCCTGAAGGGGACCGCCCATCCAATACCGAATTATATTCCGCCAGAAGCGAGTTAATTTTACCCATTATTACGTCCGTTGCCTGAACGGGTGACATTCCTGCATCTTTCTTACATGAAAAAAATCCTGATTGGTGCCGCCTGCCTGCTTAGCTGGCAAGGCATGGCCCAGACTTCATCGACAACAACCACCAGCGGGTACGATCCGCGTGTGTTGTTTCACCCGTTGTTCAACATGCAGCCCGGCAACGACTACCGGACGGGCAGCGGTGCACCGGGCCCGCGTTACTGGCAGAACCGGGCTGATTACAAGATCAACGTCAAGCTTGATGATGTACAGCAAAGCGTCACGGGCGAGGTAGAGATCACGTACAAAAACAACTCGCCCGAACCCCTCAATTACCTCTGGCTGCAACTAGACCAGAACGCCTTCAGCGATTCGTCGCGGGCGGCAAAAACCACACCTATTCAGGGTGGCCGCTTCGGTAATAAAGACTTCGCCGGCGGGTACGGGATCAGCAGCGTGCAGGTCGAGCAGGGAGCCCGTAAGTTCTCGGCGGCAGCAAACATCGTCAATGACAGCCGGATGCAGATTAAGCTGACCGAGCCCCTAAAGCCCGGTGGCGACGTAGTGAAGATCAGAATTGGCTATTCGTTCAAGATCCCTGAGTACGGATCAGACCGGATGGGGCAGCTGAAGCGCAAAGATGGCATCATTTATGAAGTGGCGCAGTGGTACCCCCGTATGTGCGTCTATGACGACATTGAAGGCTGGAACACGCTGCCTTACCTGGGCGCGGGCGAGTTTTACCTTGAATACGGCGACATCGAGTACGCCATCGACGTACCCTGGGACCATATTGTGGTTGGTTCGGGCGAGCTGATGAACCCCACCGAAGTCTTGACCGCCGAGCAGACAAAACGGCTGGCCCAAGCCCGGCAAAGCGACAAAACGGTCATCATTCGCAGTAAAGAAGAAGTAACCAGTGCCGCCTCACGCCCCAAACAGTCGGGTCGGCAGGTGTGGCGGTTCAAGTGCGTAAACACGCGCGACGTAGCCTGGGCCTCCTCGAAGGCGTTTGTCTGGGATGCCGCCCGAATTAACCTGCCCAGCGGCAAAAAGGCGCTGGCTCAGTCTGCTTATCCGGCCGAGAGTGCCACCAACGACTCGTGGAATCGCTCAACGGAATACGTCAAGCACAGCATCGAGTTTTATTCTGGCTACGTGTTCGAATATACCTACCCGGTAGCCACCAATGTGGCGGGTATTGTAGGCGGTATGGAGTACCCCGGTATCGTGTTCTGCCAGCACAACTCAAAAAAAGACGGCCTGTTTGGCGTAACAGACCATGAGTTTGGCCACAACTGGTTCCCGATGATTGTGGGCAACAACGAGCGGAAATACGCCTGGATGGACGAAGGGTTCAACACCTTTATCAACTTCCTGTCGGCGGCCGCCTTCAATAAAGGGGAGTATAACCGGGATCGTGCCACGATGCACGACGTAGCGCCTGCCCTGTACTCACCGGTTGAGCCGATCATGACGATTCCCGACGTTCAGTCGCCCAACAGCCTCGGCATTCTGGCCTACTACAAACCGGGTATGGGTCTGCGTATCCTGCGCGAAAGCATTCTCGGTCCCGAGCGCTTCGACTACGCGTTTAAACAGTATGTAGCGCGCTGGGCATTCAAGCACCCCACCCCACATGATTTTTTCCGCAGTATGGAAAACGGAGCGGGTGAAGACCTGGGCTGGTACTGGCGCGGCTGGTTCTTCGAGAAATGGAAACTGGATCAGAGTGTAAAAGGGGTTAAATACACGGATTCGGCCCCCGAAAAAGGTAGTATCATCACCATCGAGAACCTCGATCAGCTGGCCATGCCCGCCGTGGTTGAGATTCAGGAAAGCAACGGCAAAAAGACCCGCGTGGAACTGCCGGTTGAAATATGGCAGCGGGGTGGTACCTGGAGTTTCCGGGCCAATACAACCTCAACGATTTCGCAGGTAACCATCGACCCTGACAAGAAACTGCCCGACTACAACTCAAAGAATAACGTCTGGAAAGGCGAAGCTATTAGTCCAGGTAATTAGAAGAAGAAGCTAAAACACAGCGTTGCACCGGTCCGGCGCTCCGGGAGGCCCACAGGGGTACACAGAGTTTTTAACTTTCTCTGTATACCCCTGTGAGCCTCCCGGAGCGCCGGACCGGTGCAACGCTGTGTTTTAGCCCGTTTCTCTTTCATTATCCCCGTTTTTTCTGTTAATTTTGTAAGAAGTACTCTTGTATAACCAACTATGAAAATTAATAAGATAGTGCTCTGCAACTGGCTGTTAGCGCTGGTATTGCTGGGAGTGGCGGGATGTCAGAAGGCTAAGCCGGAGGAGTATATGCCCAAAGCCATTAACCCCGAACGGTACAATGCCTGCGTAGACAAACTAACGCAGGTAATTATTCACGATATTTTTTCGCCACCCGTTGCCAGCCGCATTTATGGCTATGCCACCCTGGCCGGCTACGAGGCGATGGCTCCGTTCAACCCTGGTTTTGAATCGATGGGGGGTAAGGTAAAAACATTTAAAACCGGGCCGCAGCCCGAAGCAGGAAAAGAGTATTGCTACCCAATTGCCGGGGCCAAGGCGTTCCTGACGGTAGCCCGCGCGTTGACTTTCTCAGCCAATTTTTACGACGAATTTGAACCAGATTTTTACAAGCAGTTTGAGAAAGACGGCGTTCCCTCCGACGTTGTAGAGCGGTCGATGGCCTATGGTGAGTCGATCGCGAAAACAGTACTCGACTGCGCCGCCAAAGATAATTACAAGCAGACCCGTGGCTTCAAGCATACCGTTACCAACGATGAAGGAACGTGGGTTCCCACTCCCCCGCCTACATGGATGCCGCCGAACCGAAATGGAACAACCTCCGGTGCTGGGTGATGGACACCTGCAATCAGTTTATGCCGCCACGCCCCTTTAGCTATAGCCTAGCCAAGGGCAGCCCCTACGAAAAGGAGGTGATGGAGGTATACGAAACAGGCAAAAAACTAAGCAAAGAACAAAGCGATATAGCCTATTTCTGGGACGATAATGCCTTTGTCATGAATGTGGCCGGGCATGTGATGTATGCCTCGAAGAAAATGACACCGGGTGGCCATTGGCTGGCTATCGCCCAGACGGTGGGTCGCCAGCAAAAACTGGGCCTGATGCGGATGGCTGAGGCCTACACGCTGACTTCACTGGCCCTTGCCGATGCCTTTATTGCTTGCTGGGATGAAAAGTACCGCAGCAGAACGATTCGCCCCGAGACCGTAATCAACAAATCGATTGATCCGAAATGGTCGCCATTCCTGCAAACACCACCGTTTCCGGAATACCCCAGTGGCCACAGTACAATCACCGCCGCTGCCGCCACTGTGCTGACCCAGTTGATGGGTGACAACATCCCCTTCACCGACTCGACCGAATACAAATACGGTCACGGGGTGCGTTCGTTCAAGTCTTTTTATGATGCGGCCAACGAAGCATCAGTCAGCCGGTTATACGGAGGCATTCATTATCGCTCAGCCCTTGATAACGGATCAGCGATGGGTAGGAAGGTAGGGCAGTACGTGCTTCAAAAAGCAAAAACAAGAAAGACCGACGTTGCCGCCAAGTAGAGCCGCATCTATGCGGCTATTGACGCGCACCGCCATCTATGCGGCTCTACTTGCCTTCCATCTCCCGCAAGAGCTTATTGGCGTAGATGAACTCGTTGAGTTTCTCTACGTCTGAATGGGCCAGCGTATCGCTGGTGCCTTCCCACAGTTTGTTTCCCTCGTAGAGGAACATGATCTTCTCGCCGATCTCCATCATCGAGTTCATGTCGTGGGTAATCACCACCGTCGTGATCTTATACTCTTCGGTGATCTCTTTGATGAGCTGATCTATTTTTATCGATGTCAGCGGATCAAGGCCCGAGTTAGGTTCGTCGCAGAACAGGTACTTGGGGTTCATCACAATGGCGCGGGCAATACCAACGCGCTTCTTCATCCCGCCCGAAATCTCCGACGGCATACGCGCTTCAGCGTCTTCCAGCCCAACCCGCTGTAGTGAGGCGTGGGCCCGTTCCAGCTTTTCATCCTCCGTCATGCTCGTCAGCATATCGAGCGGAAACCGGACATTCTCGAACACACTTTTCGAGTCGAATAAAGCGGACCCCTGAAACAGGACGCCCATCTCGCGCCGGATCGCTTTGCGTGTATCCTCGTCGGCGGTCAGAAAATTGCGGCCATCGTAGAGTACTTCGCCTTCATCGGGCTGTACCAGGCCAATCATGCACTTCAGCAATACGCTCTTACCGGTACCACTGCCACCAATGATCAAGCTTGTTTGGCCCGGTTGAAAAGAGCCGTCTATACCGGCTAGTATCTGCCGGTCGCCAAACGTCTTATTTATATTTTTTATCTCAATCATCTGTCCGTTAGGCCAATAAGAGTTGAGTCAACACAAAGTCGGCAACAATAATCGAGATACAGCTAGCCGTTACGGCGTTCGTTGACGCGTTGCCCACTTCGAGTGCGCCTCCGCTGACACTGAAGCCCTGAAAGGCGGATATAGTGGCTATCAAAAAGGCAAACACTTCCGTTTTGATCAAGGCGAATTTGATTCCGAATGGATTGTAGCTGACCCGTAACCCCTCAACGAAATCTTCGTGGGAGATCACACCGACCAACACACCGGCAAGGTAGCCCCCCAGGATACCCAGAAAAGCCGACAGAATGGTCAGCAGGGGAAACATCAGCATGGCACCGATCATTTTGGGCAGCACCAGATACGAGCTTGAATTAATGCCCATTACCTCCAGGGCGTCGATCTGCTCGGTTACCCGCATGGTACCCAGTTGCCCGGCGATGTTTGAACCTACCTTACCAGCCAGTACAATGGCCGTAATGGTAGGCGCAAATTCCAGGATAACACTATCACGAACGATAAACGCAATGATGTTTCGTGGAACGAACGGATTATCAAGGTTATATGCCGTCTGCACACAGGTAACCGCCCCGATAAACGAGGCGACGATAGCGACGATAAAGACCGAATTGACACCAATACCGACGCATTCGTCGAGGATCAGGCGTATGTAAACTTTCAAACGTTCGCGGTTGCGAAACAGCGTGCCAAGAAAAATAAAATACCGACCAAGGGTAACCATAGGGAGAGAAAGGGAGGCCTGAACAGGCTGTTCAGCGCGGCCACTAAGGGAATGAACGGCCACAACAGCCGAATGGTTTCGGCCGCTGTTTCCGTTTAATAAGCGAATGGCCGAACTTTGCCGTATGAAAAAACTCATCGTTGTAACCGGCGGCTCAAAAGGCATTGGCCGGGCCATTGTCGATACGTTTGTCCAGCGTGGTTTCGATGCTGTGCTCTGCGCCCGCAACGTAGACGGTATCGAAGGTCCCGGCCTTATTCCGTTTGCCGCCGACCTGAGCACCCGTGGTGGCGTAGATGCGCTGGTAAGCTACCTGAAAAGTCTCAGCCGCTCTATCGATGTGCTGGTTAATAATACCGGTACCTTTCAGCCGGGGCAAATTCATAACGAAGCCGAGGGGACATTTGAAACGCTGATGAATACCAACGTGGCCAGCGCCTATCACCTCACGCGTGGCCTGGTGGGCGACATGATTGCCCGCCGCGACGGCCATATCATTATGATGTGCTCAACGGCCAGTATTACCGCCTACACGAATGGCGGCTCGTACTGCATTTCGAAATTCGCGCTGCTGGGTATGAGTAAAGTATTACGGGAAGAACTAAAACCCAGCGGCGTACGGGTTACAGCCTTATTGCCCGGCGCCACACTTACCGCCAGTTGGGAAGGCACCGACCTGCCCACCGACCGGTTTATGCAGGCGACCGACGTGGCCGAAACGGTTTGGGCTGCCTGTAGCTTACCCAAGAGTGCTGTACTCGAAGAAATCCTGCTGCGGCCTCAGTTGGGCGATATTTGATATAACGATGAGTGATGAATGATTAATAATGAATGGTTTCGCCTGGGTACGTTACTCAGGGAGCTATTCATCATTCATCACTCATCATTTATCATCCACCTGATGAATACATACTTCCGCCTACTATCGTATGGCAGGCCGCTGGGCCGGTTTCTGGTGCCGTTTATGCTGACGTCGTTGCTGGCGGCGCTCTTTGCGACGCTCAATTTCACGCTACTGATTCCATTGCTCAACGTGCTGTTCAAGCAGTCGTCGCCCGATGATTTACAGGCCATACTGAGCCAACCCGCCCCGGCGTTTTCGCTGGGTACGTCGCCTATCGAGTTGTTCAACTACTACTTCGCCCGGCAGTTTCAGCTATACGGCCAATTGGGGGCGCTGAAGCTCGTCTGCGGCACGGTAGTAGTTTCTGTGCTGCTCAGTAACCTGTTTAAGTACCTATCCGTCAGGCAGCTCGAATCATTTAAGGCGCGCATGGTGGCTACCCTGCGCGAATCTGTCTTTGCCCAGGCGCTGTATCTGCATCTCGGCTACTTCTCAGACCAGCGGAAGGGCAACCTGATCGCCCGAATTACGACCGACGTGCAGGAGGTCGAAAACTCGATTGCCAATACCCTGTCAGCGGCATCTAAAGAGGTGTTTACGCTTATTTTCTTTCTCATTACCCTCTTTTCTATTTCGGCCAAACTAACGTTTGTGGCCTTTTTGGTCATACCCATTTCGGGGGGCATCATTGCCACGCTGGTTCGCCGGATGAAGCGCGACGCCACGCAGGGGCAGCAACGGTTGAGCAGCCTGCTGAGTGTGCTCGACGAGACCTTTGGTGGCATGCGGGTGGTGAAAGGATTCAATGCCGAACCCTTTACACTCAGCAAGTTCAGGGCCGAGAATGAAGGCTACCGCGACGCCATTCGGTCACTGGCTAACCGGCGGGAGCTGGCTTCGCCTTTCTCTGAGTTTATGGGCGTTACCGTACTGGCCGGCATTCTGCTCTATGGCGGTTCGTTGGTTTTATCGGGACAGTCAGACCTGACAGCCGGGCAGTTTGTTGCCTATCTGGCCCTTTTTTCGCAGGTAACCCGGCCCGCCAAAGATATTTCCAACGCCATCAGCAGCTCGCAAAGGGGGTTGGTTTCGGGAAAGCGGGTGCTGGATCTGATTGATACGAAAGCCGATGTTATCGACAAGCCAAACGCTTTTCAACTTACTGACTTCCAGCATGATATTACCTTCGATAACGTTTCGTTTGCTTACGAAGAAGGCTCACCCGTGCTGAAAAATGTTAATTTCCGACTCGAAAAGGGTAAGACGGTGGCGCTGGTTGGCTCCTCGGGCGGGGGGAAATCAACGCTGGCCGATCTGGTACCGCGTTTCTACGATCCGGTATCGGGGGCTGTCTGCATTGATGGCCATGACCTGCGCGACTGCCAGACAGCGTCGGTACGGAACCTGATGGGTATTGTCACCCAGGAAAGTATTCTGTTCAACGACACGGTTTTTAACAACATCGCTTTTGGCAGCAATGCCACCGCCGACCAAGTGGAACAGGCCGCACGAATCGCCAACGCTCACGAGTTTATCAGCAAAATGCCCAACGGCTACCAAACCACCATCGGCGACCGGGGTAGCAAACTATCGGGAGGGCAACGGCAGCGGATCAGTATTGCCCGGGCCGTACTACGCAATCCACCGATCCTGATTTTAGATGAAGCAACGTCGGCGCTCGATACGGAGTCGGAAAAGCTGGTGCAGGAGGCACTCACCCGCCTAATGGCAAACCGCACTACGCTTGTCATCGCCCACCGGCTCAGTACCATTCAGCACGCCGATCAGATTCTGGTGGTGCATCACGGGCAGCTTGTCGAGCAGGGTAGTCACCAGGAGTTGCTGGCCAATACAGGCGGCTTTTACTGGCGTTTGCAGACCTTACAGCAGGTATGAGCCTATAAAATGTCCTCTGTCCTCTGTCCTCTGTTGCTCCGCTAATCAGCAGTTCCTATGATACAGCAGCGCAACAGAAGACAGAGGACTGAGGACAGAAGACTCGTTTCCAGCCCTTCCAGCTTCCCCAACCTTTCCAGTACGGTGTCGACTCGCGATTTCCGCACCTCGATTTCCAGCATACAGGCCGTGTCGTAGTCCTGTTTGAGCACGGTAAGCTGCTGCTCTTTCACCAGACGCATCACCTCATTCATCTGCTCAAACGGATAACGTACCTGATAGGTCTCTTTTACGGTTTGCTCCGTTACAACCGCTTCGTTCAGGGCCGCAATTGTAGCCATTTTGTACGCGTTGATCAAGCCGGGCACGCCCAGCAACGTGCCGCCGAAATACCGAACCACCACGACCAGAATGTTGGTCAGTTCACGCGAGTAGAGCACGTTCAGTATTGGCCGACCGGCGGTGCCGCTGGGTTCCCCATCGTCATTGGCGCGGTAGTTATTTCGGTCCAGCCCCAGTCTGTAGGCGTAGCAGTAATGAACGGCTTTGGGGTGCTGGCCCCGCAGCGCATTGAGGTACGTTCGGGTCTCCGGCTCGCTACGAATTGGGTAAGCGTAGGCCAGGAATTTGCTGCCCCGATCGCGAAATTCACCTGTAGCGGCAGTGGCCAGTGTGCGAAAGGTATCGTCGACGATCATTTGTGTTTAATCAAGGCCATCAGCAGGCTACGGAGTAACTAATCGGGAGGTCAGGTGACGTGCCATTGCCATACTCACTATCGGGTCTTACACGCCAACAAGTAAACAGTGCTGTCGCGTTTCAAAACACGCCTGCCCTTTTAGCAGTTGTATAGCCTACAAGCCATTCTGATGCCCGCTACTCTGCCGATGTCCACTCAACCGCCCGACAACACACCTGGTCCTATTGACCAGTTAGCGTTGCGCTACCTGCGAGGGGCGTTAGACTCGCCGCATCCGACCGACGAACCGTTTGTGATGAACAGTCGGGAAAGCCACGTCATCGCAAAAATCCGCTGGCAGACGATTTCCCTGGCCGGGGCGTTTGGGGTACTGGGCATTGTGCTGCTTTATGTGCCTCAATACGTCTGGTCTTCGTTCTTCGACACTACTTCGTTCACCTTCCGGGATACCACATACGAGTTGCCCCTGATCACGCTGCTTTATGGCGTGCTGCTGGTGTACCTCGAAATATACGCGCTCCTGTACATCAATTTAAGGGCGGTACGGTATGTAATGGCGGTTTGCCAGTTTCCCCGGCAGCACGACGCGCAATATGAGCGCCACCTGCATGCTCTGGCCGAGGCCGCTCAGGAAAAGGATAAACAGGAATTCTTCCGTTTTGGCCTCAACCCGTATCTGGGTCTGCCGCAATGGGGGCTCACCGCTTTTTTTGTCGTCAATAAGCTCAAGGCCGCCGCCAGCAATGTGGTGTTAAAATTCATGCTGAAAAGGCTGCTCGGTCCGTCGTTACTTCCTCAGGTAATAGATCTGGCTGGCATGCCGATTTATGCGTTCTGGAACATCTGGGCATCGAATCAGGTCATTCACGAGGCCAAAATACGGGTTATGGCTCCACTGACTATTCGCGAATTTGTGGACAGTTTACATGAAGAGTGGCGGCATAACAAGGCGTTTTGCGAGCTGATTCCGGAAGCGCTACAATACGTAGCGATTTTGAAACGCCAGTATAACTATGCTCATCTTCTGCTCACCGAAACGCTGATGGATCGTTTTGGCCTTCAGGTCATCAAACCAACTGGCCACTTCCTCGACCGGCTTGCCGAAGCGCCTCCTGAAGTGCGTCGGCCGCTTGAACGCCTGATTATTTTCGGCGTACTGATCGATGGCAACCTGTCGTGGTTTGAAAGACGGCGGCTTCGTCAATTCCAAAAACGGGGGTGGCTCTCCTATTCGATAGCTGATATTGAAGAAATAGGTCGTGAATATTACAGGGGCCGTGGGCTTTGGGTGTAAAGCCTGAGGTGTCACATTTCTGTAAAATCAACACTCAAAATTCCTTTCTATAATCTTATTGGTATCTACAAATGCGGCACTTTCTGCTTCTGCTCTTAATTCCGTTGAGTCTTGCCTGCGCCACCAAGAAAGGGGCAGACAACGCCAACAAGTCTACCGTAAAAGACACCTCACCAGCCAAACTTCCAGAGCTACAGCCGGGTGAGGCCGTTGCTACCTTTGCAGCGGGTTGTTTCTGGTGCGTCGAAGAAGAATTTGAACTGCTCCGGGGCGTTCGGGATGCCGTTTCCGGCTATGCCGGTGGGGAGCAGGAACACCCAACCTATGAGCAGGTGAGCACCGATAAAACGGGGCATGCTGAAGCAGTGCAGGTGTATTATGACCCAGCCGTAATTCCGTATGATACCCTGGTGAAGGCGTTTCTATACGCCCACGACCCCACGACCCTCAACCGGCAGGGGCCGGATGTGGGCACCCAATATCGCTCCATTGCTTTTTACCGTACCCCCGCCGAAAAAGCCAGTATCGACGCGGCCATCAGGCGATTCAATGCCACGGGCGAGCACAATGACCCGGTAGTGACGCAGGTTGTTCCCTTTACCGCATTTTACCCCGCCGAAGTCTATCACCAAGGCTACTACCGGACTCATCTCGACGAGTTCTACATTGAAAGCGTCTCTACGCCCAAAGTCGAGAAATTTAAGAAGCGCATGGTCGATAAGCTGAATTAATTCCGCCAACAAGACCATTCGGGCGACCGAAACGGCTATTTTTGTTAGCAAGTAAACAATTCGTACCACGCCACCGGCGATGGTATGTCAACCGTTTTAAAAACTAGTCCACGCATGCTGACAGCAACTGCAACTGAACCCATTCTCGAAGAAGACAAAAGCCGGTTTGTGCTCTTTCCAATCAAGCACAGTGACATCTGGCAGATGTACAAAAAGCACGAAGCCTCTTTCTGGACCGCCGAAGAAATTGATCTGGGCCAGGACATGACCGACTGGAACAACCTGAACGACGGTGAACGGCACTTTATCTCGCACATACTGGCCTTCTTTGCGGCGTCAGACGGTATCGTGAACGAGAACCTGGCCGTCAACTTCCTGTCTGAGGTGCAGTATGCCGAGGCAAAATGCTTTTATGGTTTCCAGATCATGATGGAGAACATCCACTCGGAAACCTATTCATTACTGATCGACACCTACATTAAAGACCCCGTCGAGAAAGACAGGTTGCTGAATGCTATCGATACCATTCCATGCGTGCAGAAAAAGGCCGAATGGGCTCTTCGCTGGATTGACAATGGCACGTTCGCCGAGCGGCTCATCGCCTTCGCGGCGGTGGAAGGCATTTTCTTTTCGGGTTCGTTCTGCTCGATTTTCTGGCTGAAAAAACGGGGTATGATGCCCGGCCTGACTTTCTCCAATGAGCTGATCTCCCGCGATGAAGGCCTGCACCGCGATTTTGCCTGCCTTCTTTACACCGATCACATCAAGAATCAGATGGACCCGGAGGCAGTTTACCAGATCATTCGTGATGCAGTCGCTATTGAGCAGGAGTTCGTAACCGATGCCCTGCCTGTTTCGCTGATTGGCATGAACGCCGAGCTGATGAAGCAGTACATTGAATTTGTAGCCGATCACCTGCTGGTCTCGCTGAACCTCAACAAGGTATATAACGCCGCCAACCCCTTCGATTTCATGGACATGATCTCATTACAGGGTAAAACGAACTTCTTCGAAAAGCGCGTCGGCGAATACCAGAAAGCCGGTGTCATGGCCTCGATGAAAGAGAACGACGGCTCGAAGTTCTCAATGGAGGAGGATTTTTAGGGTAGTAGAGAGGTCAACATAGAGACGGTCCGTTGCGGCACAGAGTACTTATGAAACTGAAATACGACCGGGAAGTTGACATCCTATACATCAAGCTGAATGA
The DNA here is from genome assembly GCA_963750355.1 of uncultured Cytophagales bacterium. Lineage (GTDB taxonomy): Bacteria > Bacteroidota > Bacteroidia > Cytophagales > Spirosomataceae > Fibrella. The sequence goes on along the minus strand of CAVVQL010000001.1, from coordinate 361,165 downwards.
TTCGCCAATCGAAGAGAGTGACGAAGATCATCCTGGGGTCGTATTAGATTATGATGTAGACGGACACCTAGTTGGTATCGAGATCATGAACGCCTCTAAACGGGCCATTCAATCTACTGAGGTGCAGTTGGAAATAGCCTAGCTTACTCCTCTGCGCCCAGAACTTCCCAGATTAACGCTGGCTCGTAGCCCTTACTGAGGGCGTAACGAGCCAGTTTTTGTTTTACCACCAGCGGATTATCATCACGAATCAGCCCGCGTTTCTTCTCCAGCAGGTCAGCCAGCATGGCCCGGTAATCATCGGGTTTAATATCGGCGAGAGCTTTGTTGAGATTATACCCCGAAATACCCCGCTGCTTCAGGTGCTGCGTGATTTTGCGCTTACCCCATCCCTTTACCCGGAATTTACCGCCCGCGAAACTGGTGGCAAATCGCTCTTCGCTTAGGTAGCCCTGGGTGATCAGTTCGGCAATGATCTCCTCGGCATCGTCACCATAAATATCCCAGGCGTCAAGGCGTTTACGTACCTCCTGCTGGGTTCGTTCCTGATAGGCGCAGAACGAAGCGGCTTTCCGAAGCGCGTCTTTGAGGTATTCGGTCATGATAAAAAAACACCGTTCGCCGGGGGTCGGTTCGGTAGTTTAGGCGTCGGTATATGGAACGCATCGCTATTTTTGTGATTGCCAACTAACCCGGTGTAAGTTCCGCGTCTTATGACTCATCCGTTTTTACTGAAGAAACCCCTCGCGATCTTCGACCTCGAAACCACCGGCGTCAATCCAGCCAAAGATCGGATCGTGGAGGTCTGCATAGCCAAAGCACTACCAGGGCGGGACCGCAGCGGCGGACCGAATGCACCGGGGGAGTTGGTGGTTAAAACCTACCGGGTAAATCCGGGGATTCCCATTCCGCTCGAAACAAGTCTGATTCACGGCATTTACGATGAAGATATAAAAGACGCCCCCAGTTTTAAGACGATTGCCAAAACATTAGCTCAGTTCCTGGAAGGGTGCGATCTGGCCGGTTTCAACAGCAACCGGTTCGACGTTCCGCTGCTGGTGGAAGAGTTCCTGCGGGCTAATGTTGATTTCGACATCAAGAACCGCCGGATGGTTGACGTACAGCGGATCTATCATCTGATGGAACCGCGAAACCTCAGCGCGGCCTATCGCCATTTCTGCGGTAAGGAATTGATTGGTGCCCACGGTGCTGAGGCCGATACGCTGGCTACATTTGAGGTGCTGGGTACGATTGTGGAAAAATACGCCGGGCGTACGATCCGCGATGAGCAGCGCAAAGTTGATTTCACCATCAACAACGACATGGATGTGCTCGATGCCATTGCCCGGAACAACAACGTAGACCTGGCGGGTCGGATGGTCTTCAACGAGAAGGGGGAAGAAATCATCAACTTTGGCAAACATGCCGGCAAATCCGTGCTTGACGTCTTGAAAACAGAGCCCTCTTTTTACGACTGGATTCAGAAAGGCGACTTTTCGCTTAGACACCAAACGCCGCTTTACCGAGATTCGGTTGCGGATGTTCACTGGTGCGCTAAACGGGAAAAAATAGATTTTCTTCTACCTTTGCCCGCAAGATCCCATTTACAGCTTTTATGCAACCAATTGACGCAGCGGCTACCATTCCGGAAGTAATCCAGCAGATACCCCTGAATTATTACCTTATCTTCAGCACCGCTCTGTTTGTCATCGGCATCATCGGTGTGCTGACCCGCCGCAATGCCATCGTTATATTCATGTCGGTCGAGCTGATGCTCAACGCCGTAAACACCCTTCTCATCGCCTTCTCATCGTACCGCTCTGATCCGGCGGGGCAAGTATTCGTTTTCTTTATCATGGCCGTTGCCGCCGCTGAAGTATCAGTAGGCCTGGCCATTATTGTTATGATTTATCGTAACCTCCGCACGACGGATGTCGACGTGCTGAACAAACTCAAGTGGTAAAAAGAGTGCCAAGCTTCAAGTTTCAGGTTTCAAGTGCTTCGCTTATCACACTATTGTTGATTTAGCAGCGCACTTGAAACCTGAAACTTGAAGCTTGACACTCGAACCTTCAGGTTCTTATGTCTACTGATCTACTTTGTCTTTTAATACCCCTTCTTCCCCTTCTGGGTTTTATCATCAATGGGCTGGGTTTCCGCAAGGTGCCCACTTCGCTGGTCGGTATCGTTGGCTTAGCCGGTCCGGTGTTGTCGTTTATCTGCGTCTGTCTGTTATGGAGAGCCTTTCAGGCGGGCGATAACGCGGTGATAAAGACGATCCTCTTCGACTGGATCAGCGTGGGTAACTTCCACATCAACTTCTCGTTCCAGATCGATCAGCTAACCATGCTGATGCTGAGTATTGTAACGGGCATCGGGTCGCTGATTCACCTGTACAGCATTGGCTACATGCATCATGACGAAGGGTACGGCAAGTTCATGGCTTTCCTGAACCTGTTCCTGTTTTTCATGCTGCTCCTGGTGCTGGGGTCCAACTTTGTGATCATGTTCATTGGCTGGGAAGGCGTCGGGCTTTGTTCGTATCTGCTCATTGGCTTCTGGAACACCAACACGAGCTATAACAACGCCGCCCGTAAGGCCTTTGTCATGAACCGTATTGGTGACCTGGGCTTTCTGCTGGGCATCTTCACCATCATGGCCACCTTCGGCTCGGTCGAATACACCGATGTATTTACGCAGGCCGTAGGTATGGAGGTAAATGACAAGGTGATTCTGGCCATTACGCTGCTGCTGTTTGTGGGGGCAATGGGCAAATCGGCGCAGATTCCGCTCTACACCTGGTTGCCCGACGCCATGGCCGGTCCAACGCCGGTGTCGGCCCTGATTCACGCCGCTACCATGGTGACGGCGGGTATTTACATGGTGGTTACGGGCCAATGTGCTGTTCTCACTGGCTCCGCTTACGCTCGATATTATTGGTGGTATTGCCATTGCCACTGCCCTGCTCGCCGCCTCTATTGGCCTGTTGCAGAACGACATCAAGAAAGTGCTGGCCTACTCGACCGTGTCGCAATTGGGTTATATGTTCATGGGGCTGGGCGCTACGGCCTACACGGCCAGCATGTTTCACGTCATTACGCACGCGTTTTTCAAGGCCCTGCTATTCCTGGGTGCCGGTAGCGTAATTCATGCTATGTCTGACGAGCAGGATATTCGGAATATGGGTGGCCTGCGCAAATCGCTACCCATCACCTACTGGACGTTCCTGATCGGCACGATCGCCATTGCGGGTATTCCTCCCTTCGCGGGTTTCTTCTCGAAAGATGAGATTTTGGCGCATGTCTTCGAGCATAGCAAAGTGCTTTGGGTGCTGGGCGTTGTCGGGTCGGCGATGACCTCCTTCTACATGTTCCGCCTGCTGTTCCTAACCTTCTTCGGCGAATTCCGGGGTACGTCGGAGCAGAAGCATCACCTGCACGAATCGCCGCTGAGCATGACCTTACCCCTGATGATACTGGCAGTTCTGTCGGCCCTGGGCGGCTTACTGAATGTCCCCGAAGTGCTGGGTGGTTCGGCCCGCCTGGCTGAGTTCATGTCGCCGTTGTTCGATGAGGCCCGGCAGGCTAACCCCGCCATTTTCGAGGCTAACGCCCTCGACCATGGCACCGAAATGCTGCTCATGGGCATATCGGCGGCTATCGCCGTTATCGCCGCCATTGGTGCCTACGTGATGTACGTTCGGAATGCCGCCGTACCGGCACCTGACTCGGCAGCACGCTCGTTGCCGCAGCAAGTCGTTTATGGTAAATACTACATCGACGAATTATACGAAAACATCGTCATCCGCCCTGTTCGAGCCTTGGGTGATGCATTTTATAGTCTTGGTGAATTTGCTATCGACGCCGTCGTGGGTGGGGTAGCCTTTGCCGTGCGCGGGAGTTCAACAGCCCTGCGGCGGGTACAGAGTGGCTCTATCGGCCTGTATGTCCTGCTGATGGTGCTTAGTATCACGCTTATTATTGCGCTTCGCTTCTTTACTCTCCCCTTTATCGGCGGAAAATAACCGTTACAGCTACTTAATCATGCTTACGTTATCCCTGATTCTTTTACCCATCGTAGCGGCCATAGCGGTACTCTTTTCGCCCCGCGAAACAGCCCGGTATGTGGCGTTGTTCGGTACGCTGGGCGAGCTGGCCCTAACGGCTTATGTTTTCTTTACCTTCAATGCCAACGCTGATTTTCAGTTTGCTTTTGATTACGCCTGGCTGTTCAACGCCGTAGACGGCAGCGGTGGCATTCGGTTTAGTGGGGCTATTGACGGGATCAGCCTACTGCCCGTAGCGTTGACAGGGCTGGTTACACCCCTGATTGTGCTGTCGACGTTTAAACAGACCTACGACCGCCCTAATTCATTCTACGCGCTGATTCTGTTCATGCAGGCTGCGCTTATGGGTGTATTTGTAGCCCGCGACGGATTCCTGTTCTATCTCTTCTTCGAGGCCGCCCTCATTCCCATTTATTTCCTGGCCGCGCTTTGGGGCGGCGAGAACCGCATCAAGGTCACCTTCAAATTCTTCGTTTATACGATATTCGGTAGCCTGCTGATGCTGGTGGCCCTGGTTTACCTCTACGCCAATACGCCCATTACCAATCCGAACGGGGTGCATAGCGCTGCCATTGCCGATTTTTATGCCCTGAATCTCAATCCCACACAACAGGGCTGGCTGTTCTGGGCATTCTTTATTGCGTTTGCCGTTAAAATGCCGGTGTTCCCCTTTCACACCTGGCAGCCCGACACCTATGTAGAATCACCCACCCCGGCAACCATGCTGCTGGCGGGTATCATGCTGAAAATGGGGGTTTACGGCCTTATCCGTCTGTTGCTGCCCGTGGTGCCCGCTGGCGTTGACCGCTGGGGTAAGCTGGCCATTATTCTCTCGGTTATTGGCATTGTCTACGGAGCGATCATCGCCATTCGGCAGCGCGACATGAAACGGCTCATTGCCTATTCGTCTTTCTCCCACGTGGGGCTGATGGCCGCCGGGGTTTTCTCCCGCTCGGAAATGGGTCTACAGGGTGCTTTGATTCAGATGCTGGCCCACGGCATAAACGTGGTTGGCCTCTTCTTTATCGCTGAGTTGATCCTGCAACGTACCGGCACCCGACAACTTGATCAGTTGGGTGGTATTACCCGCACCACCCCCCGCCTGACGGTTTATTTCATGATCATCCTGCTTGGCAGCGTGGCCCTTCCCCTGACAAACGGGTTTGTGGGTGAATTTCTGCTGCTGGCGGGCGTCTACGCTTATAATCATTACCTGGGCTTGGCCGCTGGTCTGACCATTATTTTTGGCGCGGTCTATATGCTCAGGATGTATCAGAAGAGCATGTTCGGCATGACCAATGCCCGTACTGAGGCGGTAGCCGACTTAAGCGGATCGGAAAGTTATACGCTTCTGGTGCTCTGCGTCTTTGTTTTCTGGATGGGCATTTACCCCGCCTCGTTCCTGAAACTGACCGAGCCCGCCGTCGCCAACTTGTTGCAATACATTAAATGATGTCCTTAGTCTTCAGTCTTCCGTTCTCAGTTGCTCTGCCGTCGGCCAGCAACATGCCTGAGCAACGCAACTGAAGACGGAAGACAGAGGACTTTTAAACTAATTACCAAATGTTTCCCATCGTTGTACTTTCTATTTCTGGCATTGTACTCCTGTTTCTGGGCTTCCTGAAGTCGCGGGCCGTTTTGCTGCCCGCCACCCTGGCCTGCCTTCTGGTAGCGGCTGTGGCCAACTTCTACGACTGGAACAAAACGTACGTCTACTTCAACGACATGCTGGTCATCAACAACCTGGCGATGGTCTTTATTGGCATCGTACTGTTGTCGGCCTTTATGATCGTGGCCCTTTCCAGCAGTCTGATCGACGATGAAGACGCGCAGCCTGCCGAATACTACGCCATCATGCTGTTTTCGTTGGTTGGGGCCATCATGATGATCGGTTACGAGAACTTGCTCATGCTGTTCGTTGGCATCGAAATCCTGTCGGTCGCCATGTACATATTGACGGGTAGCGATAAGCGGAACCTGCGTTCGAACGAAGCTGCCCTAAAGTACTTTTTGATGGGCGCTTTTGCTACCGGCATTTTGCTGTTTGGCATAGCCCTACTCTACGGCGCTACCGGCACATTCACCATTTCGGGCATTGGCAACGCCGTTAACAGCATGATAGCCGCCAAAGTATCGCCGCTGTTGCTTTACACCGGTATGTTTATGCTCTTGATTGGCATGCTATTCAAAGTATCAGCCGCTCCGTTTCATTTCTGGACGCCAGACGTATATGATGGTGCTCCTACCCTGTTCACCGCTTTCATGTCGACAGTAGTGAAGACAGCCGGTTTTGCCGCTTTGCTGCGTGTCTTACTCGTCTGTTTCAACGCGAGCGTCATCTATTCATACTGGGTGCAGGTGCTGGCTATTATCACCGTGCTGACGCTGGTAATCGGCAATATCACGGCTGTTTACCAAAACAGCTTTAAGCGCATGATGGCCTATTCCAGCATTTCACACGCGGGCTATCTGCTTATCGGGTTGGTAGGGCTAACCCGGCAATCCAACGAGGCCATTGCTTTTTATTCGCTTGCCTACTCGTTGTCGACCATTTCAGCGTTCGGCATCTTATTGCTGGTGGTGAAAAACCGGCCCGTAAACGCAGCGTTTGTGGGTGATCAGACCACGCTAACCCGCCCCGACGAAAGCTATGACGCTTTCAACGGGCTGGCCCGCAACAATCCGCTCCTCGGTTTTATTATGGCCGTTGCCATGCTTTCTCTGGCTGGTATTCCCTTGACTGCTGGCTTTTGGGGCAAGTTCATGGTCTTTTCAACAGCTGTTAATAAAGGGCTGGTGTGGCTGCTGGTGGTGGCCGTGCTGATGTCGGCGGTGGGTATCTATTATTACTTCCGGGTCGTGATCGCCATGTATTTCCGGGAAGGCCAAACTGAAACCATCCGGGTAGCACCCTTCTACCGGTTTGTTCTTATTGCTGCTACCGTACTGACCATTATTCTCGGTGTGGTACCGGGACTTTTTCAGCGGTTAATCTAACCATTCTCGCACTGGCCCGTTTACTTAGTAGTTACGGGCTTGAGAGAAAGTACAAAAAGGTGCTTCGTAATTTTATGCCCGTAATCAATAAGTCAATAACTGTGCAGCCTGTCGAGATAAGCATCGTGCAAAAAGAGAAATACAAAGCGCAACGGGAATTTTTTTCCTTCTTCCTGACGGCTCTGCTCGGTGCTTCGGTAAACTTTTTCAGTCAGATTTATTACCGCGAGTACTTTAGCTTCAACACCAGCGTCTTACTGGGCTACCTGACAGCGACTATCGTTAGCTTTGTTCCAACCAAATTATTTGCTTTTTCGGCAAAAGGCACGGGTAACTCTGGCCGCGAAGCCGTTAAATTCCTTGTTATCGCGCTGGTGGCCTGGATAGTTCAGGTTGGCATTGCTGCCGCCACGCTCAAGTGGATCGCCGATCCGTTTCTCTCCGGCCATCTATCCATATTCTGGCGCGAAAAATTCTCTCACGTAGTTGGCATGGGCTTTAGCTTTCTGGCCAATTTTTTCGGCCATAAACTACTTACTTTCCGAAGCACGGGCGTGTATGACCGCATCAAAGCGCGAACGGGACGACAGAATGAAGATGTATTCTGATTTATCTCTATACAGATAACTTACAGTACTTTTTCAAGACACAAGTTCGTCTTGGGAAAAAACATGGCCTGTTATATTGCACATTATCAAGGTAGTGTCTACCTTTGTGGCGGAAACTCCAAAGCAACCAAAAGACATTATCATGAAAAAAGTTATCGCCCTTCTGTTCGTAGGTAGCGTTCTGACTCTGGCCTCTTGCGAAAGCAAGCCAAAAACTGAAGAAGCTACGATCACTGATTCAACTGCTGTTCTTGTAGACACGACTGCCAACAACCTGATCGACTCAACTGCAGTTACTCCTGCCGACACCACGAAGTAAGTTCGTTGCTACATAGCAACTCAGAAAAAGCCCTATTTTCGTAGGGCTTTTTCTGTTTTTATCTTCCTGTGCTCCGCCACCTTCCTCAACATATACCAATACTGGCCGTTTCCTATTGCCAGCAGCTACAACAGCAATTTCCGTTCGCCTTCCGAATCGTCAGGCCCCGCCGAACCCGGCTTGGTGATTTTCGGGCCCTGCCCAATGGCACTACGTACATAACGGTCAATGCGGACCTGAATCCGTACGCTTTTTTGATCACCTATGTGCATGAGGTTGCCCATTGTGCGGTATATCACACGTATAAACGCCCTGGCAAACCGCATGGCCCCGTCTGGCAATCGCAATTTCAGCGGCTACTGGCACCGCTTCTAACCGAAGCAATTTTCCCACCTGATGTGCTGGTTGAACTTCGGCAGTACATGGCTCGTCCGGCGGCAACTACGTCGGCCCGGCCTGCGTTGATGCAGGCACTACGCCGCTACAACCGGCAGCAGGTTCAACAACATGCCAGCTGGTCAGCAGGAACTGCGGCAACTGGCAGAGGGCCAACTATTCCAGCTTCAGAAAAAAAGGTACGTCAGGGGTAAGTTACGTCGTACCCGTGTCGTTTGTAAAGAGGTGCAGTCGGGTCGCTCTTATGTCGTACTGGCCGATGCGCTGGTCATCCCCATCGACGAGTAGTACATAATAAAAAAATGGATAATGGACAACAACTACCCTGAACGTCGCTATCGCTTTCGGTCGACGGCCATTGGCTGGGCACGGGCCCTGTTCATTATGCAGTTTGTAACAGGTCTTTGCGTTTCCACTTCGGCCCAATCGGTCCTGCAATCAGGTACGTGGTATAAAATTGGGGTGCTGGGAACGGGAATCTACCAACTCGACTACACTACTCTCACAGCACTTGACCCAGCCTTTCGTGCGGCCGACCCGCGTAGGTTCAGGCTGTATGGCAACGGCGGTGCGCCCCTGCCACAGGCCAATGCCACGCCCCGTCCCACCGATCTGCTTGAGAATGCCATTCAGGTGAGTGGTGAGGCCGATGGCCGTTTTGATAGTGGTGACGTGCTGCGCTTCTATGCCCAGGGGCCGCAGACCATTTCGCGCGACCCAAAGACCGGGCGGTTCCAGCACCAGTTAAATCCCTACACAGACACCACCTTCTATTTCCTGACCATTAGCCCCGATCAGGGCCGACGGATCGGTACGCGCCAGCCCGGTGCAGCAACGGGGCTTCCAGCCGTTACCAGCTTTGATCATTACGCGTATTACGAACACGACACCACCAATCTGATCAACTCAGGGCGAGACTGGGTCGGCGATTATTACGGAACCTACCCACAACAGTTTGTGCCGTTTCAACTGCCCGGCCGTTTAGCCGGGGTTCCTACCTGCGTGACACTTTCGGCGGTGGGTGTATCATTGGCTGGTTCCTCCTTTCTCGTTTCCCACGGCAATACGGTGCTGGCAAAGGCTGAGTTTAATCCAATCAGCAATTACCGATTTGGCGTAAAAGGGTCTACCCGCACGGTAACGGGTCAGGCTGTTTTGCCCAACACATCTGATGAACTCCGGTTAACGCTGACCTACGACCAGCAAGGCGGCAGCGGGGCTGTGGCTTACCTGAATTACGTAGCCGTACAAACCCGACGCGAAATTCGGCAGTACGACGTACCCACAACGGTATATGGTGGGCGGGGTAGCTACACCGCCCGGCAGGCGAACGGAGAGTTACTTATCTGGGATGTGTCTGACCCGATGTCGCCCGTTCAGCAAGCCTACACGCTTGCGGGTACTCAGGCTACCTGGACTGCGCAGGACACGGCAGCGTTTTACCTGCACACCAGCCGGAATATAGCCGCCCCGGCCGTAATTAAACGGATACCGAACCAGAACCTGCGGGCCGAGCAAACACCAAACCTGCTACTCATCACCCCTGAAGCCTGGCGTGGCGAGGCGGAGCGACTGGCACAATTTCGACGTACGAACGACAAGCTAACCGTGCTGATAGCTACTACGGCACAGGTGTACAACGAATTCTCGTCGGGACAAACTGACCCCTCGGCCATTCGGGATGCGGCGCGATACTTTGCGAAGAAACAGCCGGGTACACTACGCTATATGTTGCTCATGGGTGACGCTTCGTACGATTACCGGGGTAAGACCAAGTCGCTAACCCCCGCCCAGACGGCTAACCTGGTTCCTACGTACGAAAGCCGTGAGTCGCTCGACCCCGTCTATAGCTTTTCGTCGGACGACTATTTTGGTTTCCTGAGTGATGAGGCAGGTGAGTGGCCCGAAACAAGTAATGACACCACGCGGCTCGATGTGGGTGTGGGGCGGCTAGCGGTTAAGTCACCTGCTGAAGCCAGAAATGTGGTTGATAAACTGATTCGATACGCCTCAGACAAACGGCTGCTGGGCGACTGGCGAACGAAGCTATTGTTGGTAGCCGATGATGGCGATGCCAATACGCACCAGAACGACGAAGACCGGCTGGCCACCCTGATTGAGGCCCGGCATCCGGAATTCAGACCCGAACGGCTCTTTCTGGATGCGTTCGAACAGGATACGATTACGCTGGCCGACCAACCGGCGGGACTGATTACCGAGCGGGCACCCACTGTCAACAAAGCCATTAACCGGGCTGTTGACGAAGGGCAACTGCTCATTAACTACGCCGGGCATGGGGGCGAAAAAGGCTGGACGCAGGAACAGATACTGACCATTCAGGATATTCTCTCGTGGACCAACAGCCGGATGCCGCTGTTTGTAACCGCCACCTGCGAATTTGGCCGCTACGACGATCCTAACGTAGTATCGGGGGCAGAACTGGCCCAACTCAGTCGGGCGGGCGGGGCTATTGGCCTGCTGACCACCACGCGCCCTGTGTTTGCCAACACCAACTATTTATTGAACGAAGCCTTTTATAAAGCCATTTTCCTGGCGGCTGAAGGCGTGTTACCGCGCCTCGGCGATGTCATGCGCGACACCAAGAATAACAGCATCAGTGGGGTATTGAATCGCAACTTTACCCTGCTTGGCGATCCGTCGATGCGGCTGGCTTATCCGCAACAGACCATTACGTTCACGCACCTCAACAATCGGGTTCTGAACCCCAGCCGGATTGACACCCTACGCGCTGGACAACGCATTACCCTTCAGGGCGAAGTACGGCCCCAGAGCAGTACATTGGTATCGGGCAACTTTACCGGGAAGGTGCGGGTGCTGGTTTATGACAAGCCATTGACCCTGAAAACCAGGGGCACCGAAAGTGAGCCCTATTCGTACAAAGCCTATCAGAGCCTGTTGTTCGCCGGGCAGGCGGAGGTAAAGCAGGGGCGTTTCGAGGTCAGCTTTACCGTACCTACCGATGTGGCCCCAGCGTTTGGCTTCGGCCGGGTCTACGCCTACGCCGTTCGGGCAGACAGCCTGAGCGATGCCACCGGAGGGTATCAGAATTTACTTATCGGCGGATCAGGTACGTTGCCGACCGATACCCGCCCGCCCAGCCTGACACTGACGCTGGCTAGTGCCGACCCGGCCATCGAACGGCCAACGGCCGTTGGTTCAACGGTGACGTTGCGCCTACAGGTAGCCGACGAAACGGGCATTAACCTCACGCAGACTACCGCCAATCACGGCCCTACCCTACAACTCGATGAGGCCGCCCCCGTGCGCATTGCCGATTATTTCACGGGCTCGGCTGACGGCCGACAGGGGGAATTCGTTTTTCCCCTGCGCGATCTGGCTCCGGGAAGTTACGTAGTACGGGCAAGGGTATATGACCTCAACAATAATCCCGCCGACGCTACGTTGGCATTTGTAGTCTCCGAACAACCGGTTCTGGCGATTCAGCGGTTGATTGGCGCGCCAAACCCGGTGCGCGAGCAGAGCCAATGGGTACTTACGCATAACCGGCCGGGTCAGCCACTTACCTGGACCTGGCGACTACTATCTATGAGTGGCACGAGCCTGATTGAGCAGCATGGTGAATGCTATGACTGCTCAGAAACACTAACCATCGGATCGTATGATCGCCTGACCTTACCGCTGGCAACGGGCATCTATATTTTACAGGCCGAGTTAACTAACTCAGAAACAGGCGAACGCGCCAAAGCCAGCAGTCGGCTACTTTTTACCAACTGATAGAAACGTTTTTTTTCTACACCCAGAACCTTGTAATTTTGACGGTCAACAGTAATAAAGCCCGTTGGCCATACACTGATAGACCATTAGAACGGATTTATGAATCGAATGTACTTCAGCTTGCTGCTAAGCGCAGGCTTCCTCGTAATAAGCTCAGTAGTTCTGGCCCAGACATCGGGTACCTCATTAACCAATCTGGCCGGTCAGGTGCAGCGGGTGCCCAACTCGGCGGTGCCCTTCCTGAACTTCACGCCCGACGCCCGGTCGGGTGCGCTGGGCGATGCCGGTGTAGCCCTCGACAACCCGGATGCTAATGCGATCTTCTGGAATCCCTCGAAACTGGTGTATGCCAAACAAAATTCGGGCGCAGCCGTATCGTATACCCCCTGGCTGCGCGATCTGATCGGCGATATGTACTATGGTTATTTTTCGGGCTACAAAAAGCTGAACAAGAATCAGGTGGTTGGCCTTTCGCTGCTCTACTTCGACCTGGGCACCATCGATTTCACCACCAATCAGGGTGTATCGGCGGGGTCGTTCAACTCGCGGGAATACGCGCTGACAGCCAGCTTCTCGCAGCGGCTGGCCCGTAATTTTTCGATGGGTGTGAATGTAAAGTACCTTAACTCGAACCTCGGTGGTGGGGCTTCCTTTGCTACGGGAACACCCATTGAAGCAGGGTCGACGGCGGCGTTTGATCTGAGCGCCTACTACAACAACTCGATCCGCGACGACGTAACCGGAAAAGGCATCAGCTGGGCGTATGGCCTGATGATCTCGAACCTGGGTGGCCGAATCAGTTACGGCAGTGCCGAACGGTATTTTATCCCAACCAATTTCCGGTTAGGTGGCCTGTTTACCTACCATGCCGATCAGGTCAACAAGTTCAACTTCACGGTTGATCTGAACAAACTGATGGTGCCAACACCGCCTATCTACCAAATTGTCAACGGCAAGAGAGTTATCGTATCCGGGCAGAACCCCAACCGGCCTTATCTGAGCGCCGTGTTCGGTTCATTTGCCGATGCACCCAGTGGACTTTGCTGAAGAGTTGAAAGAGATTACCGGCTCTTTTGGGGCAGAATACTGGTACAATGACCAGTTTGCCGCCCGCGCCGGTTACTTCACCGAATCGGTTGAGAAAGGTGGTCGGCAATATGCAACGGCCGGTATTGGTGCCCGCCTGTCTTCGCTGGGCGTCGATTTCTCGTACCTGCTTCCTGTTCGTTCGGGCAGCCCGCTGGCAAACACCTTCCGGGTAACGTTGTTATTCAATTTCAACAAAAGTCAGCGAGTTGCTGAAGACACTGAAAGCGACAATTAATTTCGATACACGCAGCTTCCAAAACCGGCAATCCATTACGGTGGGTTGCCGGTTTTTCATTACCAGATGACATCACTCGACCGTACTATTGCCCCCGACTACCAGCCTGTTCAGGATATCCGCCTCGCCAGCGTCGACACGCAGCAACTGAGCAACGGCGCTCCACTCTACATCGTCGCCTTCGACCAGCAGCCAGTTATGCGCGTTGAGGTGAATATCGACGCAGGTGCCTGGTATGAAACGCAGCCAGCCACCTCCTTTTTTGCCTGGAAAATGCTGGCCGAAGGCACCACGTCGCGCACCTCGGCCCAGATCAGCGATGCGTTTGATAGCTACGGCGCTTTTCTGGAGCTAAACAGCGGATTCGACCGGGGAAGTCTGGTGGTCTATTGCCAGCCTAAACACCTCGCCAATGTGCTGCCGCTCGTTGCCGAACTGCTAACCGAGGCCACCTACCCGGAAAAAGAATTCGAGGACCTGCGGACCATTACCCTGCAGAACCTGAAAGTCAGCTACGAGAAAACGAGCCATCTGGCCAGTGTTCGCTTCCGGCAGAAACTGTATGGGCTTCATCACCCCTACGGTCGCAGTCAACATCCCGACACGGTGGGTACGTTACCGCGTTCCGAGGCGGTCACGTTTTATAACCAGTATATCCGCCAGCAACCTTTTCGGGTTCTTCTGGCTGGAAAAGTAACCATCGCCGAAACGGCGCTGATCAATGAACTACTGGGGCAGCTCCCTATCCGGGCCAGCCTTGTTGACCCGACTGCTTCTCCGGCTATCATAACCGACGTTACGCCCGATCTGATCGAAAAAGAAGGCAGCCTGCAATCCACGATCCGGCTGGGGCGCGTCCTGTTCAAACGCGATCACCCCGACTTTTATAAGATGCTGGTGACGAACGAGATTCTCGGTGGCTACTTTGGTTCGCGATTGATGAAGAACATTCGCGAAGACAAAGGGTTTACTTATGGCATTTCGTCAAACGTGGGTGCGTTCCGCGAGGCAGGCCAGTTTTTGATCGGAACGGATGTGAAGCGCGAGTTTACCCAGCAAACGATCGACGAAATCTGGAAGGAGATTCATCGGCTACAAACCGAACCGGTACCCGCCGATGAGTTATTGACCGTACAGAATTACATGGCCGGCGAATTCGTAGGGTCACTGAATACCCCCTTCGAGATTGCCGATCGCTACAAACTCATTCTGCTTGATGGCCTGCCTGTCGATTTCCTCAGCAGCTACATTAGTCGAATTCGGGCGGTCACGGTCGAGGATGTGCAGCAGATGGCCCAAACCTACCTGACCCGGCAAGAACTTGTCGAAGTGGTAGCGGGCGGGAAATAAGCCGACCAATCCAGTAGGTAACTTAACGGTAGGGTAGATAGCGTTAGAAGCAGGTTTGTCAGTTTTTTGCTAATTTTAGGGTCAGATCTAAGCAAACTGATCTAAAACAGCCTCTTACAAGGCTTTTATAATGACCTTATCTATTGCCCCGGCGGCCTTGCTGGCTTACCTGTTAGGATCGATTCCGACTGCCGTTTGGTACGGACGCGCCTTTTTCAACATTGACATTCGCCAGCATGGTAGCGGCAATGCCGGTGCTACCAACACGTTTCGGGTACTAGGCAAACGGGCCGGCACCATTGTTATGCTCGTCGATGTGCTGAAAGGGTTTGCGGCCGCATCGCTGGTGCACATCCTTAGCGCTCTGGGTTCGCTCTCCGTCGATGAGATTCTGGGATGTCAGCTCCTGTTTGGCTTTCTGGCTGTGTTGGGCCATCTGTTTCCTGTTTTTGCTCAATTTCGTGGCGGTAAAGGGGTGGCCACCCTGCTGGGCATGACCCTGGCCATAAAGCCCGAAGTAGCCGCTATTTGCATTGGCGTCTGGCTGCTGGTTGTCATCGCCTCGCAGTACGTGTCGCTGGGGTCAATACTGGCTGCGCTGGCTTTTCCGGTGCTGCTGTTATTGCGGGTATCCGGACAGCCGGAAAATCCGTTGCTGATTGCTTTCGGCTTTGTTATCTTCCTGATCGTTGTCATTACGCATAAAAAAAATATTGGCCGTCTCCTTCAGGGTAACGAAAGCCGGACCATTCTGATAAAGCTTAAAAAGAAAGAATAGACCCGACTCGCAACTATATGCTCGCTACGTACCTCAATGAGAATAAGCAACGGTTCCTCGACGAGTTGTTCGATCTGATCCGGATTCCATCTGTCTCTGCTGATTCTACATTTAAAGCAGATATTCAGCGGGCGGCCGCTTTTGTTCGTGATCGCCTGAACGATGCCGGCCTGGATGGAGCGGAGGTTATTGAAACGCCGGGGCACCCCATCGTTTTTGCCCAAAAAATAGTTGATCCGTCGAAACCGACCGTGCTGGTTTATGGGCACTACGATGTGCAGCCGGCCGATCCCTACGAGTTGTGGAATACGCCACCTTTTGAGCCAACGATTCGCAACGAACGGATTTATGCGCGGGGTGCCTGCGACGATAAGGGACAGTTTTACATGCACATCAAGGCGCTTGAAGCCATGCTGGCTACTGGTAACCTGCCCTGCAACGTAAAGGTGATGATTGAAGGCGAAGAGGAAGTTGGCTCAGACCATCTCGGCGAATTTGTAACGGCAAACCGGGAAAAACTCGCCGCCGATGTTATCCTGATTTCAGACACGAGCATTATCAGCAACGATGTGCCTTCGCTCGAATCGGGCTTGCGGGGCCTCTCCTACGTAGAGGTGGAAGTAACCGGGCCTAACCGCGATCTGCATTCCGGCGTATATGGAGGAGGGGTAGCGAATCCCGTCAATATACTGTGCGAGATGATCGCTTCGCTGAAAGACGCCGACGGCCGTATTACGATTCCCGGTTTTTACGACGCGGTAGTCGATTTGACCGAAGCCGAGCGGGCCGAACTGGCCAAAGCGCCATTCGACCTCGACGAGTACAAGCGGGATCTGGGCATCAACGACGTGTTTGGCGAAGCGGGCTACTCAACCAACGAACGAACGTCGATTCGGCCCACTCTGGACGTAAACGGTATCTGGGGCGGTTATACGGGCGAAGGCGCCAAGACGGTACTCCCCTCGAAAGCTTCGGCTAAAATCAGTATGCGTTTGGTACCTCACCAAACGCCCGACGAGATCACGGCCCTGTTCGCAACCCATTTCGCATCAATTGCGCCTGCTTCGGTATCGGTTAAAGTAACCCCTCATCATGGCGGTTTTCCGTACGTGACCCCCACCGACTCAATTGAATTTGAGGCAGCCAGCCGGGCATTTGAAGAAGCATGGGGTAAAAAGCCCATTCCAACCCGGGGCGGGGGGAGTATTCCCATTGTGGCCCTTTTTGAAAGAGAGCTAGGGATTAAAAGCATTCTGATGGGCTTTGGCCTTGATGCCGATGCACTGCACTCCCCTAATGAAAGCTACGGTCTGTTTAATTTCTATAAGGGCATTGAAACCATCCCGTACTTTTATAAGCACTACGCTGCGTTGAAAAGCTAGTTTCAAGTGCGCCAATAGTCTATTCCAGAAAGCCTTTGAGATCAAAGGCTTTTTTTGTTGACTACACCTGATTTTGTAAGCTGCTTTGCCTTATTGTTAAAAATAGCCTACAGGCTGTCTTTACTATTTTTTTTCCGTATAATTCGGTTCATTAACAGTCAGTTAATAGCCTGAGCGATGAGAGTACTAGCTACGTGTCTATCACGGTGCCGGGCTATAGCCTTCTGTAGTCTGTTGGTGCTGTATGGCCCTGCTCTGGCCAATACGCCACTCTCTCCTGCCCGTTTTCGGATCGACCACATCAGTGTGACCGATGGCCTCACCCAGGGATCGGTCTATTTTATCCTTAAAGATTCGCGTGGCTTCATGTGGTTCGGTACGCAGGATGGCCTTAACTGCTACGACGGTCATCGGTTCCTGACCTACCGCCCCAACAACCGGCGGTCGGGCAGCATTCGGGGCGTAAATATTTTTGGCATCGTTGAAGATAAAGAGGGCACTATCTGGATAGGCACCGAAGAAGGACTGAACCGATATGATCGCTGGAAAGACCAGTTTACCTGCTTTTATACGTCGTCACCCAAACCAGGCGTTAAACCGGCTCCCTCCCGTACACTCCCCTTTTTCGCCGATGATAAGGAGTTGCTGTATTTAAGTGATAACGAAGGGCTTGTTTCTGTAGACTACCACACCAGGCGAAAACGGGTTATCCATCCCGATTTAAAGCCGAAGCAGGAATACGATCTTCAAAGTTCAACCACCCGGACTCCGAACGGTGATGTATGGCTACACGCGCCTACCGGCCTGCTACGGTATAACCTACAGGAGAAAAAGCTGTACCGCTATTTCAGTAACCATCATGACAACACATTTGGCCGCCCGGAAACAGTTTTTTCCTTTCACATCGATGCTGATAATATTGTCTGGATCGGCACGGCAAACAGCCTGATCCGCTTTGATTACAAGGCACGCACTGCCGACACCTATGGTACGCTAAAAACCGCCAAACTAGGGCCCATTTATAGTCTGGCCGAAGACCAGCAGGGGCGGCTCTGGGTGGGTACACAACAGCAGGGTATTTTCTATTTCGACAAGCATATTCGTCAATTTGGTACCATCGATACGCCATCGAACAATACGCTAACCATCAACCAGTTCGAGATCAACAAGATATACATTGATAACCAGGGTATTATCTGGGCCAATGTAGATCCTGACGGGCTGGCCAAGCTGGTGCCGGAGCTATTCTCATTCGGCGGCATGTCAAAAAACTACCAGTCCGGTCGGCTCTCCGACGATCAGCGATTAAGCAGCTTTGTTATCCGGGGCTTCGCTGAATTTGCCGTCACCCCGGCGGATAAAGCACTCGCGAAACCACCAGTGTGGGTAGGTACGGAGGCCGGTATCAACGTACTTGACCAAACATCGTGGCGGGTTCTTCGGAATTATCTGACAACCGCGCCCCGCAGTAATTTTCCGTTGCACAACCCCATTAAACGCTTGTACGTCGACCCGTATAAACGCATGTGGGTCGGTACTATTGGCGGCGCCTATCTGTTTCATCCGCGCAACGAATCGTTTGACTTACTGGCCTTTCCTGCCGGTTCTGCCCGTCAGACTGGTATTGGCGAAAACTTCGCCAGAGATATGGTTGCCCTCAGTGCCGATACGCTGGTGGCGGCCACCGAAGAAGGTATTTTTCAGCTAAGTCTGGCCAAAAGACATTGGCAGCGGCGCCCTGAGTTGGCCAACCAGAACATATTCTCCTTGTATTGGGAAACCCCCACCCGGCGTCTTTGGGTGGGTACATACCTCAATGGAGTTTTCTGTTACGAGCTTCCGCCCACTGGGTCGGCAGCGCCCTGGCGCCCGGTCATGACGGGCCTGGTTGGCTATACGGTGTTGCGCATTCATAATGACCCCGCCCGTAACACTGTCTGGTTTTCTACCGATCGTGGCCTGGCGGCGCTCAATCGGCAAACCAACAGGATGCGGTTATACACTCAACGGGATGGGCTGGCAAACTCCTTCATTTATGGGGTCTTATCCGACGACAGGAACAACCTCTGGATGAGTACCAACCGGGGTATATCGCGCCTTGATGTTGAGACTGCACAGATCAAAAATTTTGGCATGGCCGATGGGCTTCAGGGGCTGGAGTTCAATGGAAATGCCCTGTATCGGACTCAGGACGGCACCCTGCTGTTTGGCGGCGTCAATGGGTTCAACAGTTGTCAACCCGGTCTGTACCGCATGGCCCGGTCCAACCCGGCGGTTCATCTGTACAATCTACTTGTCAATGATGCGCCCTACGTTACAGACGCTGTTCTGAATGAATCGGACCTGAAGCTTGACTATGCACAGAATACGTTCTCACTCGAATTTGCCGCGATAGATTATCTCAGCAACACCCATAACCGGTACGCGTATAAGCTGAGTAACTACGATCAGGACTGGGTAGAGGCAGGCGAAAAAACCTATGTCCGGTACGCCAACGTGCCACCGGGAAAATATGAGCTGGCGGTTCGAACAGCCAACAACGATGGCCAGTGGAGTTATCAGATTCACCGCTTGACGATTGAGATTGATCAGCCCTTCTGGCGCACAATTCCGTTTATTCTGTTGGTCTTGTCACTGGTGAGCTGGGGCTTCCTACTCCTGGTAAAAAGGCGCGAGAACCTTCTCCGAGAACAACAGGCGGAGCAACTTCGCCTGGCCTATGATATACAGGAACAGGTGAAACGAGACATTGCTCAGGACTTACATGACGAGATTGGTACCCAGCTGGCCACGCTGAAGCTTTATACGTCGCAGATTGCCCATTACCTGGGTGATGACGAAGCACCACGTACCTTACGGAATGCCATCAACGTAATTATAAACGATACCATCAGCGATGTGCGCGACCTGCTACGGGAGTTGAATCCGCGCACCCTGGAACAATACGGTTTTGGCCCTGCACTCGAAGAATTACTCGACCGGATCAATGCTACTGGTGCCATTCAGGCTTACATGAACCTCGACATTAATCTGACGCGCCTCACCAGCAACACAGAAATTATGCTCTACCGGATTGTTCAGGAGCTTCTTAACAATACCCTGAAACATGCCAATGCCACTCAGATAGACATCACGTGTCGGTATCGGGAAAACCGAATTTTTTTAACCTATGCCGATAACGGACAGGGCTTCGACTATGAACGCGTTCGGCAGGGCTTGGGCATTGGCAATATCGAATCGCGGGTAGCCATGCTCAAGGGAGTCATTCAGTGGCAAACTGAGCATGAGAAGGGTACATCGGTTATAATTTTAATCCCGCTTCTACCTGCCGATAAAAAGCAGCCACAGGAAGCCATGAAAATGCCCTTATCCTAACACCGCAGTCCTCATCAGTCGATGGATTAAAGAAACAAATGGTGACGTAGAGGCGACCCTGGCACTGAGTTTGTGGGTTAAACCCCACTGACATTGCTTATTTACAAGCAATTAAAAAAAGCTTTCTGAGCCCCTGTTTACCACCTTATCGCATTAAAGTGACGGTTTAGGTATGGGATTTGTAGGAGCATAAACCATGGAGGAGCTGCTAGCCAAAATACAAAGCTTAGAGGCACTCATTAGCCAACTGCAAGCGGAAAATAAACAGCTTCGAGCCCAGAATGCTGACCTCGACGCGCGGCTACCCCGAAACTCCACCAATTCTAGCAAGCCACCCGCTACCGACAGCCTCCAGAAGAAGCCCGTCAAACCCGCCCCAGCCGAACAAGAGGGTCGAAAGCCCGATCTTATTAGTTGGTACACTGCGGCGGGTAATCCCCGAAAGGGCCGCGCCAAAAACCAGAGGCCGCGATCTGCTGGACCGACTGGTAGTTGGCGGCTTTCGAGCCGAAGCTGGTGGAGCTACCTATGCCCGTATTGCTGGTTTTGTCTCCACCATACGCAAGCACCAGTATAAAGTCGTTGAGCAGTTAGCTAACGTACTTCAGGGCCGATTCCAGTGGACTATCTAAACAGTTACCAATTAAAAAAACAGTTACTTGTGACTTAACCGAATAAGGTGCGTCAGAGTTACAAAAGACCCTCTTAAACAGACTTATGGATAAAATCAGGAGAAACCGTGCCCAGACAACTCGACGCATCATTGATGCCTTTGAAGAAGTACTGGCAGAACGTGGCTTGCAGGCAGTTGGTGTAAACCGCGTTGCCGAACGGGCGGGCGTTAGCAAAGTATTGATTTATCGGTATTTCGGAGGAATGGAGGGGCTCGTTGCTCATTATGTACGCATGGGGCGGTTATACCCTACTTTCACTGAACCCGTACTGGAACAGTTGCGTCCTAACAACGAAGAGGAATTAAGCCGACTATGGCATCGGCAGCTAACTCAGTTATTCCGGCGGTTTCGTGTTAATGTGGCTAGCCGTGAATTGCTGAAGGCCAACTTTATAGAGAATGATCCTATCGCCCAGATAGCCAGTGAGGTGCAGGATGAAGAAATTACCCGATTGATTAACCAGTTTTCGTTTGTCGATGCTGTTGATTACGAAGCCATTTCGGCTATCACTGTCGGAGCAATGTCGTATTTAACCCTGCTGGCCGATAACAATCGCACAATGGCGGGTATCAACCTTCGGAGTGAAGAAGGCTGGAAACGAATTGAGCAGGCAATCAAGCTAATTTACAGCGCCCTCAGCGACAAAGCGGTTCTGACAGATACTACCAGCTTCGCAAAGGCAGAAGGGGTTTTGGCCATACAGTGGAAATAAGAAGTTGACAGCTACGCACACAAAGTCACGTAGCCGCCAATTCGTTTAGTTCACCGTTATCGTTCTATGATCTGCCCCCACCCCTTTAATCGTTAACGACTTCCATTTTTTAGGCAGCTTACTTTTCAGCTGGCCAATACCCGCGTCTGTAATATCGACGCCGCCAAAGCCACTAATAACCGCCTGTAACATCCCCCCCGCACCCGTTGCAAAGTAGGGGTTGGTGCCACCTGCCGTTTCAGACAGCACGCCAAACGGAGGCACCTCATTAGGCTTATAACTCCTCACAAACCATTCATATCCTTTCTCAGGATCACCCAGTCGCGTGTAGAGGGTAGACAGTACCGACCAACCCATAGCGGGGCCTTCGGGCGAGTACCGTGGTGCGTAGTAAGCCAGGTCTTTCCGAATTTTAGCTTCGTCGGTCACAATCTTCAGCGGATATGCCAGCAGGTTTGCATCAGCCTGTTTAATGGTGACGCCGTCGTAGGTACGGTTTTCTTTGGTTGTCCCGTCGGGGAATGTAAGAATCGGAATGGCGGCGGCTACCGTAGCCCACTGGGGGTTGGGGGTAATCCCCAGCTCCTGCGCTGCTTTGGTGGCCATGCCCAGCACCGTTTTTGCCATGCCGTTTGTGAAGGCATTATCGTCAATATTCTCCTGCCATTCGTTCGACCCAATCACATTGTTGATGTGGTAGAGGCCGTCAGTACCTTTCTCAACCCGGCTTACCCAGAATTCGGCTACTTCTTTCAGCATGGGATAGCCACGGGTACGTAGCCATTCTTTATCCTTCGTTACCTGATAATACGTCCAGAAAGCCCAGCCTACACAACCGGTAATATGGTGCTGAAAGGGCCCTGTCAGCGCCCATACCGGCGTGGCTTCCTGCCCATCGGCGTCTGACTCCCAGGGAAACATAACCCCGGCATAGCCGTGACTGAAGGCATTTTGCCGGGCCATGGCCATGCGCTCATACCGGTATTCTAAGAGTGACTTGGCTAATTCGGGCTTTAGCATGACCAGCGGAGGGTACATCCACAGTTCGGTATCCCAGAAGACGTGACCGTTGTAACCCAGCCCCGACAACCCCATCGGCGACAGGCTGTAGGCTGTTCCCTCGCGGGCAAATGAATATAAGTGATACAAGGCCTGGCGAACGGCCCGTTGCGCGTCGGGATCCCCGTCGATGACAATGTCTGACTGCCAGAGTTTATCCCATTCGGCGTTGTGGCGGTTCAATAGCCGTGGCGTACGTTCCAGCGCGGCAAAGATGGTCAGGCGTTCGGCTTCATTATACGGGTCGGCCGTGTGTGCCGTTGACGACACCGAACCAACCACGCTGAACCGGTACGTCTGCCCTGCTTTCAACTGCTTCTTAAACTTGGCCAGGTGCATGTTGTAGTCCCAGTCTTCGTGAATCACATCGGGTTCCTGCCCATGTGGCTCCTCAAACAGAAACGAGGTCGACGCCGCTACGGTATGCCGGCCAGTGGGGCTTTTAGCTACCGATGTCAATAAGCGAATGGTTACGTGGGGCCGGTCAATCTCTGAGTAGAAATTCTTTACCTCCTTGAGGTTCTCGGGCGATTCGAGTACGGACATCGGACTGATTTCGCAGTCTTTTTTCGCGGTGATTTCTACCTGGGTCAGGGCCGAAAAAGGCAAATGGCGTAAGGCCAGCACGGTCTGTCTGACACTGACTTTATCCCTGTAATCGAAAGTGGTGGTCAGGGCGGCCTTCTGCATGTCGAGCGTTTGGCGGTAGTTGGCAATGTTGCGCTGATCAATTCGCTGCCCGTCAACGTCGAGGTTCATGTTGGCGAAGTTGAACACCTTCAAAATGTTCGACACGCGCCCGCGGCCATAGGTGTCGAAAGCCCCGTTGAGCACCACGTCTTTTACTTTCATTGGCTCAGGCGACGATACCAGGCCTATCATGCCGTTGGCAACCGTGATACCGT
This sequence comes from uncultured Cytophagales bacterium, assembly GCA_963750355.1. Lineage (GTDB taxonomy): Bacteria > Bacteroidota > Bacteroidia > Cytophagales > Spirosomataceae > Fibrella. Next base: position 337,464 of record CAVVQL010000001.1, on the reverse strand, counting down.
AGTAGTTGGCGGGGTTGATGTTTTGCCCTACAATCTGCCACGCGGCATTTTGTGCCCTGAGTGGCATGTGCAAGAGGCAGGCGAGTGTAGGTAACAGAGAAAGCTGAACGAGTAGGCGACCTTTCATGAACAACGGATTTAGTCAATATAAGAGCAATATAGACTAAAATAAAGTAAGGTTACCACAAAAGGGGGTACTGCTCCCTCACGATTGCAAAAAACGACACGACTAAAAATAAGGCGACGTAGCCACTCTCATCACCATTCAATTGGCTTATTATCTACGAGGTAACCTGACCCCGTTTAGGCTGCCCTTCAATCGGGCGTGTAAGTCAGTTGAACAACCAGAGCTGATGAACCATCCTGATTACTACGCTGCCAGCCAAGGGCCAGAGGCAGATTTTTTGTTAGGTATACACCGCACCCTATAACCAACTGGCCGACATCGTGCTGACCCGAAATCCAGTCGGCCAGCACATGAAATTTTTCATAAAATAGCCCCGCATCAAAACCAGCCTGAAACCCGAGTTGCGGCCCGTTACCAAGATACCGGACATGCCCCGTATACGCGCCGACCGTTAGTTTGTAGTGATCCTGATAGAACGACTTGTTCAGGTTGACATACCCATAGCCCACAAACCGGCGCTGAGTTTTATCGGGCGTTAGATTGTAGCCCCCCTGTCCGCCAATGCCGATATGGAATTGGTGGGGTAGTTTGACAATCTTCTGGGCGTTCAGCATCAGCAGTGGCGAGTATGCCCGTTCGCTGGTTGAATCGTTACGAAGCACATGTCGGCTCTGCGGGTAATAATCCAGATTGAGCAGGTTAGCGCCTATTTCCCAATCCCTGCCCAGTCCATAATCGATGGTCGTCAGCGAGCGGTAGTAATCCTGAATGTTGAACTGCTGTTGAATGTTGATTTTATGCGTCTTAGCTACGTCTGACTCAGGTACGTTGAAATACGACGCCTGCGCCCAGACGGCTGTGTTACCGACCAAAAATCCGCTAAGTATCAACAAACAGCTGAATCCCTTCTTCATAGTTGAGTTATCATTAACCTGAACTTAATACCAATTACCTAACCCACTGTTCACGTCTTAACTATCTTTTAATCAGATGTTCGGCTACATAATTAGATATTTGCAAGTCGATATCGATCTATTCTAACAGCGTAATTGTACGAATGGGCAACGCCGTTTTTAAGGTTTATTAACTCAAATCGGACATGCTGCCAACTAAATTTGTAAAGTACTCTAGTAGAGTAAATAAGTTTTCCTCCGTAACATGATTGATAAAGTAATCGCCCTGCTTTTAGGGGCGGCTATAACAGTTGCTTCAACGACAGCAGCAGCACAGGACACGCTGGCACTAACGCTGTTTCAGGCTGATAGTCTGTTTATCCGGCATAATCTTCAGGCGTTGGCCGGGCGGTATCAAATAGACGCCGCCCAGGCGCAGATAGCCCAGGCCCAGCTCTACGAAAATCCCACGGTCTCTTTAGAATTTAATGCGTTTAATCCAACCCTTCGTCAGGCGTTTGATGTTGGCCCAAATGGCCAAAAAGCGCTGTCCATTCAGCAAACGGTTCTGCTGGCCGGAAAACGGAGTAAACGGGTAGCAGTAGCCACGCAACAGGCCCGCCTGACAGAGCTACAGTTTGCCGACCTACTGCGCACCCTGCGTTTCGATGTACACAGCCGGTTTTACTCCGTTTTCTTTACGTCAAATACCCTTCAGGTATACGCTCAGCGGCGTACCCGGTTGACCGAAACGATAGCGGCTTTTGAACGACAGTACGCCAAAACCAACGTTTCGCTCAAAGAACTAGTCCGTCTGAAAGCGCTGTTGCTCCAGCTAACCAACGATCAGCTGGAGTTGCAAAACCAGTTGATCGATCAGCAGCGGGATCTGCGCATTCTGCTTCAAACAGCGCAAACAATACGACCTCTACTGTCTGTAAGCGATACGGCACGGTATAACCGACCGCTACCCACCTTGCAGAACGCAGTGGCATTTGCCTTCGACAACCGGCCCGACTTGCAGGGGAGCGCAGTGGCCATTCAACAGGCCGACGCCAATGTTAGTTTGCAAAAGGCGCTGGCCCGGCCCGACCTGCGGGTAGGTGGCCTCTACGACCAGAATGCCAGCTACGTGACCAATTATTTTGGCCTGACGGTTGGCATGGATCTCCCCGTTTTTAACCGCAATCAGGGAAACATACGGTCGGCAATTGCTCAGGGTCAATACCTGCGACTGGGCCAACGCAATCAGCAATCAATCATTGAAAATGAAGTACGGGCATCGCTGGAACAGATTCAGCAAACCAACGCCGCTTTCCGAAGCATCGATCCCGGTTTCGCGGGTCAGTTTGACGAACTGAGTCAGAATGTGTTGCGAAATTTCGAGAAGGGTAACATTTCATTGATTGAGTTTGTGGATCTTTTTGAAACGAACCTCGAAAACGTCCGTCAACTCAATCGGCTGCGAGCCGACCGCATCACTGCTTACGAACAACTCACCTACGTAATAGGCATTGACCTGTTTAAGTAACCGTAACCCATGAAACCAACTTTCCTGCTTGTTGCTCTGGCGCTGGCCGCCTGCTCCAAAGAGCAAAAAATGACTACCGAAGCCCCTAAAACAGCTTTTTATCTAACCGATACCATGGTCGGCCGCCTACAGATGGAAGCAGTAAAATCCCTACCTATTCGTAGTGAGCTTCGGCTAATAGGCCGTGTAGTACCCGATGAAAACCGACTAATCAGGGTATTTCCCCTCGTAGGCGGTAATGTTCGCGACGTAAGGGCCGAACTTGGCGATTACGTTACAAAAGGCCAGACATTGGCGGTGATTCAGTCGAGTGAAGTAGCTGGCTATAACAGTGAACTGGCGCAGGCACAGGCCGAACTTCGGCTAGCGCAGAAGAACCTACAGGTAGCTCAGGACCTCTTTGCGGACAAGTTAAGCTCAGAGCGCGATGTTGTTGCCGCCCGTAAAGAGGTTGAGCGTGAACAGGCCGAATTGGCTCGTTTACGGGAGGTTCTACAAATTTATGGAGCCGATACCAAATCGCAGTCGACGGTGAAGGCCCCCATTTCGGGCTACGTGCTGGAGAAGAACATCAACCGGGGTATGCAGCTCCGCTCCGATGATGCCAACGCCGTTTTTACGATCTCCCAACTGAACGAAGTCTGGATAATGGCGAATGTTAACGAGTCTAATATCGGGCTTGTACACCTCGGGTTGCCCGCCCAGATTCGCACCCTCAGCTACCCAGACAAGGTGTTCCGGGGTACGGTGGATAAGATCTACAACGTGCTTGATCCGGCCACTAAAACCATGCAGGTACGGATTCGGCTGGCCAACGAGCAACTGAAACTCAAGCCCGGAATGAACGCCACTGTTATCCTGGCTTTCGAGGAAGGGGGTTCAATGCCAACTGTTCCTTCCCGCGCGCTGATTTTCGACAAGAACAAGCAGTTTGTGATGGTTTACCACGACCGGCAGCATATCGACACGAGGGAAGTGCAGGTTTACCGCACCCTGGGCGACGTTGCCTATATCCGCAGTGGATTACTACCCGGCGACAAGGTGATCACCCAATCGCAGTTATTGATTTACGACGCGCTAAATGACTAAATAAAGAGTGTAACGTGTGAAGGGTGTCGGGGCTCAGGAAGCGAATAGCCCGCAAACCCGTTCACGCATTCGCTTTACCAATTTTTCGCTCAGCATGAGCCATGAATAATTTCATCAAGTCGATCCTTACGTTTTCCCTGAAAAACCGCTTTTTCGTGTTTTTCATGGTTGGCGCGCTTACCGTAGCCGGGGTCATCAGTTACCTCAAAACCCCCATTGAGGCTTTCCCGGATGTTACAAACACGCAAATTATTGTTGTAACGGAATGGAATGGCCGCAGTGCCGAAGAGGTAGAGCGATTTGTTACGGTGCCCATCGAAGTGGCAATGAACTCGGTGCAGCGTAAGACCAACGTACGCTCGATCACCATGTTCGGGCTATCGGTCATGAAGATCATCTTTGAAGATGATGTCGAAGATTTCTTTGCCCGGCAACAGGTCAATAACCTCCTTCGCACCGTATCATTGCCCGAAGGCGTAGAGCCTGATATTCAGCCTCCCTATGGACCCACCGGCGAAATATTCCGATATACGCTAAAATCGCCTACCCGCGACACTCGCGAGCTACTGACCATCCAGAACTGGGTAATCGACCGGCAGTTACGGGCCGTAGCCGGCGTGGCCGATATTGTGGCCTTCGGCGGTCGGGAAAAGACCTACGAGGTCAGTGTTAACCCGTCGCTGTTGCAGAAGTATGGCATAACCCCCTCGGAGGTGTATAACGCTGTTACCCAGAATAACCTGAACGTTGGTGGTGACGTAATCGAGAAAAACGGACAGGCCTACGTGGTGCGCGGTATCGGCCTCTTGAACAACATCGATGATATCAACAACATCATCGTTGATGAGCAGGGTGGGTTACCCGTACTGGTGCGCGACGTAGCCGAAGTTATCGAATCGAATCAGCCCAGGGTTGGTCAGGTAGGCCTTGACAAGAGCGACGATGTGGTAGAAGGCATCATTGTGCAGCGAAAAGGCGAGAACCCATCAGAAGTGCTGGGGCGGGTGAAGGAAAAGATCGCGGAGCTCAACGAGAAGGTCCTGCCTGACGATGTCAAGATGGTCACATTCTATGACCGCGACAACCTGATGAGGTTCTGTACCGAAACGGTGTTGCACAACCTTGCCGAGGGTATTCTGTTCGTAACGGTCATCGTGTTTCTGTTCATGGCCGACTGGCGCACCACGGTCATCGTCAGCATCATTATTCCGCTGGCGCTTCTGTTCGCGTTTCTGTGCATGCGCCTGCGGGGTATGTCGGCGAACCTGCTCTCTATGGGCGCAATCGATTTTGGCATTATCATCGACGGAGCCGTAGTTATGGTTGAAGGCATTTTTGTGGTGCTGGACCATAAAGCGCATAAGGTCGGTATGGAGCGGTTCAACAGGCTGGCTAAGCTGGGCCTCATTCGCAAAACCGGCACTGAACTGGGCAAGGCGGTCTTTTTCTCGAAGCTCATTATCATCACCGCCCTGCTTCCCATCTTCTCATTCGAGAAAGTAGAAGGTAAAATGTTTAGCCCACTCGCCTGGACCCTGGGTTTCGCCCTGCTGGGCGCGCTCATCTTCACGCTGACACTGGTACCGGTGCTCTGCTCGATGTTGCTCAACAAAAATGTGAGGGAGAAAAATAACTTCATCGTTAACTTCTTCAATCGGAGCATCACGCGGGGCTTTACCTGGACCTACGCCCATAAGCGGACGAGTATACTGGCTGCGCTCTTGTTCATGGGCCTCAGCTTTGGGTCGGCTACCCTGCTGGGAACGGAATTCCTGCCTCAGTTGAACGAAGGTGCCTTGTGGGTAGAAGCTAAACTACCGATGAGTTCATCGCTCGGTGAGACGGTGAAAATGGTACATACCCTGCGCAGCAAGCTGATGGAGTTTCCGGAGGTGCGGGGGGTTTTGTCACAAACAGGCCGATCGAACGATGGTACCGACCCGTCTGGGTTCTACTATGTGCAGATGCAGGTGAACCTGAAGCCCCAAAAAGAATGGGCCCGAAAAATCACCACCGATGGGCTGATCGAGGAGATGGACGCTAAGCTGAAGCAGTTTCAGGGCATCAACTACAACTATTCACAGCCGATCATCGACAACGTGGCGGAGGCCGTAGCAGGCATGAATGCCAGTAACGCCGTGAAGATATTTGGCAGCGACCTTGCCGAACTGGACAAGTACGCCAATGAGGTTATCGAGGCCATTCGTGACGTGCCGGGTATTAAAGACGTGGGTATTCTGCGAAACGTGGGCCAACCTGAGCTGAGCATTTACGTCGATAAGCAAAAGATGGCCTTCTATGGCGTTCGCGTGGGCGATGCCGAAGCCGTTATCGAAATGGCAATTGGGGGCAAGACCGCAACACAGCTCTACGAAGGCGAACGCCGGTTCGACATCCGGGTTCGCTACCTGCCCGATTACCGCAAAAATGAAGAAGATATTGGTTTGCTGATGGTGCCCACTATTCGGGGCGATAAGATTCCGCTGAAGGAAATTTCAACCATCAAAACATTAACGGGTCCGGCCTTCGTGTATCGAGACAAAAACAAACGGTTCATTGGGGTAAAGTTTTCAGTGCGTGAGCGCGACCTCGGCAGTACAATCGCCGATGCTCAGCAGCGGGTACGCGAAAAAGTTAAGTTCGAGAAAGGATATGAACCCGAATGGACCGGTGAATTCGAGAATCAGGTGCGTGCCTCGAAACGGCTGGGGCAGGTAGTTCCGCTGAGTTTGATGGCCATCTTCGTGATCCTGTTCGTATTGTTTGGCAATGCTAAAGATGCGGGGCTGGTTCTGCTCAACGTGCCCTTTGCGCTCATTGGAGGCATCCTGGCGCTGCATGCTACCGGTACCATCTTCGGCATTTCGGCGGGCGTTGGGTTCATCGCCCTCTTCGGCATCTGCGTGCAGAACGGCGTTATCCTGATCTCTGTCTTCAACGCTAACCTAACCGCTGGCATGACGCTCGATCAGGCTATTTCAGAAGGCGTACAATCACGCATCCGGCCGGTGGTCATGACAGCCATGATGGCGGCTATTGGTTTGCTGCCCGCAGCAGTAAGTAGCGGCATTGGCTCTGAAACGCAGAAGCCCCTGGCCATCGTCGTAATTGGCGGACTCATCACGGCCACTATACTCACCCTGCTCATTTTCCCGATTATCTACCGTTTCTTTAATCGAAATACAACGCACACTGCGCGGCGGGGTGGCAAGAAGCGCAAAGAGCCTGTTGCTGTAGCCTAGCACGTTCTGTTAGCGAAGATTTTCAGTATGAGCTAGGCCCCTGACTCGGGGGCCTAGCTCATACTGCATCGTTCGAGGCGGGCAGGCGGCTGTTCGGGCCGACGCCTTACGGGTTGATTAAAACGCAAAAGATGGTCACCAACCGCCGATAAGCGGCGCAGTCAAGGCAGCGTGGCCTAGCCTGGGGTTGGGCTTGAAAAAGAAATTTGGCAGGGTATTGTGCAATGAGGCAACGGGCTGCATCTATTGAAAATCAAAGCCAACCGACCTAATTGGCAAGAACCAATTCGATTATGCAACGACGTGCTCCCCCAAAAGTGCAATCAACTGTCCTCTTTTTTTCAAGTTGTCTCATCTCTTCACTGCGCTGACAGTCAATCTATAAAGTGTATAGATTGGCCCTTTTACCAACAGGTTTTGTCCTATGAATTAGTAGGAAAATTACAATACGCGATTTTTTTACAATAAAAGCGTATCCGTATATGGACAGAAAAAACGTAGATTTGTAAGCGTGTTTGGTGTGCTTTGCCGGAATTTTATTCTCCGAAACGCCATAGTTGTAAAATTTTCACTTTTTTTACGTTCAAAACCTAACTTTCAATTCAACCCCAACAGTACACAGTTCAATGAAGACACAATCTGCAACCCCCGCACCCGCTAAGGCAGCCGCACCGAAGAAATCGTCAGGTGGTTTGAACCCAGTTTTTGTTATCCCGATTCTGTTCATCATCGCTGAATTGGTTTTCCATTTCATTTTCGGCGACGGTAAGCACTTCCAGGATGGCGATAATACCAAATTACCCCTCCCCGGCGATTATTTTGGAACCGTATATGCTGGTGGTTTTATCGTACCTATCCTGTTCACTTGCTTTCTTTGTGTGTTTGTGTTCTCGATCGAGCGTTTTATCACCATTGGCCGCGCCAACGGATCAGGCTCTATCGATGAATTCGTTCGCAAAGTGAAAGCTCAACTGGACCGCAATGAAGTTGCAGCTGCTATCGCCGAGTGTGACCGGCAGAAAGGCTCGATCGGTAACGTTGTGAAGACGGCCCTGCTGAAATACCAGCAGTTGTCTACCGACCCTTCGCTTAACAAAGAGCAAAAACTGGTTGCTCTGCAAAAAGAAGTAGAAGAAGCCACTACCCTGGAGCTGCCAATGCTGGAAAAGAACCTGACCATTATTGCTACGCTGGCGTCGGTTTCTACCCTGATTGCTCTGCTTGGAACTGTATTGGGTATGATTCGTGCCTTTGCTGCCATGGGCGCAACTGGCCAGCCTGACACGGGTGCCCTGTCGACCGGTATCTCTGAAGCCCTGGTAAACACGGCCATTGGTATCGGTACAGCGGCTATTGCCACGATCATGTACTCGTACTTCACGAGCCGCATTGATACGCTGACGTACAACATCGATGAAATCGGCCTGAGCATCCAGCAGAACTTTGCTGCGCACTACTAAGCCGATTACCCACGTTAGTTAACCCGGGTTAGCCCGCCTGGTCAGGGCGGGCTAACCCTTAACGGACTAAATCAATGCCAAAAGTTAAAGTTAAACGGGCCAGTTCGTCGGTCGATATGACAGCAATGTGTGACGTAGCCTTCCTGCTGCTCACCTTCTTCATTCTAACCGCCCAGTTCAGGTCGCAGGACGCTGCTGCTATTGAAACACCTTCGTCGATTTCGTCGATCAAGGTGCCTGATGCAGACATCATGACCATTGCCCTCGATAAAGAAGGAAAGGTTTATTTCGGTATCGACGGACAGCCAACGCGGATCGCGATGCTCGAGTACGTAGCGACTGCTAAAGGAATCACGTTCACCGATAAGGAGAAGAAAGAGTTTGCGCTGATGAGCAACTTCGGACTCCCGATTGCGCAACTGAAATCCTATCTAAATCTCTCGAAAGAGCAGCAAGCTAAAGTTAAGCAACCAGGTATCCCAACCGATTCTACTGGTGCAGGCCCAACTAACGAGCTGAAAGACTGGGTATATAACAGCCGTAAGGCCAACAATAAACTCCGGATCGCGCTCAAAGGTGATAACCTGGCTAAGTTCTCGAGTTTTAAGACCGTACTGTCTACGCTTCAGGCGCAGAATATCAACAAGTTTAACCTGATTACCGGTACGGAAGCTCCTCCGGCCGGCTGGAAAGCAGATTAACAGAATCGCTGTTTGCCCTGTTTGTGTGTCTGTCAGTGTACTGCCTTCCAGCATGAGTTCGTATGGAATTTAAGGCCAAAAGGCATCAATGAAACAAACACACAAATAGTCAAACACTTAAACCTTTTTTCTCATGTCAGAAATTAACACCGGTGGAGGTGGTGGTAAGCATGATGGTGGTAAGGTACGGTCCAAGAAGGCATCAACCCGCGTCGATATGACGCCCATGGTTGACCTTGGGTTCCTGCTCATTACCTTCTTCATTCTGGCTACCACCCTCAGCAAACCATCTTCGATGACGCTGAACGTACCGGATAAAACAAAACAAGAAGAGACGGAGCCGTTGAAGGCATCCAACGTAATGACGGTTTTCCTGGGTAAAGACAACAAAGCTCATTACATCATGGGCAAAGCGGCAACTGAAGACCCGGAAGTAAAAACCGTTTCAATGGGCTACGACCTGCGCAAAGCCATTCAGGAGAGTGCTGCTACAGTACCCGCCGATAAGTTTGTGGTGGTGCTGAAGCCCACAAAAGAGTCTACCTACAAAAACATGGTAGATGTGCTGGATGAGATGGCTATCATTAAAATCAAACGCTATGCGCTGGTTGATGTGTTGACGCCTGACGAGAAAGCGCTGCTGAAAGACAAAGTTAAATTAGAGATTTAAAGCCATGGCAGAAACTCCAAACCAGCCGACACTCGATGATATCGTGTTCGCAAACCGGAATAAGGCCTATGGTGCCTATGCCCTTCGGAAGGGTTACCCGGCGGTTGTTACCCGCGCGCTTATCATCGGTTCGGCCATTACTGCTTTAGCCCTGTTTGCGCCAACGCTGCTCGATATTTTGACGCCGGAGCAAAAACAGGAAGCGATGGTAGAGGTGGATTTGATGAAGCTTCCACCGCCACCAATAGATCCGAACGAACCGCCACCGCCACCGCCACCACCGGTTGAACTGCCGAAGGTGAATACGGTTAAGTTCCTGCCGCCGGAGGTAAAGCCTGATGAAGAAGTACCTGAAGAAACGCCACCTCCTGCCGTTGAGGAACTGAAAGAGGCCGTTGCTGCAGAGAAAACGCAGGAAGGTGACCCCAACGCCGAAGAAGTTATTGCCGCACCAGAAGCAACTGCTGCCCCCTCGAAAGCCGAAGTAGTAGTTGAAGCCCCCGCCCCAAAAGAGGATGAGGTCTTCACTGTGGTAGAACAGAACCCGGAATTTATTGGTGGTCAGGCAGCCATGTACGCCTGGTTGGGTAAAAACATCAAGTACCCGGCTGCCGCATCGCGGGCCAACATTTCGGGTAAGGTGTTTGTCAGCTTCACGGTGAACACAGATGGCTCTATCACGGATGCACAGGTTCTGAAAGGCCTTGGTTTTGGTACTGATGAAGAAGCCATTCGGGTGGTTAAATCAATGCCAAGATGGAAGCCAGGCAAGCAGTCAGGACGTCCGGTTCGGGTGAAATACAACCTGCCTATCAGCTTCCAGTTAGAGTAAGCATGAACCGCGACGCTAATCGTCTTGCCGAAACACTCCGACTCTACCTGTCGGTCTTGGCATCGGTTGCATATTTGGGAGGAGGCATCGCACTGATCGCCTCCTCTCAGTCTTTTGGGATTGCTCTTTTAGAAGGGCCTCTCCGCTATGCACTGGCTATCCTGTTACTTGTCTATGGTGCCTTCAGGGGTTTCCGGGCCATTCAACAGTTTCGTGAGCCGTAGCCTGCCATGCTTTGTTCATCAATAATATTATGGAAAAACCGTTGTCAGGGCATCTAATGGATGTACAGGCAGCGGTTTCTCTGTCTTTTCGCCTGCCCATACGAGTGGTCACACGCACACGCCTCTTTGCCAGCTTCTTTGCACTTGGTGTTGCCCTGTCGGGCTGCAAGGAGGATAAGAAATTAGACAGTCCGTCGCAGGGACAGATTACGGTTGCCGCTGACGAGTCGTACCAGCCGCTAACCGAAGAAATAACCAGAACCTACCAACTGCTATACCCCCGAACAAAATTTGAGCTGGTCTTTAAACCAGAGCGGGAGGCAATTCGTCTAATGCTCGATGACAAAGCCCGAATCTGCATTGTCTCGCGCAAACTTACTGCCAACGAACAACGAGGGCTTGACCAGCACAGGATTATTGGCTCGGCCACCCGCATTGCAACAGATGGGGTAGCGTTGCTCATCAATAAGGCTAACACCGACTCAATGATGACGATGAATGAGTTACAGGGTCTATTTACTAAACAAATTACCCGTTGGTCGCAGTTAACGGGGGGTAACCAGTCAAGTCCCGTTACATTGGTATTCGATAATCCCAATTCAAGCAACCTTGATTACATGTTGAACAGGTTCGGCGTGAAAAAGCTTGATGGGCTACGAATTTCCACTGCTGGTTCAAATCGTGGGGTAATAGCGTACGTTCGTCAACATCCAGATGCCATCGGCTTTATTGGTGTCAACTGGATTAGTGATGGGGATGGGCCGGTATCGGCAGAGTTGTCGAAAGACATTCGGGTTGTAGGGCTTTCTGAAAAAGAAAACCCAGGTTCACGGGCTGATTATTTCCAGCCTTTTCAGCAGGCTCTAGGGTTGAAAGATTACCCACTGCGCCGTGATGTGTACATTTTGAGTCGCGAAGCTCATCCTGGTTTGGGTAGTGGGCTTACCAATTACCTGATTCGGGATGCGGGCAGCCTGCTGATTGAAAAATTAGGCCTTTGGCCCCAGGTACCTTACAATAGGGAAGTGCGCTTCAGATAAACAGATGTTTTTTTCTGTTTAGACGCAATTTTTTACTTTTGCGGTTTGTTTGAAGAATAAAGTAACCCTTCGTTTTTTTTATCAACCTACGAATGCGAATGAACCAACCAAAAAAAGCCCTGCTGGCAGCCTTATTCTTAGGTGCGGCAACGTTGATTCCGGCCACCGCTCAGGACATCAAAACAGGTCTGAAAGACCTTGAAGCCGAGCGTATCCCAAAGGCGGAGCAAACGTTCAGGCAATTGGCGTCAGCGGCTCCGAATGGCGACAATCAGTTTTATCTGGGTTATTTCCTGCTGAAAACAGGCAAGCCCGATGAAGCTAAAGCGGCCTTTGAAAAAGGAGTAGCGGCTGACCCTAAGAATCAGCTCAATAATGTTGGTCTGGCTGCGGTAGCCCTTACCAAGAAAGACCTGGCCACGGCCAAAGCGAAGACAGACGAAGCCGTTGCTGCCACTAAAGGCAAGAACGGAGACGTGCTCTTCCGCGCAGGTGAGATCTATACCATGTTTGAAGGTGATCAGGGTGCCAATGACCCGGCCCGTGCCATTGAATTCCTGGAGCGCGCTAAAGCGTTAGACAAGAAGAATCAGAACTACGAGATTCCGATGGCGATGGGCGATGCCTATACCCTGCGGAATGAAGGTGGGCCAGCCGTTAGCCGGTATGAAGAAGTAATTGACGGTCCTGTGGCAGCGGCATCGAACAATACGGTCAAAGCAGAGGCTAATGCTAAGATTGGTCAGTTGTATCTGCGCAGCAAGCAATATAAGCTGGCTCAGGATTTTTTTGAGAAAGCGCTTGCCTCTGACCCTGAGTTTGCCCCTACCTATCGGTCATATGCCGATGCACTCGTTGGTTCAAGAGCTTATAAAAAAGCGTCAGGTATTTACGATACGTACGTACAGAAAAGCGGTACGAAAGATCCTGAGTTGCTGCTCAATGTGGCGAAGTATTACTTCCTGGCTGGTGAGCACCAGAAATCGCTTGACTACCTTGACAAGCTGAAAGGCCAGGTTAAAGACCCGATTATTGACCGTATGACGGGCTGGTCGAACTTCGCCCTGGGCCACAACGATGTAGCTGTTCAATCGCTCGGCAAGTTTATTAGCTCAGCCCCGCAGAAAGTAATCGCTGACGATTATAAATATCTGGGCCGTGCGCAGGCACAACTCGGTACTCCAGAAGGCGATTCGTTGAGCATTGTGAACTTACTGAAGGCGGCACCACTGGACACGACTGAAAACCTCTACAAAGAGGTGGCTGACCGGTATTATGCGGCCAAGCGGTATGACCAAGCAGCCACGTACCTGCGCGAAGCGATTGCCAAAGACGATAAGCCAAGCAATAACGATTACCTCAAGCTGGGTCTGTCTTACTACAACTACGGTCTGCAGGTTCCCAAAATGATCGCCGATACGGCGCAGCAGCGGGTAGAGCGGCAAAAAGCGTTTATGCAGGCAGATACGGCGTTTGCCCGTCTGGCCGAAAATGCGGAGAAAATTGGTACACCTTACCCACTGGCGTATTACTACCGAGCACAATCGAATTATTTTGCCAGCGGTCGTGAGGCAGCTTTGGCCAGTGGAGCCCCTGTGCCCCTCTACGAGAAATTTATCGAACAGGCAATTGCCGCCCAGGCTAATCCAGAGACGGGCGCTACTACGCGTGAACAGAACCGGAAGTACCTGATTACGGCCTACCGGTACCTGATTCAGAATAGTATCGCCAAGAAGGATGATGCTAAAGCGAGAGATTACGCAAACAAGGTTCTTGAACTGGACCCCAATGATAAGGATGCCAAGGATTTCCTGAATCCACCGGCACCGGCAACACCCTCAAAACAGGCGAAGCCAGCGGCAAAACCAGCCCCAAAGAAAAGGGTCAGCTAAGTAATAGTTGGTAATCAGTTTATACGCAGGGCGCGGGCAGGTTTGTCCGCGCCCTTTCGTTTTGTAAATTTGTCGCCGTTGCTTTTTTCAAACGCAACCTAGCATCCCCCTAAGTAGCCGTATGCTCAATCTTGTACTGTTCGGTCCACCGGGTGCCGGTAAAGGCACACAAAGTGAAAAATTAATTCAGAAGTATCAGCTCGTTCACCTCTCAACGGGTGATCTGCTGCGGTCTCAGATTGCCGCCGGCACAGAGCTGGGCCTGCGGGCAAAGTCATTGATGGACCAGGGCCTGCTGGTGCCTGACGAAGTGGTGATTGGCATGATAGAAGCCAAACTTACGGATAATCAGCAGGCTGCCGGATTTATCTTCGATGGCTTTCCACGCACCGTTAAACAGGCCGAAGCATTAGATGCCCTTCTTCTACAGCACGGCACGGGAATCACTACCATGGTTGCCCTGGTTGTTGATGAAGAAGAATTGATCAGGCGGTTACTGAAAAGGGGCGAAACCTCGGGGCGACCCGATGATAAAGACGAAGCAACGGCCCGTCGGCGCGTAAGCGTCTATAACAAAGAAACAATGCCAGTTGCCCAGCATTATGCCCAACAGGGTAAGTACGCAGCCATTAGTGGTGTTGGTACCATTGATGACATTTTCGAGCTGATCTGCCAGAAAATTCAGCAGGCACAGCTCACCTAACAACCCGCTTCAGGCGGCTATCAGACCCACATGGCTTCATCCAACTTTATTGATTACGTTAAAATCAACTGCCGTTCAGGGCATGGCGGGGCGGGGTCTTTGCACTTTCGGCGCGAGAAACACGTACCTAAAGGTGGCCCGGATGGCGGCGATGGCGGACGCGGAGGACACATCATCTTGAAAGCTAACGCGCAGCTATGGACTTTGCTACACCTAAAATACCAGAAACATATCAAGGCAGAGTCAGGTAAGGGCGGCGAAGGTGGCCGCCGAACAGGTGCAGAAGGAGAAGACATTTACATTGAAGTGCCCTTAGGTACCATTGCCCGCCATGCCGAAACGAATGAAGTCATGGCCGAACTCACCGAAGACGGCCAGGAGATTATTTTGCTCCCCGGTGGGCGAGGTGGCCTGGGTAACACCCATTTCAAGTCATCTACGCAGCAAGCCCCGTATCATTCTCAGCCTGGCGAACCAGGGCGCGAGGAATGGATTGTTCTGGAGCTAAAGCTACTGGCCGACGTAGGACTGGTTGGTTTCCCGAATGCGGGTAAATCAACGCTTTTGTCTGTCTTGTCAGCCGCACGCCCTGAAATAGCCGATTACCCATTCACTACCCTGGTGCCCAATCTGGGGGTGGTGGCTTACCGCGATTACAAGTCGTTTGTTATTGCTGACATTCCCGGCATAATTGAAGGAGCATCGCAGGGGAAAGGCCTTGGGTTACGCTTTCTGCGTCATATTGAGCGAAATTCCGTTTTGCTCTTTCTAATACCAGCCACCAGTGAAGATATTGCAGGTGAGTACCAGATTCTGGCAAACGAACTGGTAGCCTTTAACCCCGAGCTGGCCGATAAATCCAGAGTTCTGGCTATTACGAAAGTAGATCTAGCCGATAAAGAGATATTAGACCAAATACGAACTAATACACCTGTTAATCTACCAACTGTGCTTATTTCGTCAGTTCAACAGTATGGTCTTATGGACCTGAAAGATTTACTCTGGAAAACGCTTACTACGCCCGACAAGCAGCCCTGAGATGTAACTTTTTACGAGTTACATCTATGCTTCGGGCAAACGTAACTTTCAGACAAGCATACCTCCTCTCTGGACTGTGCCTGACCAATGCACTCACGTTACTCATGAAACAATTCTTATTCAGTTGCACCTTAACTTTATGCCTTTTCTGTACTCTCAGTGGCTTCGCTCAACTTCAGGTTTCATTTCCGGTTACCCGGGCAGTATTTCAGCGTAATACAGGTAATAGCGCCTCGGTTAGTATCACAGGTACGTACTCGACCAACATTACCCGGGTCGAAGCACGGGCAGTAGCACGGAATGGACAGGGTACATCCACAGACTGGCAAACGATCGTAAACAATCCACAAGGTGGGGTATTCACCGGAGCCCTGCCAATGCAGGGTGGCTGGTATGATTTATCGGTACGTTTAATGCGCGACAACCAGGAGGTTGGCCAACAAACGATCGAACGGGTTGGGGTTGGTGAAGTGTTCATTATTGCCGGCCAGTCCAACGCCGGAGAGGTGCGGCGTGATGGTGATCCAGCGCAGGATGACCGGGTCAATGCCGTAAATTATCGCTATGACCCTTCTCAATACCCAAATGATGCGCCTTTTCCGGTGTTTTCTCATTTAGATGCTGCCAACAATGTATCGCCGAGAGGAATTGGCTCCTGGTTTCTGGGAAGGCTGGGCGATCTGATAGCTGCCCGCCTAAACGTGCCCGTCCTATTCTTCAGTGCCGCTTTTACGGGCACGTCGGTCAGAAACTGGGCTGAAACAGCAACTGGCGATCGAACATTAAGCGACTATATTCCTGCTTATTACGAACCCAAGCATCCTTACTTCCCCTTGAAGCTTGCTTTGCAGAATTATGCGAACATGTTTGGGGTGCGGGCCATTCTCTGGCAGCAGGGCGAAGCTGATAGTCAATTCGGAACAACCACCGCTCAATACGTTGACCGCCTTCAAACAGTAATTAAGCAAACCAGGAGTGATTTTGGTCAAAACGTACCCTGGGCAATAGCACGCGCTTCTTATACCGACCCCTATCAAGTTGGTCAGCAAGTAATTGCCGCTCAAAATCAGGTTATTGCCAGTGGACCGAATGTTTTTGCCGGGCCAACTACGGATGTCATTCAAATCCCCCGTTCCCGTGCTCCTTTATTCGATAATAGCCATTTTGATAATCAGGGCCTCCTCGAAGTAGCCGCGGCCTGGGACGCCAGCCTGTCGAACGATTTTTTCACCAAAGCCATCCCGATCAGTGCAGCACCGGCACCAACAGTAACTGTTGCCTGCGCGGGCAACAATACCGTAACCTATACCGTAACAAACTATCCGCAGGCCTTCTGGGAATCCGGCGAAACGGGCAAGACGATTACCAAGCAGGCGGGTAGCACCGTACGGGCTAAGGTGAAAGATGCGCTGGGTAACCTTCATTACACACCAGTGCTTACCAGTACTGCTGCTCCCAGCATTCAGGCCGACGGACCGACCAGATTCTGCCAGACAGGTAAGGTAAACCTTACGACCAGTGCCGACCAGAATTTTGTGTGGAGCAACGGACAGACCAGTAAAACGATCACTGTGACCAGCACCGGCACTTTTTCTGTTTCGATAAAAGACGCAACTGGATGCACGTTTACGTCAAACACCATCAACGTTTCCATCAATCCACTGCCTGCCACTCCCACAATAACTGCCGAAGGGCCACTTACATCCTGCCAGGGGAATAACACAACCCTGTTAGCCAGCCCGGCGGCCAATTACCGATGGAGTAACGGAGACCGCACCCAGCGTATTACGGTGGGGCAAACGGGCAGTTACTCCTTAATTGTAGCCGACGAAAATGGCTGTGAGTCTCCCCCTTCGGCGGTTATCAATGCAACAATTAATCCTAGTCCTGCCTCGCTTACCATTAGCTATACAGGACGTACCGCGTATTGCGCTAATGAAACACCGATAACGCTCAACTCCAGTCCGGCACCTGTGTACGAGTGGAGCAACGGGCAAACGAGCCAAAGCATTACCGTAGCCAAGTCGGGTAACTACACGGTACGTACCCGTAATGAGTTCAACTGTCCGTCGGCCCCGTCCAATGTTGTTCCAGTAACCGTAAATCCCATCCCTGTTACGCCGATCATCAACAGCGAACGGCCTACGACGCTCTGCCGGGGAGAAAACACCGTGCTGTCTGTAACAAACGCGACGGCGGCGGTTTACAACTGGAGCAACGGTTCCCGTACGCCGCGCCTGACGGTAACCGAGTCAGGCAGCTATTCGCTCACAATTGCAGACGAGATTGGCTGTGTATCGGCCCCGTCCAATGTGATCACGATTGTGGTCAATCCGATTCCGGAAACGCCCCAGTTAACGGCTAATGGGAAGACCACCTTTTGCGCAAACGAATCGGTAACGCTAACGTCTACCCCCGGTCTGGCCTATCAGTGGAATAGCGGACAAACCACCCAAAACATTTTGGTAAAACAATCGGGCAGCTATTCAATACGGACCCGCAACGAGTTCAATTGTTTCTCGCAGCCTTCCGGGGCGATCAACGTGACGGTAAATCCGCTTCCTGCAACACCCACTGTAGTCAGCGATCGGCCTGTGAACCTTTGTCAGGGTGAGAACACAACGCTCACGGCAAGTCCGGCGCTGGCTTATAACTGGAACAATGGGGCACAAACCCAACGCATCATGGTGACGCAGAGTGGCAGCTTCTCGCTTACAGTCTCCGACGCTAATGGTTGCGTATCCTTACCATCGGCAGTTGTATCAGTAGCCGTCAATCCACTGCCCGAAACGCCGCGACTCACAGCCAGCGGCTCCACTACGTTCTGCGCCAACCAATCGGTCACCCTCAGTTCAACCGCCGAAGCCAGTTACAAATGGAACACAGGGCAAACTACCCGTAGTATTGGCGTCAATCAGTCCGGCAATTATTCGGTGCGTACCCGCAACCAGTTTAATTGTGAATCGGCTGAATCAAACGTAATCACTGTTCTGGTGAATCCGTTACCACCCGCGCCTTCAATTACGGCTCAAGGCCCAGTAACGTTCTGCGAAGGAGCAAGTCTGACCCTGCGAACCAACTCTACTCTTCGTTCCCTTTGGTCAACGAGTGATTCAACGCAGAACCTGGTGGTTCGGCAAGCAGGGAACTACACCGCCCGCGTTCGGGATGCCAACGGCTGCGTGTCGCCCGAGAGCTCACCCATTGTCACAACTACCCGCCCCCGACCTCAGGCGCCCGAACTCACCCAGATTGGCACGTATTTGCTGGAAGCGAGCGGCGCACCCGCTAACGAACGCTATTACTGGAAACGTGACGCTGATTCGCTGAACGCGGCAACGGCGCAGCTTCGCGTAACGCAGACTGGCACGTACAGCGTGCGGACGGCCATCACCTACTCACCCACGGTGGTCTGTCTGTCCCTTCCTTCCAATGGTTATAATTATGCATTGTCTGCTGATAACCAAGGCATAAGCGTTTACCCAAACCCCAGCCCTACTGGTAATTTCCTGATCGAAACGCTAATAGATCTAGATAACGCCGTTATTACTGTTTATACACTCACCGGACAGCAGGTTTATCAAACCACTCCTTCGCACATTGCTCAGCGGCAGCAACTCTTGTTGTCGATACTTGCTCCAGGCCCCTATATCATTGCCATCCAAACCGGAAGCACAAGGGTGACGAAACGCATACAGATTGGCCTGTAGTAATCACCGGCTGAAGATGTTAAATTTGTAATTCATAGAATTTATTGTCTATGAATTAACCGGGGTAAGTATGCAGTTCAGTATTACCCCTCAACTACTTTATGAACAGTACACCTAGTCGCTGGCTTTTTTACGGACTCGTAGCTTGCCTGTTTATTTCTCCGGCCCTGGCTCAGACAGTACCGACCGGCATAAAAATATCGTACCCCGAAACCAGAGCCATTTTCCAGCGAGACAACGACAATACGAGTACCATCTACCTGTCGGGCTCCTATTACCAGCCTGTCGACAGCCTTCAGGTACGTCTGTTGGCCGAAGTAGCCGGTCAGGGAATCAATACCAACTGGAGAACCCTGCAACGGTCGGTACAAGGTGGTGTGTTTCAGGGCCAGATAAAAGGCACTGGCGGATGGTATCGGCTGGAGGTACAGGCGTTCTACAATGGCGCCGTAGTAGCCAACGATGTCGTTCGGAAAGTGGGAATCGGTGAAGTGTTCATTATTACCGGCCAGTCGAATGCACAGGGATTTCTTGATTTTGGGGCCGTTGGAGCGGCCGATGACCGGGTAAACTGTGTAAGCTACAACAACACGGCAGCCAACTCGCTTGAAGACCCTCCCCTACCCGTTTTTGAGCAATTAAGCGCAACATCAATAATTGGCATGCGGGGTCAG
Source organism: uncultured Cytophagales bacterium (assembly GCA_963750355.1). Classification (GTDB taxonomy): domain Bacteria; phylum Bacteroidota; class Bacteroidia; order Cytophagales; family Spirosomataceae; genus Fibrella. The sequence goes on along the minus strand of CAVVQL010000001.1, from coordinate 317,638 downwards.
GGGGCCTGGTGCTGGGGGCGGCTCGGCGATTTGCTGGCTCAGCAGTATAACGTCCCTGTTTTGTTTATCAACACCGCCTGGGCAGGCACCACAATTCGTAACTGGATTGAGAGCTTCGATGATAAAACAGCCAAGAATATTTTCGCCTTAGGAACACCCTATGAAAATTTTCCGAAAGGCATGCCCTATGGTAACCTGCGTATCGCACTCCGCTATTATTGCTCACTTCAGGGTCTTAGGGCCATTCTGTGGCATCAGGGAGAGACAGATAACATCCCGCTCTTTCTCGAACGTGAAGAATACAGACGGTTGCTCCAGAGTCTGGTCGATAAAACCCGAACTGATACAAAACGGTATCCTGCCTGGGTATTGGCCCGGGCTTCAAGAGCCAGTCAGGGTGACGGAACATGCTACCAAAATTGTAACGGCGATCAGGCATGTAGAGACAAATGTCCGTTCATCTTTTCCAACAGTGATAAAGTAACGGGTGGGCAGACCGACATTATCAACTCATTCAACAATAACGTGTATGCTGGCCCCTTCACCGATAACATTCAGCCTAACCGCCCCGATGGGGTTCACTTCTCGGGTGAAGGGCTTATTCAGCTGGCCCAGGCCTGGTATCAGAGCATGAGTCCCGTGTTTTTTTCCAGTGCTATACCGCTGCTGCCTTCTCCGCAGCCGGTAGCAACCGTTGCCTGCGGCCCTTCTGATAACAGCCTCACCATCAATCTGCCATCGGGCTATAGCAGTTACACATGGCGTACGGGGCAAACAGGCCGTACACTGACGGTAACGCAACCGGGGCAATATGAAGCGACGCTGAAGGATGCCTCAGGGAACACGTTTCTTTCGCCAAAGATCGATGTACGCGCTCCCATACAACCAGTCATTCCCACTGTTTCGGTCGCCAATCAGGGCACCGCAGTAGCCACCGCTCAGCAACAAATCTGCGCCGACTCTGTCTTGACGCTAGTGGCTGCTGTGGGCACTCAGAGTGTAGCCCAATGGAGTACCGGCCTTAATCAGCGGACACTTAAAGTGGCCAACCCTGGCACCTACAGCGTAAGAGCGATGAACACATACGGCTGCCGCTCGGCCAACTCGCCAGGAATTACGTTAACCGTGCGGCCCAAGCTTGTTACCCCGATTGCAGAGAAAATTGGCATTTTCACGTTGCAGGCCTCGGTACCGGGCTTCCCTAATAATGACCAGTTTGATTGGCGACGTGGTACAACATTCCTCAATAATCAGAACGGTTCCATCGCCAAAGCCGTGCTTACGGGATCTTACTCAGCCCGTGCCAAAACAACGTTTACGCTCCCTGGAGCCGCCAACCTGACGTGTTATTCTAATTTTTCGAATGAGATTCAGTTTGTCTCGCCCGACGACTCAGAAGGGTTGACTGTTTACCCGAACCCAGTTTCAAACGGCTACCTGGCCATAGAAACCATTGAAACCCTCCAGAACGTCGACCTGACAATACATACCCTGGCGGGCCAATTAGTGTACTCAACCCGAGTGCCCACGTTCAATGAACGGAAACTCATCAATGTATCCGGCCTCACGCCGGGTCAGTATATGGTGCGCCTTAAAACGGTCGGATTCAATGTGGCAAGACGAGTGCTTATTATCCAGTGAGGCCATTTTATAGTTAACTTGCAGTCAGTTTAAAGCCCGTTCAATTCATGAACACAACATCGTATTTACCGTCCGACTACATACCTATCTTCGTTCAGTTGGCCCTGGCTCTCGGGTTCATCATCACCACGATGATTGTTACCCATAGTATTGGCCCAAAGCGGCACAGTGAAAAGAAGGACGCTCCCTTCGAGTGTGGCATTCCGGCACAGGGCGACGCCCGCGCTCCAATTTCGATCAAATATTTCCTGATCGCTATTCTCTTCGTTTTATTCGACGTAGAAGTAATCTTTTTGTACCCCTGGGCTGTTAACTTTCTGAAGCTAGGAACAACCGGATTCATTCAGATGATCCTGTTTATGGGGCTGCTTCTGGCTGGTTTCTATTACGTGATCCGGAAGGGGGTTTTGAATTGGGAATAAACAAAATGTGCATAGGCGGGTTTCGGCATCAGTAATCTGAACACAGGCCTATCACCTTCGAACAAAAAAGACTATGTCCTCATCTGTTAAGATGGTAGAGGCTCCCGAAGGCCACGAAGGCTCGGGATTTTTTGCCACTTCACTCGATAAAGTTGTTGGTATGGCCCGGGCTAATTCGCTCTGGCCATTACCGTTTGCTACCTCTTGCTGTGGCATTGAATTTATGGCCTCAATGGCCTCACACTACGATTTTGCCCGTTTTGGCTCTGAACGCCCCAGTTTCTCACCCCGGCAGGCCGACCTGCTGATGGTGATGGGCACGATTGCCAAAAAAATGGCACCAATCGTGAAACAGGTTTACCTGCAAATGGCCGAGCCCCGCTGGGTGATTGCTATGGGTGCCTGCGCCAGCAGCGGAGGTATTTTTGATACCTATAGTGTGTTACAGGGTATTGACCGTATTATTCCCGTCGACGTATACATTCCCGGTTGCCCACCCCGGCCCGAGCAGGTGATCGACGGACTGATGGAGATCCAGGAAATGGCCCGTAACGAATCGACCCGCCGCCGCAACACGGAAGAGTACCAGTTGCTGCTGAATTCGTATGGCATTCAGTAGGCACTCCGTGTTTCTTTATTAAAACCCACCATCTGTTATGCTCACAAACCAGGCCGTAGCCGAAGACCTGATTAAGCAGTTTGGCTCTACTGTCTATGATTTCGACGAGCCGTATGGCCTGCTTACGCTATCGGCAGACCGGGAGCAGATCGTCCCTATTCTGCTCTATTTGAAAGACCACAAAACGTACCAGATCAATTTCCTGACCGACATAACGGGGGTTCATTATCCCGACGAGCCGGGCCGGGAATTCTGCGTTGTTTACCATGCCCATAGCCTGGTTCAGAATTTCCGGGTACGTATTAAAGTATTCCTGTCTGAAGCAGACCTGCACATCCCCAGCATGACAGTGCTCTACGCATCGGCCAACTGGATGGAGCGTGAAACCTTTGATTTCTTTGGCATTCTGTTCGACGGGCATCCCAACCTGACGCGGATTCTGAACATGGAAGAAATGGATTATTTTCCCATGCGCAAACAGTACCCATTAGAGGACGGTACGCGGGAAGATAAAATTGACGCGTTGTTTGGACGATGAACAAATACGCGTCAGCAACCGAAGACAGATAACTGAAAACGGTAAACTTTTTTACCATGACCACAGAAGATCTTAGTATAGATGCCGTTGGAGCCCGTAATACCCCGGCAACCCCGGAGGGGCCCATTCAGTACGTTAATGAACTGACGACGCTGAACCTGGGACCAACCCACCCGGCTACCCACGGAATTTTTCAGAACATCCTGCAAATGGATGGCGAAAAAATTGTATCGGGTGAGCAGACGATTGGCTATATCCACCGGGCATTTGAAAAAATCGCCGAACGCCGGCCCTTCTACCAGATCACGACGCTCACCGATCGGATGAACTACTGTTCGTCGCCGATCAACAACCTCGGCTGGATGATGACCGTGGAGAAGTTGCTGGGTGTGCAAACGCCGAAACGCGCCGACTATATCCGGGTAATTATGATGGAGCTGGCCCGAATTTCGGATCACCTCATCTGCAACGGTATCCTGGGTGTAGATACGGGCGCTTTCACCGGCTTCCTGTACCTGTTCGAAGAACGTGAGCATATCTACGAAATCTACGAGGAGATGTGCGGGGCCCGCCTGACGACCAACATGGGCCGGATTGGCGGTATGGAACGGGATTTATCGCCCGAGGCCATCCGTAAAATTCGTAAGTTCCTAAAGGATTTTCCGCCGGTGATGCGCGAGTTTGAAAAACTCTTCAACCGCAACCGCATCTTCATGGACCGCGTTGTTGACGTAGGGCCTATCACGGGCGAACGGGCCTTAAGCTATGGCTTTACGGGGCCAAACCTCCGGGCCGCCGGTATTGACTACGATGTACGGGTGATGAACCCCTACTCGTCATACGAAGATTTCGAGTTTGAAATTCCAGTCGGTGAAAGCGGTGATACGTATGACCGGTTTATGGTGCGGAACGAAGAAATCTGGCAGAGTCTGCGGATTGTTGAGCAGGCGCTCGACAAACTACCAGACGGCCCCTATTATGCCGATGCACCTGAGTACTACCTGCCCCCAAAGCAGGAGGTTTACAAAAATATGGAAGCCCTGATCTACCATTTCAAGATCGTGATGGGTGAGATCGACGCACCGGTTGGCGAGGTCTATCATGCGGTAGAGGGGGGAAACGGCGAGTTAGGCTTTTACCTCATCAGTGATGGTGGTCGGGCACCCTACCGGCTTCACTTCCGCCGCCCCAGTTTCATTTATTATCAGGCCTTCCCGGAGATGTGCAAAGGCACCACCCTATCCGATGCCATCGTTATCATGAGTAGCCTGAATGTAATTGCGGGCGAATTAGACGCGTAGAAAAATACCAATGACCACCGAAGCGAACCCTAACGTTGAATTCTCGCCGGAGCGAATGGCGCTGGCCAAGGAAATTATAGACCGCTATCCTGCTGGCAAACAAAAATCAGCGCTGTTACCACTGCTGCACCTCTTGCAGGAGCAGGAAGGATGGACTAGTCCCGAAGGGATGAACATGGTAGCCGGTCTGCTCGATATTCAGCCAATCGAGGTGTATGAGGTAGCTTCGTTTTACACGATGTATCACCTTGACCCGGTGGGTAAGCACGTAATTGAATATTGCCGCACCGGTCCCTGCTGCCTGATGGGCGGCGAAGAGGTTTACGCGCACCTGAAGCAGCAACTCGGCATTGAAGCGGGTCAGACCACAGCCGATGGGCTGTTTACGGTAAAAGAAGTAGAATGTCTGGCAGCCTGCGGCATGGGACCAGTGTTCCAGATTCGCGAGCAGTACTACACGCATCTGACCAATGAGCGCGTCGACGAAATCATCGCAGAGCTGTCAAAATAACCTTTCGTTATGGGTAAGAAGATATTAACCGAGCATATTGACGTTCCTGGCATCGAAACATTCGATGTGTACCGGAAACAGGGCGGCTACACGGCCGTTGAAAAAGCGATAAAAACCATGACGCCCGAAGGCGTAGTGGAAGAAGTGAAAAAGGCGGGTGTTCGTGGTCGGGGAGGCGCAGGCTTTCCAATGGGCATGAAATGGAGCTTTCTGGCTAAGCCTGAAGGTGTACCCCGCTACCTTGTCTGCAACGCCGACGAATCGGAGCCGGGTACGTTCAAGGATCACTACCTGATGAAGAACATTCCTCACCTGCTCATTGAGGGAATGATTATCTCGTCGTTTGCCCTGGGAGCGAATACGTCGTTTATCTACGTACGGGGCGAGCTGATGTATGTCATTCGGATTCTGGAAAAAGCCATTGCCGAAGCAAAGGCGGCCGGATTCCTGGGCAAGAATATCCTCGGTAGTGGCTATGACCTGGAACTGGTGGTGCAACCCGGTGGTGGTGCCTACATCTGCGGTGAAGAAACGGCCCTGCTGGAGTCGCTGGAGGGGAAACGGGGTAATCCTCGCAATAAACCTCCTTTCCCGGCGGTGAAAGGGCTTTACCAATGCCCCACGGTAGTTAACAATGTAGAGTCGATTGCCACTACGGCCTGGATCGTGAACAACGGTGGTGACGCCTACGCAGGTATCGGCATTGGCCGCAGCACAGGCACAAAGCTCATTTCAGCATCGGGCCATATCAAAAAGCCGGGTGTGTACGAGATTGAGCTTGGTGTACCGGTTGAAGAGTTCATCTACTCGGATGAGTGGTGCGGCGGCATCCGCGATGGTCATCATCTGAAAGCATTGGTAGCTGGTGGTTCATCGGTACCCATCCTACCGGCCGAACTGTCGTTGAAATTGGCCAGTGGTGAACCTCGCCTGATGAGTTACGAATCACTGTCGGAAGGTGGTTTTCAGACGGGCACCATGTTAGGATCAGGTGGCTTCATTGTTTTCGACGAAACGGCCTGTGTTGTCAGGAATACCTGGAACTTCAGCCGTTTTTACCATCACGAATCGTGCGGACAGTGCAGCCCCTGCCGCGAGGGTACGGGCTGGATGGAAAAGGTCCTCCACCGCATTGAACATGGCCACGGAAATATGCGCGACATCGACCTGCTGGTGGATGTAGCCAAGAAAATTGAGGGAAACACGATTTGCCCCCTGGGCGATGCAGCGGCCTGGCCTGTTGCCAGCGCTATTCGTCATTTCCGCGACGAGTTCGAGTGGCACATAACCAACCCAATTGAAGCCACTCAGCCTGGAGCCGTGTATCAGGGTCATATGGCGCTGGTTTAAGCGCTGGATAAGTTTTATTATCATTTTCTCTGCTGGAGCAACTTACAGACGTAAGTGGCTCCTTCTTTTTTGATACTGCTCCATTAGTTCAGTACACTATGCACACTTCTTCGCCCTTGTTCATCTCTTCGATTTACAACTTTATAAAGAATAACGCGTACCGAATCGCTCTCTGGTTCAGCTTGGGCTGCCTGGTCATTTTACTGTTGATCAAAACAGCTTTCTCCATCAGCCGCCATCCCGACATATCGGGTAGCGAACGCACCAGTACATATGGTATTCAGATCGTGGCAGACCGAATGCCTCTCTTCGAGGACCCATCAGCCCCCCCGTATTTTATCACTCAGTATTCACCCGCCTATTATTACCTGGTTGGCATTCCCTATCGCCTGCTCGGTTGGGACCCAGCCGATATCTACCGGATTCAATTTTTAAGCCGCATTACCTCGTTTGGACTGGTATTGCTGGCAATGGCCATTGCTTTTTACACGGCTCGGCGCGTACTGGGCGTTTCAACCCTATTTGCGTTGCTGATGATATGCAGTTTGTTTGCCCTACTTCAGCAGTGGCACTTAACTAACTCGCGCGTAGATAGTTTGCTATTTCTGAGTACAACCTGCTTCGTATACGCAGGTTTACGAGCCGCCAGAGAGTCGACCGACTGGAACAGATACGTTGTACTGGCGGGCATATTCGCCATCTGTGCTTTGTTCTCCAAGCAGAGTGGCATCATTCACAGCATAGTGTTAGTTGGATTTCTGATCTATCAACGTCGCTGGTCAACGCTGACAAAGTTAATCCCCATCATGGCAGCGCTATTTGTCTTGCTTATGGGTCTGTTCAGTGGCTGGCAACCCCGGCTCTTTTTTATGAACTTGTTTGTCAGTATGGTTGTGCCGGTAATACCCGGATGGTTTTATAGCTATACGTTCAAACAAATGATTCCGGCGTTTAGCCTGATGTTCATTACCAGCCTGTTGATCGCCCTTTCGTGGTTTGTGAAAGCAACCGACAATCGCAAAACGTTTTTGGGAGTCAGCACGCTGCTTTTCTTTGTTTTTGCATTCGGCACCTCCTTCAAACAAGGAGCCGCCATTGGCTATTTCCATGAGTTTGGGTACGTTAGCCACCTGGCTATTACCTGGTTTTTCTATGACTACCTGAATGCACAACAGGTACGTCGCTTTTCGTATTACGTTTTCCCGGCGCTGGTGATGGCTGGGATGTTGTTTGTGACCAGCCTGCAGATTGAGCGTTATGTAACCACAAGCTTTCCCCAACTTACCGATGCCTATGTGCAGCAGAAGCACGTTCAGCAGTATGTAACTCCACGGATTTCCCGGCAGGATAAGGCGCTGGTTATTCTAGGGCCAAACGCACGGGGCTGGATGCTTCAACAGATGCTGTTCCGAAATCAACTGGCGTATCAAGATGATGTCGTTCGCTGGTTATACGAGGCCAAGACGCTGGATTACAGTTCGTTTAGAAAGTTGGCGGCTCGGGGTGGAGTAAAATACATCATCCTGCCCGAACCGGGGCCACTGCATTTCAACGCCTTCGATTATGATTTCGACCCGGCGAAGTATGTGCTCGAAAAAGTGATCGATGGTTATCTGATTTACCGGTTTAAAACTAATACGTTTAGCGCGCTGGTTCGCCCCGGAAAATCATAAAAGTCTGCCTGATAGTGGGAAAGCATTAACTTGCGGCTCTGTTTCCCATTACTCATTATGCCTACTGGACGAGTTAAGGATTTTGTGGCTATCCTTTTTATACTGCTGAGTAGCTTAGTGCTGATCTATAAAATCACCCAACGAATGGACGTTGTCGCTACCGACGACGATGTATATTTTCACAATGGGTTGATCGCAACCTGGCAGCGCTTACCTCCTATTCAGATGGCCCCGCTGTTTAGTGCCTGGTATTTGCTTATCCATCGCTTCACAGGTGATGTCATCGATACGTACTACGTAAGCTGTTCACTACTGTCGGTTCTTCCCGGTCTGCTGTTTTACGGTTTACTACGCAGTTTACGGGTAAACCCGCTTATCAGCGCGGCCCTCTCCATATGCTTTTTATTTTCCCAGCTTAACCTTCCTCTACAACCCAAAGTATCGGCATTCTCGCTGCTTTGGCTGCTGGGCGGGCTTATTGCGGCTAATTACCAGAAAAACCCTGTCGGTAAGTTAACCGCAGCCGCCATCGGTGCCTTACTGGCGGCTTACGGTCGCCCGGAGTTTTTCCTCTCATTCATGCTACTCTGCGGTATTGCGCTGGCTTATTACGTCTGGCAACGCCGCCGACAGGTTACCCAGCCAATCCCCTACACGCTGATAGGTGTGATGGCAACGGGCGCTCTGCTTGTTGTGGCCTTCGGCTCTCCATTGGCAGGCGGGCGAAGTGTGATCGCCTTCGGCCAGCATTTCGCGCTGAATTACTCAGTTTGGCATCCCGAGATCCCGTTTTCTCCCTGGATGCATTCGAGCACCTTTGTGAAGCATGGCTTTGGGCGGGAAGTAACCTCACTCTCCGACGCTTTTTTCCTGAACCCAGCGCTATTCATGCGACATCTGGGCGCTAACCTAGTCAACTTACTTATCAGCACAGGCACGAATCTCTTCAATATGCTCATTAAACCCTGGTTGTCGCTACTCGTGTTTCCAGGTCGGCGTTACGCGTTATTGGCTATGGCTATGGCCATAATTGCCCTCACCAACTGGCCACAGACAGCACGTAATGCCTGGCTTGGCGTAAAGCAGCACGGCTGGTTTTGGGTATGCATTGCGGTCATGCTGGTATCGACCTACATCTCCTGCATCCTGATTTACCCACGCGAGCACTACATACTCTTTCAAATCATGCTCTACCTGAGTATCGCGGGAATTTTGCTTCAATCAGTCACTTTCCGTACGTTGAAGCCTGTTCCGTGGCTAGTACGTTATGCTATAGCCAGTATTGTGCTGATTGTTTTTCTGATTCCATACTGGCGGGAAGCTAACCAGCCTAAGCCCAGGCCAACGGTTGCGTTGCTGCGGTTTTTACAGAAACTACCCGTACAGGGGTCCGTCAGTATGACGGGAAACGCCCCCCTTATGTATGATCTGTACCTTGGCGACAATTGGCAATTCTGGTACCTCGACCGGTACCGTCCAGACAATATGCAGCAGTTCTTCAAAGAGTTTAACATCAACTGCATCCACATTCGGCCTGAGGTGCTGGACATGTACAAAAACGATTCCTTTTTCACCCGTCTGATTGCCAATCCGGCTGCTCTTGACTTTGTTCGGTACAATACAGACAAGCCTGACCAGTACGTACTGGTCCAAAACCAAGTACCATCAGTAGTACATTCCCCCCAGCCTCACTAACGTGCTTTTCTACGAGAATAACTTTGCTATTGTTACGCCAATGGCAAATGAAGAAAAAGAATTTGCCGAATACACCGCAGCGTTAGCCAACGAATTAGACAAGTTGCAGTGCGGTCGCGTCTACATGGTGATTGATAGTGTATCCAAAGACCGGACGCTTGAACTGGCCAGAGCTATTTCGGCAAGTGACAAGCGATTCATAACCATCTGGGCTCCCGAAAACCGGAATATCGTTGATGCCTACCTGCGTGGCTATCGCGAAGCGTTGACGAATGGACATGATATTATCATCGAAATGGATGCGGGTCTATCCCACGACCCCCGGGCCATTCCCATGTTTCTGCGTGTGTTGAACGAAGGCAATGAGTGCGCGTTTGGCAGTCGGTTTATCAACGGTGGATCCATTTACAAGTCGAATTTCAAACGCACCTTCCTGTCGAAAATCGGAACCATCATGTCGAATGTGTTGCTGGGCAGTAAGATGCACGACATGACATCGGGTTTTCAGGGCTTTCATGCCAGCACCGTGGCTGAGTTTACGGCATACCCGTTGAAATCGACAGCCCACTTTTACCAGACTGAACTGCGGTACCTGTTGCGAAAGAAACGGTTCGCAGAAATCCCCATTCACTACCGGGCCCCGTCGCCCAGTGTGTCAGACAACGCCATAAAGAACTCACTCTCCACACTATGGCACTATTTTAAGCTGCGCCTTGCCGGAAAGCCAGCCCTGATCGAGTAGGAAACACATGAACGATACTACCTTTTTAGTCATTACCTCCATATCGGCACCCAACGCAGTACTGACAGACTGCGCCGATCAATCAGTAGCCCATGGCGTGAACTTCGTGGTGATGGGCGATACGAAATCACCCGCTCAGTTCGAGCTGCCCGGCTGTGATTTCTGGGATATCAACCGGCAACTGACCCTGCCCTTCTCGCTGGTCGAAAACCTGCCAACCCGCCATTACGGCCGCAAGAACCTCGGTTACCTGGTGGCTATGCAACAGGGCGCTCAGATTATTCTGGAAACGGATGATGACAATTACCCCCGCTCTCCCTTCTGGGAAACCCGCAGCCGCACGCAGGCCGCCCATCACCTGACTAATACCGGCTGGACAAACGTGTATAAGTACTTCACCGACAAGCTTATCTGGCCAAGAGGCTACGCGCTGGAACACCTGCACGATCCGCTGCCCGAACTACCGGGCATGACCGCTGTACTCTGCCCTATTCAACAGGGGCTGGCCGATGAGAACCCCGACGTCGATGCCATTTACCGCCTTACCTTACCCCTGCCGCTTTCGTTCGAGCAACGTGACAGTGTAGCCCTCGGCGACGGAGCCTGGTGCGCGTTCAACAGCCAGAACACGACCTGGTTCCCGGAGGCGTTTCCCCTGTTATACCTGCCTTCGCATTGTAGTTTCCGCATGACCGACATCTGGCGTAGCTATGTGGCTCAGCGGGTTGCCTGGACCTGCGGCTGGAGTGTGCTGTTCCATAACGCCACTGTTTGGCAAGACCGCAACGAGCACAACCTCATGCGCGATTTTGAGGACGAGGTAAGTGGTTATACGCAAAACCGGCAAATCTGCCTTGATCTGGCCAATCTTGACCTCCCCCACGGCACTGAGCATCTTCACGACAACCTGCTCCGCTGCTATCGCCTGCTCACCGAAAACAACTACGTTGGCAAAGAAGAAATGCCGCTGGTAGAAGCGTGGGTATCCGATGTGAGAAAGTTGGGTTTCTGACGGTTGTGTAGTTATTTTACAAGATAAAAAAGGCGCTTTACAGGCAAGGCATCTTTTTTCGTTATATAGCGTAGCTGCCCCCTTTTGGGCGCACGAATTGCCTTCACAACATGGTTGATAATCAAGTTCAGTTAGTTAAAGTAACCGTCGACGGCATCGAGGTCGAAGTTGAGCCTGGAACAACGATTCTTCAGGCAGCCCGCAAAATTGGTCCTGAAGTGGCACCACCGGCTATGTGCTATTACGAGCCCCTGAAAGGCAGTGGTGGTAAGTGCCGTGCGTGTCTGGTTCGGGTGGCCGCCGGGTCGGCCAAAGATCCGCGCCCCATGCCCAAGCTGGTCGCTTCGTGCATCACGCCCGTACAGGATGGTATGGTGGTTGAGAACTTTTCCAATCCGGCCGTACTGGAAGCCCGCAAAGGCGTAGTCGAGTTTCTGCTGATCAACCACCCGCTCGATTGCCCCGTATGCGACCAGGCCGGGGAGTGCGATCTGCAAAATTTCGCCTTCGATCACGGCGCTGTCCAGACCCGCTACGAAGAAGAACGCCGCACTTTCGAGAAGCACGATATTGGTCCGTATATACAGTTGCACATGACGCGCTGCATCCTGTGCTACCGGTGTGTGTATACGGCCGATCAGATCACCGAAAAACGGGTACACGGTGTATTGAACCGGGGCGATGCCTCTGAGATCAGTACGTACATTGAAAAAGCCATTGACAACGACTTTTCGGGCAACGTAATCGACGTTTGTCCCGTTGGTGCGCTCACCGATAAGACCTATCGATTCAAAAACCGGGTGTGGTTCACCAAGCCCGTTGATGCCCACCGCGACTGCCCAACCTGTTCGGGGAAGGTATCGCTCTGGTATCGGGGCAGCGAAGTGATTCGGGTAACGGCCCGCAAAAACGAGTGGAATGAGGTAACCGAGTTCATCTGCAACACCTGCCGCTTCGATAAAAAAGAAACGGCTGACTGGGTTCTGGAAGGACCAACGAAGATTTCGCGGGCTTCGGTGATTTCGGCCAACAAGTATCGCAAAGACCTGACCGTTCCCTCTTTCGGGGCCAGGCTAGCGGCGGCAGAGTACAAACCTATTGACGACGCCCGGGATACATCGCAACTGGGTATTCAGCAGTTGCCGCCTGAGCGCTTCGCCAAAACCCTGCCTTCAGCAGAAGCAAAAGAATAGTTTATCGTTTTCAGCATCAACATGGATCTTACCATTCTGATTATTAAATCACTCGTGATCCTGGCCATTTTCGGGATTACGCTGCTGATTGCCACCTACTCGACGTATGCCGAGCGGAAAGTGGCCGCGTTCTTGCAGGATCGCATCGGGCCTAACCGCGCCGGACCGATGGGGCTTCTTCAACCCATTGCCGACGCAGGTAAGATGTTCTTCAAAGAAGATTTTATTCCTGCTCAGGCCAGCAAATGGCTGTTTATTCTTGGTCCCTGCCTGGCCATGCTTACCGCCCTGATGTCGAGCGCCGTGATTCCCTTCGGAGACAGCATTCGCTACGAGAATTACGACGTACCCGTTCAGGGTCTTGATGTGAACGTAGGCATTCTGTACGTATTTGGCGTGGTTTCATTGGGCGTTTATGGCATCATGATCGGCGGCTGGGCCTCGAACAACAAGTTTTCGCTGTTGGGCGCTATCCGGGCGGCCTCACAGAATATCAGCTACGAGGTGGCCCTTGGCTTGTCCATCATTGCCATTCTGATGATGACTGGCTCACTCTCGCTGCGGAGCATCGTCAACGAGCAGGCCAACGTCTGGGAGTGGAACGTATTTACCCAGCCACTGGGCTTTATTATCTTCCTGACCTGTGCCTTTGCTGAATGTAACCGTACCCCGTTCGATCTGCCTGAGTGCGAAACCGAACTGATTGGCGGGTACCATACGGAGTACAGCTCCATGAAACTGGGTTTTTACCTGTTCTCGGAGTACATCAACATGTTCACGTCCTCGGCGGTTATCTCAACCTTGTATTTCGGTGGCTTCCATTACCCGTTCATGACTCAGGTACACGATGCACTGGTAGGGTCGCTGGGTAATGTGGCCGGGCATAACGTAGCTACCCTGCTTGGTACAGTGGTGTTCTTCGGAAAAATCTTCTTCTTCATCTTCTTTTTCATGTGGGTGCGCTGGACTATTCCGCGCTTCCGGTATGACCAGTTGATGAACCTGGGATGGAAATCACTGATTCCCCTTTCGATCCTGAATGTAATTCTAACTGGCGCTGGGTTACTATACAACGTGAAGTACGCTACGTGGGTGATTGTGCTGGTTATGGTTGTGCTAGCGGCAACCAACGCCTTCAAAACACCACGTCGCCAACCGGCAATTCAGCCACAACAAGTGTAAAAATAAGGTCAAGTGGTCCGCCGCAGCGGGTTTCATGTTCAACGTTCAATGTAACTTGGTCCAGACTGAAGCGGCGCAACATTGAACGTTGAACATGAAACCCGCTGCGGCGGACCACTTGACCTTTAGAAAATCAGCAATGCAACTCACGAATAGATCAAAACAGGTCAGCAATAAAGAAATGACGATGGCCGAGCGGATGTACCTGCCCGCCATCTTCGGTGGTCTGGCCATCACGATCCGGCACTTCTTCATGAAGAAGGCGACCATCCAGTACCCGGAAGTAAAGCGGTATCTGGGACCTGTCTTTCGGGGACATCACGTGTTGAAACGCGACGAACAGGGCCGCGAACGGTGCACGGCCTGCGGGCTATGCGCCGTAGCCTGTCCGGCAGAGGCTATATCAATGGTGGCTGCGGAACGGAAAAAGGGCGAAGAAATGCTTTACCGCGAAGAGAAATACGCCGCCGTGTACGAGGTGAACATGTTGCGTTGTATCTTCTGTGGCCTTTGCGAAGAAGCCTGTCCCAAACAGGCGGTTTACCTTCGCCACGACCGGATGGTACCCGTGGTGACCAGCCGCGAGGATGTGATTTATGGCAAAGACCGGCTCGTTGAGAAACTTGATGACCGGTACGTTCGTAACAATCCGGATGTGAAAGCAACCCCAACTGAGCCCACCCTGTCGCGGTCAGTTGGTTAATCAGTTCAACCGCTTATATCGACGGGTAAACCAACCGACCTGATTACCCGTCGATATAAGCCCATAGAGCCTACACAATGAATCAATTCGACTCTTTTCTAAGCAGTTTTAAAACGCTGGGTGCCGCCGGTTATCTGTTCTACAGCCTTGGGCTTGTTACGTTGCTGAGTGCTATCACTGTGGTTACTGCCCGTAATCCCATTCATAGCGTACTGGCGTTGATCTTTACTTTTTTCTGCCTCACGGGCCATTACATGCTCATGAATGCCCAGTTTCTGGCCATTGTGAATATCATTGTGTATGCCGGGGCAATCATGGTACTGTTCCTCTTCGCCATCATGTTCCTCAATCTGAAGCAGGATGATGAAGAGTCGAAGGTGACCATCGCAAAGACGGCCGGGGTCATTGTTGGTGGCGTACTGATGGTGTTGTTGCTCTCTATTTTCAATGTAGCGCCCGTTGGCACGTATAACCCCGCTACCTTCGATGCGCAGACAGGGCTTGTCGAGCGGCTGGGTATTGTGCTGTACAGTGATTATATCCTGCCCTTCGAACTGGCTTCCGTCTTGTTTCTGATTGCTATGGTTGGTGCCGTTATGCTGGGCAAACGCGAGGCGGGTGACCCCCATTTCTGACTTACCCGGCTGACCCGTAGCCTCTTAAGACCTGAAAAGCCGCTCTGACCGAGCGGCTTTTTTTACGCCTGACCGTTAATAGTATGCACGCATACTATTTTTTCTATCTTTGTACTATTCCGAATCAATTTTTGTTAACAAGGCAAAGCTGTACCAGCTGAACAGGCTGGTTGCCATCTCAAACTCGACACATTAAACGCCTTTCTATGGACGCATATATTGTTGCTGGTTTTCGTAGTCCCGTAGGGAAAGCGCCTCGCGGTGGCCTGCGCCTAACCCGCCCCGATGACCTGGCCGCCGAAGTCATTAAACATTTGCTGGCGCAGGTACCCAACCTTGACCCTGCCCGCGTCGAAGATCTGATCGTTGGTAATGCTGTGCCCGAAGCCGAACAAGGCATGCAGATCTCGCGGTACATTGCGCTCTTGTCGTTACCAAGCAGCGTACCCGGCATGACTATCAACCGGTATTGCGGCTCGGGGCTTGAAGCCATTGCCATTGCATCGGCTAAAATCCACGCCGGTCTGGCCGACTGCATCATTGCCGGTGGTACCGAATCTATGTCGATGGTGCCGGTAATGGGCTGGAAAACAGCGCTCAACTACGACATTGCCAAGTCGCACCCCGATTATTACATCGGTATGGGGCTGACTGCCGAGCAAGTAGCCGATCAATTTAAGATTAGCCGCGATGCACAGGACGAGTTCGCCCTGGAGTCGCACAAGCGGGCTTTAGCCGCCCAGGCAGAAGGCAAGTTCACAGACGAGATCGTGCCGATTTCTGTAAAAGAAACGTATTTCGACGAGGCCAGCGGTAAGAAAAAGACCCGCGAGTGGACGGTGGCACAGGACGAAGGCCCCAGGAAAGATACAAGCGCCGAAGGTCTTGCGAGGTTGAAGCCGGTTTTTGCCGCAGGTGGTTCAGTAACCGCCGGTAATTCGTCGCAAACCTCTGATGGGGCGGCCTTTGTTATTGTGATGTCTGAACGGTTGGTGAACGAACTGAACCTGAAGCCGGTAGCCCGGATGATGTCTTACGCCACGGCCGGTGTTGAGCCCCGCATTATGGGCATTGGGCCGGTGGCGGCTATTCCGATCGCGCTGAAAAAAGCTGGTCTGAAGCAAGATGACATCGACCAGATCGAATTGAACGAAGCCTTCGCGGCCCAGTCGCTGGCTGTTATACAGGAGCTAGGCCTCGACCGGAGTAAAATCAACCATAATGGTGGGGCCATTGCCCTTGGTCATGCGCTTGGCTCAACCGGGGCGCGGTTATCTGTTCAGTTGCTGAACGAAATGCGCCGCCGCGATGAGAAATACGGCATGGTGTCGGCCTGCGTAGGCGGCGGACAAGGTGTAGCCGGGATTTTCGAGCGACTGAATTAAAATTTCAAACCGCAACGGCGGACCACCTTATAGGTTTAATTGCGCAAAAATGCCCCGCTGACATCAGCGGGGCATTTTATTTTTCTATATGAGGCAAATTAGCTTTAGGCTACATGAGCCCCTTCGCCTACCAGTTCATGCTTCATTAGGTATTCGGCGATCTGAACGGCGTTGGTGGCAGCTCCTTTGCGGAGGTTATCGGCAACGATCCAGAGGTTCAGCGTATTTGGCTGGCTCTCATCGCGGCGAATACGGCCCACAAACACGTCATCTTTACCGTGGGCAGTCAATGGCATAGGGTATATCTTGTTGGCAGGGTCGTCCTGAACAATCACACCGTCGGCTTCACTCAGCAACTGCATCACCTCGTTAACATCAAAGTCGTTCTCGAACTCGATGTTAACGGACTCGGAGTGCCCGCCAATGGTTGGAATCCGTACCGTGGTGGCCGTCACCCGAATCGAATCGTCGCCCATGATCTTGGTGGTTTCCTTCACCATCTTCATTTCCTCTTTCGTGTAGCCGTTGTCGAGGAACACATCGATATGGGGCAATACATTCAGATCTATCGGGTGCGGGTAGACCTTAGCGACCGACTCATCGCCATTGCGCTCGGCAAACAGTTGATCGACGGCGGCCTTACCCGTACCGGTCACCGACTGGTAAGTAGAGACAACCACGCGTTTGATCTTGTATTTCTCATGCAGCGGCTTCAATACCACCACCATCTGAATAGTTGAACAGTTGGGGTTGGCGATAATCTTATCGTCAGCCGTGAGCGTATCCGCGTTTACTTCGGGTACCACCAGTTTTTTGGTTGGGTCCATCCGCCAGGCCGATGAATTGTCGATAACCGTGATGCCAGCCTCAGCAAAGCGCGGAGCCAGTTCGAGCGATGTGCTGCCACCAGCCGAGAAGATGGCAATCGCGGGTTTGCGGGCGATAGCTTCATCATAACCGACCACCGTCACGGGTTTACCCCTGAACATCACCTGTTTACCAATCGACCGCTCAGAAGCGACCGGAATAAGTTCGGTGACCGGGAAATTCCGTTCGGCCAGTACCTTCAGCATCTCGCCACCGACT
This sequence comes from uncultured Cytophagales bacterium, assembly GCA_963750355.1. Lineage (GTDB taxonomy): Bacteria > Bacteroidota > Bacteroidia > Cytophagales > Spirosomataceae > Fibrella. The sequence goes on along the minus strand of CAVVQL010000001.1, from coordinate 299,950 downwards.
AAGCCCGTGGCCCCAACGACTGCGATTTTCATAGAAAATTTGAGATTTTATTGAAAAATTGATCGCAAAAGTACGGTATTTTTTCGAGATCAGGCAGCTTAATACGTAAAAAACAGCAGCATCAGGGCAAACTCTTCCAGCCTGTTTGGGGCCGAAGAAACCTTAACGAGCCGATGGATGCCCGTTCACGTTACCGATGGGCTTTCAGAAAGTAGCCAATCGCCAGGCCATAGCTCCGGTTGCGTAGCGTGCCGCCAAAGGCCGACGGGTCTAACGAAGCAGTAGGGTTGGCGGGGTTAAAGGCAGCCAGGTTAGGCGTGGCGTTTCTGGAAAAGTTGGTGAGCCCATGCGCGTAGTAGGCTGAGATCGTTAAACCAATGGGTAGTTCGTAGCCTAGTGAGGCCGTTGCCCCCAGATCATGCTTACGAAAGCCAGTGGTACTGAAAGTAATTGGCTCGCCATTGATGGTTCCGCTAACAGCTACGGCAGCATAGGGACCAGCGCCAACTACTAGCCTGCCGGGGCCGACCCCAAAACCATACATAAGCATCACCGGCAGTTCGATATAATTAATGACCACTTTGGAAATGGACGTTTCAACTGGGAAGGATGTAGTGGGCAGCCCCACTTTGGAGAGCACAGTACTGACGAACGCCCCAACGTCGATATCGCCCCCTTTGACTGAATAATACAATTGCGGGCGAACAGATAACTGGTTCGTGAGTGAAAAATCAGCCATAATACCGGCCCGAAAGCCAACCCGTTGAGTGATTGGCAAGGTCAAGGTACTCACCGACGGCCCAAGCAACGACGACAAGTCGACGGTCGAGGCAATGGTAGTTGCCTGGAGGCTGCCCTGAATACCATAACGCACCTGGCTGAAGGTGGTAGCCGAACAGAGTAGTATGGCGATGATAACCGGATAAATGCGTTTCATATAGGTCAATAACAGTACAATGCGGTAACAAAGCAACGGAAGAATCGGCCAATGGACAACCGGTTCTTTTCAGAAGAACCAGTGTACCTGCGTCGGCGTAACGCAACCATCGAGGCGAACGTCAGTGGGCTCAATGTCGTCGATACGGCTCACGGGGTCAAACATCGAGAGGCCAACTTTAAGGCAATGTAGCCCTGTTTCGGCAAGGAAACGGTCATAATACCCACCCCCGTAACCAACCCGGTTGCCTGCCTGATCAACAGCCAGCAAAGGAACTACCACCAGATCGGGGAGGCCATCTACCCGCTCGACGTCCTGTGTCGGCGCCGGAATACCCCACTTCGTTTCGGTCAATAGCGTATCGGGAGCCAGTTGAAAATGCCGTAAGCTATGGTTTGTCGACTCGGTTATTGACGACCAGATACGCACGTTTGGGCAATCGCGCCAGAGTTTATGTATCAACGGCCAGGTGTCTGCTTCGTGTTGCCGGGCAATGGGCAGATAGGTATGCACAATGGCGTTGGGTTTGGCTACATAACCCTGAATGCGCCAATCAGCAAAGAAATGGCGGGTGATCTGCTGAGTTAACATCAGCCGCTGACTGGCCGTTAAGTTGCTTCTTTTTGTCCGGTAACTAACCCGGAGCAACTCTTTTTTCATGACGTCTGAATGCAGCATTCGCGCATTAAACCTTATGTTGCGTCATCAAGTTAATTATCCCTATGCAACTTACATTAAAAAATATTGGCGAGCGGCTGGCGGGCATGCAACGCGGCTTATTGCTTAGCCCACCACCAGGGCACTTTTACAGTCCTATCGTTGATAAAGCTGATATGCTCCGTAGGGCCGATCAACTCTTTGCCCCACCTGCCCGCACACTGCCCGGAATAGACCTTAATGAATCTGGCCAGTTAGCGTTGCTCGGCGAATTTGAACAGTTTTATACCGATATACCGTTCAGCAGGACCAAGCAGCCGGGCTTCCGGTATTACTACGGCAATATCTTTTACGGCGAGTCGGATGGAATTTTCCTGCACTCGATGATCCGTAAATTTCAGCCGAAGCGGATCATCGAAATCGGCTCCGGCTTTAGCTCGGCCTGTATGCTGGATACGCTCGACTTTCTGGGCCGTACCGATGTTTCGGTGACGTTCATTGAGCCTTACCCGGAACGGTTAAAGGCCAACATGCAGCCAGTCGATTTCAAGCGCTGCACCATTATTGAGAGCGGGGTACAGGACGTTGATGCCACCGTTTTTTCAACCTTACAGGCGAACGACATCCTCTTTGTTGACTCTACCCATGTCAGCAAAACGGGGAGCGATGTAAACCGGGTCATTTTCGAGATTCTGCCCAGTCTCCCATCCGGCGTACTGATTCATTTCCACGACATTTTTTATCCCTTCGAATACCCGCGTGACTGGGTCTTGAACAGCAAAGGGTTTGGCTGGAACGAAGCCTATATCCTCCGGGCCTTTTTGAGCCATAACCCCGACTTTGAGATCATCGCCTTCAACACATTTTTACAGACGTTTCATGCTGCACGCTTCGCTGCTAACATGCCTGCCTGTCTCGAAAATACGGGCGGAAGCATCTGGCTCAGGCGGAAGTGACCGGTCGACTGACTTTGCTTCAGCGAATTACCATGTTTGGCAAAGTCAGTCCTCTCTCGGTTACCCTTCCAGGCAAACCTGCATCTGATAGTTGAGCGGGTCGAAGTTCGCCAATAGCTTTTCCAGGAACCTGGGGTCATTGAGGTAGAAGGTCAGGAAGTTGTCGGCACGCTCCTGGGGGGTTCCACCCGGAAATAGCTCTTCCTTCACGGTCAGCAACTGCCGAACACCCGTTTCCTGATTATGTTCTTCGGCCCGGCGCATCTTTTTTTCGAGGCGCACCACTGCATTGGCAAACCGCTTTGTTTCGGCCAAAACGGCCTTTTCCAACGTCGGGTCTACCAGTTGTGCCTTTTGCAGAATGGTTGCCATCGCCCGGTTCACCAGTTTATTCTCTGCATCGAACTTGAGGCTGTGCTCGGAATGGTGCTCGATGTAGGCTCGTTTAAGTGCCACCACATCCTGAAACATGTCAGCGGCAGATAGGCCCAGCTTATTGATGCGCCTTGCGGCTACTCTGGGTACATACAGGGCAAAATTTCGGGGCATTAGCATAGGAAACGCAATGCCGTACTGATCGAATTCAGCTTTCAGCTGCAACCAGTACGGTACTTCAGACGGGCCGCCAATGTAAGCCAGGTTGGGCAGGATGGTTTCCTGATACAGCGGACGCATGACCACATTAGGGCTGAACCGTTCGGGATACTGCGCCAGCTCGGCTAGTAGTTCGGTTTCGGTAAACCGCAGTTTTGTATTCAGCACGTCATAGCCCCTGTCGGTCCGGGCAATCCGCTCGCGAAGACCATCGATCAGGTAGAACAGATTAATATCGCGGGGGGAGATCGGCGTTTTATACCCTAATTCATTCAGCTCTTCGGTGGTGCTGTTGACCAGCAGGCTGGTTTGCTGCTGAAGGAGTTCATCGCGAATGATGGGCGAGAAAATACGCTTCAGATCCTGGTCGTCGGCATCAAGGCAAATCAGACCCTGGGCTCCGAAAAGTTCGTGCATGTAGTAGCGAACGGCATCGGCCAGGGTGTTGTGCTTTAAGTACGCCTCTTCAAAAAGCGATAATTTTTCCGGAATGTCATTGAATACATCGATCAGTTCGCGGGGGTTCATGCGCCCAACGGCCCCCCGCTGTTCGGTATGCCAGGAATGAGTACGCCCGAAAAGCCGGAAATGGCTTATTTCGGCAAAATCATGGTCTTCCGATGCCATCCAGTAAACAGGCACGAACCGGTAGTCTGGGTAGGTTTCATTCAGTTTTTTGGCCAGATTGAGAATCGTCACAATCTTGTATACCACGTAGAGCGGCCCCGTGAACATATTCAGCTGGTGGCCCGTGGTAACGGTAAACGTATTGGGCTGGCGAAGCGCATCCAGGTCGGGCGCGTTTGCGATGTGGGCGTATTGACGGGTCAGTACATCGGCCAGAATGGTCCGGTTCTCGGCAGTGAATTCCTTCTGCTGAATCTGTCGGGGAAACGCGTCGAGTGTCGGAAATTCGCCGTAGAAAGGCTTAACAGCGGGTGCTTGATTCAGGTAATCGAGGAAAAGAGACGAAAACTGGCCGGTGGCCGATAGGGGCACGTTTTGACACTCCATGCAGGCGAAACGAATGACGGGTTACAGGGGATTGAACGTGCTTACTGAATTTCAAGTTTCATGCGGCCGCCGCGCGGTCTCAGGTTTCAAGTGGCGTTGCGCATCAATCAGATGGTAGACTAGCAGCACCACTTGAAACCGCAGCGGCGGCCGCATGAAACCTGAAACTCTTTCAAGCCCTTATATTTGCCCTGATGCAAACCGAACCGACCGTAGCTTACACCCCCACGACCCAATACGAAGCCGTAATTGGACTGGAAGTTCATTGCCAGCTGCTTACCCAAAGCAAGATGTTTGCCCCCGATGCCAATGCGTTCGGGGCAGAACCCAATACGCAGGTAAGCGTTATTACACTGGCCCATCCGGGGGCGCTTCCCAAAGCCAACCGAATGGCTATTGAATTCGCCGTCAGGATGGGCCTCGCCTGCGGCAGCGAAATCACCCGCCGAAACGTATTTGCGCGTAAAAACTACTTCTACCCCGACCTGCCCAAAGGCTACCAGCTCTCGCAGGACAAAGGGCCGATTTGCGTGGGTGGTGGGGTTCCGGTTAAGGCCCGCGACTTCGACGGGGTACTGCGCGAAACCACCATTCAGCTGCATCATATTCACCTGGAGGAAGACGCCGGTAAAAGTATTCATGATGCCGACCCCACGGCTACCTGCCTCGACTATAACCGCGCCGGTACGCCCCTGATTGAAATAGTGACCGACCCATGCCTGCGTTCAGCCGATGAAGCGGGCCAATTCCTGACGGAGGTTCGTCGGCTGGTGCGCTACCTCGGCATCTGCGACGGCAACATGGAAGAAGGCTCGCTGCGATGCGACGTAAACGTATCGATCCGACCCAGGGGGGCTACCGAACTGGGCACGAAGGTGGAAGTCAAGAACCTCAACTCGATCCGCAATGTGCAGCGGGCCGTTGATAGCGAATTCAGTCGTCAGGTGGCTGTGATGGAAGCTGGTGGACGGCTTATTCAGGAAACCCGCACCTTCGATGCCGCTACAGGGCAAACCCTGGGCATGCGCGAGAAGGAAAGCATGAACGACTACCGGTATTTTCCAGACCCGGATCTGATGCCAGTTTTTATCTCCGACGATTGGCTGGCCGACATCCGTAGCCGAATGCCCGCCCTTCCCCGCGAACGGTACATTGCCTTCACCACGCGCTACGGCCTGCCCGAGTACGATGCATCTCTGCTGAGCGATACGCGTGAGCTGGCCGATTTTTACGAAGCTGTTTGCGCTGAAACCCCAAACGTCAAAGCTGCCTCAAACTGGGTGATGGGCCCGCTCAAGGCGCAGCTCACCGAGCGAATGCTTCAGGAAGGACAGTTTCCCGTATCGGCCTCGTCCCTTGCCGCGCTGATTCGCCTGATCGATGAGGGGACAGTGAGCCAAACAGCCGCGCAAACCATTTTTGGGTTGATGGTGGCCCAACCTACTGCCAGCCCTGCCGAACTTGCAACGGCCAATGGCTTGTTACAGAATCGTAATACAGACGCGTTACAAGCGTTAATACAGGAAACGCTCGCCGCCTGGCCCGACAAAGTGGAGCAGTACCGGAAAGGTAAAAAGAACCTGCTGGGCCTGTTTGTGGGCGAGGTAATGAAAAAGTCGAAAGGATCGGCCGACCCCAAACTGGTTAATCAATTAGTAGTGAAAACATTGGGCTAATTTTTGTTAGCCATTAAACAACTCTCGGCCAGACACGTCGAAGAAGTTAACAGAAACGAAAGCATGAAACAAGCATTCCTTGGCCTTGCCTGCCTGCTGGTTGGCATTGGCGCTCAGGCACAGACAAAACAAGCTACCATAACGGGCTTGCTAAAAACGGCCGTACCGGGCAGTAAAGTTTATTTAGAAACAAACAATGCCCCCACCGTCCGCCTCGACTCATCGGTGGTAGGACCCGACAAACGGTTTTCAGTAAAGACCGCCGTTACCGAAGGGGGTAACATTTACATTGTAAACATGGGCGGTGCGGCAAAAACACCGGTTTTGCTGGAAGGTGGCGAAACCATTGAGGTGCTTGTGGAGCCAGGCGTAAGGGGTAAAGAAAAGAACGCCCCTGCCCCAAAGCCGAAAGTGACCATGAGCGGGTCGAAAACGAACGACCAGTTCCAGCAGCTTTTTCAGATGAAGGCCGACCTGGACGCGAAGGGGAAAGACCTGTTAAAAACCTACCAGGAGGCGCAGGCCCGGAATGATGCCAAGATGATGACTCAGATCGAGCAATCGTTCGATGAGTTGAACACGGCCAACACGGCGAAAGTAAAGGCCATGATGCCTGAGTTGGGAACGTCGCTGGCGGCCCTGTACGCTACTAACTTCATCAACCCAGACACCGATTTTGCCATTCTCGACGCGCTGGCCCGTCGCTTTGAGAAAGAGAATCCGAACAGCGTACATGCCAAAGCGTTTGTGGGCAATATGGCCCGCATCCGGGGCTTGAGTGTAGGGGCCGAAGCCCCCGAAATTGCGCTGGCCGATACGAATGGCAAGCCGGTGCCACTCTCGTCGCTACGGGGAAAATACGTACTCGTCGACTTTTGGGCCAGCTGGTGCGGTCCCTGCCGCAACGAGAACCCCAATGTGGTTCGGATGTACGACAAGTTTAAAGACAAAGGCTTTGCTATCTATAGCATCTCGCTCGACAATCCCGGCAAGCGCGAAGCCTGGGTACGGGCTATTCGCAACGACAACCTGACCTGGACGCACGTATCGGACCTGAAAGGCTGGCAGTCTTACGCTGCTCAGCAGTACGGCGTCAGTGCCATTCCCGCTACGTTCTTACTTGATCCAAGCGGAAAAATAATCGCCAAGAACCTTCGCGGCGATGCACTGGAAGCCAAACTGGCCGAAATGCTGAAATAAAAAATAGTCAAAAGGAGCTATAACACGGAGTTGCACAGAGGTGCCACAGAGATACACAGAGTATTGGATAAAAAGCACTCTGTGTATCTCTGTGGCACCTCTGTGCAACTCCGTGTTATAGCTCCTTTTCAACTCCCCTTCTTCCACTTTTTATGAAAATAGCTATCCTTGGCTGTGGTAACATGGGCATGGCGTTTGCCAAGTCCTTCCTGCAATATGACCTCGTAAAAAAAGAGGACCTGACCCTAATCGAGAAGAGCGCGGAACGTTCTGAAACGTTGCGGACCGAAAAAGCGGGCGTGGTGGTAGAGACCATTGGCCCGCACATAGGTGAAACTGACCTCATTATTCTGTCTGTAAAACCGCAGGATTTCACCTCGGCACAGGATGAGCTACGGGCCGTCATTCAGCCCCGTCAGGTGGTATTGTCCATTATGGCGGGTATTCCAATCAGTCTCATTCAGGAACGACTCAACCACCGGATGGTGATCCGGGCCATGCCCAATACGCCCGCTATGCTCGGCATGGGTATCACCGGCTTTACGGCTTCACCAGAAGTAGACGCCGCCAGCCTGCGCCGGGTCGAAAATCTGATCAACGCAACCGGCCGGTCAATCTTCCTCGAAAATGAGGCCATGCTCGATGCCGTTACTGCCCTTAGTGGTAGTGGCCCGGCCTACTTTTATTACATGGTAAAAGCGATGGTCGAGGCGGGCAGACAGATGGGTTTCGACGAAGGCACGGCCGCCCTGCTGGTCAAACAGACGATGCTGGGCTCGTACCACCTGATTAACAACGCTGACAAATCGCTTGACGACCTGATTAAGGCCGTAGCCAGCAAAGGTGGAACTACCGAAGCGGCCCTTCGCACGTTTGAGGCCGGTACGTTGGCCGAAACCCTGAAAGCGGGTATCCACGCGGCTCAGGTACGCGCCACTGAGTTATCGAAAGGATAACTTTCGGCGTTAGGTTTGTTATCTTTCAACATCAGGTTAATCGGCACTAACAACGATAGGTATGGATGAGGTAATCGAATTGCATTACGACCGCTTGCGACTTAACGACGATGAATTCTATGAATTTTGTCAACAAAACGACAATCTGCGTTTTGAACGTGAGCCCAATGGTACCATTCTAATTATGTCAAATACAGGCGGTGAATCTGGAGTCCGCAATGCTGAGATTAATTTTCAGTTACGTGGCTGGAATAAACAGACTAAGCTAGGTCGAATTTTCGACTCTTCGACGGCCTTTCGCTTACCCTCTACGGCAGTTCGTTCGGCCGACGCAGCCTTCGTGAGCAATGAACGCTGGGAAGCATTGACAAACGAGCAACGCAAGAAATTCCCACCACTCTGCCCTGATTTCGTTGTCGAACTGCGCTCATCGACTGATTCAGTTCCGTTCGCTTGCAGCGCAAAATTCAAAACGATTGGCTGGCAGCCGGTTGCCGGTTAGCCTGGCTCATCGACGCCGAAACTGAACTGGTTTATATCTACCGGGCCGACGGCTCTGTCAATATCCTTAAATCCTTCGATGAGGCCCTGACCGGTGAAGATGTTCTACCCGGCCTGAACTTCATCCTGAGCGATTTGCGATTGTAGAGGCCGGTCCGCCGGTGCGGCATATATGCGCCTCTACATCAAACGCCGGTATACGTAAAGGGGGTGATGGCCCTTAGCTCGGTTTTGATCGCGTCTGAAACGTTGAGGCCATCAATAAACTGGCTGATGGTTTGGGCCGTAATCGCTTCGTTTTTGCGCGTTAGGGCTTTCAGGGCTTCGTAAGGTTGTGGATATCCTTCGCGGCGCAACACCGTCTGAATACCTTCGGCAACAACGGCCCAGTTTGCTTCCAGATCAGCGTTGATGGCCGCCTGATTCAACTCAAGTTTATTCAGGCCTTTCAGGGTGGCGTTCAGCGCAATCACCGAGTGGGCAAACGGCACACCGATGTTGCGGAGAACGGTTGAGTCGGTCAGGTCGCGTTGGAGGCGTGAAATGGGTAATTTGGCCGATAAATGCTCGAAGATGGCGTTGGCAATGCCTAGATTTCCTTCCGAGTTCTCGAAATCGATGGGGTTCACTTTATGCGGCATCGCCGATGAACCCACTTCGCCTTCTTTAATTTTCTGTTTGAAATAATTCATCGACACGTACGTCCACATATCACGGTCCAGATCGATCAGGATGGTGTTGAGGCGTTTGTACGTATCGAATAGAGCCGCCAGCATGTCGTAATGCTCAATCTGCGTGGTGAACTGGCTGCGAACCAGGCCAAGGCTACCCACAAACTCATTGCCAAAGGCCTGCCAGTCAATCTCCGGATAAGCCACGGCATGGGCGTTAAAATTTCCGGTAGCCCCCCCAAATTTGGCGGCGGCTGGTACATCGGCCAGCATGAGCAGTTGTTTTTCCAGCCGTTCGCAGAAGACCCTCAACTCTTTACCCAGCCGTGTGGGCGAGGCGGGTTGCCCGTGGGTACGGGCCAGCATAGGCACATCGTTCCATTGATTGGCCAGTTCCTGCAACCGAATATAAATCTGACGGTAGGCAGGCTCTATGTGCGCGGCCAGCGCTTCCTGCAACAGCAGCGGAATGGCCGTGTTGTTAATGTCCTGCGAGGTGAGACCAAAGTGAATGAACTCCAGAAAGGGCTGGGTCGCGTTCGGCTCAACAGACAGGCCTTTCAGCTTCTCCTTAATAAAATACTCAACCGCCTTCACATCATGGTTGGTCGTGGCCTCGATCACCTTTACCCGTTCGGCATCAGCTTCGGAAAACTGCTCATAAAGAGCCCGCAACGCCGGATAGATCGCTTTATCGACACCCGACAGTTGCGGAAGCGGCAGGTCGCAAAGGGCGATAAAATACTGAACCTCGATTCGTACCCGGTAGCGGATAAGACCAAGTTCAGAGAAATAAGGCGATAAAGCAGATACCTGTTTGGCGTACCGGCCATCGATGGGAGATATAGCAGTGAGTGACATAGAAAGGGAAGAAGTCTTCAGTCTTCTGTCTTCTGTTGCTCTGCATGGGGACGTAACGTGCCTAAGAAGAGCAACAGAAGACAGAGGACGGAAGACAGTTTTAAAATGGGTTAAAGTACAGGCCAATTCCGACCCAGGAGATGGTTTGGTATTCGTATTGACCGTAGGGGCGGTAGCCGTAGTACATATCAAGTAGCGCCGTCAGATTCTGGGCCGATCGGCCCAGTTCGTAGCCGACTCCTGCGTGAATGCCGGGTCTGAAATTGGTCTGCTGCCAGAATTTTGCGTCGATGCCGCCCACTACCCGTTGGCGCTTGTTGCCGGGTTGCCGGTAGTAGGCGCCAACCTCAACGTTGAACCGTTCACGCTCGCGTTGCCCGCGCAGGCCAATGCCAACATTGCCATACACGCGCAGGCCAATGGGCAGCTCACGGCTGGCCATAAAGTCGAGCAGTTCATAGTTAACCGCATTCGGTGTGTAGTAATTGAGCTGATACCGTACAATGTAGTCGTCGCCCAGGTGCGATGAGATGTGATAAAGTCGAATCCGGTAGCTGTTGCGGCCCTTGCGAAGGTTATACCAGAAACTGAGCTTATAATCGTTGTTGATGATCTTGTAGACCAATTGACCGGGCTTTTTGGCCAGCCTCGTTGTATCGTTAAAGACCTGAAACTGCGTGAACGAGCCAACGTCGAGCCCCCACTCGTGTGCCTGGCCCGGAGCCGTTGTAACGCGGTAGAAAGGTTTATGAAAGCCAAAGGCAAACGGAACCACAGTACCCTGGTTGAGGTCCCGGTCTCTGGTATCGGTCTCGGTGGTCCCTATTTTCCGCTCGCCGGTCGTGTTGAAATAAGGCAGGGCACTACCATATACCTGTGCTTCGAGCGGGTCGAGCACGATTGGCAAAAACAGGTGGCCTTTAGGAAACCACTCGTTACGCGGATAAGCGGTCGTATCGGTAGCTGATTGTGACCAGGCCGTGAGGCATAAAAGGCAAAGGGTACTGATGAGTAAAAACAGTCTCATGCGGGAAGGGAAAAGCAAATCGCAAAGGTATTGAAAACCTGTTCCGCATTTTATCCGCACATACTGCGCATTTCTGTACTGTGTGAGCGAACTTTAGGGGCATGTTCGCTTAACCTTCATCACCGAAATGAACAGACTCTCTTTGATTGGCCTCTCGCTTATGCTTGGCACAACCGCCACCCTGGCCCAAAACGGCCAACCCGTTGAACCGTCTTTAACGTACCCAACTACCCGCCGGGTCGACCATGTTGATAACTACCACGGCACCACCGTTGCCGATCCGTACCGCTGGCTCGAAGACGATCGCTCGGCCGAAACTGCGGCCTGGGTGAAAGCCCAGAATGAGGTTTCAAATGAGTATTTAGCGAGAATCCCGTACCGGAAACAGTTGCAGGATCGGCTTGAGAAAGTCTACAACTACCCGAAGTACTCGGCCCCATCGCGCAAAGGCGATTATTTCTATTTCTCGAAAAACGACGGTTTGCAAAATCAATCGGTGTTGTACCGGCAGAAAGGACTAAACGGCAAACCGGAGGTTGTCATTGACCCAAATAAACTCTCTGTCGATGGCACTACCCGCCTGGGCGCTTTCTCGCTGTCAAAAGACGGAAACTACGCCGTAGTGGGTACGTCGAAAGGGGGCTCAGACTGGCAGGAATACCAGATCATGGATCTTGCCACCAAACAATACCTACCAGAGAAACTGGAGTGGGTGAAAATATCAGGTGCTGCCTGGCAGGGCAATGGGTTCTATTACAGCCGGTACCCAAAGCCGGAAGGCTCAGCGCTGGCGGCAAAAAACGAGAACCACCAGGTTTTCTTTCACCAGCTGAACACGCCCCAATCGGCCGATCGGCTGGTGTTTGAAGACGCTAAAAACCCACAGCGTTTTCACACGGTAAGCACGTCAGACGATGAGCGGTTTGCCTTTTTAAGCGTCAGCGACCGGGGGAAAGGGAAAGATGGCAACGCCATTTACTTTCTGGATGCTACCGTTAAGTCTGGCGCCTCCACGCCGGGCGCCTCCACGCCGGGTACGTTTCAGCCACTCGTATCGGAAATTACCAATGCCCGATACGGTGTTATTGATAACGTTGGCGGGGATTTACTCGTTGAAACCAACGCCGATGCCCCCAACAGCAAGGTGATGCGCTATAGCCCGTCCGGCAAGAAATGGACGGTGGTTATACCCGAAAAGCCAGAGCCACTTACCAATGCGTCTTCAGCGGGTGGAAAATTATTTATCGAATATGCCAAAGACGTCACGTCGCGGGTGTATGTGCATGACTTGGCGGGTAAGCTGGAGAACGAAATTCAGCTTCCGGGCATTGGGTCGGCAAGTGGTTTCGGGGGTGAGCGCGACGATAAGTTTGTGTTCTATTCGTATACCTCGTTTACCTTTCCACCGACGATTTACCGCTACGACATCGGCACGAAGAAAAGTACGGTGTTCCGCGCACCGGAAGTGGATTTCAAACCGACCGATTACGAAACAAAGCAGGTCTTTTACATCAGTAAAGACGGCACGAAGGTACCCATGTTCATCACCTACCGGAAGGGAATGAAACTCGACGCCAGTAACCCAACGATCCTGTATGGCTACGGGGGGTTCAACGTTAGCTTACCGCCTGCCTTCTCGTCGTTCCTGATTCCGTTTCTCGAACAGGGCGGCGTTTATGCCCAGGCCAACCTGCGTGGAGGCAGCGAATACGGTGAAAAATGGCATGAGCAGGGCATGAAGGCTAAAAAGCAGAATGTATTCGATGATTTTATTGCGGCTGCTGAGTATCTGATCAGCGAAAAATACACCTCATCGGCCAAGTTGGCCGTCCGGGGCGGTTCAAATGGGGGGCTGCTTGTCGGCGCCGTTATGAATCAACGGCCCGATCTGTTCCGCGTAGCGATTCCGCAGGTAGGGGTAATGGATATGCTTCGGTTCCACAAATTCACCATCGGCTGGAATTGGATTGCCGACTACGGTAGTGCTGATAACGCCGAGGATTTCAAGTATCTCTACCCTTATTCGCCGATCCACAACATCAGGCCCGGCCTGAACTACCCGGCCACGCTCATTACCACCGCCGACCATGACGACCGGGTGGTACCGGCGCACTCGTTCAAGTACGCGGCCACCTTGCAGGAAGCCTACAAAGGCCCCAACCCTATGCTGATTCGTATCGATACCAACTCAGGCCACGGAGCCAGCAATACAAAGAAGAACATTGAGCAAACCGCCGACATTTATTCGTTCGTCCTCTGGAATATGGGCGTCAGCACGCTGAAGGAAATCGCCAGTAAGTAGCCACTGGTTCCACCTAAAAGAGAAAGCCTGTCCATCTGGACAGGCTTTCTCTTTTAGGTGGAACCAGTAAGTCGAATAGACTAACTACCACCTAACTTGAACGTAATACCCACTCTTAACGTAGATACAGCCGAGCCTAATTCAGCAAAAACACCGGTACCCTCACTGAACATATAACGGCCACCCAAGTGGATGGGTACGTAAATGAACGAACTGCCTGTATAGCCAGAGCCTGAATACCCAAAGTAGGTAAGGCCAAGTCCAGCGTACAGGTCAATATTCTCAGGCGTGCTCAACAGCTCATTGAAGTGGTAGGAACCACGTGCGCCAATATCAAATGCTGACAGGCTATAGCCATAGCTGCTACCGTAACTACGGTAACCTACTGAAGGCCCAACCGTGATGTTCTTGGCAACACCAAAATCAGCTGCAGCGTTGAAGCCCAAGGCCGTTGTGCCTAAATAACCGGCGCCACCAAGGCCAATACCCAAATTGACGAACTTGGTGCCTTTATCGATATTCATCTGGGCGAAGCTGTTTGTCGCCATCAGCGACAGGCTGCATAAAGCGACAATTGCGAAAAACTTTTTCATCGTAGATTTTTCTTTTTTGTGAAACTTGAGACAAATAAAGTCAGCTTTTGGTGATTGTAAAATACAAATCAACATATCAGTTATCTATCGGTATGATTTCTGGCGTTTAGGTAACCTCGAATTACGGTAAAGGTGGTGACGCCTAGAAAGAAAAGTATGATCCAGTGTACATAGTTGATGATCCAGGGGAACTGAACGCCGAAATAGTAGCCGCCCCCCACTAATACACAGGTCCAGAGGGCACCGCCAACAACATTGTAAACCATGAACCGGGCAAGGTTCATGTGGATGATGCCTGCCAGCAGCGGCGCAAACGTACGAACCACGGGTAAAAACCGCGCCACGATCAGTGCCTGACTGCCATACCGCTCGAACGTTTTCCGGGTATTGGTGATGTACTCCTGCTTGAAAAAGAGCGAATCAGGCCGGTTTTGTAGCTTCACGCCGAAGAAGTACCCAATACCATAACCCAGCAGCGCTCCCGCTACGGCCGCCCCGAAAATGCACCCGATAAGCAGACCAAGCGACACAAGCAGCACTTTTGTGCCGGCAAACACGCCCGCCAGAAACAGCAGATAGTCGCCAGGCAGGAAGAAACCAAAAATGATTCCATTTTCAACAAAGACGATCAGCGTTACAACAACTAGCCCACCGGTACGAATGATCTCCTCAGAGTTGAGCAGGTAGCGAAAGAAGTCAAGGATAGCATCCATCTTTATTATTAACACTTAACTCCCGTTACATATATTCCGCCAGTTCAAGCCAGCGGTCGGTTTTGGCGGCAACCTGTGCTTCAATCTCCAGAATCTCGTTGGCCCAGGCAGTTAGTTGCTCATGGTGTCCACCGCTGTTCAGTAGGCTAACAACCACTAGCTTCCGCTGTTCGAGGGCCTCAATTTCGGTCTCCAGCGCTTCATATTCACGCTGCTCCTTGAAACTTAACCGTTTTTTCTCAACTGTAGCGGTTGATCTGGCGGCCGACAGGTCAACGGGAGCCAATTTGTGGCTGGCCGAGGCCGATTCTTTCGTGGCGGCGTTCTTTTTGGGCTGCGCATCCCGCCACTCGCGGTAGTCGGTATAGTTACCCGGATAGTCGCGCACTTTACCCTGCCCTTCCATCACAAAAACATGGTCGACCAGCCGATCCATGAAGTACCGGTCGTGGGTGACAATGATTACACAGCCGGGGAAGTTAAGCAGGAATTCTTCGAGTACGTTCAGCGTCGTAATGTCGAGGTCATTCGTAGGTTCGTCCAGAATCAGGAAGTTAGGATTCTGCACCAGTACCAGCAGCAGTTGCAACCGCCGCTTTTCGCCACCACTCAGTTTGGCCACAAAATCGTACTGCTTCTGCCGATCGAACAGGAAATGGTGGAGCAACTGGCTGGCCGTGATGGTTTGGCCGTCGGCCAGTTTCATTACCTCAGCAACTTCCTGCACCACATCGATCACCCGCTGATTCTCGGCAATCGTCAGCTCGCTTTGCGTATAATACCCGAATTGCACGGTGCCGCCCGCGCTGATCTTGCCCGAATCGGGGCGCAGTTCGCCGATCAGCATGTTGAGCAGGGTGGTTTTGCCCATGCCATTTTTACCGATGAGCCCCACGCGGTCCTGCCGTTTGAAGGTATAGGTAAAATGGTCGAGCAAGACTTTATCACCGAAACTCTTGCTCAGGTTTTCGACCTCCAGAATTTTACTGCCTAGCCGCGACACGCGCAGATTCAGGTCCAGTTCGCCGTCATTCCGTCGGTTAGTCACCTTTTCCTGCAATTCGCCAAACGCATCTTCGCGGTATTTGGCTTTGGTGCCCCGCGCTTTGGGTTGGCGACGCATCCATTCCAGTTCGCGACGGAACGTGTTTTTATTTTTCTCAAACTCAGCGGCATCAACGGCCAGGCGTTCCGCTTTTTTTTCCAGGAAATAGGCATAATTGCCTTTATAGCCGTATAGCTGCCCGGCGTCCATTTCCACGATCTGATTGCAAACGCGATCCAGGAAATACCGGTCGTGCGATACCATCAGTAACGTACCGTTGTTTGTATTCAGGAAGCTTTCGAGGTATTCAATGGCCTCCAGATCGAGGTGGTTGGTCGGCTCATCCAGAATCAGCAGGTCGGGGTTTTGAATCAGCACCCGCGCCAGCGCCACCCGCTTACGCTGCCCACCCGACAACGTACCCACGCGCTGCTCAACATCCTGAATACCCAGTTCACCCAGGATTTGCCGAATCTGCGCTTCGTAATCCCAGGCCTCCAGCTTTTCCATCTGGTTCATGGCTTTTTCCAGCGCGTCATGATCGTCGTGCAGAAGCGCTTTCTCGTAGGCCCGCACGGCATCGAGCTGATCACTTTCGCCCGCCAGCACTTCCTCCATGATGGTCAGCGCTTCGTTCAGATCGGGTTGTTGATTGAGGTAGCCAACGGTGATGTCTTTCCGAACGCTCACCAGCCCGTCATCGGGTGGGGCGGTGCCAGCCAGAATTTCCAGCAGGGAAGTTTTTCCGGATCCATTGGCACCAACAATGGCAATTTTGTCGCCCCGGCTAATGCCGAAGTTGATGTTACGGAACAGTATCCGGTCGCCGTAGGCTTTTGCGAGGTTTTCGGCTGAGAGGTAATTCATGAGATCTGGTGTGATGAAGAGTAAAAAGGCTATAACACAGAGGTACCACAGAGATACACAAAGGCTTTTATAAATAGACCTCTGTGTATCTCTGTGCTTCTCCGCGTAACTCTGTGTTATAGCCTTTTTACCCTCATCTTACTGTAAAACTCTAAAAACTAAAAAAAGCCGACTCGGTGAAGAATCGGCTTTTTGTTAGTAGCTCGACCAGGATTCGAACCTAGACAGACAGAACCAAAATCTGTTGTACTACCCTTATACTATCGAGCTATTTTGCAATTGCGAGTGCAAAGATACGAACTCAGCGAATCTAAAATCAAGTCAAACCGCAAAAAAATCATCCCTCCATCACCTTGGGCACCTTGATAAACTGCTCGTCATGGTCAGGGGCATTGGTCAGGGCCTGATCGCGAGGCAGTTGATTGGCTACCGTATCGCTACGTAGTACGTTGTCAATTTCCTCCGACATGTGCATCAGCGGAGCCACACCGGTCGTATCAACTTCATTAAGTTGCTCCATCCAGTCCAGTACGCTGTTCAGGCTCTTGAGTAGGGCTGTCTCTTCGTCAGGGCTCACCTCCAACCGGGCCAGATGGGCTATTTTGTGCAAAGTTTCAGTGTCTACTTTCATAGGTATGTAGGCTTGCTCAGGGGCTAACGAGCAAGCGAATAAGTGGGGTATTTTGTTACACGCTCGACGTTGTTCGTTGGAGAGTGTATTTGGTCAACTCGTTTTCGATAATACGGTAGGTCTGCTCGCGGAGGGTATCGGCATCAGCCTGCGTCAGGCCGACTGTTGGAATTGGTTGATGGAAAACCACCTGAACCGGCTCCCAATGCACGCGAAACGGCTTGCTGTCGGGTAGAATACGGTAGTTGTTTACCAGCGTCAGGGGCACAATGGGTACTTGTTGCTGAATAGCCATGCTAAACGCCCCTTCTTTAAACGGGTAGACCATCTGGGGTGGATTTACGGCTTTAATGCCCCCTTCCGGAAAAATCACGATGCTGCGTCCCTGCGCCAGTGTGCGCATGCATTTGCCCAGCGAGTAGGCCCGGCTCTGCGCACTCGACCGGTCGACCATAATGTGCAGTTTGGCATACATGTACCCGAACAACGGCAGTTTCCGAACGCTGGTTTTACCAATGAATGCGTATAGTCCAGGCACTGTAACACCCGTTACAGCAATGTCGAAATACGAAAAGTGGTTGGCGCAATACACGTAGGCTTTTCCCGGTTCGGGCCGAAACTGCCAGTCAACGCGAATGGGCATACCCATGAAGAGTACCGACAGGATACCCCAGGTTCGAACGGCACCATGAGCCAGCCGCAGCCCGAATTGGCTTTTGCCGCCCGCCAGCCAGCTACCCAGCAAAATAAAGGGAAACATAAGCAGGAATAACACCACAAAAACCAGCACGGACCAAATCGTGTAGAGCAAACTAAACCAGGATTTTGACACGATTGAAAGGATTTACAGGAAACAAGGCAAGATACCTTTGAGAATAATGGCAAAAGTTAAACGATAAACTTAATCATGTCTGACTGTATTTTCTGTATATCCTGTCAATCTTTGACAATCTCTGTTAATGTTTAAAATGCCGGACGCCGGTGGTTACCATCGCCATCTCGTGTTGATTGCAATAGTTGATACTTTCTTTGTCGCGGATAGAACCACCTGGCTGCACAACCGCTGTAATGCCAGCCTGACCAGCAATCTCAACGCAGTCGGGGAAGGGGAAGAACGCATCGGAGGCCATGACCGCGCCATCGAGGCTGAAACCGAAGGCGTGCGCCTTCTCGATAGCTTGCTTTAGGGCATCAACGCGTGACGTTTGTCCTACACCGCTTGCCAGCAATACGTCTTCTTTAGCCAGAATGATCGTGTTTGACTTGGTATGCTTGCACACTTTCAGGGCAAATTCCAGCGCACGAACCTCGCTTTCGGTGGGGGCTTTGTCGGTTACGGTCGTGAACTGCCCGGCGGTCTCGGTCACGCTGTCTTTATCCTGCTCCAGCACACCGTTCAGAATGGTTTTAATCAGTTTTGTTGGCAGTGCAACCGGCTTGCGTTTGAGCAGGATGCGGTTTTTCTTCGATTTTAGTAGATCAAGCGCTTCCGGTTCATAGTCGGGCGCGATCAAAATCTCCATGAACAGCTTGTTCAATTCCTGCGCCGTAGCCAGATCGACAGGTACGTTGGTAATGACCACCCCGCCAAACGCCGACACCGGATCGCAGGCCAGCGCTTTGGCATAGGCTTCGGCGGCTGTAGGTGCCGACGCGATGCCGCAGGCATTGGTATGCTTAATAATGGCGTAGGTAGGTAGGTTGTCGGCGAACTCGTCGATCAAACCAACGCAGGCGTCCACATCGACCAGGTTATTGAACGACAGCTCTTTACCATGCAGCTTGTCGAAGATGGCGTCGAGGTCCCCGTGAAAGGTCGCTTTCTGATGCGGGTTCTCGCCATAACGTAACTCGCTCTTCTTCTGAACGGTGGCTCCGGTAAAGTACTGGTGAATGGCTGTGTCGTAATGCGAGGTGGTGGCGAAGGCTTCCAGGGCATACCGGCGACGCGTTTCCAAATCGGGTTGACCATCCGTTTCAGTCAGAACGTTCAGCAAATCAGCGTACTGGTTACGCGACGAGACAATCAGAGCATCCTGAAAATTCTTGGCCCCCGCCCGAATCAGCGAAATACCGCCAATGTCGATTTTCTCGATAATGTCTTCAGCCGATGCCCCCGACGCTACGGTTTCTTCAAACGGGTAGAGATCAACCACTGTCAGGTCGATGGCGGGAATCTTATGCTCCTTTGCCTGGGCTGCATCACCTTCATTGTCGCGCCGGTAGAGAATGCCGCCAAATACAGCCGGATGCAGGGTTTTAACCCGTCCGCCAAAGATGGATGGGTAACCGGTCAGCGACTCTACGGGAATAACGGGAATACCCAGCTGCTCGATAAACGTTTGGGTGCCGCCCGTTGAGTAGAGCGTGACGCCCTGTTGATGCAACAACCGGACAATGGGTTCGAGGCCGTCTTTGTAATAGACCGACAGTAACGCAGAGGAGATTTTCATCAGGTAATGTATAATGTACAGTGCATAATGAATAATGCAGGTTAGCATCTATTCATTCTCGCAAAGATAGACAGCCTATCCGTTTTGCGGCAGTCGGCTTGCAGGCCGTATCTTCGCAACGTACTTGAAAGGTAACCAGCCTAGGGTACGTTGCAGCGAACCATCGTATACATTGAGCACCTTTAAAAAATTAGCCAGCGACACGGCCCTTTATGGCATAAGCACGATCGCGGCGCGGTCAATCAACTTTTTTCTGACGCCCATTCAGACCTACGCCTTTAAAACGGCGGGTACGCTGGCCTCGAATGTCACGCTCTACGCCTGGATCGGCGTGCTGCTTACCGTTTACACACTAGGGCTGGAAACCGCTTTTTTTCGGTTTGCAGCGCGCAATAAGGGCGAAGCGAATGAGGCAGAGCGGGTTCTTGTCTTTAGCCGAACGCTAACCATCGTGGCCATAATCAGCGTGATGGCAACCGTCCTGATTCTGATTTTCGTCACGCCAATTGCTCAGGCTCTGGGTTATCCCGGTCAGGAGCGGTTTATTCAGTGGACGGCCTTGCTGGTAGGCATCGACTCCCTGATGGCTATACCATTTGCGCGGCTACGGGTAGAGGGGAAAGCCAGGCAGTTTGTGGTTGCCAAGCTCATCAACATTGGGTTGAACGTGGCCCTGAACGTGTTTTTCATCGTTGTATGCAAAGACATTACCGAAGGCGATTACCTACCCAGCCTGCGCCCGGAGGCTCAGTTCTTCTATCGGCCGGAAATTGGCCCCGGCTATATTCTGTTGGCGAACCTGCTGGCGAATGCCTTATACTTTTTGGTGCTACGTCGGGCGTTTCGGGGATTCCGGTTTACGTTCGAGTGGCCCGCGGCCAAAACGCTGGTTGTCTATGCGTTCCCTATTATGCTGACGGGGCTGGCTGCCGTGCTCAATAACCTCACCGACCGCCTGTTCCTGCGCGAATTTCTACCCGATAATTTCTACCCCGGCCGGTCGTCGGAATGGGCGCTGGATGTGTACGGTCAGTGCTTCAAACTATCGGTTTTTATTAGCCTAGCTATTCAATCGTTCAAATTTGCCGCTGAACCGTTCTTTTTCGGGCAGGCCGAAAACAAAAACGCGCCTGATCTGCTGGCGCGGGTAACCAAATGGTTCATCATCGTGTGTGTGGCCCTCTGGGTGGCCGTGAGCCTCAATATGGATCTGGCGGGCCTGTTGCTCAATCCCGAGCGGCGCGTTGGGCTGACGGTAGTGCCGCTGTTGATGCTTGGTAACCTCTTTCTAGGCATCTACTACAACATTTCGTTCTGGTTCAAACTATCGGATAAGACCCAGTTCGGCACGTTGATTACGGCCGTTGGGTTGGCGGTCACCTTCAGCCTGAACTACCTGCTCATTCCCCAGATGGGCTACATGGGCTGCGCCTGGGCCTTCCTGGCTTCCAGCGTGGTAATGACGGTACTTTGTTACGTGCTGGGCGAGAAGTACTACTCCGTTCCCTACGACCTGCTCTCTGCCGCAGGCTATATTCTTGGCGGCGGGCTGTTAATTTATCTGGCGTCGTTTATCCAGATCGGCAATCTGTGGCTATCCGTCCCCTACCACATGGCGTTGTTCGTTCTGTTCCTGGGCTGCATTGTGGTGGTCGAGTGGCGCACGTTTGGTCCAGTGGTGCGGAGAAGGTTGAAATCGGCGTAGCCCCATAAAAAAAGAAACCCGGTCTCGTAAGACCGGGCCGCACGCATCTATATGTTACAGAGCCAGGCGGCCCCGGACAGGAAGCACTAGAATAAATTCTTGATGTCGATGTTGCGGTGGTACTCTTCGTCGTTGAAAGGTAAATTCACAATTACCCGACCGCGCTCGTGAATCGCTTCGATCTGCTCGGCATCAATAAAGTCAGGAATGTCAATTACTTTCAAAAACATAGGCACGGCTAAACGCTGACCTGCTGTTTCACTATCATGCACCAGTAGTGTGTACAATACTAATTTATTGCCTTCGACCAACACGTTGAATGAACTGGCACTCACGCCGGGGGCCGACAGACGAATGACCAAGCGGTCTTCTTCGCGCTTCACTTTCATTTCCGTCAGGCTCGATCCGCCATACAGCGTATTAAGCAAATCGATTTGGCCTCCGGTTCCTTTAAACACATGGTCTACCGTTCTCATAGTACGTGTTGTTTACTGTTTAATACAATATAGACAAATGCTGTGCCTGATGGTTTAAAGCCTCTTTCTTATGCCATACTGGCAGGCAAAAAAGAATAAAATAGCCCCTAATCAGACTGTTTGGCACGTTAAAAGTCTTAAATGGTCTGGCACGAACTTTTGGCAGATTTAGGGTATATGTAGCAAAAATTACGCAGTCGGGGGAAGTGGGGAAACGGTCTCTACACCCACGAAACTGAGCGTCAGGTTGTACCTTTGCATCATGCATATTCGAATTGGAACCCGTAGCAGCCGACTGGCCCTCTGGCAAGCCGAATATATTCAGCAGCGGCTTCAGGTTGGGAACATTACATCTGAACTGGTCCTGATCGAGACAAAAGGCGACAAAATCCTGGACCGGTCGCTGTCGAAAATCGGCAGCAAAGGTATTTTCACGCAGGAACTGGAAGACCAGCTTCGGTCGGGTGCCATTGACATTGCCGTGCATTCAGCTAAAGATCTACAGTCGAGTCTGCCCCCTGATCTGGGCATTATTGCCTTTACTGAACGCGAGTTGGCCAATGATGTACTGGTGAGTCGTAATTCGTCACTTTCCTTAACATCAGGGGAATCGTTTGTGATTGGCACCTCATCGACACGGCGAGTGGCGATGCTCCGGCACTTCTGCCCCCATATTCAGGTCGTCGACATGCGGGGGAATTTACAGACCCGTCTTCGTAAGCTCGATGAAGGCCACTGCGATGCCCTGCTGCTGGCCTACGCTGGGGTTCACCGCATGGAATACGACGACCTGATTGCCGAGCATTTGCCGATCAGCGACTTTACGCCCGCCGTGGGGCAGGGCAGCGTGGCCATTGAAGCCGCCAACACACTGCCCCTCGACAAACTCAGCCAGGTACGTTTGTTAACCAACCACGAACCAACGGAAGCGTGCCTACAGGCAGAACGCTCTTTTCTGCGTCGGCTGGAAGGGGGCTGTAGTATTCCGGTATTTGCGCTGGCTACATGGGCAGGCGATGAAATCAGCCTGACGGGAGGCCTCATCAGCCTTGACGGGGCCACTATGCTCCGCGAGACCTTTACTGGTCCACCAGCCCAGGCCCCCCAATTGGGCCATGAACTTGCCGAAGCGCTGCTGGCTCGTGGCGGCGACGAGATTCTACAGACCATTCGAGCTACCTTATGATTCAAACCAGTGTGTACCTCCCACCCCAAAGAAAACAGTAACCTACCCTCTTATGCTCATCCATTCGACTTGCACAAACTGAGGCTGATCTGCGTCGTTGTCTGCCTGCCCTACTCACCCTTCGCCCCCATTTGACAGAAGAGGTGGCACTGGCGATATTGCGCGAACAGCAGGCGCACGAACGGTTCAATGTTGCCTTTGTCGATCTCGGTGACGATGTACCCGGACGCGGAACTGCTGCGCCCTCTGTAATCACGTATCGACACATGACACTCCTGGTTTCGGGTAAGACTATTTACATCGATGACCTGACAACCCTACCTGAAGCTAGGGGTAAGGGATTTGCCAGCGCGTTGCTCAACTTTGTCATTGACCAGGCACGGCAGGCCGGTTTCCAGACGGTTTCGTTAGATTCGGGCCAAAATCCAACCCGCTACGATGCGCACCGACTTTACATTAACAAGTTGTTCAACATCACCAGCCATCATTTTTCACTCACTATTGCCAATTAGGCGAATGGGTTAGTGGGCAACTGGGTGATTGGGTAAATAGGTAACTGGTTAGTTCATGCGTAGCATGATCGCGTCAGCAATTACCTAATTACCCAACATCCAGTTACCCAATTACCCAACATCCAGTTACCCACTTACCCAACATCCATGAATCTTGCCAAAATCAGTTGGAGTAACCTGACAGACAAGCCATTGAGCAGTTTCCTGAGCGGCCTGCTGATGACCCTTGGCATTGCCATTATTTCGCTGTTACTGCTGCTGAATAAACAGTTACAGGATCAGTTTAGCCGCAATATTCGGGGTATCGATATGGTAATTGGCGCGAAGGGCTCACCCCTGCAACTGATTTTATCGAGCATTTACCAGATCGACTCGCCGGTGGGTAATATTCCGCTCGCCGAAGCCGAACGCCTGACCCGCAACCCAATGATTAAAACGGCGATTCCGCTGGCGATGGGCGACAGTTACAAGTCGTTCCGGATTGTGGGAACGAACAAGAAATACCTTGACCATTTCGGCGCTACCGTCGCGCAGGGGCAATTATTCAGGGAAGACCTGGATGTCGTTCTTGGTACTCGCGTAGCCGAGGCTACAGGCCTGAAAGTGGGTGATAGCTTCGCCAGTCAGCATGGGCTGGATGGTAACGGCGAAGAGCATGGTAATCGAAAATATAAGGTTGTCGGTTTGCTGGCATCCAGCAACAGCGTCTGCGACCAGCTGATATTGACGAATGTCTCCAGCATCTGGGCCGTGCATAATCATGACTCGGCCAATGGCGAAGAAGGGCATCACGGTGAGAAAACCGATGCGCCTGCCGGCGTGGTGAGTAAGGCCGAACACCAGGAGGATAGTACCGGACCAGATGACGAGGAACATGGACCCGAAGCTGGACCCGAGCCTTCGCCGGAGATCACGAGTATGCTCGTCAAGTTCCGAAACCCAATGGGGATGATGCTCAAACGGGGCATCGACAACAATTCAAAGCTACAGGCTGCGCTTCCCGCCATTGAAGTCAACCGGCTGTTCGATCTGCTGGGCGTTGGCGTACAGACTCTGCGCGGGCTGGCCCTGGCCATTATCATCGTAGCGGGCATCAGCGTGTTTGTTTCGCTCTACAATTCCCTGAAAGAGCGGCGCTACGAGATGGCGCTCATGCTCTCGATGGGTGCCACCCGTGCGCAACTGTTCGGTATGCTGCTGCTCGAAGGTCTTGTGCTGGCCCTGATCGGCTTTGTGGCCGGGCTAGCCCTGAGCCGCCTCGGGCTGTGGTCGCTCTCCCAGTTTGTCGAAGGCAATTACCATTACAGTTTCAGCGACCTCAGCATTTTGCCCGATGAATGGTGGCTACTGGCCGTTGCGGTAGGCATTGGCCTTGTTGCCGCCGCCCTACCCGCCATTGGCGTCTATCGCATGAACATTTCGCAAACCCTGGCAGAGGAATGACCCACGCCCTCTATGAAACTATCTGATCTTCTTTATAAAGTCCCCCTGCTGGCTACGGCTGGCGATATGAATGTTGAGGTGACGCACCTAACCATGGATTCGCGTCAGGTACGACCGGGCAGCCTGTTCATAGCCGTGCGGGGTACCGTCTCAGACGGACATAGCTTCATGTCGAAAGCGGTTGAACTTGGCGCTAAGGCTGTTCTATGTGAGGTCATGCCTGCCGATTATGCCACCTCGGCCAATGGCGCTGTCACGTACATACAGGTTGCCAATTCCCCGCAGGCGATGGGCATTGCGGCGGCCAACTTCGCTGGCCACCCGTCGAAAAAAGTGAAGCTGGTGGGCGTGACCGGCACCAATGGCAAGACCTCGGTCGCCACCCTGCTATTCCGGCTGTTTCAGTCGCTGGGCTATCGCTGCGGTCTACTCTCGACGGTGCAGAATCAGATTGGCGATACCGTAATTCCAGCTACCCATACCACCCCCGACTCGATTACGACCAACGAACTGCTGACCCAAATGCTGGCCCAGGGCTGTACCCACGTGTTTATGGAGGTAAGCTCGCACGCGGTGGTTCAGGAGCGTATTGCCGGGCTTCACTTTGCGGGAGGCATTTTTACCAATATCACCCACGACCACCTCGACTTCCACGGCACGTTCGATAACTACATCAAGGCAAAAAAAGGCTTTTTCGATCAACTCCCACGGTCGGCGTTTGCCCTGACCAATGCCGATGATAAACGCGGCCTGGTGATGCTGCAAAATACCCTGGCCCGGAAAGAAAGTTACTCACTGCAAACGCTGGCTACGTTTAAAGGCAAGATTCTGGCCGATGGACTGTTTGGGCTGGAAATGCTGATCGACGAGCGGCAGGTGTGGTTCAAACTTATTGGTCGGTTCAACGCCTACAACCTGCTCGCGGTGTATGGCGCGGCGGTGTTGCTGGGTGAAGACGAAGAAGAAGTACTGACCGAGTTGTCGGCCACGCTGCCTCCTTCGGGCCGATTCGAGCAGGTTATTTCTGATAATCGAATCGTGGGTATTGTCGATTATGCCCACACCCCTGATGCGCTGCAAAACGTGCTGGAAACCATAACGAACCTGCGACAGGATAACGAACACGGCATGTTACCCAGGATTATCACGGTGGTTGGCTGTGGCGGAAACCGCGACGCCGCTAAACGCCCGGTGATGGCCCAGATCGCTGGCAAGTTCAGCGACCGGGTAATTCTAACATCCGACAACCCGCGTTTTGAAGATCCGATGGTTATTCTGGAGCAAATGCAGGCTGGCCTTTCCCCCGTCGATCATAAAAAAGCCCAGACTATCGAAGATCGCCGGGAGGCTATTCGAACGGCGGTGAAGCTGGCAAAGCCGCATGACATCATTCTGATTGCCGGTAAAGGCCATGAGACGTATCAGGACGTTCAGGGTGTAAAACACAATTTTGATGATCGGCAGGTGCTACGCGAAGCCTTCCAAAGTACTAACTTTAGGGCCAAAGAGTGAAAGCGGTAAAGACCGATCCGCCGCTGCGGGGAACCGTTCTTTACCGCTTTCACTCTTTGGCCCTTTTACTCTTTAGAAAATGCTCTATTACCTTTTCCAGTACCTCGACCGCGCGTTTGATTTTCCGGGTGCCAGGGTGTTTCAGTACATTTCATTTCGGGCGCTTGGTACCGTTGTGTCGTCGCTGCTGGTTGCCGCCATTTTTGGGCGGCGCATCATCGACCAACTCAGGAAATTACAGATTGGGGAGTCTATTCGGGATTTAGGGCTGGAAGGGCAGATGCAGAAGCGGGGCACCCCAACAATGGGTGGCTTCATCATCATGGCGTCGCTGGTAATTCCGGTACTGCTCTTTGCCAAGCTCTCTAATGTCTATATCATCCTGCTGCTGGTTTCAGCCATCTGGACCTGTCTGATTGGCTTCCTCGATGATTACATCAAAGTGTTCAAAAAGAACAAGGAAGGCCTTCAGGGTAAATTTAAAGTGGTGGGGCAGGTTGGTCTGGGCTTGATCGTTGGCCTGACGCTGTCGTTCAACCAGTCTGTACGAATTCGCGTCTACGATAAGCCCGCCGCCGGCACTATCATCCGGCAACTTACTCGTTATCAGGATATTCACTCGACCGTATCAACGATTCCTTTTCTGAAAAACAATGAGTTCGACTATAGCTCGCTCCTGTTTGGCCTGGTCTCCGCCGATTACACCTGGGTCATTTATACCCTGGTCTGCATTTTTATTATTACGGCGGTGTCTAACGGGGCCAATATCACCGACGGCATCGATGGCCTGGCGGCCGGTACGTCGGTAATCATTGGACTGACCATCGGCGTACTGGCCTACGTATCGGGTAACGCCCGCTTCGCCGACTACCTGAATATCATGTACATCCCTAATTCGGGTGAACTGGTGATTTTTTGCGCGGCCTTTGTGGGGGCCTGTGTGGGCTTTCTCTGGTACAATTCGTACCCGGCACAGGTATTCATGGGCGATACCGGTAGCCTGATGCTGGGTGGCGTGATTGCCGTGCTGGCCCTTACCATCCGGAAAGAACTGCTGATTCCGGTCATGTGCGGCATTTTCCTGGCCGAGCTTGTATCCGTGATTGCGCAGGTAAGCTATTTTAAATACACCAAAAAGAAATTCGGTGAGGGTAGGCGAATACTACTGATGTCGCCGCTTCACCACCATTTCCAGAAAAAAGGGTACCACGAAGCTAAAATTGTTACCCGCTTCTGGATCGTCGGCATCATTCTCGCCGTGATGACGCTAGCGACATTGAAACTACGATAAACGGCGTAGCCCTAGCCCCCGCCCTAAAGGGTGCTTTGCTTACGCGCAAGTAATGCTGTCGCGTAAGCAAAGCACCCTTTAGGGCGGGGGGCTCTAGGGCTACGCCGGAATAATAAAAGACTTCCCAGACTCAAAACATGAACGCATACATCTTCCCCGGCCAGGGTTCTCAGTTTAAGGGAATGGGGCACGACCTGTACCAACAATCAGAACAGGCCAAATCACTGATGGATCAGGCCGATCAGATTCTGGGTTTCAGCCTGACCAATACCATGTTCACGGGCACCGACGAGGAGCTGAAGCAGACCAACGTAACGCAGCCCGCTATTTTTCTGCACTCCGTGGCAATGGCCCTAACGGCCGATACCTTCGCCCCCGATCGGTTCGGCGTTTCGATGGTCGCCGGGCATTCGCTGGGCGAGTTTTCGGCACTTGTCGCTGCCGGCGCGTTATCCTTCGAAGATGGCCTTCGGCTGGTGGCGCAACGCGCCGACGCCATGCAGCGCGCCTGTGAACTAAACCCCTCGACAATGGCCGCCATTCTGGGCCTGCCCGACGCGATCATCGAGCAGATTTGCGAGGAAGTCAATGGCGAAACGGGTGAAATAGTAGTACCAGCCAACTACAATTGCCCCGGTCAGGTGGTGATTTCGGGAAGCAACGAAGGTATTCGGGTTGCGTGTGAACGGCTGAAAGCAGCCGGTGCTAAACGGGCGTTGCCCCTACCCGTTGGCGGCGCGTTTCACTCCCCACTGATGGAACCCGCCCGCGCCGATCTGGCTCAGGCCATTGAAAATACGCCCTTCCAGTCACCCTGCTGTCCCATTTACCAGAACGTAAACGCACAACCGTCTACCGACGTACCTACAATCAAGGCCAACCTGATTGCGCAACTCACCGCTCCCGTCCGCTGGACACAGTCGGTAGAAGCAATGGCCGCCGACGGAGCTACCACCTTCACCGAATGCGGGCCTGGTAAGGTGCTACAGGGCCTGGTGAAGAAGATCGCCCCAAGTGTCGAGGTGGCGGGGGTGTAACCCGCAATAGCCCCTAAATCCACTGAAGGGGACTTGGCATTGCTGAATTACCAACAGGTAGAACAGCGAAGCAAAAGTCCCCTTTAGGGGATTTAGGGGTTACGCCAAAGCGCGAAGCAATTTGCTTCTCAATCCGCATCCAGGTACGCCGGGAACTTAGTGCGGAACGCCTGTAAATCATCCAGCGAGAGGGTTTGCTGGATGATCGCTTCGGTATCGTATTGGCGGAAGAGCATATCGCCCTTAAAATCGATCAGAGCGGAACCTCCACGATAGGGATGGCCATTGCCATCGGTACCAACGCGATTGACTCCGGCCACGTAGCTAAGGTTCTCGATGGCGCGGGCCTGTAGCAACGTATCCCAGGGAGCCTGCCGGGCAGCGGGCCAGTTGGCCACGTAAAGCAGCAGATCGTAATCAAGTCGATCGGGCGCAATCTGGCGGTTGCGGCTCCAGACCGGGAATCGAAGGTCGTAACAAACGAGCGGACAGATGCGCCAGCCCCGCCATTCCCGTACCAGTCGTGCTGTTCCGGCGGTGTAAACACCCTCTTCGCCCGCCATGCGGAACAGGTGCCGTTTGTCGTAATGAGCAAATTGCCCATCAGGCTCCATCCAGATCAGGCGATTGTAATAACGCCGACCCGTCGAAGCGTCGTTTTCCTGCACTACATAACTGCCCGTAACCACCGCATTGGTTTGGGCCGCCATTTGCCGTAGCCACCTGAAGGTAGTCAGGTTCATGGGCTCGGCCACGGCGCTGGCCTCCATCGTGAAGCCGGTCGTGAACATCTCAGGCAATACAATCAGATCGGTCGGCTCGGGCAGGGTAAACAGTTTCTCCTCCAGCATAGCCCGATTA
Source organism: uncultured Cytophagales bacterium (assembly GCA_963750355.1). Classification (GTDB taxonomy): domain Bacteria; phylum Bacteroidota; class Bacteroidia; order Cytophagales; family Spirosomataceae; genus Fibrella. The sequence continues at coordinate 270,273 of CAVVQL010000001.1, read as the reverse complement.
GCCACCGGGTCCTGCCAATGTAGCTCCGTCTGAATGAGTGTGATGTTCATCTTCTTATTAAGCGTGTAGAGCCGTCCGCCGCTTTACACGCTTAACACTCTATTTAGGAAACCGCATTTTGTACTCTACATCTACATTCCCCCGTGTGATGTCGGCGAGGCGTTTTTTGAGGAGCTGACGTTTCAGCGGCGACATGTAGTCGGTGAATAGTTTGCCCTCGATATGGTCGTATTCGTGCTGAATGATGCGGGCGGCGGTACCTTCATATTCTTCCTCATGCTCGTTCCAGTCCACGTCGAAATAGCGGATCACGATGAATTCGGGGCGGAATACGTCATTGCGGATACCGGGAATGCTCAGACAGCCCTCCTCGAACGCCCATTCGTCACCGTCTTCTTCAATAATTTCGGCATTGATAAATACCTTCTTAAAGCCAACGAGCGTCGGGTCGATATCGTCTCCCGTTTCGCCTTCATTGAACGGTTGCCCATCTACGACAAACAGCCGCACGCTCTGCCCGATCTGCGGAGCCGCCAGCCCCACACCCGAAGCCGCATACATGGTTTCGAACATGTCTTCGCTCAGCTTTTTCACGTCGAGCGTACCTTTTTCAATCTCTTTGGCCTTTTTCCGCAATACCGGATCGCCGTAAGCTACAATGGGGAGAATCATGTTTTAAGGGAGTCTTCTGCTTCGGTCCTCTGTCTTCTGTTGCGCTGCTAATGAACCTTGTGGATAAATAGCAGCGCAACAGAAGACAGAGGACCGAAGACAGAAAACTTATTTTTTGCTTTCCATAAACGACTGGAGAATGATCGTGGCGCTCACCATATCGATGTTGCCTTTCACCCGCCGGTCTTTCTTACTGCTACCGCCCGCAATCATGGATTGCAACGCCATGCGTGATGTAAACCGCTCATCGTGCTGATAAACAGTCTGTTCGGGAAACACCACTTTCAATTTCTTAATCAGGCCACGTACCGAAGCCGTTGTGTCGGTATCGGTACCGTCGGTATTCGTTGGCCAACCCACCACAAATGCCTCAACCGGTTCGGCCGCTATGTAGGCTTTTAATCGGTCGATCAGCGTATGGGTTGGTACCGTTTCCAGGGCCGTTGCAATGATCTGCATCGGATCGGTCACGGCCAGGCCAGTCCGTTTATTTCCGTAATCAATCGCAACGATTCGAGCCATAGTATCCGCAAAGGTACGAAAGTGCGGATTGTCGTACATACTGTCAGGGCCGCCTTTTGAAAGTGCTGTCGGATGAGTTGCTCACGGCCACTTTTATAAGCCACTCGTAGGTTGGCTACCTGTTGTAATCCCTGGGGTGTCCAGCGTTGACCCGACAACTTCAACCGCTGCTGAACAACCGCCCGATTGGCTGATTCGATGGCGCCTGAACCAAGCAGATAGCCCGCCTTCCGGTACGTACCGTACTGCATACGGCACTGATTGTTCGTTAGATAGCCCAATAACGCCTGCTGTTGCTTCTGGCTCTCGCCCAGACAGCGTTCCTGCCCAACCGCTTCGATAACTTCGCTAACCTGATCGGTTTCCAACCGGCTTTGTTGCAGCTGCATCCACTCACCGCATGGCGCACTATCACCCCACAGCAACCGCGCCCACCCCCCCAGCTTCTCCAACACATGATAGAGATCCAGAATCTGCACGGCCTCCGGATAGTGTTCGGACCAAAACTCCCATATCCAGCGGGCGCCATCGCCCATCGCAATCAGATTGCGCTTGGAGCCGATACGGCTTGCCACCTCTTGGAGGAACACCTTATGGTCACCCAGGTGAGCCACGTAATCACTGGCTCGGATGAAGGTGCGCTTTTCGGTGGTCAGTACGTCACTGGCTTTGAAGAGCCGCGCCAGTTTGATTTCCTTCCAGCCACCGGGTTGCTGCTGCTGGGGGCGGGTAAGCACCATACTCCCATCCATCTGCACGTAGTGCAGACTGGGATCAGAGGCCGCTACGCTGTCGGTATACAGTTCATCAGCAAGTAGTTGTCCATGATGATGGCACAGGCGCTCGATTTGTTTATCGGATAGGCTTACTCCAGCCAGCCGCTGTAGCAGTTCACAAGCTTGATCAAAAGGAGCCTGTTGTCCCACGTAGCAGGCTAGTTCCTGTAAGTAGGGACTGCTGCGAAATCCCTGTCGTCCAAGCGCAGCCAGGCAGTGGCCCAGGGGGACAAGTTGAAGGCCGAATCGGGTCATTACTTTTTTTTTAGCGGAGGTGAGTCGGCTGTCGAGGGCGTGGCTTGCAGGGTTATGGCCAGCAGTTGCTGATTGAGTTGTTGCGTAAATAGCTCGAAGCTTTGCTCAAAGGCATAGCCATCGGTTTGCTGCTGCTGGCTGGCCTGCCAGGCCAGGAATTGCTCATAGAGCGTGCGAAATTGCGTTTCTTGTGTGTCCATGCTACAAGGTCGTCTTTATTTGCACTCGTTCATAAACTTGCTGCTATGTTAACCAGGAAGGGTACCGGTCAGCATTTGAGAGCGGCAAATTTGCCATTGATAATTTGTATATTTGCACTACACTATACTCATTCAGTTCATGCAACCTCTCTCTTCTTTACGGACCAACACTACCGGCAGGCTTCAGCCTCGACCTGTTACAGAACTCATCCGGCAGGCTCGTCATGGTGTATTACGGCGGCGGGTCGATGAAATAGCACGTTTGGTAAGCCTGACAGATAAAGACATGGCCCGAATTCTGAATATGTCGGTGCGGAGTTTACATGGCAAATCGGAAGACGAGTTATTGACCCTGGCAGCCAGCGAACGGCTGTTACTGCTCGAACGATTGGTCCAACATGGCCTGGCCATCTTCGACGGGAAAGCCGATGTGCTAGCGCGCTGGCTACACACCCCATTGCATGAACTGGCCTACCGGGAGGGCTCGCTTGACGAAAATGACCCTCTCCCTTCGTTGCGTGACATGGGTAGCTTCACTGGCCCAGCGCAGCGCGGAAACACCGGCCAGGCAAAACCCACTGGTTCCGCTACCGACGCAGGTACGTTACCAGATGTTGTACCGCAATCACCCATTGCGGTGCTGGATACGGTATCGGGGTTTTCGCTGGCAGAGGACGTGTTGGGCCGTATTGAGTGGGGCATCACCGGCTAGGTACGTATGGACGTTTACCGAATTAACAAAGAGCCCTATCATACAGAACCGTTATCGGTAGTGGGGAGTAATCGGCATGGCGGACGATGGAACCCCAAAGGCATTGGTATTCTCTACACCAGCCGAACGCCCGAGCTGGCGCTGCTTGAAACGCTGGTTCATTTACCCGCGCTTACCCTATCTGAACTACCCCAGCTTTGGCTAAGCACCCTCCGCCTACCTGATGCAACTGACGCTATTTTCTGGACTGATCCCGCCCGTTTGCCTGCTTACTGGCGATCAGGTACGCTAGCCGAAACCCAATCCATTTTAACCGATTGGCTCGTTGATCCTTTCTGTCTCGCCGTAGCCGTACCCTCCGTTATCATCGACCTCTCATACAACCTGCTACTCCACCCCGACCACCATTTCTTCGCCCAAATCGAATTGATCAGTCAGGTTGTTATTCCGTTAGATAGCCGGTTGAGGTGATGAAATTGTATAACTTTGTGTAAAGTCAACGATCTGTATGAAACCCGCGACAACCAAATCGACAACGCGCCTTACGTCGACACCCGACCGGAAAAGGCGCAGCCTTGATAACACCGCCTTGAGAGATTTCTTCGGGAAGGGACCTAAGAACATATGGGAGAAGGATATCAAGACGGGTGAGGGCAATTTTGATGCATGACCAACGAAATTATCATTGACACCATCGTTTTCGATTACCTGACCCGAGATCAAAAAGCGATTCCATCTGGTACTTATAAACGCATACAACAGGCAGATACGGTTTATGTCTGTGTAACAAGCATTTGGGAGCTGGCAAACCATGTACGAGAAGGCTTGATTCCTATAACGGCCGACTTCGATACCGTGTACAAAAATTCCATCGAAACGTTGGGACTCACCCTTCTAGACACTCAGTGGCCTGCTTTGCGTTATCTATCCTCATTTGATTATCAGATCATTAGTAAGCCCTGGCAGCGAACAGTCAACGGCAAAATCACAACAGGCGTCAAACAGGAACTTCATAAAGGTCCATTTGACCGAATGATTTTAGCACATGAGATAGCGATGAGCCCGCCAATCGTCTCTCCTGATACGCTATCTCAATAAAGGCTTAACGGTCATTTGGTAGCTATGCAATGCTACACACCCAACTATTACCGAAATATTGTATTGTTATGGTAATCTAAATATATCCGTGAAGGTTTGTTTACATCTAAGACAGGCAGTACGGCCAACTGTTTGCCGTGATATTGGTAATATTCTTTACCGTTATTAAACTCTTCTTTTATTCGCTGACTCACCTCAATTCTTAATTCGGGAGTAATGGTTATGTACCCATCATCGAAAAGCTTATGCATATCAGAGCGCAGTAATAAGCCGTTCGAAACGGTATTGGAACCTGCTTCTGAAAAGGGTTGTATGTGAGCTGCCTCTAAAACAGGTAACGTTTTCTCACCGGTTATAGCACACCGCTTGTTGTAGGCATCTATTACAGAAAGTCGAAATGCCCCTTGACCAATACGCACTTTTGTAAGGACTGAATTACCGTACTGTGCTGCAACTTCTTCTACGACTGAGGCTCGTTCAGCTGATGTTGGCAATACGTAGCTACTGATCGTTGACTGGACCTGTTGCCACAAAGCCATTCCAACAGCGTCGCCGGTGTTATACTTTTTACCCTGCACAATACTGTTACTCCAATTAGCAGGTATCGCGATCCAGTCTTCCTGCCTAAAGAAAATTGGGTTTGTTAGCGCAATGCACCCAATCGTAGGATTACGCTCTGTCGTATTCCGGTATCGTTGAATAGCCGCCCGAAACTGCTCGATAGTATCGAATCCATTTCGAGGTCCAAACGTATCCCAAGCTAAGTTCAGAGGAAGTTGGCTATGAGCCCAAAAGTAGCCCAATCCACCAATAGCGTTATAGGGGCTTTTCAGTTTGAATAGAAACACGCCACCAGGATTGAGCGCCCGAAAAGTACCCTGACCGCTCGGCTGCCAGAAATTTATATCTTCCGGGGAACGAGCACGAAGATAATTGTACCAATGCCAGTCAGTCACACCCATGTAATAGTCCATACTGCTAAAGTAGTAACTTAGTGGAGCTAACTCACCCTGAAATGATAAAAACTAACTCACTCCCACATACACTTCGTGTAACAACGTACCTAGCCACGAAGCATCTTTCGAATTCGCCAATGCCCCATCGGGGCAGCACAGCATAGCGTCGGTAGCTACACAATTCGCAGTTTGGCAAAACTTAACAGCAGCGTTTTTTCGCCCGCTACTTTGAACTGGATCACGGCTTTGCGCTCGGTGCCGTTCTCATCCAGCGATTTGACGACGCCGAAGCCGAATTTGGCGTGTTCGACCTCCATGCCTTCGGCTAGTTCGGCGGTGTTGCTGGGCACGAAGTCGGCCGAGGGCGTGTGGGTTACCGTTGGTTGTGGGGCTTGCCGTTGCGCCGTTTTCTGGGCCAGCGACCGGACGAAGTTCATCGAACCAGCCGAGGGCATGTCATCTTTACTGCGGCTGGCGTATGTATCGTCGCCCTTGAACCGGGGTTTAGGCGGCGTTACGGTCTTGCTCATCGTCAGGAAACCCTGGTCCACTTCCATCAGGAACCGGCTGGGTTCGCAGATTTTCAGGCGGCCGTAATGGTAGCGCGATTCGGCGAAGGAGAACGTCAGGCGTTTTTCGGCGCGGGTAATGGCTACGTAGAACAGGCGGCGTTCTTCTTCCAGATCGGCCCGGCTTTCGAGCATCATCTGGCTGGGAAACAGGTCCTCTTCCAGCCCAACAATGTGTACGTTCTTGAATTCCAGGCCTTTTGCGCCGTGGATCGTCATCATCGTCACCTTATCGTTATCGCCATCGTCTTCCTTTTCGTCGGCCGTGGTCAGTAGCGATACCGTTTGCAGGAATGAACTGAGGCTCTTTTCATCATTGTCGGGGTTATCGACAAACTCCTTGATGGCATTCAGCAGTTCCTGTACGTTCTCATAGCGGGCCAGCCCCTCCACGGTCTTGTCTTCGTATAGCTCCTTCAGAATACCCGACGTCTTGGCCACGTGCGCCGACACTTCGTAGGCATCCTTCTTGTCGATCAGCAGCATATAGCTTTTAATCAACTCGGCAAAACCTTCAATAGCAATCGCCGCCCGACCGGTGATGTGGTAGGTGATGCTGCTGACAATCTCCCAGACAGGTACGTTCTTCTCGGCGGCCAACACCGAAATCTTGGCCAGTGTGGTGTCGCCAATGCCCCGTTTGGGCAGGTTGATGATTCGCTTGAAGGCCTCTTCGTCGGCCTGGTTAACCGTAAATCGCAGGTACGCAATCAGGTCCTTGATTTCTTTTCGCTGGTAGAACGACAGCCCACCGATGATCCGGTACTTGATGCTCAGCTTACGCAGGGCTTCCTCGAAGGCCCGCGACTGGGCGTTGGTGCGGTACAGAATGGCGAAATCGTTGTTCCGTAACCCGTCGCGCATCTTGGCTTCGAAAATATTTGTCGCTACCAGTCGGCCCTCTTCGTTATCCGACGACGCTTTGATGACCTCGATGAGCGGGCCAGTTTCGTTGTCGGTGAAGACGCGTTTTTCCAGTTGGTTCCGGTTGCGGGCTATCACCGAATTGGCCGCCTGCACAATGGTGTTGGTGCTACGGTAGTTCTGCTCCAGCTTCACGATCTTCACCGCGTCTTTGCCATAATCTTTCTGGAAATTCAGGATATTTTCGATGTTGGCCCCCCGAAACGCGTAGATACTCTGCGCATCATCGCCCACCACGCAGATGTTCTGATGCACCGCCGCCAGCTTGCGCGTGATAAGGTACTGCGACACGTTGGTATCCTGAAACTCATCGACCAGCACGTGCTGAAACTTGTGCTGGTATTTGTGCAGAACGTTCAGGTGATCGCGGAAAAGGATATTCGTGTTGAACAGCAGATCATCGAAATCCATGGCGTTGGCCTGGAAGCAGCGCGTGCTGTAATGCTTATAGATGCGCCCTACCTCTGGCATCTTAGCCGAGGCATCGTCGGCCTGAATAATGGGGTTCATCAGGTACTCGTCGGCCCCGACCAGGCGGTTTTTTGCGCTCGATATCCGGTTGAATACGGCGTTGGCCCGGTACTGTTTATCGTCGAGGCCCATCTCGCGGATAATGCTTCGGAGCAGCGATTTCGAGTCGTCGGTATCGTAGATCGAAAAGTTACTGGTATAGCCCAGGGATTTGGCTTCGATGCGCAGGATTTTGGCGAAAACGGAGTGGAACGTACCCATCCAGATGTTACGGGCTTCATTGCCAATCACCTTCTCGATTCGTTGACGCATTTCGCCGGCGGCCTTGTTGGTAAAGGTCAGCGCCAAAATCCGAAACGGATCGACGCCCTTGTCGATCAGGTGCGCAATACGATAGGTCAGCACGCGCGTTTTGCCCGAACCCGCCCCGGCAATAATCATCAATGGGCCTTCGCCATGAGTCACGGCCTCGCGCTGCGGGTCATTTAAACCGGCTATGTAATCAATCATGAAAGACGATGGATGGTAGATGCCGGGTAGTAGAAATAGGGTAAACCGTTTCATTACCCAGCTATAGATAACAATCAAATTTACGTAAAAATTTGGGGGTGGGCTAACAAAGTCAGCTTAGTCGAGGTTAGTCTATTAATTAACCAGACAACCCAATAACGTTATGGAAGATCAGGACAGAGACGATATAATCCGGGCTAAGCAAGCCATCAGCCCCGACGGCTTAGAAGACCAGTCGATAGAAGGCAAGAGCGGCGTTGGTGCCGAAATTGACCCGCCCAAGCTTCCAGAAAACGAAATGGAAGACAAGTATATGGATGGCGATGAGCCAGCCGAAAACCTGCCGATGTCGCATCCGAACCGGAATGCCGACGGGAAACCGGATATAGATAAACCAGCGTATAGTTAACGCATAAAAAAGCCTCCGCACTGTGCGGAGGCTTTTTTGTAAGCATTCAGTGCGTTGCTTATGCATGAGTAGCCCCCCGCCCTGAATGGAGCCTGCTGACGCACGAATACACCTATCGCGAAGCAACTCACGCGCCAGCAGGCTCCCTTCAGGGCGGGGGGCTACGCCGAATAAAAACCCTACTACCGCTTCGGGCCAATCGCGTCGTAGATCACTACTTTCTCCCAGAGCGTAGCGTAGTTATTCCGGAAGTCGTCGTGGATGGGGTGTTTCTGGTACACCTCTTCATCGGCAGCGCTGTCGAACAGGCAAAGCCATGAGTAGGTATAGCTCCGCTCAATAACGGCCCGGTTTGTGGCGGCGGGCTCACCGATATGCACCATTTTGATGGTTGGTACCTTGGCCAACATAGTTAGCCCTTCCAGTAATTTAGCCTTATCGGCGGCGTTTCCCGGATTCTTCAGGTAAAAAAGAACATGATGGACAAAGGTCTCTTTAGCGGCTGTGTCTGGCATAGTTGCAGTGACTCCGGCGGCAATACCGCCTTTAATGAATGTTCTACGTGATGATTGGCTCATGGCTGACTCTGATTCACTGGTAAAATAACAAACCTTATTCCGTTTACTGTCCAGCAACCCCTGACCTTCTGCCCTTCGCCCCCTTTTTCGTACCTTTGCGGTATGCTTGAACAACTTGAATCAATACGCGAACGCTTTGACGAAGTGGCCCAGCAGATTGTGCAGCCTGAGGTATCTGCGGACCCCAAGCGCTTCATGAAGCTGAGCAAGGAATATAAAGAACTCGATAAGATTGTGCAGCAGTACAAGGCTTATCAGCAAACGCTGGCCGAGATCGAGAATGCCCGCCAGGTGATTGCTACCGAAAAAGACGAAGAGTTCCGCGACATGGCCAAGGGCGAACTCGACGAACTGATGCCCCGCCGCGACCAACTGGAGGAGGTGCTGAAGGAGATGCTGATTCCGAAAGACCCCAACGACAGCCGGAACATCATTCTGGAGGTACGGGGCGGTACCGGCGGCGACGAAGCGGCCATTTTTGCGGGCGATATTTTCCGCATGTATCAGCGCTTCTGCGAAAAAATGGGCTGGAAAATGACCCTGGTCGACTTCACGGAAGGCTCGTCGGGTGGCTATAAAGAGATCATTACCGAAATCGAGGGCGAAGACGTCTACGGCAAGATGAAATTCGAGTCGGGCGTTCACCGGGTGCAGCGTGTACCCGCTACCGAAACGCAGGGCCGCATTCACACCTCGGCCGCCAGCGTGGCCGTGCTGCCCGAAGCGGAAGAAGTCGACGTGGAGATTAACATGAACGACATTCGAAAAGATACGTTCTGTTCGTCGGGTGCGGGTGGTCAGTCGGTAAACACAACCTACTCGGCGGTGCGGCTTACCCACATTCCAACAGGCCTTGTGGTACAGTGCCAGGACGAACGGTCGCAGTTGAAAAACTTCGATAAAGCCCTGACTGTACTTCGCTCACGCCTGTACGAAATTAAGCTACAGGCCCATAACGACGCCATTGCCTCGCAGCGCAAAACGATGGTGGGCAGCGGCGACCGGTCGGATAAGATACGTACCTACAACTACCCCCAAAGCCGTGTCACCGATCACCGAATCGGCCTGACGGTGTATAATCTACCCGCCGTTATGGAAGGCGACATCGGCCAGTTTATCGAACAACTTCGCATCGCCGAAAACGCTGAACGGTTGAAAGAAGGGACTAGCGCGTAAGGAATGTTTATCCATCCTATGCTGTTTATCAGCTGCTAACAACGTTTTCTATGGAAAAGCAAGTAAAAGAATCTGCAGGTGTTATCGTTGCCAGGAAACTATTGGCCAGCAAGCGACAGACACAGGAAGAGGCGTTGATTGAATTTAAAACCAATACGGCTGTTCAGCAAGCTGTTCAGCAACTGATTAAGCGCAATGAGCAGCGAGGCACTCCCATCATTACCCCAGTATGATTACCTTTTTGTTGGAGGCCTTTTCAACTCATATGTATTTCAGACAAGGCACGGAATCACTTACGAAGTGACTTTCAAGGCCAGCGGCTACCTGTTTGAAGAATATAACTTATTACAGGAAAACACCTTTGAGTTCTCTGTTCTTGTGGCCGACAATCCAATGGATCGAACGCCTCCGTCAGACAAGCTGATTCCGGCCACCATTGCCAGCATTTTCCGGGACTTTTTCAAGAGCCGCGATCAGATCGTTGTTTACATCTGTGATACGTCTGATGGAAGGGCCTCTGTTCGTAATAGAAAATTCAACCAGTGGTTTGACTGGTACAAAGGAACTACCTTCTTAAAGATTGACATGCAATTGGGTCAGGATGAGGCTGGTCAGACTTACTTCACGGCTATGATCCTGCGCACCGATCATCCAAAAATAGGGGAGGTGGTCAGCACCTTTCGTGATTTTGTCACCTCTCAGCAAAAGTAGTCAAAGCATAGCAGTTGGTTGAAGCGGTCCGCCGCTGCGGGTCTAACGTCCAAAGTTCAAAGGGCTTCGCTTATCCACAATTCGTGAACGAGCGAAGCCCTTTGGACAGTAGTCCTTGAACTTAAAACGCTACAGCGTAGCAGACAGGCGGGCGAAAATAAAGCGACCGTTATAACCGCCCTGATTCGATGGATACAGAATACGGCCCCGGTTCGAGAGGTCACGACCTGAATTGTAATCGACTGAGCCCAGCGCGTTCCGGGGATCGATGTACAACTGGTCCGGGTATACGTCGAATACGTTGTTGGCCCCTACCTGTAGGTTCAAAATTTTGGTGAGCTTATAGCTAATGGTGATGTCCGACACCCAGATTGGGTTGAACGTCTGATCGAGCAGGGCGTTACCTGAAGCGTCACGGGCAAACTGCGTGTTCCAGTAGGTGCTGGTAGCCGGGTTGATCGTATACGGGTCGGCCGTTGTCAGGTTGCGCACCTCACCGAAACGCACCGTCCGGAAGGTGAGATCGAACTTGTTGATCGCATAGCTGGCACTGAGGTTAAACTTGCTGCGGGGCAGACCCGTTTCCAGCAAAGCCACCTGCGAGCGGTCGAAAAACAGCGTACGGGGCCAGCTGTCGGGGTTACCGCCACGGTCTTCGTTGTTCGCTTTGCTGTTGAGGAAGGCCGACGGATTGATCGCGGTCACCATGGTACGGTTGAAATTCACGGCACCCGACAGAGTCAGCCGACCTTTGCCCAGATTGAGGCGCTCGGTCGCTACAATATCAAGGCCTTTCGTTTGTGTGTTGGCCGCATTGGCAAAGAAGCGAACAATGTTTACGCCGGGGTAATCAGTTGCTCCGAAGCCCAGCAAGGCCCGGCTGAAGGGGCCTGAGTACAGAATCCGGTCCTTGATATCGATCATGTAGGCGTCAACCGTCATGGTGAAGTTCCGGCCAATCCGGCTGGCAAAACCCAGCGTGTAGTTTACCGACGTTTCAGGTTTCAGGGCATCAACGCCGATGACATTACGGGCAATGGGGCTCTCGTTATTGACCGTCAGCGTATTCGAGGGCAAGCCATTGACAAACTGCGTGCTGGTATTATTGAAATACCGCTGTTGCAGGCTTGGTGCGCGGAAACCCGTGCTGACCGCACCCCGGAGGCTGAAGAACTCAGCAAACTGATAGCGTGAAGCCACTTTACCCGTCACCTGCGAGCCGAAATCTGTATAGTTTTCGTAGCGGCCAGCCAGGTCGACCAGCCATTTGTTCGAGATTTCCGTTTCTATGTCGCCGTATAAGCTGACGTTGCTCCGCGACTTATCCAGGGCGTTGTCAGGCTGGTAACCCGGAAATACCTGTGCTCCCGGCAAGGCCAGCGCCGTGCCGGAGGCCGGGCCACCAATGGTAAGAGGTGCCAGGGGAATGGCTTTTGTCACGCCCGAATACGAGGCTGATTCACCCGCCACAATCTGATACTCATCGCGGCGGTACTCAGCGCCAAACGCCAGGTTCACGGTGTTGAACCCCTTCACCTTCGTGTACAGACGCGAAAAGTCTAGGTTGGTTGTGTTCTGGTTAAATTTCAGCGTGCCCGCGTAAAAATCAGTCTGCTGGTTAGCCCCGCTCGGCAGTGTTGCATTGCCCGAGTTCAGCACGTTGAAGAGGATGCTGTTCCGACCATACACGTTGCTCAGGTCCATGTTCCAGTTGCCGAATTTGGTCTTGTACCCCAGCATCAACGACTGGTCGTCCAGAATAGCCTCAATGGCGGGCAGGAACCCATCGGGGTAATAGAGTGAGCCGTCAGCGGCCAGAGGCTGTTGATTTCGTGACGCCGGAATCCGGTTGTTGCCATAGCCTGTGCCCGACCGGTGGGTAACGCCCGCCGAAAAATACACTTCTGAGTTGGTGGCCACAGGCACCGAGCCGTTCAAAAATACCCCGTAGTTACGCGCCGATGAGTTACCCACCACCAGGTTCTGGCGGTTGTATCCGCGTTGGGTAATCAACGTCTGGTCGGCGGCCAGCAGGGCAGGGCGGTTGGCCGCTGGCAGCAAAGTCGTGGCAGGGAATCCGCCCGATGCACCGAGGTAAATGGTCGGTGCATTATCGTCGCCCGACCGGTTTGTACGTTCGCGATCAACGAGCTGAGCAGACACAGTCATTCCGCCCCGCTGACCAATGCGGAATCCCTTCGAAATATCGAACTGGAACACTTTCCCGTCGCGCAGGCTCTGGCTCTTATCAACGCTACCGCCACCTACTACGGGCACTTTGTAATTCATCGTCGAGAAGCTGCCTCCGGTCATCAGCGATGCGCTTAGGCCCTCGTAGTTCTTTTTCAGTACAACGTTGATCACACCCGCAATGGCGTCGGAACCATACTGAGCCGCAGCTCCGTCGCGCAGTACTTCAACTCGCTCGACGGCCGCTACCGGAATCACGTTCATGTCGGTACCCACCGATCCCCGACCCACTGAGCCATTGATGTTGATGAGCGCCGTGTTGTGCCGCCGTTTACCATTTACCAGCACCAATGTCTGATCGGGCCCGAGGCCGCGAAGCGATGCCGGATCAACGTGGTCGGTACCATCGGTGATTGTTTGCCGGTTCGAGTTGAACGATGGGGCCACGAAGTTCAGAATCTGGCTCACATCGACCTGAGCAAAACTCTTCATTTCCTTGGTCGTAATCACGTCGACGGGCACGGCGCTCTGGATGTTGGTCCGGGCGGTAGCAGCACGCGATCCCGTAACAACCAGTTCATTCAGGCTCGACCGGCTTTCCTCGAGCTTTGTGGTGAGGGTTACCTCTCCGCTGGTTGGCACCGTTACCGGAACCGTTACACTCTGATAGCCTACGAAACTAATGACGAGTTGGTAGGTACCCGGAGACAGCTTAAGTAAATACGCCCCATCGCCGTCGGTCGTCGTGCCGGTGGTAGTTCTTGCAACGACTATAGTTGCTCCCGGAATGCTGGCCTCCGATCCGGCATCGACTACTTTACCACGGATGGTCTGGGCAAACACGCTGCTAATTGTCAGCAGTAGGCAGGTTGTCAGCGTGATGAAATGAAACTTATTGTACTTGTTATTCATAGGTTATCCGTATACGATTAGCCTACAAAATAAAACATTATGTAGTCATAAGATCATTTGTCAATCAAAAATTTTGCCTTGTACGACTTTCCCCGAATTTAAACAAACTAGAGCCCGCCGGTTTTACCACCATCTACCGGCACATTGATGCCTGATATTGAGGCGGCAGCAGGCGTGCACAGAAAGGCTACAGCCGCAGCAACTTCTTCGGCCGTGGCGAACCGACCAATCGGAATGTCGCGCTCCATCTGATCAGCTACTTCATCAATGGCCTTGCCCGACGAGTGAGACCGCATGGCCAACACGGCATCGAGGCGGGCGGTGCGGGTGTAGCCGGGCAGCACATTATTGACCGTGATGCCCCAGGGACCCAGTTCCAGCGATAGGGTTTTGGCCCACTGTGCTACCGCCCCACGAATGGTGTTGGATACGCCCAGCCCAGTAATAGGTTGTTTCACCGATGTGCTGATGATGTTGACAATACGGCCATACCCTGCCTGCCGCATACGGGGTGCCAGCGCCTGCACCAGCGTCTGGTTGTTGAGCAGGTGATTATGAAACGTTTGCACAAACGCCTCGGCTGTAGCCTCGATCAGCGGCCCACCTGCGGGGCCACCAGTGTTGTTGATAAGTATGTGGATAACTGGATGCGTCGTTAATAACTGCTCAAGCGCGGCCGAAACACTGCCTGGCTGGCTAAAATCGGCAATAACAAGCTGGTGCTGTTGTCCGAGGTTGGTATCGAGCGTTTCCAACACCGTTTGTAAGGTATCGGCATTGCGGGCCATAAGAACCACGTTGGCCCCAAGCAGGGCCAATTCTACGGCAGTGGCGCGGCCAATGCCTTGCGAACTGCCGCACACAAGGGCAGTTTTCTGAGTCAGGTCGAGATTCATACCGGCCAAGTTAACGTACCGGGCGATTCGCGTATCATTTGCAGGGGCAACTTTCCCAAAAACCTTTACCGGGTAATTCGCGTATATCTATGTAAAGACCATCACAAGAACATGAAGCTTCTATTTTCATTCAGCGTCTGCCTTTGCCTGCTCATTAGTTTGTCGGGTAGTTATCTGGCGCACCGAACCACCGTCGACGCACCAACTAGCACGGTTGCGGCCGCGCCCAGCCATGCCGCATTCGATAAGCTGCTGAAAGCGCACGTGAACGCCGCGGGCATGGTCGACTATAAAGGATTTATGAAAGACAAGGCTGACCTGAAAGCCTATACCGACATGCTGGGTAAGAATGCCCCTTCCAGCAGCTGGAGCAAAGACGATCAGCTGGCCTACTGGATCAACGCCTACAATGCGTTTACCATCCAGTTGATTCTGGACAATTACCCCGTAAAGAGCATAAAAGATATTGGCTCGAAGATCAAGATCCCCTTTGTGAACACGCCCTGGGATGTCAAGTTTATTAAGATAGGCAGCGAAACCTACGACCTGAATAATATTGAGCACGGCATTATCCGCAAGAAATTTTCGGAGCCACGGATTCACTTCGCCCTGGTGTGCGCGGCCAAATCGTGCCCCCGTTTGCGCAACGAGGCCTTCGAAGGCAAGCGGCTCGATGCCCAACTGGAAGATCAGGGCGTTGACTTCCTGAACAACCCGGCCAAAAATTCGATCACGGCCAAGCAGGCCAGCCTGTCGAAGATACTGGATTGGTACGGTGGTGATTTCAAGAAGATGAAAGGCAAGTCGATAAAAGAGGTAGTCAATCAATTCTCGAAAACCAAGATCACCGACGATACCAAGATTTCGTACCAAACTTACGATTGGAGCCTTAACGAGCAGTAAAGCAACCAATTCGATGGGATAAACCAAGGGCCGGTTCATCATCATGAACCGGCCCTTGCTATGGTCGCTTAACGCGAGTTTTAGACGGTTGTAAGCGGGCTACGTTGCTGGATCCATCGCTAAGGCTAAACGCATTTATCGCCACGTCAACGTGTTGAGCATCTGCATCATATCTGCTCTGACGTAGTTGATAGCGGGAGCTAGTGAATCATTGGCCGTGGCGGTGTCGAAGTAGAGAGCACCCCGCAGAAAATGACGGGTGCTGTCGGTGGTGACAAACTGAAACTGGCTGGGCACTTCGCCTTCAAGCGTAATCAGGCTAGCCGCCAGCCCATTTTTCAGCCGCACCTGCTGTTGCTCGATCATCGACGCTTTTACGTTATGCTTGGCCGTTAGTTTGTAGGCATCAGCCAGCAGGCCGCGCAGCCGGTCCACATTGTTCAGCACGGGTTTGTAGGTGAGCTGAACGGTAGCCTTCAACGTAGGGTAGTACACAAAAATCCAGTGCGGTTCGGCGCGTTTAAACGTATCGGGCAACACGCGGGCGATGCTGTTTACCTGAAACTGATAGGGATGCCCGGCTTCCAGAGGCACGTAGTTGGGCACCGGCAGATCGAGGCGGGGATAGCCTTTGGGTTTGGGTACGTAGCTGGTCTGATCCGACGAGTTACAGGCGGCAAACGTGAGTGTAGCCAGCACAAGCAGGCCAACGCAGAGACGACTTGGTATCATGATTTGAGTAACGTTGAGGAAGGGTAGTTCGTTGTTTGAGCCACAAGAATTGTATCTTTCCCTGCCAACCCGCCTTACCGGTAAGCAACGCGTAAACAACCTGCTGTCGGCTTAGGCAACCAATCGTCCGAATAGCGGGTAGGTACCTGTTCCTTTGGCGTATCTTTCGATACGTATCAAAAACGACTTTATCGCTATGACGCCTGTTATCGACACGCGGGACCTGACCCAGTATTATGGGTCCACACAGATTTTAAAAGGAATTAACCTCAGCGTGGCACCCGGTCAGGTAGTTGGGTATATCGGCCCGAACGGTGCCGGGAAATCAACCACCATTAAAACTCTGATTGGCCTGCTGCCCGATTTCAAGGGCGAGGTGTCGGTGCTGGGGATGGACCTGCGCACGCAGGCAATGGAGGTGAAGCGCCGCATTGGGTATGTACCTGAGAACGCGGCCTTGTATGACCTGCTCACGCCGGTCGAATACCTCAACTTTGTGGGGCAGCTGTATGAGTTGAGTCCCTCGGTTGTTGAAAAAAAAGCCCTCGAGTTGCTGCGGCTATTCAGTCTGGACCAACAGGCAAACGACCGGATGACCACCTTTTCGAAGGGAATGCGGCAGAAAGTGCTCCTCATCTCCGGCCTGCTGCACAACCCCGATCTGGTCTTTCTTGACGAACCCCTATCGGGCCTTGATGCGAATGCCGTAGTGCTGGTAAAGCAGATTATCCGACAACTAGCCGATTCGGGCAAAACGGTTTTCTACAGCTCGCACATCATGGATGTTGTCGAGAAAATCTCGGACCGGATTATTATCATCAACGACGGGGCCATCATCGCCGACGGGTCATTTTCCAATCTACAGGCGCAGCGTGAAACGGGCAGTTCACTCGAGCAGCTATTTGGGCAGCTAACCGGCACCGACGGGCAGAACACGACGGCCGAAGAGTTTATCTATACGCTGAATCAGTAACATGACCTCTCCTACCCTTCTCATCACCGATCGGCTGCCTTTTCTCTGGCGGTTGCTGGGTGTCAATTACGGGCAGTTGCGGGCCATTCTAACCGTTAAACTCCTGCTCGACAACCGGCGCCCTGTTGGGTTTAACCAATGGAAGAAAGCCAGCGAAAGCAACAGCGCCTATTGGACCTCGCTCGGCCTATACGTTCTTTTTGGCGCTGTCTTCGCCTTTCTTTTGGGCACGACCCCGGCCGTCGCTATCGTAAAGCCAGCAACGCTGTTTTTCGGCTATGTGCTCATTGTCTGCACCATGTCGCTCATCAGCGATTTCTCGTCGGTTGTGCTCGACTCGTCCGATAATCAGATTATGCTGTTTCGGCCCGTCGATAGCCGTACCATGCTGACCGCCCGCGTAGTGCATATCATCAGTTACCTGGCCACCATTGCCCTTGCCGTTGGGGCACTGGGGGCACTGGTTATTGGCTATCGGTTTGGTTCTGTAGCGGGGCTGCTGGCTTTGCTCTTATGCCTCCTGATGGCTATTCTCGCCGTATTTCTAACCAACATTATCTACCTGCTGCTGATGCAGTTTGTGAGCAACGAACGGCTGCGCGAGGTGATCAACTACGTGCAGATCGGCATGGGCGTTTTCTTCTACGGCGGCTATCAGCTCCTTCCCCGCCTTATCGACAACAGTGGCCTGGCCGCCCAGCAACCGTTTGTCTGGAAGGCGTGGCACTATACACTTCCACCGCTGTGGAGCGCCGGTAGTCTGGAACTGGTCATCAACCGTCAGCCAGACGCGGCACACCTGCTTATGCTCGGGCTCGCCCTGACGGTGCCCTTCGCGGGTATTTACATTATCACCCGCGTGCTGGCTCCTGCCTTTAGCAGCCAACTGGCCAACCTTGATCAGGATGAAACAGCCCGGCCGACAGCACCGCCTGTATCGGATAACCCGGCGGGAACCGTTCGACTACCGCTGGCTGAGCGAATGGCCAATTGGCTGACCAGCAGTTCCCTTGAGCATGCGGGGTTCACCTTTGTATGGTTTATTACCGGCCGAGACCGAAAATTCAAGCTACGTACCTATCCGGGCCTGGGGTTTGGGCTGGCCTACGCCGTGGTCATGACCCTGAACAAATCCAGCCTGAGTCAGGGGAGCAACTTCTATCTGTTCATCCTGTACTTCGGTGGTATTTATCTGATCACGGCGTTTATACAGATTGCCGTATCCGACAATTTCAAAGCGGCCTGGATTTACGAATCGTCACCCGTTCGACAGCCCGGCCCCTTGCTGGCGGGCGGACTGAAAGCGCTCATTGTCAAGCTGATGATTCCCTACTACGCCCTGTTGGCGGCTTATGTGCTGTATTTGAAGGGCGTACCCGTGCTGCCAGATGTCATGCTGGCGTTTGTCAATTCGCTGGTTATGCTGCTGATTACCGCCGTATTGAGCAAACGTCACCTGCCCTTCTCCATGGCGCAGGATGTTGTTCGGAACAGTGTCACCTCCCGCAGTTTTCTCAGTATGTTCATTGTCCTTCTGGTCGGACTGGCCCATTGGGGGCTTACCTATGTACCCTACGGCCGCTGGATTGCCCTGCCCCTGATGAGTAGCGTGGCGTTTGGCCTGTTCCGGGCCTACGGGCGAACTCAGTGGGGTGAAATACAGAACTAGAATAGAGAGCTTTAACACGGAGGTACACAGAGAAGCACAGAGCTACACAGAGATTTTATTTTGCTCACACTTAAGAGATAAGAAACTCTGTGTAGCTCTGTGGCCCCTCTGTGTACCTCCGTGTCACAACCCCTATTTCTTCAGGCTTTCGATCACGATTTCCTCAAAACCGGGCAGGGTTTTGTAGGCGTAGGTAGCCCGCCAATTCGTGTCTTTGTAATCGTACGACACTTCCAGAAACGGCTTTTGTCCTTTTCCTCCCGAATCGCTCTGGCGCGTATTGATGCGCACCGGAATGGCCTCATAATACTTGAAGTAAGTGGGGTGCGTCAGGTAGCCCAGCGGGGTAGTATCCCAGGGTACAAACCCATCGACGCCAAACGCCTTTTTGTTGAGCAGCTGCCACGGCCGAAGCGTTTCGCTCAGCCATTTGTCGCCTTCAGAACCGCGAGCCAGAAAATCCAGATCGGTACGGCCCAGAAACGTGTATATGCTGCACTCGTAGCCCGACAGCACCACCTTCACCCCGGAATTGAACAATACCCGAAACGCTTCCGGGTCCATCTCGAAGTTGTAATCGCCCACCGTTACCAGTTCCAGACCGGGGCGAAATGGCAATCCGGGTGTGCGCCCTGCACATACCACCACTTCCTCGATTTGCTTTGCCAGTTCCGGGTGATTTTTAAGTACCGTTGCTACGTTGGTCAGCGGGCCAATGGCCAGAATGGGCATTCGTTCGGTACGGAGGGCCGTGGCCATAGCCCGGCTGGCATCGGTTTCCCGGCCACTATCGCGGAGCGTGTCGGACCCCCGATACACCGGAATTTCGCGGCCCGTCTTGTTGTACCACCCAAGTAATTTCGTGGCGACGGTATATCCATAGTCGGCATAACTGACCGTGCTGATCCCCACCAGCTGCACTTTATCGGTATGGCGCAGGGCCATTAGCAGGGCAATGGCATCGTCAACCTCCCGTGCTCCCCGTTTGTCGGGCATACCCACGATAATATCGGTATCGAGCCAGATTCGGCGGGGTTGAGCCGTACCTTTTGCCAGCGGCTGTCGGTCGAGTGGCTGAACCGTGCCGACCGTATTCTGCGCCATGCCAACCCACGGCAGAAAGACGAGCGCCGCCAGCACTACACGGAGTTGTTTGTTGCCTCTCATGCCCGTCAGCCCAGCACCAGGCCGTTGGCCAACTGCATCAACTGCGCCTTTTCATCGAGCGAGAGAGGCAGGGGCAGCTGCGCTAAGCCAATCAGCCGACGCAGAATCTCGATGCCCGTGAACTGCCGCCGCAACTGCTCGTCGAAGGCAGCATGGCGAACGTACCCAGCCTGCACCTGCTGATGCACAGCCTCAGGTTGCCGGGCCATGTGCAGATGCGCCAGCATGACGCCCAGATCAAATTCGGCAGGGCCGTAGAAGCAAAATTCCGGATCGATCACCTTCACCCCTGAACTGGTTCGCAGCCAACTGCCGGGGTAATAATCGCCATGCAGCAAAGTTACCGGCACGCCTACCGTATTCGCCAGGTAGCGTTGCCCCAGTTCGCGGGCCGCACCGGCCAGAGCCATCTGCTGTTTGTAGGGTATCGCCAGTGCCTGTAGCCCCGGCTGTACGGTGTCGAGGTTAAACCCATTATCGAACAGAAAAGGGTAAACAAAGATATGTTCGTGGTTCAACGCCCGCATACCCTGATTAGCAAAGGCAGTGTTGGGCTGGTCGGTGAGCAACTGATTGTGCAACACCGACAGGTAATTCGTCAGCGCCGTTATTTCGTTGGGCTCAATCAACTGACCGGGCTGGTAGCAACTCGTGAAATCAGCGGCTTCGCCGAGGTCTTCCAGCACAAGCAGGTTCTCTGATTCATCGACACCCAGCAACTCGGGCATAGCCGCATGAAGCTCGGGGTTCTGGGCAATTTGGCGGTAGAATAGTCCCTCCATGGTAGCCCGTTCCGTTGGGGCAGCAATAGACGGGTATTTTTCAACGTACCCCCGTGCCTGTTTCACGATAAGCGACCGGTTGGGGGTGCGGACCCGGAGCGTGTAATTCATATTACCCTCGCCGGGTTTACCAAGGCTGGTAACGGGTTCGTCGTCGCAGATCCATCCTTTTCGCGACAGATAAGTTTGTAACCCTTCCGGGTCTTGTTCATCTAAGTGCATAGGTACTCGGTGATTCGTGGTACAAGAATACAGCGCTATAACTGAATTAACCTACCTGCGGACAGTAGTCTGGCCCAGATGTTTAGTGCACTTGTACAATAACAGCCTATCTGACCGGTCAAGACACGACCTGTTCGTTCTCGATAGCGTATTTATTCCTTACTTGTACCTTTACTGCGTAGCTGATTCGCGACTAAAAATGAGCCTGTCAGGTAATAAATAAATACCCCTTGAGTAGTTACTTGACCTTAGCATGACCAGCAGGCCTGCTATTCCACTTGTTCATTGCTCAATTTCAACCTAAAACTCTGTGCGGTCCACCTGTATCCGTCATACACTTCTCGCGCTTCTTTGCCTGCTTTCCAGGTTGGCATTTCCACAACGGTTGCCCCCCGTTCCGAAAGAGGTAAACTTTGGCGGAGAGACTATCTACCTTGACGCTCAGGCACAGCAACGGCTTCAGCAGGAGCTGATAAACCTGTATGTAGATCGGGCTGTACTGCGCAACGCCACCGAGCAGATGCAGGCCATCGAGTCGCTGTTGAAGCCAATGCTGGACGAGCGCTCCATACCCGCCGATATGCGGTATGCGTGTTTACCCACCAGTACATCGAACGGTGCCTACTGGGGGTTAGATGCGCGCAAGGCCAGCAGGCTAAACCTGCGGGTAGATACCAGCGTCGATGAGCGGCTCAATGTAGCCTCATCGTCGCAGGCAGTTTTAGATGAGCTGGTCTCCTGGCATGTGAAGTATAAAAACTGGAACTGGATCCGTATCCTGCTGAATTACGCCGCCGGCCATCGACCCAATGATCCGGCTAATGTCGTTGAACCCGGTGGTGCCAGACTACCCACCGACCAGCTCCAGCTGCCAGCTGACAGTCCACCATTGATTTGGCTTACGCTGGCCAGGAAAATTGCTTTTGAGCGCGAAGTTCCATTATTCAACCCTAAAGCGACTTCTTTTCTGCTGTACGCCTACCGTCAGGGACAGGGCAAATCGCTGGCCGCAATCGCCCAAAAACTAGGTATTGAGCAAGTCCGCTTCATGCTCTTCAACGACTGGCTGCACGTCGGGCTTATTCCAACAGACAAAGTATATCCTGTCCTGATTCGGTTAACACCCGATGAGCTGTTGACAGTTCGGAATCTTAGCAGTTCTACGATTCAGCTTGGGTCGTCGGCCCAGTCGGCCGACCCAGTCGATCTGGGGTTCCCCGTGTTGCGCAAATTGGCCGACGATTCGTCGATTGATCCAATTACCCGCACACTGGTTTTGTTTTATGAAATTAACGACCGGAAAGGGATTCAGGCCCAGACCTGCGACAACATAATTACGCTGGCCTATTACGGGCAATTGTCGGTTAGGTGTTTCAAGAAGATCAACGACATGGCTGAGCGGGAGCTGGTTCGGCCCGGCGAAATCTATTACCTGGAACCCAAGGCCCGCAAGGCAAAGATTCCCTTTCATGTGATGCAGGCTGGCCAAACCCTGCGCGAGGTCTCTACGATCTACGGCCTTCGAATGAAAAACCTGTTACGGTACAATCGCCTGCCAACCAGCCAGCGCCTACAGGCTGGCCGGATTCTCTGGCTACGCGAAAAACGCCCCGCCAACATCCCGCCTGAGTATAAGCTATTGCCTGAACCAGCACCTCCGTCTTCTGAACCGACTCTGGCCGAGCGCAAGCTGGCCCGCGAAAACGAAGAGCCCGCCGTCGGTAGTCGCGCTCCACTAAGCCAGCGTCTTCCGGCGGTCGATTCAACCCCTCCGCTGACAGGTAACCGCCCAGCCAGAGTAGCTGAACCTCCTAGTGGCAATGAACCCCGCCAGCAGGCCAGCCTGCTGCCGACGGTGGCACCTCAGCCCCTATACTACACCGTGCGGCCGGGCGATACGCATTCGGGGGTGGCTCAGCGGTACAACCTCTCCCTGGCTGACCTGATGACCTGGAACAAGTTGTCTTATCGACAACCACTGATAGTCGGTCAGCAACTGATTGTTAGCAGACCGGCTGCGGCTAAACCAACTGAAGTACCCGTAACCGAGAAAACAACCGTTTTGCCACAGGCCCCGTCTCCTGCCCGCCTAACAAAAGCACCTGCCGATTCAACCATGGCCTCTGAGCGGCCGGTTGCCACAGCAGCCCTGGTCAGGCCACAACCCGAGCGGGTAATAAACAAGACCCAGACAACAGCGCCCAAGGTCGCCGAGCGGGTCTACTACCACGTAGTACAGCCGGGACAGACCGTGTACCGGGTTGCTCTGATCAACAAAGTCAGTGTCCCAGACGTAATGCGCTGGAATAAATTAACCAACTACACCATTGACGTTGGCCAGCGGATTTTGATAAGAAAGTAAACGGTTATTGGAAAACTGAGTAGGGTAGTCTCAGAAATGAGCTTCCAGTCCTACGTTTCCGCCTGAGGTTATCCCAAGATTCACATTAATCGTCTCTGAAAGCGGTTTTGTTGCTCTCAACTTGCCATTGTACAGTTTAACGGTTGTTGCCATCAACTCATTTGATAACTCAATCAGACAGATTCCACCTATCAGAAGGCTTAACCCACCTAATACGCGGGGCAGGCTCCGCTCGGTGTACTCCACCTGAATGTCAAGCTCGTCGGGATTGTCGGGGGTCTTGAGGCCCCGGACTAGTTTGGTAGCCTGACGGCCCTGGATACCGCTGTATCCCAGACCCAAACCCGCAAGAACAACAAGCGGCCCAACTGGTTTGAGCAGCCTGGCGAATCGGTATTTTTTTTGTAGTTCAGGGGTCGCCTGTAATTTAGCCTTCAGTAAGGCCGGAGTAAGTTTCGTCTTCCCCTCGTAAATAGCCGTAGTGATGAACCTTCGTTGAGCCACCAGCGAATCGACAGCCACGGTCCCTCCCCGGCTATCAGCCATTAAATCACTGGTATCTACTGCCAATGGCTGGCGTAAACCAGTTACTGGTTCTGATACACTAGCAGTCATGTTGCCGACTGACTGACTGAATAGTGGTGGAGTGAGGATCAGCAGAGTGAACAGGGTCACTAAACAAGATCGGGCTGTATTCATAACAAGTAAATACAAACAGGGGTGAGAGTTAGAAGGAACGCCTGGCAAAGAGACTAAGGCCAAGGTTTTGCTTTAGCACACCTGCGTTGTCATATGCGATTATGGCCGTGAGAACGTATTGCTTGACAGGGAAGATGAGTTGCTGCTGCACTGATGTTTGGGTAATGTGCAACGGAGTATTAAAGTTACCCAGGTTCTCACTGACCGAAAGCCGGGTAACAAGATCAACCTTCCTTACTCTACTCTTCATACTAAGCAGAATGGCATCTACCCGGTTATTTACGATCAGGTTGGGATTGGCGGCCAACTGCGGAGACAAGCCGGTTGTATACCGAAGCGGCATAATAAATGGGGTGCCGATGGTTTGCCCTTTATACGTCCAGCCATCCAGGTATCTTCCATTATTGAAGTAATCGTCTAGGCCCCGAAGTTGCTCATCCGTAGTGCGCGATGCGTCGATATTCCCTCCCTGATTAGAGGTATGCAGATACTCCAGTACTATATGCAAAACACCGCTTGTGGCTTTTTTGCGCCTGACTGAAATACCCGCTAAGCCATCCGAAATATTATTGAGGTAAAACAGGGAGCCGTCTTCATAGATGGACTGTCGATAAAGCAGCCATCGACTCTTCTCATCTTCATACTCAAGGCCAACGTCCAGCGTTCCCAAATGATTGCCTACCCGATTACCCCCTTCAGCCGAGGCTTTTCCGTCTTGCGGGATAAGTGGCATCCCATTTGTTGCATACAATGACTTCCCGGTAATCACATACCAGTATGATTCCAGGTCGCTGCCATACCGGTTGATTTTAACCCCCGAATCGTACCGGCTACTGCGTAAAGTACCTCCCCACTGTACCTGATGGTTAAATCCGCCGTGAAATTTGAATCGCCAACTGGGCTTACCGATGCGAACATACAGGCTCTTTTGATGGAGGAAATAATTTTGAACGGAGTCTCCCGTGCCAAACCAGCCGTGGGCATAGTTACCTTTAATGGCAATCAAGCCACTTTTGAGGATAGGCGTGTAGTGAGGAATAGCCAGTTGAAGCTTGGGAAGTGGCAACGCATTGCCTGACCAGATATAAGAACCACTGCTCAGCAGCGTATCAACCAAACCAAGCACTTCCCGCCGTCGGCCAGCAGAAAACTCCAGGGGGCCATACCGAAGCTTACCGTATAGTTCGGAGATCAAAACTTGATTAGTGGCTCCTGCATTAACAACGGCCCGTGCGCCATATCCGTAAGAGAACGTTTTGCCAGCTACAGAAGCATATTCTTTCTTTACCTGACCACGTAGCGAAACACCCGGAGAGGAAAGCGGAACTTCCCCAAATTGGTTAGACCTGACCCAGAAAGGATTTGTACTACCCGTTGAGAGGAAGGTACCTGCCTCTACTTCATAGCGAACACCGGCCAATCGCTGTTGTGCCCTGGCAACGGACCAGCCAAGGCCTAACACCAGCAAGCAACTAATTAGTTGGGAATAGATAAAACGTACGGACAGACTAACAAGGGAATTGTGGGTGCTAGGCATACGTTAAGTACTGGCTTAATCAGACGGTTTATCAACCAGGGTTTTACGGGTATCGACCGAAATAGAAACACCTAGTGACTCCAGGTGAACAACTAGCCTTTTTCCCTGTTGGGAAATAACCTCTCCCTGATGATTCATAAAAGAGCCAGAACCGATGCGCACTTTATCAGCTACATTGTACTGCGTCACCTGAATCGTTTTGTGATCGAAGTCATTCAGCATTTTTTTAATTAGATCAATCTCCTCCTGCCGAACGATAGCGGGCTGCTTGAGCCAGAAAAGATAGCGTACAAAACCCGGCACGCCAAATACCCGCCCCCGCTCCTTCTCTTCCAACTGCACAAAGCAGTATGATCGAAACAGCGGTTCTTCAACCAGTTTGATTCGGTCTGACCATATCCGCTCTCTTTTCCAAAGGGGACAGTAAACGTCTATATTCCGTTGCCGAAGCGCTTCGGCGACGCGTTTCTCATTACGGGACTTTGTGTAGATTACAAACCAGGGCATATAAAGTATCGTGGTTATAAAAACAGATTCCACGGCTCGCAGGTAGCCTGAGCCAACCAATGGAAAACAACCAAACTTACTAATTAACCTTCTCCCAAACCAGCGCAAGGCGAGAGACGACCTAATACAAAACCAGGCAGGATGACCAGTTTCTACTAACAAAGTATGAATAAACGAAAAATACTCAATACATATCTGATTGACAATCAATCACTTGACTATAGGTAAGTAGTTGATTGGCTACCACTATTTGTGTACATAGTGGCTGTTGGTCAGTACGTTTGGTGGTTTATTAGTTCATAAGCCCAGCCTGACTAATTGCTGGCTGCTCCTGTATTTAGTAATACTTCCACAATGGTAAGGGCTGTTTTGCCTTCTCCATACACAGGTAGAAAGTTAATGGGTGGTGCTTGCTCAAAGTGAGCGTAAGCGCTCAGAATCCGTTGTGGATCGGCATCACACAAGCTGGCCGCACCACTCTCCACAATTTCTGTCCACTCGGTCTCGGCCCGAAGAATAAGGCAGGGCTTCCTGAAGAAAAACGCTTCTTTTTGTACGCCTCCGGAATCCGTGATGACCAGCTTTGCCTGTTGCTCTAACTGCATCATGTCCAGAAAGGATAAGGGAGAAATCAGGCGTATAAGGGGATTCGCCTGTACGGCTGTGTGAAGATCCTGCGTTAATAACGCACCCATCTGCTTAAGGGTACGTGGATGCAGAGGCATTACCAGCGGAATATGATACCGGGTTGTCAGGGTCTGTAGCGCGCCGAAGATCGCGTTCAGCCGGTCGGCTTCGTCAGTATTGTTATTTCGGTGTACGGTGGCCAGAATATAGTGCTCTGGCTCTAGCTGCAGCGTATCGACAACCCCTGATTGGGTAGCCGCTATAGACGAGTAAAACAGGCAATTGTCATACATGATGTCACCTGCCAGAAAAATACCTGGGTTGTCCTGTGTGTAAGGCGGTCGATTAGCAGCACCAAAGCCTTCGTTTAGTAAATTAGTCAGGCCGGTTTGCGTAGGAGGAAATAAATAGGTCGACACATGATCACTCAAAATCCGGTTTATCTCTTCCGGCATTCGTTTGTTGAATGAACGAAGGCCGGCTTCAACATGAACGATCGGAATCTGGCTTTTTGAGGCGGCAATGGCACCGGCCAGGGTTGAGTTGGTATCGCCATACAGAAGCAAAAAATCGGGCTTTTCGGCTTCGAGAATCGCTTCAATGGCGCTGATCATCCGCGCGGTCTGTTCGCCATGCTTTCCCGATCCGACCTGTAGATTATAATCCGGCGGAGGAATTTGAAGTTCATCAAAAAAGACCGCAGACATCTGCTGGTCGTAGTGTTGACCCGTATGGACAATAACCTCTTTAATAAGAGCAGAATACGTGGTTTTGATCACTCGGCTCAGTGCCGCTGCCTTGATGATTTGCGGCCGGGCACCGATTATTGTAAGCAGTTTACGCATTTATTAGTGGTGAGAACATGGTCAGGTTACGTTCTGATCCATGGTAAAGCACCCAGCAGCAGGTAACCTAAGAGTATACTTAAGCCATTCGCCGCCAGGTCGTTAATATTGAAGGTCCGGTATGGTAACAGGAGTTGAAGGAACTCACAACTGGCCGCAAAAGCCAGGGAAAGTATAAATGAAAGTATGAACTGGGCAAAGCTCCTGGGCGCACGTTCCCAGCCGAAGTGACGCGTTACTACCCAAGGGATAAATAACATGGCGTGGGAGATGTAGTCCAAACGGATCTCTAGGACATAATTATCATTTAGCTTACCCAAAAGTTGGCCTTCCCCATTCAATGGCAGAGCTACCAGAAGAAGAATTAAACCGGTATATGCCCACCATATAGTTCTGACCCTATCGGTCCGAACAAGCACATTCATCTGGATTTGGAAAGGGTATGAAGCACATTGACTAGCGCCTGAAATAGCTTAGCTATTTCGCTACGAAGAAGTAGCGCTTTATTACATTTTTGATGTTTTGGCTCACTAATTCCCACATCCAGGCATACGGATTATCATTCCAGCGCTGCGGATGAAACGTACACATGATTTGCGGGGGAAGGGCCCTTTGGGTAGCTGCAGCAATAATTTGATCTGTTGAGGCATAAGTTTGTCCCTGATGGCTGTTCACCTTATCGCGTACACTTACTTTCGTACCATCCCACCGACGCCCGGTATCAGTCAGGTAAGCTACCCGGCCAAAATCGATGTCAAAGTAGGGTTCACCCACAATGCCGTAGTCCCGATACGAATAGGTCTTCCAGATATCTTTGGAATCATATTTAGACAGGGGGCTTCCATGCATGCAAATGGTTGATACAGGAGCCAGGCGACGAAGTGCCGCTAAATTCAGCTCGAAATCACGAATGGCCCGTTCTACATTACCCTTACAGGTGGTCAGGCTTTCATAGTGATAGCCGATTTTATGGCCCAGTCCGGCGATCTCCAGTATGATGCCTTCATCCCAGCTCTGGGGTACCGCCCGGAAATAGTAGCTCGCCGAAATGCGCCGCTCTGCCTGCACCCTGGCGAAGGTCAGCGCGTTCTGCGGGCATAGGTCAACATCATGCCGCAGAATAATGGCTCGTTCATCGGCAGCCTGTAAAAAGGCTTCAAACGACTGGAACGAATAACCGGCGCTTTCTAAACTGGTTAGCAGCGCAACATACTTGTCGACAGTGAAATCAAGGGATGAGTTAATAGGGAGGTGTAGAGTAGGAGTCAGGTGAGACATTGGGTGCGTATAATAATGCGGAACTAATTTTCAGTTGGTTTACACTTTCGGGATAATTAGAAACAAACCAGATCAAATAGGCAGTGAAGTCTACTTTATCAGCGAGCATCTTATCCTTTTTACGGCTCCACTCCGCTTTTGTGTCAGGCTGCTTGAGCAACCTGTTAATTAGCTCAAGCATTTCATCAAACTCAAGCGGATGAAAGGAGTAGCACAAGTTATACCTACGCTCTATTTCATTGGGTATAGATAGTCGCCCGGCAAATGTATTTAGCTTCACCGAAGGCGTACCCAACAAAGCCGCTTCAGAGATCATGGTTTGACTATCACCAATAAACATCGCCGCATAATACATGAGTGAATGAATTTTATCGGGCGAAACAGGAAGTTGATATTCTTTCAGGGCGGACTCAGGTTCCCGTTCTGTTGTGATAAATATTTTTCCATAAGGGCGTAATAACTCGATTAATCTCAGCTTTTGCGCCAATGAAATGCCCATAGCCTCGCCATCATGATGAGCTTTAAAAGCATTAAAGCGAAGTATAAAAAACGGCTCTTCGAGTGTCAGGCCTGCCTCCTTAACCACGGCTGGATCAGGTGTAAATTGGTTTGGATGCAAATACGCCAATTCATGAAAACTATTATGACAAATCCTGTTCGGTCCCCGATCTTCATAGGCCAACGGACTAGGATTCAAGATAATATCAGCATACGAAACAAATTTGCCAAATAAAGGGGTAACCGTTAAATCATCATCATCCAGGGCAATGGATTTCATTTGTGTCAATTTCGATACAAGCGGTAACACCATCGAAACGCCAATACCATACTCAATTCGTTGAGTTCGTACAATGTACCACACTTTTAGCAAATGAACCAGTTCGTACAAATATTTCAGGATCATACTGTCTTTCTTATGACCAACCGTTCTGTACGCTATCCCATTCTTTTGAAGCAACTCTTTAATGGATGTACTATTCTTTGCGGTAACAAGAACTTCATAGCCAAGAGTTTTCATCCCTGCGATGAAGCCTTTGAACAAATGAACATGAGCAGGATGATTGATATCAACTAAAATTTTCTTGGTTCTCATAACAGGTTGACGATCATTGGATCTCATTGGCCTCAGAAAAGTCCCGCAGCGCTGAGTTGATCTGCTCAAGGTCTTGTTCAGTCAATGAAGCATGGCAAGGAATGGTAATCAGTTTATCCTGAAGGTATTCAAAAGTAGGACAATCGCCCTGACTGTAACCAAAAGTTGTGGCCCAGGCCAGCGCATGCTGAAAATGCTTCCCAGCGCCAATCCCTCTATCAACTAAAAAGTTATACAACGCGTCTCTATCCTTGGCAATAAGTACGACCGTAAAAATACCCCCATCATTACTTCGGGGATAAATAAAATTGAACGAATTACAGTTTTGATTAATTATCTGTAATGCATTTTGCCGCTGCCGTAACAATAAGACAGGCAGATTTGAGCTCGCTACGTCAAACAAATAGTTAACAGCGGCATACGGAGATCGTTCTTTTTCTGGATAGTTACTAACCCGTATTCCTTTCGTGGTTAGTTTTTTCCTGAAAAATTTGTGCAACAAGCTATAGCCAACTCTTGAGTACAGGGCCGATTTTACATATTTCCGAATGATAAATAACGCTTCTTTTGACGCATTTGGGGAAGATAACTTTCCAAGGATTTCCCTTAAAAATGGACTATATGATGTTGTATTCACCACCAACAAACCACCATCTCCTATAGCGGGAAATTTGCCGTAACCAAATGAAAAAACGGCGATATCGAAGAAGTTACCCAGAAATTTTCCATCATGTGATGTCAGAAAAGAGTGTGCACAGTCTTCGATAATGGGCAAACTACCGGCCAATTTTTTAATCTGACTTATATCAGCCGGATTACCAAACACATGGGTCACCAATAGAGCGTCTAACGAATTTAGCTTGCGTTCAAAGTCCACGCAATCAAGAGTGAGCGAACGGTCAATGTCAATAAAAACGGGTATATAGTCCAGCGAAGCAATGGCCGCCATAACCGACGAACAGGTAAAGGGCTGTACGCCGATTCGGGCATGCGCTTTTAACTGAAATGCCTGAAGCGCATACTTGATACCTACGCGGGCACTACTTACGTCAAAAACATCAGCCTTCGGAAACAATTCACCAAAATAGTGTGCGTTAAAACGTACCGGTTTTCGAATCTGTTTAAGAGATCGCCAGGCAGCACCAGCTGAAAATGAGTAATCAAATCGGGGTATCATCGGGAGTAGCGTTGCCAGTATTCAAACGTTTTTTTGATCAGCCGGAATAAAAAGGGGAAATGCGGTTTTTCGTACCGGCCGTAGCTTACTAGCGTTCCACCAAACTGCTTTTTATAGTCGCGTACGCCATAGGGAACGCCAGGCTTACCGGCACCCCCAAAATCGAATAGTTGAAAAATTATTATTCCTGGCCCAGTTAAATACCTCCCAGGGCAGTAGGTCATTGGGATACTTTTTGTATTGGGCGCTATACGCGCCTGCGTAATAATCAAAGAGCTGATCGCCGTAAGCCAGGCAAAGCATACAGCCAATGATTTGCTCCTGCCATATTACGGTGAATACACGCAACCCCGACTGCTCATCTGCATAGCGAAGTAACGCTTCGAAATGACTGAAGGCTGGCAAAGGCAGTTTAGCCCGTGTGTACACTTCTTTTAGTATCTGATAACAGTCGATTAAGGCATCGATAGTAGTCTCGCGTCTAACGGTACACCCCTCTTTTTGCGATCGTCTGATCTGATTCTTCCTTTTTGGGTAAACGTCTTTCCATAATTCATCTTCCGAACGGTTTAGATCGACAAGGATCGTCAGATGGTCTTCGTATACGTAGTCGTTCGCTTCAAAAAGGGCTGAAAAATTGCTGGTGTCGACTAAGTTCCTGACTTGGGTGTAGATCGTCAACGGCTTACAAGCCTTATAGTGCCGTAGAAGGCCGTCCATTGTCTGGCGATCATGCGCCCTACTTACTGGCCCGCCCCAGATAATACTTCGACTTGATAAGTGCGAGAGTATAGGTAAAGTAGATTGAACCTGAACAACGAACAGCAGGACGCCCACCAGTTCATTCGCTGCTCTGGCTAGAATGTAATGCGGGGTTACCTGTTTCGACAGATGACAAGCTCTAAAAAACGCGGGTGACTGGAAGTACTGAAACCCCTTTATTTCGTTCAGGAAAACAAGGATCTGCTTTTCCAGCGCATCCTCTAGTGTAGACCCGGATACATATTGAAATTGGATTGGCACACTCATGTACGGGGGAAGTCAATTGTCAGATTCCAAAGTCCTGATCAGCTTAAATCTGGTTTGGTAATCAGGGTTGGCTTTCATCACGGCGCGACTGGCTGGGTACTTTTCCACGAACCAGACTAAAAAGGCGGTTACATCTATCTTGTCGTCGAGCATCGTCTGCCTTCTGGCCTCAAATATCTCTTTGATGTAAGGTAGGTCGATCCACTCAAGTATCTGGGCCAGCACCAGGGCTTCATTGCATGGGCGTATGCCGACAGTTAGTTTGTAGGTCTTTTCCAATTCCTCCAATACTGAAATTTTACTGGCAAAATCACTGTATCGAATGGAGGGCACCCCCAGCATTGCCGCCTCAACGCTCATGCTTTGACTATCAGAGACTAGTAAGGTAGCTTGTGACAAGACGTGATGCATGTCTGTCGGACCAATCTTCAGTTCATACTGGGCAAAGCGTTTATCTAATTCGCCTTCAGACGAGATTTGGACCTTAATACCCCTAGATTCCATCAGGTCGACTATTTTAGCTACCAACTCAACCGTAATACCCCGAACTCCTGTATCATGGTGCGCCTTTAATTGGGACAGTCGGATTAATGCAAACCGATTACTTAACTGATAGGTCGTCCGTACTTGCTTGTTGGGAACAAAAACTGAGGGGCTCAGATACCCTAGTTTCATATATCCCTCATAACCAATCTTTTTATCAACCCATGGGCCAACCTGACAAACATCGGGACACAGGATCGTTTCGGTAAATGGATAAGTTAGAGCGGCCAGTTTTCGAATCACCTCATAATCGTCCTCAAGGATAGTAATTCGACCAATACCCAACATCTTACCAATCAGGGCGATCGTAGCATCGGTTCCGATCAAGAGATCAGGTTTGTTACGAATTACGAGTGGAATAATCGCAACCATTCGTCTAAATAGACTTAGCAGAATGGAAAAGGTCGTGTCACCCCGGTAATTGGGTAGAATGTTGATGTAGCTCAATCCATCCTGGCGGATCAGCGTTTCCAGCACATCCTTTGTTTTAATAAGGAGGATGAGTTGGTTCTTATCTGATCGAGACAGCCGTCTGATTGTTTCCCGTAGGAAGAGATATTGGGCAGGATGACTAAAAAAAAACAGAATTCTCACAAGCTTATGCCTTTTTAGCGTCGACCATGTCGGTAGCCAACACCGACATCGGTGTATAGCTGTATATCCTTTTTAGCAAAGGACGAAATCGCTTTACCAGCCCAAATATTAGTGCGTAATTCGAGGGATAGTCAAAAGTGTTTTTAGGGGGGGACGTCCAGATTTGGTTGAATTCACTGTCTGATATAGCCAGTTTCTTCTGCACGTAGGCACGGGTTTGCTCTAGTTCGCTCGGGCTGGCAAAGGGCTGATTTAGGAGCGCCACTGCCTCCTCTCGTGTCACCGCTTTGCTCAACACTTGTGCCGACAGGTTTATTTTTCGTTTATCAATACCAAACTTTTGGGGTAGCCAGTAGGCCATGGCAAATTTGGTAAACAGGTTCTCATGATGATGGCCTCCGTAGTCTTTCCAGTCATAGACCTCCATCAGCAGGCGTTTGGCATCCTGCTTGTTATAGTCCAGGTAATAAAACGGGCGAATGTCTTTGATGCCGATGACCAAACCAGCATACACCTGTTTAAACAGCGTTAACATTGGGTAGGTCCGGAGGGTAACGCCCTTACCAAACTGTTTGTGAATATACCGTAACTGCCGGGCATCGGAATACGTCCATTCTTTTGGCTGCTTTCCTTCCGATCGAAAATCGTTACCTCGCAGAATAAACCGTATGCCTTCCGACTGGGCAATCTTGTACATCGTTGCTTTGATGGCCAGGTCGGTAGGTGTATCAATCCAGGGCATTCCTGCTTTCATATAGGCCCTGAGCAGATCTTTTATTTCTTCATAGTCGATCACATAAGTTTCCAGGTCGATTGCCAGTCGGGTCGTCATTTTGTAAATGTTCTGAACCGCAATTTCACTGTTGAAGCCATTGTCGAGGTTAACGGCTAGCGGTCGCAACCCATATTGCTTGGCTACATGAAGCAGGTAAGAACTATCTACTCCACCACTCACCCCAATCACACAATCGTAGCGCTTGTTCTGACCGGCCGTTTTCATTGCCGCCACGAGCGTGTTCCAGTCACTCTGCCCCTTGTCACCTCTAGGATAATCGGCCATCAGTTTTTCCTGCAATGCACAGAAGTTTGACACGCCGTCGTCGTCAAAGGAAATACCAGGAATACTCTCATCCCACACGCCTCTTGTGCATACTTTCATGATTGACTAAACAGCTTTATTAGTTCGTCACTAGTTGGGTAATTGACAAGCACGGCCCTGCGGGGGCCGTGATAAACAAAGTAGGCACCAGCCGCCAAGGCCGAAGCATGCGCTTCTCTGGCCGCCGTAAAA
This sequence comes from uncultured Cytophagales bacterium, assembly GCA_963750355.1. Lineage (GTDB taxonomy): Bacteria > Bacteroidota > Bacteroidia > Cytophagales > Spirosomataceae > Fibrella. The sequence continues at coordinate 235,706 of CAVVQL010000001.1, read as the reverse complement.
TCGCTCAACTGGCCAGCACCACCAGACGCAATGACAGGTATTTGCACTGCCGCCGAAATAGCCTTGATCAACGGTAGGTCATAGCCCTGCATCATGCCATCGTGTTCAATGGAAGTAACCATCAACTCACCAGCACCGTTAGCTTCCATCTGCTTAGCCCAACTGACCGGATCAAGTCCAGACGCCTGAGTGCCGCCTGCCGAGTAAACCTGCTGTCTGCCTAAAAACCGCTTCTTTACATCGATCGCTACCACGATCGTTGAACTGCCAAATTCGTCGGCAGCTTTTTGTATAAAGGCGGGCTCCCGAACGGCGAACGAGTTAATGATTACTTTCTCGGCACCGGCATTGATGATGGCTTTGATTTGAGAAATGGTTTGAATCCCCCCCCCCACCGCAAAGGGCATATTGGCTTCGTCGCCCAGTTGCCGCACAAAATCCAGATCGATGCAACGTCCTTCTTTTGTGGCCAGAATGTCCATCACAATCAACTCATCAGCTTTCAGATCGTTAAAAATCTTGACCGCATTGATGGGATCGCCGATGTAGTTGTAGTCACTAAACCGTTTGGACTTGACCAGTCCTTTATTTTTCAAGAGAAGAACAGGAATGACGCGGGGTCTGAACATAAAGGCAGCGAAGATAGGTAACTGGTCGGTCAACACCAACCGAAGCCTGCCTTTACAAGGCTATGAAATTAGCAATCATCTGTTCACCCCATCCGTGGCTCTTTTCTGGGTGAAACTGGGTGCCGAAAATATTCCCTTTCTCAATTGCGGAGGTAAACGGATACTCGTAAGTGGTGGTAGCCAGTATATCCTGGGGTTGCTGACAGGTAATATGGTATGAGTGGACAAAGTAGAACATCGCCTGCTCTGGAATAGCAGCAAACAAACGGGATTGTCTGCCAAGCTCACCTGTATTCCACCCTATATGTGGCACCTTATGGATCAGTTTATCACGCATGCGAAAGCGCACGACCTCCGCGTCAAACCAGCCAAGGCCAGCCACGTTTCCTTCTTCACTCCGATGAGCCATCAACTGCATACCCAGGCATATGCCAAGAATCGGTGCCTTTTTAATCAGCACCTTTTCCTGCAATACATCCCAAATGCCTGACTCCTGTAGGTTTTTAACACCCTGGGCAAAGTGCCCAACTCCAGGTAAAACCAGCTTTCCAGCCTGAGCAATCTCCTGTAAATCTGAAGAAATTCGGATGTCTGCATTAAGGCGTTCAAATTTTTTCTCGACAGAACGCAGATTGCCCATACCATAATCAATAATGACAATTCCAGTTGGTGAACTCATTCAAGTTGATAATAGACAGTCCGTATCTGATCGGCAATCAATCGATTGTCGAAGTGTTGAATATACCCCCTCGACTGAAAAGGCAGAGAAGTGGTTAAAACCTGTTGAATTTTTCTGGCAACATCAGCCGGATCATACGTTGTCAGGTGGCAACCTGCAATCCCATCCATCACCGCTCGAGCATCGCCAACATCCGTCGAAACGACCGGACAATTGCAGGCAAGCGCTTCTTTAATGAACTGGGGCGACCCCTCCGAAAAAGAGGTCATCAGAGCTACATCTACTGCGGTAAACAACAAGGCAACCTCCTGACGGGTAAATTTTTTCAGTTCAAGCAGTTCGACAGTGTCCCTCTCTAGCAGTTCCATAGCTGCCTTGGCTAGCGGGTAATTTTTAATAGTATTCCCGAAATTAGACGAAAACAACACGTATTTCTTATGGTTAAGCAGGCCAAGCTTTTGGCGGCTCTCCAGTTTGCTACGAGGTCGGAATAAATCGAAGTCGACCCCACAAGGTATAATGATTCGTTTCCCTCCCGCGTAGATTGCCTTGTTAACCAGATTAGCACTTACATAAATAGTCCGTCTGCTTAGCAACTCAACGAGCAACGACATGACCCGCAATGAAGGAACGTTTATATCTGACCCATGAAAAGTAGTTATAACCGGAACATGCCGCTGCAAATTCGCCAGCATACCCGACATAGCAACATGAGCATGGATGAGTTGATAGGATTGGCTTGACAGCTGATGGGTGAGTTTACGCAGACAGGACAAATAACCAGTCAAACCCTTGCCCGTAATGAAGAAATAGTCAAACTCTAAAGTCTTATCCAGCCGTTTTAACGCTTCAACCTGATCATAAACAAAAGCCTGATGCTGACTAAATTTAAACTCGGGCGCATTGCCACTACATACGATCAAAATATGCATACTACTCTATGACCGTCCTGCTAACTTAAACCAATTCCAACCAATAATAATAAGCGAGACTAACACTAAATATGGAACATAATACTTCTTGTTCTTTACATTCATTTGGGACATACCATACGCTGCAAGCACCAGTAAAAAAGGCACCAACGGCAGATGAAAGCGCTCCGACATGGCGAAACCACTGGATGCTAGGACAAAAATATAGGAGGCTATAAACGCAATAAGCAGCAGATGTTCTCGTATTTGTTTGCGCTTATAGAGCACAAACAGACCCACTATGACAAAGAAGGCGTACACGTTTCGGGTAAAATACGCCCCGCCCAACATCATGGCGTTAGGCTGGTCATAGATGTAAACAAGGGTCGGAAAGGGAGCTATAAGCATTATCGGAAGAAAGATAGACCGCGATCCATAAACCGCCAGTTTATTACTTCCATGCGCCTGGTTAGCATAATTCGTCATCTGACTGGTTAAGTTCTTATCACTTTCCTTTAGATAAGTGTCAATGTTATCTGCCAAAGGGGTAGTAATAATAAAAAACGCAGCTGCTCCCAGTATCAAGAAAAGACCAATACGCCTACTCGATACTGTAACACGGCTCGATGTAAATAAGGTGGCAAAAGCAAGCGATCCGACCAAGCACACGGCTAAAACAGTTCGAAAAAAGAACATTGAAGCCCCAATTAAACATAACCAGACGATTGTTGTCGTTTCGAGTTTTTTTGAACGAATCATTTTGTCTGCATGATAGATAAAGCAAACGACTAGAAAAACCATTTCAGTTTCCTTCACATGCAGACCAGCGTAATAAATAAGGTTGGGTACCAGCATAGTCATAATGCCCGCCATCCGTCCTGTTGATTCTCCAAAATTGTTCCTGGCTATTTTATAGATCATCAGGCAGGTGAAGCTACCCAACAAAGCTTTGATCAAACGGGGAATAATTATCTCATCACCAACAACATAATAAAGGATACCCAGATAGAAGGGATAACCCATATCTGAATAGTTCTTACCAATATACGCAGTATATACAGCCCATTTATTATCCTTCAGTAAGCCGGCGAGCCAGATACCTTCACCGTGATACCCCTTTGCATCAGCTACATCAAATTCAAAGGGCTGGCCTGTCATTTCTATGTAGAAAAAATAACTAAATATGACCCAGGCTAAGCGTATGAACAGAGAAGTTCGAAACAGTTTTTTGGCAAAGGTTGCTGGTGTAATTTTTGCCCACTTAATTGATAATGATGAAGATAGAATAAAAAACAGCAGTACTTCAGCGAGATTGAATAGCGCCCACAAAATCGGGATCGCACGTTGAACAAAGAGCAATACTATTAATATAGACACGCAAAAAAACGCTATTACGCCTTTTCCGGTGAAAAAGCGGGGAATATGTGTAACAAGGGAGTAGGTAGATTGCATCAATATTAACTTGCTAAATAATGGTAATCATTAGGTAAATAATAGCTGTTTATTTTTTAGAAGCTGAAATCAATAGCCACGGGCTTTGAGAAATCAGATTATGTAAACCCAATGTACGCTCAATAGTTGAAAATAGGTTCACCAAAATACTATTTGACATAGTCAATGGTATCGGCACCCAATTAAATCCTTTAACCTTAGTAATCTTAAGATCGTTTTCATGTAAAAGTTGCTCGACTCGATCAAAATCAATTTCATTTAGCTCAGTTCTGTTTTTATTAAATCGCCTCAGTTTAAAACGCCAACTATTCGGATTTACTATCGTAAATACAAAACTCCCGTCATCAGCTAAAAGTGAATGTATTTTTTTGAATACCATTGGATAATCATTAAAATGACTCAAGGCTTCTATACACAAAATCAACGAATATTTCTCAGCCAATAACACCTGCGAGAAATCACCTGTCACTACGTTTATAGCGGGGTTTTTGTCTTTTATTATTTCTAAAGCATCCTTATGAATATCTACTACAGTAATATTTTTACATAAGTTATAGAGGGGCAGAGCAAACCGACCAGATCCCCCAGCTATATCTAGTATATTACTCCTGTTTTTGAACTCACTTACAATGAATGGGTATTGCTGTTCAAATTTGTATTGGCCATAGCGACTATTATACGCCGACAGATACCGAACGTCCCAAGTATGTTGCATGATTGAAAAGGTTAGTATTATTTAACATTAATAAGTACTATTGCAAAGCAAGATTTTGTGAAATTATAAATTAACATCGGAAGCAGTTATATTGTATTTTTAGAGTACAATAATAGTTTTTTTAATTTTATTAATTTATCAGTTGCTTTCGGACCTACGATCTTCCGAAAAAAGAATTTTTTAATTTTACTTCCTATAGGTTGCCAGGAACCCGCAAAGTGATGAATACAATATGTATTAGGTGTAATCGTGATTAAACCAGAACGTGACTTTGGACAAAAAAAGTCCTTAGGAAAAATATGCATGCAGTTTTTATATACCTGATAGCTATTTTTTAATATAAATCCATTATTAGTCATCACATCTGAAATAATCTCAACATTCGTTGTCAAATCAAAACTCCCATCAAAAAGAAGAAAGTGTCGCCCGTGGTACTGTTGTAATTGTTCTTCAACCCACTCGCCGAACTGTTCACAGGCCATAATCCCTGTTGGCACTTCAGTATCGCTTTCAAATCCAGAGAAACCTGGAAGGTGTAGAAGATTATCAAGGTTCTTTATTACTTCAACATCTGTGTCCATATAAACACCGCCAAACAGGTAAAGGACGTGTAAACGTACATAATCAGTAACGAAAGCAAATTTCCGAGCCGTATAAGCTTCTTTTACATAAGGAACACTAGAAATATCGAAGTTATCCTCATTCCACAGGCGGAGTTCATAATCCGGTAGAAATTTTTTCCAAGATGAAATACACATTGTCGCTAATACGGGCATTTCGCCCCGACCGAACCAACAGTAGTGAATTACTTTAGGAATCATTTATTATTATTAATTTACGACACTAAAATGATATTTTATTTAAATAATTAGCGATTCGTTCTGAGGCTTTACCATCTCCATATGGATTCTCTGCAGTTGCCATCTCTTGATATACTTGCTCATTATCCAATAGTCTACTAACATGAGCAACAATACTTTCAGCATTAGCACCTACAAGTTTTATAGTTCCTGCTTCGAGTGCTTCTGGCCTTTCAGTTGTATCTCGCATAACCAAAACCGGTTTACCTAAACTAGGCGCTTCTTCCTGAATCCCCCCACTATCAGTCAGTAAAAGATAGGACTCTTTCATCAAATATACAAAAGGCAGGTAGGTTAAAGGAGGAATCAGAAATATATTATCATGAATAGTCCCTTGCAGAATAGCTCTAACTGGTGTTTGGACATTGGGGTTTAAATGTACAGGATACACAAAATCAACCCTTGGGTACTTTTCTGCCAAAGACTTCAACGCCTGACAGATTTCCAAAAACCCCTCACCAAAGTTTTCTCGCCTGTGGCCAGTAATCAGTATAAGCTTTCTACCTTGGTCAAGCCTATTCAAATCATATCCATTTTCAGTTATTAGAGCCACTAGCTCACCTTTCACTGAAGCGTTCAGGTTAATTTTTTCGATAGCAATATAAAGGGCATCAATGACTGTATTTCCCGTTACCAGAATACTGCTTTGCTGAACCTTCTCAGACAATAGGTTTTCTTGAGCTGTAACCGTCGGAGCAAAATGAAAACTAGCCATTCGACTTGTGAGCTGACGATTCATTTCCTCTGGCCAGGGACTATACTTGTTGTATGTACGAAGCCCAGCTTCTACATGACCTATGCTGATTCGTTGATAAAAGGCAGCTAGAGATGTTGCCATTGATGTGACAGTATCCCCATGTACCAATACAAGGTTTGGCTTCTCCGTTTCGAGAACCTTTCTCATTCCCAGCAAAATTCTTGCTGTTACATCGTACAAATCCTGCCCTGACCGCATTATATCGAGGTCGTAATCCGGTATTATATCAAATAATTCCAATACTTGATCCAGCATTTCGCGGTGTTGACCGGTAATACAAACCAGAGTATCAAATTTTTCTGAATTATTCTTCAACCTTTTAACAAGAGGTGCCATTTTGATTGCTTCAGGACGGGTACCGAAAACGATCATGATCTTTTTTCTCAAAATTATTTCAGTTAACAATAGATAACTTTCGGAAGTAGCGAAGCAGCTGTTGTTTAACTAGGGAACTAACCAGCTTTGTTCGATAATAAGCACTTACAACTGGTAGGGGCCATTGATATATAAACCGATATAATCGCGGTTGAGATGCAAAATCAACTTGATTCACAATGGCCTGAACCTCTTTTGGATACCAGGCATTGATACGATAGGCTACTAGTGATCTGACGCGAAGCCCATCAAGTAACCTTTTTAAGGTGGGATCGGCCTGTTCCCTTTTGGCTAAATGGGTGAGATTAAAGATAACATGTTCAGTTTTTCGCCAGAACTTGTCGGCTCCAAGTGCCCGATTGGCTGTTTCTGCGTCCTGATTAGAACTGGCTAGAAACTTATTGACATAGCCAACTCTATGGGATAAAGCGATTCTAATCCATAAGGCGAGGTCTTCTCCGAATTTAAGATGTTCGTTGAAGCCTTCTTCTAATTCAAATACCGCTTTCTTTACTACAACAAACGAGCAATTGAATGGAACCCAAAATGTCTGGGTGTAAACCTCAAAGTAATTTATATACCCCACTTCGAAACCAGGGGGAAGGCCAACCTGGGCCGGCGTATTGATCCCATTTTTTACGACGAAGTAATTTGAACCGTATATACCTGCTTCTGGAAATTGGGTAATCAGAACTTTCATCTCTTCGAGAAAACGCTCATGCCACCAATCATCAGCATCCAGAAATGCTATATACTCATGACGGGCATGTTTCACACCATTGTTGCGAGCCGCAGAAACACCTGAATTTGATTGATTGATAAATTTAAACCGTGTATCAGTAATACGGGATATTTTCTCGACACTATTGTCTGTTGACCCATCGTTTACCACGATCAACTCAAAATCTGGCAGAGTTTGTCGTAGCACAGATTCAATGGCTTTTTCAACGTAATTGGCTTTATTATAAAGCGGAACGACCACTGAAAACATACTCAATTAACAACAGATTTTTGTTAGAACTCTCCTAATAATGGGTCGCTTCTCTGATGGGTAAAAAATGTAATCGTTAAGCTGCAAACTCTCTTGACGCCATTGAGTTATCTTAATCACATCGATTTCGTTGAATGAAACAATCTGCTCTGTTTCAGCATCCTGAACGATATGTATAATCGAGTAGTCTTGTCTGACAAGAATTTGCACGACTTTATCCGCTCTTTCTTGGGTAAACGTGAGTACGTCATCGCTAAAGCTGTCAAGAACTTCGCAGAGTATAAATGGCCTATCCCGTCGTATCAGATTCTGCATCCCTTCCAGTGTTTCTAATTCTCCTCCTTCTACATCGATCTTGATGCAGGTAACTTTTTGCTCAAGGTGTAAACGATCATGATCAATCGAAAAGATTGATTCACGTTGTTTGAAAAAAGATGGACGCAGGGCTGAGACGGTAGAGCCGGTCGGATCAGCTTCACCGTTTGTCTCTAGAACCATTTCTTTTAGTTCAGAAGATAAGGCAAAATTATAGACCCGACAGTTGTCAAAGTTATTCTTATTTATTAGAGTCTTTAGATAATAACAACATGAAACACTGGGCTCAAATCCTATGTATTGAATTCGCCGGTTAGCTGTTTTGATTGCAATGAGCGTCTGTCCGATATTGGCGCCAACATCTACAAAGCCTTCCCCATCTGTTTCAAAAAGTTCGTTAATAATCGAATAAAGCCAATTAGGCTTTAGAAATAGATTCGGATAGCCTAAGCCATTTAGTACTGGTATAACCAGCTTATGTTCATTAAACGAAATATTTTTAGCTACATTCAGATACTTCAAAAGCTGTAGCTTTTTGAGAACCCTAAAATCTATATGTTTAAGTGTCATTTGTTTTAATTGTTACGAAACGCTAATTGTTCAGATTAAGTCTAATTAGTACATTACTATTAATTAGTTGGCAAATACACATAAGCCGTTTAAACGTGTAATTATACTCAAAATAAAGAGCGCATGAATACGTTTAAAGGTTGCTTATTTCTGAATTATCATATCCAGGTACGGGTCGAAGAAAGCCTCATTAATTTGGGGATACAATTTACGAAAGAACGAAGCGTATCTCCCGGCAGGCCTATAGCTTGATGCAAGTTTATAAATCAGATCGCGTTTTCTAAGAAATTCCCCTAAACTGCTTAGTATTGTTAATTCATTTAGTGGACCTAATGCCAGTTCGAACTCATGGTAACTCATACCTCTGCCCCAACGCGCAAATTCCAACTTCATTTCTTCTGTTGGCTCATCAATTTTCACGAATCTTTCTCCGAACTCCCGGCGTGGACTTAGTGAGGCATATTTAATCGCTAATTCGTCAGGTAACCAATAGAAAAAAGGCATCATTGCAGTATGTGAATCATAAAAAGTCAGGCGATTAGGTGTACCAATGACACACCATAGTCCTCCATTAGACAGCATATCGAAAGTTTGGCGAATAGCAATGAGTCTTTCGGTATAGGTCATATGTTCTAAAACTGCGTAGAACAGAATCATATCGAACGCTTCACCGGCTAGTACAGTAGATACTTCAGTAGCATTCATTAAGTGAAACGTAGCACTGACCCCGTAAATTTGGCACCGCTCCTCTGCATTTCTTAACAAGCTTTCTTCAATATCTATTGCCGTTACAATGGCTCCCTGTTCGGCTAATGCTACAGTAGAAGTTCCATTCCCGCAGCCAATTTCAAGTATCCTGAGCCCTTTCAACGGTTTTATACTTTCAAGCCAGGGAACAATTTGGGCGCGGTGGTCTCTTAACCTTACCTCTAATTCTGATATGAGTTGCTGTATTTCCGGCGAATCTATAGCTTTAGTAGCAGAATATACGTTTTTCACAAGAGACTCATTCAAAAGTTCGGTTTTTCTTTTATCCAGCGATATAAAGTTTTTTGACAAACTAGTGGGTATATATTTGTCAAAATACCAAGTCTGGAACGTTTCCCTGAATTTGCTACCTTTGGTAATTAGTTTGTTAAGCATTTAGTGTTATTGAAGTTGAGCTATTACACAAACATCTTCGCTTGGTCGATTATGAGTGAATGGAATATTAGCAAATTCATCTTCGAGGTCTATCTCACGAATATTTTTAAACTTGCCTGTGCGTTCAAGCTGATACATTAATCCTTCAGCATCGTAACACCACTCATGCTTCTCGAATTGTAGACTGTGAGAGAAGATAGAAAAATAAAAACTATTGGGACTGTCTTTGGGGATTCGGTTAAGAGCCCAATCGTAATTTTCACGTATCTGGCCTGATAGGTAGAAATCGATGTATTTTTTCAGATCGGGCGTGGAGATAACGATATACCCATCTTTTTTAAGCAATTTGGCGCAGTTATCCAGCACAACCCGGCCCGATTCTGGAGTGAAATGTTCGAATACATGCTGCATTCGAATCATGTCAAATTTACCAAGCCGTTCTAATGCTGAATCGTTGGCATTGACTATGTCCATCCGAAAGTACTTTCCATTCTGGTTAAAAACTGTCTCTGGAAATAAATCAACGTAAGTAAAGTTGTCAGCGAAGGTGCCACCGCAGCCAATCTCAAGCCATCTGGTTTTTTGTTCAGTTATGAGTTTTTCGCGTAAGCCACTATTACACCGCGCTTTCAGAAAATCCCCTTTTCCATTCAGCATCGGATGCATACTTTCTAACTGAGCAACTTTGTAGGACTTTATTACCTTTTTTGTAAAGACCATGAACCCTAGTTTATCCAGCAAATTTACAATTCCTTTTTTCATACTCGGCTACGTATGTGGTATTTTCAATCCTGAATAGTACTCGGTATAGGCTTAGTATGAAGAACTTGATCAACTCGTTTTACATCAGGCGTTGCGAAAAAGATATTCTATAAACTAAACCCAGCCCAACTGAGCAGTTCAGCTTGTAGCTCAAATTCACTAATCTTAAGCTATAGCCAATAGTTAATCCTCTTAATTGCTAATTAATGTGATATGCCCTTGACACAGCATTGTACGTCAATCGATTAATATTCGTACTGAGGTATGTAGCATACAAGGCTGCGCTTCCCGCTGTTAAATGAATACCATCGGACGTATGAAATAGTGTACACTCGGGCTGAGATATATAGGTGTATCGTTCTTTGGAAAACCGTTTGTGTAGTTCTTCCCTGACCTTAGTCGAAAGGGGTGACTCGCATAAGGAAGGATGAATTGGCATTTCAAAAAAAACAACGTTACAACGTTGTTTTTCCAATGCACGCACAAAAAATCCTAACTTATCTAAACGTCTTACTATCAACGACTTAGACGGATAATTGGTGTACTGTTTTACAAACACATCTAAAATTTTAGTATTTATAGCGGGAGGAGCTTCATGTACGGCTATAACTCTGTCTTCTTCTATAGTTGTTCTTTTGTAGCGGATTAACCCTTTAATTACAGCCACCGGCTGATTTTTTGTTAAAAAAATGGAAAAAGCTGACTTTAGCCAATTTTGAATTGGAGAGAATACGGCATCATGAAATTCAGTATTACTATCGTTAAAAACGGTATTCATTTCAATGTAAACTGTAGACGGTTTTTGTGCTTTAGCCATCACAAGTTCTAAGCCATCATATGGGCTCAAACCAGCAAATGCCAGATTTATCAAGCTATCCGTTGCTTTGTTTATTGGTAGGCTAGCAGCCATAGACGAACCAAGTATTATAGAAGTGCCTGTTAGTTTAGGTCGTTCAAATAAAAACGACTCAGCTTTAATCAGGTTACTATTCCATTGATTTTGGTTCAGGTTAATATCATTTGGCAAAAATTTAAGTACCAATGACCACCCTAAAAGAAGTATAACAGTCCCAAGTATAATTTTTTTCAGCATCAGAATTGAAAATAAATAAAATCACCCGAAGAACCACTATTCAAGATGATCATAAACAACAGTAAGGAATAGATTACTGTTGAGAATGTAGGGCGAAGGCGTATTGTAAATGAGTGCTTAAAGACAAAAGCTATGTGATATAAAACAACAGGTACTGAATACATGCCAATCAGGAGCAACTTATCTTTGTCTGTTGAATAAAAAGGGGCCGTTAGCATCCGTTTAATATAGGCTACGGCTTGAGAAAAATCTGGCAGTTTAAAAAATAACCACCCCAAACTAACTAAACAGAATACAAGCGTTCCCTGTATAAAAGAGAGCAGTAATGTCTTTTTAAATTGTATATACTTACCCAAATATCGCTCAATAGCCAGAGCTAGGCCGTGATAGGCGCCCCAAACGGCATAGCTCCAGGCGGCCCCATGCCATAAACCGCCTAAAACCATTGTGATAAACAAATTGCGGTATGTCTTTAACTCGCCTTGTCGACTTCCTCCTAATGGTATATACAGGTATTCCTTTAAAAAGCTGGATAATGAAATATGCCAACGTTGCCAAAACTCAGAAAATGAAGTTGAGATATAAGGGAAAAGAAAATTTTCCGAGAACTTATAGCCAAACAATGACGCAAGGCCAATGGCAATGAGTGAATAGCCAGCAAAGTCCGCAAAGATCTGCATTGAATACCCAAACAGAAGCCCAAGTAAATCCATACCTGTGAAAGCTTCGAAATAAGGATAAGCCATCCAAAATGTTTGATCTTTCAAATTATCGGCTACAACCATTTTAAGGAAATAACCTAAAATTAGCTTTCTACCTGCGTAGTCGATATCAATGTCGCTAAAACGCTTTAAGCCAATTTGTGGAAAGAACTCGTGTGCCTTTATAATAGGCCCCGCTATTAGCTGGGAAAAGAAAGACTTAAATAAGCACACATTTAGTAGATAGGTCCACCATGGAACAGTTGCGGATTGTAAACTTTGTTGCTCATCTTCCTTAAATGTATCAATCACAAGGCTTATCCCCTGAAAAGTAAAGAAGGAAATTCCAATGGGTAAAGGTATGGCAATCAGATATGAACCAATGGTGGAATTATCCTGGAAAAACGTTTTTCCAACTAATGGGCTATATTTAAAAAAAAAGAGTATCAGTAAGTTAGCTACAACACCAAGTACTGCCATCCTCTTTCTGGCGGTATCTCTGAGCCTCACTACCCAATAACTAGTAACTGTGTTAATTAGAATCGATACGAGTAATAACGAAACTAATAATGGAAAATGCCAGCCATAAAATATAAAGCTTGCCAGGATTATAATTTTAGATTGGGCAGTACTACTCCCTACTGAATAGAAAAGTAATAAGGTTACAATCAATAGCACAACAAAATCTAAACTAGTAAAAAGCATTTCTCCTGATTATTAAGTGGGCGTAGTCAAGCCTCACAAACATTGACCATTATACGTAAGGTGATAACTTAACTGATTGATTAGCCCTCCCACTTTTAATTTAGGTTCTAGCATTTGAGGGTAAGTAGCTACGATCTAGTTCTGATTAATTGGTTTACCACTGCCTAAGCGTTAATAAGCTTATTGTAGAATTTTTATGGCTGTTATCTGCTTAGTAAAGGTTGCATTGCATACTTCTACACAAATGAATTAGGTTATTCAATTACGCGTGCGGTATTTATCGATCCTGAATAGTACCCGGTACAGATTCAGGATGATGAACCAGATCAACTTGTTTTGCTTCAATCGCTGAATAATCGCTCCATCTCTGGCAAATGCCTGATAGTCCGGACGAATCGTTTCGGGTAGCGTTTCAGTAAGTACACGTTCACGTTCTTCTTTATCCAGAACCTTATTCGTGCTGCTAATACCCTGAGTATCGAACCAAACCATGTCAATATCCCGATAGACAACCTTTTCGTTGTGAAGGCCAACGGTAATAAGGTAGAACTTCCAGTCGGCTACAATCTTTAAGGACTCATCGTAGAATCCATACTGCTCGAAGAGCGATCTTTTAATGTAAGCTGAAGCATGAAAAATCGTCGAGCGGTAAAGGTCAAGCAAGGTAATTGACCGACCCGCATAGCTCTTTTCTACTACAAGCTTGCCGTTGACCTGCTTTATCTCGTTACCGTACATGATGCTACATTGGGGCATATCCTGTAGCATTCGCTCGGTCACGTCTGGAGCCAACAAATAATCGCCTGAATTCAAAAACTGACAGTATTGACCTTTAGCTTGCCTTATTCCCTTGTTCATGGCATGATAAATACCTAGATCCGGCTCACTAACCCAATAGTTTATCTTATTCTGGTATTTCCCGATTATTTGCTTACTACCATCCGTCGATCCGCCATCAATGACAATATATTCAAAATCATCGGAAGTCTGCCTGAGTACACTTTCTATTGTTTTAAGCAATCCACTGGCATTGTTGTAGTTAATCGTTATGATCGACAATTTCAGCATAAAGCCTGGCCTGATAAAGGTTGTTAATGACCGCCACAATCTGGTCAATTTCGGCAAATGTCAACTCATAAAATAACGGTAGCCTAACCAAGCATTGTGTGTAAGAGTCCGAGTAATGTAATTCTCGACCATCATGTTTTGATTGGTAATACGCACTTTTATGCAAACTCAGGTAATGGAAAACTGCTAAAATACCATTCCTTTTGAGCGCATTGATCAGGGCGGTGCGCTCTGCTGTGTTTTGACAAATCAGGTAAAACATGTGAGCGTTATTCGTTGCATAGTCCGGTATGTATGGCAAGCGAACACAACCTGCCAATTCAAGCGGTAGCAAAGCCGTATGGTAATAGTTCCATAGTTCGATTCGCCGGGACTGGATTTGATTTATATTTTCGAGTTGCGCATATAAAAAAGCAGATATGATTTCGGAGGGTAGAAACGAAGAGCCGACATCTACCCACCCATATTTATTTATCTCGCCCCTAAAAAATTCGCTACGGTTGGTACCCTTTTCCCAGATGATTTCGGCGCGTTTGTTAAATCGTTCCTCATTAATAACGAGCATTCCACCTTCGCCGGCAATAATGTTTTTCGTTTCATGGAATGAGAAAGCAGCCAGATGCCCAATTGAACCCAGTGGTCTTCCCTTATATAAGGAGTCTATAGCTTGTGCCGCATCTTCAATAACCAGTAGATTGTATTTACGAGCCAATGCCATCAGGCGGTCCATATCGCAGGCAATGCCAGCATAGTGAACAGGAACAATAGCTCTTGTCCGGTTCGTTATCAGGCCCTCCAGCTTATCAATATCTATGTTCGGGTTTGCCAGACAGCTATCGGCAAAAACAACATGCGCCCCCTGCCGGATAAATGCCAGTGCTGTTGAAACAAATGTATAGGATGGAACAATCACCTCATCCCCCACTTGTATATCGGCTAGAATAGCAGCCATTTCCAACGCGTCGGTGCAGGATGTGGTCAGAAGTACTTTACTAAAGCCATACTTTTCTACCAGAAATTGATGACACTTCTGCGTGTATAGACCGTTTCCCGAAATTTTACCCGATTCAACCGCATCGGTTATATATTGGGTTTCCTGACCTGAAAGGAAAGGTTTATTGAACGGAATCCTGTAGTTATTCAAAGCGAGTTCTAAACTTTTTTAAAGGTAGCATATTCACATTCGAATTGAGGTTGGTAACCTCTGTGATCTTTAACAACCCTTTTTTACATATAACAACGGGCTTACCTTCGGCGATTTTCACAACTTTGCCAATCGCTTCTTCGCGGTTTTCAACTTCTATATCCTCGATAACTTCGGCATCTTTTATAATTACAATCTCGCCATTCATTAAGGCTCTTGCGCCTAAATAAGGGAAGCTTAATGCATCAATAGTTCGTTTTATACGCTCTGCATCATCATTCCATTTAATGAAATAGTCTTTTTCATCCCGCCAAATGCTATAAGTACTCTCTTTATTATTCTGTTGAGTACCCTGGATAGTATTTTTATTAACAATATCTACATAAATCTCTCCAACAATCTGAGCATATATATGAGCTAGCCGCTGAATAACCTCTACAACTTTTACGGGGTAAACAACATCAATAACCTTTTGATTTATAATGTCTCCTTCATCATAATCGTTACTAGCAAATAAAGCCGTAACACCTAACTGTTTTTCTCCGTTAATCAAAGCAGAAACTACAGGAGCAAAGCCTCTGTACTTAGGTAGTAGAGAATCATGCAAAACAATTAAGTTGTACGACTCTGGGATTAGCCACCGCCAGCCTATAGCAAACCTAAGCGAACTATTACCACGAATCTCAGGAGGGTTTTTTCGATTATAAAAAGCAATTCCACTTTCTGAACAGAGCCTTTCAATTGCTTGATAGTAATCGCCATCTACCTGTTTATCTTCAGACGAAATAACATGAGCTACGGAGTCTCTACCAAATTCCCTAATAAACTCCTTTAAGACAATAAAGCCTTTTTGTGTCATTAGGTAAAATTCTACTTTGAATATAGGTGATTCGTTAGTCAAGATGATTACACTGATTTACCAGCGATTTTATTACTGTCATATAAGCTTTCTGACCAAATTTACGTTCTGCAAAATTCCTACAACTAGTTGATAGATCAGCTAGGTTCGCTGATGACAGAGATGCAATAGCATTTATACCTTCTGCAAGTTTTGACGAATCAACTTCCATCACTTTATAGCCAGTTTCGCCCGTGATGACAAGGTCCTGTGCAACCCCTACATTAAATGCAACAACTGGTGTGCCACACATTAACGATTGATTGATCATCATTGGGCCCGAATCCTCTAAGGAAGGGCAAATAAATACGTCTGCGGCCTGGTAAGCCATTACTAACTCATCTACGTTTAGATAACCCAAATTTTTGACGTTTCCTTTTAGCGCGGCCACCGAAAAGTCACCGGCAATCAATAACGTAAAGCCATCGGTTTGAATAGTGGTCAGCGCATCCAGAAGTAACTTCATGCCTTTTCTCTTTTCCTTTAATGAGGATGCCCCAAAAAAGAGAACCTTTTCGTGGATAGAGACATCAAAATAGCGCCGTGCCGTTTCTTTATTGCCAGGGGTAAATATTCTCTCATCGACAAAACCCAATAGCTTTATCACATGCTTGTCGCGGAATAAAGATGCCTGTTTTGCCCTGATAAAATCGCTTTCTGAAAAGGTGATGACGCTAAGATCTTCAGGTAAGTACTTCTGCTTATAAGCCAGGTTCTGTTCGGCAATCCACTTGTATTGCTCAGTCAAGATGGCTGGACAGTTCGAACAGTTGTGAGTGTAACCATTGCACGCCCATGGGTAATGGCAACCGCCCGTAAGTGGGGCATTATCGATGACAAGCCAGTATATTTTAGCGTTTGTCAGCCGCTTCAAATCGTAAATTACTTTGGCGTTGATAAAATCTGTGACCCAGTGAATGAAAATAACATCTGGCTTTTTAGGGATAAGCGCCAAAATCTTCTGAGCTGACACAACTGGAAGCGTCTCATACTTATTGTAGAAGTAGTAATTGTATTCAAAGACGTCATCAGTCAGCTTTTTCTTGTATTCTCTGCGCCGAAATTTACTCAACAAGTTATTAAAAACGCTATCCTGATATGCTATCGTACAATCTCCGCCAACCCTTAAGTCTTTCACGACTAAATACGATTGCAAACCATTCTCTTGAAGTAATTTACTAAAGTCAACGGCAAATTTCCCGGCACCACCGTAGTCAATAGAAGAAAGGTTTAATATCATATTAGTTGAGTTGACCACTGACTTAAACAGTATTACAGGCTGGCTATTCTAAACTTAACCGCTTTCAGTAATGCCTTTTTCCAAAAAGGTCTTTTCTGTGGATTAATGAAACGCTCGAATACGCACCAGTCAAACAATTTATTGATTGACTTGGTAGGGGGAATAAGCGGGAACTTCATTTCATAGAGTGGGAGATTAGCCATTAAGTCCGCTTCATTTATGCAATGTGTACCATCCGCATTAAACCCAATATTCATAATTAAATTAACAACCGGGACAATCGTCTTTCCACCATTAGCCCAACGGCTATACAACCATTGAAAGTCCCATACATCATCGGGACGGCTTAAGTGGTACCTCGAAAATTCCTCACTGAAATGATTAAAATAAAGGGGCAATGCCAGTGTGTCACGTATCTTCTGTTTACCTACTTCAGTTGCCCATTCCTGCATTTCATAATCAAAATTCCTCCAGGCTCTTCGCCATGAGGCCCAACCGTAGCTATGCCCCATATGGCAAAAAAAGTAAGACCCTCTTCCAAGAGTCCATTTTTTTAGTGCATTCGTCCCAGAAATCATGTACACCTGCTCATCATGTCTATATTTCTCCAGTAATGCTTCACAGTAAGGGAAAAAGCTTTGATCGGGTACACAATCGTCTTCCAGAACGATACCTTCTTCAACCTGGTCAAAAAACCATGTGATGGCTTCTGCTGGTCCATGTCCACAGCCTCTGTTCTCAGTACGGAATAATGTGTAAAGTTTACAGGGCCAATCTACTTGATCTATAACCGCACGCGTTGTCCTGCACCGTTCTTCATCCGTTGGTTTATCGGCACGAGGGCCGTCGGCAGCCACAAACAGTTGCCTGGGTTTCACCTTTCGGATCGCATCAAATGTCTGTTGAGTCGTATCGGGACGGTTGAAGATGAGCAGTAATACAGGCGTTTCAAACATGGTATTGTCGAAGCTTATGCGTCATATGCTTTTTCATAGTGTTGATAGGCGGCTACCGTCCAACGAACTGCCATAATCAATCTATAATGGTAACCTATATTGGTTTGAGCGTACACACTATCAATTACTCTTCACCACTTCAATGCGTCGGCAAATTTGATAGGCAGTATTACTAATAGCAGTTTACGTTTACTCAATCTCTTCCGCGTAACCCAGCTCCATCCCGTTTGTAGTAATAATATCTGTAAACTGGTATATATACAGACTTAATTCTTTCTATAAAGGAATCGTCCTTTCGCGAACGCATATAGGCAAAAACGCTCCCAAGTAAACTAGTTGGTGTCTCTTGCTTATATAATTTCAAAAACTGAACAATTGGCCACACAGTAGGGTTCTCATCAAAATTCTTCAGAATAAGGTATATATTGTCGAATTGCCACTTAAAGTTCTTTAAGGCTCTTCCACTCAATAACTCTTGAAACACAACTGCGGTCGCAGCCAGCGGAGTTTTATAGGAGACAAAAGCAGGCACATAGTGTAAGTCTGTCACGGTTGCTGTATGTCTTCGCCAATAGGTAAGGGGAGAATGCGTTTTTTTAATATTACCTGACGCTACTGCTACCAGATTCAGTAGCCAGTCATAAATGAAATCGATCTGATCTATATTTTTTATTTTATCCAGAATAGCACGCCTGAATACCATTGTATGCCCTGGTGCGATACCCATCCAGACCACATCATCGATTGTGAAGTTCGCAAAGTTGGTTGTGTCCCGGACCGCTAGATTCTCGTCGGTAATGTATGTATCTGAATACACCATCGTGTATTCTCCTAATGTAAACTCATCCATACAGACTTCAATCTTTTCCGGCTTCCATACATCGTCCTGATCTGAAATCGCTATATAGTCGCCGGTCGCTTTATTAAATGCTGACAAAAAGTTTTGATTTAGACCAATGTTTGTTAAATTTTTAAAAAGTTTGATGTGCGTGTACTTGGCAGCATATTCCAATAAAATGGTCCAAGTAGTATCAGTAGAGCAATCATCCTGCACAATGATCTCATGAATCGGGAACGTTTGATTCATTAAAGAGTCTAATTGCTCACGAATGTACTTTTCACCGTTGTAAGTGCACATAACTATCGATACTTGTCCATCTGAATTGTGTGTGCTGCGCAGACTTGTAATCACCTTTATCTACCTGATTATTTGATTGTGTACGAATCAGACCCAGCCTAAAACAAAGCGGCTGAGTATTTTCATCGATTTAAAATTTTCTTTTATAAACTCTTTGCTACATTCCACACTTCGCTGAAGATCGTTAAATAAAGCCGTTCCTCAATTCTTATGTTTTTTTTGAAACGAGACGGGTAACGTTTTTGATAACCTTGTATAACAAAACAAGAGAGCCGTATAATAATTTTTGTTGTTTATACCAAAGCAATACTTCTAATTCTCTATCTTTTTCATGCCAAAAATTATAATCTTTAAGTACTCTTGGCGGTAAATACCGAGTCTGTATAGCTTCTATTTCATCAATTCCTTGTTTACTGGGTTTAGCGGTTCGACCGCCCATATCGTAAAAGGCTAAAAATGCATCCTCATACCTGGTTGTACAATTACCTGCGATTATAGTTTTGATCCAGAACTCGTAATCTGAGTGTAACTTATTATTTTCATTATAAACACCATATTTTTTAAATAGCTCTCTTTTTATTAGAGTTGATTGATGCCCTATCGTCCTTTTGTAAAAGCTCAACATTGTTAAGTTAGCTGGATACTTTAGGCTTTCAAACTTGCTTCCACTATAACTGAGATATGTATTAAAATAAATGATGTCTTCGTTATGGCAAAGAGGTATTATCTTATTTAGTACTCCATCTACTAACCAATCTCCAGAATTAAGGAACAAGCAGTATTCGCCTTTGCATTCTTTAATACCTCGATTCATATTGCCATAAATTCCCTTATTAGGTTCAGAAGTCCAATAGGTTATTTGTGATTCATACCTTCTGATTATATCTACGCTACCGTCAACAGACTCGCCATCAATGACTATATATTCGTAGTTTAACGTCGCTTGCGTTATAACACTTTGTATGGTTTTTTCTAGACCTAACCGATTGTTTAAGTTTATAGTGATGATAGATAGTTTGGGATGTGGGCTCATTCTGTTTGGCTACTTACTATTTACTTACAGTGTACATTCTTTAAAACTTGTTAAATTTATTTTTGTGTCTTTAGTTTCAACAACGCATAATGGAGTGTTTGCGTAGAAGGAGGCCCAACCCGAAAATGTGCTTGGTGGTCCTATTATATAATCGCAACTCGCCAATAAATATAAATCTACAATCATTTCCTGTGTGCTTATATATATATCGTCATCACTGAAATAATGGGTATCTAACCTTTCATCTGAACATAGGACAAATTTGACGGTTTGGTTAGCAAATAACTCTCTCATCTGATTGATAAACTGCATATAAGTTTGATCGTCAAAGTAATATTTGCCTCCCTGCCAAATTCTGTAATCTCCTCTACGAAGATGAATTCCTATTAATACAGTATTATCTTTATTTAATGACGCAGTAATGTTTTCAATTATACTTCTGTATTTTTTTTTGGGTGTGAATAGGTCTCTGACCAGTGTAGCCTGTTCACGCAGATCAATTGTACTACGAAAGCCTTCCCCTTCCAGAATAAAAATTGGGGCATTTCTATTTTTAATGTCCCGGATTTCACTATGTATCCAACCTATCTTGTGTCGCTCAAAAATTTTATAGTTTAACAATGTATCTACAAGGGTCTGGATTATTTCTATTGAAGAATTAAATAGATACTGTACAAAGCTACTTTTAACAATATATATATTCTTTTTACGGAAGTTATTCAGGTCAAAATAAGAGGCTTCATTTAGGAGGATGAAATTCAGCAACGACTCCTTTTTACTCAGACAATAGGCTACAACGTGAACAGATATAAGTAACTTATTCCCTAACTGACCATGACTCTTCTGCGCGATTACCATCAATAATTGCGTTACAACTCTCTTTTACAATGACATATTAACGGAAAAAGTAGCCTTCCATTTGAAGTAATTCACCCGTCTCATAATTCCGATGCCCACTATCAACGAGCTTAAGTTTATACCCTTCCGCTTTAAGAAGATGGATCATTTCCTCAAACAATGTTTCACCCTCGTACATTGGCTGAAGCGAAAGCTCCATTTGAAAGGCTTTAATTTTAGAGAGCGATTGCAGGCTGCCTTCAAATACTTGACGCTCGAACCCCTGCGTGTCAATTTTTACATACAGGTTTTTGCCGGGCCTATAATATTGATCGATTATGGAGTCAATTTTTTGTACATATATAGTTTCCTGACGGGCATATATTGCATCTGGAGCACTCTCAATATGCATAGGTAGCATGTTGAGTACTGAACTGCTGTAAGAATTTTCTGAAACATTAATTTCAGACGGTCCATCATAATTACCAATAGCCGTATGAATTGCTTTCCAGTGTAGATCGGTAGCTATTGTAGCCTGAAGTTTCCGATACGTCTCAGCAACGGGTTCGAAAGAGATAAGTTCACCGGTATAACCTAATGCCCGTACTCGTTTACCAAACTGGCCAATATTAGCACCTACATCAAAAATTAGGTTAATTTGATTAGCCCCCATCAGGTCAATCCATTGTCGAGCTATTGGATCTGTTGGCAGGTGCTGGATATCGTAACCAAATCGCTGTGCGATATTTTTTAGGAATTTCTTCACAATAGACGTTAATCAAGAAAGGTTCGCTGAATAAAACGCTTCACCCTTCGGCTAAACACACCGGCACGGATGAGGCCTATTCGTGCGAAGAAGTGGTAAACCCGATACTCTCTACTTTGGAGCCATTGCTGGCTCTGTTTTTCGAGTTGGTCGAGTTGTGTATAGTCAGGTAGAAACAATGGATATTTCAGCTGGAGTACACTTAACTGCTCTTTGCGCGGCAGTGAAGCCGTTTTAGGATCGCAGCTAATACCATCCATGTTGAAATAAGCCACCGTTTTTGGGTAATGCTGGTAAGAACAGCCGTGTTCAATCAGCGCTTCCAGAAAGAACAGCCAATCTGAGGTAATTTTTAAATGTTCATTATACAACCCTATAGTCTCAAATAAATCTCTCCGAATAAATGTAGCCTGATGTGGCAACGTACCCAGAAAGAGCGTTTTTGCTGTTATTTGTTCTGGAGAGGGTACCGCCCATTTGACAACTCCCGATTGCATGTCAAAAAAATAAACGTCGCCAGCTATAATATCAGCCTGTGGCTGTTGAATAAAGACATTATCAAGGGTGGTTTTCTCGGCCAGCCAATCGCCTGAATTCAGGAAAAGGCAGTACTCACCAATAGCCGTTCTAATCCCTTTGTTCATCGCATGGTAAATGCCATTGTCTGGTTCTGAAACCCAATAGGTTATAGACGCCCTGTGGTTCTCAACAACCTGCATGCTTCCATCAGTTGAGGCACCGTCAATAATAATGTACTCAAAGTCTTTATAAGTCTGATCCAGCACGCTTTGTATCGTACGTGATAAACCTATCTCGTTATTACGATTAATTGTAATTATAGAAAGCTTCACTGGTAATTCTTTCGACCAATTATCTTTCTTATCAACCTCTTTACGCGTTTTAGCGGGCTAACTATTTCTACCTCCCCAAAAAGCAGTTTTTGGTTATATACATCGGCTTCGTAGTTACGATTCATGGAAGAGGGATGTCTCATAGGAAAGTCAATCGTATAGGTAGGTAACTTAGCAAGGGTACTCTCTGTATCTAGAAAGTGAGTTGAATCCGGTCCATGACCAATATTAGAGACCAAATTAGCTTTAGGAATTATTGCCAACTGCTTCCTGATCATAGATAGGTAGTGAAATTGAAAATCCCATGTATGCTCAATTTTTCCATCGTGGAAATAGTCAAACTGATTTTTCCACCATAACTGATATTTTTTTTCTTTGAATATATACCGGGTCTTATCGGCTCCGGCCGCTGAACTCCAACTGGCTATATGTAAGTCGTACCCATTCCATGCCCTTCTCCAGGTTGCCCACCCCCAACTTGACGGAAACGCCGAGAAGTAGTAATCAGATTCGATAGGCATTGGCTGATCAGGAAGAAAATTGTTACCCGAAATCGCCGATACTCGTTTATCATATCTGTACTTTCCTAATAATTCTTCACAAAACAGGAAAAAGGTGTCATTCGGTAAGCAGTCATCTTCTAAGATTATTCCTTCTTCTACTTGATCAAAAAACCATGTGATCGCTTCAGAAACGGCTTTTCCGCACCCTAGATTGTTGTCTCTCAGTAGCGTTGTTACTTCACAATTCCAATCTATACTTGTCAAAATATTCTCTCTTACAATTGTACAATTTTTAACATCACTTGCATTTCTAGGTCCATCAGCTGCTATATATAGATGTTTAGGTCGATGTTTCCTTATCTGCTCGAAAACAAGTTCTGTCGTTCTAGGTCGATTAAAAACAAGAAATAATATTGGAACGGGATAGGCCATGTTATATCTTAAGGTATTACTAAGCTTAGTAACATTCTATTTAGTTAGTAGAGTATCACAAGGCTTCCCTTATACTGCTGTAAATATCAATTGTTTAATTTTCGAAATAAAATTATCTACAGTATGAAATCTGTGATTATATCGTCTAAGTTCAGTTTTCAGTGTACTATTTTCTTCTTTTAACTCTTTCAGCTTTTGAAAATCAACTAGAATACTTTTAGGTATAACTTCTAGAAACTCTAGATTTGCTTCTTTAGTCCGTTTCGCTACGTTCACTACACTTATACCGTAAGGATCAAAATAAGCTATATCAATATTCAAATACTTTACAGAAACACCTTCAAATATAACTACTTTTAAGAAAAATGCCCAGTCAGAAACAATCTCGTATGACTCATTATACATGCCGTACGCTTTAAAAAGACTTGTTTTAATAAATGCACCTTGATGCCTAATAGAATTGCCAGCGAAAAAATCATAAAATGTCAATTCATCTCTTCCTGCGCCAATATCTCTTGACTGCGAGCCATCGTTATAACATAATATTATGTTGCCATAAACTATATCTGCTTTAAAATTTACTTCAAAAAGTTTATCAAATAAATTTTCTGTTAAATAATCACCAGAGTTTAGGAACAAACAGTAATCTCCATTTGCTTTCATGATACCTTTATTCATTGCATTATATATGCCGGTATCAGGTTCCGAAATCCAATAGTAAATTTGGTCCTCATATGTCTTAATTATAGTCACACTGTCGTCTTTAGAACCCCCATCGATAATAATGTATTCGAAAAATTTACATGGCTGATTTATTACGCTTTCGATCGTTTTTCGCAGACCTATTGCATTGTTCAGATTGATCGTAATTATTGTTATCTGTTTCATCTATATTCTTACTCTAATCCTTTTATTACAAGAATCTATATCTTTCACAGCTATTAAATTTTCGTAAACATAGTGAAGACGTTTTTCCTGTTGAATCAGGCTATTACTTGCTACGTCATATATATACCATTTATATCCAAATGACTCCACGTATTCATATACTTGTCCACAATAATAGCCAGCAGTAAAAGCGTTATTCTCATTAAACTCTACCATTAACACAGGTGCATCTTTCCAAGATAAAACATTACTACTACCTCGTAAAACGTTGTATTCCCATCCCTCAACATCCAGCTTTATTAGATTAATTTTTTGTATGTCCTTAGACTCAACATATTCATCTAAGGCTGAAACATTAATATTTATTTTGCTACTGTCTTCTAACTGTGAAAGCCTTACCATGCTATTCCATGCGTCATACTCATTATTTGAAGTATAAAAACTCATACTCCCTGACGTATCAGATAAACCAATATTTTCAGGAAACAAGTTAGTTAAACTATTTAGTTTAATATTTTCCATAAGCCTCGTAAATGTCTTTGGCGTAGGTTCAAATGCATATATAGTGCCTTTTTTACCAACAAGTGGTGATGCTAAAACCGAAAACAAACCGATATTTGAGCCAATATCAACGAAACAATCCTCAGGCTTCAGAAAAGTTTTAAGGAAACTTAATTCACTTTCTTCAAAACCGAAATAAATACATTTGCATAGTAAACTATCTTTATATAAGTTAAATTTAATATTTTCAGTTAGATCAACTTGAAATTTATCCTGACCTGACGAAAAGAGATTTAACCATGTTTTGTTCTTCTCAACTTCCTCATCTTTAATACTAATGCGTTTGTCTAAATAATAAGACATACACCTTTGTATAAATCGGGCAGCTTTTATATCCAAGGAACTATTCTTTTTCATGATATCCAATGTCAATTTTTTGAAAAATTCGTATTAGTAAACAATGCATCAGCTTGTAACAATTCATTAGTGCCATATCTATAGCCTGGAACGATTTCAAGCATTACAAAGCCTAGTGAATTTAATTTCATATATACATCGTTAAATGTTGAAGAACCTTCATATAATGGTTTGAAAGAAACTTCAATCCATAAAAAATTTGTTCTTTTTAACGTCTCGTAGGCTCCTTCTATTACAAGGCTTTCTGTTCCCTGAACATCAATTTTGATGAGATCTACAAAGCCAATTTTACTATCTTCTGTGATTGCATCTAATGTATTTGTGTCTATTTTGATTATCTTATTTAGCTTTGCAAGACTTTGTGATAGCTCTTTAAACTCATTATTGATGTTCAATAGGGATGAAGTTGGGCTACTCTCATTTAACATAAAATCAATATTGTAAGATTGCTTGTTAGTAATTGCATTTTGATAAATACTAAATTTACTGTCATTGAACTTAATTTTTAAAGTAGAAACTAATTCTGGAATAGGTTCGATTAATAATGCTTGATTAATTAAGTAATACTTCTGTAGTTCATCAATAAAAGCGCCCTTATGCGCACCAATATCAATCACATTAATTGAATTACTTACATTTAAATAAGGTAAAAAATACGAACTTATATAGCTAGGCCGTGAAAAATGATCGCTATCAGATTCTATTTTACGCTTTTTAAGATAGAAATTACAAAGCTTTCCTAGAAACTTGACCACTTTTACATCTACTTGATAAGTCATTTAATTATTGTGATTAATTATTAGTAGAAAATTTAACTCAGAAACTGCTAAGGCTTTGCCTAATTAGCTGTTAAATTTGTTATAATATGAAATCATATATTGCTGTTTTCAATAATATGTGTATCCCATCTAATGAAAGGCATAATAACACCAGTTCCGTTGAAAGCGTAGACTTTATTGATACCTCCTATATTTAATACAGTAAATTTTCTTTTTATAGTATCGAAACTTATCCATCTAATCCTGTGAATACCTATAGATAGACTTATTAAATAGGTGCCTTCTTTTAGCAAAAGTTTTGGTATTTTGGCATCAACCCTGTAAAGGCCTTGTCTACAAATTTCAATTGTCTCTGAATTTTCGTCGTGAAAACTTTGAAATATTTTTATGCCTGATGTAGCATCTAATAAATCGAATCCTACCCTTAAACCCATTATTTCTTTCTTTAGCTCATAACTAATACTAACTGTGATGTCTGATGTTGTTATAAAATTGTCATAATTATTACCTTGCTTAATCTGGAAATCAGTTAAAGAAATAATTTCATCATTTAGTTGGCTAAACCCTGAGGGGTTTATGTCAATTTGCGTACTATCCAAATATAGCTCTAATGCCTCCTTTACCGCCCCATGGAAAAAACAAGTGCCTTGTTGAAGAAAATAAATTTTTGTACAAAGATTTTCAACTGCAACCATATTATGACTCACAAATAGCACGGTCCTACCCTGATTTCTGCTTACATCCTGTATTTTACCAATAGCTTTTTTTTGAAACTCTGCATCGCCAACAGCTAATACCTCATCCACAATGAGTATTTCTGGGTCTAAGTGAGCTGCTACAGCAAATCCTAAACGAACAATCATTCCGCTTGAGTAGCGCTTGACTGGCGTATCTATGTATCGCTCACAACCTGAAAAGTCGATGATTTCGTCTAGTTTAGATCGTATTTCTCGTTTTGTCATGCCCAAGATGGCACCATTCAGATAAATATTCTCCCGTCCAGTTAAATCAGGGTGAAAACCCGTACCTACTTCTAACAGGCTTGCAATCCGGCCGTTGAAATCGACACGTCCTGTTGTTGGACCAGTTACTTTCGACAGAATTTTGAGCAGCGTCGACTTACCTGCACCATTCTTACCTATGATTCCCAGCACTTCACCAGGCATAACCTCAAAGTTTATATCTTTAAGTGCCCATACGTAATCACTTTTACTAATTGTGCTACGGTCGTTGGTCTCCCCAATTGTTAAAAAAGGATCGTCTTTACCTCGTACTCTATGCCACCAACGCTGAGCATCATCTCTCAGGCTGCCAGTACCAATGTTACCTAGGCGATACTGTTTAGCTAAATTTTCAACTTTTATTACTGGTTTCGACATCTTATTAATGATAGGAGAATGAAGCGGCTTTGCTCTTGAACCTGTAAGACTTAGCTAGTTTTTATTGCTCGTTAGCTTTAAATATTATTTTCTTTTCAATTTCTATACTGTTGATAGTTTTTCTTTAATCCTGAGAAATTTTGACTCGAAATACACATAGCTCAATTTGCTTACGAATAGTGTTAATATGAAACTAGCTATACCAATTGAAAATCTATTAATAAAATTGTCCTTTGGCATATTAACTGCTCTGGCAACAAACATTGTGACTACTATACAAATTGGATGGATCAAATATATGCCATATGTATATTTTCCCCATTTATTTGCAAATTTAATATGTTTGAGGTTCATTATCGAATCCGTCTTTGTAAGAGCTTGAGAACAAATTATAAATACAAATGAAATTGAAACTACTAAACGACTGACAGCATTGCCATATGTAAAATCAAATAGTATATCATTATAATAAAGCAGCAGAAATGAAATCAAGAAAAAAAGTGCATGTATTATCGAGCCAGTTTTTTCAAAAAAGTGTTTTATTTTATTATTTTCTTTGATAAGAAAAGCAAATAGCCCTCCAATTGCCAGATCAAGTAGTACTGAAAATGAGTGATAATATAAAATGATCGTATCATTGTAATGTATTAGCCTAAAAGCTAATGATCCGATTATTGTCAACACTATAATAAAAAACCAATATTTACGAGAGAAAAAAGCGAATATCAGTGGCCAAAACAAATAAAACTGCTCCTCTATCGAGACTGACCATGTAATACCTTGTACCATATCGCCCTTTCCAGAAGGAGATTTCAATATATTTATAGCATCAAAATTACTTAAAAATAGCACGTGGTAAAATACGTTTGTATCAATAATATTTTGTATTCCTAATATTAGCAGAATTACTGGGTAAATAATAAACGAAAAACTTACAATCGCAAAATAAAGTGGCCAAATTCTGAGTAGCCTTTTCACATAGAAAATTCTTATGTTAATTTTTCCTTTTAGTTCATACTCTGATATTAATATATATGTGATAAGAAAACCACTTAGGATAAAAAATATTGAGACACCTGTTCCGCCTTCACTTATAATGTTTAGAATTTTTTCCCAAAAAGTATTTTTTATAGGTAAAAATTTATACGAGCTACTTACACCATGTTGAAGGAAAACCATTGCTGCTGCAACAAATCTAATAGAATCTAAATTCTCAAAGTGAATCTTATTTTGTCCAATCTTACTAGTTAAATGAAGGTGCATGTATTGTCTTTTATTTATGTGCCATATTATTTTAAGTTAGTAAGATAATTTCTTGATTGTACTTTTAGAAATTATGGCAATGTACCCTTTCTCAGCAATGATTTCGTGTTATTGTTCATAAATGTAGTGAGTGTATGTAAGCTTCTTATATGAGTATTACTAGCAGTTGCTATCTGTCAATTTTATGCAATCCCTCGATTTGCTTAAACTGTGTCCATAAAATTTTTCTCTGTCCTATTAAATATGGCTAATCCAACTATAAAAACGATTAGTGTGAAGCCAGTTGAGAAGCTTAGTAATGACCAGGAGAATGTGCCAGTACCAAAAAAGCTGTATTTGAAGGTTTCAAGAACGCCTGTCATCGGGTTTGCCAGTACAATGAATTTGTACTTGGCGGGTACAGCAGACAATGGAATAATCACTGGTGTTGCATACATAACCAGTTGTAGGCCAAACTCAATCAAATACTGCAAATCACGATACTTGGTGGTCATTGCCGATACTAACATACCTATGCCAAGTCCCATAAACCCCATGATGAGGATGAGCAGTGGTAATAACAACAGCGTCTTATTGGGGTGCATGGGATTTCCTGTTAAGGCATAAAAGGCGTACAGTAACAGAAAAAGTAGAAGCCCGATCCCAAACTGAATTAGATTACTGATAACACTCGACAGAGGCGTAACAGCTCTTGGGAAATACACTTTGCCAAACAGACTAGCGTTGGCCGTAAATGTGTTTGACGTTGTGCGTAAGCAGTTCGAGAAGTAGTTCCAGGCTGTAACACCAGCCAGGTAAAATAAAATAGGGGGGATTCCATCAGTAGAGAGCCCCGCCATTCCACCAAAGACAATGGCTAATACGGCTGTTTGAAAGAGCGGTTGAATGAAAAACCAAACTGGTCCCAGGATTGTCTGTTTGTACTTAGCCACAAAATCACGACGTACAAACAGTATGAGTAAGTCGCGGTAGCGCCAAATCTCAGCCAATCGTAGGTCAAACAAACCAGCCTTGGGTGTAATTGAATGCTCATACGCCTCGTTTCTGTCTTGTTCTTCTATGCCGTCAGAAATATGCTCGATAGGTGTGCTGGTCATTTGTTATACGACGGTCTGAGACCGTTGACGTTGTATCAAAGGATGGTAGTCACCCTGATGTTCAGTAAGGTTTGTATTTCGAATGTCGTGGACTAATTCAATTGAACGATGGGCTTCCAATAGGCCAAATCCCTTGCCGGCCAGAATTTGTTCATAACTGCTCGTGTGTAATTCGGTAAACCCATCGCTAAATTCAATTTCTTCCCCTTCTAGTTGCAGACAGCGGAATGTACGTTTACCGCTGAGTTTTACTGTGTCGGGCAACGAATCATAGTCTGTGCTAAGGAACCAGCGTACGCGGGCTTTTTCTAACTCAAGGTAACCTGCCGCTTTGTTCTCTTCCCGTACATGTACTGTGTTGCGATTCACCTTGCCAAAGATCCAGGTGAGCATGTCAAAAAAATGAACACCGATGTTAGTAGCAATACCCCCTGATTTGGCGCTGTCTCCCTTCCAGCTAATGTTATACCATTTGCCACGTGAGGTTATATAGACCAGGTCAACGTCATACACTTTGTCGGCAGGGCCACTGGCAATCCGTTTTTTCAAGTCAATTATACCTGGGTGTAGCCGGAGTTGGAAAATATTGAATACACTTTTGCCGGTCTCCTGTTCCATTTCGTGCAGAGCATCGATATTCCATGGGTTAAGAACAAGCGGCTTCTCGCAGATCACATCGGCACCGCTACGCAGACCGAAGCGAATATGTGCATCGTGGAGGTAGTTCGGGCTACAGATACTCACATAATCGACCGGATTACCGCCACGCCGTAATTTATCGACGTGACGATCAAAGCGCTCGAATTCTGTGAAGAAATCGGTCTCTGGAAAATAGCTGTCCATTATGCCAACTGAATCAAATTTATCGAAAGCCGTTACCAGTTGGTTGCCTGTATCCTTGATGGCTTTGAGATGGCGTGGTGCAATGAAACCGGCAGCGCCAATGAGAGCAAATCTTTTCATAGCTAAAAGAGGATAAGGATTAGTTGACAAACGTTGAAATTATACCCTGCTTTAATTCATACCCTGCTCCGCTTTCGGGACAAGTTGCCCGACCCTGCGCATCAAAAACTAACCGGTGCCCATATTCACTTATCCAGCCTAGTTGTCTGGCTGGATTCCCGACAACCAATGCATAGGGGGGTACCCGCTTGGTTACGACGGCTCCGGCACCAATGAAAGCATATTCGCCAATATCATTTCCACAGACAATTGTTGCATTAGCGCCAATACTTGCTCCTTTGCCAACATGTGTTTTTTCGTATTGCCCTCGTCGGATAATAGCACTTCTAGGGTTTGTTACGTTTGTAAATACCATAGAAGGTCCTAAGAATACATCATCGGCACAGGTAACACCTGTGTATATTGAGACGTTATTTTGCACTTTCACATTTTTGCCTAAAACCACCTGCGGTGAAATCACCACATTTTGCCCAATGTTACATCCTTCACCGATCACACAGCCAGACATAATATGGGTGAAGTGCCAGATGAAAGTGCCTGCTCCAATGGTACAGCCTTCATCGATGACGGCGGTGGGATGAATAGAAATGGAATCCATGATGCTACGAGAAATAGGCCGCTACAGTTTCTACAATGTAATCCACCTGTGAGGCCGTTAATTCTGTATGCATTGGTAAAGACAGCACCCGCTTACATAAATCATAGGTTACTGGCAGATCACCCACTACCCTTCCAACTCTTTGGTAGGCTTTTTGCGCGTTGAGTGGAATGGGGTAGTAAATCATACTCGGTATTTTCTTCCCTCTCAGATACTCTATAAGGCCATCCCGTTCAGCAGCAGGCACTTTCAACGTGTACTGATGAAAGACATGCGTTGAATAAGCAGCCCGGTAAGGAATATCAATGGCCTCAATTGATCGAAACACCTCATCATAAGCATCGGCCACTTGTTGACGAGCCTGAGTATACTGCGTCAGGTATTTCAGTTTCTCACTCAATATTGCGGCCTGGATTGAATCTAGCCTTGAATTGATACCTACTGCCTCATGCTCATATTTTTTAGCTTGCCCATGGTTTCCAATCCTTCTTGCTATAAAGGCCAAATCAGTATGATCTGTATAAACAGCGCCGCCATCCCCAAAACAACCTAAGTTTTTAGACGGAAAAAACGATGTGGTTCCCAGATCACCTATAGCACCTGCTGCTATAGTGTCCCCGTTACTGAAGGTGTACCTGGCACCAATGGCCTGTGCGGTATCTTCTACAACAGACACCTGGTGGGCTTTGCAGAGCGCCACGATCTCTTCCATATCGGCACACTGGCCAAACAGATGAACGGGAACAACCAGTTTTGTCTTCGGAGATAAAGCTTCTTCTATGGCAGCCTTAGCCAGCGTGAATGTTCGGGGGTCTACATCAACCATTACAGGTGTCAATCCCAACAAAGCTACAACTTCAGCCGTGGCGACATATGTAAACGCAGGAACAATCACCTCATCGCCCGGTTTCAAGTCAAGGGCCATAAGGCCATTTGCAGGGCATCTGTTCCGTTGGCACAGGCAATCACATGCCGAACGTCCAGGTAATCGGCAAGTTGATGTTCGAACCGACTTACCTGAGGACCTCTTATAAACGCGGTTGTGTCGATACACTCCTGTATAGCCGCATCAATGGCAGGTTTTATAGTAAGATATTGATTTTTCAAATCAACCATCTGTATATTTTCAGCAGGAGAAACCATCGTTGACTAGCCAGGCTTATTTACTACGTGCACTTTTGATAATGATATTTTTTAAAATCCTGAATAAGTAAATGATATCCGTCTTCACAGGCTCTTTCGCATAACGGTTCATATAGTCTACTTCCGACTGTATGATCTCATCAAATGTTTTGGGCAGGTCTGCGTAAAAGGGGGGCAATAAACCTGGTTTCTGAAGTACCCTTAAATCTTGTATCTGTGGTGGATATAAAGCGAAGTACTGCTTACTGATGGGCCTGATACCTACTAATTTGATGTCGCCTCTCAGCAGGTTATACATCATTGGTAACTCATCGATCCAATATTTACGAATGAGCCGTCCACCGGTGCTAACCCGAAAGTCATTCCTGATTTTGCCACCTTCTTCCAGTCCGTTTTTTCGGTGCAAATACTCCTGAACGTATTCTGCGTAAGGGTGCATGGAACGAAGCTTATACACCGTGATCTCCTTGCCATCTTTACCAACCCGCTTCATTTTAAACAGAAAGCCCTCATTTGAGGCCGGATTTGATTGGCTCGGATTATTCTCTGTATCAATTGTGGTGACAAAAACAGTAGATGAAGGTGTATCGACTAGATCCACAATTTTATACCCACTGTAGATAAGTCTGCCCATTATTTCAGCTCTAGATCTATCAACGGGTATTGAGAGTTGCCTAGATAGCTTTCTAAGGCCTTTTACCTTAGGGAGTACCCGTCTCGATAAAAAGTGGCAGAAATAGTACATCGGAAATATAGCTTCAGGGTAGTCAGCTTGAAGTTGTTGCTTAATATTTTCCGCCGTGACTATTTTAAAAGCAAAATATTTGTCGCTTGACAGCGTTTTACGTATGTGTTCAAAGATTGTGTTTAGATCAGTCGATTTTGCCTGTATATGATCCAAGTAGAGATTTTTTGCTGAATACGGGACAGTGCTTTTCAAGACATCATCCAGTATAAGGCAATCCCACTGGTCCGGCTGGGCGAAACCCAATAGGAAGTCCGGAACGTTCTTAGCTGCCTTCGCAGAAGCAGGTTGAGACAGGCTGTTGTTGTCTAACAGATTCGCGGGCCCATTCAAGTTTAATGAATATGCCTCCTCCATTGTAAGCGGCTTAATAGTCATTGCAGGGGATGAATTCAAGATGGATGGATAGTTATGACCATTAATCAGGACAAAGCACAGACTACAGTCTTATATCAACAAGGCTTCTATCAAAGATTGACTTTACGTCAAAAACGATAGACTTGTCGTCTTTTTTTAAGCTGGCAATATCAAGCTCAAAAAATTGCTTATGCGCAACAGCTAGTATAATGCCATCATATTTCTGAATTGGCAATTCAGTGGCCAGGTTAATATCATATTCCACTTGTACCTCGTGGGCCGAGGCCCAGGGATCATACACATCTACGTCAATTCCGAAATCTTTTAACTCCCGATAAATATCAATCACTTTTGTGTTACGAATGTCGGGGCAATCTTCTTTAAAGGTAAATCCGAGTATTAACACCCTGCTTTTCTGAATAAGCAGGCCATTTGCAATTAGACGTTTCAATATTTTTTTGGCAATAAATATGCCCATCCCGTCATTAACAAGTCGTCCAGATGAAATGACTTGGGGCGAATAACCAAGGCTCTGGGCTTTATGAACCAAATAATAGGGATCAACGCCTATACAATGTCCGCCCACAAGACCGGGTTTAAACCTTAAAAAATTCCATTTTGTGCTAGCTGCATCAAGCACATCATTGGTGTCAATACCAATTCTGTCAAATATTAGCGCGAGCTCATTGACGAACGAAATATTAATGTCTCGCTGCGCATTTTCTATCGCTTTAGCGGCTTCCGCTACTTTAATAGACGACGCTTTGTACGTTCCCGCCTTGATAATGGAACCGTAGAGCTGGTCCACAAAGTCGGCCACCTGTACGGTTGAACCTGCCGTTATTTTGCGAATCTGAGTTAAGGTACGTACTTTATCGCCGGGGTTGATTCGCTCAGGCGAGTACCCGCAAAAGAAGTCTTTATTGAAAGTGAGTCGACTATACTTTTCCAGTACAGGTACACAATCATCCTCGGTACAGCCTGGATAAACCGTTGATTCATAGATTACAGTGTCACCTTTTTTAAGCAACTTACCAATGACCATTGAGGCTTTCAGTAAATAGCTTAGGTCTGGATTTTTAAAGGGATCAACCGGAGTGGGCACCGTTATAATAAAAACGGTACAAGATCGTAGATCCTCCGCTTCATGAGTGAAGGATAGATGAAGCGATGCATCGATTTGCGCTTTATCTATTTCTAAAGTAGAATCGAACCCCTTACCTAATTGCTTGACACGCTCTTGATTAATATCAAAACCAACGACCGGGTATTTTTTACCAAATTCTACAGCAAGTGGTAAGCCAACATACCCAAGTCCGACAATACCAATTGTCGTTTCATTGTTTAGAATCATTACTAGTAGTCAGAGAAAAGAATAGGTAAATGCAGGGAACTTGTTATCTCAAGCTAAGCAACCAAGGTACGCTACTATCAGTCTAACTGTTCCTTAGCCAATAGTCGGTTATACCATTTTTTTTTAGTGGAGGCTTCTGTGTAATACCCACGTTTGTCACTACCGTAGCCATAACCATAGCCATAGCCATAACCGTACCCATAATCTGCAGAATTTTTATAGTTAACCGCGTTAAAGAGTATATTAAACGATTTGAAGATACCCTTCTTGTAGAGGTCACTAATGGTTTTCAGGTATAGTTTAGGGGTAACTTCATGCCGTACCAGATAGAAACATACGTCAGTAAACGGTGCCAACAGTGTTGCATCTGTTACCAGGCCAACCGGCGCAGTATCAAATATTATATAATCAAACGATAGCCTTAATGCCTCGACGAGTACTTTAATACGGCCATTTGCTATTAACTCAGAAGGGTTAGGTGGAATTGGGCCACTAGGAATTATGGCTAGGTTTTGGATGGACGTATTTTGTATTATGTCCTCGATGCCTGCTTTATTTATTAAATAATTAGACATACCTACACTGTTACCAACCTGTAAATACTCCTGAACTTTAGGCTTTCTTAGATCAAGACCAAGTATAACCACTTTCTTATCTAGTAAGGCCAGCGAAGCAGCGATATTAAGGGTAATGAAGCTTTTACCTTCGCCTCCAGAAGAGGAGGTTATTAAAATCGTATGACCGCTTCCTTCTTTAGCATCCAGAAACAAGTATTTCAAGTCTGAACGGATCATACGAAGCTGCTCACTGACAAAGCTTTGACTTTTCATGTCAATGATTTCGCTAGCTTCCCCCTTGGGTCTAAGACTTACCTCACCAAATACTTTTACCCCTGTTCTCTGTTCAATCTCTGTCTTCGATTGCACTGTATTGGTTAGCGATTCCTTCCACATGACCAATGCAATGGGAATTGCCAGGCCCAACAAAAGGGCTAATAGATATATATTTCTTTTTATCGGCTTTATGATAGTCCCTGAAGAAAAAGGCGCATCGACAACGCGGCTATCCGTAACTGTAGATGCGTACGATATAGCTGTTTCTTCTCTGGTTTTCAACAGCAAAAGATAGAGGTCTTCTTTGATATTTGCTTGCCGTTTAATACCAACAAATTCTCGTTCTTTACGCGGAATTGTCGAAATAGCTCCTTCCAAACGCGAGTTTAAATCCATAACACTCCGCTTGGCAACAGACAGGCTTCTCCGTTGATTTGCTACGTTTTCCTTAATAGCCTGTTTAACATTACGCATCTGGTTATTGACTGTTTCAAGGTAAGGATTACCTGGCTGTACAGTTTGAGCTAATTTGCTCCGTTCAATTTCCAGTCCCGATAATTGGTCGATATAGGAAGTCAACACGGCATCAGTAGTCCCCATCATTGATGGAGCCACAATACCAGCTTGTGAGCTATTCAGGTAGTCATCAATTCCACTCAACATTTTAATCTGAATGTCCAGCTCATTCAACTTGGAATCGTTTTCCTTTACTTTCTCTAAAAACAGGTTAGCTTCTGAACTTAAATCCGTTATTCCTTTTACCGTTCGATATTGTTCTACGCTTTGTTCTACATCCCCAAGTTCAGCCGTTATTAACTTAAGACGTTCTTCGATGAAACGAAGTGTATTTGTTGCTTCTCTATTTTTGTCCTCCAGCGAAGTAAAAGCATATTCACTCAGCAATTTCGTTAAAATCTCTTTTCCTTTATCGGGTACAGGAGTTTCCAAGCTCAATGAGATTAAACTACTTGATGAATTTAGAAGATCTATGTTAAGTGCTCTTTCTAAATCACTGATCAGAATATCCCTATTGTGAAACACCACCTTTATAGGTTCTGTAAAGGTGCGTTTCGAGCTATCTTTGGCAAATACTCTAAACTTACCATATTGGGTTTTGACCTGTTGGTTATAATCAAACGTACCTAAACTTGTTTGCTCATTATCAAACAACTGGTATTTTCTGCCCGGTTCGAGTTTAATGTATAGTGGATGAGTATAGGCGAAATCTGCAATTTCCGTACTAGTCAGTGTGATGGGAGTTTCTAAATACAATTCATTATCACGGGCCCGTCCCTCTTTCCAATAACTAACTGTCAGATTAAGGTCATCAACAACTTTTCCGATTAGCGCCCTCGACTTCAATACTTCTATTTCATTTTCGACGAGCTTATTCTTGCTACCCATGTCCAACTTCTCAAGTATCTCTGCATTCATCTTCTTTTCATCCTTAATAAGAAGTGTAGCATTCACCTGATAAATGGGTGTGAATTTTGCCAGATAGATATAAGCACCGACAAAAGCTACTACTAATGAAAGGACAATCCAGTACCAATACCGAAGGCCTTTAAACAGATAACCCAGCAAATTAGTTGAGTTTTCCTCCTCATCGTCAAACGTAAAGTCACTATTGCTCATCGAGTTGTTATTCTTTAAATACTTGTTAAGGTGCTACTCTATAGTTTATCTTTTTCGCTAGCCGCAAACAGGCTATGTATGCTTCAGGCTACAATCTTGTCACTAGAAACACTAATGACAGTATTGTACTGGCTAAAGTCAGGAATAAAGGGGCGCGCTGGATAAAAAGACTGGGCTGCTCAGGCGTCGCGGGAAGTACTTTATCTTTAGTAGGCTCTACATAAATTATATCGTCATTACGAACATAAAAATAAGGGGACACAAACACCTCTCTACTCCTAAGACTTACCCTTCCTATCTCTCGCCTTCCGCCATAGTCTCTGATGACCTTAATACTATCTCGTTTGCCATATATGGTCAGATCTCCTGCGGCGGTTAAGGCTTCGATGATCGTTGTATTGTCATTGAGCAAATTGAATATCCCTACATTTCCTACTTCACCTAAGACGGTAAATTTATGATTCATAAATCGAATATTAACGGTCGGTTCTTTTAGGGTTTGTTCAATCCTTACGCGGATTTTTTCTTCCGCCTGCTGTAAAGTTAGGCCTTCCAGTTTCTGTTTACCGATCATTGGTATAGCCACATCGCCTACCGAATCAACAGGATATCCAATGGGCTGCGTAGAACCACCTGACGAGCCAGCTGAAAACGTAGTTACGGGTAGGGAGCTTACATTGTAAAAGTTGAATGTCTCATTTGCCTCCTTGTTGAGGCTACTTACAATGATACCCAGAATATCACCCTTTGCTATTTTAGTTACTTGGGGCACTACAGTTTTTATTTGTGCGGGGAAAATTGAATCCTTACCGACAAAATATTCCAGCCTGGTTGGAGGAGCCTTGACGGTTTTACAGGCAGAAAATTGGAAACTGACTAAACTTGCTATTAACAGGTTTATAAATATTGTCGTGTAAGCTCGCTGTTTGGTCATACAAATTTTGTGGAGTGGGATATCTACAATTGCACCAACTAAATGTCAACGTGTTTAAGGTCGGCCGATGTCACTAAAAGAGCGCATCAATATATAAAGGTATTATTAACCTCTCGTGAATAGTTAGCTCAATGAGTTATATGCGTGCACACTATCATTGACGTGTGTTGAACGAGCAGCGATTGACAGTGGTAGCTAATCCGTTGTCATTTTGCGAACTCAAGCGTTGCTCTGACTAACATATTAGTAATGCCCTTTATCTGGGCTCGCTTAACTGGGTATGAATGCCTGTTTAACCAGAAAATGTTGGTGGCCTTTCAAGGCTTCGCCCCTTCAGTCCCATTTACTGTGTGGACTTAGCTT
Source organism: uncultured Cytophagales bacterium (assembly GCA_963750355.1). Classification (GTDB taxonomy): domain Bacteria; phylum Bacteroidota; class Bacteroidia; order Cytophagales; family Spirosomataceae; genus Fibrella. The sequence goes on along the minus strand of CAVVQL010000001.1, from coordinate 196,933 downwards.
AACTGCCCCCCATGCATGGCCTACTCGTTTTGCTAACTCCTGTAGACTGATTACGCTCTATGAAGCTGGGAGGAAAGGTATTGATCATCTAAGACCATGCGCCGGTTGTCTACTCTCAATCCCATGGTGTAACCATCCTGCTTTGATTCTTAAGGGCTAATGGCCAGTTTTGGACAGTAAATTGCCAGTAATCAAATGGGATGAGTACATCATCAAGGCTAGGAGTCATAACCTTTATTAGGCTAATTAGACAAATTAATTGCCTTGCTTGTAGTTAGTGTGGTACTTCAATATCTTAAAAATGAATAGTTCAAAGTAAGTGCAAGTTCATCAGGATTACTAGAGTGTTATTGAAGAGATAATAAAAAAATTCGGTAACGGACGTTAAGCTTGTAACAGTAAACATAAGAAAATTGGGCTGTACAAACTGATAACTTCGTGAAAACTAGGTTAATACAATTCAGTATTCCGGTTCTACTCATATGCTCTGTTGTCATACCCTGATATTTTCCTTCTGGGTTCAATCACTACGAATCGTGAGCTGAATGTTATGAATGCAAGCCCGGCAATTGACCTTTTAATACTCTTTTTCCATAAAAAGGCGACTTACTCTATTAGATTAATACTAGTTAATTTGTTATTTTCTATAGACCGTATTATAACGTGTTAGAATTTTGTGAAGGCACAATCTTGTCTCAATCATTGATTAGCCTGATTTCAGGGCGGATAGATTCCGATACGCTGTAGCAAAGTCTATAATTTGTTGCATACTATCAAAAAGGTTCGTTACCTTCTTCAACTGGTGAATTTATCTACTCGATTTTGTTTTTTGTTAATGGTCCTCTACCAGCGCCTAGGTATATGCGAATTACGGATGTACCCAAGTCAGTTGAGATTTGTCTCATTGCCAGGCTATTAAAGATGATTCGGAATGTTGTTGAGCTGCTTGTTTATCAATATCGGTTCGGAAAGGTGCAGCCATTAAGTCAGCTTTGTTGGATAAGCTCGGTTGAGGGAGAGCCGCCAGCCGTAGCGCACAGCGATCAACTGGTTTACCTGATTACTATGAACGACCACTTTTATTCCCCAAGATCACAGCCTGGGCCGACACAAATACACGGTCGACTCCCGCAATGGTAAAGTCGTTCAGGTGAGAACCCATACTGACCCCAGAGTCCGCGCTCTGCTGGCGGGCAAAACCACCCAATCTGCCATCGACAGAGCCAAGTAAGAGTCGGATCTATAGAGTCAGAAGAGCACGATTCACTATATATAATTAAGGCAAAGAGCATGCTCTTTTTCGATGGCCTTCCCAAAAAAATAAACGACCCCGTAAGTTAGTTGCCACGGAGCTATTGGTCATGCTTCATTAACCATTATACACTGTTCATCCGCTCTTCAATCCACTCCAGACCACGGCCGTAGAGTGCCAGAGCAAGCCGGACCCGGTTATCGAATTCAGCATTATCCGTTTGCTGATGAGCCAGATAAGCCTTTACCAGGCGGGCGTTTTCAGCAGCCTGAGGCTGATTTACCTCCTGATCTGCCTCCGTCCTGAATGAAGCAAAGGCAGGTCGGTCGGCATCAAAGTGCTGATAGAAGAGGTGATTCTCTGCCGTTCGCACAGCACAAAGCACTCCCGTCGCCCGAGCCGTCGACGGAGCCAACGAGCCTTCAAGACCACGTTTCAGCACAATAGCCGCATCGAAACCCGCCATCAGTGCCAATTCTGCCATTTTCATCTGATAGGTGATATGAAACACCGACGTAACCAGAATACGGGCACGGGCTGGGTTCAACACCTTCTCCAGCGTAGATAAGAAGGGTCTTTTCAAGAGCACCCGCCGCCGGTCTACCCACCGGTTCAGTGCTGGCGAAAGTGCTTTCTGGTCCAGCACCCAGCCGTAGGGGTTCGGTGGTGTGACGGTAAGCTCAGGCAGGCTCATGACAAACTCGCAGTTCATGTGCATGTACAGGTCGTGGGCATTCAGCGTAAACTTAGGCCCCGGCGTACGCCCCACCATCGACAGGGCTTTATAGCCCTGCTCCTGGAAAAAATTGGCGAGTATCGGAGTGATCAAGTACGAATGGTCGGCCCCGTCGAAGGGTTCGGCCAGTTGCACAATCGGGCGGGTAGGCCCAACGGGCATGTCGTCATGAAATCGGGAGGCAGTTGTGGCCATCACCGCCTGATACAGGCCCTGATACTCGTCATTGGTTTCGTGGCGAACCCGCATAATACTGGCGGCCATACCCCGAAAGGTTTCGCAGTCCTGCCCCGGCGGAAATTCGCCGAAAAGATAGTCGCCCAGTTGATGTGCCTCACTGATCTGTAAATGCTGGCCGCGAAGGAGCTTGGTGGCAATAGGCAGCAGATTAACGGGTAGCTCGGGGCAGAGTTTATTGACCAGAAACGTAGGGTGCGAAAAGGCATCCCGCCCAAAACACGTTTCCAATGTACGCTCATCGTCGGTAAGTCCTTTTGTCAGTAAAGCCCCGATGAAAGCACCCACCTGCAAAGGATGGGCCGTACCCGACAAGAGACTATTTCGGCATTCGGCAATGAGTTCGGGCGGCATCGGCTTACTACCATATTTGCCAATACCAATCAGTTTAATGGCCCGTCCTAATGGAGTTTCGCCAGGTAACACGTCGATTGAAGGGGCAGTTGTCATAGTAAACCTAACTTAGGGTAGAGCTTTTGGAGCAGGGTAACATTTTCTCAGCTTAAGCAGATGCCTGTAACTGGCTGCATTTCTCCAAAAGACAAATGATTTGCATGTATTAATTCAACTCTGCATTATAAACGGTGGGTCTTTTACCTGGAAACCTACTTTTATATGGCCACAAAGTAAGGCATTATCCGGTTATTCAGATGATTCATAAACAGCACAGTTAGTCTGGCCATTTTGACGCTCGTATTACGACCAGTGTAAGCGAAAAACTATATTATAACTTTTGGAAGAATAAATAGTAATTCGTTAGTTACCGTGCGGGTATCACGTTTTGTTCGGGCAGGCGGTTATACCATACGGAATTCGAACAGAAGCTACCTAATTTGCGCTCTGACTCGAGAGCCCGATGCCGCCATAGCCCGACCAAACCCATAGCTTTACATTCATGATCCGCCTTGCTACCCCGTCTGATCTAGGTTCGTTAGCCTTACTTTTTGATGCCTACCGCGTTTTCTACGAAAAACCGTCGGCCCCAGACGAAGCCCGCCAATTCCTGGCCGACCGGATGGAGCGTCAGGAATCGGTACTGTTTGTGGCGGTAACGGACTCATTCACACTGGTAGGGTTCGTGCAACTGTATCCCCTTTTCTCATCGACCCGGATGAAGCGCCTTTGGCTACTCAACGATCTGTTTGTTCATCCCGACCACCGTGGGCAGGGCCATTCGATAGCACTTATCGAGGCGGCCAAGCAACTTTGTCGCGAAACAGATGCCTGCGGCCTAATGCTGGAAACCGCTAAAACAAACCAAATTGGCAATAAACTGTATGCCCGAACGGGTTTCACCTCAGATGAAGCGCATAATTACTATAGTTGGGACAGGTAGACTGAGGAATAGTGGCCAGATACGTGCGCAACCAGTGTGTTAAGTAAGCCAGTGACTTTTTACCCAGGCCCATCGTTTGCGAGTAAGCATGTATTTTTGTGGGCAAAATAAGTGAAAGGGTAAACGATGGCCGAGCGCATAACGTATGGTAAAACCTGGTGGGGTCAGCAATGGCTTCAGGCATTGACTAGTATCGATGAAGCAAACCGGTTGCCACGGGGCAAAACCTACGCCAACAAAGGGGCCGTACGGGGCCTGAAAATTGAAACTAATCAGATCAGCGCCCAGGTGCAGGGTAGTAAACCCCGGCCCTATAAAGCCAAGCTGACCGTCCGCCTTTTTGATAAAACCGAGAAGGACGCCCTCCTGGACGAAATCCGGCAGAATCCGGCCCTGCTGGCTCAGTTGCTGAACCGGCAGCTTCCGCCCGACCTCATTCAGTTTGCCGACCGTCGCGGAATTCGGCTATTCCCACGCTCGTTTAGCGAGTTGCAGGCGGGCTGCTCCTGCCCCGATTACGCCATGCCCTGCAAGCACCTGGCGGCGGTTATTTATCTGATGACCAATGAAATAGATCAGAATCCATTCCTGGTTTTTCAACTGAAGGGCCTTGACCTGCTGGCCGACCTATCGACGGAGTCGTTTGGCGCAGGGGGGATGGAAACGGTGCTGAGTGTACCTGATCTGTGTACCGACGACCTGCCCGATGAGGAGGACTGGACTCCCAATGAAGCGGCCCGTGCCAGTCTGGATTTTGCCACCATTCCTATGCTCAGCGACTCGCTGCTGGGGCTGCTCGAACCGGAAGTTACCTTCACCAAAAGTAATTTTCATAAAGACCTCGGCAAGGCGTATAAGCTCTTCAGCAAAGCCGTAGTCGACAAAGTAGTCGTCAGCCATCCGGAGCCGAGCGACAGTCTGGAACTACAGCTGGATGAGTTGCTCGACCTGCGAAAGATCAATATTTTCAGTGAACATGGTGAAGCACGGCCCCTGCCTCACTTCGCCATTGCCGATCTGATGGGCTGGCTGGGTGACCTCACCGAAACCGACTGGCCCGACATGAGCGATTCGGTGAGGGCGCTGTACTTAACCCGTCAGTTTACCGCCGCGCTGTTGCGCCGGGGGGCCGTTGTTCCGCAACTCCTGCGCGTGGGCACCGACGGCAACCAATACCGGGTACGTTGGCTACCGGCCACCCTCAACGAAACGATTCGCCGCCTCACCGACGCGCTGGCTACGCAACTCCCGCCCGAACTGCTGACCATTCGCTGGCAGAAAGACCTGCTGGCCCCCGCCTCGCCCACCGAGCACGTGCTGATGCTGTGCTCACTGCTGTTGCGCCAGCCCGTGAAGCAGCCTACCCTTGAGCTTTGGGAACGCTGGCCGCTGGAAGACGCCGACCGCCTGTTTTTTGGGCAGGAAATTCTGAAACTGGAAGGCTTTGGCAAGCGCGAGAAACCACTAGCCATGCAACTCTGGCTCAACGATTTTTTCCTGACCCAGAAACGCTTCGTGCCCATCCTCGCCATCGAAGAAGCTGAATTTGGCGAAGTCTTCAAGCTCAGCCTGCTCATCCGTGACCGGGAAGCGCCCGAAGGCCTGTCTACGCCGATTCCGCTCACCGACATTCTCGACGAAAAACCGCACCAGAGCATCCGTATGGCCGTGTTGCAGGATCTGCTGGTCTTGTCACGGCATTTCCCCGATCTGGAAAAACTGACGAGGAAAAACAGCCCCTCGTACCTGAGCTACGCCTCCGACGATTTTGTAAAGATTCTGCTCGAAAAGCTCCCCCGTATGCAATTGTTGGGCATTTCGCTTATGCTGCCCAAATCGCTGCAACACTGGGTACGGCCGCAGGTGGGTGGGCGCTTGAAGGCGAAAACCACGGCCAGTAACGCTTTTATGAAGCTCGACGACATGCTGACGTTCGACTGGCAGGTAGCCATCGGCGATCAAATGGTCGATTACAAGGAGTTTGAAACGCTGGTGAATAACCGGACGGGCCTGGTCAAGATCAAAGATCAGTATGTGATGATCGATCCTACCGACCTGGGCCGACTTCAGAAGCAACTAACCCGCCCCGTTGAACTGACCGGCACCGATCTGTTGCGGGTGGCCATGGCCGAAGAATACCAGGGTAACCGCATCGGCATCAGTGCCGACGTACAGGCGGTCCTTCGCCAGTTTACCGACGCCCAAACCCAGCCCCTCCCCGACCGCCTCAACGCCCAGCTTCGCCCGTATCAACAGCGCGGGTACGACTGGCTGCTGAAAAACACGACCCTGGGTATGGGCAGCCTGCTTGCCGACGATATGGGATTGGGCAAAACGCTTCAGGTGATCTCGCTGCTGTTGAAATTCAAGCAGGAAGGCCGTTTTCAGAAGCAAAAAGGACTGGTTGTTCTCCCAACGACGTTGCTGACCAACTGGCAGAAAGAGATCTCGAAATTTGCGCCCGATCTACAGGCGTATGTATACCACGGCCCCAACCGCAAGCTACCCGAACGGTCTGACGCATCGGGTAAGAACGCCAACGACCACGACCTGATTTTAACGACCTACGGCGTGGTTCGGTCTGATCTGGAAACGCTGCGGAAAATAACCTGGGCGGTACTGATTATCGACGAGGCGCAGAACATCAAAAACAGTGATACCGAGCAGACTAAGGCCGTTAAGACGCTGAAAAGTGGGGTAAGAATCGCCCTTAGCGGTACGCCCGTCGAGAACCGCCTGTCGGAGTTCTGGAGTATCATGGACTTTGTGAACAGGGGTTACTTAGGCGGAGCCACCAAGTTCAACGAAGAGTTCGGCAAGCCTATTCAGCAGGAGCGCGACCAGCACAAACTGGAGCTGTTCCGACGCGTAACCAGCCCGTTTTTACTCCGTCGCGTCAAGACCGACAAAACCATTATCAGCGACTTGCCCGACAAGATTGAGAACAACCAGTTTTGTGCCCTTACCCCCGAACAGGCGGCGTTGTATCAGAGCGTAGTGGCCGAGAGCATGCGGTCCATTGAAGAAAAAGACGGCATCGCCCGCCGTGGTCTGGTGCTGAAACTGATGACCGCCCTGAAGCAGATAGGCAACCACCCGCACCAATATCTGAAGAAAGGCAATCAGAACCCGGCGCTGTCGGGCAAAGTTACGTTGCTGCTGAACCTGTTGGAAACGATCTACGCCAGCCATGAGAAAGTATTGATTTTCACGCAGTACCGCGAAATGGGTGATCTGTTGCAGCAATTCATCCGGCAAACATTTGGCCAGGAACCGCTCTTTCTGCACGGCGGTACGTCGCGTGCCGACCGCGACGAGATGGTAGAGCAATTTCAGAAGAACCGGTCCGACCACACGTTTATTCTTTCGTTGAAAGCGGGCGGTACAGGCCTCAACCTCACGCAGGCCAACCATGTCGTTCACTTCGATTTGTGGTGGAACCCCGCCGTCGAGAACCAGGCCACCGACCGGGCGTTCCGGATTGGCCAGACCAAAAACGTGCTGGTTTATCGTCTCATGAATCAAGGCACGCTGGAAGAGAAAATCGATGCCATGATCCGCTCCAAAAAAGAGCTGGCCGACCTCAGCGTAAAAACCGGCGAAACCTGGCTTGGCGACCTCTCCGACGATGAGTTGAAGGAGCTGGTGAGTTTGGGGTGAGTTTCGACTTAGCGATCAGATTACGGCTTGTATGCAACAAATCAACATTAGCTCGTTGACTACAAGCCGTAATCTGATCGCTGATTAGCGCGCTTTTACCCCTGACATTCCTAAAAATCATGGTACTATATCGTTCTCGGCGGCACGTTCTGATGCGGAATGACCTTGATTGGGTATGAACTGCGCAAGATTTCCAGATGCGTATCCTTACTGATAGCTAGCCGTCAGCTTCATACAATTGCCCTATCGATAAACAACCTGGCTACGGCCATCTCTCAACGAGAGCAACCCTACCCTTTCAATCATCCTGCTGTCGGTATCTCTCCGAAAAGCAAAGCAGTAAGAAATTAGATTATGTATTTTTAGTGTATATGTCGTATCGTTTTTTCTTCCTTCTACCTACTCTGCTGCCCTGGGCGATTACTGCATCGGCGCAGCGGAATGAAATTCCTTTTCAACAGGTTGATCTCCAGAATCTGGCGGCTTTCAGGCCAACGGGCTGCCAACTGGAAAATCGTCGGCGATGTATCGTACGACCCCAACACAGCCGGTAAAGGCAGCACAAAAGCGGGCAATGGCATCCTCGTCAATCAATTGTCGGCCAAAAACAACGAAAACCTGCTCACCGCTATGGAGCACGGTGATCTGCAACTGGAGCTGGACTTCATGATGGAGAAAGGCTCTAATGCCGGTATTTATCTTCAGGGTCGGTATGAAGTTCAGTTGTTCGATAGCTGGGGGGTAAAAACGCCCCGCTTACTTGATTGCGGCGCTATTTACGAACGCTGGAACGAGAGCCGCCCCGAAGGCCGCAAAGGCTACGAAGGGCATCCACCCGCTCAGAATGTCAGCAAAGCGCCGGGGCTATGGCAGCACTTTTCGATTATGTTTCGGGCACCCCGCTTCAACAGTAAGGGCGAGAAAACGGCCAATGCACGCTTTCTCAGGGTGGTTCAGAATGGCGTGACGGTTCAGGAAAACGTAGAGGTGACCGGCCCTACCCGCGCGGCGGCCTTCACTGATGAAAAGCCAACCGGCCCGCTGATGATTCAGGGCGCCCACGGAGCCGTTGCTATTCGCAACATCCGCTACAAAGCCTATGGCGTGGAACCGGTAACGTTGACCAACATGAAACTGAAGGCGTATGAAGGCCGCTTCAAATCAGTGGACGAACTGGCTTCACTGACACCCAAACGGGAAATGGACATCGATGTGCTGGCTCACCTGGCCCCCGGCAACCGCGACCGGTTTGGCGGCAGCATTACCGGCACCCTCCATATTCCCCGTACGGGTCAGTACCTGATCGATCTGAACCAGGCCTGGATTCCGGCAGAGACTAATCCGAACAACCCAAACGGGGCCGGGCAGCTGACCATCGCCAACAAACCGATGCTGAGCATCAGTGGCAAAAACGGCGGCAGCGCATCAGCCACGGTGATGCTGGAAGCAGGCGATCATCCCCTCAGGCTGGATTACTACAAAAACTTCGGCCTGTGGTATGCCCGCACCAATGACATTACGCTGGGTATCGAAGGGCCCGGCGTTCAATACACTACCCTTGATCCCGTCATTGTGGCTCAGGACCCAGTGGGCGAGATTGCGGTGCTGGCCAAAGGCGAACCGGTTATGCAGCGCGGCTTTGTCAATTACCGGGGCAAAAAACGCACCCACACGATTTCGGTGGGTGAACCGGGCGAAGCGAACTACAGCGTTGATTTAAGTAAGGGTGAGTTTCTGCAAATCTGGCGGGGGCAGTTCCTCGAAACAACGCCCATGTGGTACGGGCGAGGCGAAACGCAGTTGTCGGTTCCGCTGGGCAGTGTCATCGAAATGCCGGGTAAACCATCGCTGACCTTCCTGGCCGATCAGAACGCCGCCTGGCCCGATTCAAACGCGGTGTACACCAATCTGGGTTACGACCTCGACAAAACCGGGCGACCTATTTTCAAGTACACGCTCGGCTCGGCCAATGTGCGGGAATCCTTTGCTACCGAAGACGAAGGACGCCGCTTGTCACATTCCTTTACCGTAGGCATGGGGCAGGAAAAAGGGCAGCTCTGGTGCCGCGTTGCCGAGGGTAGCACCATTACCCAACTCGCTAATGGCCTGTATGCCATCAATGACAAGCAGTATTTTATTGAACTGCCGGCTAAAGAAAAGCCAGTTGTTCGAACTACGCCACAACGTACCCAGGAACTGCTGCTGCCTATAAAAGCGAACGGTTCCGTTGGCAGCGCAACCTATTCAATCATCTGGTAAGTACCTCGACCCGGATTACCCATGAACAATATCAATTTATATAGTCTACTCCGGACAACCCTCATTACGGCGGTTATGAGCAGTACTTGCCTACTACAAGCTCAGGCCCAGATTCAATCGAAAGACGGCAAGCCGGTTAGCTCGAGCAGTAAACAGCCCGCACCGGCTCCCAAAGGGCTGGCAAAAGTGGAAGCGGACCCCGAACGGGAAGATGATTTTTACAAGATCATTTCCTTGCCCGTTCCCGAAGATGTCATTCTGGAAGTGGGCGGCATGGCTACCCTGCCCGATGGCAACCTGGCCATTTGTACGCGCCGGGGCGAAGTCTGGCTGGTATCGAACCCTTACATTAGCGGCGCGCAGCGACCCACCTACAAGCGGTTTGCCTATGGCCTGCACGAGCCGCTGGGGCTGGCTTATAAAGACGGCGACATCTACGTAACCCAGCGCAGCGAAGTAACCCGGCTGCGCGACACCGATCAGGACGGGCGGGCCGACTCATACGATAAGATGTATGCCTGGCCGCTATCGGGCAACTACCACGAGTATTCATACGGCCCTACGTTCCTGCCAAACGGCAACATGCTGGTAACGCTCAACGTGGGCTGGAGCAATAGCCTGGGGCATGGCGTCAGTTTGGTACCCTGGCGCGGCTGGACGCTGGAAATTACGCCCGATGGCAAAATGAAACCGTTTGCAGCGGGCATGCGCTCGCCCGCCGGTTACGGCATGAACCCGGCGGGTGATTTCTTTTATAGCGAAAACCAGGGCGACTGGGTGGGTTCAGGCCGCATTTCGCAGGTGGAGCGCGGCGATTTCCTGGGCAACGCCGAAAGCCTCCGCTGGACTGACCTGCCCGATTCACCGCTGACAATAAAACCGCAGGACGTACCCAACACCGGCGAGCCACTCTACGACGTTTCTAAACGGTTTACGGCCCTGAAAGCGCCCGCCGTTTGGCTACCCCATGGCATTCTGGGCATCTCTACGTCGGGCCTCTTACCCGACACGACAAAAGGTGGTTTCGGGCCATTTGCCGGTCAGTTATTCGTGGGCGATCAGGGACAAAGTATTTTGTCGCGGGTTGATCTGGAAAAGGTAAAAGGCGATTACCAGGGCGTTGTTTTCCCCTTCCGGGAAGGGTTCTCGTCAGGTGTTTTCCGCATGGTATGGGGCCACGATGCGTCCATGTTTGTGGGTATGACCAGCCGGGGATGGTCGTCGACGGGCAAAGAACTGTTTAGTTTGCAACGGGTCGTCTGGACCGGCCGAACACCGTTCGAGATGAAAACCATCCACGCCATGCCTGATGGGTTCGAGATCGAATTTACCGCGCCTGTCGATACCGAACTGGCCGCTGATCCGGCTTCGTACAAGGTGACGGGTTTCAATTACAAATACCACGCTACCTACGGCAGTCCGGTCATTAACCGGGGTGGTTGCCCGATCAAAGGTATTGTGGTTTCCAAAGACGGCCTGAAAGCCCGGCTGGTGGTCGATAGCTTGCGGCTGGGCTATATTCACGAAATCACCGCAGCGGGCGTCCGCTCTGTCAATGGCCGTACCCTGCTGCATAACGTGGGCTACTACACGCTAAACAACCTTCCGGATGGCGAAAAGCTAGCGATAGCCAGCCTGGCGCCCATGCACGACCATTCAATGATGGCATCGACGGCCGCCACCTCACCTGCAACGACAGCCAAAGCAACCGGAACAAAGGGCTCATCGGCCAAATCAACGGTGCCGGCTAAACCGTCTGGAAAGGCAGCGGGCAATACCCTCGCCAAGCGGGTTACAGAGATGCCAGCCGCTTGGGGCGAAGCCGATTATACGATCAATATGGGGACAAAGCCCGGCCTTAAATTCGCCCCGGAACAGTTTCAGGTGAAAGCGGGCAGTAAAGTGCGGGTGGTGTTCAACAATGAAGACGACATGCTTCACAACTTCGTGGTGGTAACCCCCGGCTCGGCCATTCAGGTGGGCGAGCTGGCCATGAAACTGGGGCTGGAAGGGCAGGAAAGAAACTACATTCCGCAGACGGACAAGGTGCTTTATCACACCAACCTGCTGCAACCCAACACCAACGAGTCGATCTACTTTGTTGCCCCCACCAAACCCGGCGATTATACCTACGAGTGTTCCGTACCCGGCCATTTCTACGTCATGCAGGGCATTATGAAGGTGGTGCCGTAACAGTTTCAGAAGTTAGTTTAGGAACTGGCAGGGCTACTTTCATCGTCTATCCTGAACAAACACAGTCTCGTATTTTTTGCAGCATTGACGCTGTATAGCATGGCGCACGCACAAACACCCACCAATGCGGTTACGATCAGGCCACCCGTGGCCCCGGTGAAACCGAAAGAACTGACCACCCACGGCCACACCCGAATCGATCATTACTACTGGCTCAATGACCGGGAGGATAACGAGGTAATCAGCTATATCGAAGCCGAAAACGCCTATACTGCCGCTGTGCTGGCTCCGCAGAAAGCACTGGAAGAAACACTCTTCGCTGAAATGAAGGGTCGCATCAAGCAGCAGGATGAGTCGGTACCTTTTAAAGACGGTGCCTATTACTACCAGACTAACTTTGTGCAAGGCGGCGAATATCCAGTCTACGTTAGGAAGAAAGGCGCACTGACCGCCGATGAAGAGGTGATGTTCGACTGTAACGCGCTGGCCAACGGTCATTCGTATTACAATATGGGTGGCTACGAGGTGTCTGACAACGACGAACTGGCCATTTTCTGCGAAGATACCGTCAGCCGCAGACTGTATACGCTGCGGGTTAAGAACCTGAAAACAGGAGAGCTTTACCCCGAAACGATCCCGAACGTCGAGGCGGGTGACTTCGCCTGGGCTACTGATAACCAGACGTTTTTTTATATCAGAAAAGACCCCCAAACGCTGCTTGGCTATCAGGTGTACCGGCACCTACTGGGCACTAACCCGGAGAAAGACGTACTGGTTTACGAAGAAAAGGATAACCAGTTCTACATGGGTCTGTACCGGATGAAGTCGAAGAAGTACATCGCTATCGGCTGCGACCATAACGGCGTCACCACCGAGTACCGGCTCCTGGAAGCCAACAAACCTACTGGCGAGTTCAGCGTGTTTTATCCACGCGAGCGGGGCCACGAATACGACATTCAGCACATCGGCGACAGGTTCTACGTGCGGACCAATTACGAAGCGCAGAATTTCCGCCTGATGGAAGTAGCCGATAAGCTCACCGCCACCACCAACCGAAGCAGTTGGAAAGAGGTGATTCCGAACCGGGCCGATGTGTTCCTGCAAAATATGGATGTGTTTGCCAACCACCTGGTGCTGGGTGAACGGAAAGATGGCCTGGCCAAACTTCGGGTCATTAACCAGCAAACCAAAACTGACGAATATCTCAGCTTCACCGATCCGGCCTACGTGGCGGGTATTGGTAACAATCCCGACATCAACACCAACGTGCTCCGGTTCGGTTACTCGTCAATGACGATGCCCGCCTCAACCTTCGATTACAACATGGACACGAAGGATAAAACGCTGATGAAAGAGCAGGCGGTTCTGGGCGGGTTCGACAAAAACAACTACCTCTCTGAACGGGTCTTCGTGACCGTCCGTGATGGCGTGAAGGTACCGGTATCCATTGTGTACCGAAAAGGCACTCCGATAGATGGCACCTCGCCGCTGTTGCAATATGCCTACGGCTCGTACGGGATCAACAGCGAGCCGGGTTTCAGTGCTACCCGCATCAGCCTCCTAGATCGGGGCTTTATCTACGCTATTGCGCACATTCGAGGTGGGCAGGAAATGGGCCGAGCCTGGTATGACGAGGGTAAACTGCTGAAAAAGAAAAATACCTTCAACGACTTCGTCGACGTGTCGAAATGGCTGCTCGCCAACAGGTATTCGGCACCCGACAAGCTGTTTGCCCTGGGTGGCAGCGCCGGTGGGTTGCTGATGGGCGCGGTAGTCAATCAGGCACCTGAACTGTACCGGGGCATTGTAGCCGCCGTTCCGTTTGTCGATGTGGTGACCACGATGCTCGACGAAAGTATCCCGCTCACAACGGGTGAATTTGAGGAGTGGGGCAATCCTAAAAAGAAGGACTATTATGACTACATGCTATCGTATTCGCCCTACGATCAGGTAACGAAGCAGGCGTATCCTAACATGCTCGTCACCACCGGTCTCCACGACTCTCAAGTGCAGTATTGGGAGCCCGCCAAATGGGTGGCAAAACTACGCACGATGAAGACCGACAATAACGTGCTTCTGCTCCACACCAACATGGAAGCCGGTCATGGTGGGGCTTCGGGTCGTTTCCAGGCCCTGAAAGAGGTAGCGATGGAATACGCTTTTATGCTTCAGCTGGCGGGCAAGGGCAACCTATAGCAGGGCGAGCCGTCTGTTTACCAGAACGTACCTAAGCCATTCAGTAGAACCACGGTTGATTAGCCCTTCTAAGGCAAGTTAACCGTGGTTTTTTATGAGATCTCTCCTACTTGCCCTTGTCTACCTGATCATCCTGCCTGCCTCTGCGCAGGTACTGGCTCCAAAGCGGGTTAAAGACGATATGGCCGAAGCGGCCCAGTCATTTCTGCAAACACTCTCGCCCGAGCAACGTAAACAGGCAATCTACCCATTCACCGATACCGAACGCGTTACCTGGTACTTCGTGCCACATGCCCGTAAAGGCCTGAAGCTTAAGGAGATGAACCCCGATCAGCAGAAACTGGCCTGGGCATTGCTTAAAACCGGCCTCAGCGACGAAGGGTACACCAAAGCCCAGCAGATTTCAGACCTTGAGAATGTGCTACGGGTGATAGAAAAACGCGCACCGGAGGATAATTACCGCGACCCGGAAGGGTATTACGTGACCATTTTCGGCGAGGTAGGCAGCACAGATCCCTGGGGCTGGCGTTTTGAAGGACATCACTTATCGACTCAGTTTTCGTCGTTGACCGGAAAGATCATGTCGCTCACGCCCCTGTTTATGGGCAGTAACCCCGGCGAAGTACGGGTCGACGTACCTCAGAAGGGCCGTCAGATCATGCGCGATGAAACGGAAACAGCTTTCAAGCTCCTCCACAGCCTGACAGAACCTCAGTTAACGCAGGCAACCCTGGCGAAGAAGTCGTTTGGCGACATCACTACCGGTAATAGCCGACGAGTTTCCCTCGAACGCATGGATGGCCTGCCCTATGCCGACATGAACGCCAGTCAGCGTCGCCAGTTTCTCGATCTGCTAAAAATCTATATAAGCCGGTACCGCATTACGCTGGCTAAACAACAGATGGATCGCATCGAAAAAGCGGGTCTCGATCAGCTTCGCTTTGCCTGGGCGGGTGATACCACGCCCGAAAATGCCACCGGCTACTATTACCGCATTCACGGCCCAATGCTGTTGATCGAGTTCGACAACACGCAAAACAACGCCAACCACGTGCATACCGTCGTTCGCGACCTGACCAACGATTTTGGCGACGACTTGCTGCGTGAGCACTACGAACGGGGGAAACATTGACGCTACATTGTCATTACGCTGCGTAGCGTAGTGACAACGAAAACAAAGGCCATGATTTTCAGATTATAAATGAAAGCAGCTTAACTGCCACTTCATCATGGACTTTGGACGAATAACCAATCTTGATACCGTCACTTTCTCGTTGCCACCCGGCCATGCGTTCAACGCCCGGGTGTGGACGGGTGTGACACCCAATAAGCAGCCCAACGTGTTTATTGGCGGACCAGTTTGGGCCAACAAAGACTATGTGGGTAGGGTGTATCCGTCAACCGCCAAAGAGCGGGACTTTCTCCACCACTACATCCGGCAGTTCAACACCATCGAGTTGAATCTGACGCATTATCAGATTCCGACGCCTTCAATGATCGACAGGTGGAAAACGGAAGCCGCTGCCGTAGCTGCCGAGCGTAAGAGCGGCGGCACCCCCTTTCTGTACTGCCCCAAATTTCCGCAGGCGATCAGTCACGAGAGACTGTTACAGGGGGCCGAAAACCTGACCAACGAGTTCATCAACGCCATCTTCGAACTTGAGGAGTTCCTGGGCATGTCATTCCTGCAGCTACCGCCCATGTTTGGCCCCGATAAATGGCCGGTACTGGAACGGTACCTCAGCGACCTGCCCGATGACCTTGATGTAGCCGTAGAATTTCGCCATCCCGACTGGTTCAAATCATCGGTCTGGGGTAAAGTGCTCGAACGGTTGCATGGCCTGCACCGACACACGGTCATTACCGACGTTGCCGGGCGGCGCGATGTGCTCCACATGGGATTAAGCAGCCCTGTGCTGACCCTACGCTTCATTGCCAATGAGGGTCACCCGACCGACTACACCCGCACCGATGAATGGATTCAACGGCTAAAACAGTGGTTCGATAAAGGCCTGCAGACCGCCTACCTGTTTGTTCATGGCGGAGGCGACAATGATACGGCTCCCGAATTGATCCGGTACTGGGTACGTCAGCTCAACGAGCATTGCGGGTTAAACCTGCGCGAACCTGTCTTGCAGCCGCAGGTTGTTCAGGGCAGCCTGTTCTGAAGCGTTCAGTTAGCAGCTTTCTTTAGTGTCCCTCTAATAGGCTACGTAGCCCGACCGGGTACGATAAATAGGCCTGATTTCCCTCTACACGCATCGGAAACAGGCTATAACGGCCCTCGTAATACCAGTAATACTCTTCGTTCAAGGTGTATACCTCATCGGTATAAAAGCCGTGTACCATCTCGTGCGAGGCGGCGATGTAATCCAGCACGGTATCAGCTTCGAGCGGATGGATAAACACGGACCCTTTGGCCGGAATATTGACCACGGCCCCAAAGGGCCCAACGGCCTCATTAGCATTGCGGGCCAGTTCAATGGCGCAGGCTACGGCAAAGTCGTTATGAAAGAGCGTGTATAAGGGCAATCTCCCCGGTCAGGGCATGACTCGATATGTCCAGTTTTTCGCGGGCGATGTTATCAAGGGCCACCTCAAACAGGTAGTTGTCTGACGTTTCCCACTCCCCAATTTCGCTGCGACGAACGTAGTGCAATGCATCATCGAAGTCGATCACCAGAAACGTGTAGGTCTGCGGGAAGTCCTGCCGGTACACGCAGTCCTGGATAATATCCTGCGCAAAACCAGTGGGTTTCACCTGTACTTTTAATAGCGGCGCGGCAAAGCCGAAATCCTTGTAGATGTAGGTGAGCGCGGCGCTGTTGATCGGCAGAATTTTCACATGGCCCACCACCATCGCCTCCCATTCGGTCGGCTCAGTTGCCTTACACTTGCGCAGCAGGTTGTCCATGTAAAACTGGGTCGGGCCTGTCTGCCCAACAAACTGCACATGAATAACCCCCTCACCGGTTATCTGACGTATGGTTCCCTTCAGGCTGAGCTGATCGATGGTGAGCCGGAGAATTTCGTTGTATTCTTCGCCAGTGAGCCAGTCCGCCAGATGAGCGGGCAGTGGGTAGGTCGGCAGGGAACCGGGTACCGCTTCCTTCTTTTTGCGTCTGAATAATCGTATCATTCCAAACAGCAAGTTAAAAAATGAGTTGGGATTAAACCCGTACTGGTAGCAAAACAAGTAGTTTAACGGTCAATAAGCAGGGTCACAGTCGCAGGTCATAGAAAATGTTTGTATTTTTGCGTCCTGACGCAAGTAACATTCCGGCATTTTAATATTTCTTTAATATTTAAATGCCTGGTACAAACTTTTAAATCATCGGCAGTTGGCTGATACCTATTTAATTTTCAACTCCTTCATGAAAAATGTATTGATTATCTGCGCTGGCTTGACTCTGTTGTCGTCCTGCGCTGCCAGTAAGAAGCAAAAAGCAGAACTGGCTAACCTGCAATCGGCTCATGAAAAAACGTTGGCCGATCTGAATAACTGTGATAAGCTAACTACTCAACTACAATCGAACCTTAAAAGCAAAGATGCTGAGTTGGCCAGTAAGGTTACTCAGATGACTGATTTGCAAAGCCAGGTAGACTACCTGAAAAAGACCAGCACCAACCTGCTCGACCGCATGTCTGACCTGTCGGTAGTGAGCAAGCAAGGTGCCGAAAGCATCAAGAAATCGCTCGAAACCCTGAACGAGCAGACTAAATATGTTAACAACATCAACAACTCGATCCGCAGCAAAGATTCGCTGAACCTCGCACTGGTGATGAACCTGAAACGCTCTCTGGCCGATATTAACGATCAGGATGTGCAGGTAGAAGTGAAAAAAGGCGTTGTCTATGTGTCTATCTCCGATAAGCTGCTGTTCAACTCGGGCAAGTTCGACGTGAACCCACAGGCCGAGGCCGTTCTGGGTAAAGTTGCCAAAGTAGTGAATGACCATAACGAACTGGATATTCTGGTGGAAGGCCATACCGATGCGGTTCCGTTTGTATCGGGTGTGCTCCGCGATAACTGGGATCTGAGCGTACTGCGTGCAACGGCCGTTTCACGGGTGCTGCAAAACAAATTCGGGGTAGCTCCTGCCCGCCTCACGGCTGGTGGCCGCGGCGAACATGCACCTAAAGATGACAACGCTACGCCCGAAGGTCGCAAGACGAACCGTCGTACCGAGATCATTCTGACCCCAAAACTCGATCAGTTCTTCAACCTGCTGTCGAGCGGTCAAGGCAAATAACAAGCTGGATTTGGCCTGCTAAAAAAAGCCCTCAGCTGATCAGCTGAGGGCTTTTTTTAGTGTTTCAGCTCAGGTGCTGATACAGAAACCAGGTTGTCAGCTTATCCAATCACCTTAGTTCATACGAAACAACTGTCCCAACCAAATGGCTAGTGCACTGTACGTTCGCATGAGGGCAGGCGGAATCACGTATTTCTGAATAATCTCTTTCCGTTCCTCCTCGGTAAGCCTGGCCAGTTTCAGATATTTTAAAGCCACGACGCTGCGCGGGTAATGCTGATCGCGGTACTGTTTGCTGTCGAGCATCCAGCGGTAATAGCGGGCTATATTTCGTTTAAGCGGCAGGTCGTACTTACCGCCAAGCTCCTGATTGATGGCTTCGTACATAGCGATCCGGTTCCGCAGGAAAGCCACATCATCGTACTTATCCGTGAAACTGGTGCCCCCCTGATTCTTCCGATACACCGACATCACATCGGGCAGGTACCCAATTTTACCTTGTTTTGCCTTCAGAATCAGCCGGGGAATGTCGCCACTGACCGACTCTTTAAACCAGGCCGGGTACTCACGGATGCTGTTGCGATACATGGTGCTCGACGTGGCCATGAACCAAATCTCTTCTTCCCCAATCAAATCGTCGATCGTGAAAAATGGCTTGGTCTCGGGGCCATTCAGCAGGTGTTCCGGTGTCCCGTCTTCGTAAGTGATAACGGCATTATGAAAGACGGTTGAGTAGTCGGAATGCGCGTCGAGAAAATCGGCCTGTTTTTGCAGTTTATGCGTATTGGTCCAATAGTCATCGCCATCCATAAGCGCATAGTACTCGCCGGTAGCCAGCTTCAGGGTCTCCAGGAAGTTGATACCGCCGTTCTTACCCATGTTACGCGGATGTAACACGCCTTTGACCAGGCCCGGATGCTGTCGTTCGTACTCCTGAATAATCTCCCGTGTTCCATCGCTCGAGAAATCGTCTCCCACCAGAATCTCGATAGGAAACGAGGTCTCTTGCGCCAAAGCGCTATCAATGGCCTTACGAATGAATCGCTGCTGGTTATACGTGATAATCAGTACGCTGACTTTGACTTTCATTAAGCGGCTACTTCTTTCGCCTGTACTATTTTTTTGCTCCACCCCTGTGGCTCTTCATTGTCGGCCGGTTTAGCCCATGGGTCGTAGAACGGCAGAATAGAGACCCAGCGCCCGGCGGGGTCGTCCCAGCTGAAGCGATCGGCAAAGCTCGACGGACTGACCCAGTGCGGCAGGTCGTAGCGGAACAGGATCATATCGCCCATATCCTGATAGCCTTCCGTTTCCACAATGTGGTTGTTGATTACGTACCCGGTTCCGCCCGAATGGTACTCTTTGCCATACTGGTTCAGGGCCAGAATCATGCCCACCTTCTGCGGGTTGAGGGGGTGCCAGTGGCGACCGAAGAAACTTCCTCCCAGTGGATAGTGCGTCACCTGCGGATGAAAATAGGGCTGTCCTTTCCGGATACCGAACTCCTCATTGTTACCTGTCAGGTTATTCCAGAAGCCACGAACGGGGTCAAAGACAGTCAACAGCGTCTGCCGGAATGAATCTTCAAGGTCCAGGATGGCGTCGAAGGTATGGTCGTGGAATAACTGCGGGGCCTGCTGAATCTTGGCGATGTGCAGCCGCTGTTTATGCTGGTTATTATCAAACGTATCAGGTCCTTCGGCCAGGGGCGTTTTTGCGGCCCAGGCCCGCGTGTCCTCAATCACGTTGCGGAGCGTATCCGGCGCGAAGCCCGTTTTAATGACAACAATATTCGGTTCGTTCACCAGCCGCATTACCTCTTCGTAGGGTATCTCGGGCACAATCTGCCCATCCTTCAGCTCGGCGTTAACTTTGATGATGTACTTAGCGACCTCCTGCATAGTGTGTTGTGATGTTGTAAACCAAGTTAGACGTCAACCAGCCAAGAAACCAATATGGATCTGGTTTATTAGCGAATGGGGACGCACAAACGTAAGGTGGTGTGTTAGATAAACTGCCTGAACAGGCTCAGGGTTCAGGCTGATTTAGCGCATACCCGAAACCCGACGCCCCAAAGCCATTGCCGTTATAGAGCATGACCCACCGGTCGCGATGAGCGAAAATATGGCAGTAATCCATCATCATGGAGTCCCAGCCCTCGGCCGACCGTTCAATACCGGCCTGCTCATCGGTGCGGGTCCAGTGTATGCCGTCGGCCGATTCGGCACAACCGATGCGGTAGCTGCGCTGCACGTCGGTACGGTAGTTGGTGGCTGACCGGTACGAGAAATACATGCGGTACAAATCACCATCGCGGAATACCGTTGGGCGACCAATAGCATCCGTAAATTCATCGTAGCCGACACACACCTGCCCCGTACGGTTCCAGTGAATGCCATCCGTCGATTCGGCGTATTTTACGTCGTAAAACGGTTCAGGATGCCCGTCAATCACTTCGATCTTTGTGCAGGACAGGTACCACATGCGCCACAGGTCGTCGCGCTCACGAATGACGCAGGGTTGCGCCACCCACACCTGATCGAAGATGTACCGGTCCAGGATGGGCCCCGTAAACATCCGCTCGAAGGTTAAGCCCCCATCGCGGCTCACGGCCAGCCCAATGCCAAGCCGGTACGAGGCCGTTTCGCTTTTGTTCCACCCGGTATAATACAGCCAGATCTCGTCGCCGACCCGTATAAACCACGACGGCATAGCCCCGCTCTCATCGAAGGTGCCCACCTCGCCTTTGGTCAGGCAGGGTTTATCGTGTACGTACAGCACCTTCGAGAGATCGTCGGGGTCGACTTCGACAAACGACGTAGCCGATTGAATGGCCGCGTCGCGGGTTGAAAAATAGACCCGCAGGCGGTCGTCCATGGGAAAGCCGAAGGGCACCTGCGCGTGGGTCTGACTGAATGGAAACGCACCGGTAGGTTTGTAAACGACTCCTTTTTTCTGCCAATTCATACGTCAATGATAATGTCTGTACCACTGCTGAAACACCATCAGGGTCCAGAGCAGTTTGCGATGATTTTGTTTACCGGAATAATGCTCCTGCTGAAGCTGCCGAACATACCCCCTATTAAATAACCCGTGCTGCTTCAGCGATTCGTCGGATAACAGATCATCGCACAAGGGTTTGAGTTCGTTACGCAGCCACTGCGAAAGCGGAATACCAAATCCTTTTTTGGGTCGGTCAATGATATCGTCGGGGATCTTGTTGCGCATCAGCGCCTTCAGAATGTACTTGCCCGTGAGGCCCTTGCGCTTGAATGACTCGGGCAGGCTGTTGGCAAAGTCGACAATGCGGTAATCGAGGAACGGCGCCCGTACCTCCAGCGAATTGTACATACTGGCCCGGTCAACTTTCACCAGAATATCATCGAGCAGGTACGTCATGTAATAGATATACGATGTCTGATCGAAGGGATCGGTATCGGCAGGCAGATCAGCCAGATGCTTGTCGATCAGGCCCAGACCCGTTTCGTCGGTTAGCTGCGCCTGCACATCGGCACTTAACAGCAGCCGTTTCTGAGCCGGGGAGAAACTTCCCAGCCAAAGCGTATGGGTATAGTCGGCTTTTTCCTGGAAGCCTTTTAGGAACTGTTTGGCTTTAAAATCCAGGCTGATATTGGCATCACTTACGGGCAACAGTTCGGCCACGCGGTTGGCCAGTGCCTTAATTGGCCGGGGCATCGAGCCATACATGCCCCGCACATAGTCGGACGTAAAGGTTGGGTACCCCGCCAGCAGTTCATCGCTGCCATCGCCACCCAGCGCTACCGTTACCCGTTCGCGGGTAAACTGCGACAGCAGGTACGTTGGAATAATCGACGCATCGGCAAAGGGCTCGTCCAGTTTTGCGGTGATATCGGGCAGCAGGTCGAGCGAATCCTGGGCGGTAAGCACCTTTTCATGATGATCGGTGCCCAGGTGTTTGGCCACTAACCGGGCATAGTCGGCCTCATCGTACGATTTTTCCTGAAACCCGATCGAAAACGTTTTAATGCGACTGTCGCTATTCTTCTGGGCGTAGTAAGCGACCGCCGAGCTATCGAGCCCCCCGCTCAGAAAAACGCCAAGCGGCACGTCGGCCATCAGGCGCGAGGCCGTGGCGTCGTTCAGTAGTTCGTCGAACTGGCTCAGCGCGGCCTTGAATGAAATGGGCTGGTGATTGAACTGAATCGTATAGAATGGTCGATTTGCTATGATTCGCCCATTTTCAAACAGCAGGTAATGCCCCGGTTCCAGCTTCTTGATGTCCTGATAGATGCAGTAGGGCGTGGGCACGTATTCAAACGTCAGGTACGCATTCAGGGCATCGGGACTGATAGTTCTGCTCACCAGCGGATGCTGCAACAGCGCCTTGGGTTCTGAACCGTAGATGAGCGTATCGCCGATGACGCTGTAGTGCAGCGGCTTCTTACCCATCCGGTCACGCGCCAGCATTGTCCGACCAGTCCGGAAGTCGTGGATGGCGAAGGCAAACATGCCGTTGACCTTGTCGAACAGCTTTTCGCCGTATTCCTGGTAGAGAAACAGGAGTACTTCTGTATCTGAAGTGGTGCGAAAGTGGTATTTGCCCAGCTTCTGCAACTCGGCCTTCAACTCCAGGTAGTTGTAAATCTCTCCGTTGAAGACCATGCCAATCTGCCGGTCTTCGGTATAGAATGGCTGATTGGCCCCCGAACTCAGGTCAATAATACTAAGGCGCGCGTGACCCAGCCCCACCGACACGTCGGAGCTGCCGGTACGCGGAAGCGACCCTGCCGCTGAGCCGTTGGCCCGCGAATGAGGCTGCGCTCCTGCGTATAAGCCGTGATTTAAGTCGCCCCCCTGAAAATCGGGACCTCGGTGCCTCAGTTGCCGAATCATCCGCAACAGGTCATCTTCGCTGCCGCGTCCTGTAAACCCTGCTAATCCACACATACGTATATCGGTTGAATTAACTCACTCTTATCCGGTCAGACCTCAGGTCGGACGGTTGCCTGACCGATTCACCATCGCCATCGAAATTGATCAGTTCCTTTACACTGTAGGGCATTTTCTGCTGCGACTCATAGTAAGTCCGCATCAGGATTTCGGCCACTACGCCCATGAGCACAAGCTGAATACCCACCACAAAAAACATGGAGGCGATGGTTGGCAGCGGCGTTTCAACCAGGTCTTTCTGGCCGGTCAGCTTAAAATAAGCAGCCATCAATGTAGCGACAAACGTTACCAGAAAGGCAAGGATACCAGCGCCACCGAAGAAGTGGATAGGCCGCTGCATGTACTTTTCCAGAAACTTGATCAGGACCAGATCCAGCAACACTTTATAGGTTCGGAAAATGCCGTAGTTGCTTTTGCCAAACTGACGCGGCTGGTAGTTAACGGGCATCTCGGTTACCTTACCCCCCTGCCAGGCGCAGTAAACCGGTATGAACCGATGCATCTGCCCGTAAAGCGTTACGTCTTTGATCACATCGCGGCGGTACGCTTTCAGGGTACAGCCGTAGTCGTGCAGCGGAACGCCCGATATGCTGCTAATCAGTTTGTTGGCCGTCATGGAAGGCAACTTACGCGTCAGAAACTCGCCTTTCCAGCGATTCTGCCGCCACCCGCTCACCACGTCGTAGCCATCGTCGAGGCGATCGACCAGTTTAGTGATGTCTTTCGGATCGTTTTCCAGATCACTGTCGATCAACACGATCACCTCACCCGACGCATGTTGAATACCGGCATTGATGGCGGCTGTCTGCCCGAAATTGCGCTTGAAATTGACGGCCTTTACCCGCTTGTTGCGGGCACAGACAGTCCGCAGCTGAGCTAACGAATCGTCTTTAGAGCCATCATTGATGGCAATAATTTCGTAGTCGTAGTGACCAACGGCACTTTCGAGCGACTCGAACAGGATCGGAATACTTTTCGATTCGTTATAAATCGGTACTATAACGGAGAGGTAAGCCATGAAGAGATTTTTTTTGAGCCTGTCTGAAACGACCAACAGACAGGAAAGTACCGACGGCACTTACTACTAAGAACGGATAAAACGGTGCCAGGTAACGCGTTTCCGGATGCCGTAGCACAACTGCATACACGATCAGGCAGTATGCAAAAGCCATTGGAATGAGCAGGAATCGATCGTCTTGCCGTAACCCGCGCCGGACAAAAACACCCAGGCCAATCAACCCCGGAATCAATACGAACACATAATGATACAGCCGAAGCAACAACCGGGGCCAGCTCGTTCTGATCATATCGTCGAGGAAGTTGTAGCCCCAGGTGCCGTTCAAAAAAGTAAGGGTATAACGGACCGGCGCCCATACGTAGTACACCAGTGGGTTGTCTTCCCGTACCGACCGGGTATATCGATTCAGCTTTTCCTTGATCTGAGCCGAGATAGCACTCCGCTGAGTCGAATCCAGTACCGGGCCGTTGCCTAAGCGATAACACAGATTCCGCACCGATGTTACCGAGTCGAGATTGACCTCTGCGGTATACACGTAATTGGGCGGCGGCCCAAGGTCTTCCTTTACGTACCAGCGCACGGGTGCCAGAAAGTTATTGTTGCTCCAGCCCTGAAACCAGCGGATGCCGGCATTGGGAAACCAGTACGAAAAATCTTCGCCGTAGGTCTGGCAGAAGGCCATCAGGTCGAAGTAGTTGGCGGGCCAGAAGCTCTCGGGATACCACGGGCTTTTCAGTAGCGGAATCACCTCCCGGTAGCTCCGGTAATTGCGGGCCATCCAGGCACCATCGGCCAGTACAAATGGCAACAGGAATAAAAAGCTGTATCGAACGAGCTGTTTAAACTCCAGTTGTTTTTTCAACCAGCGCAGGGCCCATATCGCCACAGGAATGGCTAGTAGCGGCAGATGGGCTGGTTTCAGAAAGATCGACCAGGTCATCCAGACCCCGGCCATCAGCTCCAAAAAACCAGTTGGCCGGTTTGGCCTCGAAACGCAGCCAGCAGTACAGAAAAAAAATGGAGGCCGAAGCCGCCAGACTCTCCGTCAGGAAATACCCGTCGAATACGCTGACAAATGTGCTGAACAGGTAAATAAAGTAGGCCCAGTAGAATGCCCGATCGGTTTTGAACAAGTACACGGCACATAGCCCCAGCACATACACTGACAGGGCCGACACCACGACCTGCAACAGAATGACCAGGTTACAGGCCACCGCCTGACTGGTAAATAACCGGAAGAATAGATAAATGCCCGGATAAGCGGGCATCCTGACATCGGTTTGAAAGCCCTGATGCGCCAGCAGGCTCTCGACCGGCTGGATGTACGTCATCATGTCGCCGTTGCTCTGCCCCCAAAAACCCGGAATGTCGTGGTTGTAGGTCCGGGTTAGGAACCAGCCAAAAAACAAGCCTTTCACAACCAGCGCAAGGATTGTCCAGTATAACCAGTAACCGGGTGGTTTGAGCAACCGTTGGGCTGATCATAGATACGTCGTTTTGTACCAGTCGACAAATCGGCTCAACCCTTCCTCAAGGGATACCTTCGGCTGATACCCTAAAAGCTGAGCAGCGCGTGACACATCGGCGTAGGTACGATCAACATCGCCGGGCTGCATGGGCAGGTACTCAATCTGCGGTTGCTTGTTCATGAGCCGGTACAGCGTAGACACCAGTGTTTCCAGCGTAACCGGGCTATGGTTGCCGAGGTTGATGATCTCGTAGGTTGTCGGGTTCGCATCCAGGTACGCCAGGGCGGCCACAATCCCATCTACCGTATCGCTCACGTACGTATAATCCCGCGAGGTATCGCCCTTTCCAAACATCGGAATGGGCTGATCGGCGGCCATCATTCTGACGAACTTATGAATAGCCAGATCAGGCCGCTGCCGTTCACCATAGACCGTAAAAAACCGCAGGTTGATAATACCCATCCCATACAGATGATGGTAATTATGGGTCAGCAGTTCGCACGAGCGCTTTGTAAACGCATAGGGCGAAATAGGCTGTTCAACGCTGTCGGTTTCGCTGAAGGGTATTTTTTCGTTGTTGCCGTATACCGACGACGACGAGGCAAAGACCATCTTGCCAATGCCCCGCTGCTGCATCCAGGCCAGTAGGTTATTGGTACCGGCAATGTTGGTACTGATATAATCGGCAGGTTGCTCAATCGACGGGCGAACGCCCGCTTTAGCGGCAATATGAATGACGGCGTCAACGTCGGTATTCAGGTTATCCAGCCAGGCAGCATCGCGAATATCGGCTTCGATAAACGTGAAGTTCGGATGGCTCAGCGCCCCTGACACGTTCCGTTCTTTAACGGAGCGCGGGTAGAATGAATCGAAATTATCAACGCCAATAACCCGGTATCCACTGTTGAGTAGCCGATCCGTGAGGTGACTGCCGATAAAGCCTGCGCATCCGGTAACGACTAATTGGGTAGAAGGTCTCATGTCTTCGTTAGAGGTGGCCGTTGTCACCAGCCAACGGCCACTATTCTGGATCAGGCGGTTTGCCCTAACCGAGCCACCATGCTGTCGTGAATCTGCACCAGCGTTTGATTCAAATCATAGGTCCAATTCCAGCCGGGGTAATGTTCTTTGAATTTATTGAGGTTCGAGATGTACCAGATATGGTCGCCAATCCGGTTGGTCTCCGAATAGGTGTAGTTCATGGTATTGCCCGATATTTCCTCGCACACCTTAATCGCCTCCAGCATCGAGCAGTTGGCATGGCGGCCACCGCCGGCGTTGTACACCTCACCAGCCCGTGGGTTCTGGTAAAAATGCCAGAACATGTTCACCAGGTCGTAGCTGTGAATATTGTCGCGCACCTGCTTGCCTTTATAGCCAAAAATGGTGTACTGCGTACCCGTAATGGCGCACTTCATCAGGTAGCTCAGGAAGCCATGCAGCTGTGCACCCGAATGGTTGGGGCCTGTGAGGCAACCACCGCGGAAAACGGCCGTTTTCATGCCAAAATACCGGCCGTACTCCTGTACCAGAATATCGGCGGCCACTTTAGAGGCACCAAACAGGGAGTGCTTCGTGTGGTCGATGCTCATGAACTCGTCGATGCCATCCTTGAAATACGGATGACTCTCGTCAATTTCCCAGCGCGTCTCCGTTTCGATCAGGGGCAGGTAGTTTGGGTTATCACCATATACCTTATTGGTCGACGTAAAGATAAATACCGCGTCTGGCGCGTGTTGCCGGGTCATCTCAAGCAGGTTGAGCGTACCGTTGGCATTTACCGTGAAGTCGGTGAATGGCTCGCGGGCGGCCCAGTCGTGGCTGGGTTGGGCAGCGGCATGAACAATTAGTTTAATATCGGCTCCGAACTCCCGAAAGATTGGCTCCAGCTGCGACACTTCGCGAATATCGGCGGGGCGGTGCGTGTAGTTACTGTAGGCGTCCTTAAGCCGATTACGGTTCCACTCCGTTGAGCCTTCGGCACCAAAGAAATACTGCCGCATGTTATTGTCGATACCCACAACGAGATCGAACTTATCTGAAAAAAAGGCAACTGATTCGCTGCCAATGAGTCCTGCCGAACCTGTAACTAATGCAACATTCATACCTGAAAAGCCTTGTTTATCAGCCTACACTAACCAAAAAATCCTAAATGATAGGGCCTAGTAGAGGAGCAAAGTAACGCAAAAAAGTTATATTCCCTGCCACCATTCCCTAACAAACGAAGAGGCGATGCCGTCGGGTATCGCCTCTTCGTTTGTTAGGGAATGGTGGCTGAAAGTGCCTATGAACCTTCACCAATAGTACCGGTCCCAAACATTTTTTCACGAATCTTTTGCGTCCGTGCCTCCAGTTCCGGGCGCGACTTGTATTTGTAGGCCGATTGAACGGCGGCTGAATCTTTACCGGTACCATACACCTCAGCATCACCGGCTTTGTAACCCGACCGGGAATCGTTGGTACGGAAATCCTGCTGACGGATGGTGTTATTCTTCTGGTAATCGCACGAAGCCAGTGAAAGACCGGCCAGCACGAACATACCCATATATACGACGCGTTTCATAGCTGCTTGATTGTGAATCGAAAGTTCCGCAAAGGTAATCACAAACTGGTTAGGCGGTTGGCGTTTCGGGCTGCTTTTTTAAGGCGTTAATCTCCTGCTGCACAAAGGCCATCAATTCACCGATATGCTGTTTCGAAAAATCGAAGGGTACGCGGGCCGCCGCGTAGATGTCGCGAATGGGTGCCTGATAACCCAGTTTGAGCGCCTCTTTGTAGCTCTGCAAGCCTGCTTCGGCCTGTTGGCGGTAGTTGCGCCATACCCCAATCGCCCCCAATTGAGCAATACCGTATTCGATGTAATAAAACGGTACCTCATAAAGATGGAGCTGCTTTTGCCAGACGTACTCTTTGTAATGAGTCAGCCCGCTCCAGTCGGTAATCTGATCGGCAAACCGGTCGTAGATACGTACCCAGGCGGCCCGGCGTTCGGCAGCCGTATGGATTGAGCCCGACTCGGGCGGGGTGCCGTAGAGCCAGTGCTGAAACTGATCGATGGTAGCCACCCAGGGCAGCGTCTCGATTATCGACTCCAGATGCGCCAGTTTAGCGCGGCGCAACTCGTCGGGATTCTCGAAGAACACATCCCAATGGTCCATCGACATCAGTTCCATCGACATCGAAGCCAGTTCGGCGACCTCCATCGGTGGGTTCCGGTAGGCTTTCAGGGGCAGCTCACGGGTTAGAAACGAATGCACCGCATGGCCACCTTCATGCACCATAGTCACCAGATCACGCAGGCTAGAGGTGGCATTCATGAAAATAAAGGGTACGCCAATCTCTTCGAGCGGATAGTTATACCCACCCGGCGCTTTCCCCTTTCGCGATTCGAGGTCGAGATGACCCATCCGCTTCATAATACGCAGATAACCAGCCAGTTCGCCAGTGGCATCAAGGCGGTCGAAGCAGCGAATCGTTTTATCGACCAGTTCAGCGGCGGTGGCAAAGGGCACCAGCGGCGGATGCCCGTCGGGATCTACTTTGGTGTCCCAGGGCCGCAGGGTCTGTATCGAGTCGTCTGTGCGCCGCAGTTGCTCCAGTCGTTCGGCAGCCTGTTGGTTCAGCAACGGCACCACCGCATCGGCTACGGAGTCATGAAACGTGAAACAATCTGCCGGGGTGTAATCGAATCGGCCCAGCGCGGCAAACATGTAGTCGCGGAAATTGACGAACCCGGCGTTGCGGGCAATCTGCTGCCGTAGCCCAATCAGTTTGTCGAACAGCGCATCCAGCGGTTCATGATCGTCGAAGCGGCGGTTCTGAATGATAAACCACGCGTTTTCCCGTTCGGCCCGGTTGGTCGACTGCAACAGATCAGCGGCTTTCTGCAGGGTGACCTCTTCGCGAATACCATCTGTTTCAATTATCACGGTCATGGCCCCAACAATGGCCCCATACTGGCGTTCTTCGGTCTGCATTTCGGTTTGCAGCGGTACATTCTCCTCCCGGAAAATGGCGCTCGCCTGTTGCATGCCGCGAACCATTACCTGTTCGGCCGTATTGTCCATCTGGGCCAGCCAGGGGTTTTCCAGCGCCTTCTGGTCCAGCTCATTACCGAGCGTACTCATCCTGGGCTGAATGGTTTCGATGAAAAAATTCAGGCGCTCAACCAGTTCGGCGTTGGCCGTATCGCAGGTCATACGAATGTAGCGCCAGGCAAAGTTTTCGGATAGGTACGATTCCAGTTCACTCCGGTCGCTGAACCATTGCCGCAGGGCATCGGCATCGGTAATGGGTCGGCTAAGCAGCTCATCGTAGAAGGGCTGTACGTCGGCCCAGGTATCTAGTTCGTACGTATCTGGCAGGAAGTGCCGCGGTGGCCGGGCGAGGGTTAATTCAGCTTGCATAGATTGTCAAGATACAAAATCAATGACTTTGTATAGGACACCCGAGCGCTGTTTTTTGTTACAAAACACCCCAAGATTACGACCGGAACACCGCCCAACCCTTCCGTCATTAAGAGACACGTGACGCACTCAGCGTGGACAGCCTACCATGTATCCTTATCGTTCGTGTTGTTGTACCACTTTCTTTACGGATGCTTTAATGGTACGAGAGCCACAGCCGACCCAGTTTCTCACCCGTTATGGAATGCTGGTAGGTGTGCATCTCGAATAAGCCCGGTATAACCGTCTTGTCCGACGCATCAATGTTGTCCGGCCTGAATGACAAGCTGGGTGGTGGGTATCTGTGCTTTCCAGCTCAGGTCCATTGGAATCGTCACGATATGCCCGTCGACTGGCAGCCTTTAACTCCCCGAATGCTTAAGTGGACAATTCTGTTTCCCCAACCGCTTACAGAGAAGCCTGGCACCTGCTGGTTGTGAAAAGCCTATAAAGTCTTGTAGCGTTTTGTATCAAGTGGAATGCGGTAGACTTGGGCTAGCTGATGGCTTTACTATCACCTGAGCTTAACCCCTACCCTCCTACCATGAACCACCTTGATTACGCCGACTATGCGGTTTTCCTCACCTATTTCATTGTTGTTGTTGGTTATGGCTACTGGATTTATCAGGGCAAGAAATCGGGACAAACCGACACCAAAGACTTTTTCCTGGCCGAAGGCTCACTGACCTGGTGGGCTATTGGTGCCTCACTCATTGCCTCAAACATCTCAGCCGAGCATTTTATTGGCATGGCAGGGTCGGGCTTTGCCATGGGGCTTGCCATTTCCTCGTATGAATGGATCGCGGCGGCCACGCTGGTGATTGTGGCGATGTTTTTTATTCCGATCTACCTCAAGAATAACATTTCGACCATGCCCCAGTTTCTGGCGCAACGGTACAGCGACACGGTCAGCACGATTCTGGCCATATTCT
This sequence comes from uncultured Cytophagales bacterium, assembly GCA_963750355.1. Lineage (GTDB taxonomy): Bacteria > Bacteroidota > Bacteroidia > Cytophagales > Spirosomataceae > Fibrella. The sequence continues at coordinate 166,015 of CAVVQL010000001.1, read as the reverse complement.
GGCTGGTGGTGTATGTGCTCGTCAACCTTACCTCTATTTTGTATCTGGGGGCTATTGCCATTGAGTCGCTGGCGGGCATTTCGTTCACTACCTGCACCATCGGGCTGGCGGTATTTGCTATTTTCATTACGCTGGGCGGCATGAAAGTGATCGGCTACACCGACGTCATTCAGGTGGTTGTGCTGATTTTTGGCGGACTGGTGGTGACGTACTTGGCCTTGCAACTGGTAGCCGACAAATCGGGGGTTGATGGGGTCTGGAACGGATTGCAGACGCTACGTACCCGTGCCGACGATCACTTCCACATGTACTTTCCCGAAGGGCATCCACAATACAACGTTCTGCCGGGGATGTCGCTGGTGCTGGGCGGCATGTGGATCAATAACCTCTACTACTGGGGCTGTAACCAGTACATTGTGCAGCGGGCGCTGGGGGCCGATCTGAAGACCGCCCGCAGCGGCATTCTGTTTGCCGCTTTTTTGAAACTACTCATTCCGCTCATCGTGGTTATTCCGGGCATCGCGGCGTTTGTGCTGTATCAGGATGGCACCTTCAAAGCCGCCATGACCGACGTGAACGGGGTAGTCAAGCCCGACCAGGCGTATCCGGTGCTGATGAACCTGCTCCCTTCGGGCATGAAAGGACTGGCCTTCGCGGCCCTTACGGCAGCGGTTGTTGCGTCTTTAGCCGGGAAGTGCAACAGCATTTCAACGATCTTCACCCTGGATATTTACCGTAAATTCGTCGACAAAAACGCATCGGAGCAGAAGCTGGTCAACGTTGGGCGGTGGGCGGTAGTGGCCTCATTTATCGTAGCCATCATCATAGCCCCCATGTTGCGGTCGTTCGACCAGGTGTATCAGTACATTCAGGAATACACCAACTTCCTGACGCCCGGCGTCTTTTCGATCTTTGTGCTGGGCTTCTTCTGGAAACAAGCTACTAACCGGGCCGCGCTAACCGTTGCTATCCTGACGATTCCGCTGTCGATCCTGTTCAAATTCTGGCCGGAGATCATGCAGCTCGTCGGTCGTCAGGTGGCCGAAATCCCCTTTCTACACCGCACAACGTGGGTATTCGCCATTGACATGCTGCTGATGGTGGTGGTGTCGCTGACAGACCCCGCCAGCGAGAATAATCCAAAAGGGCTGGCTATCGATCGGCGCATGTTCCGGGTGTCGCCTTCCTTTATTGCCGGATCGGTACTTATTGGGGTCTTGCTGACGGGGCTATACACGATGTTCTGGTAAAGTACCTTTTCGCGTAAATACGAAGCCTGTAGCCTAGGCAGACATGGTCTCTCCGACTGGCTGCCTGGCTAAGTTATCGCGTACCTGAGCGGTTAGTTCGAACGAGCGAAGCCGCGCAGAATGGTTGAAGATCTGGGCGGTCGTCATCAGTTCATCGGCCTGCGTTTGTTCGATGAAACTGGTTAGGCCCCGCTGTACCGTTTCGGGAGACCCAACGACCGCATAGCGTAGTGCATGACTGGCACCCGACTGTTCGGCAGCGAAAGTGAGCAGGTCGGGCCGGTCAACGGGCGGGGGCAACTGGCCCGGCGTGCCGCGCCGCAGGTTGATAAATTGTTGTTGCACCGAAGTAAAGAGCCGCCGGGCCTCCTCGTCGGTATCCGCCGCTACGACATTGACGCCCAGCATAACGTATGGCTTGTCTAACGTCTCCGACGGTTTGAACTGCGTACGATAGACGTGCAGTGCCTGCATCAGCGCATCGGGCGAAAAATGCGAGGCAAAGGCATAGGGTAGGCCCAACATGGCGGCCAGCTGAGCCCCGAAGAGACTGGAGCCCAGTATCCAGATGGGCACGTTCAGACCCGCCCCCGGAACCGCTTGAACGGCCTGCCCAGACTCGGCAGGCCGAAAATAGTGGCCTAATTCAACCACATCCTGCGGAAATGTATCGGGACCGTTCAGATTCCGGCGTAGGGCGCGGGCCGCCACCTGATCGGAGCCAGGCGCACGGCCTACGCCCAGATCGACCCGGCCCGGATAAAGCGAGGCCAGCGTACCGAACTGCTCGGCAATAACCAGCGGCGAGTGGTTTGGCAGCATGATACCGCCCGACCCCACGCGGATTGTCTGCGTGCCGCCCGCGATGTAGCCAATAACAACCGACGTAGCCGCACTGGCCACGCCGGTCATGTTGTGGTGTTCGGCCAGCCAATACCGGTTATAGCCCCACTTTTCGGCATGTTGTGCCAGATCGAGGGCATTATGTAAGGCCTGGCTGACGGTGCTACCGGCGGCAACAGGCACCAGGTCAAGTATTGAAAAAGGAATGCGTTTCATTGCGCTGATAAAGACTAAATGCCTCAACTCGGTTTTTTACCACGGGGCTTTCGGCATAACGCAAACAGCTGGTAAATGATTTACGACAGGAAGCCGATCCGACATTCAGGAGCCTGTCATTTCCCTTCAGCCAGCTGGGTAATGTCAGCGGGCACCTCTGGTTCACCTTTGAAAAAAGCGCCCCGTTTCCCCTGCGTCAATGCCCAGCGGTGCAGCCAGGAAATGCCGCTCTTATTTACGTATTCGTCGCGCGACTGGTAAGCAGGGTCCTGAACGGCCTCATCGAGTGAAATAAAGCGATACCCTTCCGCCGAGAGGCGAGCCAGCACCTCACCCATGTAGACCGAGTTAATGGTGTTGGCGTGTGTCAGCAGGATATGGGCGATTGGGCGCTTAAACAGCGAATCGGCCTGTGCTTCGTAATAGTGAACACAGTCGAGCATGTACGCTACATAGTGCTTACCAATCGACGCCGCCAGAATGGCGTCTTTGCGAAGCAGGGCAACATCGTAAGCAGCAGAAAAGAGGTAATCGCCATTATCAACGGAAACGGGCGCTTCCCGATAGTTGTGATCGGCCAGATAACGCACCAATGAATCACGCTTGCCGATGGTGTTTCCACGGTGTAGGTAGGGGTGCCGAAAATAGCGGGGCTGCTGCTTCACCGGTTTTAGCAAAACGCGAAGAAGCGTATCTGCTTCCATGACGTCCCGCTGAGACTCGGCCGCCGACATTGTATTATAGTCTTTGTGGGCAAACGTGTGATTGCCCAGTTCCATGCCGGCAGTGATCCACCGCGTGAGTAGCCTGATTTGATCGGTATCAGGCTTAGACTGGTTCACTAGCTTTTCACCAACGACAAAACCGATGGCAGGTACCTCATACTGCCTCAAGTGAGTCAGCAGGCATTTTGTGAGCGAGTCCCGACCGGCCGCCGTCCGATAAAAGCGTGAAACCGTTGGCAGGTCATCAATGGTGATACAGATCTGTTTCTGCGCCTGCGCAGGGTCAACGCGAGCCAGGATCAGCAATGAGATTGCTACAAACAGCCAATAAGCGGGTATATAGGGCTTGGTTACCATCCGAATTTTATGTGGGTACGTGATTTTGTGTGGGTACATGGTTAGTCAGTTGGGGGCTATCTACTTAGTTCCAACGCAGGCATGTCCTGTTTACGCGTAAGAATCTGACAGCCATAGATAAGTGGCCGTTGCGCATTCCGTTTTCGTTTCCTATCTTTGCGGTCCCGTTGAGAAAAAGCATATAGCCATGGCTAAGAAAGGTAATAGAGTTCAGGTAATTTTGGAGTGCACAGAACAGAAGGATACGAACGTTCCAGGCACATCGCGGTATATTACGACTAAGAACCGTAAGAACACGCCCGCTCGTATCGAGCGTAAGAAGTACAATCCAAATTTGAAGCGTGTAACGCTCCATAAAGAGATCAAGTAATTGTCATCCCGGCGGAACCCGGTGCGTTATAGCATTGAGGAACACGTCAAAACGAACACAGAACAATGGCAAAGAAGGTAGTTGCAACCCTGAAAACGAAGGATAACGGTAAGGCATACGCGAAAGTGATCCGCGCCGTGAAGTCACCCAAAACGGGGGCTTATACCTTCAAAGAAGAAATGGTCCTGATTGATGAGGTGCAAAACGCACTGAAAGCGTAGTTGCTTCTCACCGCCTGGTAACCGCGTACAAGGAAGTCCCGATGAGGGACTTTTTTTTGTTTTAGCTTTGTACAAGAAGTTCAACATCTATACATACCTATGGCTTTCTTCGGTTTATTCGGAAAAGAGAAAAAAGAATCGCTCGACAAAGGCTTGGAGAAAAGTAAAGACAGCTTCTTCTCTAAACTGGGCCGGGCCGTTGTTGGTAAAGCGACCGTCGACGAAGAGGTATTGGATGAACTGGAAAACGTGCTGATCTCCTCCGACGTGGGGGTTGAAACAACCGTTAAGATCATCAATCGCATTGAGGCCCGCGTAGCCCGCGACAAATACGTGGGCACCAGTGAGCTGGATACCATTCTCCGGGAAGAAATTGCCGCTCTCCTGTCCGATAACAAAAGTGCCAGTGCCTCTGGTAGCGATGACTTTGAGTTGCCCGCCGATAAAAAGCCGTACGTAATCATGGTCGTGGGCGTAAATGGCGTGGGCAAAACAACGACTATTGGTAAGCTCGCCTCCCAGTTTCACAAGCGGGGCAAGGTAGTGGTACTGGGTGCGGGCGATACCTTCCGGGCGGCGGCCGTCGATCAGCTTAAACTCTGGGGTGAGCGCGTGGGCGTACCCGTCATTTCGCACGGCATGAACACCGACCCCTCAGCCGTTGCCTACGATGCCGTAAAGAAAGGCACCGAGATGGGCGCTGACGTAGTGATTATCGACACCGCCGGCCGCTTGCACACGAAGGTGAACCTGATGAATGAGCTGTCGAAGATCAAGCGGGTGATGCAAAAGTTTATTCCCGATGCCCCCCACGAAGTGCTACTCGTGCTGGATGGGTCGACGGGGCAAAACGCGTTTATCCAGGCCACCGAGTTCACCAGAGTGACCGACGTAACGGCGCTTGCCATTACTAAACTAGATGGCACCGCCAAAGGTGGCGTGGTCATTGGCATCTCCGATCAGTTTCGTATTCCGGTGAAATACATTGGTGTCGGCGAGAAAATCGACGATTTGCAGACCTTCGATAAGATGGAGTTCGTCGATTCGTTCTTTAGGAAGTGAAGCAATTTGTTAACCACTGATTTTATCCTTCCAGCCCTATGCGCCACCTGCTCATCATATTCACGTTGTTTTGCCTGACTACCGGTGCAATGGCTCAGAAGAAAGCGAAGGCAAAAGCAGCGGTGAGCACCAAGCAGGGAATCTGCGGTCTGGTGCTGGAGCAGGTTGGCAACCAGATGCCCGGTCCCGGAAAGACCCCCTCGCGTGGTACACCCGTTAGCCGCGAGGTGCTGATTTATCCGGCGTTATTAATGGGTGACGTTGAGGGTCTGGAAGATGGGTTCATCACGTCGACTAAAGGCGTGAAGCCCATCAAAACTGGCAAGTCGGGAAAAGATGGCAAGTTTTGCATTTGTGGGCTTCCGGCGGGTACGTATTCAGTATTGACCCGCGAACCCAAAGGCCTATATGGCAGCATGTTCGATGCTGAGGGTCGGATCAACACAGTGACGGTGAAAGAAAACCGCGTAACCCCGCACACGATTCAGATTACCTACAAGGCCGCGTTCTAAATATGAGTGCGTTCCTGCTGTTGGCGGGCGTGTTCCACATTACAACTGTTGAAGAGCACTCACACCCGACACTACGCTCATTTCCGTATGGCTCAACGCCTCCACCATATCGGCTGAACCGATGAAAAGCGGCGAACGCTGATGCAGATTGGTTGGCTCCACATCCAGCAGGCGTTTGCGGCCGTTTGTGGCTATGCCCCCAGCCTGTTCCGCGATGTAGGCCATTGGGAAGCACTCATAGAGCAGGCGCAATTTTCCGTTGGGCGTCTTCATCGTGGGCGGATACAGGTAGATGCCCCCTTTGATCAGGTTCCGGTGAAAATCGGCGACCAGCGAACCAATGTACCGGCCCGTCAGGCGCTGCTGTTTGCAGCTTTGCAGGTACGTCTGCACGTAGGCCGGGTAATCCAGTATGTTCCCGTCGTTGCACGAAAAGATCTGACCCGATTGGGGTTGCCGAAGTCCGGGATGCGACAGAATGTATTCGCCCAATGATAGATCGTAGGTAAAGCCACTTACGCCATCGCCGGTGGTCAGCACCAGAATAGTAGAGGAGCCGTAGAGGATGTAGCCCGCCGCTACCTGCCTGTCGCCCCCCTGTAGAAAATCAGCCATGGTAGCTTCTGAACCCACCGGCGTGACGCGTCGGTAGATCGAAAAGATGGTGCCGATCGATACGTTCACGTCAATATTCGAGGAACCGTCGAGCGGGTCGATGGCGACTACGTATTTGGCGTTGCGGTTTCCGGTGCAGATGATGTCGTCGTCTTCTTCGGAGATAATGGCGCAGACCTCTCCTCCATTTTTCAGGGCGCGCAGAAACCGGATATTCGCCACCACGTCGAGCTTCTGCTGGGTTTCTCCCTGAATATTGCCCGACCCCGCCGAGCCGGTGATATCCATCAGCCCAGCCCGGTTTATTTCGCGATTGATGATCTTGCTGGCTAAGGCAATGTCGCGCAGCAGTTGCGAGAGTTCTCCCGTAGCGTAGGGAAACGCCGTTTGCCGCCGCATAATATACCGATCAAGCGTAGTGCCAACGGGCAGGGCCAGCTTCCCAAAGGCGGAATTGCTTTCTGAAAAGGTCATAATAGTGGGGATGTAAATTTTGAGTTGAATGAGTTTTTTTGACAGGATTTATTGGCTTAGCCCCCCGCCCTAAAGGGTGCCTGCTGGCGCAAGAATACGCCTACGACGGAGCTACTAATGCGCCAGCGGGCTCCCTTTAGGGCGGGGGGCTAAGCCAATAAATCCTGTCAAAAAGCTTCCTGCCGTTTCTCATCGAATAACCGTTGCAGGTAGGTCGCCTTTTCGTCATAGGCAGTAGCATCGGCCCAGGTTTGGCGCGGGTCGAGCAGCGGAGTGGGTACATCGGGGCAGGTTATGGGAATGGCCAGGCCAAAAACCGGATGAGTCTCGTACATGACCTGATCGGGACTGAGTGCTCCTGACAGGGTGGCTCTGATCAGGGCCCTTGTATGCGCGAGGCTAATACGGCTACCAACACCATAGCAACCGCCTGTCCAACCCGTGTTAATCAACCACACGTCTGTGTTATGCGCCCGAATTTTTTCGCCCAACATCCTGGCATACGTACCCGGTGTGAGTGGCATAAAGGCGGCGCCAAAACAAGGCGAAAACGTAGCCTGAGGCTCGGTAACGCCCATTTCGGTACCGGCTACTTTAGCGGTGTAGCCCAACAGGAAGTACTCCATAGCCTGTTCGGGCGTGAGGCGGGCAATGGGCGGCAGTACGCCAAACGCATCGCAGGTCAGGAAAAAAATGGTGTCGGGATGCCCGGCTACCGAGGGAATGCGGGCATTGCTTATGAAGTCAATAGGGTAGGAAGTGCGCGTGTTTTCGGTCAGGCTCGTATCGCTGTAATCGACCGTGCTGGTGCCGGGCGCAAAACGGGTGTTTTCTACAATGGCCCCGTACCGGATGGCGTCGAAAATCTGCGGTTCCCGCTCACGGGTCAGGTCAACCACTTTCGCGTAGCACCCGCCTTCAACATTAAACACCCCGGTATCGCTCCAGCCGTGCTCATCGTCGCCAATCAGCGCCCGGTCAGGGTCGGCCGACAGGGTGGTTTTGCCCGTGCCCGACAGGCCAAAGAACAGCGCTACATCGGATTTTCCCCTGCCGTTTCCTATGTTGGCCGAACAGTGCATGGGCAGGATACCCTGTTGGGGCAGCAGGTAGTTCATAGCCGAGAAAATACCCTTCTTGATCTCACCAGCATAGCCCGTGCCGCCAATGAGCAACGTACGTTTTGAGAGATTCAGGATAACAAAGTTTTCGCTTCGTGTACCATCTTCGGCCGGGATGGCTTTGAAATCGGGAACGGCCAGGATGGTAAAGTCGGGCTCGAAACTGTTCAGTTCTTCATCGGGAACGCGCAGGAACATGTTATGACAAAACAGGTTCTGCCAGGCCGATGTGGTTAGAATGCACAAGTTTATCTGATGAGCGGGATCAGCGCCGACCTGGGCGTAACGCACGTATACGGTCTGGTATTCCAGAAAACTGCGCATCCGTCGGTGCAGCTGATCAAACTTATCGGGCGCAAACGGAAGGTTCACCTTGCCCCAATCGACGGTATCGGTGGTTAGCTCATCCTGAACAATGTACCGGTCTTTGGGCGAACGGCCCGTGAATCGACCTGTGGTACACATCAGTGCGCCGGTATCGGTCAACTGGCCCTCGCCCCGAAGCACCGCCTGCTCGATCAGTGCCGCTGGTGAGAGCTGAAAAAACAGTTCAGACGGCTCGGCCAGTTGTAAAAAATCAATGGCGTTGTCAGCCGGGAAGTTCAGGCTGATTAACTGGGCAAACGATTGCGATTGTTCGATAACCATAAGAGCAATAAGTTGATGTGCAAACGATGAGACAAAGATATAGCGATTAATCTATAAATAGCGAACGTTCGCTAATATTTAATGCAACGCTTAATTACCGGGAATAAGTAGCTTTGCAGCCGGTTTTATTATCCGCAACTTCTCGCCATGAATACCGACCGGGATAAAGTAAGGCTCATTTTTGGCCTGAAACTGAAACAGCTACGCGCCGATCAAGGCCTTTCGACATACGATTTGGCCGATTTAACCGGACTATCGCCGTCGTATCTCAATGAGATCGAGAAAGGCAAGAAGTACCCGAAGACCGAAAAAATCTTCGCCATTGCCAGGGCGCTTGGCACAGACTACGACTCGCTGGTATCGCTGAAAGTGAGCAAGCAGCTGGAGCCAGTAGTTGAGCTGCTGAACTCAAACGTGCTCAATGAGTTACCATTCGACCTGTTTGGGATTGAGCCGGGCTATTTCCTGGAAGTAATGGCTAATGCCCCGGCCAAACTAAGCGCCTTCATCAGCACAATCATCGAGATTGGCCGGAACTACGATCTGCGCGTCGAGCAGTTTTACTTCTCGGTGTTGCGTACCTATCAGGCCATGCACGATACGTATTTCGCTGACCTTGAAGAGCAAGCCGATACCTTTCTGGGTACGCACCCCCTGCCCGATTCTCCTACGAACCTCCCGGCGTTGCTCACTACCGTACTGACCGAGACGTATGGCTATACGGTAATACCTTACGACGATACCACGCAGCCCATACTTACCCCATTGCGCTCGATTTACATTCCAGAATCGAACACGCTGTTGATTAACAGCCGTTTATCGCCCGAGCAAACGGCGTTTACTCTGGCCCGTGAGGTAGGGTACCGGCACCTGCAACTGACCAATCGCCCGCTGGAATCGTCTATGCTGACGGCACGGTCGTTCGATGAGGTACTGAACAACTTCCGGGCTTCCTATTTCGCCAGGGCCATTCTGATGCCACGGGTGGCCCTGCTGCCTATTCTGACCGATTTTGTTCAACAACGTACCTGGCAACCCGACCGGCTGCTAAATGCCATTACCCGTTTTGGCGTTACGCCCGAAATGTTTTTGCTGCGGATGATGAGCCTGCTAACCCACGGTTTTGGCCTGAATGAGCTGTTTTTCATCCGCTTCGACCAGCCGGGAGGCCAGACGTTAATTGACAATGAGCGATTCAGCATCTCGAAAGAGCTACATCTGAGCCGCCTGCACACGCCCCATGGTGTTGCCCGCGACGAACACTACTGCCGACGGCAGGTGGCCTTAACGCTGCTAAATGAGTTACGGGCGCAACAGGCGCAGGGGGACTGGAACGGGCAGCCCAGTTGTCAGGCGCAGATAACGACCTACGCCAGCGACGGCAACGCCTATTTCGTCTTATCGATCGCTAAATCATCGCCGCCTTCCACCACAAACAGCAGCATTAACATCGGCCTGCCCATCACCGATCAACTTCGCTCGGTATTTGCCTTCCTCGACGACCCGGCCATTCCCCGTACGGATGTCGGCGAGACCTGTGAGCGCTGCCCCATTCCCGACTGCTCAGTGCGGGCCGCCGCTCCGGTTGTCCTGGCCCGAAACGAACAGACAGCCGCAATCCAGGCGCAGATTGAGGCGTTGAGAACGGCAAAAGAGCTATAACATAGAGGTACACGGAGTTAGTCTTTTAAGTAGAGCCGGAAAAAATCTCCGTGTAACTCTGTGGCCCTCTGTGTGACTCTGTGTTATAGCTTCTTTTTCTCTTGAACCTCAGCCTGAACCTTTGAACCTTCATCCCTCGTTATGCTGCAAATCGATTTTTGTTTTGAAAACCAAAGGCTTACTTACCAATAAAATCAATATCGTCACGCTGGGCTGCTCGAAGAACCTGGTCGATTCGGAGACGTTATATACCCAATTGAGAGGCAACGGCATGGCCGTGACCCATGAATCGAAGAAAGATGATGCCAACATTGTGGTGATCAACACCTGCGGCTTCATCGATAATGCCAAAGAAGAAAGCATCAATACCATTCTCCGGTACGTCGACGCCAAAGAAGCGGGCGTAGTGGATAAAGTATACGTAACGGGCTGCCTGTCACATCGCTACAAAGATGAACTGGAGGTAGAAATGCCCACCGTCGATGCGTGGTTTGGCACCAATGAACTACCCCGGCTGCTGAAAACCCTCCGCGCCGACTATAAGCACGAACTCGTTGGCGAACGGTTATTGACGACCCCCGCCCATTATGCCTATCTGAAAATTGCGGAAGGCTGCGACCGTCCCTGCTCATTCTGCGCCATTCCGATTATGCGCGGCCATCATGTATCGCGCCCGATGGACGAGCTGGTGATAGAGGCAAAATCGCTGGCCCGACGCGGCACCAAAGAGCTGATTCTGATCGCCCAGGACCTGACGTATTACGGGCTCGATCTGGCAAAAAAACGCAATCTCGCCGAACTCGTTGACCGCCTCGCCGATGTGGAAGGCATCGACTGGATTCGATTACAGTACGCCTACCCATCCGGCTTTCCACTCGACGTCCTCGACGTGATGCGCGAACGGCCGAACGTCTGTAACTACCTCGATATGCCCTTGCAAACCGGCTCGACGGAGTTGCTGAAGCTGATGCGCCGGGGCATCACCCGCGAAAAAACCGAAGAACTGGTATACACGATCCGCGAGAAAGTGCCGGGTATTCACCTACGTACTACGCTGATTGTCGGCCATCCCGGCGAAACCGATGTGCTGTTTGAAGAAACCCTCGACTTTGTGAACCGGATGCGTTTCGACCGGCTGGGTACGTTCACCTACTCGCACGAAGATCAAACGCACTCGTATTCAATGCCCGACAACGTACCTGACGAAGTAAAGCAGGAACGCGCCGACGCCATTATGGAGATTCAGGAAGGCATTTCGCACGAGAACAACCTGCAAAAAATAGGGCAGACCTATAAAGTGCTGTTCGACCGGAAAGAAGGTGGCTATTTCATTGGCCGTACCGAATTCGACTCGCCGGAAGTTGATAACGAAGTGCTGGTACCCGCCACCAAAAACACCTACGTCCGCCTCGGCGACTTCGCCCAGGTACGTATCACCGACGCCCAGCCGTTTGATTTATACGGAGAAGTGGTGAGTGAGGTTAACGTAAGTATTCTTGGTTAGTTTATATCGAAAGGCAGGTGACATATCTGCCTTTTTGTGCTAAATCGTTTAGTAGATTCGTACCTATTGTCATAACCCTGGTAAGTATGGAAACTTCCGCCCTACCGTATCAACACTATATTTCTATCGACCCCGAAATTCGCTTTGGCAGGCCTTGCCTTACCGGTACCCGCATCAGCGTTTATGACGTGTTGGGGTGGCTGGGGCTTGGCATGAGCCACGCTGATATATTAGCCGATTTTCCCGAACTAACAGAGGAACAAATTCGGGCTTGTCTGCTCTACGCTGCTGACCGTGAACGCAAAGTACGCGTCATAGCATGAGTAGCGTCGACTTAAAGTTGCTGTTTGACGAAAATATATCCTACCGGATTATCAAAAAGATTGAGCACTTATATGCCGGTAGTCAGCAGGTGAAACGATTGGGCTTACTTTCACAAAAGGACGGACTGATTTGGGAGTACGCCAGACGGAACGGCTTTGTGATTGTCACCCATGACGAAGATTATGACGAACTAAGCCTCCTGCGCGGGGTGCCACCAAAAGTGCTATGGCTACGAATGGGTAATATTACCACTGAGGATCTAGCCGAACTATTGATAAAACATTACGATCGGATCAGGCAATTCATTGGGTTTGATCACGAAACTGGTTGTTTGGAACTGCACCGATAAATAGTTCTATGAAGTGCTGGTACCCGCCACCAAAAACACCTACGTCCGCCTCGGCGACTTCGCCCAGGTACGTATCACCGACGCTCAACCGTTTGATTTATACGGTGAAGTGGTGAGCGAGGTTGGCGACAACGTGTCGGCTTCTTGAGCGTCTTTTTGTTAGCTTCGCATAAATAGCAGAACGTATGCACAACATTCAATATGTCACCGATAGCAACGGCAAGCCTCTCTATGTGCAGATTCCTGTCGAAGACTACGAACGATTGCTAGCCAATGCTGAAGAGTTAGCAGACAGTAACGCGTATAAGCGAGCGAAAAAGAATCCGGGCAAATCTATCCCGTTTGAGGAAGCCTTTGCACAAATCGAAGCCTATCATCAGAAGAAGGCTTCATGACGTATACAATTGTCGTTACAGAATACGCCATCCGTCAGTTGAAGAAATTGCCTTCGCAGGTAGTTGCTAAACTGAAAGAAGCCATTGCCACACTTTCCTCAGAACCTCGTCCGCACAATCACATCAAACTAACTGGCGTAGAGGCTTATCGCATTTGCGTAGGCAATTACCGGATCGTTTATGAGATAAATGATGCAGTGCTTGTCATTACAGTTGTAGATGTTTCTGATAGGAAAGAGACGTATCGTAAGCGATAAATCACTTGGAAGCACCTACTATCTCCCCTCCCGCCGTTTAACCATCTCATCGGCCACACGGCAGGAATCAATATCACCGCGCTGGTGGAGTTGCTCGACAATGGCGGCGTGGTTGACATCATCCCGGTTCTGGCTCAGCTTGGCGGCTCCCTGCATGGTCTCGATCTCCATCTCGAACGCTACCAGTCCCCGCATTTGCTGACGAACATATCCCTCGGTCATGCTCTCGATCGAAACGGGGCAGGCCGAGGCGGCTTCGTATTTATCCACCTGCGTACGAAGTAATGCCAGCGTTTGCTCATCGGTCATCACGCGGGTTCGTCCGTAGACATGCACCGACAGGTAATTCCAGGTGGGCACGTTTACATGGTCATACCAGGAGGAGGAGATGTAGGCGTGCGCCCCCGAAAAAACGGCCAGCGCCGCAAGATCGCCACCGAGCAATTTCGCCTGGGGATTGGCTTTCGAGATATGTCCGACCAACCGCGCTACGCCATCTGTTCCGATCTGGAGTTCGATGGGAAGGTGCGTAGCAATTGGAATACCGGCTTCGTTGGTCAGCACAAGCAACGCAAACGACTGGTCACGGACAAACTGAAGCAATTTGCTCGCGGTCGTTTTCCTGAAAATTTTTGGGTACGTACATGGTGGTTGAGGATGTTACCTGTATAGCAGACGGCTGTGCTTAGCTACGGGTCATTTCCATGACTTAAATATGGCATTTTACCAGACTATCTGTTTGTAGTTGTTTCAGAAAACTACTTATCAGGCTTGCGCTACCTTTCTTCCTTTTGACAGCACCCGTGTATAGGGTTCGCTTCATCTACCGTGTCAGAGTTAGAACAAGCGGTGGCGGTGTTAAAGAGGCTGGTATAAGGGTTGGCTTCACGCGTTTTGCGCCGGGCCGCTAACAGGCACGTCATTTCAGGAAACCGGGAAAGAAAAGCGTATTGACTGTTTAACAGATTAGTAGGCAAACGAAAGAAATTTGCATTATTCTAACGTAAATTTGAGTTTATACAACGACGACCTACTCAATTAGTATGATCTATCGGGCATCGAAGCGAATTCGTTATAAAGTTCTCACGCTGGCAATCGGCTTGTTTGGTGGCGTGGTCTGGTCATCGTGCAGTCAGTTCAGCAGTGTAACGAAACCAGCCGATGTTATCGCGGCGGAGGTCAATATCCCCGAAAAAGTCGATTATAACCTGCATATCAAGCCCATTTTATCAGATCGCTGCTTTGCCTGCCACGGGCCCGATCAGAATAAGCAGCAGGCAGGCCTACGCCTCGATACGCCCGAAGGGGCTTATACGGCCTTAGCGAAAACCGGCAAAACAGCTATTGTCCCCGGCGATCTGGCCAGGAGTGAGCTTTTCCACCGAATTACCAGCACCGACCCTGATGAGATGATGCCCACGCCGAAGTCGAACCTGACGTTGAGTGCCGAGGAAAAAGCGATGCTAATCCGTTGGGTAGAACAGGGGGCCGAATACAAGGAACACTGGTCGCTGGTGGCCCCAACCATGCCCGACGTGCCCGAAATCAAGAATGACTCGTGGTCACGAAACGATGTTGACCGATTTGTGCTGGCCCGGCTAACGGAGAAAAAGCTGACGCATGCCCCGGAGGCTGATAAAACAACCCTGCTCCGCCGGGTCACGCTCGATCTGACGGGCCTACCCCCAACGGTTTCGGAAATCGACGCGTTTCTGGCCGACAAATCACCGAATGCCTACGAAAAGGTCGTTGACCGGCTGCTGGCTAGTCCCCATTACGGTGAGCGGCAGGCGGTGGAATGGCTCGATGTGGCCCGCTACGCCGATACACACGGCTACCAGGACGACGGCCTGCGCACGATGTGGCCCTACCGCGACTGGGTAATCCGGTCGTTCAACAAAAATCAGCCGTTCAATCAGTTCGTCACCTGGCAGCTTGCAGGTGATTTGCTGCCCATACCCACCAACACCGACGACCGGCGCGACCAGTTACTGGCAACGGCTTTTAACCGGAACCATCAGCAAACCCAGGAAGGCGGCGTAGTGGATGAAGAGTACCGCGTTGAGTACGTAGCCGACCGGGTGGCCACTTTCGGGAAGGCCTTTCTGGGCCTGACTACCGAGTGCGCCCGTTGCCATGACCATAAATACGACCCCATCTCGCAGAAAGACTACTTCTCGCTCTTCGCTTTTTTCAACTCGAACAACGAACGCGGACAGATTCCCTACAACGGCGAAGCGGCACCAACCATTACGCTAACTACGGCTGAAGAGCAGAAAAAGCTGGCGCTTATTCATCAAAAGCTGATTCCCTTCCAGCAGCAGCTGAACCCTAACCGAACGGCCTATCAGCGGCGATTTGACCAATGGCTGGCCCGCGTAACGACCACCCCACCTATTGCCGAATCGGGCCTGGTGGCTCACTACACCTTTGACGAAGCGGATCGGGAAGACATAAAAGCGTATGACAGCCGGAAAGCCGATGAGCGGAAGCGTAAAGACGAGCAGCGTAAACTAGCCGAGGAAAAACAGCAGAAAAAGGGCCAATCCATCGCCGCAAAACCGGCCGAAAAAAAGGAACCGGCCACGCATAAAACACGCGCTTCCGTTGAGGTTAACCCGCATAACGCATTCCTGAATACCGTCAACGATACGCTCCACGCCATGCTGGGTGGCGATGTTGACAACCTGCCCAAGATCAGTGCCCGGACGATTCGGCAAGGCCCGTTTTCTGCCCGGCGATAGCTTCATCGGCCTCCCTTCCGAACTGGCGGCATTTGATCAGAATCAACCATTTACGGTCAGTAGCTGGTTTAAGCTGGGTAAACTGGGTACAGAAATGACGCTGATTGGCCGCACCACCGGCCCGATGGATGGCCAACGCGGTTACCAGTTGAACTTACTGCCCGACGGACGGCTAAAAGCCATGATGAGCCATGTATGGCCCGCCAACGCGATCGACATCGAGTCGGTGGGCAAAGTACCCGCCGGACAGTGGTTTCAGGTTGCCTTTACCTACGACGGACTTGGCAAGGCAAAGGGACTGACGCTTTACCTGAACGGCCAGCCAATGGCCAGCCGCGTTATCAGTGACCACCTCATCCACAGCATTATCTGGGGTAAAGACAAGACGCACTGGGCGCAGCACCCGTTTTATGTGGGCCGCATGCATGACTACTTCTACAAAGATTTTGCGGTCGATGAATTGCGAATTTATAATCGCTGCCTCACGCCTCTCGAACTGCCTCGTCTCGCCGCCAAACCCGACGCCTTCACAACTGCATTGCGAACCCCTGTCGATGCGCGTACTGCCGAACAGCGGGCGGGCCTGTACACCTATTACATACGTACCCAGGACAAAGGCTACCGGGCGGCGTTCGACAGTGCTATGGTTTATCGGGGGCAACAATTCATGACCCTTACCAATGCCAAACAGGTGATGGTGATGCGGGAGATGAGCCAGCCGCGCCCCACGTACCTGCTGAAACGCGGTGCCTACGACGCTCCCGGCGATAAGGTAAACGCCGAAACGCCCCACTTCCTGCCCGCCCTGCCCAACAACCAGCCCCGCAACCGCCTTGGACTAGCCAATTGGCTTACAAGCGCCGAAAATCCGCTGTTCAGCCGGGTACTGGTCAACCGGATTTGGCAGCAGTATTTCGGGCAGGGTCTGGCCAAAAATCCCGATGATTTCGGCAATCAGGGCGCGCTTCCTTCCCATCCCGAACTGCTCGATTACCTGGCCGTCCGTTTTCGAGAGGGGGCGGATGGGGTTGCACCATGGGATGTGAAAGCGATGCACCGATTTATTGTTACCTCGGCTACCTATCGGCAATCGTCGTCGGTCAGTCCGGCCGCACGGGAGGCCGACTTCGACAACACGTATCTAAGCCGTGGCCCCAGCTACCGCCTATCTGCTGAACAGGTACGCGACAACGCCCTGGCAGCCAGTGGCTTGTTAACACAACGATTGGGTGGGCCAAGCGTACTACCTTACCAGCCATCGGGAATCTGGGAGGCTTTGGCGACACGCAACGCAGTTGTTTATAACCAGAATCACGGTGACAGCTTGTACCGACGCAGCCTGTACACGATCTGGAAACGGTCGTCACCCCCGCCCATGATGCTCAACTTCGACGCCGCCGAACGCCATGTCTGCACGGTGAAACGCCAGAAAACGGCCACGCCATTGCAGGCACTCGTAACGCTCAACGACCCACAATTTATCGAGGCCGCCCGCGTCATGGCACAGCGCATACTGAGCATACCAAACTCGCCCATCCAGGAATCGCGACATTGTCGATACGTTCTTCCGCCGGGTTATCAGCCGACCGGCACGTACTCAGGAAATAGCCCTGATGCAGCAGCTATATACTGAAGAACTGGCCGATTTCATTCAGCATCCAAAGCGGGCTCAGGAGTTACTTACCGTGGGCGAATACCCCATCGACAGGCAGCAAAACCCCGCCGAACTAGCCGCCTGGACCGTTGTAGCCAGCACCATCATGAATTTTGACGAAGCAATTGTGAAACGATAAATTGATTTCGGATGTCGGATTGGGCTGACGCGAGAGTGTGCATGCGTCAGCAATAAATCCGACATCTCCAATCCGACATCCGAAATCCCACTTATGGACATCCAGGACGAAATACATGACACCCTTAGTCGCCGGAATTTTCTGGGGCAAACCGGCGTGGGTTTGGGTACATTGGCTCTGGCCTCGTTGCTGAATCCGGGGCAACTTTTCGCGGGTAACGGCCCTAAGCCGGGTGACATGCCTGCGTTAGGAAAACCGCATTTTCCACCGAAAGTAAAACGGGTCATTTACCTGTTTCAAAGTGGTGCTCCCTCCCAACTGGATCTCTTCGATTATAAGCCGAAACTAGAGGCCATGTGGGGGCAGGACTTACCTGAATCGGTGCGGAAAGGGC
Source organism: uncultured Cytophagales bacterium (assembly GCA_963750355.1). Classification (GTDB taxonomy): domain Bacteria; phylum Bacteroidota; class Bacteroidia; order Cytophagales; family Spirosomataceae; genus Fibrella. The sequence continues at coordinate 148,179 of CAVVQL010000001.1, read as the reverse complement.
AACGGCTTACGGGTATGACAGCGGGTCAGAGTCGATTTCCCCTGGCGGCGTCGAAATTTAAATTTGCCCAGCATGGCCCCGGTCAGATATGGATCAGTGAAACCCTGCCCCACATTGCCAAGATTGCAGGTGAGGCTACGTTCATCCGTACCATGAACACCGACGCCATCAACCACGACCCGGCTATTACGTTCATTCAGACCGGTAGTCAGCAGGGTGGGCGACCTAGTTTTGGGTCATGGGTGAGTTATGGCCTAGGGTCTGACAATCAGAATATGCCCGCCTTTGTGGTGCTCCTTTCGAAAGGGCGAGGCGGCGACCAGCCGTTGTACGCCAAGCTATGGAGTAATGGTTTTCTGCCTTCCGTGCATCAGGGGGTCGTTTTTCGGTCCGGTCCCGATCCGGTATTTTACCTAAACAACCCGCCCGGCATCGACCGCACCAGCCGCCGCCGTATGCTCGACTACCTGACCAAATTGCACGCCGAGCAGAGCAAATACGTACTCGACCCCGAGATTAACAACCGGATGCAGCAGTACGAAATGGCCTACCGCATGCAGGCGTCGGTACCCGAAACGCTCGACATTGCCAAGGAGCCCGATTACATTTTCGACATGTACGGCCCAGAAAGCCGCAAGCCCGGTACCTTCGCGGCCAACTGCCTGCTGGCCCGCAAGCTGATCGAGAAAGACGTGAAGTTTGTGCAGTTATACCATCAGGGATGGGATCAGCACGGCAACCTACCCAACGATATTCAGATTCAAACTAAGAGCGTCGACCAGGCCTCAGCGGCACTGGTCAATGACCTCCGTCAGCGCGGCCTTCTCGACGATACGCTGGTCATCTGGGGTGGGGAATTTGGCCGGGGACCGTACTCGCAGGGTAAGCTAAGCCGCGATAACTACGGTCGTGACCACCATCCCCGCGCCTACACCATCTGGATGGCAGGCGCGGGCGTAAAAAAAGGCCTCGTTTACGGCGAAACCGACGAATTTGGCTACAATGTCACGAAAGATCCCGTCCACATCCACGATTTTCAGGCCACCGTCATGCACCTGATGGGTGTGGATCACGAAAAACTGATCTTCAAGCATCAGGGCCGCCGCTACCGCCTAACGGATGTCCACGGCAAAGTGATTAAGCCATTGCTGGCGTAGGTGTGTTAGGAGAAGCCATTGATTGCAGGTAGTTTTAGCCAATGGCAAGAGATTTGTTCCACGAACTCGTTCGGGAAGCATTAGAAGCTGATGGCTGGATGATTACTCACGATCCCCTGATTTTAAAACTGGGCGGTTTACGGCTTGAAATTGACCTTGCCGCTGAGCAGGTTTTTGCCGCCGAACGAGGCAATGAACAAATCGCTATCGAAGTAAAGAGCTTCATTGGAAAGTCGAAATTGAACGACTTTTATGCGGCGAAGGGACAATATGATGTCTACCGACTGGGTTTACAGCAAACTGGAATTCCACGAAAATTATATCTGGCGGTTGATTCAGAAATACACGCGTCCTTCTTTCAGAAATCGCTCATTCAGGACACTATTAGGGAAGATAGCATCGCATTGATTGTTTACAATGTGCAGACCAAACGAATCGTGCAATGGATAACACCGTAGAGCATTACCAGACGCTCATCATTAACCTGCTTGAATCATACGCCAATCTTCCGTCATTGAGCGCACCGGGCGATGATATTGAAGAGCAGTTGCTGATTGACACCCGGCATCATCATTACCAACTCCTGACCATTGGCTGGGAGAATGGCAAACGGGTTTACTATCCTGTCTTTCACCTCGATATACGAGACGGTAAAATCTGGGTACAAGAAGATGCCACGGACTTTGATATCGTTGGGCAGTTGGAAGAACGGGGCGTACCTCGCTCACACATTGTATTGGCGTTCCAATCTCCCCAAAAGCGTGCGTACACTAACTACGCAACAGCGTAAGAGAGTAACAACCAGGCATCTCGTGCACAATTTCCGGACCACGATCATGCACCTGATGGGCGTGGACCACGAAAAGCTCACCTTCAAACACCAGGGCCGCCGCTACCGATTGACGGATGTGCATGGTAAGGTGATTAAGCCGCTACTGGCGTAGTAGCCAGTTGATTCGGCTAAGAGTCAGTGATTGCCTGGGCAAAGTTCAACCCGTATCTTGTAGCTTCAAACTGACACTGTATGCCGATGGAAGCCGTTGAGTTGAAATTGCCGGATTCGCTGGGAGAGGATGAGTTGCTGCGCTTACCAGCAACCTGGGAGGAATATATCGGTTTAGTTGAAGACGCCCCCTACACAATCCAATTCCTAAACGATGAAATCATTATGAGTCAGGCATCAGCCGATCATGAAAAGCTTATTATTCGCATCGGTGCCTTGCTGATGACTTATTTCGATCAGCTTGACGAGCCTCATAGTGTACTGGGCAGCAATGTAAAGATCGTTGTCCCTAATCATCAGGGCGATTTCAACGCCGATTTGTCGGTCGTGCAGGAACCCATCGTATATGGTTCGACACCAGGTGGAAAGACTTCCTTCATGCGCGTTGAGAATCCATTAATTGTGTTGGAAGTCCTGTCGAAAAGTACGCGCAAGTTTGATCAGGGCGAGAAAATGAATTATTACAAGCTGATTCCATCCCTGCAACACATTGTCTTCATTGACCAACTTCAGCCGTTTGCCTCTGTTTATTCCCGCACCAACGTACCTGACGAGTGGTTGAATCACGACTACCGAACGCTGGAATCGACGGTTCGGCTGGGTACGCTCGAATTACCGATGTCGGCGATCTACCGGAAAACGGTTTTTAAGTAGGAACCTCCGTTTACGCCTCGTCTGGTAACTATTCCTTCGCTCCATGCACAGACCCGGCCTCTGGCTTATTTGCCTGTTAACAGACAGCTTAACCCTTGCTATTCAGCTAAATACCTAGTACATTTGCACTCCCGTTTTAAGGCGGGATTTTTTTTAGTCTGTGCAATCGTCTGTTAATCAATAAATACCGCTCACAATCCAGTGGATACGTTAAGCTACAAAACTGTTTCGGCCAACAAAGGGACCGCAAACAAGGAGTGGATCGTCGTTGACGCCAAGGATGCCATAGTCGGTCGGTTCGCCTCTCAGGTAGCTGCCCGCATTCGTGGCAAACACAAGCCCAACTTCACTCCCCACGTTGATACCGGTGACAATGTCATCATCATCAACGCCGAAAAAATCCGTTTCACGGGCCGGAAAATGGCCGACAAAGTATACGTTCGTCACACGGGTTATCCCGGTGGTCAGCGGTTTGCTTCGCCGCGTCTATGGCTTGAGAAACACCCTGAGCGTGTGCTCGAGCATGCCATTCGTGGTATGTTGCCCAAGAATCGTCTGGGCCGCCGTTTATTCACCAATCTGTACGTGTATACGGGTGATAGCCACCCCCACGCGGCGCAGCAACCGAAAGAACTTAAATTCTAACCAATGGATCGTATTAACACCATCGGTCGCCGGAAAACCGCTGTTGCCCGCATTTACATGCAGCCAGGCAACGGAACCATCACGGTTAACGGAAAAGAACTGAACGCATACTTCCCGACCGAAGTACTGCAAATTATCACCCGCCAGCCTTTCGCTACCGTAAAAGCCGACACGACGTATGACGTGAAAGTGAACGTACGGGGTGGTGGGGTAACGGGTCAGGCCGAAGCTACGCGCATGGCCATCAGCCGCGCCCTGGTTGAAGCCAACGCCGAAAACCGCCCAGCCCTCAAGAAAGAAGGCTTCCTGACGCGGGATTCACGTATGGTAGAACGGAAGAAGCCAGGCCGGAAAAAGGCCCGTCGCCGGTTCCAGTTCTCGAAACGTTAAAAATCAAGTCCAAAGTCTATTGTCCAAAGTTCAAAGTGGCGCTGCTTATGTAGCGAAGCAACCGCAACGGCGGACCGTTTGAACATCAGCCTTTAGACGTTGAACTTCCTTTTAGTCCAGACTGCGCTTAGAAGATGCCGACGCGCGGTGCTGCGTATTTTTCACTTTTCAGTAGTATTTGTTCCCTAAAGAAAATGGCACAAGTCGAATATAAAGACCTCCTTGACGCCGGTGTGCACTTTGGCCACCTTACGCGCAAGTGGGACCCCCGGATGGCCCCGTACATCTTCATGGAGAAGAACGGCATCCACATTATTGACCTGAATAAAACGCTTGCTTCGCTCGACGAAGCGTCCAATGCCATCAAAGGCATCGTTCGCTCGGGCCGCAAGGTGATGTTCGTGGCTACCAAAAAGCAGGCTCAGGAAATCGTTTCAGAAGAAGCACGCCGGTTGAAAATGCCGTACGTGACTGACCGCTGGCTCGGTGGCATGATGACCAACTTCGCTACGATCCGCAAGTCGTTGAAGAAGCTGCAAACGCTGGAGAAGATGCTCAAAGACGAAGTCCTCGTTAAGAACGTCGCCAAGCGGGAACGGCTGACCCTGACGCGCGAAAAAGAAAAACTGGAGCGTGTATTAGGTGGTATTGTTGACCTGACCCGTTTGCCTGCGGCCCTGTTCGTCGTTGACGTGAAGCGGGAAAACATTGCCGTGCTGGAAGCACAGCGGCTGGGTATTCCCGTGTTCGCCATGTGCGACACGAACTCAAACCCTAACCTCGTCGATTTCGCCATTCCGGCCAACGACGATGCCTACAAGTCTATCTCGCTGATTACCCTGGCGATTGGTAAGGCGATTGAGGAGGGTCTGATGGAGCGTAAGCAGGATAAAGACAGTCAGGCTGCGCAGGAAGAGGAAGATGCTAAGCGCCAGGAAGATGCCCGCGCTGCTGCTGCTGAAGGAGCCGACGCTCCCGTAGCTGCTGCCGCCCAGGTAGTTCCTGTAGCCGTGGAGGTAGAAGAAGCTCCCGAAGCTGAAGTTGCTCCTCTCGACGCAACGCCAGAAGGCAACACCGATTAACGATTACTTAACAGACACAGACGATTGACCGGATAGCCCGTAGCCTCAACACGGCTATGGGCTATTTTTTATGTTAAAATCGTTTTCTGTCTTCCGTCCTCTGTTGCTTCGCTACTTAGCAGCGCAACAGAGGACGGAAGACAGAAGACAGAAAACTCTCTACAAAAATGGCAATTACCGCAGCAGACGTAAATAAACTCCGGCAGGAAACAGGGGCCGGTATGATGGATTGCAAAAAAGCCCTCGTTGAAGCCGATGGCAATTTCGAAGAAGCTAAAGCTATTCTGCGCAAGCAGGGGCAGAAGATCGCCGATAAGCGGGCCGATAATGCCACCGCTGAAGGCGTTGTACTGGCCCACGTAAGCGAAGATGGCAAATCAGGTAAAGTGGTGGCCCTCGCCTGCGAAACGGAGCCGGTATCTAAAGTGCCTGATTTCCAGAATCTGGCAATGAGCATCCTGAGCAATGCTGTTGCCGACCACGTAACCAGCAAGGAAGCGTTACTGGCCGAAGTGCAGGCTGATGGCCGTCCTCTACAGGATCATATTACTGACCTGATGGGCAAAATCGGTGAGAAAATCGATGTGGTCTCCTTTGAAACCGTTACGGCCGACAAAGTTGTGTCGTATATCCACTCGAACGGCAAACTAGGTGTTCTGGTTGGCCTGAGCAACACCAACGGAACCGACGTAGCTGAAGTGGGCAAAGACGTGGCCATGCAGATTGCCGCGATGAAGCCCCTTGCGCTCGACAAAGATGGTATCGACGCCAGCGTGGTAGAGCGCGAAATTGAAATCGGTAAAGACCAGGCCCGTCAGGAAGGCAAGCCGGAAGCGATGCTGGAGAAGATTGCCATGGGTAAGCTGAACAAGTTCTACAAAGACAACACGCTCCTGAACCAGGAGTTTGTGAAAGACAGTTCGATGACCATTGCTCAATTGCTCGACAAGACAAGCAGAGGCCTGACCGTTTCGTCATTCAAGCGGGTGTCGATCGGTTAATCCGAAGCGAATCAGCCTTTTTAAGAAAAGCCCGGCCAATTGGTCGGGCTTTTTTGCTGTTTTGCGTTACTTTCCGGCGTGCTACTTGTCTCACAACAATCTGGTATGAAACACCTATCCGATGAAGAGTTAGTACAGTTGTACATCTCGACGCAGCGCAACAGTTATTTTGAGGCGCTGTATACCAGATACTGTGACAAAGTTTATCGTAAGTGCTTGTCGTTTACGAAGAACAGGGAGCGTGCCGAGGATTTCACCCATGACATTTTTATTCGCGTAGTCACTAAACTAAGCAGCTTCCGGGAGGAGGCTAAATTTTCGACCTGGTTGTATTCCGTCACCTACAACTACTGTATGGATCAGCTTCGCAGCCCGAAGCAAAAAGAAGTTTATTTAGACGACCCATACGAAACGCTGGCAAACTACGCCGATGATACCGACGCTGACATCGCTGAAATGCAGGCTCAGCGCCTCAATCAGGCACTCGACTATCTGACGGCTGATGAGCGGGGTTTGCTGATGATGAAATACCAGGATGACATCAGTATCCGCGATATTGCCATTGGCCAGAATTTAACGGAAAGCGCGGTAAAAATGCGCTTGCTGCGGGCTAAAGAGAAACTCAGGCGCCGGTATATCGAGGCGCTCATTTTCTGGGTACTCGTTGGCCTTAAAGCACTGTCATTCTGGAAGTAACAGCCAATTTTAGCAGCTACTGAAGATGGAAAACCCGTTTAAACTTATTGAGCCGGAGGAACATTGTCCTCCCCATTTACAAGGGCAGATTGTGTCAGAAATAGACTCGATCCGCAATGCCCTAACCGTAGTGGAACTCTACTCTGGTGACTTGTTTGGCTCCATTACCGCTATGCTTTCGCTCATTGCTACCAACGACTCCCCACCCGAAAAAGACCAAACTACCTGATTATGAACACAGAGCTACCCAACATCACCCAAATTCTGATCAATACCTTTCAGACGCTGATCGCCCAGTTCGTTAACTTCGTGCCTAAGTTCATTGGGGCCGCGGTGGTGCTTGGCATTGGTATACTGGTTGCTAAACTAGTGTCGGCCGTTGTTCAGCGGACGCTTAAAGCAGCTAGTTTCGACCGATTTGGTGAAAAGCTGAACGAAATCGACATGATTCGTCAACTTCAAACCGAGATCAAGCTGAGCGAAATCGTTGCAAAAGTTTTGTACTATTTCATTCTGCTCGTCTTCATAACGGCCGCCACCGAAACACTCGGCGTGGCGGCCATTACGGGCATGGTCACCTCGCTTGTCAATTTCATTCCCAGACTGATTGCAGCGGCGATTATGCTTCAGGTAGGCGTGTTGGTAGCCGATGTACTGAAGCGAGGCGTAGTGAATTTAGCTACCTCATTTGGCATCGCGTCGGGGCGGCTGTTGGGCTCGGTTGTTTTCTTCTTCATCCTGCTCATCACCATTATCTCAGCCTTAGGGCAGGCTGGCATCAATACGGAACTCCTGGAGTCAAGCTTTAATCTGCTGGTTGGTGCCATTTTCCTGGCCTTTGCCGTTGGCTACGGACTTGCCTCACGCGATGTAATGGCCAACATCCTGTCCTCTTTTTATTCGAAAAATAAATTTAAGGAAGGTCAAACCATTCGCATTGAAGGGATTACAGGTCAGGTCATACAAATCGACAGCACGTCGCTGACCGTGCAAACCGGCGACTCAACAACCAGTATTCCATTACAATTACTGCAAACCAAGACCGTCGAATTTTTGAGCAAGTAGGTTCATTACCGCAGCAGTTTACCACCGTCACTAACTTTCCATCTATGAAGAATGTAGCGCTCTACACAGCGATAGCTGCGTGCTTTGCTCTTTCGGCAGCAGCGCAGGACCCTTCCATTGAGAAGGTAACCACTAATTTCAAGGATACTGTCTCCGTAAAGCGAGATACTACGTACTGGCAACGGTCCGTCACCGGAGGGGTTAATGTCAACCAGGCTAGCTTTAGCAATTGGGTGGGCGGAGGGGTCAATTCGTTGGCCATTGGTGGGGTGGTGGCAGCACGGGCACTCTACGAGAAAGGCAAAACATCCTGGGATAATACGGCTGATTTTCAGCTGGGCTACATCACGCAGCGCGGCATTACCCGGAAAGCCTCTGACCAACTCATCATTATATCGGTAGTGGGCCACAAGATCGCCCCCAAATGGGATCTGTTTGCCTCGGCAACGGTCAATACCTACTTTGCGCCCGGCTTCCGGTACGACAACCTCCCGGCAGGCAGGGCTGATTTTAAAACATCGGGCTTCTTCGCGCCCGCTCAACTGGCGCTGGCCTGGGGGCTGGCCTATAAACCAAACGACGAGTTTTCGCTCCGCATTAGTCCTTTCGCTCCTCGATTCACTTTCCTGTTCGACGATGCCGTTCGTTTCCGCGAAGGGCCCGATAAGGTCATTATTCCCGATCGCAACGCCAAAGCATACGGAGTAGAAGCCGGGCAAACAGTCCGGAGCGAATGGCTGGCCCTTCAGCTTCAGGCCGTCTGGAACAAGAAACTGAGCGAGAACATAAGCCTGAACGCCCGCTACCAGTTGTATGCCAATTACCAGACATTGACTGCAATCGACCACCGGATTGACTTGCTTCTGGCGGCGAAAATCAACCGGTACCTCAGCACTACGTTTGGCTTCATTGGGCTGTATGACAAGGACTTCTTCGATGGCTTTCAGATTCAGCAGACGCTCGGCATCGGTCTGATTTATAACGCCAGCACTTTCAGAAAAAAATAGTTCATTGCGCTTACCTCACCCGTTTCTTAAAACCAACTTAGTATGATTAAAGAATTCCGCTTGTTCATTGCCCAGGGCAACGTGCTCGACCTGGCCGTCGGTATTGTTATTGGTGCCGCTTTTGGTAAAATTGTTACCTCGTTGGTAGAAGACATCATCAACCCAGTACTTGGCTTGCTGCTAGGTGGGGTCGACTTTAGTCAGCTCAAGGTTATTTTGAAAGAAGCTGTCGGAACAACACCTGAGGTAGCAATTCGTTACGGCAATTTCCTAACAGCTGTTATCCAGTTTCTGGTGATCGCCTGGGTTGTCTTCCTGGTTGTGCAGGCGGCCAACCGAATGCGTAGCCCGGCTGTCGTGGTTACAAGAGAATAGGCCCTTTACCCTCAAATTCCAGCCCCCAGCTCACACGGCTGGGGGTTTTATTAGTTACAGAGTAGTACGGCGGCGGGCCATTCCGTTATTTTGTGTCATAACACAGAAAAATGAACGGCTGCTCTTGTCGGCCTTCTACATAGCCAATGCGATTAGTAATTCTGGGTGGCGGTGAATCGGGAGTTGGGGCAGCCCTGTTGGGACAGGCTAGAGGCTACGACGTTTTTTTATCGGATCGGAGCCCACTCCAGGCAGCCTATCGGGAAACCCTCCAGCAGGCAGGCATCCTGTTCGAAGAGGGGCAGCATACGGAAAGCCTGATTCTGAATGCAACGGAGGTTGTTAAAAGCCCCGGTATTCCCGACACGGTGCCGTTGGTACTCAAGCTGAAGGAGATGGGCATACCCATTATTTCAGAGATTGAATTGGCAGCCCGGTACACGCAAGCCAAGCTCATTGGCATAACGGGTAGTAACGGCAAAACCACCACGACCCTGCTCACCTACCATCTGCTGAAAACGGCGGGCTTCAACGCTGGTCTGGCGGGCAACATTGGCGAGAGCTTCGCTAAACAGGTTATCAATGACACGTTTGAGTACTTCGTTCTGGAAATCAGCAGTTTCCAGCTGGACAGTATGTATGAAACGCGACTCGACACGGCGGTTCTACTCAATATTACCCCCGATCACCTCGACCGATACGGGTATGATTTTCAGAATTATGTAGCCAGCAAATTTCGTGTGCTACAAAACCTGCGGCCCAGCGACACGTTTATTTACTTCCGGGAAAACGGACCGACCAGGCAGGAACTGGCTAGCCGCAAACCCCACGTATATGCGCTTCCGATCTCGCTGGAAACCGCCGTGTCGCCCGGTGGCTATGCCCATGATGGACAGTTAACGGCCCGTTTCCGAGACCGTACGTTTACGATCGACACGGCCGACTTGCCGCTCAAAGGGCCGCACAACGCCCTGAACATGCTGGCCGCTATACTGGCAGCACAATCAGTAAATGTACCCGACGAGGCGATCGGGCAGGGGTTACGCACGTTCCAGAACGCGGCTCATCGAATGGAACCAGCCGGCACCGTCAAGGGTATCCGGTTCATTAACGACTCGAAAGCCACCAATGTCGATTCGGTCTTCTATGCCCTCTCAAGCATGGACGCACCAACGATCTGGATTGCCGGAGGTCAGGACAAAGGCAATGACTACAGCCAACTGGATGCCGTTGTTCGCCAGCATGTAAAGGCGTTGATCTGCCTTGGCGTAGACAACAAAAAGTTAGTCGAGTATTTTGGTGATAAATTAGCGGTGATCCGGGAAACCCAGGACATAAGAGAAGCCGTTCAGCTGGCGCTCGACCTGGGCCAGCCCGGCGACATAGCCATCCTCTCCCCTGCCTGCGCCAGTTTCGACCTGTTTAAAAACTACGAAGACCGGGGGAATCAGTTTAAGTTGGCGGTGCAGGAGTTAACCTAGAATGAACAACGGACAATATCCATTGAATACCCATGACCTACTCTATCCGCGACTGGACCCGTGAGAACCTGAAGGGCGACCGCCAGATCTGGTGGATTGTGCTGTTCCTGTCTATTCTGAGTGTATTGGTGGTGTACAGCGCTACCGGTACCATTGCCTATCAGAAGATGGGCGGCAATACAGAGGCTTACCTGTTTAAACATGGTGCCCTGGTGGTGCTGGGCTTAGCCTGCATGTTTCTGGCGCACCGGATCAACTACATCCACTACGCGTGGCTCTCTAAATATGGCCTCTGGCTGTCGGTCCCCCTGCTTTTATGGGCCTACTTCAAAGGCACCAACCTCAACGACGCTTCCCGCTGGATCACCATTCCGATCATCAACCAGACCTTTCAGCCCTCCGATCTGGCCAAGCTGGCGCTGATCTCGAATCTGGCGGCCATGTTGTCGAAAAGGCAGCGTCTGACCGAGTACAAGCCAGAAGTACTGGTGAATATGATCGGGTGGATTGGGGTCATCTGCGCCTTAATAGTCATCTCCAATACATCTACGGCCCTGCTGCTGGGTCTCACCTGCTTTCTGCTGATGTATATTGGGCGGGTACCCCGTGGCTACCTGGCAGGCATGGTTATTTTCTGCATGGTGGTGGGTAGCTTTGCCTTAGTGCTGGGGCAACGGTACGAGACCGTGCTTGGCCGTTTGAGCCGGTTTCAGGATACTGAAAAGATCGATTATCAGGTCGAACAGTCGTACATCGCACTGGCCAATGGGGGTATTGCGGGGAAGGGACCGGGAAACAGCCATCAACGCAATTTTCTGCCGCACCCCTATTCAGATTTTATCTTTGCCATTATCGTCGAAGAATATGGCCTGCTGGGTGGCGTTGCTGTGCTGGTAGCCTACCTCTGGCTCCTTATGCGGGGTATGCGCGCCATCCGAAGCAGCAGTCGACCGTTTGGCGGGTTACTATCAGCGGGGCTAACCTTCAGTATTGTTATACAGGCAATGATCAATATGGCGGTTGCTGTGGGTCTGGTACCGGTTACCGGACTACCGTTGCCCTTGTTAAGTATGGGCGGCACATCGCTGCTTTTCACTGGAGCAGCCATTGGTATTGTCATCGGCGTTAGCCGGGACGAAGCCGACGAGAGTAAAATTCTAAAATAGTCGTGAGTCAGTTGTTGTCGGTCACACTGTCATCTACAACCTAGACCTTACGACTTTCAGGACTAGTCATGAACGTAATTATCAGCGGTGGCGGAACAGGCGGGCATATTTACCCGGCCATTGCCATTGCCAATGAATTGAAACGCCTTGACCCAGCCACCAACATTCTCTTTGTCGGAGCCGAGGGTAAAATGGAGATGGAGAAGGTTCCCCGGGCGGGCTATCGCATCGAGGGGTTACCGGTAGTTGGCATCCGGCGTGAGTTGACCTTGGCCAATCTGGCTTTTCCACTCAAGCTGGGCCGCAGTCTGCTTCGCGCACGAGCCATTGTCCGCAATTTCAAACCCGACGTAGCCGTTGGCGTGGGCGGCTATGCCAGTGGCCCAACACTGCTGGCGGCGGCCCTGGCCAGCGTACCTATCCTGATTCAGGAACAAAACTCGTTTGCCGGCTTAACCAATAAAGTGCTGGCTCGGTGGGCGAAGCGTATCTGTGTCGCTTATCCGGGAATGGACGCCTTTTTTCCTGCGTCTAAAATCAGGCTGACAGGCAACCCGGTGCGCAGCGATATTCAACAAGCCGACCAGCAGATCGATGCGGGCCGGGTGCAGTTTGGTTTGCAGGCAACCGTACCGACGCTGCTTATCATCGGCGGGAGCCAGGGTGCCCGAACCCTGAACGAAAGCATCGAGGCGGGCTTACCCCATCTAAGGGAAGCGGGCATTCAGGTGATCTGGCAAACGGGCACGGGCTTTATCGACAGAGCGCGTAAGGCCGTTCAGGAAGCCGGTGCAGCGTTGGTACAACCCCATGAGTTTATTTATGACATGGACAAGGCCTATGCCGTTGCCGATGCGGTTGTGTCGCGGGCCGGTGCCTTATCAGTATCGGAGTTATGCCTTGTTGGTCGCCCCGCTATCCTGGTGCCTTTGCCTACGGCCGCCGAAGACCATCAGACCCATAACGCCATGGCCCTCGTTAACCGGAACGCCGCCTTACTAATCAACGACCGTGATGCCCGCCAAACGCTGGTGGCCGAGGCTCTTCGCCTGTTGGCCGATAGCGGGCAGCGGGAAAGTCTAAGTACCCAAATTCGTCAGCTCGCATTTCCGACCGCCGCCGTTGACATCGCGCAGGAAGTGATTCAGCTCACCTCCATGAATAAAGTAGTATAAAGGCCTTGAGGAATTGTAAGCTAAGCACTTACTTTTGCATAACCACTCCAAACCTAGCCCTTGATCCCTTCATCTTCATCCTCCGTTCGTAATGTGTACTTCCTGGGCATCGGCGGTATAGGCATGAGTGCCCTGGCCCGCTGGTTTCTGGTCAATGGCTACAATGTGGCCGGCTATGACCGCACGGCAACACCACTGACCAATGCGTTGGCAGCCGAGGGAATGGTCATCCACTTCCAGGAAGATGTAGCCCAGATACCGGCTGAGTTTCGGGCCGATCCGACGCAAACGCTCGTGGTGTACACACCCGCTGTTCCTAAAACGCATGCCGAATACATTTACCTGACAGAAAACGGGTTTACCCTGCAAAAGCGGTCGCAGGTGCTGGGCTTGCTGGCCGGGCGCATGACCACCATCGGGGTAGCCGGTACGCATGGCAAAACGACAACCTCCTCGATGGTAGCGCACTTGCTACGGCAGGCGGGGGTAAACTGTGCGGCTTTTCTGGGTGGCATCACGCAGAACTACGGCACCAACTTTCTGCTCAACGAGCCGGCCGATGATCTGTCGACGGTTATCTGCGTGGTTGAGGCCGACGAGTTCGACCGGTCGTTTCTGACGCTCTTCCCTCAATACGCCATTGTGACCTCAACGGATGCCGATCATCTCGACATCTACGGCGATCACAACTCGGTACTTGAATCATTTGCGGCGTATGTGAGCCAGATTAAACCGTCGGGCATTCTGTTTCAGCGCCAGGGTCTGGCCCTGGCCGACAAGACGTCGGCCGAGGTGCGTACTTATGCGCTCGATGGGGGCGCGGGGCAGCCCCCCACCTACCATGCCGCCAACCTTCGCATCGAGAAGGCGCGCTTTGTGTTCGATCTGACCTATCCGGGCGGTAGCATCACCGATATTCGGATGATGATTCCGGGGTTTCATAACATAGAAAACGCCGTGGCGGCGGGGGCCGTGGCCCTTGAAGTAGGTATTTCGCCCGAAGCAGTGCGCGAGGGGCTGAACACCTACCGGGGTGTGCGGCGGCGATTTGAGTATATTCTGGATACCGACGAGATCGTGTTTATCGATGATTACGCCCACCACCCCGCGGAGGTTCACGCCTTCCTGACGTCGGTGAAAGCGCTGTATCCGGACCGGGAGTTAACGGCCATTTTTCAGCCGCACCTGTTCAGCCGCACCCGCGATTTTGCCGAAGGGTTTGCCGAAAGCCTTTCTCTGGCCGACCATCTGATCCTGCTCGATATTTATCCGGCGCGAGAATTGCCCATCGAAGGGGTGACATCTGAGTTGATTCTTCAGCGCGTTACCTCACAATCCAAACAGATCAGTACCAAAGAAGCGCTACCCGACGTTGTGCGGGAAATAAAGCCCTCACTGCTGGTTACGGTGGGTGCTGGCGATATAGATCAGCAGCTTTTGGTACTAAAATCTTTATTTAACGCCAATGGATAAAATAATCAATAGGCCGAATTAGCTTATCTACAGATGTTTTCTACTTTTAGTAACCGAACAAAATGGCTTTGGCGGTCAATTGGGGTACTAACCCTTTTGGGCCTGCTGGCGTTTACAGAAGAACGCCTGCACCAACGCCATTGCGAGTCCATCATAGTGCGTATTGACCAGGTGGATGGGCAACGGTTCCTTACGCGTAAAGATGTCACCGGTTTTTTGACCAACAACGGAGCCGATCCACTGGTTGGGCAGCCTTTCGATGAGATCAACCTTGGTAAACTTGAGCAACGGCTCAGGCAATATAGCCTGATAAAACAGGCGCATGTGTCGCGTGACTTAGCGGGTAACCTGCTCGTCCAGATTGAGCAGCCTCAACCATTAGCCCGATTGGTGGCCAGTGGAGAAGGCCTGAGAGCAATCGGTGGGCAATACATCAGCGACGAAGGGCAGTTTTTTCCGCTGTCGATGAGTTACTCGGCGCGGGTGCCCATTGTTTCGGGAGCGTGGTTTCAAACCCATCGAACGGTAGCCAATGAGGTCGGCAAACCGCTGCTGACGTTGCTCCAATACATCCGCGAGTCGGATTTATGGCGGGCACAGATTGCAGAGGTAAGCGTTGATGCAACGGGAAATGTGACCTTGTGGCCGCAGGTGGGGGATTATACAATTGAGTTTGGCCCACCCAGCGCCATTGAAACGAAGTTTAAAAAAGTAAAACTGTTTTATACCCAGATAGCCCCCCAAAAAGGGTGGGACCGCTATCACCGGGTGAGCGTACAGTATCGTAACCAGTTAGTTTGCGAATGATGACCCATCATCAAATGGATGACAAGATTGTGGTAGGACTCGACATTGGCAGCACGAAAGTGTGTGCCGTGGCGGGTAGGTTGTCTCGAAGCAGTAACAACCAGCCCATGCTGGAAGTGCTGGGCGTGAGCCGGGCCAGCTCGGAAGGGGTGACGAAGGGGAAAGTCATGAACATCACCCGAACGGTCGATGCGATTAATCGGGCTATCGAGGAGGTATCCAATCAGTCCAACGTTGATATTGGGCTCGTTAATGTCAGCTTCAGTAACCATAATATCAATTCCCAAAAACAACCCGGCAGCATCACCCGCCTCTCGCCCGGCGATGAGGTGACGCCCGCCGATATTGATCACCTCCTGCGCGACATGTACCGGACTCCCCTGCTGGCCGGTAAAGAGATCGTGCACGTACTGCCGATGGATTTCACCGTCGATAGCGAATCGGGCGTTGAAGATCCCGTTGGCCGGAATGGCGTGAAGCTGGGTGCCGATTTTCAGATCATCACCACTCAGTCTGACGCAGCCGTGAACGTACGGCGGTGTATTGAGCGTACAGCCAGTCACCTTCAGCGCGACCAGGTGCTGTTGTCGCCATTGGCTTCGGCTATGGCCGTGCTAACGCCCGAAGAACGGGAAGCAGGTGTGGCTTTGGTAGACATTGGTGGCGGCACAACCGACCTGGCGATTTACCACCGCAACGTACTCAGGCATGTGGCGGTGTTTCCCTGGGCGGGTAATTCCCTGACCAACGACATTCAGGATGGCTGTAAAGTACTTCCTCAGCAAGCCGAGGTGCTGAAGACCAAGTTTGGTAATGCCAACCCATCGACCTACCGCCTCAACGAGGTGGTGTCGGTACCGGGCCTGCCAGGTCGCCAGCCGAAGGATGTTTTGCTGCGCAACGTGTCGATTATCCTTGCTGAGCGGCTCAAAGAAATTGCCGCCTTAGTACAGGCCGAGATTATCCGGTCGGGCTACAAAGACAAACTACTGGGCGGCATAGTGCTCACCGGCGGGTCGGCGCTCATTGATGGCATCGACGAGGTATTTCGGTCGGTGGCTGATATGGATGTACGCGTAGGGTACCCCGAGCAGTTGGAGTACAACCTGCGGGCCGATCTGGTCAGTGATCCGGCGTATGCCACGGCGGTGGGTTTGGTTTGGGCAGGTTTCAGAAATGTCGACGACCGCATCTCCTTTATCAGCGATCCGGGTCAGCCAGCTCCCAGTACGAATGGTCAGGCACGACCAGTTGATGCAACCCGCCCAACTCAGAAAAGCAACGCGGGCCAACCTGCTCACAGGCCTTCTTCTGAACCGGCGGCTACTGAGAAGCCCGCTGCTGGTGTTATTGACTGGCTGAAGAAGCTGTTCAATCCCAAACTAGGCGACGTAAATGACTCGTATCGGGATTGACAAGTCAACTGCTTTTATTGGTATATGGCCACTTCGTTAACTGACTGGCTGCCACATAGCAAAATTATCGTTTAACCAGGAAGTGCCTTCTGTCTTATCCACTTCATTCATGACTACTCGAACCCCACTCCGAAATCAAGCTATGCTGGACCACGGATTTACCTACGAATTGCCCGACGGAAACGCCCCCATTATCAAAGTAATTGGCGTGGGCGGGGGCGGCAGCAATGCCGTTCAGCACATGGTAACAATGGGAGTGAAAGATGTTGAATTTGCCATTTGCAATACTGACCGGCAGGCACTGATCAGTAGCAATGTGCAAACGAAACTCAAACTTGGTACGGGTCTGGAAGGAGCCGGCATGGACGTTGAAGTGGGGCGAAAAGCCGCCCTTGAAAGCATTGACGAGCTTCGCAACCTGCTGGGGGGGGCCATTAAAATGGTTTTCATTACCGCGGGTATGGGCGGTGGTACCGGTACCGGTGCGGCCCCGGTGGTGGCCGAGGTTGCCCGCGAAATGGGGTTGCTGACGGTAGCCGTTGTTACGGCACCCTACCGGTATGAAGGCATTGACAAGCGACTACAGGCTGCCGAAGGTATCGAGCTGTTGAAGAAAAGCTGTGATACAGTGCTGGTGGTCATGAATGACAAGCTGGCCGATCTGTATGGCAAGCTCAGCATTCGTAAAGCCTTCGCCCACGCAGATAACGTGCTGGCTACGGCCGTGAAAAGTATTGCCGAGGTGATCACGACCCGGGGTGATGTAAATACCGACTTCATGGATGTGAAGAAGGTATTGCAGCAGGCCGGTCCGTCGGTGATGGGGTCGGCCGATGCAGAAGGCGAAGACCGTGCCCTCAAAGCAATTCAGGAAGCCCTGAATTCGCCCCTGCTGAATGACAGTGACATTCTGGGGGCTAAGCGTATTCTGCTCACTATCTCGTCTAGTTCAGAATATGAAGCAACGCTGGAAGAGCAGACGGTCATTTCAAATTACATCGTTGAAAAGATCGGCGAAGAAGCCCGCCTGTTCAAGATCGGTGCCATATTCGATGATACGCTGGGTGCTAAAATGCGGGTAACGATTATCGCCGCTGGTTTTGAAACTACCAGTTTGGTGGCAGCCTCCCCGGTAGTAGCCACGCCCCTTAGCGATGCGGGCACCTCGGCTGAACTGGTTCCTGACAATTTTGAGCAGCAACCGGTAGAGAGCGTTCTGGCGGCGGATCTGGTTACCGACGACGTAGAGGTGCGTACGCCTACGTTCACCCATGGTGGCCCTACCACGTTGCCGCCTTCGGGAGCCTTCGCCAACGGCCTGTCTGGTGTTGGCTACAGTGGTCATAACGGAATAAGCCTGAACCCAACGCGGCAGGAAGATCCGGAAGAGATTCGCCAGTTGATTAATGATTTTCTGAACAACCGGTTTAGCGAACGTGAGTTGGAAGCGCCTGCCTTCAGCCGCCACCGCGTGGTACTGCACGAGATGCCCCTGTTGCCCGATCATGAGATCATCCGTACCCGGCTCTTCGATTGACCGATGAACTACACTACTGTTCGGGCGGCGATTATGGCCCTCGAACAGCCCGAACGGGCCGTATCGGTATCACGCTTTTTCAAAACGCACCCTGGCCAATACGGCGAGGGTGACGTTTTTTTAGGCTTATCAATGCCTCAACAGCGTGCCCTCGCGCGCCAGTTTGCCAATTTACCACGTTCGGAAACAGAACGGCTGGTTCGGGACCCGTATCATGACTGCCGCATGACTGGTCTGCTTATCTGGACCCTACAAGCCAAAAAAGCAGGTAGTCTGCTCAGACAGGAACTTGCCGACCAGTATGTTGCCAGTCGCAGGTACGTGAACAATTGGGATTTGGTCGACAACTCATGCCCTACGTTACTCGGCCTGCCTATGCTTACCGGCGACCGGTCGGTACTTTATGAACTGGCCGATGAAGACCACCTCTGGAGCCAACGCATTGCCCTTGTCACGACCCTGCAGTTTATTCGCCATCATCAATTTAGCGATACGTTCGCCCTGGCAGCAAAGCTCATTGCCCACAAACACGACTTGATTCACAAAGCCATGGGCTGGATGCTCCGCGAAGTGGGGAAGCGAAACCAGATAGCCCTTGACGAATTTCTGCACGACCACATTCGCCACCTTCCACGCACGGCCCTTCGCTACGCCATTGAACGCCACGAACCGGCTCAACGAGCGTATTTCATGGCACTTTAGCTAAGGGTAAGGTCGGCAAAAAGCAGCTATTCCAGCGACTAAACCAAGCCATTCTGCCGATGAATCCGATCCTAGTCTAAGGCGGTGAGGCCACACGCCTCATTTCCTTCGTATCTTTACCTTTCCATTGATCAGAAACGGGCAACGTGACTCAAGGTGTCAACGGGTTCGCTGGGAAAGGCCATTGCAAAGACAATAATTATGTCCTGGTTTATACGTAAAGATAAGGGTATTCAGACCCCAACCGAGATGAAGCGGGAGGCTCCCGACGGGTTGTGGTACCAGTGCCCAAGTTGCAAGCAGGTGATGCACACCCGCGAACACAAGCTAAATGCCTACACCTGTGTGCATTGCAACTTTCACGAGAAAATTGGCTCAGAGGCCTATTTCTCTATTCTGTTCGATGAGAATGTATTCACTGAACTGGATGCAAACATCACCTCGGCAGACCCCCTGTCATTTACCGACACGAAAAAATACCCCGACCGAATTCGTGCTACCATCGACAAAACAGGCCTGAAAGATGCCGTTAGAACGGCTTACGGGTCGATGGATGGGCTTGAAATAACCATTGCCTGCATGGATTTCAATTTCATCGGCGGGTCGATGGGGTCAGTGGTCGGCGAAAAAATTGCCCGTGCGATCGACTACGCGCTAGCCAACAAAACGCCCTTTCTGATGATTTCCCGTTCGGGAGGAGCACGCATGATGGAAGCCGGTTTCTCGCTGATGCAAATGGCAAAAACATCGGCCAAGCTGGCCCGGTTGTCAGAGGCCGGGGTTCCCTACATATCCTTGCTGACTGACCCAACAACGGGCGGCGTATCTGCTTCGTACGCCATGCTGGGCGATTTCAACATTGCCGAACCCAACGCACTCATTGGTTTTGCGGGTCCACGCGTCATTCGCGAAACCATCGGAAAAGACCTGCCGAAAGGCTTTCAAAGCGCCGAATTCGTTCTGGAACACGGCTTCCTCGACTTCATTGTCGATCGTAAAGATTTGAAAGACAAGCTGGCGAGTTTGCTGAGAATGATCTGCTAACGCTGGTCAAACTGTCTTCAGTCCTCAGTCTTCTGTTGCGCTGCTACACCATCATCTTTGCTAAGAAGCGGAGCAACAGAGGACAGACGACTGAAGACAGAGGACATTTTTAACAGTTTCGTTTCATGCGCCTCGTTCGACACCCGGTTTTGTGTAACTATTACGTAACGTACCGCTGCAACGCTACGTGTAGTTTCTGCGACATCTGGGAGCGGCCTTCGCCGTATGTCACAATCGACCATGCCCGCGACAATTTCCGTGACCTAAAACGATTGGGGGTACGGGTCATTGATTTTACGGGGGGCGAACCGCTGCTACATCGCCAACTGCCTGAGCTACTGGCCGAAGCGAAGCAACAGGGGTTTATTACAACCGTAACCACCAACGGCTTGCTCTATCCGAAACAGGCCGACAGCCTGCGTGGCCTGGTTGATATGCTTCATTTTTCGCTGGATTCGCCCGATACCGACGAACATGACAAAGGGCGCGGCGTGCGCTGCTTCGACAAGGTAATGGAGTCGATCGCCATTGCCAGACGACTCGGCGAGCGCCCCGACATACTGTTCACTGTTTTCGAGCATACTATCGACCAGATCGAGGCGATGTATAACCGCATCTGCCAACCAAACGGGCTGGTCCTGATTCTCAATCCCGTCTTTGCGTACAATACCGTGGATACGGGCGAAGCCTTGTCGGAGGGCGCCTTACAGCGCTTGACCGACTGGGGAAAAAAGCCGGGTGTGTACCTCAATGACGGCTTCGTGCAGCTTCGCCGGGATGGGGGTAACCATATTGATAAACCGATTTGCCGGGCGGCCAGTACAACCCTGGTTATTTCGCCGCAGAACGAATTGGTGCTTCCCTGCTATCATCTGGGTCTGAAAAGCTTTCCCATCAATGGTCAGCTTCGTAACTTGTATCAGTCCGATGAAGTACAAAAGCTGGTAGCACTGGAAGGGCGTTTACCAGCCTGCGAAGGCTGTGCCATCAACTGCTATATGCAGCCTTCGTTCGCCGTCGAGGTATCGAAATACTGGTGGAAAGCCTTGCCCAGCACGATCAAATACAACTACATGAAGGGTACCTGGAAGCAGCTGTTTTAAGCTACTGCTTCAGCACTTTTTGCACTACCTGCCGCCCACCGCTGTTGGCCCGGATCAGATAGAGCCCGGCGGGTTGCCCGGCCAGGTCAAACGCGTACTGATGCTGTTTCGAGGGTTGATCCAGGTGAACCGTCTTGTAAATATGACCCTGGCTGTTTAGCAATTCCATGGTTGCAGACTGAGCCCGACTAATCAGCAGCCTCGCTTGAATGAGTCCACCGGCTACCGGGTTCGGTGAAACCAGCAGCGACAGCCCATCCCGATCAGCGTCTGGAATCGCCGTGATCAGGGCTAGCTGCGCCGGTTCGTAGGCTGGTGGCGTTACTGGTGTGCCACCCCGATCAACAACCGTTAAAATCAGTTCATGGTGCGTCTGGCTTATTAAAACCCCAAGTCGCCATTCTGAAACCATAATGGCAATGGCATATTGTCCCTGCTCAACAGGTACATCCCAGTTAAGCAGACCTGTCTGCGAATTGAGCCGGTACGTACCCGCCTGCCGAACATCGTTAGGAAACTGGTAAGGGCGTAGTGCAGAAGCTACGTTGCAATTACCGGCTAACGTCGACGCCGGACTGATTGTCGTGAGTGGGTAGGCCAGCGAGTACGTCAGGCTATCACCATCAGGGTCAGTACCAGCCAGTGACAGCGCAACACGCTGATTAATTGCCGCTTGCAGTCCGGTTGCGGGCGATAAGAGTAGTGGCGTCTGGTTACTATTGCCTGCACCAATCAGTATCGTCGTTTGAAGTAAATAGGGTTGTTCCCCGTTGCCTGCATTGCGGGCGGCGGTTCTGTTTGAGCCCGTTGCCTGAATAGTATAAACGCCCGGTCCCGTATAGGTGTACGTAGCCACGTACTCATTGATCAGAATTGCTTTCTCCCCTGGCAAAGCCCGGAAGGAACTTCGTGGTACCAATCGCTCTTCTTCACCTTTTCCAAAGCAGATAGTCAGATCGTTAGTTGGCACTGCTACGCCACTAGAAGGAACGTAATACATGGTGGCCGTGATCCGATAAGCCAGACTTTGACCCGCAACAGGCGTGACCCGGATATAGCCTCCGAAATAGTGGGTAGCGAAGGCTGCCGATGTGCTGAGCAGCAGCGACAGGAGGCAGTACATGAAGCGCATAAAGGGGTGAGGGATAGGAGTTTGTTCCTGGTAGCCGTTTAACTCTATACTGGTCACCTTCCGTATGCGTTCACACGCTTTTTTATTTACCTGTTCGGTAGGTTCGTCAATTTCACTGTAGGTTTGACCCATGATTGGTCGGAGTTACTTTCTGCTCTTCGTTGCCCTGCTGCTCTTGCCTGTTCGGCCCGCGCAGTCGCAGCCAATGCCACTGCCAACAACTCCGGGCGAATCGGGTATCAACAAAGGGCGATTTATTGGCGTAATGGTGAGTACAGCGGCGTTTTACACGGTTACAACCCTGCTATTGCGGAAGCAGTGGTATACTAAAAAGATCCCTTTCCACACCTTCAACGACAACCGGGAATGGCTTCAAATGGACAAAGTGGGCCATGTGGCCACGGCCTACTGCATGAGCCGGGGCGGCTACGAGCTGATGCGGTGGAGCGGTGTTGATGAGCGGGCCAGTATTCTGACCGGAGGTTTGCTGGCCTTACTGTTTCAAACGACCCTCGAGGTGTACGACGGGCATGCCGAAGGCTGGGGCTTTTCAAAGGGAGATATGGTAGCCAACGTAGCCGGCACGGCCCTGTTTATGGGGCAGCAGTTTGGCGCAGGCCAGCAGATCGTGAGCATGAAGTATGGCTTCCGAAAAACGATCTACCCGCCTTTTCGGCCCAATTTGCTGGGTAAAACTACCGGCCAGCAAATGCTGAAAGATTACAACGGACAACAATACTGGCTATCGGTCAATCTGGCCTCGACCCTACCGGTTGGGCCTGACTTTCCGCGCTGGCTCAACCTCGATCTGGGCTACAGTGGGAGTGGCATGACCGGGGGCCACGAAAACCCACCCATGACCGATGCTGACGGGAACCCGGTTACGTTCAGGCGCTTTCGGCAGTTCTTTCTTTCGCCCGATGTAGACCTGGCCCGCATTAACCAGCCTGATCCGCTGCGGCCGTTGCCCTGGCAACGGTTTGTTGGCACGGTGCAGTTCTTCAAGATTGCCGCGCCTTCGCTGGAATATAACCCCGTAAAAGGCCTGCGTTTCCACCCTCTGCTGCTCCCGAAAGAGTGATCGGAGCAATCGGCATCAGGCAGTCTACGCATTTTCAACGCTCTGTCTGACCACGTCGACAACGGTACCGTTATGGTTATAGATCCGGAAGTAACCGCCCAGCTCGTCGGCTCGCCGCTTCATGTTCTGAATACCGTAATGCCGGTCGTCCTCACTGTTGCCGTTGCTGGTCAGTCCACCTCCATTATCGTGGATCGTCAGATGAAAAGCCCCGTCGGGATGGGTAATTAACCGAACGTCGGCGTGCGTAGCCTGAGCGTGCTTTACTACGTTGCTGAGCGCTTCCTGCACAATCCGGAAGAAGTTGAGCACCTGCACTGACGACAGCGGCTCACTGACCGGGCCTTCTATGTGCACCTCAACTTCCAATCCGTTGACCTGCTGCACGTATCGGTTTACGTACTGGTTCAGCCGTTCCTCGAACTCGCCAATGGTGAAGCTCTCCTGATTAATGGCCCAAATGGTTTCGCGGAGCGTTCGGATTGCCTCTCGGGCATAGCCAACCACCGAGCGCAGTTCATCGGCCAGCCGGGGCATTCGGCTATCATCCGGCGCTCTGCCCGGCGACCCATCAGTAGCAGGCACCTGTTCGGCCTGTCGGCTGATATGCAATAAGCTGGTTATCATGAGCGATATCTGCGCGCCTACGTTATCGTGGAGATCACGCGCAATACGCTCTTTTTCCTCCAGCATGCTGTTTCTAAGCGCCAGTGATTGCACCTCGCTGGCATGCGAAGTACGCTCCTGCTCGCGCTGCTTCCGCAACAGTTTATCAGTACGATCGCGCATCATCTTGTAGCGATAAGCCAGCCCGAAGGTTAACGCGAGTACTTCAAACAAGGCGGCTACAGCATACCACTTGAAGTTGACGAACGGCCCGTAGGTTGGTATCAGCCCGAAGTTGGCTAACACCTGCCCAAAGTTGAGCAGGTAAAAAGGCGACACGGCTACCAGATAAAGCCAACCTGCGGCTACGTAATACCGCCCGCTAATACTGACAGCCACAAACGAGAAAATTACCGGCATTGGCAACCAGTAAACCACCGTGAAGATGCGCATAAAGGCACGTTCCAGACCGGGTGGGTAGGTCACCCATCGCTCGCCTGCGAGTAAGAGCAGACAGGCTAGACCCGCCACTATAACCACTGCTCCGAGCCGGTGTAGCCACCGCGCCGACGTTCTTTTCAAGGGTAAAAATGTGCGAACGAAGACCAGATGGGAATAAAAAAGCAGCAGTGGAAACAGGAAGTAAATATTCTGACGTGGAAACCAGAACTGGGCGTCGAACGCAAACTGATTCATGAACCCGCCATTGATGGAGAAGAACCCGATCAGGCACAGTACGCAGAACATGTAGCTCCAGTAGATAGGATCACGCGTGGTAATGAAAAAGAACAGACTCATTGCCGTTACGAATAGCAGCGAGAAAAGAACCCCGCCCCAAAACAGGTATTCAGCGGGCCTGTTGGCTACATAGCCGCTCTCGTACCAAAGCGATATCGGTATTAGTTGGGTACCCCTCAGCTTGTAAACCCGCAAATAGATCAGGCAATCGGCACCGGGCCCTATCGTGAATGGAAAGACAAAGTCCCGATCATTCACAGGTCGGGCTTCAACGGGAGTTCGCCAGCCCAGTACCGGCGAGGTGGTCAGCAGTGAGTCGCGGGCAGCATCGACCACAAAGAGCTGAAGCGAATCGAAACACCAGAAGTTGACATGGGCATAAAGCTGAGCAGAATGGCGGGTGGCATTTTGTAGTCGAAACCGAAGCCATATCGGATTAGGATGGGCCGTATTACCTGTGTAGCCAACATTGGGTACTGTGCGGCCGACGGGCACAAAGGCCTTGTGGCGAACACCGGTGACCGGTTCCCGACGGCTTGAATCAACGTAAATTTCCAAGGCACCATCGATTGGTATGACAACGCGGGGATCGTCGGCCAGGGTTAGCACCACATCGGTTGTCTGTGCACGGGCCAGTTGTGGGCTATACAGCCAGAAAAAAATAAATAAACCGGCAAGGCTCGATATCCGCATAACTCCCATCTGGTTGGTATCAAAAATAAACGGCGGCACCAGTCGAGCAAGGAACTACTCATGTAAAGGGTAATCATACGGAGCTGGCTACCCGAAATTCGACAATGTCGGCCTACTTTTTGCCGTTATTAAGCCATATTTGTTGTGTATCTAACAAGCTCAGCCATGCGCCTATCTGCTCTTTTTCTTATCCTACTGCTCGTTGGCTTTTTCCCTTCGTTCCGCCCTTCTGCCAACCTGAATGAAACAGTGCCTGCTGTGGGTGAGAGCAAAAAGATAAACTGGGTGAGTTTCAAACAGGCTTATGAGCTAAATCAGAAGGCACCCCGCAAAATCGTCATCGACGTGTACACGGGCTGGTGCGGCTGGTGTAAGGTCATGGATCAGCGCACGTTTACCCAGCCCGCCATCATCGAGTATGTAAACGAGCATTTCTACGCCGTAAAGCTGGATGCCGAACAGGACGCCGACATTACCGTTGGTGGGCAGACATTCCGCAAACAAGGCAACACCCATGAGTTGGCCATTAATCTGTTGCAGGGAAAAATGAGCTACCCATCCACCGTCTTCCTCGACGAGAAAATGGCCATGATCCAGCCCATCGCCGGTTACCTGGAGCCGCGGATGTTTCATCAGGTCGTCACCTATTTCGGCGGAAATTACCAGACTAAAGAACCCTTCGACACCTTCAAGGCGGGTACGTATGTGAAGGAGTTTCAGCCCGCCATGCCTGCTCCAGCGAGCGGAAAGTAGGTTGACAGTTGCGTAGCGCCATGTTTGACGCCGGGGATCACTATCAACGCTACTTGTCTACTTGTGCCACTAAACCAAATCACGCTGGTTTGCCCGGCAGAATAACAGGTACGTCCCCCCTCAATAAACAGCCTCGGATCGACGAGTAGTACCAGTCGTTTTCAAGTCGGTACAACCCCGTCTCGATCTGAGGAGGATGCACACGCACCAGACTATTCCGGAGGGGCAATGACGTTCTGAATGCGTTTAATACGAGCCGAATTTCATCGGTCAATCAGTTTCCCGATTCGCTCCATAGTCTCCATGCAGGCGCGGCCATTATGGTAGGGGCATTTCCAGGCGCTGATTTTGGTGTTTCTCAGCACCTTGCCCGTCTGGTCGACCCCGGCGAACCACTCTCCGTTCCTGGTGTCGAGCAGGTGCTTCCTGGTGTAGTCCCAGCTATCGGCTGATTTGTCGAGAAACAGCTTGTCCTTGGTGAGTTGGTAGGCGTTCATAAACCCAACCATGGCCTCGGACATCACCCACCACGACCGTTCGCGATTCCAATGGCCGCTGTCAGAACGTTGCGTGGGCTTCCGCTCGTCGGGACCTTCGTATTCGTAGTTCATGCCACCATCGGGGTCCAGGCCCGACAAGGCAGCCCGCGCCATCAGCACCGACTCGTTGCGAACCTTCGTGAGCAGATCAGCTTCATGCAGCACCTCGGCTGCTTCGAGCAGGAGCCACGAGGCCTCGATGTCATGCCCGTAGCTGATACCCGTCCGTCGGGGTTCCCAATTCCTGCCCTGGAACAGGACCATCCGGTGCGTTTTCGGGTCGATGATGTGATCGAGGAACGTATGGATCAGTCCGCGCACCTGCTTTTTTAGCCCAGCGTCGGGCCATACCCGAAGCAGGCTGACGAAGGCTTCCAGAATGTGCAGGTGGGTATTCATGGTTTTGCTCTCGCCGTTGTCTTTGCGCGCAATGGCGTAGGCCTTAGCCTCCGACCAGTCGCGGGCGAAGGCCTCGACAAACCCGCCCGTCGCCGGATCGTAGGCGTGTTTCACCATGTCGCGGTAAATGGCCTGGGCAAAGTCGAGCGCCGGTTTATGCCGGGATGCGTGGTAGTACTCGCTCAGGCCATACACCGCAAAGGCCTGGCCGTATAGCTGCTTGCTGTCGTCAGAAGGTTGACCTTTTGCATCGACCATCCAGTAAACGCCGCCGTACTCCGGGTCGCGGAAGTAGGTGCTGAGGTAGTCGAACGCGCGCCTGGCTACGGGCAGGTACTCATCGGTATGCTGGGTGTGGCGGGCCGCCGCCGAAAACGTCCAGAGAATGCGGCTGTTCAGCACCACCCCTTTGGCCGCGTCAGGTTTGGGTACATTGTCATACCCCACCGTTCCGTAGAATCCCCCGTTGATTGGGTCGGGCGCATACCGTTGCCAGTAGGCCAGAATACCCTTCAGTTCCTGACTGAGTTCACGTTGCCACAGTCGGAGGTCGGGTATGGTCATCAGGATAGTGGATTAGAAATAGGCCTTCATCGCGGTTGGGTAGTGGGGAATGGCCCGCTCAGGTTCATCAATTTCGGGATGCCAGCGCTTTTCCCACTCAAAGCTGTAGTAGCCATCGTACCTTCCCGCTTTCAGGGCGTTGATGGCTTCGCGGAGCGGAGCCTCGCCTTCACCTAAAAGCACATACTGAGGTTTCCCGGCCACAATGCGGGCATCTTTAACGTGAACATGCCTGATGTACGGTTTCAGTTTGCCGTACACCGTCGCCGGTGCTTCCTGAGCATCGGCCCACATGTTGACAATGTCCCAGATCAGGCCCACGTTGGGGTGTTTGGCTGCCTGCATAATCTGGGTTAACAAGTCGGAGCGGGTGAGTTCGCCATGCGATTCGAGCAGCACCGTTACCTGACTGTTTTTCGCGTAATTGCCCAGTTCCAGCAAGCCATCACTGATGAGTTGAAGCGTTGTCTCCCGATTCTGGTCGGGGGGAAGCTGATCCGGGAAAACCCGCACGAAGGGGCAGTTAAGCGCATGCGCCAGATCGATGAACCGGCGTGCTTCGTCCAGGTTCCGGGTACGCTTAGTGGCATCGGCATGGTGCAACTGGGCCGATGAGCCCAGGTTACAGATGCCGATACCCCGGTCGGCAAACTGGGTACGGGTCTCGTTGATGTGAGTGGCGGTGTCAAACGCCGGGCTCTTGGTTAGATCCAGTTCACCCATCAACCCCCTAAACTCAACCGCCTGATAACCCGCTGCTTTAGCCGTGTCAAGAATCGTGGCTATATCCCATTTCGGGCAACCGAGGGTGGAAAACGAAAGCCGGGGTTTCTTACTGTCGAAACCCGGCAAGGTGCCGAGCAGGGCCGCTGACAGGCCACCGAGGGTTGTTTTCAGGGCCGATCGGCGGGTCAGTTGGCTCATGTTGGGGCTGAGAATAGGTGAGTGATTGGGCAATGGCGGACGGCGGTGAGGGGGTTCTATCTGTAGCGGCAGGGCCACGCAACGTAAAGCCACCCCACCGCCGGGTTTACCGTTCTTTAGCCTGAACCTGATGCCGGTTGATAAGCCCCTACCAAGGGAAATGGGGCCACAGGTGAGGTTAAACAGCCGCTGGCAGGGTCAGGGTCAGCTCCGTAAACTGGCCTTCTTCACTGTGCAGCGTCATGGTGCCGCCATGCCCCTTGGTGATGATGTCATAACTGAGCGACAGCCCCAGTCCGGTACCCTGCCCGGCCGGTTTGGTGGTAAAAAAGGGCTGAAAAATCTTTTGCCTGATTGAAGCGGGAATTCCGGTTCCGTTGTCTCTGACCGTAATCTTGAGTTGATCCCCCTCCCGCTTCGACTGAACGATTACTTCAGGCCGATAGTCGGGGCCAGCGGTCTGTTGCCGCTTTTGCACGGCGTAGAACGCGTTATTGACCAGGTTGAGAATAACCCGCCCCACTTCCTGCGGTACCACCATAGCGTTGCCCAGTGCCGGGTTGGGAAGGATGGTCAGTTTGGCGTCGAACGATTTATCTCTGGCCTGAATGCCGTAATAAGCGAGTTTGGCGTATTCTTCCGTCAGTGCGTTCAGGTCGATCAGCTCTTTATGCCTTCCGGTAGTGCGGGCATGTTCCAGCATCCCTTTTATGATCGATGAGGCCCGGTTGCCGTGCTCATTGATCTTTTGCAGGTTCTGCTGCACATCGCTCAGAAGATCGTGCTCCAGCTCCTCATCGCGCTGCCCCTGCTGCCGTTGGTCCATCAACTCGTTGACCAGCTCCGCACTGACTTCCGAAAAGTTGTTCACGAAATTCAGGGGGTTCTGAATTTCATGCGCAATACCGGCGGTCAGTTCGCCCAGCGACGCCATCTTTTCGGCCTGAATAAGTTGCGTCTGCGCCGTTTTCAACTGAGCCAGCGTTGCCTGAAGGGCTTCTTTCTGTTCGCTCAGCTGGCTGTTGGCCAGTTGTTTGGCCCGGTTACTCCGGCTCAGGATCACCGAAAAAGCCCCCAACAGGGCAATGCAGCCGGTCAGGCCCAATACATACTGACGCTGTCGGTTGGCGTCCTGTTCGCGCAACTGTCGATCTTTGGTCAGGAGCTGAATCTGGGATTCCTTCTTCAGCAGATCCTGTTTGTAGGCCAGTGAAGCCAGCCGCCGACTGGTTGCCTCGGCGGTCAGGCTGTCTTTATAGGCCGTGTACTGGAGGAAATACCGATACGCCTGGGCGTAATTACCCTGCCTGGCAAATGCGGAACTGAGTACCTGGCTCGAGTCGCGGAGCTTCTTGCGGGCCGTCAGTTGACGAACGACCTGTGGGCTGCTTTTATCGAAGCGGATAAGGGTATCGAGCAGCCGGTCGACAAAATCGGGTTTCATCCGGACGTAACGCGGCCTGTTCGGGTCAAAGGTTGGCTCGGTAGGCAGGGTCATAAAATCCCCCGAACGCTCGGGTAATGACCGCCGTTCGAAGAAACGCTTCTCAATGGCGGCAGGTGATTCAACATACATTGTTCCGTCTTTGCCCCGTCCGCGAATGGTCGTAGCCGCCCCCATTGTTCGGCCCAGGGCCTCGATAACGGGCGAAAAAGCCACCGATGAGGCCGGGGCCGTGCGCGAAATATGGGCCTGAATCCTGGCCACCTGCCCCATGAGCCAGCCCGTTTCTCTGAAATCACGGAGCTGGTCGGCTAGCTGCTGCGCCTCCTGCAAGAGGGCGTTTGCCTGTTGGGGCTGCTGCTGGATTTGTAAACTGGCCAACTGGCAAAGCGCTAGCACCTGTCCCGCTACAGACCCCTGCTGCCGCGACAGCGCAAGCAGGGAATCGGCCACCTCCACAGTGGTGATGTTTCGCATCAAGGCTGCCTTCAGGCGGCTGGGCTCCCGCCGCGTTGGTGACGGCGGTTGCGGCGGACCGACCCTAATGGTATCAGCCTGCACCACCTGTGCCTGTCCGGGTAACGCAGGCAAAAGTAAAAACAGCATGAGGCAGATCGGGCTACCGAGGCTGAAACGTCGATTCATTGTGGCGTCGTAAATGGCTATACCGCATTGAATATACCGCATTTAAGGTCTCAACCGGCAGTGACGGAAAAGGTAGTGGTCTGTGGCTGATAAAGCGGTAGTTTTCGCTCAAAATCGACCCAGCCACTCCTGCTGCGTTGTTCCCCTTCTTTATTAACCATTAAGGCAACCAAAGTTACTTACCGGTAAACAATTGCTGCTTGCCAGGCGTTTCCTGAGCAAATCAGTCAACCAGTAGACGGTAATTTTCATGGAATCACCCAAAATGAATCACGACAAAAGGGGGGCAGGGCCTTATCGGAAATTCTTTTTAATGCTCGCCGTATCCTTCGTTATCATGCATTTGACAATGTATCTGAATACGGAGAAAGCCGACCATCTGTATCTAAGTACGAATCGTCTTTACATGACCACCCTCATGATTGCAACAATGGCGGTAGTCATGCTGTTGTTCATGCGGTCGATGTACCGGAACCCGCAAACGAACGCACTTATTATTGCCGGGAGTGTAGCCCTGTTTGCGGTTGCCCTGCTCGGCGTCAGGAACCAGGTATTCATTAATGACGAGCGGTTTATGCAATCCATGATTCCTCACCATTCGATCGCTATTCTGGTGAGTAAAAACGCCGATTTAAAAGACCCAGAGGTGAAAAAACTAGCTCAGGACATCATTGACGCACAAGAGCGGGAGATTGCCCAAATGAAGCGGATTCTTGCCCGAATGGATGACAAATGATACCAGGTCTATCAGCTAGTGCCGCTGGTCCAGGGCGTAGGCAACGTACCTGTCGCCCGATTTCGACTTTAGCTTGCCGCCCCCACAGGCAATAACAATAAACTGCCTGCCCCCCACCGAATAGGTAGCGGGCGTAGCGTACCCAGCTGTCGGCAGGGCTGCCTGCCAGATGGTCTTCCCCGTTTTTTTGTCGATAGCCCTGAATGTGGCGTCTTTACTGGCGGCAATGAACAACAAGCCACTCCCGGTCACCAGCGGCCCGCCGTAGTTATCGGTGCCAGTGGCCGGAATGCCTTTGGCGCGGAGTTCGGGGTACTCGCCCAGGGGCACCTGCCAGCGGTGTTCGCCCGTGTTCAGGTCAATGGCCGTTAACGTACCCCAGGGTGGCGCACTCACCGGATAGCCCTTGCTGTCGTACCAGCGGTTGTAGCCGGTATGCTGATAAGGCACGTCGTTTTTCTGCGTCCGAACCAACTGCGCGGCGCTCCCTTTATCCAGCAGGTAATCGACAATGGCTTTGCGCTCGGCCTCGGGCAGGTGCGAGAAAGACGGCATCATGCCCCGCCCCTTCAGCAGCACCTGGTCGATGGCATCTGTTGAAAGGCGTTTACCAATACCCAGCAACGACGGGTACGACCCATCATGGTTGCCCCGTCGGTCGGTACCGTGGCAGGCAGCGCAGTTCGCCTTGTATACCTGAGCGTTCGTGGCCAGGGCGGTGGCAACGGGTTGTTCCTTTAGAATGAGCGTCGAGAAGCAGGGGTTCTGTTTGGCGGGAATATAGATCGTTCCCTCCGGATCAGTTGCAGCCCCTCCCCATTGGGCGCCGCCATCGGTGCCGGGGAAGAAGACCGTTGTTTCGGCCGTGAGCGGTATGTACGGGCTGCCGGTGCGGGCTTTGCGCAGCATGTCCACGATGACGGACCGGTCAGACGCCCAGGGGTTAATGTCTTTCTCGGTAAACGTCTGTTGGGTAAACGGGGCCGGTTTCAGCGGAATAGGCTGCGTCTTACTCGTTTGCTCACCCGCGACACCATCATTGGGAAACGCTTTTTCAACCACCGGGAACAGTGGCTTACCCGTTACCCGGTCGAAGACAAACACATGGCCCTGCTTGGTAATCTGGGCCACGGCATCGACGCGCTTGCCGCCCTGCACAACCGTCAGCAGATTGGGCGGTGCCGGTGGGTCACGATCCCAGATGTCGTGGTGAACGAACTGGAAATGCCACAGCCGTTTGCCCGTCGCGGCGTCGAGCGCCAGCAGGCAGTTGGCAAAGAGGTTATCGCCTTTCCGGTTACCGCCGTAAAAGTCATACGCCGCCGAGCCCGTGGGTACGTAAACGATGCCCCGCCCCCGGTCGATAGCCATTCCGGCCCAGGCATTGGCCCCACCCAGCCGCTGACGGGGATTTGCCGGTACCCAGCTCGCATAGCCAACCTCGCCGGGTTGCGGAATGGTATGAAACGTCCAGACGAGGCGGCCGGTCCGTACGTCATAGGCCCGCACATCGCCGAGCAGGGCCGTTTCCCCTTCTGCCACCCGGACACCAACGATGAGCAAGTTTTTGAAGATGGTATTGGGCGTATTGGCCCTTACGTAATTGTCGGCGCCGGGCCGGTCAATGCCTTCTTTCAGGTTGATTCGTCCGGCCTGCCCGAATGACGGGATAACCTCGCCCGTCCTGGCATCGAGGGCGTAGAGTCCGTTACCCGCACCGAAAAAAATCCGTTGGTCGGTGCCCTCTGCCCAGTAGGTGACGCCCCGGCTGGTGGTGCCGTCTGTATCAGGCAGCCGGGTTCGCCAGATTTCTTTCCCCGTAGCCGCATCGATCGCAACCGCCTGCGTATTCGCCGATACGCCGTACAGGATGCCGCCCACGACAATCGGATTGCACTGCATCTGCGTGCTATTGCGAACCGTATCGGCCCCGCCCGACGCATAGCTCCAGGCGACTTTCAATTGCTGTATATTGCCGGGCGTAATCTGGTTGAGGGGCGAATAATGGCTGCGCTGTCCATCGCCGTTATATTCCGGCCAGTCGGCACCGGACTCAACGCTGTTCAGCTTCAGACCCGCCAATCCCAGACAGGCCATAAGGCCTGCCAGTACACGTTGAAAAACAGGAGTCATCGGCATAAGGGCTGTGTTGATGATGGGTAACAGGCCAGGTTAGCGCACATCTATGCCCAATCGATAGCTGTTGATCTGCTGCGGAGAAAACGTAGCCTTCAACTGACCGGCGGTTGGTTTCATAGTAGTTTCGTCTGTTTCAACATGCGACGTTTGCCAGGCCTGCCGAATGGGTTTGGCGAGTTTGAGCGTAGCCCTCGTCGGCTTGGTATTGAGATTCCATAACCGGGCAATAACGCCCCGTTTGATGCCCTCTTCGGCTCGCTTCAGACTCCATACCAAAACACCCGGATCGGAAACCGCCAGGAATGAATAACTCGTGGCCGGATCGCTATTGGCCGGACCGGTAATGGCCCCCGTTACGAGCGGGTTCTGATGTTCGAGCGAAAACCGCATGGCCGATAGTGCATTGAATGAGGTTTGGTGCGTTCTCAAAGCGAATTGATACCGGAAGGCGGTGTCGCCGTTTTGTTTCAAAATGCCAAGTTTCTCGCCATCTACTTGGCCCCCGGCCAGTGCATTCAGTTGCGGCGAGGTCTCCCAAAGCGAATCGACCGTGCTTTGGCCCAGTTTGAAGAAGCTGCAATCCTGGTTAGATACCGTTACACCATAACCCGGCTCACTGAGGTCGGCGAAATGGTTGAATGTCTGCCAGTCGTAGCGTGCATTCCTGTTGGCGTAATGGCCACCCCGCATGGCCTTTTTGGCGGTCAAAATCGCGCCCAGTTCTTCATGATGTGTGGTTGGGTTGTTCAGATTCAGCGAAAAGGACCAGGTTTTTACGTCGCCAAAATTGGCCTGAATACTGTCTTCAACTTCTATACGTGGACTGTTATGATAGAGGGTAACGCGTACGGTATGCGCAATGGGGTCGTTGGAAACAGCTTTGAGCGTGACCGATACCGCCCCCGCATTCTCAACCACAAGCGCATTGCCAGCATCGGGATTTGCCGTACCCAGATCGTTGAACAGCCGACCATTCACCGGCTGAACAACCGACCGATTCCCCGCTTTACGATCGGTCAACTCGCTGATTACCCCCGACTTCCGCAGCCGTAGCTGATACCAGGCATTCTGCATAAACTCACCGTTTACCTGCGCGGCAAGGGGCTGGCTGATTGGTACGCCTTTGCGCAGCTCAATTACTTTGTAGCCAACCGAAGGTACATTTTCGGCCCAAATCCGCAGGTACGTTCTGCCCCCTTTCCGAATCACCTGACTAGCCACTTCTTTATTGGTCGATACGTCGATAGCTTTTGTCGGACCAGCAACGTCGACCGGGAGATCGGCTACATCGCTTCGGACCCAGCTTAGCGGGTTGAAGACATAGAAGCGGGTAGCCCCGCCGGATGCGCTAAGGCTGTTGCCCAGCGCAGTCACCGACCGGCTATACAGCGTATCGACGTACCCGGTAATCTGTCGTTGCTGCCTGATCTGCCAGTCGGCCCGTTCGCGTCGGGTAACGGGTCCGTCGGCCGTCCAGTCGTGTTCCCAATAGAGGCCATAGGCGTCCCAGGCCCGTTTGCGAGCGCCTGTCAGGTCGTTGCCGAATGGGCTGTCTTTCAGCGAAACCAGGGTAGCAAGGGCTTCGGCAGTGCGGAGTTTCTCCGTTGCGCGACGTACCTGATCGGTAGTTTCGTTCATCGATGCCGGGTACAAATCCCACTCGTTTCCGTAGCTGACCGACTCGGCAGGCAGGTTGGGGTAGCTCCGTTCAACATCCCGAAAAAAGTCTTCTTCGTTGGAAACCCGCACCCGGCGCGTGGCCGTGGTGCCAAGCTGCGCCGCCGTTGTAAAAGCAGGCGAGACAAAGGTGCTCAGGTCGTCCCAGCCGTACCCAAAGGACCGCCAAGGCCCATGGCCCCGTACCCTAATCGGGCTACCTGACGGCCCGTTTAGCCAAATTGTGAGTAGTGCCTGGTAGCCAGCGTGAGGGGTAGATCGCCTTCGTTAAACAGACCGACGGGTGCTTTTTCCCGCTTTAGCCGCCGGTAAATATAGCCAGCGTACCTCATCCTAAGAGTTCTCAACCATTTTGCGGTTCCTGGACTTATGCAAAGAAAGAACAGGTATGAACGAGACGGAATTAGCAGGAAAGGTGGCCCTGATTACCGGAGGCGGGTCGGGCATTGGCAAAGCGGCGGCGATTCTACTGGCCAAAGCCGGGGCTAAAATTGTGGCCATTAGCCGTACGCAGGAGGAAGTGGACCAGACGATTCGGGAAGTGGAACAGGCGGGCAGCGAAGGGCTGGCCCTAACCGCCGATATTGCCAGTGCCGATGACATGAAGCAGGTTTACCACGAACTGGAAAAGCGGTTTGGTCGGCTCGACATCATTTTTGCCAATGCGGGCATTAACGGCGTGTGGGCACCCATCGACGAACTGACGCCGGCAGAGTGGCAGAAAACCATCGACATTAACCTGACGGGCACGTACATGACGGTGCATTTCGGCGTTCCGTTGCTGAAGCGGCAGGGTGGCTCGATTATCATTACGGCCTCGGTCAACGGTACCCGGATATTCACCAATACGGGCTCAACGGCCTATTCAAGCACCAAAGCAGCGCAGGTTGCCTTCACGCAATTGATTGCCCTGGAGCTGGCAAAAGACAAAATCCGGGTCAACGTAGTATGTCCGGGGGCGATCGATACCGAGATTGACGATAACACCGAACATCGGGATCTTGAAAAAGTGAAAGAGCCGGTTGAGTTTATCGAAGGCTCTATTCCACTGACCGACGGCAAGCCGGGTACATCTGAGCAGGTGGCCGATCTGGTCCTGTTTCTGGCCTCTGACCGTGCCAGCCATATTACCGGCACACCAATCTGGATCGATGGGGGCGAATCGTTGCTAGTGGGTTGATTAACCCAATGTGTCGCAAACATTCTATATAACCTATGGGTTAATAGCGCAACGTTTTATACGACTCAGCGATATGAAGAAGCAATGGATGGCCAGCCTGGCGCTGGCCTTTTGCCTGACTACACTAGGCTATGCCCAGACCCAACAAGACCCCAAACGCGCCGTTAATGGAAACCCCGTACCGGTGAAACAGCGTAATACCTCATCGACGGAAGGTTTGGAGCGAAAGGGTGGCGTGGATGTTGGCACGCGGGGCAGTCAGAAAATGAAGGATGGCGTTTCGCGGTCAGGAAACTCAAACCTATCGCCAACCTCACCGACCAATCCTGCACCGCCGGGTAGCAACAAACCAGGCACTACGGCAGGGGCCACAGGAGGCGTGGCGGCTGGTAGCGTGTCGCCGGAGACAGTGACGCCAGCCGCCCGGACCAAACCTAAAGGAACAGGCACTCTTAATGGCAATACTGAATCGAGTACCACCAGGCCTTTCCGCACCCAGGGAAGTACGTCAGTAGGAAGTGCTAGTGTGCCCTCGCCGGGTGGTGCGGCTGGTACGGGTACCAGGCCAGCCAGGTCAGTAAAACCCAAGAGCCGGGCGACCGCACTGGATGCTGATGCGAAGCAGAATCAGGCGTCGGCGGCTGGGCAGGCCAACAGCGCACAAAAAACGGGCAGCAACGGCCAGACTTCAGCAGGAGCCACGAACGTAAGCGTCACAGAGCGTGGTCAGAAAGCGGGTTCGTACAGTGATGCCAGTAAGCGCAACAAAACCGCCGAAGGTCCAGGCAAAGACCCACTAAAGACCGGCCCCAATGGCCAGCAAACCAAGCCGAATCAGTAAGGCGATTGAGGATTGGTGGACTAGGTGATTGGGTAACTGGGTGATTTGGCGCGTGATAAGTAGTGGTCGCTATGCGTGTAGCCGTGCCAATTCCAATTTACCTTAGTTACCCATTTACCCTAATCACCAATTACCCAAACGATGATACGTCCCAGGCTCTGTGAGGAACTTAGTGCGCTTACGGCAGTAAAGGTTGCGCAGGCTTATGTCTGCGAAGAATGTGTAAAGACCGGTGATTCGTGGGTTCACCTGCGTACCTGCCAGACCTGCGGGCAGACTCACTGCTGCGATTCGTCGCCCAATAAACACGCGACAGCGCATTTTTTAGCTACTCAGCACCCGGTTGCATCTTCGGCTGAGCCTGGTGAACAGTGGGTCTGGTGTTATGTGCACGAGCAGATGGCGGGCTATTGAAAGCGGTCTACAGGTATAAAGTCTACAGGTCCAATGCTGCTCTACTCGTTTGAGAAGCAACATTGGACCTGTAGACTTTATACCTGTAGACCGCTTTTATCTATCTACCAAAGCCGGTATTCTCACTGTTGGTAGCCATCAGCGGGTACTGATCGAAGATCGAGCGCACAATACCTTTGAAGTAGTTGTTCTTGAAGTTTGCGTTCCGTAGCATTTTCGAGGCGTAGCCTTTCCAGATAACCTGATATGATTCGGCATCGATCAGCGAGATCATCAGTGTGCCTTCGTCGAGGTTATAATCGACGCGTTTGTAGGTAGCGTCATCATCTTCACGAACCACCCAGTCTTTGATAACGGGCTGCTGATACCCCCGGAAACGGAGGTCGCTGCGAAAGATGTTATACGATACGAGCAGGTTTGGTGCGCGGTTACTGACACGGTACCCCCGGGCTTCCATCTGGTGCCGAATGGCATCCTGTATGTCGGAGCAGAGTAGGGTAGAATCAATAAATTCACATTCCAGAAAGTTGAACGACTTGTAGTCTTTGAAGTGGCCTTCGTAGCTGTAATCATGCTCAACAAACAGCTTATTGCCTCCCGGCGAACAGCATACCATGCTTAAACCAGCCAGAGCCAGTACAACGAACAAGCCAAAAAATCTGCTCATAATAATAGATGTAAATGTTGTTAACTCAGAATTGTGATTAGTTCAAGTGTTGGGAAATGTTATACGGATTCAACAGCAATCTACCAACTATTGTTTGGTTTCCAAGCGATAATGCAATGAAGTGATAATTTATTAACCACAATAGTAATCAAGGGCTTGACGCATCTGCGACTTACTCACCGGTATGTCATAAGCACATCGCCCCGGCCCGTCGATCAGCGCCATACGTACCTGACCAGACCGGTTCTTTTTGTCCTGTAGGGTGTTCACAAGGATTGGTTCCCTATCCTCAATTTTCAGACTGACACGACCATATACGGCAAAGAGGTATTCTTCGATTTGCTGCAATAGCGTTTCCTCGATCATACCCAGCTTATAACTCAGGAAGGCCTCCATCACCATCCCGGCGGCAATGGCTTCACCATGCAACAGCCGACCTTTTGGCCGATCCAGAAAATGGGTTTCAACGGCATGACCCAGCGTGTGACCGAAGTTCAGAATCTTTCGCAGGCCCTTCTCGGTAGGGTCCTGCTCCACCACGCGCTGTTTAATGGCCACCGAGTGAGCCACTGTCCGGTTCCAGTCAAGGTCTTCAAGGTCGTATCGGCGCAGCCGTACCCACTCATCGGCATCGGCGATGAGGCAGTGTTTGATCACTTCCGCAAAGCCCGAGCGCAATTCCCGTTCGGGCAGGCTGCTTAGAAAAGCCGTGTCGATCAGCACGGCATCGGGTAATTGGAATACGCCGATATGATTTTTAAGCCCCTGGAAATCGATGCCGAGCTTGCCGCCAACGCTGGCATCGACCTGCGAGAGGAGGGTAGTGGGCAATTGGGCGAACGCAATGCCGCGTTTATACGTAGCCGCGCAAAAGCCACCCAGGTCGCCAATAACGCCACCGCCCAGGTTCAACACCAGCCCGTGCCGGTCGAAATTGGCCTTGGTAAGGGCCGCCCAAACGATTTCGCAGGTAGCCAGGTGCTTGTGGCTTTCGCCCGCCGGCATCCTGATCAGGGTGTGCTTTGGCAACAGTGGTTTCACAAGCGGGTAACAATGCCTGGCAGTATTGGTATCCACCAGCACCGCCAGCTGCGACGGTTTCTGTTGCGCTATAAACTGGGGTAAACAGTCGGAAAGAGGCGCTATCGTTACGGACATGGGGGGATATATGCGGTAAAATGGTAACTCACTAATGAAACAGTCCGTACCCATTTACAGGCAGGTACGTTATAAATGCGT
Organism: uncultured Cytophagales bacterium; assembly: GCA_963750355.1. Taxonomy (GTDB): domain Bacteria; phylum Bacteroidota; class Bacteroidia; order Cytophagales; family Spirosomataceae; genus Fibrella. Next base: position 108,790 of record CAVVQL010000001.1, on the reverse strand, counting down.
CAGCGGTTGCTTCGGGCACTTGAACAAACGAATTGTTGCCACGAAGGTAGGTGGTAAACCGCTGTCTCCTGCCGATAGGCACTGTACTGATTCGGGCGGCGTTACCGTGCAGGTGGGTCTGTACCAGATCATGGCTTGCCCGGTTGTCATTCCCTCTTAATGGCCCTACTCTCTATGCCCCGTCTGATCTATATTCATGGGTACGTCGAAGACCCCAGTATCTTCGATAAGCTGGCCCCGTTGCTGCCCACTGAATCGGTGCTAACACTGAACCTACGCGACGAGTTTGCCCGGTGGAATCCGGTCGACAGTACCGTAAACGTGTCGACACTGGCTCAATATCTGGCCCAGGCGCACCAGATTACGGCCACCGACGTAGTGATCGGGCACTCGATGGGCGGCTGGATTGCGGCCAACCTGAAGGCACACACAGGCTGTAGTGCCGTTCTTGTTTCTTCGTACACCGACGTTAAAAAAGTGCTCACCCTCACCCGCGACATCAGGGTTCTAAAGCTGATGGTCGATCTGGGCATAGCCCAGAGCCGGTGGTTTGCTAAGCTAACGATGAAGCTTTATCCGTTCGAGGAGTCGCGGGAGCTGCATACAACCCTCATTGGTAACATGATGACTCAGTCGCGCAGGTATGTATACCAGCAGTTGCGCGTGTTGCTCGCTCCCTTTCCTGTACCCCCCGCCGCGCCGGATCTGCGCATTCACACCCGCCCCGATAATGTGCTCCGTTACCCTGACGAGCCCTTTCATGAAACGCCCGGCGACCACTTCAATCTGTTCTTTCATCCCGAAGCGGTTGCGGCCCCAATTCTGGCCTGGTTAACTGGGGTCGCAACCGCTCAGGGGGGCGTGGGTAACCAGCGGTAACCAGCCCTGTTGAGGCTCACAGATGAGCTTTACGTTACTTGCGATACACTGTTTCCTTAATTACGACGTAGAGTAACAGGCCCAGGGGACCGAATATGAAGCAGAGTAGCAGACAGGGAAGCAACCAGCCGTGGGCAATGCCCCGTCGCTGGGCGTCGCGCAGAATCAGACAGCCAGCGACCAGATCAAAGGCGAGGTAATGAATCCATCCGGCCAGCATCACGCGCTCACCACCTTGCTGAAACAGCTTTACTACCTCTTTAAGCGTTGCAAACGACATGAAATCGAGTGACCCACCGACGCTGGTAAACAGGTAGTACCCGTACAGTACAGCCAGCAAAGCCGGTATGAGTAACTTGCGTACCAACCATTGGGTAACACGCCATTGTGGCGCTGCTATCATTACGATCCATTGAGGAATTACAAGCGCATTAGCTAGCAGAAAAGCTGTTCCGTCTGGTATAATCATGGATAAGTTCATTGCTTGTGAACTGAAGTAAGGCTTTAGTATAAGGGAGTAAAATGGAGTAATCCACAATTAATTACGTTATCCACAGGCATTTTTCCTAAAGTGTGGATAACTATATGAATATCTCTATTGTATGGGCAAAAGTAAGAATAACATTTTTCGAAATTTACAGTTGTGCTCCCACGCGCCGAACCAGTGAAGTATGGCCGGTAGGCAGCACCGTAACCGTTACCTCACAAGCAGCGGCGTTCTCTAACGGACGGGTGTGCTGACGGGGCAGCACCGCGTCGTACTGCCCCAGAAACAGACGGATCCGCACGCCATAAGCAGCCATCAGCTGAGTAAAAACACTCATGTCGGTTCGCAGTGTCCGAAAGCCCGTCCAGGAGCGGTAAATCTGGTCGCGTTGATCGGGCGTTTTCAGGGTGGCTTCCGCAAAACGAAGCAGGCCTGCATTCAATAAACCCAGCCAAACCAACCCCCGCCCCAGGGCTAGAAACAGCCTAGTGTGGTTTAGAAAAATACGAAGGAGCAACCGGCCTACGCTGGTCGACGTAGCCAGATTGAACCAGGGGTCTTGGGTGACCCCATCGGGGGCCAGTAACAGCACTTCGTCGATTTGGGCGGCGAAGGCCGGGGCGGTAACCAGCGCAAATCGCCCCCCCATGCTAAACCCAACCACCGAAAACCGCTCGATGCCATGAGCCGATGTAAACGCGCTGACTAAACTTTGCCAGTAAGCGCTGGTTATTACCACAGGCCAGTTCGTATTCCGGCTTTTACCGTGAAAGGGGAGGTCGATGCTGTAGATGGTGTGGGTCTGCGCCAACCGGTCGGCAAACGGTTCGAAGCAGCTACTGTCCTGACCAATGCCGTGAAAGGCCAGCCAGACGATTGGGCCCGAACCGTATTTGATAAATGTCAACACAATGTGGTTGTTGGATGATAGGTTCCAACGCCTAATCCCTATGCAAACATTCCCTAACCTCGACGCCTTTGCGGCCCATGCCGGACAGGAACTTGGCACAACCGACTGGGTCACGATCTCGCAGGAACAGATTCGGCTGTTTGCCGAAGCAACCGGCGATCACCAGTGGATTCACCTCGAACCCGAACGGGCCGCCCGCGAATCGCCCTATAAAACGACCATTGCCCACGGTTTCCTCACGCTCTCACTGGCTCCGCACCTGCTGGCTAAGATCTACAAGGTGGAGTCGGTGAAGATGGGCATTAACTACGGAGCCAACAAAATTCGGTTCACCAACGCCGTGCCCAGTGGTAGTCGGGTACGCATGAAAGCCTGGCTGCACCATGCCGAACCTCAGCAGGCGAATGAAGGCTCGAATGGAGTGCGCGCCATCATCGAATGTGTATTCGAAGTAGAAGGCCAAACCAAACCCGCCTGCATTGCCGAACTGATTATGTTACTGTTTGAATAAACTACCTCACCCCCAGCCCCACTCCTCTGAGAGGGGAGCTGCTTACAGCAGCTTCGCAACGGCAAGCTACCGAAGCGGCTCCCCTCTCAGAGGAGAGGGGCTGGGGGTGAGGTCCTCCTTATGCGCCTTAAAGACAAAGTAGCCATCATTACCGGTGGGGCACGCGGCATTGGCCGGTCTGCCGCCGAGATTTTCACCCGCGAGGGTGCCGCCGTTGTTATCTGGGATATGCTCGATGAGGGCGAGACAACAGCCCAAACCCTACGCGATCAGGGTCGGGACGCCACCTTTATGCGGGTAAGCGTAACGGATGTGCCAGGCGTTGAGGAAGCCGTTCGGTTGGTAGTGGAACAGCACGGGCAGATTGATATTCTGGTGAACAACGCTGGCATCACCCGCGACCGTACCCTCCTTAAGATGAGTCATGCCGAGTGGCAGCAGGTTATCGATGTGAATTTAACGGGGGTATTCAACTGCACCAAAGCCGTGGTCCCGCACATGGTTGAGCGCGGGTACGGCCGCATTATCTGTACGTCGTCGGTGGTGGGGGTGCACGGTAACTTTGGGCAGACCAACTACGCAGCCACCAAAGCGGGCGTAGTGGCCATGTGCCGAACGTGGGCCAAAGAACTTGGTTCGAAAGGCATTACGGCCAATGCCGTTGCGCCCGGCTTTATTCGAACCGATATGACCGATGCCATGCCCGAAGAAGCCCGACAGGCGACCATTAAGCTTATTCCCGCCAAACGCATGGGCGAACCCGAAGACATCGCCCATGCGTACCTGTATCTGGCCTCCGACGAAGCCTCGTTCGTAAATGGGCAGGTGTTGGGTGTCAACGGTGGGCAAGCGAGCTGATGTACGATGGGGGAATTACGAATTACGATTTTTGCTGACGCGAGAGTAGGCTAAAGCCAGGGTACTTCTGCGTCAGCAAAAATCGTAATTCGTAATTCGTCCATCGTACATAATGTTATGCATGCATACTATTTTCCGTTGTATATTTACACTAATACAGTTCATCACAACCTATGGCTACCGCAACGCTCGACCTTCAGGGTCTGAACTTTAATTTATCTGAAGAACACCTGGCTGTTCAGGAAGCAGCCCGTGACTTTGCCCAAACCGAACTATTGCCAGGCATCGTGGAGCGCGACAATGCGCAGCAGTTTCCTACCGAACAGGTACGCCGCATGGGCGAACTGGGTTTTATGGGCATGATGGTTTCGCCCGAATACGGCGGTGGGGGCATGGATACCGTATCGTATGTGCTGGCTATCGAAGAGCTATCTAAAATAGACGCTTCCGCTTCCGTCATTATGTCGGTCAACAACTCGCTGGTATGTTATGGGTTGGAAGCGTTCGGTTCGGAAGAGCAAAAACAGAAATACCTCGTTCCGCTGGCTAGTGGCCAGATGATTGGCGCGTTTTGCCTGTCAGAGCCCGAAGCAGGGTCTGATGCCACCTCGCAAAGCACTACGGCCGAAGACCGGGGTGACCATTACGTCGTGAACGGCACTAAAAACTGGATCACCAACGGGGGCACATCAGGCGTGGCGCTGGTGATTGCCCAGACTGATCGGGAGAAAAAACACCGGGGCATCAACTGCCTAATCGTTGAAAAAGGAACCCCCGGCTTTGTGGTTGGCAAGAAGGAAGATAAGCTGGGTATCCGGGCGTCAGACACGCATTCGTTGCTGTTCACCGACGTGAAAGTGCCAAAGGAGAACCGCATTGGCGACGATGGTTTCGGGTTTAAATTCGCCATGTCGACGCTGAATGGGGGCCGTATTGGTATTGCTGCTCAGGCACTTGGCATTGCTGCCGGCGCTTATGAACTGGCCCTGAAATACAGTCAGGAGCGCAAGGCATTCGGGAAAGCCATTTTTGAGCACCAGGCCATTCAGTTCAAATTAGCCGACATGGCCACCCGAATTGAAGCCGCCCGGTTGCTGGTGTACAAAGCGGCCCGCCTGAAAGATGAGGGAAAAGATTACGTGCAGGCTGCCGCTATGGCCAAGCTTTTTGCGTCTGACATTGCCATGTGGGCTACTACCGAGGCCGTTCAGATTCACGGCGGATATGGATTTGTGAAGGAGTTCCACGTTGAGCGGTTAATGCGCGACGCCAAGATCACCCAGATCTATGAGGGTACCTCTGAAATCCAAAAATTAGTGATCGCCCGCGAACTCGTCCGATAGGTGGTTTCTTAAAAAAACTATATTTTTCTACGGCCCTGGCCCTATTTTCAGCAAATAGGGCCCTTTTTATTTAGGGAACGGAAACTTTTGTGCTTGTATTAGTTTTGTACAATTTATTAGTTTTGTGCAAATTGCAGCGCAACACGGCTACTGCAATCCGGTTCCTACTATGGAAGACTACAACAAGATTATCGAATCGCTGGGGGTGAAGTTTATCAAAGCCCGGAATATCCGCATCCTGCAGCCTATTGTGATCAAGAATTTCTACGACGTCGAGAATACGTTGTTGATCCTATATAATGGTGAGGTAGCCTACGGTGATGAGCATCAGAAAGTCGAAATTGGCGATATGCTGTTCATTCCCGGTGGCAAACACGTAACGGTTACCTATGGTGAGCCGTCGAATCCCAAACCCGTCACAAACGAGGAGTTCATGACGCATCGGGAGCACTACTTCGAGGCAAACCGCGACCCAACCCGAATTGGCAATATGCCCAATTCCTTCGGGTACGTATCCTTCGAGGCCAAAGTATTCGACTCGGTCAACTTCTTCAACTCGCTCGATGTGCCCCCGTTCATTATCAAGCATGATGAAACGCTCGCTCAGGCGATCCGGCAGATCCTGATCGAAGACATGACCGATATTGCCGGCAAAGGGCGGGTTATCAAGATCAAGACCGAAGAGATCGTGATCGAGGTGATTCGCTACATTCTGAAGCAGCGGTTGTTTGTAGAGCAACTGGTGACCAACAGCACCTACTTCAAAGACCCCCGCCTGATCGATATCTTTGCCTATATCAAAGACAACATCGGCGGTGACCTCTCGAACAAAGTACTGGCCAACGTAGCCAACGTATCGGAAGACTATGTGGGTCAGTATTTCAAGATGCTGACAGGCATTAATCCGCAAGATTACATCGAGTACCAGCGGATGGAAGCTGCCGTTGGGCTGCTGCGGACCAGCAAGAAGAGTATCAGGGCCATTGGCGCTGAGGTTGGCTATAAAGACACGGCGTATTTCTGCCGTCGCTTTAAAATGATGTTTGGCATTCCTGCCGGTAAAATGCGCCGCCGGGAATCGCTCATGAACGTGTAGAAAAACGGACGATCTCTACCGAGAGGCTTATGATGCCCCGCCCTGACGGGTCTGGGTGCGGGGATAAGTGTGGGTGCGTATCAGAGTCGGCTGGCAGGGGTTGATGGTGAGCGTAGCGCGCCTTTACACCCTGAGCTGGTCGGGTTTATCGGTACCCAGACTGGCTTAAATTGGCAAGGCCATGCAGCCAGAGAAAGCCCAAAAAAATACGGCGCAGGCATGATCGCACCGGCTTTGTATGAAAAACCTTATCACACTCGTGCTGCTGTCTCTGTCCATCGGCACAATGGCCCAATCGGTCAATTTGGTCGATTACCAGGAATTGCCCGATCCCAGGCCCGCCAACAAAAGCAGCTGGCTGGCGCTGAAACCCGGTCAACACGTCCGTTTCGCGTCTGCCGATGTTCGCTACGATAAGCATATGGCCCCAGCCATCAATGCCGTCAGGACGACCTGGAACGCAACAGCCTGGAAAGGCGAGAAAGTACACACCCAGCTGCTGATCTGGAGCCGGTCAGATTCACCAAAAACCAGCCTCAGCTGCTCTGACCTAAAACATAAGAAGGGCCATACGATTCCAGCCAGTCAGGTTTCGGCCCGCTTTGTTCGCTACGTGATGACCGACGGACTAAGCCCCAAAGGCGATGGCTGTGACGAACGCCCCGCCGGTAAGTACGACTCCTCGCTGGTGGCCGATCCGATTGATCTGGTTAGGGTGCTTGACGTACCGCAGCAGACCACGCAACCAGTCTGGCTAAGCGTATCGGTACCGCCAACAGCCGCCGCTGGTCAGTACACAGGAACAGTCACGGTTACGAGCGAGTCAGCTACGCCCACTGTTTTAGCGTACAGTATCGACGTTCAGGATCACGCACTCCCCGCGCCGAAAGACTGGAAATTTCACCTCGATCTATGGCAGAATCCGTATTCGGTGGCTCGCGTGCATGGCGTACCCGTTTGGTCGAAAGCGCATATGGCGCTCATGCGGCCTTACATGAAAATGCTGGCCGATGCCGGGCAGAAATCCATTACCGCCACCATTATCAACGACCCCTGGCGGAGTCAGACGCAGGATGTCTATGGGTCGATGGTCAGCTGGACCAAGAAGAAAGACGGTACCTGGGCCTATGATTACACCGTTTTCGACCAATGGGTAACGTTTATGATGGACCTGGGCATCGACCGATTCATCAATTGCTACAGCATGATTCCCTGGAATCTAAAATTCAGCTATTTCGATGAAGCCACCCAAACCGATACCTTTCTGATCGCCAAAACCGGTACCGCCGAATACGACGCCCACTGGCGGCCGATGCTGACCGACTTCGCCCGGCATTTGAAACAGAAAGGGTGGTTCGAGAAAACGACGATTGCCATGGACGAGCGCCCCATGGAAGCCATGCAACAGGCGTTGACGCTCATCAAAAGCGTGGATAAAAACTTCCGGGTGTCGCTGGCGGGCAACTTTCACCCCGAACTCCAGCAGGATTTGATTGATTACTGCGTGGCCGTGAATCAGACGGTCGACGCCCCCACCCTGCAACGCCGTCAGCAAAGCGGATTTAACACGACGTACTACACCTGCTGCACGGAACGCTACCCGAACACCTTCACGTTTTCGCCCCCGGCCGAGGCCACCTTTATTAGCTGGTATGCCGCCAACAAAGGCTACGATGGCTATTTGCGCTGGGCGTATAACTGCTGGGTGAGCGATCCCCTGCGCGATTCACGCTTCCGAACGTGGCCCGCCGGCGATACCTACATCGTTTATCCGGGCCCGCGCACGTCTATTCGGTTTGAGCGGCTCATCGAAGGGATTCAGGACTACGAAAAAATACGCATCCTGAAAGAGGAGTTCAACTGCGAAAGGACAAACTGATAAAGCACAGCAGTTGGAAAAAGCCCTGCGTACGTTCGACGTATCGACCTTAAGCGAGATCCCGGCGGCCGAGATCGTGAATCGTGCCAAAGCGGTCCTTCATTCTTTCTGACGCTTCTTGTTACCGACAGCCAAATCGTGACTGCAACGGCGGACCGTGGTTTTTATGGTTCGCCGCTACGCTATCTTGTTTATAGACAAAAAAAGCCGCAATCAACTGATTTACAATTGATTGCGGCTATAGAATGTGCCGAAGGCGAGACTCGAACTCGCATGTCCGTAAAGACACACGCCCCTGAAACGTGCGTGTCTACCAATTTCACCACTTCGGCAGGTACGCTTCCCCGTGTTGGGACTGCAAAGATAAGGAGCAGCCCGTTCGTTTTGCAAGCGTTTTTTATAAAAAAGGTTTACACCTGGGAGCTGGCGCAAGCGGAGAGCCACCTCTACGGGCTATAACTCTACCCGCTCGTACATATCGGGGATGACAACGTTTTGAAAACCAGCGGCTACTAGTTTGTCGCGCCAGATCTCCTGCTTGTCGTATTCGCCATGAACCAGAAACAGCGTTTTTACGGCGGCGGGGTTCTGGCAGCTCAAAAACTGAAGCATCTCTACCGAATCACCGTGGGCTGATAGCGAGTCCATAATCTCGATGCGGGCATTCACCTGATAGCGGTCGCCGAAGATCGTCACCTCCTTGTCGCCCCGTTTTAGCGCACCACCCAGGCTACTGGGCGAGGCGTAACCAACAAACAGAATGGTGGTGCTGGGGTCTTCGACGTTGTTTTTGATATGGTGCTTTATCCGCCCCGCTTCGGCCATTCCCGATGGCGCAATGATGACGCACGGCCCCGGCCTCCCGTTGATGGCTTTCGACTGCTCCACGTCCGACACGTAATGCAGGTTTGGAAAATCGAAGGCGTCGCCGTCTTTTTTGATGTACGCCAGAATCTCCGGGTTGAAATCCTCTTCGTGGTTTCGCATCACGGTAGTGGCACTGACCGACATCGGCGAGTCGATGTAGACGGGCAGGGTGGGTAGCTTCCCTTCGCTGGCCAGTTGGTCGAGGGCGTAGATCAGTTCCTGCGTGCGGTCGACGGCGAACGCGGGAATCAGTAGTTTACCCTGCTGCTTTACGCAGGTATCCTCGACAATACGCAGCAGGTGCGCTTTCATATCGGGCTCACTCTCATGGACCCGGTCGCCGTAGGTCGATTCGCAGAGGATGTAATCGGCCTGGGGAAAGGTCTCGAAGGTACGCAGGATCTTGTCGTCGGGGCGGCCAATATCGCCGCTAAAGAATACCCGCTTTTCAACCGTTTTTCCGCTAGGGCCGGGCTCGTTGATGCTCAGGCTGATGGCCGCGCTGCCCAGCAAATGGCCCGCGTCGGTATACAGAAAACTGACGTTGGGGTTCAGGAACGTTCGTTTGCCGTACTCAATGGGCTGCATCTGGTCGAGTGCCTGCTGCACATCAGCTTCTTCATAGAGCACATCCAGTTCAGGCTCGTTCCGGTTGCGGCGGCGCTTGTTTACCCGTTCGAGGTCTCTTACCTGAATGCGCGCACTATCCATGAGCATAATACGGCAGAGATCGAGGGTCGACGAGGTACAGAAAATTGGCCCTTTAAAGCCTTGTCGAACAAGGCGCGGCACCAGGCCGGTATGATCGATATGCGCGTGTGAGAGTACCAGCACGTCGACCTCGGCCGGGTTGAAGTGGAATTCCTGGTTCAGTTCGTCGGTGTTGATACCCTGAAACAGGCCACAGTCGAGCAGGATACGAAAGCCGTCGGTAGTGGTAATAAGGTGCTTACTGCCCGTAACGGTGCGGGCGGCTCCCATAAATTGAATGGTCATTGGGTGGTGGTTTAGGAACGTCAAACTCGTAAGATAGTAACTGACTGGCGTGTCTGATGTTTTTTGGGAGAGTAGCCCCCCGCCGGAATGCGGAACCTGCTGGCGCTTCGGTACCTCTACGGCGAAGTTCTCTTGCGCCAGCAGGCTCCCTTTAGGTGGTCCGGCATTCCGGCGGGGGGCTACGCCGAGTACTGCGCCAGTGTGGCCTTCAGCGAGCTTACCATGGCGTCGGCGAGGCTGGCGGGTTGCAGAATGCGGAGGTGTTCGCCATACGAGCGCAGGTGCATGAGCAGGTCACGGTTGGGAGCCAGCCGCAGCCGGACAATGCACTCGGTATCAGTGTCGGCAATCACTTCCTGGGTCTGGTGAATCGGCTTTGCTTTTACATACCGGCCAAACAGCGGGCTAAACGACAGACGAATTTCTTCGACCGGGCCGTTGCTGTCGGTGATGCCGTAAATATGCTCGAACAGTTCGCTGACGTTGGTGAGAATGGCATCGGGTACGAAGCAGGGCTCGTCCAGAATCGAGAGGTCGCTCATGCGGTCGAGCGCGAAGGTGCGTTCTTTGTTCGTGCGCTCGTCGTAGCCAATCACGTACCAGCTATCCCAGACTTCGCGCAGCAGAATGGGGTGCAGCGTACGCAAAACAGGTACTATCGCCCGGCTCGGCGGGTTCGTGTTTGGTGTAGCGGAACATGATCTGCCGGTTCTGATTGACCGCCCGGATCAGTATGGGGACGTATTGGCGATTGCCGCCCAGAATTTTCTCTTCCACATACACCACACGCCGCCCCAGGCCTTCGGGTCCATCGCCGGGTTTCACCTCACGGATGATGTCGAGGCTTTGCCGCACTTTCTGGAGCGCACTGGTCAGTTCATCGGCCACAGAAGCACCCTGCGTGGCGGCCAGCACCTCGCGGGCATAATCGAGCGCCTCCATGTCGTCGGGAGTCAGCATCAGTTTCAGCAGCCTGAATTGTGGGTTTGTGTAGTAATAGCCGTTGGCCCGTTTATCGTAGGCAATCGGCGCGTCATGGTCTTCGCGTAGCCGCTGAATGTCTTTTTCCAGCGACGAGATCGACCGAATCCCGCAGGTTTCCTGACATAGTTCGAACAGGCGTTCTTTGGAATACTGGCGTGGGTATCGGCTAATCACCTCGTCGATCAGGCGGTATCGTTGAAATGCAGAGCGGGTGATGGGCATAAGGTTGGTTTTCGGGAAAAGCTGTAACACAGCGTTACACGGAGGTGCCACAGAGGTACACGAAGTTCTTTTTAGGTGAGAGCAAAATGAGATCTCTGTGTACCTCTGTGGCACCTCCGTGTAACGCTGTGTTACAGCCTCTTTTACGCCCAAAAATATTTTAAAATAATTAGATCAACGTAAAAAGATTACGTTTTGCTAGTTAAATATTTGTATCGGACATACAGAAACGATACTCATGAACCTTACGCAACGTCCGTTACCGAACGCCAATTTTACCGCCGCACTGGCCACTATGCCAGCCGCCGCACCCACAACGGCAGACCGTCCACTTCGGATCAGCCTCTCGGCCCGTCAACTGTTTGATGTTGAACTGGGTCTTGTTCTCCTGAGCCACCTGCTGCCAACGGCCTCGCCCGACCACCTGCCCGCGCTGCTCAAGGGCGACACCATGGTCGACAGTGCCGAGTGGACCGCCAAGCAGCGCCGGAGCCTGAATCGGGGCCGTGCCATGCTGAGGCCTTTCCAGCAAAGCACCCTCTGGAACGACCTGCTCGACCGGTACAGCCGCCTGACCGACCAGATGCAGGCCTTCGACATTAGCCACGACCGCAGCCGATTCAATCAGAAATCGGTTGGTTTCTTCCGCAACCGCGTCTTTACCCTCCGCCAGGTTTTAGCGTAGGGAATCCCGGCTCGAACAACAACAAAGAAGATGAACATGACTGCTTCCACCCTCCTGCCCTCGCTGCCTTTTTCGGGTACGCGGTTTAGCTGGCAGGAACCCCTGGCCACGCGCCTGAAGCATCAGTATAACCTGGCGGGCCAATCGGCCAATCGCCTCCTGAATATTGAATTAGGCCTTTTCCTGCTCACGGAACTCCTGCCCGACGCGCCACCCGAAGCCCTGCCCGACCTCCTGTCGGGCAATGGGCTGATCTACCTACGTCGGCCAGTCTGGACGCCCAAACAGCACCGTTTGCTGAGCCGGGGACGCACGCTGCTGGCTCCGTATCAGGACCGGGCTACGTGGTTTCAGGCACTGGTGAAGTATGCTACGCTACCCGCTCAGGCCCGCCTGTATAGCCTCAGCCAGTACGGTAGCATTACCCAGACCGCCCACACCGACCTGGGCAGTTACACCCAACGCGAACGCCTGACGGTTTTCTGGCGGGCGATAATTTAAACCGCAACAACAACATACCTAATGAACAAATTGAAGCCACTTAACCGGCAGGCTGTCCGCATGGCCGCTACCATGCTGATGCTGGCCGAAGGCACTACCACAACCCTCCGCGTAAAACAGTACCTCCGCGATCATGGCTTTAGGGCCGGGCAGTCGGAAGTGTCGTCGTGGCTGTTTCGCATCGCTACGCGGGAAGGCTGGACAATCAACGACAATGGGGCCGTACGCGTCTATTATCTCCCCAACGTCATGGCTTTACCACTCTCTCCCTTATCTGGCGGTAGCACCATCGCCCGTTCGGCGGGGAATTGTTGACTACCTCACCCCAGCCCGGACGCGGGACCGCCCTCTCCTTGAAATAAGGAGAGGGGAGCCGCTTTGGCGTAGCTCCGCCAGTAAGTTAGCAAAGCTACTATAGAGTAGCTCCCCTCTCCCAACGTGGGAGAGGGGCTGGGGGTGAGGTGAGGTAGTTAACCATTTCGTCTTTCAACTGAACGCCGGAAAGTTTACGGGTCTTCATTTCGGTGAGCAGGTAGAGTAGCTTCTGCACAGCAAAGGCATACGGCATGCCGTCGGGACGGATATTGGAGAGGCAGTTGCGGGATTCGTCGGTCAGGCCGGGGCGGGGGCCGTACGTCAGGTAAGCACCCAGACTATCGGGGGAGGTCAGGCCGGGGCGTTCGCCGATCAGCATTACGGTCATGGTGGCTTTTAACGCCTGTGCTACTTCGTCGGCAATGGCTACTCGCCCCTGTTGTACCAGACAGAGTGGCGTTAGCGACCAGGCCAATGCCCTCAGTTCGGGCAGCAACAAGGTCAGTAAAGGCACTACATGCCTGTTGATTGCCGTGGCCGACAAGCCATCAGCCAGTACAATCGATAAATCAGCGGGCGGTGTGCTCAGGGTCTTTAGCCGGAGCCACGACTCGGCATTGAGGCGACGGCCCTGATCGGGGCGTTGCAGGTACGTTTGTCGGTCGGTAGCCTGGCTTTGGAGTAATAAAGGGCGGGCATGCAGTCGGTCTGTCTCTGCCAGCAGACGACCGGTTTCGAGCGTGGAATATACGGCATCACGGGCACGGGCATGGTCGAGTTGAAAATCGAGCAACGCACGGGTGGGCAGGCTATGCCCAACCCGACCGCGCGCAATCCGGGCGGCGGTGTAGGTTTGCAGGAAATCCCAGGGATCGGCTTCGGTTCCTAACTGACTCATATTGCTTACCGCTTTGTCTTGCTGACTTCGTTAACCAGTGCGTACTTAAACGATGAGCCATCCTTTGGTGGCGCAGGCTATTCTCATCGATGTAATGAGTGTCAGGCGCTGGCAAGCAGGTTCATAACCTGATGACCCAGTTGAACAGTTTGTAGTTGCGATTGCTCGTTTATGATCCCCATTTTCACTAGCCATGCGTCGAACTCCGGCGCGGGGCGTAGTTGAAGAACCTGACGAATATACTGGGCATCGTGAAAACTCGTGCTCTGGTAATGCAGCATCACGTCGTCGGCACCGGGAAGGCCCATTACGAAGGTGACACCCGCCGTACCGAGCAGCGTCAGCAGCGTATCCATATCATCCTGGTCGGCTTCGGCATGGTTCGTATAGCAGACATCGACGCCCATGGGCAGGCCCAGCAGTTTTCCGCAAAAATGGTCTTCCAGCCCTGCTCTGATGATCTGCTTGCCGTCGTAGAGGTATTCAGGACCAATGAACCCTACGACTGAATTGACAAGCAACGGATCGAACGCCCGCGCAACAGCATAGGCCCGCGCCTCGCAGGTTTGCTGGTCGACGCCATGATGCGCATTGGCCGACAGGGCACTCCCCTGCCCCGTTTCGAAATACATGACGTTTTGCCCCACGGTGCCCCGCCCTAAGGCTAGTGTGGCTTCGTAGCCTTCGCGCAGCAGGGCCAGATCAACGCCAAACGACCGGTTTACGGCCTCGGTGCCGCCAATGCTCTGAAACGCCAGATCGACCGGCGCGCCCTGCTCAATGGCCTGTAGGGTGGTGGTCAGGTGGCTCAGCACGCAGGTTTGGGTAGGAATTGCCAGGCGTTCCCGCACCTGATCGAGCATCCGCAACAGGTTTATGGTCGCCGGTACGTTATCGGTGGCCGGATTCACGCCAATCACCGCGTCGCCTGACCCGTAGCAGAGCCCATCGATCAGGCTGGCCGTGATGCCCCGCAAATCGTCGGTAGGGTGGTTGGGTTGCAGGCGGGTATGGAATCGGCCCGGTCCGCCCAGCGTATTCCTGAAGCGGGTAACGATGTGGCAGTTCCGCGCCACACTGATCAGGTCCTGATTGCGCATCAGTTTCGAGACGGCCGCTACCATTTCGGGGGTAAGCCCCCGGTGCAGGCTTGTCAGCTGGGCTGGTTGCGCGGCCAGCAGGTAATCGCGCAGGCCTCCAACGGTCAGGTGACGGATCGGGGAAAAGGCAGCAGCATCGTGTGTGTCGATGATCATGCGTGTGACCTCGTCGTTTTCATAGGGAATCACCGCCTCGTTCAGGAACGTAGCCAGCGGCAAATCGGCCAGGGTCATCTGCGCCGCCACGCGCTCTTCGGCCGATGCCGCCAGCAGCCCCGCCAGCTCATCGCCCGACCGCCGGGGCGAGGCCCGCGCCAGCAGTGTTTTCAGGTCGGCAAAGTTGTAGGTACGTTGCCCGATGGTATGACGATACATGTAGTTTTGGTACGCGTTTTTTGACAGCGGTCCGACGTTTCGAATTTACGTGATTGACTGGGTTTTTCGCCTGGGTCGCCGGTTAAACGCTTGGTCAGCACCAGCGACAGTTCGTTGATTTGTACTTTTTTACCTTGAATAAAGGATAAAGGAGCGCGGTAACGGTTATTTAGGCCACGTTGTAAAAAAATTTGACTTAAGAGGGTATCTATTGTGCCTATAGTGCGTAATGCTTCAACTAACCAGCCTTTTTTATGGTTACTCTATCAATTAATTAGACAAAATAGCCTTACGTGTTGGTAGGTTCCTTCGTTAGTTAAGGTCCAGAAATGCCCGTTCTATGTTGCGCTGAATTGCTAAACCAACTTTTGCTGAAAAAACCGTCTTTTATGAAAAAAAGTGTTTGGGGCCTCGTACTGCTGTTAGCGACCACAGCCGCCTGCAAAAAAGTTGCCGATGACGGGGGAACCACGCCCGCGCCAATACCAGTGGCCACAACGTTAAAAACGGCGGCTACATTTCCTATCGCTGTGGCGGGTAGCAATGGAGCTTTTCTAAACAATCCCACGTCATCTACTGTGCTGAGGGGCGAGTTTAATGGCATTACGTTTGAAAATGAGATGAAAAACAGTTCCCTCGTGACTAGTTCAGGGGGGTACAATTTCACAACGGCTGATGCGATGGTGGCTGCTGCACAAGCGGCTAACATTCAGGTGCATGGACACGTTTTAGCCTGGCACGCACAAACGCAGGGGAGTTATTACAGAAGTGTTCTAAGTTCTGCCACACCAAGTGGAGTAAACCTGGTAAAAAATCCTGGCTTTGAAACTGGCGATGCAACCAGTTTTGGCAATTTCACCAGTTTGAATACGGGCAATCCGGCTGGAACTGCTGTTATAACTGCAGGTTCAGGTACCACTGAGGTGCACTCCGGTACCAGATCCATGAAAGTAGTAAACCCTACCGCCTACACCACTGAGCAATGGCGCGTACAGGTGGCCTCTGATCCTATTCCGCTTACGGTGGGCAAGCAATACCAGGTCAGCTATTGGGTGAAGTCATCGACAGCAAACGGGTCAATAAGGTTGTCGACCCAACCGACGGCCTTATATCAGTCAGATCAATCGATTGGTACTACCTGGCAGCAGGTAACCTGGCTCATCACCGCGAATGATGCGCAAACCCGTATTGTGTTTGATATGGGACGTAATGCCAACACCTATTATATCGACGACGTAAGCGTAAATGAATTGATCTCTGCGGGCGGCTCTATCAATAATTATACGAAAGTGGATAGCCTGCTTAAAACGACAATTCAACAGATTGCGGGCCATTTCAAAGGAAAAGTGCGGGGCTGGGATGTGATCAACGAAATGTTTGCCGATGGTCCTGCCGGGGCTATCAGAAACAACACGAATACAGCCAATGCCACAGCCAATGATGTATTTGTGTGGAGTGCTTACTTAGGCCGCGATTTTGGGGTAAAAGCATTCAATTACGCGGCGGCTGCCGATCCGACAGCGAAGTTGTTTATCAACGAATACAACCTCGAATCGTCTACTGCCAAACTGGATTCGCTTATCAGTTATGTGGCAGAAATCAGAAGCAAGGGCGCTAAAGTAGACGGAATAGGTAGCCAGATGCATATTAGCATCAATACCAACAAAGACCAGATAGATACCCATTTCAGAAAACTGGCGGCTACTGGCCTGTTAGTTCACGTTTCCGAACTGGATATAGGTGTTAACACTACGAACGCGTCTACGTTGCTATTTAACGATGCGTTAGAAACCGCTCAGGCAGAGATGTACAGCTATGTCATCATGTCTTATATGCGGAATGTGCCTAAAGCGCAGCGTTATGGTATAACCATCTGGGGCTTACTGGACGACCAAAGCTGGCGGTATAGAAGCGGGGCCGATTATCCACTTCTTTTCAATCCGAACGGGACCAAAAAGAAAGCCTATGAAGCCGTGCTGACTGCGCTGAAATCGGGATTGTAGTCAGTTGTAGCCGGTATGAGTAGGCCCGGCTTTCAGTGAGCACACAATGGGGATCGGTTTTTGGTCCATTGGTGGGGAAAGAGTCCTCGAAGTAGCAATAAATTACATAAGTCTGGTCAGTTATCCGGGTACGTTTTGGGGGCCTCGCACGCTCTAAAACATACCCAGATGGCTGACCAGATTTGTTTATATGCGTTGAACCTGCGTCTGAAACAAAGGATCCTGTTAATCTTGTAAATCCGAAACCTCGTACCGCTGTCAAACAAAACCTGATGAAGATTTCCTGGCGAACGGCCTGTGCACTAGTCATTTCCAACATGGTTGGCACGGGCGTATTTACCAGCCTGGGGTTTCAACTGGCCGTGGTGCAAAACACCTGGTCTATTGTGCTGCTGTGGGTACTGGGCGGCATACTGGCCCTTATTGGTGCCTTTACTTTTGCCGAACTGGGAACGCACTACGCGCATGAAAATGGAGGCGACTATGTATTCATCGCTAAAGGCCTGCATCCGTTTCTGGGCTATTTGTCGGCCTGGGTGTCGCTCGTTGGCGGGTTCGCTGCGCCGGTAGCCATAGCGGGCAAGGCAATGGAGTCGTACCTCGCCCCGTTCGAACTACCCAACCTTCGCCTTTTCACCGTCATTGTCGTGCTGCTCATCGGCCTGTTGCATTCCTTCAGCCTGCGTCATAGCAGCGTGTTTCAAAACGTAACAACGCTGGTAAAACTCTGCTTTATCGCGGCTATTCTGGCTATTGGCCTGTTCGTTTCGGCCTTGCCCGGCAACGCCCTGCGGTGGGATGCCAGCTACCAGGCCGAGGTCTTTACCTCGCCCTTTGCGGTGTCGCTGCTGTACGTCACGTATGCCTATACGGGCTGGAACGCAGCGGCCTATATTGTGGCTGAAATTCGTGATCCCCGCCAGAATCTCCCCCGTGCCCTGCTGCTGGGTACGGTAGCCGTGGCTTTCATGTATGTGGGGTTACAACTTGTGCTGCTCAAGTTTGCCCGTGTCGACCAATTACAGGGACAGGTCGACGTGGCCGTTATTTCGCTGGCCAATGTGCTGGGCACCTCCGGTGGCCGCTGGGTCAGTGCCGGTATTGCCTGCCAACTCATCGCTACCATGAGCTCGTATGTCTGGGTAGGCGGACGCGTTACGCAACGGATGGCGCAGGACTTCCCTCTCTGGCGGTATTTCGGCAAACAGACGGCTCATCAGATTCCGGTGCGGGCTATATGGCTACAAGTAGGCATCACCCTGCTGCTCCTCTTTTCCGGAACCCTCGAACAGGTATTGCTCTGCACCTCGTTTGTGCTGCAACTAATGGGTACACTGGCCATAGCCAGTTTGCTGCGTACGCCCCGCCAACCGGGCGATTTTCCCAGCCCAGCCCGGCCGTGGCTGCAATGGGCCTACATCGCCTTTAGCCTGTTTGTGCTGGGATTCATCCTGGCTGATCGGCCCCGCGAAAGCCTCATAGGCCTGGCCATCGTGGTGGTAGGAGGTGCTACCTACTGGCTAAAACCAGGCCGCTGACAAACAGAAGCCTGACTCTGAAAACCTATCCTATGCTTAAACCATTTTGCGTACCGTTAGTCAATAGTATTGATGTTCGTGCAGTTTGTCACGGGTTTATTCAACTAACTGACTCAAACCATGAATCGCTTTTCAATCGTACTGCTGGGGTCACTGCTAACGTCGTCGACCCTGACAATAGCCCAAAACAGTAGCCTTGGGCAAGCCGCTATGGAAGCCATAGGCTCCATGACGCTCTCTGATGCCCAGGTAGTCAGCATGTCGAGGCAGGCAATTCAGGAGATGGACGCTAAAAGCCCCGTAGCCGGTTCTGGCGACCCGTACGCCGTACGCCTTAACCGCATCGTAAGCCGTCACCGCACGGTCAGCGGCATCCCGATGAATTATAAAGTCTATATGGTGAAGGATGTAAACGCCTTTGCTTCCGCCGACGGTAGCGTTCGCGTGTTTAAAGGACTGATGGACATTATGACCGACCAGGAATTACTGGCGGTGATGGGCCACGAAATAGGCCATGTGGTGAACCATGACTCACGCGATGGCATGAAAGCGGCCCTGCGCCGGGCAGCAGTACGCGATGTAGCCGCCTCACGGTCAGGCATAATAGGTCAGTTATCAAGGTCGCAACTGGGCGGCATTGCGGATTACCTGGTTGGGGCCAGCCACAGCCGGAAGCAGGAAACTGAAGCCGATGACTATGGCTACCAGTTTCTGAAGAAAAACGGCTACAATGTACTGGCTTTGGCTACGTCGTTCGAAAAGCTGGCGAAACTGAGCGGCGGCGGGGGCGGCGGGCGGATCGGCGAATTCCTGTCCGATCACCCCGATAGTGCCAAACGGGCCCAACGCGTTCGGGATCGTGCCCGACGGGATAGGCTTGCACGATAACTTACCTTGGCCTGCGAGCAAGTCAACGACAAACAAAAAAGCCGCTCCTGATCCAGGAGCGGCTTTTTGATTCTTCAGTTGTTGTAAAAAGTGTAATTAGCGACTGGCAGCCACTAGAATATATACTTGCCTTCGGCGATCATGGCATCAGCCACGCGGCGGCGAGCGTCTTTCAGGTTCATCGGCTCAATTTTGGTGAACCGCTTCAAGCCCATCAGCATCACGCGAAGCTCATCGCCTTCGGCAAAACTGGTGATGGCCGAACGACCTGCATTATTAATTTTTTCAACGGCCTCGTGCAGGTATGTGATGGCAATGTCTTTTTGCAGCGAGATTGCCTCTTCCCCTTTGACACCGATCAGCTTCTCAACGCGCAGCAGCACCGATTCGGCCACATATACTTCAATAGCCATATCGGCAACGTTCATCAGGATCTCCTGCTCATGGGAGAGTTTAGCCATAAATTTCTGAGCGGCAGAACCAGCCACCATCAGCACGGCTTTCTTCAGGTTTTTCAGCACCTTCTTCTCAGCGCTGAACAGGGTTTCTTCCTCGTCGTTGCTGAAATCGGGAATCGACATGATCTCTTTAGCAATGGCCATTGCCGGGGTCATCAGGTCGAGTTCGCCTTTCATGGCCCGCTTCAGCAGCATATCGACCACCAGCATCCGGTTGATCTCGTTGGTACCTTCAAAAATCCGGTTGATCCGGGCATCGCGGTAAGCACGCTCCATCGGGGCATCGGCCGAGTAGCCCATCCCACCGTATACCTGAACGCCTTCGTCGACCACGTAGTCGAGTACTTCCGACCCGTGAACCTTCATCATAGCGCATTCGATAGCAAACTGCTCCAGCGCTTTCAACTTGGCGGTGGCATCGTCCATGCCGCCCGCTTTCAGGTCTTCAATGGCATCGTCGATGTTCTGACCAGCACGGTAGCTGGCCGATTCGGATGCGTAGACCTTAATCGCCATTTCGGCCAGTTTGTGCTTGATGGCGCCAAACCGGGCGATGTTGATCCCAAACTGCTTACGCTCATTCGAGTACCGAACCGAATCATTGATCGCCTGCTTGGCACCACCTACTACGCCAATACCCAGTTTGATACGGCCAATGTTGAGAATGTTAACGGCTATTTTGAAGCCATTGCCCCGCTCTGAAAGCAGGTTTTCGACGGGCACTTTCACGTCAGTGAAGAATACCTGACGTGTATCTGATCCTTTGATGCCCAGCTTATGCTCCGGCTCGTTCATCGTGATGCCTTCGTATGAACGCTCGACGATGAATGCACTTAAGTTCTTGTCATCGTCAATTTTGGCGAAGACAATGTATAGGTCTGCGAAACCACCGTTGGTGATCCACATCTTCTGACCAGTGATGACGTAGTGTTTGCCGTCGTCGGTCAGTTTAGCTTTTGTTTTACCCGAGTTGGCATCCGAGCCTGAATCAGGTTCCGTCAAACAGTAAGCGGCTTTCCACTCACCAGTCGCCAGTTTAGGCAGGTACTTTGCTTTCTGTTCATGGTTGCCGTAATACACGATGGGCAACGTACCAATGCCGGTATGCGCCGACAGCGCCACCGAAAACGAATGGCCGGCCCCGGTCGCTTCTGCCACCAGCATCGATGTGTTGAAACTCATGCCGAAGCCGCCGTACTCTTCAGGAACCGACGTACCCAGCAAGCCCAGTTCACCGGCCTTGTCCATCAGCGACGACATCAGCTCGGGTGACTTGGCGGCATCGATCTCATCGAGACGTGGCCATATTTCGCGCTCCAGAAACTCACGGCAGGTAGCCGCAATCATTTGTTGCTCTTCGGTAAACTCCTCAGGGATAAACACCTGCGAGGCGTCTGTATCTTTTATCAGAAATTCACCGCCTTTGATCGAAGCTTTATTGTCGGTCGCAATCATTGTTCAGGAATTGTTATGCGTGCATACTACTTACATACAAAGGTGGTGATAAGTTCGATAAGTAGTATGCATGCATACTACTTTTTAAGCAAACGGATTTCGGCTTAATCCTGTAACTTTCGCCTTCCATCTTACCATGTCAACTTAACAATGGATTACCTATCGACCATCGATACCAACACCTGGCTTATTATCGGGGCTGTGTTACTCCTCATTGTAGCCCTGATCGGCTACCTCCGCTGGTCGGCCAGCAAAAGCCCCCGCGCCGTGGCCCAGGCTACCCAGAATGGCATTACGGTCAAGGTGCTCTACAGCCAACCCAGCAAAAAAGGGCGTACCATCTTCGGGGGGGTGGTAAAGCATGACAAGGTATGGCGTACAGGCGCCAACGCGGCCACGATCATCGAACTGCCGCAGGACGTTCGCATCGGCGGAAGTCGTATCGCTAAAGGTCGTTATTCGCTCTATTCTATTCCGGCCCTAACCGACTGGACGGTCATCATCAACCGCCGGACCGGGCAGTGGGGCACCAGCTACAAAGAGGCCGCCGATGTAGTGCGCCTTACGGTCAGTACCCGGTCCTTCAGCCCGCCGGCCGAGCAATTCTTTATCAGTTTCGAGCCCCAGGCCGGTGGGATCAACATGCTCCTGACCTGGGACGACACGCAGGTGATTGTGCCGTTCCAGAAGGCGGCGTAATCGTTGGACGTATATGGCTTCGCCAGCGTGCTCTTCGCCTCCGCGTAAGGTGACACCGGACTGGCGAAGCTATACGCGTTCTCAATAATCCTTGATCGGTTTGATGTCGTAATACGCCCTGATCGCTTCGACGGGTGGCGCTTTCATGGGGCGCACAACGCGGAAACCGCAGAACGAAGCGGATGTCATCCACCAGTCTGATTTAGGGCTTTGGGGATCAATTACCTTCCAGGCCGGGTCTGACGGCGTGCGGGCAGCCGAGCGCAATACCGTTGCATCGTCGTCCCACGAACCACCACGGACACTGTTAGGGTACAGGGTTTCAGTTGGGGCATACGCCTCCTTTACGGTCCCTTTCGCCACCTGCGCGTAATAGTCTTTCACGTACTGATCTTGCGTCCACTCCATCACATTGCCGTGCATATCATACAGCCCGAATG
Organism: uncultured Cytophagales bacterium; assembly: GCA_963750355.1. GTDB lineage: Bacteria > Bacteroidota > Bacteroidia > Cytophagales > Spirosomataceae > Fibrella. The sequence goes on along the minus strand of CAVVQL010000001.1, from coordinate 86,403 downwards.
CATTGGGTTTTTTGGTGCCGATCTTCTTGTATCCTCCGCCGCTGTTGGCCTTGTAAACGGCAAACTGGCCAAGCAATTTCGGATCAGCCCCAAACGAGAAAGGTGTGGTAGTGCCCGCCCGGCAGGCGTATTCCCATTCGGCTTCGGTGGGCAGGCGGTAAAACAGGCCCGTTTTATCGTACAGCCAGGCGCAGAATTTGATGGCGGCATACTGCGTCATGTTGATGGCCGGATACCCCGTCCGACCCATACCGAACGACATATCGACGTATGACGGACTAGGCCGGGTGGTGGCGTCGGTTTTGCTTAGGTCGGCTCCTTCGGGGTAGCGGGACGCCATTTCCTTCTCGATGTTCTTGGTCGTGAACAGATCGTAGATGTCCCAGGTGATCTCGAATTTCCCCATCCAGAATGGCTCGATAGCCACTTTGTGCTGCGGACCTTCATCGGCTTTGCGCCCTTTCTCGGTCGGAGGACTGCCCATCAGGTACGTTCCTCCGGGAATAGCCTGCATCGGGTACGTTTGATTACTTCCCGCTATAACCTGTGTGTAGGATACAAAGTCGCTTGTCTGGGCAATAGACTGCCGACTGATAAATAGAAAGAGGGATAAAAAAATGGGTAGTCGAATCATAGAAGAGCGGGTATACTGCGTATGGCTAAAAAGACAGGAACTACGCAAAATACCTTACTCGACCACATGCCCCTATTTATTGCTTGTTAAATTACAATTACTTAATGGAATTGTTTTATAGTTACGTATATTGCCACTTACTAATGTAAACACGACCAACTCAACTATGAACAAGTGTATCTTCCTGGACCGCGATGGCGTATTGAATGAAGACAGAACCGATTATGTTTACCGGATCGAAGATTTCATCATTCCGGAAGGTGTAGTTGAAGGACTTCGGCGGCTGAAAGAGGCCGGGTACATGCTCATCGTCATTACCAATCAGGCGGGGATCGCCAAAGGTCTTTACACCCGCGAGGATGTGATGCACTGCCACCGCTACCTACAGGAAAAGTGCGGCAACCTGATCGACGACATTTATTACAGTCCACACCACCCCGATTACACCACCCGTTCGCTGACCCGTAAGCCTGAGTCGCTGCTGCTTGAAAAAGCGATTGCCAAATACAACATCGACGTGAGCAAATCGTGGATGATTGGCGATGCCCTGCGCGACATACTCGCAGGCCGACGCGTAGGGGTTCGCACCGTACAGGTCACCCACGCCCCGGTTGAAACTGCCGTCGGCGATTGTACCGCAGACAGCCTGCTGGGCGCCTCGGAACGTGTGTTGACCTACCGCTGACAAAGTCACGATCGTCGACCGCATGAAACGGGAAATTTTCTGCGTTTATTAGCCGCCGTAAACCCTTGCCATTCATGCGCCTCTCTGTTCCTGCCCACCTGTGGCTGGCCCTTCTGACCGTCATTCTGACATTGTCGCACTGCGCCCGTTTATCGAATACCGTTTCGGTGATAGGTCGGAATTTTGAGGACGAGATTCAGCAGTCGCAGAACCTCGTTTTCTCGTTTAACAAAAACGTTGGGCCAGATGGAAGCGGCGACAAGTCCGATGTGTGGGAATCAACGCCCTATATCACCTTTAAGCCCGCCCTGAAGGGGCAGTTTAAGTGGACCTCACCCAGCGAACTGGTCTTTTCGCCCGCCACGGCCTTCGACCCGGCCACCAACTACCGCGCCGAGCTCTCAAACGAGCTGCTTCGTCACACCACCGATAAAGGCCTGCGTGTTTCGGGCGACGAAATCGAATTTCATACCCCTTACCTGCAACTAACCGGTACCGAAACCTGGTGGACACGCTCGGCGGGCAACGGCCCCGGTACGTCGGGCCAACCAGTAGCCAAAACCCGGCTTCGGTTCAATTATCCCGTAGCGGCGGCTGACTTGGCCACCCGGCTGGGCATCAAGGCCGACGGCGCGGCTATTACGGCAGGTCCTATTCAGTCAGCGGATGACGCCCTATCAGGTGGAGGTCTGGTCGTGACCCTAACTGATGCACCCGCCGCCAATAATGAAAAACCACTGACATTCACCGTCGATAAAGGCCTGAAAGTACCGAACACGGCCTATGTAAGTAGTAAGGTTATTGAACAGACGTCCACCCTTCCCGCCCGATCGAAGCTGGAAGTGGTCGATGTACAATCGGGATATGCCAACCGGCAGGGCACGGTGCGCGTAATAACGACGCAGACCTTACAGTCAACTCAGAATCTGGCGCAGTACTACACCATTCAGCCCGCCCTAGCCACCACCGCCGAACTAACCGAGAACGGACTGTTGATAAAAGGTGATTTCAACGAGACCGACACGTATGTCATCACCCTCACGGAGGCTATGCGCGGGGTGCTCAATACCAAACTGGACGAACCGGTGTCGCGCGATGTGTTCTTCGGAAAAATGCCCCCTGGCCTTCAGTTCGCCACAAAAAATGCCCTCTACTTATCGTCGAAAGGGTCACGAAATGTGGGTCTGAGCATCACGAATGTGGCGAAGGTACAGGTGAAAATTGCCAGGCTGTACGAAAACAACCTGCTCAATTACCTGAAAAATAACCGCTATCAGGATTACGAACAACAGGGCGAAGGCGATAATGCAGTCTGGAAACCGTCGGGTACATACACCTACAGCAACGATGAGGAAAGCGACCTGAGCAGCGTGTTGGTCGATAAAACGGTGCAAACGAGCGATTTGCCAAAAGTGCGCGGCGTGTCGGCCCTGAACCTGGCAATTCCGGAACAGGCCGGGGGCGACCACGAACGCCCGCTGCGGGGAGCGTATCTGGTTTCCGTGCAGTCGAAAGAGGAGGCTTATGTATCGGCGACGCAACTGGTGTCCATCTCCGACATTGGTCTGATTGCGCGGCAAACGGGCACCGAACTGCTGGTATGGGCCAATTCGATTCAGACGGCCGAGCCGATAGCCGACGTGGAGGTGTCGCTGATTAGCAGTAACAACCAGTCGGTGTACACGGCAAAAACGGATAGTAAGGGGTTTGTCCGCTTCGAGAAGCTAACCGAGAAAGCACCTGGTTTCAAGATCGCCCTGCTGACGGCCCGCACTCCCGGAACGCCGGACCGCGCTGACTTCAACTTTCTGCACCTGAGCGATACCCAGGTTGAAACGTCGCGGTTTGAGGTCGACGGAAAACGTACCAATGCCGCTGGCCTGAATGCATTCGTCTACGGCGACCGGAACATGTACCGCCCCGGCGAAACCATCCACCTGAACACCATTGTGCGGAGCGAAGCAGGCAGCAAAGCGACCATCGCCGAGATTCCGCTGACGGTGCGGGTGCTCATGCCCAACGGCAGTGAATACCGGCTATTCCGCAAAGTGACCGATGACCAGGGTTCGGTGCAAACCGACATACCGGTAGACCCCGCCGCCGTGACGGGCAGCTACACGGTGGAAGTGCTGAACGCCAGCAACACGCTGCTGACTTCGCAGGCCATCAGCATCGAAGAGTTCATTCCCGACCGGATCAAAGTCGACGTGCGGACTTCACAGGATAGCTACCGGGCCGGGCAAACCATCACGCTATCGGCCACGGCGCAGAACCTCTTTGGTCCGCCCGCTGCTGACCGCGCCTATGAGGTAGAATTGCAACTGAAACGCCGCTCCTTCTCGCCCAAAGGCTACGGCGACTACACATTCAGCATTCCCGGCGAAGCGACGGGCGTACCCACCTCGTTCGAGAAAACCCTGCGGCAGGGGCGAACCGACGCCAACGGACAGGCTACAGAGAGTTTTTCCATCCCCGCCGACTACCGCGATATTGGCCTGCTCGAAGCCAAACTGTTCGTCACCGTTTTCGACGAAAATGGCCGACCCGTTAACCGCCTCCGCCGCCTCGACGTGCAAACGCAGGACGTGTTCTACGGCATCCGGCTGGCCGACACCTACCTGACAACCAATACGCCGCTGGCCGTGGAGGTCGTGGGCCTGAACAAAGAGGGCAAACCACAGGCAGCCCAGGTGCAGGTGGAGGTGGTGCGTTTTGATTACCAGACCGTGACCGAAAAACAGAGGGACGGCCAGATCAAATACAGCAGCAAACGCCGCGAGAAAACCGTGTACACCAATACCCTGAACCTCGCAGGTAAACCGGCCCAGATCAGGTACGTACCAACGGTATCGGGTGAATATGAAGTACGGGTACGTAGGCCCGGCGCGGTGGGGTATACGGCGGCTGATTTTTACGCCTATGGGTATGGCAGCACATCTGCTTCGTCCTTTGAAGTCAGCATGGAAGGTCAGGTGTTGATGGAGTTCGACAAGCCGACTTACGAAACCGGCGACAAAGCGAAAGTGCTGTTCAAAGCCCCTTTTGAGGGTAAACTGCTGGTAACCGTTGAGCGCAGCGGGGTGATGACCCACACCTGGCTGACGACCCAAAACAAAGCCGCCGAATGGACATTTCCTGTCGAGTGACGAGCACCTGCCCAACGCCTACGTTACGGCCACGCTGATCCGCGCCATGGACGGCACCGACCTGCCATTGACCGTCGCCCACGGATTCGCCTCGGTGGCCGTGACCGATCCCGACAGCAAACTGCCCGTGGTGATCGAAGCGGTGGCGAAGTCGTTTTCCAAAACGAAACAGATCATTCGGATAAAAACGAAAGCCAACGCCTCGGTGACGGTGGCGGTGGTCGACGAGGGGATTTTACAGTTGAAAAACTTCAAAACGCCCGATCCGCACGGTTATTTTTTCCAGAAACGGGCGCTGGAAGTGATTCCCGCCGATGGCTACGCGCTGCTGTATCCCGAACTATCGCTCCGCAGCCGGTCGAGCAGCGGCGGTGATGGCTACGACCTGGAACGGCGGGTGAATCCGCTGAGCAACAAACGGGTACAGCTGGTCGCCCTCTGGAGTGGCGTGCTGAAAGCCAGACGGCTCCGGCGAGGTGGAATTCCCCATCGACATTCCCCAGTTTTCGGGTACGTTGCGCGTGATGGCCGTGGCCTATAAAGACAACGCCTTCGGGTCGGCCGAGCAGGGCATGACCGTATCGGACCCCATTGTGATCAGCCCCGGCATTCCCCGCTTTCTGTCGCCCGGTGATGAACTGAACATGCCCGTCAACCTGAGCAACACCACCAGCAAAGCAGCGGGTGTGGTCATGAAAGTCACCGTAAGCGGCCCCCTTCAGGTACTGGCCGACAGTGGACGCACGGTTACGCAGTCGCTAACGGTACAGCCCGGCCGCGAAAGCCGCATTACGTTCCGAATCCGGGCCACCGGAGGCATCGGACCCGGCGACATCACCGTGACGGTCAATGCGATGGGCAAAACATTTGTCGAGAAAACGGATATTACCGTTCGTCCGGCCGCGCCCTTGCAAAAGACTACGGTATCGGGAGCTGTGGCGGGTGGGCGTAGTGACGTGATTACGCTGACGGGTAATTTTCTGCCGGGCACCACGCGGAGCAGCCTCACCATCAGCCGATCGCCAGCGGTGCAGTACGCCAAAACGTTGAGTTACCTGCTGGGGTACCCGCACGGCTGCACCGAGCAAACTATCTCGAAAGCCTTCCCGCAGCTCTACTTTGCCGACCTGACCAAAACGGTTCAGCAGGGGACGGTGTATTTCGTCAGGAAGGGCGAGTCAGACTATAACCCGGCCACCAATATTCAGCAGGCGTTGCAGCAGATCGAAAACCGGCAGTTGTTCAACGGCGGCATTACCCTCTGGCCGGGGTTCAACCTCGAAGATCCGTGGGCTACGGCCTACGCCCTGCATTTTATGGTTGAAGCGACGAAGGCGGGTTACGACGTATCGCCCACGGTGAAGAGCAAACTCATCGACCGCCTCACAACGCTGACGGGGACCAACCGCACCGAAACGGTATCGGCCCTGAACGAAGACGGCACCCGCATAGACAAAGCTGTGGCCAGCCGCACAAACCTCTACGGCCTGTATGTGCTGGCGCTGGCCGAAAAGCCAAACCGGGCGGCCATGAGCTTTTACAAAGAATCGGCCGCTGCCGGTTCGGCGAGTCTGCTCACCAACGACGGACGCTACCTGCTGGCAACGACCTACGCCCGTCTGGGCGATCAGGCCAGTAGCGCCTCCCTGCTGCCGAAGCAATTTTCGGACGGAATGATGGGCCGCGAAACCGGCGACAGTTACGCCTCACCCATCCGCAACGTGGCCCTGGTGTTGACTAACCTGGTCGATACCGACCCCGACAATTTGCAGATTCCAACGCTGGCCCGGCAACTGTCGGGGGCCGTGCAGCAGGCCGATTACCTGACTACGCAGGAAGCCGCCTTCGCGTTTCTGGCCCTCGGAAAACTGGCCAAACAAAACGCGGGCAGCACCGCCACCGCCACGCTGGCAGTAGCTGGCAAGCAATTAGGGGCATTTACCGGTCCCGACGTTACCCTGCGCCGACTACCCACCGGCCAACCGCTGACCCTAACCACCAAAGGCAGCGGCAGTCTGTATTATTTCGGCCAAAGCGAAGGCGTGCCCACCAGCGGTAACGTCCCCGATGAAGACCATGGGCTGATTGTGCGCCGGACGTACCTGAGCCGCGACGGTGCCGTGCAAACGCGGTTCAAACAAAACGACCTGATTGTAGTGAAGCTGACCCTCAGCAGTCAGGCGGGCTTACCGGTAAAGAACGTGGTGCTTACGGACCTGCTTCCCGCCGGTTTCGAGGTGGAGAACCCGCGTCTCAGCGGGGCCACCGCCCAGAACGGCACCGCCGAACAACGCACGATGGACTGGATCAAAAACGCCTCGCCCGTCGATTACTTCGACATCCGCGACGACCGGGTAAACTACTACCTCTCGGTGGGCGCATCGGAAACCAAAACGGTCTACTACATGGTGCGTGCCGTCTCCAAGGGCCGCTTCGTCGTAGGCCCAGCCTCCGCTGATGCCATGTACAACCCCGAATACCGCAGTTACAACGGCGCTGGGCGGGTAGTGGTTGAGTAGGTTTAGTCCGGCAACCAGCTACGCCCGATAAGGTCTAAATCGAAGCGCCCTTGCTTAAGTCACCGTATTTTCCTACGATTGTGACACGAATAATTCTACGTGTTAATGAACACCTGTAAATTCAGCACTTAGAAGCTTACGCTTAATGTCATCTACCTGAATAACAGTTAATTGATATTATTTGACTTTGGGTGTATTGACTTGTCGGGTGGCCTGTCAAGCATAAGTGGCTTAGGCATGTCTCGGTCAACAGGTCGCACAGTCTAGATAGACGTTAGAAAGAAGGATTAAAATTCGTTTCAGCCGACACGAGAACCCGCCTGATCTGTCCTGTTCGACAGCCTCGGCCAATCTCGCGGACTCTCGCGTCTCACTTAGTTTTATGCGTTTTACCCACCAGTGCTCACTGATGGAACATACATCAGTGAGCCCGAATGAGCTAAAATATTGTTAGCTTTGTTTATTAGTAAACAAGCTACTCATGGGCACTAAAACGCTTAAAAAGCCGACCTCCTTACTTGTGCGAGGTCGTAATGCTTCGGGTAAGTTAATCGAAGGCACTATCCCTGCTGGCGAGCTGTCCCAAGAGGATCCTGGGTTGACTATTCAACGAATCTTAGCCAAGCGCAACGATTTACAGCCTACTCCAGTTGAGCCTCAATGAGCGGTTCAACCGCCGACTCATTTATCCTGGTTGACACCGGCGTGATGAGCCGTTACTTCTTAGGGAAACCTCAGATTACTCAGGCTTATGCTGATTTGACAGCCCATGCAACTCCCGTCATCACGGGTAGTGTATACATTGAGCTGATGCAGTGGCTGATTAAGGCACGAGGCCGAGCTGCCCAATCACTTACCAAATCAGACTTTGATCAGCTTCGTCACCAACTCGACAAATATATCCAGCTCAATCACAATGATTGTATCGACTTGGCTGTTGCCGCCTGTCGGTTGTATCCTGACACAGGTTTAGGAGACTGTTTCACCATTGGCGTTGGCTTATTCTTCGATGTGCCCATTTTTACGCTTAACCAAAAGCATTTTGAGCGCATCCCCGGTATGCGGTTATATACACCTGACAATTACGCTGTGCTGGAAAGGGACTAATCCCTAAGTCTTTAGCTGGTTTGATAGGTGCTGCACCGATCCGGCCAGCGGCAAACCGGTTGTTTATCAGCCCTGCGAGTTCCACTTTTCTCGGACACTAATCATTCGGGCATGCTCAAGCGGCTACCCAACCCACTGAGTATAGCGTTAGTGAGGGCGGGTTGGCTTTTCCAGGTGAAATTGCCACTTTGCAGCCAACTCTATCGTACATGAAGCAATTTTTTCGAATCCTGCTCTTTCTGTTTTGTACGCTGCCTGCCCTTGCTCAATGGCAACTGCAGTCTGTTAATACCGATGCCAGTTTCCGGGCCGTCAGTGTGGCCGGTCCCGACGTTGCCTGGATCGGCGGTACCAAAGGCACCTTTATCCGCACCGCCGACGGGGGCAAAACATGGCAGACCGGCACCGTCCCTGACGCCCAAACCTGCGACTTCCGCGACGTACAGGCCGTTGATGCCCAGACCGCTTACCTCATGAGCGCCGGACCTGCTGAGAAGGGTCAGGCCCGCATCTATAAAACCACCAACGGCGGGAAATCCTGGACCCTGCTCTATCAGACGGAGCAACCCGGCGTGTTCCTGGATGGCATGGACTTTTGGGACAAACAGCACGGCATTGTCTTCGGTGATCCCGTCAACGGCAAGTGGTTCATCCTGACGACCGACGACAGCGGACAAACCTGGCAACCCGTCCCTTCCGATCAGCTACCGCCTATGCAGCCGAACGAAGCGGCTTTTGCGGCCAGCGGCACCAGTCTTGTTGTGCAGGGCAAACGAAACGTCTGGATCGCGTCGGGCGGTGCTACAAGCGGGCGCGTGTTCCGTTCCAACGACCGGGGCCGGACGTGGGCCGTTGCCGCTACGCCCCTGCCTGCCGGGGAAGCGACGGGGCTGTTCGGGATGCGGTTCTTCAGCGAAAAAACCGGCATGGTCGTTGGCGGCAACTACAAGCAGGAGAGCCAGTCCGGGCCTAATGCCGCCATCACCCGCGACGGTGGCCAAACGTGGCAACTTGTCACCGAAACCAACCCGCCCGGCCTGAAGGAAGCCGTCATGATTCTCCCCGGCGATTACCTGCTGACCGTTGGCCCGTCGGGCACGAGTTTATCCGCCGATCAGGGGCAAACCTGGCAGAAACTCGACACCGAAGGCTTTCATTCGGTCGCCTGCGCCAAAGGCACCTGCTACGCCGTTGGTGCAAAGGGGAAGGTCAGCAAACGGGTGTTTAAATAAATTTCCTGTATTGCCGATACTGGCAGGGATGAGGTATCGATTCAGTACTGGCCTTAATTCAATCCCTTTGAGTCATTTTCCTCAATATGCTAATTCCTGCTGGTTTGCTGGCTCTATAGTTCAGATCGTATATCGACCTGTAGCGCACCAGGGTCAGTATGGAAATCAAAGTAAGCAGATACAGCTAAATCAGTAGTTCTTTCCCAGTGGGTTGGTTTTCCAGGCCCTGGAGAAATGGACACTAACCATTAACGCACGGTTGTATATTTCCCTGTCATCGGCCACATTGGTTAAACCATGATTATACCGTATGTCCAGTACAATTCTACTTTGTTTAAAGGGAAACTCGATACCTCCACCCAGTTGAATTCCAGCATCCCAGCGCTTAAAACTACCACTTGAGCTACTAAATGAAAGCCGGGTAGACTGGTCGGCAATTTTACTGCTTCCAGTAAAGTTATAGGCAATCGACGGGCCGACATTCGCGTAAAAATGGCCCAGATGCACACGAGCTAGTATTGGTAATTCCAGGCTATTAAAACGTAGAATTGATTCGTTGGTGTTTAATGGATTATTGGCTTTCAACTTGCCCCCTTTCTGCATAAAATACAGTTCCGAAACTAGTGAAAAACCAGGCGTGATACCCGCTTGAAACGATACGCCGGCCTGTATCCCATTCGTTGATTGCTTATAATCAGACAGGGCATTATTCGCTTCACCGTAATTGACAGAGGCACTCACCACATTGACCATTAAGTCAAAGTAGGTTTTTGCCCTCTTTCCCCCTTCGTCTACTTTAGCTGATTCTAGCCCTTTTCGTTGCCCAAATGCGGCGGCTGATAGAAAAACCATACATAGTATGAGTCCTGCTTGTCTCTCTTGTTTCATGATTTCTTTACTGTTTTAGATGATTTAACTGAATCGAAAGTAGTGGCCGACCTATGGGGCCGCAATTCGACTATGCCAGGGCGGAAATCCCATCTGCAAAGGGGATTTTTTACTCTGCCAAGTTTCAGAGAAGGGTGGCACTTCTATCACCACTGCCGGGGCGATGGCGACATTAGTGGGGTCAATCAATAACGGGGTACTTTTCGCCGTTCCTCCACAATAGTCCCGTCGCTGACGTACAGGTTGATCGTTGGATAGTTACCCTTGCTGTCTTTCACAAATTCTACGTGCGCAGTATCATCCAGCACAAACCGCCGATTGGCAATATATTTTAGCTCTGATACTGCATCTCCAGCCTCCGAATTTTTACAGAAGAGTTTATTTTTATCCAGGTAAATGGTGAGTGGACCGTAGGTACCCGTGTACGACTGGAGCACTTTTACTGGCATAGCAGGTGCCGCTCGTTGTGCCGTCAATTCGTCAAGCAGGTAGTCGATCTGATGTTTTTCATGTGCCGTGGTTGCCGAGGAAAGCTGATCGCTTAGAGCTAGCTCCTGCGCTTTCACAAATGCCTGGCTGGCCTCGATTGACACCGTCGGAATAACACCGGTTCCTTCCCAATCCGCATGGGTAACCGGATTTAGTGAACGGGCAAATGGGATGGAGACGACAATGCCCTGCCCCACCGAAATGGGCTTAGTCGGGTGCGCTCCCCCACCGGTCTTTTCGCCCACGATGATCGCTCGGTTTGCCATTTGCATCCCATACGCGAAATCTTCGGCACCCGAAAACGTATGGTGGCTAGTCAAAATGTAGATAGGCATTGAAAGCGTTAAATTATTGACCTTGGCAGGATCGGCATAGAATACCGTTGTGTCATTGGTCGACCGGTTGATTAGGTCATTCATATGGGTCTTTTTCTGGAAGAAATAGCTCTCCAGCAGACTAACCATTTCTGGACTTCCCCCCATATTCTCCCTCAGGTCAATGAGCAAGGCGCGGGTGTTGGCTAAAAACTGTAGGGCAGCGGTAATAGTGGGCTGCGCACCGGCCAGATCCGGAACAAATCCTGTGAAGGGTAAATAGCCAATGTTGCCGGGTAGTACCTCGACTTTCTTAAATAGATAATTGTTGGCTTTCCAGTACTTTTTGGCCTGTCTCATTTCTTCCTCAGCCGATGCAGGACTTCCCGGAGCCGAAGCAACAAATGCCGGATTATAGTCCACAAATAAATGCGGGTCATGGTACACGGAAGATAAGTCCGTTTGTAACTGTTTTACCAGCGCTTCAGGCCTGTCAGCCAATGGAGCGTACGCTTTTTGCTGTGCCCGGTTTTGTAGAAAGGCGCTCATGCGGTGGGCTTCCTGCGGAAATATATAGTGCCGATTCAGGCTTAAGGCAATCGAATCAATGAGTTGAGGAATATTGACCGAAACAGGTTTGATTGATTGCCCACTACAGAAATAGGGGACAATACAAGCCAGAAACACTCTGAAAGCAGCTACGTTGAAAGCATTCATTATAAACGAGTTTAACCTATTAAGTTTTATAATTAACCTACGAATCAGTTCGCGCCTATTGTCCGTCGAAATACTTTATCTCGCTTACCAGGCACCTGACAGCCCATTAAAAATTGTCAAAAATTAATTTCTTACTAACCATCATTCCGGTTGTGGTACCCATGCCTATCGCATTGGCTACCGTTCGCATCCGGGTCACATTGTCGCCACAGGCAAAAACGCCTTTAACGGTGGTTTCCTGAACTGAATCAATCTTGATATACCCCTCGTCGGTCAACTCACACCCCAACGACTCGGGGATCAGACAATGCTGTTCAAAAGGGACAGGAGCGTATAGCCACTTAATGGTAGATGCTGATCCGTCCCGGAAAATAATTCGTTTAAGGTATCCATCACTGTGTTCCAGCCGCTCAACTTCTTTTTCGACTATACAGATACGGTGTTTTCCAAGTTTCTCACGCTGCTCAGCGGTGAACGTTGCCGGGCCGTTGGTAAATAAGGATAACTCTGTTGTCCAATTTGAAATCAGCCTCGCTAAGTCAAACCCAAAATCTCCATTACCCCAAATTCCTGTCTTTTCAGTTTTTATTTCGTAGCCATGGCAATAAGGGCAGTGAAGAACAGAAATTCCCCAGCAAGCGCCGAAGCCGGGCAAGTCAGGCATAATGTCCCGTATACCAGTGGCAAAAATCAATTGCTTTGCCAGGAAATTCTTGCCCGATACAACCTGAATGGAAAACCCATTTTCAGTCCTGATTCCACTGGTTGCCAGACCATCATAAAACGTCACAGTCTCATAGCGTTCAACCTGATGCTTTGCTAAAATGGAAATTTCAGTTGGGGAATCGCCATCATGCGTAATGAGATTATGCGAATAAGGCGTTTGCCTGTTACATGGTTTATGGCTATCAATTATTAACACATTTTTTAGCGCTCGGCCAAGTGCCATACCAGCGGCAAGACCTGAATAACTGCCACCTATCAGTAGTACATCGAATTGGTTATCGGCTTTCATTTGATTAATGGGTAACGAGTCAATTACACGAGTAGGTACGTATTGATCATTCGCTAGTTCTTTTCGAGAAATAAAGGATGATCGAGTCTAGAAACGGCACACCTACAAATACAACCCAGGGTACTAACGAAACGGTTAACAGGAATGTCCGCTGGTAAACAGGTAAGAGAGATAAAGACTGGCCAAAAAGGTAAAAAAACAGCGTAATCGATGGATATATAGCAAGCCAAATCTTCAGAGAAGCAATTAATTTCAGTCTAGTTTTCATACAATTGATTTTTTGTCGTGCATCCAAGTTATTTCGTTAACAGCCATAAAGGCCTGCGAATGATTAATACGGTTTTATTACCTGCCCCGTATTAGCTCCGAATACCGCTTTGCGAAAGCCGTATTCCAGTTGCTTCATGGTTACAGGAATGTCACCGGGGAAAAAGGAGAAATAATGGGGAGAATCGTCAATAACCGTTGGGCTTACGGCATTGATGCGAATACCATTTTCTAATTCAATGGCGGCCGCCCGAACAAACCCTTCAACGGCCCCATTGGCGGCCGACGCATTGGCGAAGTTTAGCTGCGGCTCATGCGTCAGCGCGCCGGTGATTAACGTGAAGGAGCCTTTCGGATTGATGTAGTGCTGGCCGATAAGCACCAGATTAATCTGGCCCATTAATTTACCCTCAACCCCCCGGCGAAACTCCCTGTCGGTCATTTTTTTCCACGGACCGACGTAGGTTGGACCAGCGGTACAAATGAGGGCATCGAATCCACCGATTTGCTGGTACATCGTTTCAATCGACTCCGTAGAGGTAATATCGACTTGGATGTCAGCCCCTTTGGAGGCCGCTTTAATCACTTCATGTTCGTTTTCAAAGGCACGACTCAAGTGCTTTCCCATAGTGCCTGTGGCACCGACAATGACTAGTTTCATTTGCGTAAGTTTATGCTGATTAGCTACACAAATGTATGGTCGTCAACAGGTTGGCTGATAGGACAGATCTATAGTTGTATAGTACTCACCCGAAATTCTGCCGGAACACTTCGGGCGTATAGCCAGCATGTTTCTTAAAGAATCGGATGAAATAGGAAACGTCTTCATAGCCCAGGTGATCGGCTATATCTTTTATCTGGTCAGGCGTGGCCAGCAGGTGCCGTTTCGCTTCCAGCATAATCCGTTCGTTGATTAATTCAGAGGTAATTTTGCCTAGCAGCGTTTTCGTGATTTCGTTGAGTTGATAGAGTGATAAATTCATAAAACCGGCGTATTGAGAAGCTAGCTTATGGGTAGTAATATGCCTGTCCATCAACTCTAGAAACTCCTCCAGGCGCTCCTGCGTATACGGATTCAGCACGGGTACCGGGCCATTCGGATTGGGACTTTGCCGGACAAATTCGATAAAGAATATATCCAGGTTTGCCTTGATAACATCTTTATACCCTTCCTCCTTATTTCTGTACTCCAGAAACATGGACGTTAATGTAGCCTGTATTTTTTCAAACCGGCTTGCTTCCAGTTTACAATAGGTCTTACTACTGGCTTTTCGTAAACGCTGGATGGATAACTTGGTGTTTGGGTTGTAAAATTCGGCATTATATTCAACCAGGAACCCGCTGCAACCTGCTTTCAATTCAAGCTGATGTACCTGCCCAGGACGCAAAAAGAAAATAGAATTACTAACTACCTGATAGGATGTAAAATCTATCTCATGCATCCCCGCACCATTTTGTAGCACCAGAATAAAAAAGAAATCATGCCGGTGCAGGTTCTGAATTAAATCATTTTCACCAACAATATCCGCAACCTGACGAATGGCAAAACGCTCGGAGGTCTGTGCCTCCGAGTACGCCGGGCTAATTTGCCGAATGGGAATTTTCTTCATGGTAACGGCCCATCAATTAATTTTTACAATTTTTTTTCAAAGCGCATCACAGAGTGGCAATGGCAAGCGGCCTTACGCCCATACCCGCTAAAAATACAGCCGGTATAACAGGTTGGGAACTAGTCCCCGTTGCGTCGTATAACCTACCGAGCCTGGTTTACTGGGATCGTAATATTCGGTTACCTTACCCTGGTTGTTGGTGAGATTATCCAGATTAAGAAAAAGCTCATGCGTGGTGTGTGGTTTATTCCATTTATAACTGACCGAGAGTACTACCTTCGACAGGGCATTCAAAGACGTTTCGTACGCTTTTCCATAGTCCCAGAACTTATTTGTCGCCGGATCGACGGCTAAATTCCCCGCCGCATTCCGTAACAGTGGAATAATAGGTTTACCGCCACTAAAAAACACTTTCGCATTCACCCCCAGAACTTGATTCTTGTTTTTTCCAAGCTTAACAAATTCTTTACCGGCTAATAGATTGACCAGATAATGGCCGTTATAGGGCGTATTACGCTCGTTGCCTTCCAGGGTCTGATAGGTAGAACTGTATATAGAGCCGTTGAGCAAATAATAGAAATTATGACTGAAGTACCGTTCCAGGGTCAGTTCGATCCCGTAATTTTTCCCGGTACCCTGATTAACCAGGGCAACATAATTGAAATCCGGCCCTTCGTTAATGGTGGCGAATGTACTGGTGGCCCTGTTTTCGACTGGTAACTGGTAGAGGGATTGGTAGTACACTTCGGCTTTGGCTACCAATGATCTTGTAAACCGTTTTTCGTAACCCAGCACAAAATGGTGGGCTTTGAGTAAACCCAGGTTTTTGTTTGGCTCAGTGAGTTGACCAACTGCCGATTCTACCTGAGCAAAGTAATTGTGGGCGCTTTCCATCGTGCTGTGTTTGCCATAACCAGCCTGAAACGAATTGGTCGGGTTTAGTTGCCAGTTTAGGGAAATTCTGGGTTCCAGGGTACTTTTATGATTGAGCAGCACATTCATGTTATGCACGCCCGTCACTAGCGTAACGGCTTCATTGAAGCGGTGTTTCCAACTGATATAATTCCGAAGTGTACCCACCTTTTCCTGAAAATTAAGCAAATACACCCGATTGGTGGTATTGCCCTGTAACTGGCTTTGTTGGTAATCGTACTCCACAAGCGAATACTGCGTACCGAGCTGGATACTGTTTCGCGCATCCACTTTATGGTGGAAGGTAATACCGCCCCGATAGGTTGATTTTAACAAATGGCTTCGGTAATTCGGGTTAGTCGATAACACCGAATCGGTGAGAAAGGCACCGCGCCCGTCATATCGTTTTTCGATGTTCGATTCATAAACCTGGTCCTTTATCCCTTCACGCGAATGCGACAAGGTGGTATGTAAATAACTAGTGGCACTAAGGGGCATTGTATGGGTCAACCCCAGGTTCAACAGGTAAGAGCTCTTGCTCAAATCTTCCCGAATACCGCTGAGCATAGAGCGGTCACCGGGCGTTTCGGCAATTTGAGGGGTTACTTCTTTTAGAAAGGCACTACTTGCGCCACCTAAGCCAAAAAGAGAGAAAGCGCCTGCTCTTTTTGTGGGCAACAAAATCTTAAAAGCGGCATCCTGAAACTTAGGCGATCCCTTTACGCCCGTTAATCCCAGGTCAGTGAGCAGAGAAATGGTGGAGTACCGGTAATTGACCAGGTAAGAGCCTCCATATCCTTTTTTGAACGGCCCTTCGACGGTTAAATCCGTGCCCAGAATACCTACTCCCAAAACCGCCTCCGTTTTTTCATTATTACCAGTTCTAAGCTTTACGTCGTAAACGCCTGATAATACATCGCCGTACTCGGGCGCAAAGGCCCCCGTATGAAAATCAGAGGTAGCCAGAATGTTATTATTCAGCGTGCTTAAGCCTCCGCCGATAGCGCCCTGGTCGGCAAAATGGTTCGGATTAGTAATCTGAACGCCCTCCAGTCGCCATTGTACATATTTCGGCGAATTACCCCTGACAATAATGTCATTGTTTCCATTTGGGTTATTGGCAACCCCCGCAAAATTGGACATGATCAGGGAAGGATCGTTAAATCCGCCCGCATACCGACTTGTTTCTTCGGGTGAAACAGAGCGGCTACTGATGAGGGCCATTTCGTTTAGGGCATGGCCTTTTGCCTCGTTGGCCGTTACCACAACGGCGGCCAGTTTTACGGTTGATTCCTGCATACTCAGGGTCAACACCACTTCCTTGCCAGAATTAACGATGACATCCGGGATGATTTTGGGTTCATAACCCAGATAAGACAGCTGTAAGGAGATACGTCCGGCAGGAACATGGCTCAATCTAAACTGGCCATTCAGATCGGTGGATGTTCCAACCAGGGGATTTGACCCTACTATCAGTATAGTTGCCCCAATCAGTGGGGTCTGGCTATCCGAATCGAGTAAGGTCCCTCGTACAGTTTGAGACAACGTCTGGGCCTGACCCAAAATTGGGCTAAGTATAAGGAGGATGAGGACGGGTAGTAAGAAGATGTGTTTCATGGCAGTTCGGTTTAAATTTTTGTGTAAGCGCTTCTTATTTTTAATGGATTGTATGAAGGGAGTAGTTTGGGGTTGATCACTCGTTCGGAGCGTCGATTAGCCTTCTTCCAACTATCGACCGAGACATCCGACGCCCATGCAGCAGATGTCTCCAAGACTGACTGAGTTAAGCCATTACCAAAAGAAGTACGTACACGCTCACCGACTTTCGGAGCTTAGTTTTTACTGCTTATGGTAGCTGATTTAACTGAGTCAAAAGTATGGGTCGGCCTATGAGGCGGCAATTCAACTATGCCAAGGCGGAAATTCCGTCTGCAAAGGGCAGTTTTTGATCTGCCAAGTTGCGGAGAAGGGCGGCGTTTCTATCAACGCTAAGGGTTATCATCACATGATGAGCGGCGGCTGGCACCGCACGAGCCGCATACGTCTGAGCCATCGGCCCAGGACACGCTGTTTACTTTTGTCGGGGTGACTTATTGGCCTGGCCCCATCAGTGCCCGGAACATTGACTTTTTTGAAATAAATTCGATTTACTAAAATTATGGTCTGCTATTGATAAGTTGAAGAAAAGCCTCCTTGTAAGTATCCGAAAGGGGAATTAACTGATCTGAAATTTTTATTCTGCTTCGCTCGATAGTTTCTATTTTATGAATGGCAACCATATATGATTTATGAACCCGGCACACCAGGTGCGCAGGTATTAGTTGTTCAAGCTCACTAAAGCTTTGCAACGTCATAATCTTTTTGGTTGAACAATGAATTCGCAGATAGTCTCTCATACCCTCAATGTATAGAATATCGTTGATCATTATTTTTTCCAGCCTATTTTCGGTTTTTATAAAAATAAAGTCTACTCGTTTGTCAGCAGCATAACGAGATAAGTTTTCCTGTGCTTTGTTTACAGCCTGTAAAAACCGGTTAAATGTAAAAGGCTTTAAGAGGTAGTCCGTAACCTGTAGTTCGTAGCCCTTCAAGGCATATTCCTGATAGGCGGTTGTAAGGATAACCTGACTGGTTATTTTTGAGCTTTCCAGTAATTCTATACCAGACAACTCATCCATATTTATATCCAGGAAAAGTAGATCAACTTTGTTGTTATTTAAATACGTTAGGCCGGTTAGCGCGTTGTCAAAGGTGGCGCTCAGATTCAAAAAGGGAACTTTGTTTATAAAATCCTTCGTTTTTTCAAGAGCCAGGGGCTCATCTTCAATAAGGACGCAGGTATATTTATCCATTGATAATCAGCAAGTTTACACTATATAAATCCTCTGTATTATTCACTTCCAGCGTATGCTTATCCGCATAGATGAGGTTTAAGCGTTTTTGAATTAGCTGACTGCCCAAACCGCCGTCAGATCGCTGAACGGACGGTTTTGAATCAAACTTGTTTTCACAGGTGAACAGTATTTTCTGTGCCTTTACAGTAATACTGATGGAAATCGCATTTTCGAGCTTCTTGTTATTCGTATGCTTAAACGCATTTTCAATGAAAGGGATAAAGGTCATTGGAGCAATTTGCTTACTACCTATATTGCCAGTTATTGTAAAATGGACATACTCTCTGTTTGCTGTTCTTATCTTTTGCAGTGCAATGTATTTTTCTATATACTCAATCTCTTTAGAAAGCAGAATTTTTTCAGGCTTTGTTTCGTAGAGCATGAATCGCATTATGTCAGATAATTTATTTAGATAGTCTGATGCAGCTACCACATCTTTTAAAATTAATGCGTCAATATTGTTAATAGTGTTGAACAAAAGATGAGGATCAAGCTGCGATTTTATCAATGCCATCTCCATTTCATAGGTTTTTTCTTTCAGCGCCTCTTTTAGTTTAATTTCATTAAACCAGGTGATGAAGCCTTTAATGACCAAAGCCACTATTCCGCTTACGATACCAATTAGGGTCATGGCTACGATGACAGTGACAGCGGTAGACCGACCATGCTTACCGCTGTCATCCATATCAACTAAACGGCCAGATTCAATAAAGTACCTGAGCAGTAGATAACCAAATAAAGCCGCCCCAAGTGAAATAAGGAAGCCAATTAGCACTGACAGTATGAACCTCTTTTGCTGTAGGTAGTTAGGAAATAATAGAAAATAGTAGTAGAAATAAGAAATAACGGAGGGAAGAAATGCAAAAAGCAGGAGGCTTGCCAACGCGTTTATAACTCGGGATGCCTGATTAACCGCGTGAAGACCACTGCGGTAGTACACATTCAGGATGATGAAGATCAATACAAAAAAACAAAACCAAAAACCGAACATGTATTAAAACGACCAAGGATTTTTTCATAATTTGAAATTTTTAGCCAGCAAGAATCAAAGATCATCCTATGTCTTGATTGATAGCAAAAATGATATGCAAATCCGGCCTATTTGTCTGCAAAATGCGCGATGGCAGGGGTAATCTGGAATTTGTTTCGAGAGCGTAACAAAGGCCGTTGGATTCCTGGGAAGGATTTATGGCCTTCGGCCCGCTATGCGCATTCCTGCGAAGTAAGCTCAATCTCAGGTAAAATATACCCTGATCCTGACAGCGTTGTTGTTTACTGAATTTGACACACGACCGTATAGCCCTCTCAAATCGGTACGGGCGGCTATTCCGATTCAGGGCGTGAAGCTGTAGCGTGTTCCAGGCCAGGATGCCTGTTTCGGCTACAACAACCATAGATTCGATTACAGTTGATTCTGCGCGGCAGTACACCTTTGTGTAAAAAAGAAATATGATACTAGTAACCGGCGCCACAGGCCAACTCGGCTCTGCCGTTCTTACGTTCCTGCTCAAAAAGCGGCCCCCTTCCCAACTTGCTGCGCTCGTGCGTGATGAGGCAAAAGCCGCTCACCTGGCCGAAAAAGGAATTGACATCCGGGTCGGGGATTATGACGACAAGGCCTCACTCGACCGGTCCATGCAGGGAATTGACAAAGTGCTGTTGATTGCCGGAACGGATGAAGACAAGCGCGTTGAGCAACATATACGGGTGATTAATGCCGCCCAAGAAGCAGGGGTTCAGCTTGTTGCCTACACCAGCCGCGCCCTGAAAGACCGGACTACGCTCGCCAACCGGTTGATGGAAGGGCATTTTCAGACCGAAGATTACCTGATGGCAAGCGGACTCAGGTACATCCTGTTTCGCAATATCCTGTACATGGACACCATTCCTCAGTTCGTTGGCCCAGGCGTGTTCGACACGGGTATTCGGTTACCGACGGGCGAGGGACGGGTAGCCTTTGCGCTTAGAAACGAAATGGCCGAAGCCATCGCCACGGTATTGGCGCAGGCGGGTACCGATACTAAAATCTATACCCTCACCGGCAGCTTCCCTTATTCGTTCAGCGATGTGGCGGTTGCCTTAACCAATTTGTCGGGTAAAGACGTTTCTTATACAGCCCTTGACAAATCGGCTTTTGAAACACAAATGAAATCCCGATCTATGCCCGACCGTATGATTCAGCGAGTCACCGGTTTTTTAACTGATATTGCAAACGGGCAGGAAGCTGACGTAAGTCCTGATCTGGAAACGCTTCTTGGGCGAAAACCGGCCTCGCTCAACGAAGGGCTAAACGCATTGTACAACGTATAGAGTCATGAAAAGCGCGCAACCCCTCCGCCTGAAAACCATCACTGACTACCATCAGAGCAGGGGGCTACCGAAGCCGGAGCATCCGCTGGTCAGCGTGGTCAATTTTGAATCGGTAAAGGGCTTTTCCTGCGATAAGTCGACCAGTGTCGTTCAGGATTTTTATTCTATTGCGCTGAAACGGAATTTCAATGGCAAAATAAAATACGGCCAGCAGCACTATGATTTCGATGAAGGGGTGCTGATTTTCATTTCGCCCGGTCAGGTGTTTACGATCGAGGCGCAGGCCGAGTGGCAGCATACGGGCTGGCTGTTGCTCGTCCATCCCGATTTTCTGTGGAACACGCCCTTAGCCAAAAAAATGAAGCAGTACGACTACTTCAGCTATGCCGTACACGAGGCGTTACACCTGTCGGAGAAAGAAGAAACGCTGGTTTCGGGGCTGATACAGAGCATTGCGCTGGAATATCATTTACCCATCGACACGTTTAGCCAGGACGTACTCATTGCCCAGCTCGACCTGCTGCTGACCTACGCCGACCGGTTCTACCATCGGCAGTTCATCACCCGGAAAATCACAAATTACAAGCTCCTCAGTCGGCTGGAAACCAGTCTTGACGACTATGTCAATAGCGATGCGTTAGCGCAAAAGGGAGTACCAACCGTTCAATACATCGCCGACTCGTTGAACGTATCGCCTAATTACCTCAGTGGGTTGCTAAAGTTGTTGACCGGCCAAAGCACCCAGCAGCATATACACAATAAATTGATCGAGAAGGCAAAAGAGCGCCTGTCCACCACCGATTTAACCGTCACGGAAATTGCTTACGAACTGGGATTTGAACATCCACAGTCGTTCAGCAAACTGTTCAAGAGCAAAACCAACCGTTCGCCGCTGGAATTCAGGCAGTCATTCAATTAATGGCGTTCTTTGAAGACCTAGATGTACCTATTCTGCGTAATTTTAGTCTGCTACCTCCTGATGCGTTACTTCACGATACTCATTTTCACCTTCCTGCTTCCTGGTTTTGCGCATGCACAATCGAAGCCCAAACTCACCGTTACACCCCTCAGTGATCGGGTGTACGCGCATGTCACCTACGGCGAATACCAGAAAAATTTCATTCCCTCGAATGGGCTGATTATTAACACGGACGATGGCGTAGTGCTGGTCGATACGGGCTGGGATACGCAGGATAATACCGACAACACGCGGCAAGTGCTGAACTGGGTGGCCGACAGCCTGCACCAACCCGTTCGGCTGTGCATTGTCACCCACGCCCACGAAGACCGGGTAGGTGGCATCAGCGAACTGCGAAAAGCAGGTATCCGGGTAATCAGTACACCGTTGACAGCCCAGAAATCCGTTAAGCTGGGTTACGAAGCGCCTGAAGGTATCCTACCGGCCGACACCACCTTCACCATCGGCAACGTACCAATCCGCTGTTATTTTCCCGGCGAAGGGCATACAAGTGACAATATCGTGGTCTGGTTGCCCAGGCAGCAGATCCTGCACGGTGGCTGCTTTGTCAAGAGCGTGGCGGCATTCGGAATGGGCAATGTCGCTGACGCGAACCTGAACGAATGGGCCACGTCTGTCCGGAACGTCATAACTCGGTTTGGCACCGCCAAAATAGTGGTTCCCGGCCATGAAGAATGGGGCGACACCAAATCGCTGGACCACACCCTGCACCTGCTGGAGAAACACGCTGCCGCGAAACGATAAGCTTATTCTGTGTTTGGTATCGGTCAACTGCTTCGTTCCTGCAACCTTTGTAGCTGCTCACTGTTACTTTTCTGCACATATATGGCCTTAATACGACCTATACGGGGTATGGCTCCCCAATTCGACGATTCCTGCTGGTTTGCCGACAATGCCACCATTGTGGGCGAAGTCATCATGGGCCGCGATTGTACCGTCTGGTTCAACGCCGTGGTTCGGGGCGATGTAAACCGGATAGCCATCGGCGAGCGCTGCAATGTGCAGGATGGGGCCGTGATTCACTGTACGTACCAGAAGTACGCCACCAGCATTGGCAACTACGTATCCATTGCCCATAACGCCGTTGTGCACGGCTGCACCATCGAAGATCGGGTGCTGGTTGGTATGGGAGCCATCATTATGGATGGAGCCATTGTTGGCACGGGTTCCATCATTGCCGCTGGGGCCATTGTCACGCAGCACACCGTGGTGCCGCCGGGCAGCATCTACGCTGGAAACCCCGCCCGTCTGCTCAAAGCCGTATCGACCGAACAGGCGGAGGTGTTTATGCGCACCGCCAACAACTATGTCATGTATGCGGGTTGGTATAGGCAATAGGCTGGTCTGTCAGTTTCGACCAATCAGCTTTTTGGCAAAGCCATAGGTGTTGATCACAGCCAGCCAACTCCGGCGGCGAATCAGGTCGAGTTTGGTATTATACCAGACGTAGAAGCCAAACTCAGCTTTTGCCGGATAATTGGCGTTGATGTAATCGATGGCCATTCGTTCAGCGTTCCAATACCGATCTGACCGTGAGTAAGCGATGCTACCCGATCCGGTATCGTCGAAACGGGGCGTGTTTAACGTAGTCTTCCAGCACAAAATGCCTGAACTTGTAGCCCCGGTTAAACATCTCATAAAACCAAACGGTACCCAGGTCGGCACCTTCCCAGCCACCGCCATAACACCCAAGGTCGCCAATGGGCAAGGTAACTTTGCGGTAGGTAGCCACATTGATCAGGGCCGTATACTCATTCAGGCGGCATTCGGGAAGCGGATGAACCCGGCCCGCCTCAATCACCTCGATATCGAGCACCTTACGCGGCGTATTGTAAGCCTTGTGCAGTTCGATCGCCTCTTCTTTAGAGGGCCGGTATAAGTGCATCGTTGTCGACGAGCATCGCTTGCCCCAGGCCGGCGAAGCCGGGCAACTCCAGCACTGACCAATAGCCCCCGTACCAGCCAATTCAGGCTGCTCGTCAAACGCGGCCAGCATTGGCCCAATCATATCGCCATGAAAAAGCATGTCATTATGCATGACACACAGGTAGGGTTTATCCGTAGTTTCCAGCGCATACTGATACATGATGCTATGCCTGTAACGCGGGTTGTTCCGGGTCTGCTCCACATCTCCCGCATTGGGCGCTAAAAAATAATGGGGACGCTGAACAACGAGATTGACCGGCTGATTCCGGAAGTAATCAACTACTTTATGCAAGCCACTCCAGTCACCATGAGGCTGAATCTGTTCGTACGACAGGTATATTTTATCAATATGAGCACCGCTATGTTCCAGTATGCTTTTTATGGCAATAATGGTTTGCATGGGTTTCCCAAAGAAGGCAATCGCTACGTCAACGCGTTTTGTCATGTTAAAAAGTAAAGGCTTTTTCAACTTTACCAGACACAAAACTAATAGAACTCGATAGCCCGGTTACCCCACTGGCTATAAATTCACGTTGTGACGGGCTATTTAGACCAGCCCTGCGCCCGAATAGGGGTTTGCTGACCAGCTTTTGTCGCCAGCATGATCTGGTCGGGGGTGCTGGTCATGTAGCCAACGGCGGTGATCCGACTGTGATTTTTCAGCTTGTCGAATTCTTGTGGTTTTACCGTAAACAGGAGTTCGTAGTCTTCGCCACCATTCAGGGCGGCGGTGATCGGGCTGATCTTAAATTCATCGGCGGCCAGGTACGTCTGGTCGTCTATCGGAATGTTTTCGTCGAAAATAACCGCTCCGGTGCCCGACTGGGTGCACAGATGAAGCAGTTCAGACGCCAGCCCATCGGAAATATCGATCATGGCGGTTGGAAGCAGATCGAGGTCACGCAACTCATGGACAATGTCTGTGCGGCCATCCGGGCGCAGTTGCCGCTGAATCAGGTACGCCCGCTCCTCCGACAGCGACGGCTGCATGTCGGGATTAGCCAGGTATTCCTGTTTTTCCCGCTCCAGTAACTGCAAACCCAGATAAGCCGCGCCCAGATCGCCGGAAACACAGATCACGTCATTGGGACTGGCCGTATTCCGATAGGTGATCCGATCCTTATCGACCTGCCCCAGCACTGATACTGAAATAATGAGGCCAGATCGTGACGACGTAGTATCCCCCCTACCAGATCAATGTTGTAGGCCTCGCAGGCCGCCCGAATACCAGCGTACAGTTCATCGACGGCCTCGACGGTGAACCGGCTGCTTAAGCCTAAGCTTACGGTAATCTGCGTTGGTAAGCCGTTCATAGCCGCAATATCCGATACGTTCACCGCCACCGCTTTGAAGCCCAGATGCCGGAGCGGCACATAAGTCAGATCAAAGTGAATGCCTTCGAGCAGCATATCCGTCGACAGCAGCCCGAGTTGTGTATCAGACAAGGCAAATACGGCGGCATCGTCACCAATACCCCGGATGGTACCAGGCTGCACAGCCGTAGGGGTTTCTTTCCGAATGCGATCAATCAAGCCGAGTTCGCCCAGCGTATCAAGTGTAGTCATAACAAAAAAGCCGTTCCAGTTTAACGGAACGGCTTCACTAGTGAATAAGTTGCGGAGGGGTTATCCCTTCTTCAACTTGTAAACGTTGGTAGTGTTGCCTGTTTTCACATCGGGCGTGGTACGGGTCAGCGTCACGGTCCCGTCGGCCAGTTCAGAAATGGTGAAGGTAATAGTCCCGTTTGTACTGGTGGGCTACACGCCTGCTCCATTTTTCAGTCAGCACAATTTGTCTGTCGTTGTTACGCCACTAGTGTATAGGTGCCTGTAAAAACGGTTCCATCTGAAGCTGTGTACTTAACTGCCGGTGGGTTTGACAGGTCTGAGCTTGAACTGCGAATAGCCCGGCTTCGATGTTCGATGTGCCACCAGCGGTATACACAGTAGTGGTACCCTCCTGTACGGACGATGCAACGTATGAATTTTTAATCCGATCGGCTACAGGAACGGCCGGTTCTTCTTTTTTACAGCCCGTCAGAATGTAAAAAAACGCGCTAAGAGCAAAAAATAGAGTGTAATAGGTCTTTTTCATAAGCCTTTTATGCATCTGACTCGAATGTTAAAGGTACAGGTATAATCACAAATTAGACAATGGTACTTCCTGTTATTTTTGCCGGAGTTGACTTAACGGCCTAACTGATGTCATTTCCACCTAATTTACCCCAGTATTCACGCGCGCAACTAGCCCTGCGGAATGGCAATGACCGCGATGAAATCTGGTGCGCCTACCAGGGCCTGATCTACGACGTAGGTACCTCGCGGCTCTGGCGGAGCGGCAAACACTATGAACACTGGGCTGGGCAAGACCTGACCGATGAGCTGGCCGATGCCCCGCATACCGAGCTTGTTTTCCAACGGTTTAAAGCCGTAGGCATTCTGACCTGATAACGTATGACCCTAACCTTAATTGCAGACAGCGGCTCAACAAAAACCGAGTGGCGGCTCATCCGGTCGGGCCAGTCGACGATAGCCATCCATACCGACGGACTGAACCCTTACTTTCAGGATGAAGCGCAGCTTACGCAAACGCTTCAGACCCAGTTAGCGCCTCACCTACCCGCACTCACCACCCCTGTTTCTGTTCACTTCTACGGTACTGGATGCACGGGCCCTGCCAGTAACGAACGGGTTGCCAACGCCATTCGACGAACGGTACCCGGCCTGGCAACCATCGATGTGGCCAGCGATATGTTGGGTGCCGCCAGGGCCGCAGCTGGTCATGAGCCCGGTATTGTCTGCATTCTCGGCACCGGTTCCAACGCCTGCTTTTTCGATGGCCAGCAGATCACCACGCCCAGCTATTCACTGGGTTTCTGGCTGGGCGATGAAGGCAGCGGGGGTAACCTGGGCAAGCGGCTGGTTACGGCCTTTCTACAGGGTAAGCTCCCGGCTGATCTGCACCGCCTTTTTTCGGATCAGTACAAGCTCGACCGACTGACAGTACTGGATAACGCCTATAACAAACCCTACCCGAACCGCTATTTCGCCCGCTTTGCCCCTTTTCTGTCCGACCATCGTGAGGCAGCGTTTATCCGGGAGCTGGTGCTTTCAGCCTTCACCGATTTCCTGGACTTGTATGTCTATCGAATGCCTGACTATCATGCGCACCCCATCCACTTTGTTGGCTCTGTTGCCTACCATTTTGCCGACTGGCTTCGGGAGTTGCTGCTACACAAGCAGTTGCAGGCAGGGCAATTTGTCAAGGCTCCTATTGATGGCCTGATAACCTTCCACGCCTAACGGACGTTACTAAGCCGGGGTGGCCCGTTTGCACCTACTACATTGCTGTTTTATAGCGACCTTTGCGGGCAGAATACATCAACAAAGTTCGTCTACCAGACGTTACTCATCCATGGCTAATCGGTATTTTCTTAAAGTGAGAGAAGTGATTCGGGAAACCCCGGATTCCATCACTATACAATTCTGGCATCCTATTAATGAGGTTATTCGTTATCAGCCTGGCCAGTTTCTAACTTTTTTATTGACCATTGGTACTCAAAAAGTTCGCCGTTCATATTCAATGTCCAGCTCGCCCCATGTCGACGCTTCGTTATCCGTAACGGTTAAGCGGCTTCCTGGTGGGTTGGTGTCTAATTACCTATGCGACCGACTGAAA
The DNA here is from genome assembly GCA_963750355.1 of uncultured Cytophagales bacterium. Lineage (GTDB taxonomy): Bacteria > Bacteroidota > Bacteroidia > Cytophagales > Spirosomataceae > Fibrella. The sequence goes on along the minus strand of CAVVQL010000001.1, from coordinate 59,081 downwards.
GAAGGCGACGTACTGGAGACCCTCGAACCAATGGGTACGTTCACGCCCACCCTTGACCCGTCGGCTAAACGGCTGCATATTCTGATTGGCGCTGGTAGTGGCATTACCCCGCTGTTCTCCATGCTTAAGTCGATACTGCATGCTGAACCGAAGAGCGAAGTATGGCTCATTTATGGCAACCGGAACGAACAGGAGATTATTTACAAAGCCCATCTCGACGCAATATCGAGTGTCTACACCGACCGCCTCACGGTTACGCACATATTGAGCCAGCCGAGTGCTGCCTGGACGGGTTTCTCGGGCCGCATCAATCAGTCTAATCTGCTGAAGCTGCTTGAATCGCATAAAGCAGAAACCTTACGGCAGGCCGATTACTACCTCTGTGGGCCCGACGGCCTGATGGACGAGGTACGTTCGGCGCTGAATCTGCTGGCCGTTCCAACGGATAAAATTCACCGCGAAAGTTTTCAGACAGCCACTACAGCGCAGGCAGTGGGTGCCGTGCTGGAAGGGGACGTCGACGACGAGGATAGCAGCACGCAGGATGTGACGGTGTTGTACGAAGGCAATGAATATAAATTCGCCGTTGAACCCCACCAGACTATTCTGGAAGCGGCTCTTGAACAGGATATCGACCTGCCTTATTCCTGCCAGGCAGGTATGTGTACCGCCTGTCTGGGTAAGTGCGTATCGGGCGAAGTAAAGCTCGACGAGGAAGACGGCCTGTCGGCGTCTGAAATTAAAGCTGGGTACGTATTGACCTGCGTGGCGCATCCAGCCTCTAAAAACGTGGTCATCGAGATTGACTAAAACAGGCACAGCCTGCTGTGACGCCGGTGAAGGACTGACCTCGACGAATGTCCTTGACCGGCTTTTTTACGTATATATCGTTGTGCAAGACTCCCCCCAGCCTATCATCCTTGTCATTATTCCGGCCTTCAACGAAGAGAATTCGGTAGGTAATGTCATCCGCGAAATTCCAGCCGATATCGTGGCGGAAATAGTGGTGGTCAACAACAACTCGAATGACCAAACGGCTGTTCAGGCGGCAGCGGCGGGTGCTACCGTTCTCAATGAGCCTATTCAGGGCTATGGGCGGGCCTGCCTCCGGGGCATCGCCTACGCTCAGAATCGCCAACAAAAGCCCGATATCCTTGTTTTTCTCGATGCCGACTATTCCGATTACCCAGCCGAACTGCCCAGCGTTATTGCGCCCATTCTGGCCGATGAGGCTGATCTGGTCATTGGGTCGAGGGCGTTGGGCGAGCGGCAGCAGGGATCGATGACCCCACAACAGGTGTTTGGTAACTGGCTGGCTACCCGGATGATCCAATCGTTATACGGCGTTCGGTTCACCGATCTAGGCCCGTTTCGGGCTATCCGGTTTGCTAGTCTGCTGGCAATCGGGATGCAGGACACGACCTATGGCTGGACGGTAGAGATGCAGGTGAAAGCGGCGAAACTTGGCCTGAGAAGTGTGGAAGTGCCCGTTCGGTATCGTCGCCGGATTGGTCACTCCAAGATTTCGGGTACCCTGCGCGGTACAGTACTGGCCGGTTATAAAATTATAAGTACGATTATCAAATACGCGTAAAACTTGATTAGAGTGTGCTGCTGTGGCTCCTTAAGCTATGGCAACCCCCTGACAATGACCCTCGCTTCAGGGCGCAAACTCTAAACCAGCTGGCAACGTTATGAACATGGACAGACGTTTTCGTCTGAACTTATGGAACAGTTTATTCTATCGCTTTACGCCCTTTCGCTGCTTCTGCTGTTTGCGTATAACCTGGGGCAGTTAAGCCTGATTGTCATCTATCTTCGGTCAGGCAGGAAGCGGCAGGCGGCTACAGTGGCAACCGCGCCGGTAGACTGGGCTACGCTGCCAACTGTAACGGTGCAATTGCCGCTCTATAACGAACTGTATGTTGTAGAGCGCCTTATTGATGCGGTAGCCGCCCTGAACTACCCAACCGATAAGCTAGAAATTCAGGTGCTCGATGATTCCACCGATGAATCGATTGAATTGAGCACCCGGAAGGTAGCCGACTACCAGAAATTAGGCCTGCCCATTCAGCTTATCCGACGGCCCGACCGGGTCGGTTTCAAAGCAGGTGCTTTGGCGTATGGGCTCGATAGGGCGATGGGTGAATTCGTGGCTATTTTCGATGCCGATTTTGTACCAGACCCCGATTTCCTGCTCAAGACGGTCCCGCACTTCGCCAATCCCGACATTGGCATTGTACAAACAAGGTGGACGCACCTGAATGAGGACTACTCCCTGCTGACCCAACTACAGGCTTTTGGGCTGAACGCACACTTTTTTATTGAACAGAGTGGCCGTAACGCCGCCGGTTTTTTCATGAATTTCAACGGTACAGCCGGCGTTTGGCGAAAGCAGGCAATTTATGACGCTGGCGGCTGGAGCAGCGACACGCTTACCGAAGACCTTGACTTAAGCTACCGGGCGCAGCTGAAAGGCTGGAAATTCGTGTACCGCGAAGACATAGGCTCCCCCGCCGAATTGCCCGTGGCCATGGTGGCCCTGAAATCGCAGCAATATCGCTGGATGAAAGGCGCTGCCGAGTGTGCCCGTCGTCTGATGATGAGCGTGCTTCGGTCACCCAATGTACCGGTGGTGCACAAGCTGCATGCCTTTTTTCACCTCTTCAGCAGCTCTACGTTCCTGCTTGTTTTTGCGTTGTCTGTTCTGAGCGTACCCGTGCTCTATATTCGGAGCCTGCACCCGGAATGGGCGATGGTGTATTTCCTCATCAATTTTTTTCAGTGTAACCTCATTATCCTGCTACTATTCTACGGCATTCCGTTCTGGCGGTCGCGCACGCAGAGCCGGTTATTGTTTCCGTGGTACTTTCTGTCTTATTCCTCACTGATGATGGGCCTATCGCTCCACAATGCTATTGCCGTTATTGAAGGGTACATTGGCCGCAAAACACCGTTCGTCCGTACGCCCAAATTCAACGTACAAAAAGGATCGGATACCTGGCGCACCAACGTCTATATAGCCTCAGGCTTCCCCTGGATGACCTTGCTGGAGGGTGGCATGCTGCTTTATTTCATTGGCGGAATAGCCCTGGGAATTTACCTGAACGACTATCGGATGCTGTTCTTCCATGGTATGTTGACAGCGGGCTTCGGGATGGTCTTCGTATATTCGCTCCTGCACACAGTTCGCCTGTCGGTACGTCTGCGGTCAGTAGATACGCCTATACCCAATGCCGAGCAACGCCCTGCTGGTGCGGTTGCATGACCCAACGCTCTCCCGTTTTTGCCACGTCAGCTACGCGCTGGGGCTGGCTTATCTTATCGGCCTGCCTGTTTGCCTTGCTGGGGTACACTACGCCCCGTGGCCAGTTTCAGATGCTTATCGGCCTGTACGCCCTGCTGATGTGGGGCTACAGCCTGCGTATACGGCCTCTTCTGCTCAGCTAGTGACGATGAATCGGCCGACCCCGATCGCTTTTTGTTTGGTGCCGCCGTCCTTTTTCGTCTCCTGTTGCTGCTGGCCATGCCCGCGCTCTCCGACGATTACGCCCGCTTCATCTGGGACGGTCGGCTGTTGCTTCACGGAATCAACCCATTTCGCTACTTACCCGTCGAATTAATGGCGGGAGGGCTGGTACCCGATGGCATTGTTGATCCGGCGCTCTATCAGGTGCTCAATTCGCCGAATTATTACACCGTTTACCCGCCTGTCGACCAGCTTATTTTTGCACTGGCCGCCTGGATTTCGCCGACTAACCCGCTGGGCAGCGTAGTAGCTCTTCGCCTGCCTATCATTCTGGCCGAACTGGGCACATTGTGGCTAATGACAACGCTCTTAAAGAAGAGCCGACGTAACCCAAATCTGGCTTTACTGTATGGCCTGAACCCACTAATAATTCTGGAGCTGACGGGGAATGTGCACTTTGAAGCGGTCATGATTTTCTTTGCCCTGCTTGCGGTGTACCTGTGGCAACAGCACAGGCAGGTTCTGTCAGCCGCCGCACTGGCACTGGCCATTGCTTCGAAGCTGTTGCCACTGATCGCGTTGCCACTGGTAATGGCCCATACGGGCTGGCAGCAGGGAATGCGGTATTCGCTTATTGTACTAGCTTTTGTAGGTGTGCTTTTCATTCCCTTTTTCAACCTGCCGTTGTTGATGAACATGCTGGAAAGCATTGACCTCTACTTCCGAAAGTTTGAATTCAATGCCAGTCTATACTACCTCATTCGGGAACTGGGCTATTGGCTGGAAGGGTACAATGTACTGGGGCGGGTAGGCCTGTGGCTATCACTGGTAACCGCCGCTGGTATACTGGCTATTGCCTTCGCCCGCAGATTCCCCCTTTCTGTGCGGTTACTCTGGATGCTGACCCTCTACCTCGCTATGGCAACGACTGTGCATCCCTGGTACATAACCTCACTGGTTGCGGTAGCCATCTTTGTGGCCTCGCCAGCCTACACTTTCGTTATATGTTGTTTTGGTCGGCGCTGGTATGGCTTTCCTATTCCGCTTATCGCACCAGTCCTGTTCATGAAGACTCCATGTTGCTGGTGATCGAGTACGGCGTTGTACTGTCTCTTTTCGCCATCGACACCCGCCGTTACCTCATCACCCGACGAACCCATGCCCAAACGTCTGCTGAAGTATAAAAATTATGATGTGCATTCAATCACCTCGGTGGCTGGGACAGGTACGCCAACCCAACGGCAAAATGCTAACATTGCTACCTGGGTCATGCAAACCGCTCTGGGTGGCAGTCGGCTGGCCGTGGCCCTGTATAAGGTAGATTACACCATCGAGCTTGTGCGCGAGAGCGGTATACTGAACGTGAATCTATTGGCACAGGAACAGACCGGCCTGATTGGCAAACTGGGTCGACAGTCGGGCCGGGACGTCGATAAGCTTGCCCGACTGCCTCATGCCTACGACGAGCGGGGATGCCCTTACCTGACCGAGGCCGTTGGGTACGCTCAGTGCCGCGTACTGAACAGCGTGGATAGCGGCGACCACGACGTTTTTATCTGCGAAGTCATCAGGCAGGTCGTGCTCAATCCCGGCAAAACTGTGCTGACGAACGATTATCTAAAAGAGAAGAAGCTGGTGAGGGGGTAATGGTTAGTTTCAGGTTTCAAGTGGCTTCGCTAATCTATGTTCCGGATTAGCGAAGCCACTTGAAACCTGAAACTTGAACTTAACACTTATTTATACACACTACCATACCGCCCGCCCAGCAGGTCATCGACGTATTCGCGGGAGTTGCTGAGGCGGGGGACTTTATGCTGCCCACCAACTTTACCGCGCTGCCGCATCCAGGCATAGAACGTACCGGCGGGTACGGCATGAACAACCGGGCGCACCAGAGCCATATCGTGGTAGCGCTTGGCATCGTAATCTGAATTTACCTGCCGCAGCGTATCGTCGAGTACCTGCGTAAACTCAGTAAGGCTGGTGGGTTCACGAGAAAACTCAATCACCCATTCGTGCCCACCCCGCTGATGCCCGCTCACGCGGTCGTGTTGCATATAAACGGGTCCGGCGGTATAGTCGGCAATAACAGCGCCTGTAGCCCGGCAGGCTTGGGTAATGGCCGTTTCGGCATTCTCTACAATGACTTCTTCGCCGAAAGCATTGATGAAATGCTTGGTTCGCCCGCTCACCCGAATGCGGTGCGGGTAAAGCGACGTGAACCGAACGGTATCGCCGATGCGGTACCGCCACAAACCAGCATTGGTTGTGATAATGAGCGCGTAGTTCCGGTCGAGTTCTACTTCCTCGATGGTGTAGGCCTTCGGAAACGGTTTGTCGGCCTCCTCCACGGGCACAAATTCGTAGAAGATACCGTAATCGGGCATCAGCATCATCTCATTTGCGCGGCTTAGGTCGTCCTGAATGGCGAAATACCCTTCCGACGCGTTGTACACTTCCTGAAAACCCACGCTGTTTCCGCCAAAAACCTGCTCACTGAACAATGTACGGTAGGGTTGAAACGCAACGGCACCGTGGATAAACACCTCAAAATTGGGCCACACATCCAGAATGTTCTCCTTCCCCGTTTGGGCAAGAATACGCTGAATGAGCACCATTGTCCAGGTAGGCACGCCCAGAATACTGGTCACATTTTCCTGCGCTGTGATTTGGGCCATCCGGTCAATCTTAGCTTCCCATTCGTCCATCAGGGCCACGTCGAGCGAGGGTGTTCTGATCACCTGACCCCAGGCAGGCAGGTTCTTCATCACCACCGCCGAAATGTCACCCGTTGCGCTGTCGCGGCCATAGGGGTTCGGGTGCAGGCTTCCACCGATGGACAGGCCTTTTCCCTCAAAGACCCGCGTTTCGGGACGGTTGGCCACATACAGCGCCATCATGTCTTTGCCACCTTTGAAATGGCAATCGTCAAGCGCTTCAGACGAAACAGGAATGAATTTACTGCGGGCGTTGGTTGTGCCCGACGACTTGGAAAACCACCGGATTGGCGACGACCAGAGTACGTTCTGCTCGCCTTTCATGATCCGCTCTATGTACGGAAACAGGTCCTCATAGCTGGAAACGGGCACCTGCTGCTGAAAATCATGCACAGACCGTATATCGCGGTATCCATATTTTCGGCCCCATTCGGTACGCCGCCCCCGTCCGATCAGTGATCGAAACACGATTTGTTGCGCGTCTCCGGGGCGTTCTTTGAGCCCCTCAATACGGGGCAGGCGCCGATGGAGCAACCAACTGAGCGTCGTATTCAGAAAGGTCATACAAGCAGTAGAATCAGACGATTAGGCTATAAACTTAACCGTTTGTCGGTCTAAGTACAAACATGCGCTACGCCACCTTGTTTCAGAGTTCTTTTGCCCGGTTAGGATAATCCGTGATTAATCCGTCGACGCCCAGATCGAGCATTCGCCGCATATCGACCACGTTATTTACCGTCCAGGGCACTACACGAATACCCAGTTGATGCAGCTTATCGACGCTATCACGGCCAAGGAGGGTAAAAGACGGGCTATAAATAGCCGGTTTGAAGCCCAGTATTTTTAGGTTATGGTCAACCCCACGAATATTCTCGACTAGGGCAGATAGCTGTACAGGCAACGCTTTTTTAGCCTGCATCTGTCGGTTCCATTCCTGTAGCATAGCAAAATCAAAACTTTGAATCGTTATCCGGTTGGCCGACAGCTTCGCCTGCATCAGCACTGCATTGACCAGCTCACAGAACGCTGCCGGCCGTGGCTGACTTTGCTCATATTCCGATTCCTCGCTCTTCAATTCAATGTTATAGGCAAAGTCGGGCAAGTTTTTTTCCTGCCGATACGCCTCAGCAGCCGCGATAACGTCGCTCAGCAGCGGTTTATACACCTTTAGCTTTTGCTGTTCCGGAAAGCGCGGATTCCCGTTCGACCCTACATCGTAGCGTTTAATTTCCGCATAGGGCATCTTGTACAGAACCAGACTTTTCTGTTCAGCTTTCGTTACCGGTGTGCCGTCTGGCTTACTGCTAAACTCAGCGTTGAAATACGGCTCGTGCGATACAACCACCTGCCCATCCTGACTAATCACTACGTCCATTTCCAGCGTGTTCACGCCCAACTCAAGTGCTTTCAGGAAAGCGGGTATCGTGTTTTCGGGCATCAGGCCCCGGCAACCGCGGTGCCCCTGCAACTCATAGCGCCCCCCGCTGCGGGTACTTGCCGGTTGGGCAGATAGTGAACTAGTCGTAAGCATACAGATCAACAATAGTGACAGACGCATAAGTCGGTTGAGTTTGTAAAATCAAATGTAAAAAAAAGCCGACAGCTGTTGGCGTTAACAAACAGCTGTCGACTTTTACCCCCAACCCGGACGCGGGTTGTTATGAAGATACTGGTCTCACCGCTTGTACGAACGCTTTGATGCCCTCAGCCCCCGGTCCATTTTTTTCCAGATGCTTCACAAAAGCACTGCCAATGATAGCTCCATTCGCATGTTGGCTAGCCGTATCGAATGTCTCCTTGTTGTTGATTCCGAAGCCGATCAGACGTGGGTTACGCAGATTCATAGCCCCTACCCGCTCGAAATAGGTAGCCATAGTGTCGCTGATGCCCGTTACAGACCCGGTAATGCTGGCCGAAGATACCATATAGATAAACCCCTCTGATGCCTCGTCAATCAACCGGATACGGTCATCGGATGTCTGCGGGGTAATCAGAAAAATATTAAGAATGCCGTACTGATCGAAAATGGCTTTGTACTCAGCCTGATACAGATCAAATGGCAGGTCGGGTAGAATCACCCCATCCACGCCTACCTCCTGGCATTTCTGACAGAACGCCTCGATGCCAAATTGAAGAACCGGATTGATATAGCCCATCAAGATGATCGGCAGGGTAAGCTCTTCCCGGTATCCTGCCAGTTGCTCGAACAGCAAGCGCAACGTCATGCCGTTGTCAAGCGCCTGCATGTTGCTTTGCTGAATTACCTCGCCGTCGGCCACCGGATCTGAATACGGCATCCCGATTTCGACCAGGTCGACGCCCGCCTGCTGTAGGCCCCGTAACACCGTCCGCGTATCAGTCAGCTGAGGGAACCCTGCGGTGAAATACACACTGATCAGCCGTTCGGTCTTTTGGGCGAACAGGTCAGTAATGCGGTTTTGAATGCTAGAAGTGGTCATTACAAATACTTGGTATAGGTGCTCAGATCTTTATCACCCCGGCCCGATAGACACACAACGACCACATCGTCTTTCTTCAGCGGTAATTCATTCAGCACCGCCAGGGCATGGGCTGTTTCGAGGGCCGGAATAATTCCTTCCAGCTTACTTAGGTTGAAGGCGGCCTTCACGGCATCGTCGTCGGTGATGTTGTAAAAATCACCCCGGCCCGAATCGAACAGGTGCGCGTGAAGCGGACCAATACCCGGATAATCCAGACCGGCCGAGATTGAATACGGCTCCGTTACCTGCCCGTCTTCCGTTTGCATCAGAATGGTTCGTGAGCCGTGCAACACACCCGGTTTACCCAGCGCCGTAGTAGCTGCCGAATGGCCAGACGCTACGCCCTGCCCGGCTGCTTCTACCGCGATCAGACGTACCTGAGACTCGTTTAGAAAATGGTAGAAAGCTCCGGCGGCATTGCTGCCACCACCCACGCAGGCCACCACATAATCGGGGGTTTCGCGTCCCTCCTTCGCAAGCAGCTGCTTCCGAATCTCATCCGAGATCACCGACTGGAAGCGAGCCACCATATCAGGATACGGATGCGGCCCCACTACCGAACCAATGATATAGTGTGTATCGACCGGGTTGTTAATCCAGTGGCGCATGGCTTCGTTAGTGGCATCTTTCAACGTCTGGCTTCCCGACCGGGCGGGACGTACCTCAGCACCAAGCATGCGCATCCGGTCGACGTTGGGTTTCTGCCGCTCGATGTCGATGGAACCCATATAAATGATGCACTCCAACCCCATCAGGGCACAAACGGTAGCCGTAGCCACCCCATGCTGCCCAGCCCCTGTCTCGGCAACAATTCGCTTTTTACCAAGCCGCTGCGCCACCAGTATCTGGCCAATGGTGTTGTTGATCTTGTGCGCACCGGTATGGCACAGGTCTTCACGTTTCAGGTAAACAGTAGCGCCAACCTGCTCAGACAGTCGTTTTGCCAGGAACAACGGCGTTGGACGGCCCACATAATCGGTCAGCAACTGCCAGAACTCAGCTTGAAACGCCGGATCGGCAATGATCTGTAGATAGTTTTGGCGTAATTCCTCCACATTGGGGTACAGCATTTCGGGGATGAACGCACCACCAAAATGACCGTAAAAGCCTTTGTCTGTTACCTCAAATGAGGCCTGGGTGTCAACTGTCGTTTGCATTGGGAATATTGATTACTGGCTCTATGCTTCCTCTTCTTCTTCAATAGGCCGCAGGCGAGTGATGAGTTCTTTTACTTTCGCCACATCTTTCACACCCGGCGATACTTCAACCTGACTGTTTACGTCAACGCCGTATAGCTTCATGCCCTTGAGTTGTTGCAACTGATCGAGGTTATCGAGGCCAATACCACCGCTGATGAAAAACGGTTTCTCATTGTCGTAATTCTTCAGCACACTCCAATCGAACGTGTGTCCGTTACCACCCGGCTGATCCCCCTTAGCGTCGAACAGAAAAAGATCGGCGTAGGCTTTATAGTTATTCACCATCGAGAAGTTGAACGTACCATCTACCCGGAAGGCTTTGATGATGTTGATGCCTCTGTTCTGAAGGCTCCGGCAATAGTCGGGTGCTTCGTTGCCATGTAGTTGCACGTACTGTAAATCGTATTTTTTCACAGATCGTAGAACATATTCCGGATTGGCATTGACAAACACGCCTACTTTCCGAATTGACCGGGGCAACGCTTTCACAACGGCCGCATCCAGTTCATCACCCACAAACCGGGGCGATTGGTCGTAGAAGATAAAGCCGACAAAATCCGGATTCAGAGCCGCGACTTGCTCCAGATTGGCTGCATCGCGGAGGCCGCATACTTTAATCTTCATACGATTTGAGAAATGATTTTAGACGTAACAAGTTGTTGGTGATAATCGGTCACTAAGGCACTTAAAGCCGTTGCCGGGTCATCCGTTTTCATAAATGCTTCGCCGATCAGAAAGGCCTGATAACCGGCGTTATGCAAGCGTACCATCGTGCTGGCGTCGTGCAACCCGCTCTCGGTCACTTTCACGTACTGATCGGGAATAAGCCCAGCCAGTTGAACCGACGTATCGATATCGGTGACGAAGGTTTTCAGGTTGCGGTTATTCACGCCAACCAGATCAACGCTATCACATAAAGAACGGTGCAGTTCCTCGGCGTCGTGTACTTCAAGCAATACCTCCATGCCAAGGGCCTGAGCGTATTTGCTCAACGAACGGACCTGCTCCGGTGTCAGGCAGGCGGCGATAAGCAACACCAGATCCGCGCCCCATGCTTTCGCTTCAAGGAGCTGATAGGCGTCGACGACAAAATCTTTACGGAGAATAGGCGTTTGGGGATTCGCCGCGCGGGCAGCCTGCAAATCGGCGGGAGTGCCGCCAAAAAAAGGTTCGTCAGTCAGCACCGACAACACGGCGGCACCGGCAGCAACGTACCCACGCGTAGTCTCGGCCACATCGACCCGGTCATTGATGATACCCTTAGACGGTGATTTGCGCTTAAACTCAGCAATCACACCTGTGGAGCCCGGTGCCAAAATCGCAGACCGTGCCGAGTTGACCGGCCGGTTGAAAAGAGGCATGTTTTGTAGATCAATTTCCGAAACAGCGGCTTTTCGCTGCGCAATTTCGTCCCACTTCCGGGCGACAATAGTATCTAAAATAGTCATATATGCTCGGCGGAAGCTGTACCGCCAACCAATCACTGCATTAATGTATCGAACGCCTGTCTGGCCCGGCCACTTACCAGCGATTCCCGCGCCTGTGCCACGGCCTCCTCGTTGGTAGCTGCTTTACCTGCCGCCAGCAACGCCATGGCGGCGTTTGCCAGTACGGCCTGAGTCTGGGCTGAGGTTGCTTCGTTGTTCAGTACGTTCATAAAAATCCGCGCTGATTCGTCCGCTGTTTTTCCACCCGACAAGGCCTCCGACGACAGCCGTTCGAAACCAATATCCACTGGATTCAGCATGAGTTCGGTGCGGTTCGTAATGGCTTTGAATGGGCCGGTAAGCGACACTTCATCGTAACCATCAAGCGAATGGAGCACCATAAACTGCTTGTCTGTCTGCTGATAAAGGTACGCATAAAGCCGGGCCAATTCAAGGCTATACACCCCCACCAATTGCTTGTTGGGTCGTGCCGGGTTCACCATCGGCCCCAGCACATTGAAGAAGGTTTTCACGCCCAGTTCTTTCCGAATGGGGGCTACGTTTTTCATGGCCGGATGAAACAGGGGTGCGTGCAGAAAGCAGATACCCGCCGTTTCTATTTTGCGCTGCAACTCGCCAATATCATTGGTAAACTTATAGCCTAACCGCTCCATGACCGTACTCGATCCAGTCAGTGACGATACGCCATGATTACCGTGCTTGGCCACCCGCTGCCCTGCCCCCGCTACAACAAAAGCCGAGAGGGTAGATATGTTGAACGTGTCTTTTCCATCACCGCCCGTACCACAAACGTCCATTGCGTCGAAGCCAGACAAATCAACGGGCAGACAAAGCTCCAGCATGGCGTCGCGGAATCCTTCGAGTTCTTCCACCCGAATACTCCGCATCATGTAAACCGTCAGGAACGCGGCTACCTGCGATTGGTTGTATTGACCCTGCGTAATGCCCAGGAGCACTTCTTTTGCCTGCGCCGTTGTCAGGGTTTTGTACTCAAAGAGATGATTTAGAATGGCTTTCATTATCGTGGTCGTTATTTCTGGCTATTCATGGAGAAAGTTACATAGGCCAGCCAGTTTTTCATCATCTGAACGCCGCCGACGGTCAATACCGATTCTGGATGAAATTGTACACCCCGCACATCGTACCGAGCGTGGCGCAGACCCATAACCCGTCCATCTTCGTCTTCGGCAGTAATCAGCAACTCTTCGGGTATTGACTCCCGAACTACTGACCAGGAATGATACCGGCCAACCGTCATATCGTCTGGCAGTTGATTAAAAAGGGCTCGCTTCTGTCCAGCACGTAGGCCGAATGAGCCACACCATGCAGCACATCGCCCAGGTTTTCGAGCGTCGCGCCAAACACTTCACCAATCGCCTGATGGCCCAGACACACACCCATGATGGACTTAGTGGCGCTGTATTCAGCGATGAGCGGTTTCAAAATGCCTGCTTCGTCGGGTATGCCCGGCCCTGGCGACAGTAAGATTTGTCGTATCCAGCAACAGCTTCTTCAACCGTTATCTTATCATTCCGGATCACATCGGGACGATGGCCCAACTCACGCAGGATGTAGACAAGGTTGTAGGTAAACGAATCGTAATTATCTAAAACGAGAATTTTCATGGAAATTGGTTTTCGGTCCTCTGTCTTCGGTCCTCTGTCTTCTATTGCGCTGCTAATGAACCTTGTAGATGAATAGCAGCGCAACAGAAGACTGGAGACAGAGGACATTTTTAAATTTCTTCTGCCTGCCTGATTGCCGAGCGTAAAGCTGCCAGTTTGTTATGCACCTCCTGAAGCTCACTTTCTACCACGGATTTGGCCACTATACCAGCCCCAGCCTGATAATAAAGCGAGTTGTTCTGGCTCATAAACGTGCGGATCATGATGGCATGGTTGAATTCACCATCGAAACCCATATAGCCGATGCTACCAGAATAGAAGCCACGGCTCTGGTTTTCGTACCGGTCAATCAGCTTCATAGCCATGTGTTTTGGCGCGCCCGACAACGTACCTGCTGGGAATGTTTCGGCCACAATTTGCAGCGGGTCGGCCCCCTCGTTGAGCTGACCAACCACTTTAGAAACCAGGTGAATCACGTGCGAATAGTACTGCACTTCCTTAAAGGTTTCCACCTTCACTACGTCACAATTTCGGCTCAGGTCATTTCTGGCCAGATCCACCAGCATCACGTGTTCAGCCGATTCTTTCGGGTCGTCGTACAACTTCTGCGCTAGTTCAGCATCCTTAGCGTCGTCACCCGTCCGGCGAAACGTACCGGCAATTGGGTAAATAGTAGCCTCACCCTTCTTCACTACAATCTGCGACTCGGGTGAAGAACCAAACAGTTTGAAATTGCCGTAATCGAAATAAAACAGATAAGGCGACGGATTCAACGACCGCAATGCACGGTACACATTGAATTCATCGCCCCTGAACGGCGTCTGAAACCGCCGGGATAACACAATCTGAAAAACATCGCCCCGGCGGCAATGATCAATCCCGTGTTGGATAACCCCCCTGAATTCATCATCGCTAAAGTTTGACGTTTCTTCTCCCGTTGTGGCGAATGAATACAGGGCGTAATTCCGACTCGTGATAAAAGCCGCGACCTCATCAAGTCGGCCTTCGGCAGGCTCTTCGCCTTCCTGAAGATACTGGTGCTCAAATAGATGTAGCTCGTCCTTGAAGTGATTGATCGCCACAACGTACCTGTACACCTGAAAAATAGCCGCTGGAATACGGTTCTCTTCAGGAACGTGAGCCGTTAGCTGAATGTCTTCAAACCCCTCGACGGCGGGGAAACCGAAGTAACCGAACAAGCCATTTGAAATAAACGGAAAGCCCGACGGCTGTGAATCAAATTGATCTTTGAAGTTGCGTAGCGCTGGCATCAATTCATCGGCCTTTGCCTCTCTACGGACCTCCTCCCTTCCTGGCAAAACAGTACTGATTACACCACCATCGTATGTGAAGCGCGCTACCGGATCGAATGCGATGTACGAAAAGCTATTATCGTTTCCGTGATAGTCTGCACTTTCAAGGAGAATGCTATTTGGATACTTATCCCGAATACGCAGGTAGCTGCTCACTGGCGTAATGATATCAGCCAGCATGCGCCGATGCTTAGTACGGATCGAATAATGTTGAACGGACTGAGAAACAGTAGTCATATTATCAAGGTGTTAGAAGAAAGGTCAGAAAACAAAAAGGCTCACCGGGATGACGGTGAGCCTTTAGATATAGTGTTTTACAGAACACAACAGGGCAACCCTCATCCTTTACAGGAAAAGTGCCACCACCATGCTTTGTTCGTAATCTGGTTCATGTTTTTTGGCAACATCGGAGCAATAATCCCCTCTTTTTTTGAATGGCCTCGTCAGTGTTGGGGTGGTGGGGTTTGAACCGCTGCGGCAGACCGTCCACGACCTCTACGTCCCGAACGTAGCGCGTTACTAGGCTTCGCTACACCCCGTTTTCGAGGACAAAAATAGTAATTCAGTCTGGTTTTGAAACAGTCGAGGCAAATTTTTATGAACAATCGATGATAGGCTCGTTATATAACTGACATTCATCTGCTGAATATGCCTGAATTACCAGAGGTCGAGATGCGGCGGCTTTATTTAGAAGCTACCTCACTTGACCAACCCATTGATTCCATTACTGTCGAGGACAAAAAGCTCCTGACAACTGATTTCACCACGTTGCAGGAAAGCTTGCATGGCCGTCGATTTATAGGGACAAGGCGCGTGGGGAAGAATCTGTTTATTTTTACGGATGAGCCTACTACAATCGTCCGTATGCATTTTGGCATGACGGGTGATCTGGTGTATTATCACAACTCCATCGATCGGCCAAGGCACGCCCGAATCGTTTTTTACTTCAAAAATGGCTTCTGCCTGGGCTTTGTTTGTCCACGAAAATTCGAGCGTGTCGGATTAGTTGCTGATATAGATGATTACCTCAAGCTAAAAAAGATTGCGCCCGATGCTCTATCTATTGACGTAGGTTCGTTGGCTGAAAAGCTGAAAAAGCGACGTTCGCCAATCAAGCCTGTGTTGCTCGATCAGGCCACCACGGCAGGACTAGGAAATTGGATTGTCGATGAAGTTCTTTTTCAGGCGAAAGTTCATCCATCGAGTGTTAGTGCTGAGCTGTCTTCTGAAGCACTTCAAGCCATCCACGATGCCATTCACCTTGTGCTCGACACGGCAATTAGTAAAGAAGCGAATTATCGCGATTTCCCGAACTCGTTTTTGATACACGCCCGACAATGGGATACGTCGCCTTACGAAGATCCGGAAGCGTATAAATTTTGTCCCCGTTGCGGAACGGTCATTCAAATAATTGAAGTAGGCGGCCGTACCACTTACTTCTGCCCCAAAGAGCAAATCATTATTTGATCGCTCATGATCTGTAGCAACAAAAATCCCCACCTCTTTTGGAAGTGGGGATGCAATGTCTAGGGGTGGCGACCGCCTACTCTCCCGGTCGTGACACCAGTACCATCGGCAGTGCGGGGCTTAACGGCTCTGTTCGGAATGGGAAAAGGTGTGCACCCGCCCGTCGTCACCAACCTCCTATCTCTTCAACCTTGCCTTGTTTAGTGATCGCTCACTGCACTCAGGTTGGTAATGCCTTGTCATTCTTTTGCCCATCGAGAAGAAAGCCCTTTCAACCACACACACTTGTAGTGTTCTTTGTCAGTTCGCCAGCTGACGATCAGACCAGTGTCGCGACACTAACCTGACAGGCTCATTAGTACGGCTCGGCTCCATCCATTTCTGAACCTCCACCTGCCGCCTATCAACGTGGTCGTCTCCCACAGCCTTTATTAACGGATGACTCATCTTGGGGCCGGTTTCGCACTTAGATGCTTTCAGCGCTTATCCAATCCGCACGTAGCTACTCGGCCGTGCCGCGGGCACGACAACCGATCCGCCAGCGGTGCGTCCAGCCCGGTCCTCTCGTACTAAGGCCAGATCCCCGCAATCATCCCACGCCCACCACAGATAGGGACCGAACTGTCTCACGACGTTCTGAACCCAGCTCGCGTGCCACTTTAATCGGCGAACAGCCGAACCCTTGGAACCTTCTCCAGCCCCAGGATGTGACGAGCCGACATCGAGGTGCCAAACCTCCCCGTCGATGTGAGCTCTTGGGGGAGATCAGCCTGTTATCCCCGGCGTACCTTTTATCCTTTGAGCGATGGCCCACCCATGCAGCACCACCGGATCACTATACC
>CAVVQL010000001.1:0-37500 GCA_963750355.1 uncultured Cytophagales bacterium | reverse complement strand
CAAAGACTGGCCGGTACGTAGGCTCTCGATGCGGCCGAGCACTTCTGACCCTGGTATTCAAATGCGCCCCGCACCATAGCTACGACCGTTTCGTTCACGTCGGCCGAGTTGTGAACCAGTATATAGTCCTTACCGCCCGTTTCACCCACAATTCTGGGGTATGTTTTGTATGTGGCTATGTTTTTACCAATCTCCTGCCAGATGGTTTGGAAAACGCTTGTGCTGCCTGTAAAATGGATCCCTGCAAAGTCCGGGTGCTTGAAGATGACGTCACCCGCTTCTGGCCCGTCTACATAAATCAGGTTAATTACGCCATCGGGCAGGCCACTTTTCTGCAACACCTCCATGATCACCTGGGCAGAATAAGCTTGCGTATAGGCCGGTTTCCATACTACAACGTTACCCATTAAGGCCGCTGATGTAGGCAAGTTACCGGCTATGGCGGTGAAATTGAATGGTGTCAGCGCAAAAACGAAACCCTCCAGCGCTCTATATTCCAATCTATTCCAGACGCCCGGCGGTGAGTAAGGTTGCTGCGAATAGATTTCGGTCATATAATGGACGTTAAAACGCAGAAAGTCGATGAATTCACAGGCGGCATCTATTTCTGCCTGATACACATTTTTCGACTGTCCTAACATGGTCGCTGCGTTGATCTTAGCCCGGTAAGGGCCAGCTAATAAATCAGCTGCTTTCAGAAAAATGCTGGCCCGTTGCTCCCATGGCATTGACGACCACTTTTCGCGCACCTGTAGGGCTGCATCAATAGCCTGACGCACATGCGACGCATCCCCTTCATGAATGTAACCCAACGTATGGGCGTGTTCGTGAGGAGGAGAAACGCGGATTTTGTTATTACCGAATACAGCCTGCCCATTTATACACATTGACAGGTCTTTTTCGCTTGATTTGGCCGATTTGAGTGCCTCGCGCAGGGCTGCACGCTCAGGCGAACCAACACGATATTCTTTCACCGGCTCGTTTAAGGGTTGGGGTACACCCATAATTCCGTTTGTCATTGTTTTTAGTTTGTCTCACAAACGTAACAATTCCAGACCCCGTAAGCGTTCTTTCACGACTCAGTCTGATAGACTTGACCTGATGTCAGCTTTCTGTTTCAGGACCTTTAGGCCTAACTTGCAATCGCTTTTTTTGCTACAAGCTGCCCATGACATTTTACAGCACCAACAATTCGGCCAATATCGTACCCCTACAGGAAGCTCTTTTTAACAGCCTTCCTCAGGATAAAGGCTTGTACATGCCCTCTTCTATTCCGCAACTAACAGAAGGCTTTGTTGACGGAATCAAGAATCAATCACTTCCTGAAATCGCTTATAAACTGACCAAGTTGTGGTTGCATGAAGACCTGACGAATGCTCAGATTGAGCAACTGGTTACGCAGGCCTTTCCTTTTGATACGCCGCTGGTTGAGCTTGAAGCTGGCCGGAAATACGTACTTGAACTTTTTCATGGTCCTTCATTAGCTTTTAAAGACGTTGGTGCCCGGTTTATGGCCGGTCTTATGTCTATCTATTCGGTAACCCAATCCCGTGAAGTTCATATTCTGGTGGCCACCTCAGGAGATACCGGTGGGGCTGTGGCCATGGGATTTTACGATGTACCCGGCGTTCGAGTGTCGATCCTCTACCCTAAAGGGCGGGTGAGTGAGTTGCAAGAGAAACAACTTACTACGCTCGGTGGTAACATCCATGCTTTCGAGGTCGACGGTTCGTTCGATGACTGTCAGGCGATGGTCAAAGCTGCTTTCCTTGATGCTGATTTGACCAAAGCATTTTCGCTTTCCTCTGCCAATTCAATCAACATCTTCCGCCTCATTCCCCAGAGCTTTTATTACTTCCGGGCTATGGCACAGTTGAAGACCGATCATGCACCTGTCGTCTTCTCGACACCAAGTGGCAATTTTGGGAATTTGAGTGCAGGCGTA
Organism: uncultured Cytophagales bacterium; assembly: GCA_963750355.1. Lineage (GTDB taxonomy): Bacteria > Bacteroidota > Bacteroidia > Cytophagales > Spirosomataceae > Fibrella. Next base: position 35,555 of record CAVVQL010000001.1, on the reverse strand, counting down.
TTCGCTTGGCGAATGGGGCTACCTGTTCAAGCGTTTGTTGCAGCCACTAATTTGAACAAGGTGGTGCCGGATTATCTTACTTCTGGTCAGTATTCCCCAATCTCATCACTGGCAACGCTTTCGAATGCTATGGATGTTGGCAATCCGAGCAATTTTGTCAGGCTTCAACGACTTTTCAACGACAATTTTGAGCAGATGAGCAGCCTGGTTAATGGTTATTACTTTACTGACGATCAAACGATTGAGGCTATGATTCGTCTGCGTGATCGCTACAAGTATTTAGCTTGCCCACATACCGCTGTTGGCCTTTTAGGGCTAGAAAGTTATCAACAATCACGTGTGGATAACTGTGGTATCGCGTTGGCAACTGCCCATCCGGCGAAATTTAGTCCGGCAGTCGATACTATCTTTGGGCAGGCGGTTGACGTACCAGCGCGATTGGCCACCTTGTCGAATCGAAACAAACAGGCAATTGCCATTCCCTCGTCATTCTCCGCTTTAAAGGAATCGCTTCTTCAATTAGTTTAATCGGCTACTAACAGACAGGCCCGGTCTACTTAAATAGACCGGGCCTGTCTGTGCTATACAACGATAATGATCTTGACCGATGGGTCAATTGCTAATTAATAGCATCGCCACGTAATTGACGGATTCGCTTGCGGGCATCAGCCGCAAAGAGGCTTCCTGGGTAGGTTGTCAGAAACTGCTGATAAAGCTTCAACGACTCCACATTATTCTTCTTTCGCTCGTCGGTCAGTCTAGCCATCTCATAGAGTGCATCGTCACCCAGAATATCGAGTGGGTACTTGTCAACGATCACTTTCAGGTTCGCTATTGCCTCGTCTATCTTACCCTGCTTTCACGAAGATCTTCGACTGTAACCAGATTAACTCATCAGCTAATGTGTGTTTCTCATACTTTTTCAACATCACGTTAATTTGATCGGTTGCCTCTTCCAGTTTATTCTGAAACAGTAACAGGTCTATTGCCGAGTACTCTTTCATGGCGGCTTCGGTGCTATCGAGGCCTGTATTATCCAGGATCAGCAAACTCAGTTGCTCAGCATCATTGGCAATTTCACGAGTGGTGGCCATCTTCAATACGTCGAGCACCGACTTTGCCAGGGTAAAATCCCCTTTGTAATAATGTAGCTTAGCGTTTCGTAACTTGGCTTCATACCCTAATAGATCGTCCTTTTGTGATTTCTCAACCTGGGCATACAGTAGGGTCGATTCCCAGGGTTCATTTTTAAGCAGGTAAACATCCCCTTTGTCTAGTTTACACTTATCCACAAACTGTTGGTCGCTTTTCCCCATAGCTATGGCCTTATCCAGCATGACCAGTGCAGAGTCTTTCTCGTCCAGGTAATTAGCATACAGGTTAGCCGAGTTACGCAGGGCATCGAGCGTTTTTGTCGTGATACCAACGTCGCTTAACACGCGCTTGTATTCGGAGATGAGCTTTTGAATCTCCGTTTTCTCAATTGGGTATGTGTTTTTCACCTGCTCTTCGCGGGCGTTGATAACCATGCGTCTCGCATAGGGGTAGAACGTTCCCTGTGGGTAATTCTGAATAATGTACTCATATGAGTCAATTGCGGTTTTGTATTCCCGGTTGGTCATTGCCAGCCCGGCTAGTTCAAACACCTTAGCACCCGATAGCTTCAACCGCTTGTCCATGGCCTTCTCCTGCAACAGGGCACGGCTAAATTTTTGCTTCTGGAGGTAGTACCAGGTCAGCATATCGTTTGTGGCAATTGACTCAGGTTCCTTCTGAACGCGTTCGTAAAGCACTTGCTCAAGCAACGGCTCTTCTTTTGTGTTGATCAGCGCTTGATACGATCCCTGCACCCGTTCGCGCTGGTCGGGCTTCTGGGCCAGTGGCAACAGCGTCTCGATCCAGCGCCTTGTCTCGCCTTTGGCCCGATATAAGTTGGCCAGATCTTCAGCGTGGTACGTTTTGTCATCGGTTAGCTGTTGACCTCGCTGAAAAGCTTGAATAGCCCAATCAGTTGCGCCTACTTCTTCAAATAATTCACCCGCCCGAGCTACGCGCATCGGGTCACCCTTGGCCAACTCGTAAACCTGACCGAATTGCTTTTTAGCGCCGAGCGTGTCACCCGTTTCCTGTAAATTGCTTCCCAGCAACAACAGGGCGAACGTTTTGACATTGCCTTCCGCCTTTGCCCATTTCTTCAGTTGACGCTCTGCCTCATCTGCTTTCTTCGACTTTTTCAGACTAATGACGTAGCGGTAGACTGTCTGCCAGGCCGGGCCTCCGCTTTCCTCGTTTTTCCGAACCTGCTTCCCGTACTCTGCCGCAGCTTTCTCAAACTCTCCATTTTTGAAGTATTCATCAGCCAGGTCCTGTTCGGTCTGCCCCCAGCTTAGCTGGCTAATCACTAGTAGGAGCCCCAGCAACATCTTTCCACATCCCCTATTTTTCATTTTATAAATTTGGTTTCTAAATCCTTTTAATGTCTTTATTAGCTCTGTGCATAAGTGTACAAACTGGTTGTCCACTCAAATTGCTGGCAGATGTGCATAACGTTTTGAGGTTATCCACCTCATTTCATTCTCTTTTTAGCCTTTTAGACTCTTTAAACCGACCTTTTACAAGTTATCAACATTTAGCACAATAAGCCAGCGTGTATTTGTGGAATAAGTCTGTCCACATGAAAGATGACTTATAACTTGTTCATCGGACGTTCAAAACCAGTCCCTTCTGCACATGTTGTCCTGTAGATAACAACGAATTGTGTAGAACACTTCTTTCATCCACAATCCTGATGGTCGGGTTTCTTTATTATCCACAATTATGCGAGCGTTTTCCACTCGTTTCTCCACAGAAAACCGGTGAATAATATAGTTTTTATTGACCTTTTCTAATAATTCAGGTTAATGCTGTCAGACTCAAAGTTCTCTTTGACCAAAATAATCCCTGGGTAATAAACAATTGGTTCTGCTGGTACTCGGAGTTCATAGCGTCCTGTATCCCAGATACCGTTGTTATTAGTATCGATAATAAGCCTTAGCTGATACTTTCCTGGTTTGATGTTCTTGATCTCGTAGGCATCCTTGTTCCTTACCCGCTGAATTACTGTCTTTCTGTCGTCGACCAACTCCAAAATGTAGTTTGGCTCTTTCGTAGTGATCTGGCCTCTCAACACACCATATTTTTCTGGGTCAAGGATCGGGTATGTTAGTGTTGCTGCTGTGATGGTATCACCCAATACACTTTCGATAGCGTCCTTGTTTAGTTTTATTCGTATAAACTTCCTGGCTTTGGTTGAAACCTGAGTTACCAACTCAGTCTGCTGTTTACCGATGACCGACGTAAATGAGTTCAGGTCTGCCGTTGAGACACTGTCAATTGAAAACTGAACCTGTCTGTTGTTTACTTTTCCGATGGGTTTATTAAAGAGCAGCTTCCATGAGAACGTTGGCTCGACTGCATCGTTAGGGGCAGGCTCCATTTTGAACGCGAACTCCTCTGATTTCTCCCGCCTGTTCTTCTGCCGGAAGTTGATCGTATGCCTTAACTCGTTAGTCAACCCTAGTGAGTCTTTGGCAGTAAGCAGAATGGAGAGTGTGTCGGCTGTCTGTTTTGAACGAAAAAATTTGATCTGGTTAACAACTGGTTGAATCGACGGTAAACTATCAGCCTGATTCCTGAACTTAACCGAATAGCTAGCCACACCCTTATTCAGGTTTAGGGTATAGCTATCCGATCTTGAGTCGGTCCGCTGAATTCGGATAGGGGTCGTATTCTGATCAAACAGATCAATTGTTAATCCGCTTACGGGTTTATCAAGGTTTACCCGCTCTCTTAAGAAGCCAATGTCTTCCCCATTCGGGTTGAATAAAAAGTTGTTGTTCTTATCGGTAAATGATAGCACATCGTACTGACCAGCTTTGATATTTTCAATTATGAAGCGCCCAGATGTATCGGTCTTGGTATAATAAATTGGCTTTATCCGTTGCGCATCCAGTGTATCACGGGGAGGATACAAGCCAACGAGGGCGCCTTCAACTGTGGTACCGGACACAACGTTAGACACTGTTCCGCTAATGCTCAGCGAGTCTAACTGATTTCCCGTACTAAACACCAACTTGAGGTTGGTGGCGGGGTTTCGCTCACTGGCATCTCTAATTCCGTCCGTAAAACTGATGGTATATGTTGTGCTATCCTTTAGCGGTTCATTGAAGATCAGCACAACACTCGTTGGCTTGGCCCGGTAGTCAAACGTCATTCCGCTACCGGGGGTTATGATCGTTTTCTGAGGCAGGTTTTCGACATTTATATATTCATCGAAGAAGAGTTCGATCTGCTTAGGTTTGACGTTCTTCGCCCGCATCTTTGGGTTACTGTCTATCAACTTCGGAGCCAGGGTATCTTTTTTCCCCCGGGTGGCTGGGCTATCTGGGCGCAGTTGCTCGCTAAAATGGCTATACACAGTAATAAGAAAACGCCCCACAAGGAGGGCGTTCGGTATGCGTTTGATTCCATTCTCTTAATTCTTCCTGAACACATAAGTGAGGCTTGAGTAATTTCCTGTTTTAAAGGCGGCTTCATTTGATCGCATGCCAGTTAGCAGACTCTCGACATAATTGATTTTTCCATCGCGATGCTTTGTACTTAACATCGCGATATAATACGCGTCAAACTTCATCGGTAGCTTCTTCTGGAGTTTTAGACCGTACGTTTCAATTAGCACCGTCAGCACTTCCGGCGTAAAGTGATATAGATGTCGGGGTACATCATACGCGGCCCAATTTGGGCCATATACCGACGCATCTTTCGAGGCAGGGTTTGGAACAGCGATAACGAGGTAGCCCCCTTTTTTTAACAAACTAGCCAGGGTGGCCAGTGTTTCGTTAAGGTTCGCTACATGCTCCAGCACATGCCATAATGTAATAACGTCAAGGTTCGCCAGAGTCATCAACTCACTCTCATTTTTTAAGATAGGTTGGCTAGTCCGTTGGGTGGCTAGTTGCCGGGCATCATCATCAGGCTCGAAGCCAGTGATCGTCCAACCCTTATCCTGACATTCTTTTATGAATGCGCCGGTGCCACAACCATAGTCAAACAAGGCCCCTACCCCACCATTCATTGATCTGATCCAGCCTTCTTTTTGACTTAGCGCGTAAGAACGAACGGTACGATATACGGTATCGATAACCCCTTTTCGGGTATCATCGTGAGAGATGTAGGTGTCCGATTTGTAGTACGAGCCAATCGTTTCGGCCGTTGGGCGGGGGTTTGTGAACAGTAGATGACAGCGTTCACAACGCTGAATGGCAAATTGTTCCTGACTAACTAACTGATCCTGGCATGTCAGGTGCGGCGTGAATATCGTACCTGCGCATGCCGGGCATTGTTTTAATTCTTCCACAGTTAACGACCCATGTAAACCAATAAAATTGAAATGTCGGATGGGCTGACGCCACTAATGCGGGTTGCCTGTCCTATCGTCTGAGGCCTAAGCTTCTTGAGTTTTTCACGACCTTCAAACGATAACGCCTTCACTTTATCGAAATCAAACATGGGGGTAATTTCCAATGACTCCCACTTGGTTAGCTTTTCAGCGTTGACTCTCTCGCGGCTCAGATAGTCGTCGTATTTTATGTCTATTACTGCCTGTTCCAGCGTCTCATTACTGAACGAAGTAGGGGCGAATTCGCCTGATGCTATCATCTCCAGCAACTGGCGCACATCTACAGCGTCAATCTCTGGTCGCTTGATCAGGCTCATTACTACTGACTTCTCGCGCAGCGGGGCTGAATTCCTGGCTATGAGCCAATCGTTCACCTCTTCGGGCCGTAGTTTGGCCTGACGGAAAATAGTGGTTAGCTGTTCTATACCCGCCTTTTTAAGCCGCATTACGTTCAATCGACTTTCATCAGCAAGCCCTAAGGCGAACCCTTTCTCTGTCAGGCGAAGGTCGGCGTTATCCTGTCTGAGCAGCGTTCTAAATTCAGCTCGCGAGGTAAACATACGGTAGGGCTCCTCCGTACCTTTCGTAATTAGGTCGTCTATCAGCACGCCGATATAACCTTCTGAGCGGCTAATGGTGAACGGCGGTAATTCCTGAGAATTTTGGTGCGCGTTGATTCCAGCCATTAAACCCTGACAGGCAGCCTCTTCGTATCCGGTTGTACCGTTGATCTGCCCGGCAAAGAAAAGGTTGTCAACCAACTGCGTTTCAAGCGTTTGTTTTAACTGCGTAGGTGGAAAAAAGTCGTATTCAACTGCATAGCCTGGGCGAAACATTTTGGCTTTTTCAAACCCAGCTATTTTGGTCAACGCTCTGTGCTGAATGTCTTCGGGCAATGAAGTAGAGAAACCATTTACGTACACTTCGACCGTGTTCCATCCTTCAGGCTCTACAAAAATCTGGTGACGATCCTTATCCGCGAACCGGTTAATCTTGTCTTCTATTGATGGACAGTACCGTGGCCCTAAGCCTTTAATGCGACCCGTAAACATGGGTGACCGCTCAAATCCCTCTCTTAGAATTTCATGTACAGTTTCGTCCGTATAGGTAATCCAACAGGAACGCTGTTTGGTAAGGGCCTTTGTATTCGTGTACGAGAACTTACCTGGATCTTCATCACCGAGTTGCTCCTCCATTTTACTGTAGTCCAGGCTTCGTCCGTCAACTCGTGGAGGGGTGCCTGTTTTCATTCGGCCTGACTCAAAGCCAAGTCCAATCAATTGTTCAGTTAGCCCGGTTGCTGCTCTTTCGCCAGTACGACCTCCACCAAAGGTTTTTTCGCCAATAAATAAACGTCCGTTCAGGAAAGTCCCGTTTGTAAGCACTACTGACTTAGCGCGAATTTCGATACCCATCGCCGTTTTGACGCCAGTTACCCGGCCATCTTTGACGAGTACTGCTTCGACGGTATCCTGCCAGAAGTCAACGTTTTTATTCCGTTCAAGGGTGTCCCGCCATTCCTGCGCAAACAGCATACGGTCGCTTTGGCAGCGTGGGCTCCACATGGCGGGGCCTTTTGACCGGTTTAGCATTCGGAACTGGATCATCGTCTTATCGCTGATGATCCCAGATTGTCCCCCTAGTGCATCTATCTCACGAACAATCTGCCCTTTTGCCACGCCACCCATGGCTGGGTTGCACGACATTTGAGCAATTGTTTGCATGTTCATTGTAATAAGCAGTACCCTGGAACCCATCGTTCCGGCGGCAGCAGCGGCTTCGCAACCGGCATGCCCTGCTCCTACTACAATGACATCATATTCATTAAACATTAGTGAAGATTTAAAAATGTTCCACGTGGAAACTTTCACAAAAATTTAGAAAGTCAGCCAATTCACTTGGTGAGCTTCTGTAAATACCTGTTCGACTCACGCTTATAGAATAAGTTGTATGCGGGTGAAACAGTTCGCAACGCCTCAACCTGGCGTGACCGGTTTTGTGAGTCTGGTACAACAAACGTGGGTTGACTGATCTTTTGTTGTTTAGCCGCTTCTGCCTGACGTTTAGGATCTTCCTCCTGTTGACGCAGTGCTTTCTCCGATTCTAACAGCCTGGTCAAGATGTCCTTCTGTCGATTATTGACAACCGGATTTAGCCTTTTATTGACCAGGTCGGTTTCCGTTTCGTCCATCTTCTTCATTAACTCCTGAACTTCTTCAGCCTGTTGCTTACCCGCTTCAGTACCTTTTGCTTTATCCTGGAGTTCCTTGAGCATATCGCGAAGAACCCCCTGTTCGGCAGCTAAACGAGAAAGCTCTTCTGATAATCCCCTGCCCTGTTTGCCGCTCTGACCCAACTGCTCTATACGCTCATTTAACTCCTGTTGTTTTTTGCCAAGTCCGGGAGAGGGTTGTTCACCTTTACCCTTGCCTTTGCCTTTACTTTTACCCATGCCCGGCATGGCCATGGCATTCATTTGCTCCTGCATTTGCTTAAACGCATCGTTCAACATCAGCGAAAGGTTATTGATAGAGGTCATTGATGATTGCTGACGGGCAGAGGCCATACTGAGTCGACGCTCTTTCAGAAACCGTGAACTTTCGTCCATGTAATACCGCATGTTTGTTAATTCACGGGTGACGAAAGGCTGAATCTGAGGCTCACGGGAAGCTAGTGAGTTAAGGCTATCTTCCAGCACTTTTGCATTATCCTGAAGGCGGATCTGCTCCTGAGAAAGTTTGAGTACGCGTGGGTCCTGCAAACTCATGCTCTTGAAATCACGCATAAGCTTTTCCTGCGTAAAGGAGAGCGTTATGAGGTTATCCAACAGATTGCGTAAGTCATCGAGGTTCTCGCTCATCTTCTTCATGTCCTGTCCTTCCATAGACTCGGCCATTGATTTAGCCATGTTACGCATCGATTTAGCTGTTTTCTTCTGCGATTGAGCCGCGTTCTTCTGCTCTTTCTTATCCAGCTCTTTCTTCGATTCGTCTAGTTGCTTTTCAATCTGCTGCTGCTCCTTCTCCTGCGTATCAGGCGAGTCGAGATTCTCTTTCTCTGCTTCCTGCTTTAGCTTGTCCAGTTGCTCCTGTAGCTTTTTGAACTCCTCTTCGGCCTTTTTTTGCTCTTCTTTTTGCTTTTCTAAAGCGGCCTCATCTTTTTTAGCATCCTCTTTCTCGTTCTTTTCAGCCAGCTGCTCCTGCTTCTCAGCCTGCTTCTCCAGTTCTTTTATTGCGTTCTCAGCTTTCTGATCCTGCTGCATTTGCTTGAACATCTTGAGAGCCCGGTCCAACTCCTTTTCAAGGTTGCGTTCTTTCCGATTGAGTTTATTCATCAATTCAGAGGCACGCTCATCCTGCTTTTTCTCCATAAGCTGCTTAAGCTCTTCATACAGCTTTTTTGACTCAGGATCCTGCATTTGATCGAATAGCTTCTGCAATTGCTCAAGCTTCTGCTTCATCGCTTCCTGCTGTTGCGGATTCATGCGTTGCTGTGTCTCATTCGTTTTCTTGAACTGCTCCTGCAACTTTTCAATCTCATTCATTAATTCTTCCCGTTTCTGAAGAATATCCTGGAGTTGTTTTTTGTCCTGAAAATCCGACGACTTTTTGGTGCGCATGCGCTCTTCCAGTTGTGTCAGTTCCTTCTTTATCGCCTGTGCCATTTTCATGGCCGCGTCCATCTGCTGTTCAGTCTTGTCGGCCGACTCTTCCACCTGCTGTTGTAATTGTTCAACCGAGGGGACTGCAAAGGTCATTACGGCCGACCGGGTTGTTTTCGGTCCATGGACGCCATCATTATCGGCAACCTGGACATAGTAATCCAGCTTATCGTTTGGCTGAAGCTTCAAACTGTCGAGACTCCAGTTGTATACGTAATTCTGTGAGGTAGTCGATGTAGCTATGGGAATTGGCCGGGTAAACGACTGCTTTGCCTTCCCATCGGCCCGCGTAAGTGTAGTCACCAGTTTTAAATTGGAGAAGCCATAATCATCCGTAATCAGACCATACAAGCCGATGTAATTGTAGGCAACGGAATCCTGTGTTTTCTGAAGGTTTATCTGTGGGTAGCGGTCAGGAATAACCTGAATAGAATACGTCAGATCACCCCCGTTTCTGGCATGCTGATTCATCAGGTTCAGCGAATACGTTCCAGACTGACCAGCCCGATGTGAGAGGCCAAACGCATTATCCTCAATCAGAGAAGCCCGAACAATACCACCGGGATTGAACCGAACCGCGAGCGAATCGGCATGGTCGGCCAGGAATTTCCACCGGATAGACGTGCCCTCCGGAACAAGCAGATTACCGACGTTTGACAGTTGCTCAGCTGGTTTGCCCAGGTAAGCAGGATAGGTTAGCGACACATCGAATGATAACACAGACGGCCGGTCAAGTAATTCTAACTGGTAACTAGGCGAGCTAAAACCCGCTGCTGCAAACTTAAAATCAAGGTCGCGCTGCACATTATCGAACGTGTAAGCGTAGGCGTTCTTACCAACGTTTTCCAGTTTGAAACGGGTATCGTTCAACACAAGGTAAACGGCGTCGGGTACGGCCTCCCCTTCCAGATGAAGTTTAAGGGTAAAGTCTTCGTTACGGAAAGCGGCCAACTGCTTCGAATCAAGTACGAACCGGAAGGGGGCCTCTTCAACAAACTCTTTATCGTACTGCACAATCCTGGCCGAACTTTTGGTAAAGAAAGCAGGATAAAGCAACAGAATACCGCCAATCAGCAGAGCAGGTATCAATGCGAATTTAACAAAGCGGCGGTTCTTGTTCAGCTGAATGGCTGACGAGAAACGAGTAATCAACAGCTGACTTGACCGTTGCTCGATGCTCGCTTTCAGAAGATCACTCTGAGCCGTAGTAAGGCTGCGTAGTTGAAGGGTGTTCAATAGCTTATCGCCAATCTCTGGAAAGAACTGGCCAATCTGTTGGGCAGCTACTTCATCGGAGATCGGTTTACGAAGCCCGTACAAACCCATCAGTGGCTTCAAGATGTAACCGTACATACCAGCCAGAAACAGGCCGATGTAGCTGAAGAGCATGAAGGCACGAACGGGCGTACTAAACCGGCCATAATATTCGACGGTGTTCAACAACAGGTACGTTGCCAGCAGGATACCCAGGAAAAGCAACGAACCTTTGATCAGCTGATTCTGGAAGTACCGGCGTTTGTATTCGTCGATCTGCTGAGTTAATGCGGTAAACGAAGATTGAGTGACCATAATTAATTGTTGAGCATCGAGTCGAAATAGAGCAGCACATGTGATTTCAATAAGTCTTCCTGAGCAAGAATGTCGCCGGAAGGCAGCGGTTTTAATAAATCGAACTGAGGCCAGTTGTCTTTATCGGGGCCGATGGGAGCGTAATAACCAGATAAGCTAAGAACAGTACAGACAGCAACATGGAGCAGGTCTTGTTTCTGTTCTTTCGAGAAACGTTTAGGGCCTCGTCCTAACTCCTGCAAACCAATCAGAAACAATACGCCGTTTAAATCGGCTGGTCGTTTACCGACCAGCTGCTCAAGCGTATCGAGTAAAGACTCCCAGTTGAGATCAAGCGACGATGAAGTAGCATTAACAGGCATAACAAGTTGGTAATGATTGATTAAAATTACAGGAATTCTGGTAAACAGGATAATGCCCGGCACCCTATAACTGATTAATCATCAGGAATAACTGATATAATTAGCCAGTAGCTATAAAACGTTAAATGATGCTGCTTACGTTTATTCGGTCAGCTTTAGACAACCTGATCTATCTCTTCTACCCAACGCTTTGCGCAGGCTGCCAAACTATGTTGTATGGTGTAGAAAAAGGGCTGTGCTCAACGTGCCGGATGCAGTTACCCCACTTGAACACAAGCGAAGAACAATCGGTGCTGTTAAGCAAGTTTGGCGGACGAACCGTGGTAGACTACGTTCATGCTTACGCGTACTTCACGAAAAAAAGCACAGTCCAGCGGTTGATTCACCAAATGAAATACCGGGGCAAACGTGACCTGGGTTTGCAGCTCGGACGGTGGTGCGGCCAGGAATTAGCCCAACAGAATGAACTGCCCATGCAAGCAGACATGCTCATTCCGGTTCCGATTCACGCTCTACGCCGACAACAGCGGGGCTATAACCAGAGTGAATGGATTGCCGAGGGGTTATCGCAAAGTATGGGCATAACAAGCCGCCCGGATGTGATGGAGCGCACAAAATTTATCTCGTCTCAAACCCGGAAGAACCGGATGGAACGCTGGACAAATGTGGCCAATGTGTTTCGGGTTACCAAGCCGATGGTCGTTCAGGGGAAACATGTGATTGTCGTCGATGATGTGTTAACGACAGGTGCGACATTGGAAGCCTGTGTAACTGAACTGCGGAAAGCTGGCGCAGCAACGGTTGGTATTATAATAATAGCGGCCACCCGATAACGAGTGGCCGCCAAACTAACAACTTAGAGAGGCTGAACCAGCGCTTACTTGTTCCGCCCGACGCCGATCATGGCGCAGCGGAAACCGATGGTTGCAGTAGCCGAATCCTGGTCCATGAACCGACGCGTACCTGGTGCCAACCAATAAGCTACATCGCTCCAGGAGCCACCTTTATACACACGAAGCTGATCGTTGATGAGTGAGTTGTTACCCTTGCTATCGTAGTTCTTGGCTTCATCAAGATAGCCATTACGACGGATTGGGTTGAGGTCACTTTCTACCTGGAACGTAAGCGGACGATAAACGTCGTATACCCACTCGTTTACGTTACCAGCCATATTATACAGGCCGAAATCGTTGGCAGGGTAGGCATAGATCTGCTGAGTAATGATAGCTCCGTCATTTGACCGGCCAGCAATACCGGCGTAATCACCACGCCCGCGTTTGAAGTTGGCTAACATCTGTCCTTGTTTACGTCCCTTTTTGGGGTTGCGAACCGATGAACCATCCCACGGATAAATACGCTGATTTGATTGGTTCTCATCGACGTATTGGGTACCGATAAGTGCTTTAGCCGCGTACTCCCATTCCGCTTCTGTTGGCAGGCGGTAGTCAGGAAGGATTAGGCCACTCTCAAGGTTAGGTTTAACTGGGGCTGCGGCGGTTGCTGTAGTTGTTTCAGCGCCCTGAACAGTTTCAGCACCCTGAACGGGTTGAGCAGCCGGATCTTGCTTTGACTTGCGTTTCAATGAAAACCCTTTACCGCTCTTGCCTGTGCTAGTACCTTTCTTATACAGTTCAGCGTTTACGGCCGCAGAACGCCAGGCCGCATAGTCGCTTGCCTGCACCCAGGACACACCAACCACCGGGTAGTACCGGAAAGACGGATAACGGAGATACTGGGTTACGTATGAGTCATTAAACGAAAGAGGGTTGGCCCATACGGTCGTATCAGGCAACGCCCTTGCGTACACTTCCTCTGATGAATCCCGACGGATAGCGTCGAGGTATTCGAGGTAGTGAATGTTGGCAATTTCCGTTTCATCCATGTAGAAAGACTGAATAGAAACAGTCCGTTCGCGGTTGTCGCGTGAGTTGATCACATCTTCTTCCAGCGCACCCAATGTAAAGCGACCACCCTCAACAAAAGCGAGGTTGGGACCAACCTTAGGCCCTGAGAATTTCTTTACCTGGAATCCCTCTTTCTGGTTGTAGGCAATGCCCGTAGCAGTACTTGTCTTACCCGGTTTAATACTCGTCGGGTGTTTGGGCTTACAGGCTGCCATGGCCGCCGTAGCGAGAAGCACGTAAGCCGCGCGTTGCAGGTGATACTTCTGAATCATTGTTGTGTATTGTGTGCAGGCTATGTAAGAAGGGTTGAGCCAGTAAGCGAGAGGAACAGAATAATGATCTGGTCAACTGCTAGTTCTCACTGCTCATGTCTTAACTACTTGTTTTTAATCAGTCAGCTTTTCCAGAATTCCGTCCATCTGATCAATGTTGGTCACGTTCTGATGAGTGAAAACCAGTCGGTTCTTAACGTCTTTTAATGAGCACTCTTTCGGGTGCGTCTTAATGTAGTCAATTACCCTGCCAAAGCGATCTGATGAAAAGAAGCTGTCAGCTTGACTGTCTTTCTCGGAAGAAACGAAGGTTCCCTTCAAAATCGTATTCTTAAGTGTCAGTTTTTCAAGGTGTAGCTCCTCCGCTTTCCAGCGAACGGCCACCATTTTGAATAAATTCTCGACTCCCCTCGGCGCTGGACCAAACCGGTCCGACACTTCTTTCTTAAATGCCTGGAGTTCAACTTTATCCTTGATGTTATCCAAGCGAGTATACAAAGATAGCCGCTCTGAGATGTTGGTCACGTAGGTTTCGGGAATTAGAACCTCCATATCCGTCTCAATGACCGTGTCGGGCAGTAAAGGCTTGAACGCATCGGGCGTGTCCATAAACAAATCCTTGAATTCCGTTTCACGAAGTTCCTGAACAGACTCATCCAGAATCTGGTGATACATTTCATAACCAAGGTCATTCACAAAACCGCTCTGCTCGGCACCGAGCAGGTTACCGGCCCCCCGAATATCAAGGTCACGCATGGCAATCTTAAAGCCTTCGCCGAGGTCAGAGAAATCTTCAAGGGTTTGCAGGCGCTTGCGGGCATCGGAAGACAGAACCGAGGCCGGTGGGGTAAGCAGGTAACAGAACGCTTTCTTGTTCGATCGCCCTACCCTACCCCGCATCTGATGCACGTCGGATAAACCAAAGTTCTGCGCCTGGTTAATCAGAATCGTGTTAGCATTAGAAATATCCAGACCCGACTCAATAATATTGGTCGATACAAGCACATCGGTCTCCCCTTCAATAAAGCGGGTCATTACCTTTTCCAGCCGGTCGCCCTCCATCTGCCCATGAGCCACGCCAATACGAGCGTCGGGAACCAGACGTTTTATCATATTACCGATCGACTCGATGTCGCTCACCCGGTTATGCACAAAGAAAACCTGGCCACCCCGCCGAAGTTCATAACTGACAGCATCGCGAACGATGGTATCGCTGTAAGGGTGAATCTCGGTGGTTACGGGTTGGCGGTTGGGTGGCGGCGTGGCAATAACCGAGAGGTCGCGGGCACCCATGAGCGAGAAGTGAAGGGTACGCGGAATAGGTGTGGCGGTTAGCGTAAGTACGTCTACCTCCACGCGCATTTCCTTCAGGCGATCTTTTGTTTTTACACCGAACTTCTGCTCTTCGTCAATAATCAACAGGCCAAGGTCTTTGAACTTGACATCTTTGTTCACAATCCGGTGGGTACCGATCAGAATGCCCAACTCACCCGAAGCGGCCTGCCGAAGCGTTTCCTTAATTTGGGCCGTCGACTTAAAGCGATTGATGTAGCCAACCTTAACCGGGAAATTTGCCAGCCTGTCTTTGAAGGTATGATAATGCTGCATCGCCAGAATAGTGGTTGGCACCAGTATGGCTACCTGCTTATTATCAGTCACCGCTTTGAACGCCGCTCGTATCGCTACCTCCGTTTTTCCGAAGCCCACGTCGCCACAAACGAGTCGATCCATTGGGTGCGGCTTTTCCATGTCGTTCTTGACATCGGCGGTTGCTTTAGCCTGATCGGGGGTATCTTCATAAATAAACGATGATTCCAATTCAGCCTGCAAAAAAGAATCATCTGAGAAACGATAGCCAGGCGCAGTTCGTCTTTTGGCGTATAAAGCGATCAGTTCCCGGGCAATATCCTTGACCTGCTTGCGAACTTTGGATTTCTTGAGATCCCACTCCTGCGAGCCAAGCTTACTCATTGTGGGTGGCCCACCCTCTTTCCCACTATACTTAGCGATTTTGTGGAGTGAGTGAATGCTCACCAGCAAGATGTCGTTGTCGCGGTAAATAAGGCGGATAGCTTCCTGTTCATTGCCGCCCACGTCGACCCGCTCCATGCCGGCGAACCGACCAATGCCATGATCGACGTGCGTAACATAGTCGCCGGGTTGTAGGGTCTTCAGTTCACGAAGGGTAAGCGCTTTCGATTTGCTGAACTTGTCGCGGACCCGATACTTAAAATACCGGTCGAAGATCTGGTGATCGGTGAAGCAAGCCACCTTCAGGGTTTCGTCGATGAAGCCTTCTTTAATACCAACCTGAAGGGTCTGAAACTTCAGGAAAGGGTCAACTTCATCGAAAATCGTTTTAAGACGTTCTAGCTGCTTGAATGACTCCGCAACGATTATGTTGGTAAAGCCCTTACTTTGGTAATCGCTGAGGGCATCGGCAACCCGCTTGAAATCTTTGTTGAATGAGGGCTGTGGTTTCGACGGATAAGCCAGCTTATTCTCTGACTTGAAATAGAACTTCCGGCCAAACTCAACAGTCGTGAATCCTTTCACCTGATTGAGAAAAGCCCGCCTTGTCTCGAATAACGTTTCCGGGTCATCAACCACCTGAATGTTGCCGCCCGCGCCAACTACTTGCGCCAAACTTTGCTCGGCCCGCTCGAAACACTTTTCGATGATTTCCAAAGCGAACTCAATGTCTTTAAACCACAGGCAGGTTTCCTTTGGCAGAAAATCCAGGAATGACTCGCGGACTTCCTGCGTCAGGCGTGTCTGCACATTGGGGATGATGCTGATCAGATCGAGGCGATCCGTTGAGAGTTGCGTTTCGGGATTGAAGTGGCGCAGGCTTTCCACTTCATCGCCAAACAACTCAATGCGATACGGAAACTCAGAGGCATAGGAAAACACATCGATGATACCACCACGCACAGAGAATTGCCCGGCCTCATACACGAAGTCGGTTTTCTCGAACTCGTAATTCTGGAGCATCTCCGAGATAAAGCTTGTATCGAGGCGGTCGCCGATCTTCACCGCCAGCGTGTTTGCTTTCAGAGACCGCCGGTTGATGACCTTTTCAAATAAGGCCTCGGGGTAGGTTATAATTAAGCTATTTTGCTTGTTGCCCAGATTGACCCGGTTGAGTACCTCAGCCCGCATAAGTACGTTAGCGTTTTCAACTTCCTCGTACTGGTAAGGCTTCTTGTACGACATCGGGAACAACAATACGTTACTCGACGTATCGACCGAGCTTTCGGGGCGGTCGGTAAGGCCAAGCAGATTTTGCAGGTCGTTGAAGAAGTAAGACGCTTCTTCTTTATCAGTAAGCACGAAGAGATGGTTGCCGCCGGTTTGCTTCGTTAATGTAGCCGCCAGCACGGCGTCGAGACTCCCTGTAATCCCCTTTACCTGAATACGGGTAGGGTCAGTTTTGCTGCGTTGAAGCAGCGGTTGCGCCAGGATATTGATAAACGGATCGTCGGCGTAAAGCGATAAAAGTGCAGTCGTTGTCAAAGCGTAAAATCTGGTCTGCGAGAACACGAAAAGCCGCCGGGCGACTAAACCCGGCGGCATAAAAAGAACAGTGAAACCTGCTGATTTGTTGCAGTGTAAACCTACTGAAAGGGCTGATTTTGACGAAAGCCGGGTACTTCCATTGGACCGCCAGAGCGACGCTACCCTACTGAATCGAACTCGATACCTTCCTGGGCTAGCAGCGATTCCATTCGGGGGCTTTTCTCGAAGACGACGGAAAACTCCTTTTTGTCGGCCAGGTCGGTTTCATCGTCCCCCATCCATTTCCAGTCTTCGGCGGTGGCTTCAAGGATAGCCAGAACCGAAGCTATCTTTTTAGGGTCGCGCTCCTGGCTAATCAGTTGGTCGGTATTAGTGAAATACAGCACAATCTTTTCGTCTTCGAGCCACTGCAAATCATTCAGCGCGTCGTTGAGCGCATCGAGGTTATTGCCAAAGTGAGGAAACTCAAGCACATCGGCAATCTGGTCGTAGAACTGCCGTAGCGTGCGGGCCTTGCTTCCGTCGATGTGGGCCACAAAATGATCCGGGAACCGATCAGCCAAAGCCGATTCAGAGGAAGAAAGTATGAAGTTAGTAGCCATTGTTGAAGGCAGTTCAACGTCTAACGTTCAATGTCTAAAGTCGCCTTGTCAGCAATTGAATGCAGGTTGGCAGCGTAACTTTAGACATTGAACCTCAAACATTAGACTATTTTATTTCACTTCTGTGAAGGTGTTGTAATGATCGTTTGTGTACCAGGCCCGTCCGTCTGAGCCGGTAATGAGGCGTTCTGTACCCCGGTTGCGCCCCTGAAATTTTGGGTTAACATCCCATTCCTGATACTGAATGGGTCTGCCATCGGTGCTGGAGCGCGGAAGGTGATTCTCGAAATTGCCGAATCGTCGCCCACCAACGTACCCATCCATAGCCCGGCCAGTAGCTTTCACGTAGGCCAGTACATCGTATACTTTCTGCGGGATCTTCCCGGCCTGAAGACCAGTTCTGCGGCTCTGGTCAGATGATCTGGCTGACTGAGACGCTCGGGTAGATGGCTGCCCGGCATCGCGCCCCTGAATATTCCGGTTCCGATTGCGGTGCTTCTGTTGCCGCGACGGCTGTTGCCCGGTTTCCTGAGTCTCTTCAGCTTTCGGCTGGCAATCAGTCAACAGCGAGGTGCCCAGAAAGAGGCAGACAAACAGGAAATAGCGGTGAAGGAAGTGCAGCATTTGTCTATAAAAAAACCGATAAGGCCCTGGTTGACGCTTATCGGTTTTGGAATCAGTTCAGCGAAAACATGGGTACCCGCAGTGATACTACATTATTAAACATGAGCTCAGCTATATCGGGCTTCATATAGTCGATCAGCGGAAAGCTGGCAATCGTCTCCATCACCTCCAGTTCTGAATCAGCAGTGATGATGCACCACAACTTCGACCGGTCCACTGCCAGCGAGTAAGACTGAATATGCCCCTGCTCCATCAACTCGTTGATTTTAGCGCGTTGCGCCGGAATCCTGGCCATAAATGCCTCGTCCATGCTGGCCAGCGAAAATTCGACCATAAATTGACTCATAACGACAGTTAGTTAAGTGTCTGGCCAGGTTAGCTGGCCACCAATACGGTATTAACCAAAGATAATTCATCTTCGTTAATTGTGTGTCCTCCATTCGGATAGATTCGCGTTTGTACGCTGGCCCCCATGCGAGTCAACACCGCTTCTGTCTCCAGCACACGGGCTTTGGGAATGTGCGAATCCGGGTCGCTACAACCCAGCACTACCGGCGTATTGGCGAATGAGCCCTCGTAATCGCGTGGCGTTGTATCCGGGCCAATAAGGCCCCCGCTCAGGCCAAAAATTCCACCGTAGGCCGCCGGATTGCGCGCCAGAAACTCCAGCATAAGGCAGGCCCCCTGCGAAAAACCAAGCCAATACAGTTGGGGTAACTTGACGTTGTAATCAGCCTGTAGCCGCGCTTTGACCATCTGTAGCGTAGTAAGTGCCGATGATAAGTACGGCTCGTTACGCTCTGTGGGTTGCAGGAAGGAATAAGGATACCACGTGCCGTCGGTTGCCTGTGGCGCTACATAAGCCATGTCGTGGGCTTTCAGATGAGGCACCAATGAGAGCATATCGCGCGCAGAACTGCCCCGGCCATGTACAAGGATCATCACACGCTTCGCTTCCTGGAGGGGTACGCCTGCGGTGAGGAAAGTAGAGGGGTTATGGATCATGATGTTGAGTGTTTACTATCCTGTTGTCTTAACCGGCTTTGCCCCCCGCCCTACAGGGAACCTGCTGGCGCATTCCAGCTCAGCGTTAGCGTACTCGTGCGCTAGCAGGCACCCTTTGGGGCGGGGGGGCAAAGCTAGAGCAACAGTTTTAGTCAATCACCGGTAGCACGTTCTCCAGCTGAGCCCGGCGTGCCTCGTATTGAGGAGGCAACATCAAGGCCGTGCCCAGCGATTCAGGTGCTTCATCAATGGCAAATCCAGGCGGGTTTGTAGCTACTTCAAACAGCACACCACCTGGTTCGCGGAAGTAGATACTGTGGAAATAGTTACGATCCTGAACCGGGGTTACCTGATAACCGGCTTCCGCTAACTGTTGCTGAATAAGTAGCTGGGTTTCGTCGGTATCGGTCGAGAACGCAACGTGGTGAACCGACCCCGCTCCCTGTAGGGCCCGAACTGGATTAGGCGACACATGAATGTCGACGTACCGGCCAGAACCCCCTACCCCGGCCTCGTACCGGAACAGGTCAGCTTCTTCGGCCACAAGCCGATGCTGCATCACGCCGGTCAGCAACGCAACGGTCCGTTCGGGGTTAAGCTGCTCCAACGTAACTGTATGAAAGCCACGAATCGCGTTTTCGGGCGTAATCTGACCATTGCTGTAGCCGGAACGGGTGTCTGCATCCGTGAAGACAAGTTCGACGCCCATTCCGTCATAATCCTCAAAACGCACATACATTTCGTCGAAGCGTTTGTTTGGCCCCGCATAGGCAATCTGAAACTGATGCAACCGATCGAGCCAGAAACTCATCGCGGCTACGGGCACCGAGAAGGCCGTGTAGGTTAGCTGGCCAACTCCTTTGCGTCCGCGTGAAATAGTACCGTAGGGAAAGGAGGTGTAGATGCTGCCGGGCGAACCGGTTTCATCTCCGTAATAGAGGTGATACACGTCCGGGGCGTCGAAATTGACCGTCTTTTTCAGCAGTCGAAGCCCGAGTACATTTCTGTAGAACTCGACATTGCGGTGCGTGTCGCCTGCCAGGGCAGTCACATGGTGAAGGCCGTTTATGAGGGTTGTCATGATTCAGTTAATTTAGTAGCACTTGTATTTAATGTTGATACATTAATTTAATCTAATTTGTTCAACTACCTTGCAAAATCCCAGATTAGTCCCGGTTCGTAGGCTATTTAAACCACTCGCCGCGTGAAACGTTTACGTCTTCAGCACTACACTGTACAATTTTAGCTAGTTGGAATGAATCCCACCTCACAACCCACCGACCGCCCGGTTTTTAGCAAGCGTCTTGACGGTATACTATTGTCACTCTATGACCTGTTTACGTTTGTGGGCCGCTTTTTTCGGGAAGCGATACTGCCCCCTTACGAAGGCAAGGAGATTATTCGGCAGTGCTACGAGGTGGGGGTGCGCTCGTTGCCACTGATCTCGCTGACGGGGTTTATCACGGGCATCGTATTTACCAATCAGTCGCGGCCGTCGCTGGCCCAGTTTGGCGCTACTTCGTGGTTGCCCTCGCTGGTGTCTATTGCCCTCGTGCGGGCTATTGGTCCGCTCGTCACCTCGCTAATAGCAGCAGGTCGGGTTGGGTCAAACATTGGTGCCGAGCTAAGCTCAATGCGGGTAACCGAGCAGATAGATGCCATGGAAGTATCGGCAACCAATCCGTTCAAATTTCTGGTGGTTAGCCGCGTATTGGCTACCACGTTTATGATCCCGGTGCTAACCATGTACGCCATTCTGGTCGGTTTCCTGGGCTCTTTTCTGAATGTAAGCGGTAGTGAAGCGACCAGTATGCGGTCTTTTATCAGCGAAGTATTTAACACCATTACGTTCCTGGATATATTCTCGTCACTGATTAAATCAATTGTTTTTGGCTTCACTATCGGCATGGTGGGCAGTTATCAGGGGTATAATTCATCGAAGGGCACAGAAGGTGTCGGTAAAGCGGCTAACGCCTCAGTGGTGACATCGATGTTCCTGATTTTTGTCGAAGAATTACTCGCCTTACAGATTGTCAGTGCCATCCGGGAGATGTAAGTAAACACCCATTCAACTATGCCACAGTCAGTTATTCAGATAAAAGACCTGCACGTTGCTTTCGGCGACAATTACGTGTTGCGCGGGGTCGATCTGGATTTGTATAAAGGAGAAAACCTGGTTGTACTTGGGCGGTCTGGTACGGGTAAGTCAGTGCTTATCAAAGTAGTAGTTGGCCTGTTGAAGCCTGATTCAGGAACCGTGGAGGTGCTTGGCGAGGATGTAACGACGCTGGATTCAATTGCCCTGGACAAGCTTCGGCTGAAAGTGGGTTTTTCGTTTCAGAATAGTGCCCTTTATGATAGCATGACCGTGCGCGAAAACCTGGAATTCCCCCTGGTGCGAAACGTCCGTAATCTGACCCGTGCCGAAATAAACCGGCAGGTAGAAGAGGCGCTCGATGATGTGGGGCTGAAGCAGGCGATCAACCAGGTGCCGTCTGAGTTATCGGGTGGGCAGCGTAAACGAATCGGTATTGCCCGTACGCTGATATTGAAACCCGAAATCATGCTTTATGATGAACCGACGGCGGGTCTGGACCCCATCACCTGCACCGACATCAACAACCTGATCAATGAAGTGCAGGAGCGGCACGGGGCTTCTTCCATCATCATTACCCATGATTTAACCTGCGCCAAAACCGTTGGCGACCGGGTAGCTATGCTTTTCGACGGGCAGTTTCAGCGGGTGGGTACGTTCGACGAGGTGTTTGCCACCGACGACGAACGCGTACAACAATTCTATCACTACAATTTTACTGAAACCAAATGAAATCAAATCGACGTGCAGTCATTGTCGGCCTGTTTGTACTTATTGGCGTGGCCATTCTGGTAGCGGGTATTCTGGTATTGGGCGGTCAGCAGAAGCGGTTCGTATCTACTCTACAGATCAAAGCCGTTTTCAATGATGTAGGCGGGCTCAAAACAGGTAATAATGTCTGGTTTTCCGGCGTGAAAATAGGCACCATCAAACGCATCAGTTTTGTAGGTTCCTCGAAGGTCGAGGTGGATATGAATATTGAGGAAAAATCAGCTCAATATATCCGAAAAGATGCGCAGGCTACGCTGGGCTCCGACGGGCTCATTGGTAACAAACTGATTGTTATTGTGGGCGGAACCCCCAACTCGCCACCGGTAGAAGAAGGTGATCAACTACGGGCTCGTGAAGCGCTCAGTATGGAGTCAATCATTGATACGTTGCAGATTACAAACCGCAACCTCCTGAAAATCACCACTGACATTAGTGGAATTGTCAATAAAGTAAAATACGGGCGCGGGTTGGCTGGTTTGTTGCTGAATGACACGACCATTGTTCAGAATTTCCGGGGCACGATGGCCGGTCTGCAAAAGGCATCGAGCAATGCCGCACAAATGACCAACTCGCTGACCACGTTTACGGCCAAACTGAACCGGCCTGGTACGCTGGCCAATGACCTGATTACCGATACCACAATTATGCGGAATGTGCGGTCATCTACAGCCCGGCTTCAGCAGGTAACCGTTTCGGCCAATGATGTGGTGGCCGATGTGAAGCAAGCTACCGAGAAGCTGAAGAACGGAAACAGCCCGCTTGGCGTACTTACCAGCGATGTTGCGGTTGGTAACGATATTCGGAGCACCGTTCGCAATCTGAACAGCAGTAGCAAAAAACTAGATCAGAACCTGGAGGCGCTGAAGAGCAACTTCCTGTTCCGGGGGTATTTCCGGAAGCAGGAAAAAGCGAAAGCAAAGGCTATCAAAGAAGCCGAAAAGAACGGAACACCTCTACCCGTTGCGCCCGCCGATTCAGTGCAACAGTAAGAATGGGCCTGGTTAGAGACTTCCTTGCTTTCACGGATCTGATTAAGGAACCTCCTGCCTATTTCCCTAAAAGTTTATGGGCTTGCATGATTAGTGAGTCATGTTGAGCCAATTCTTTGCCTATATCATCTAAAATGGGCTGCATCTGGGCTCTAATACTCTCCTGCTTTTCGTCATCAAGACGGTAGTAAAATAACAACAGGTCGTTAGTGACATGTTTACGTTCCTTTTCCGTAGCCGCCCGCTGTATACGATCCAGGTACGTGTCTACAAGTTCGCTTGTCAGTATCATTGAAGGGCTGTGCTTAGTTTGATGTGAATCTGCTTGACCAGTTCGCGGTAATAGATGGCTTTGTTGATTAATGAACGGTGTTTTTCAGGCTGGCATAAACTGGATACAGGATAATCTGTTCTTCTGTTTGCGCCAATGCTTTATCGATACCTGCTCTCAAATCAAGTAAATCCTGTTGTTCTTCCTGTGTCATAATTACCCAGCCCAGTTTTCACGGTCGAGGCTGCGGTACTGAATGGCTTCGGCAAGGTGCTCGATCTTAATGTCTTCGGTGTCGGCCAAATCAGCAATGGTGCGGGATACTTTCAAAATGCGGTCGTAGGCGCGGGCCGACAGTCCCAGTCGTTCCATGGCTGTTTTAAGCAGAATGCGCCCTGCCTGGTTGATCTCGCAGATTGTCTTCACCATTTGCGAGGGCATCATGGCATTCGAGTAAATGCCGTCATGATCCTCGAAACGCTTGATCTGTCGTTCGCGGGCTTTTATCACCCGTTCGCGGATGGCTTCGCTGGTTTCGGCCGGGCGGTTGCCCGTCATCTGATCGAACGAAACAGGCGTGACCTCTACGTGCAGATCGATGCGGTCGAGTAAGGGGCCGCTGACTTTATTCAGGTATTTCTGCACCACGCCGGGGCCGCAAACACACTCCTTGTCGGGGTGGTTGTAGTAGCCACATGGGCACGGATTCATACTCGAGATCAGCATAAAATTGGCGGGAAACTCAACGGCCCACTTTGCCCGTGATATGCTGACTTTAC
This sequence comes from uncultured Cytophagales bacterium, assembly GCA_963750355.1. Classification (GTDB taxonomy): domain Bacteria; phylum Bacteroidota; class Bacteroidia; order Cytophagales; family Spirosomataceae; genus Fibrella. The sequence goes on along the minus strand of CAVVQL010000001.1, from coordinate 11,695 downwards.
GGTCCTCCAGCGGCTGCCGCATCACTTCCAGCGCCGACCGTTTAAACTCGGGCAGTTCATCCAGAAACAGCACGCCATTATGCGCCAGGGAAATCTCTCCCGGTTGCGGGAAGCTCCCCCCTCCTACCAGGGCCGCATCGGAAATAGTGTGGTGTGGCGCACGATAAGGCCGTTGGGATACCAGCGTAGCTTTTGACCCGAGTTTGCCCGCTACCGAGTGAATCTTGGTCGTTTCCAGTGCCTCCTGAAGGGTCATTGGCGGTAGAATCGTGGGTAGTCGTTTGGCCAGCATTGTCTTGCCTGCGCCCGGTGGGCCAATCATGATCACGTTATGCCCCCCGGCGGCGGCAATTTCCAGAGCCCGCTTTATGTTCTCCTGCCCCTGCACGTGGGCAAAGTCGGCATCGTAGGCGTTCTGACTACTAAAAAACAGGTCCCGCGTGTCGACAACGAGCGGTTCAATCGCCTTCTTGCCCTCAAAAAACTCCAGGGCGTCCATCATCGTGCGCACCGGAATGATATCAAGATTATTGACAATGGCCGCTTCTTCCGCATTTTCAAGGGGCAGCACAAACCCTTTGTATCCCTTCTTGCGGGCTTCAATAGCAATAGGGAGCACCCCTTTTATGGGCCGCAGCGTACCATCCAGGGCCAGTTCGCCCATGATTACGTACTCTTCCAGGTCTTTTTCCAGATTGACCTGCTCCGACGCTTTTAACACACAAAGGGCAATGGGCAGATCATACGCCGAGCCTTCTTTCCTAATGTCGGCGGGGGCCAGATTGACAACTACTTTTTGCCGGGGCATTCGGTAACCCGAATATTTCAGCGATGATTCAACGCGCTGTTCGCTTTCTTTTACGGCGCTGTCGGGTAAGCCAACCATGAAAAATTTCATGCCCTGACCGGCGGTCACTTCAACAGTTATGATGGTGGCGTTGACGCCATAAACGGCTGCGCCAAAGGTTTTTGCAAGCATGATATTACGGTAAGCAAGTAGGCAGTCGCACCCAGCACTATACCCGTCAAAGCTACAACCAATCACGAATATCTGACGTACCCGGCAGATTACGCTCCAATCCGCTCAATAATCTAGTACAATAAAGCAGCCCGACTATCCGTTATGTTCGTATTGCTTAACCCAATCCCGATTTTTATTGGCCTATTATACCCAATACCCTAACACATTTTTGTTTCATTTTTAAAATTTATATTACTATTATGGAGAGTAATCAGCAGAAGCCGAAGGCAAACGGAGCACTCTTAGCCGCCCTGATTTTAATGACGGGTTTGGCTGGAGTGACAAGCTATCTGTATTTCGACAAGAAATCGGTAGCTGAAACCCAGGAAGTTACGATTGCAGAGCGTGTAGATGAACTAGCCAATACACGGGTTAAGCTTGATTCGATTTCAACCGCCTTAGACGCCAAAATTACTGAAGTGCAAAAACTAGGTGGTGATGTAACTGAACTCCAAAAGGTAAGAGCAGATTTGGAGGCCGATAAAATGGCCTTGTCGCGGGGCGCTAAGATGTCGCGGGCAAACATTGCCAAATACGAACTTAAAATTCGCGAGTACGTGGCTTTTCTGGCAGAAAAAGATACGGCCATTGCCCAGTTGCAGCGCGAGAAAGAGGTTCTGGTGGTTGACAACCAGACGCTGAACGTTAACAACCAGACGCTGAATACAGAGAATACGGTACTGAAAACGCGCCGTCAGCAACTGGAAGATACAGTGGCTGTTGTAGCCCAGCAGAACCAGGAACTGGCCACGAAGGTAACCCGTGCATCGGCACTTAAGGCGCAGAACATCAAAGTGCTGGCGGTAAATAACCGGGGTAAAGTGAAGGAAGACGATTCCTACAGAGGCAAGCGGCTCGACAAGATCAAACTAGTATACGCCCTTGCCGATAACCCAATTACGCAGGAAGAGCCTAAAGATGTGTTCATCCGGGTGTTAGACCCCGACGGGGCTGTGGTTTCTGATATGGCCAACGGTTCCGGTACGTTCAAAATGGGTAATGATGAAATGGTTTACACGGTGAAGCAAACCGTTGATTACGACCGGAATGGCAAAAACGTTGAGCTGCTCTACACGCGCGGCACCCCTTATCGGCCGGGTAAGTATACCGTTGAGCTTTATAGTGAAGGCTTTAAAATCGGATCTGGCGCTTTCGCCGTGCGATAGATAGCCCCTTGCTTTACCAGTGAAAAGGCCCGCCATAGCATTGCTTTGGCGGGCCTTTTTTTAGGCTCATAGCGCCGAAAGTTAGTCAGCGATGCCGTTGCCCAGCTGCTCATCGCTGAAACCATTGACAAAAACATATTTCGTTTGGCTCCCCTGCTTAAGCAGGAACGTGGCGATCTGACCCAAACCCGGTGGCCGACCAGGCAATTGACCTTCCGACAACAGGTGTACCGGGTAGGTTGGAAAGGTATTTTTCTTCATTGGCCTGCGTATTTTAAACGCGACGATCCCCTCTTGCCGAAGTTGCGCCACATCAAGTCTACGCAGGTCAGCGGCCGAATCCAGGGTATTGGTATAAAGGCGGGCCGGGCTGAGCGTTAGTCCGCTGGCGTCAAGCTCAGTCAGGCCATGAAACGTGGACAGGTCACCAATGTCTTCGATTGTGCTGCGGTACGAAAAAGTACGGGCCGAATCAGTGTTGACTTCGAAGTGGTTGATGCCCAGATCGATGGTGAATGGCTTGCCGTTACGCACCACCGTAGCGTTGCGGATCAGCAGGTCGAATAAAGGGCGGCCATTTTCGGGAATAGCCTGATACTCGGCGATTTTCTCGGCTGAATAGGCTTCAGTAGCTATCGCGTGTAGGGCTGTTACAATAGCCACGAAGTTGAGGCGGCGAATGCTCATTTTTTCGGGATCGCCAACCTGCCCGCCCGATTCGATCAAAATCAAGGTGGTTCCCCATTTCTGGATGTTATCGCCAAAAGCGCGGGGTTCAAATTCATCATCGTAGCGGGCTACCTGCCCAGGAATGAACTGTTGAAGCACCCGGTTCATGCCCACAATCAATTGCATCGACCGTTTTCTGACCTCGTTCACCGACCGGGCCGGGTCATAGGCCGTAGCTAAAAACGAAACCACCGCCTGCTTACCTGACTGCCCAACGCCATATCGCGGATTTTGATCGTGCAAATTGAAGCCAACGAGGGGTTTCAACGTCTGCTGTAACTTCTTCAACAGAACCGATTCGGGTGATTGAAGGCGCAGGGCATCGCGGTTCATATCAATATCGGCAGCGGTACGCCGTTGAAAGCGTTGGGCTCCGTCGGGGTTGAGCATCGGAACAAAATAGAGCGTCGTTTTGCTCAGAATAGCCTGCCGCAGGCCGTCAAACCCGTCGCCCGAGGCTTGCAGGAAGCGAAAGATGTCGAACAGCGCCATCGTGGCTGTAGCTTCATCGCCGTGCATTTGTGACCATAGCAATACCGGAATGGAACCGGTTCCGGCCTTTACCTGATGAATACTCCGCCCTTCAGACGAAGTGCCTATCTGGCTGACTGACAATGGGTTACCGATTGCCTGTAATACGGGTACAATGTCCCGGTGCTTGAAGCGGCGGTGCGTAAACAGAGAGTCTTTATAGGTGTCATGTGCATCGAACAGCTGCTGAGACAAGTCCTGCGCCTGGGTTTGGGTCAACGAAATCATGCACAAAAGTAAGAGCGATAAACAGGGCAATGAACAATGGCTCCGTTTACCAGATGCTATTCGGCTGGATAATAGCTTCATAAAAGCGGTTAAATTGGTGTCTTTTCCGTTAGATGGGCTGCTTATATTACACGTTTCTGGCCACCCACCAGCCTGTGGCAGAGGCCAACAGGCAACCTGTTACGTTGAGGGCGACATTAAGGAAAGCAACCCCGCTCCTGCCCTGCTGCAACAACGTGAGGGTGTCCTGACTGAGACTTGAAAACGTACTGAGGCCACCGCATAGGCCTACTCCGAGCAGCAAACGCCAGGGTTCCGCTTCTGGCCGACTGGTAGCCCAGCTTACCACTGCCCCCAGCACCGCAGAGGCCAGCAGGTTGACCGTCAGAATACCGAGTGGAAATGATAACCCAGGTAGGGCCGTGGAAAGTAGCCTGCCGAGGAAATAACGGAGAACACTGCCAAGACCACCGCCAAGAAAGACAAGCACATAAGGGGACATCGGCCTGAAAATGGGAAAGCTCAGAATGTAAGGTCAAAATACGTGTAAAAACGCACTTGACGCCTAAATTCTGAGCTTATGCCTATCGGTCAACGCTTAGCGCGTAACCATAATCTTCTTAACCTGTTTGGCGTCGCCAGCATTTAGCTGGAGGAAATACATACCAGCAGGCAACTGGCTAACGTCGAGCTGCTCGTTGATTTGCTTGCCATTCCGCACCGTTACGGGGAGCTGACGTAACGTCTGCCCGCTGGGGCCGCTCAGAGTCATGGTGCCTTCTGTAGCGGTCTGAGACAACTCGGCCATAACACGCACCGAGCCACTGGCCGGGTTCGGATACACCGAGAAAGAAGCCATTGGCAGTGGCTCGGTGGCCAGCACAGGAGGCGGTGGCGCTACCTGAATTTTCAGGTTGTCGATCTGCCAGCCCCAGCCATGCGCCAGTTGGTCGGCAAACAGTCTGAATCGAATCAGAATCACATCATTCGCTTTAAAATTACCCGCAGCCTGAATTAAAATGGTGCGCGGTTTCAGCAGCGAAGAGTTACCTGTTGCTGTTGAGTTGACTTCGCCCGTATTGGGTAACCCAGGGGCCATGCTTGAATTCCAGGTAGCCAGCCATTCTGGTTTATCATTGGCATTGTAGCCATCGAGCATGGGCAGCCACGTCAGGCCATTGTCTTTACTACCCTCTACAATGGCATAATCATAGAACCCGTTACCCCCGAAAAACGACCCCGCATCATTGGGTTCAATTAGCGCAATCTCATCAAACTGAATGCGGGCGCTGTCTGGATTCGCTTTTACCCGAACGGGAGCCAGAAGCGTATATGTGTAGTTGCTTTCGCTAAACACGTTCGACCCATTCCGGTAGGGGTGTTCAGAGTTCACACTGGCACTGCTAAAACTCGTTGGCTGTTGAATTGTGAAGCCATTTCCTGCAAAATCAGTGGCCGCCGTCGCCGTATTGAAGTCATTGATATATTGTGCTCTGACCGTTGTTTGCGGGGCCACCACACTAATGGAGTAGAAGCCTGTTGTTGGGTTGACAGCCTGATTTCGGGCGGCAGATACGTCGCGGGCAATAATTCGATAGCTGATTACAGCCCCTGCTTTAAGCGATCTGGGCTGAATAGGAATTATGGCAAACCAGGTGCTGTCAGGCACCAGATCTGAGTTAGCCAGCCTCAGTGGGATGGGTGGCCGTGCCACGCCGTTGATCTGATACTCGAGGTAGACGGTGTCGATCCCCATTTTAGTGCGGGCACTGTTGAGCAACCTTCTGTCGTCGCTGACCTTTGCCAAAATCAGGAGTGTATCTACCTCTGCCTCAAGCACTACGGTCTGCTCGGGTGCGTGTACAATAATGGGCGCAACCCGGTCGGGACCAACTGTAAACGAGTTGTAATACTGAATTTTGCCCTCACTGTCTTTGCCGGGGTTTGTGTATGCCCTTCCCGACGCGTCCTGGACCTGCAAATAATACACGATACGGCCCTGTAATTCGCTGGCAGGCAGTGTATACGTGTAGGTATCTGAACTGCCCTGCCTGACCAGATTTACCTGCTTATACGCATTGTCAGTGCTGGTTGGATAACCCGTCCGGTAAAAGAGCTTTGGAGGGTCGGCACCCAGTATTGTATCGCTGACAACGCGGGCTGTGATGGTTACCGGATTGGAGGACTCTGTATCGAAGATGGGTGTGTGAAGCAATGAGGTGGTTTTCCACTCCATATCTTCGAAGAATGCCAGTACGATCGGGCCGGGGTCCTGAGCCACCTCTGCCGCCCCAACAAAGGGCGTCATCAACGCATTGGGTGTACCAGCCCGATACGTAGTTTCGTCGAGGTGGTATAGTGTAGAGCCAGTGCTGTATGTTGCCGGGGCGTGTATCTTGGCCCGTTCTCCTGTTTTCTTTACCAGAATGGGCCCGTTAAGAAATAGGTTTTGGCCGGTCAGCTGCGTAAAAAGCGCTGACGGGTCACCTGCAATACTGTTGTTGAGAAGCTTGGTACCCAACCTGTTTTCTATGTAAGCATCGAATACTGTCGGCAGGGCTATGCCAGCTTCGCGGGTTGATGTGTTGCCCCGAATGCCGCCCGTAAAGCCCAATCCGTGGCCCAGTTCGTGCAAAACAATCGTCACCAGATCATATTTTCCAGCGATGGGCTTGCCGTCCAGTGCCAGATACCAGTTGTTGGTGCTGCTGAAATTGGCAACGATATCGGCTGAGTCGGGACTATTGATGTTTCGCCGGGCAATCTTTTCGGCCAGGGCCACTGGGTAATAGGTTGTAGCCCGTTGCGACCCGTCGGGTGCGCCAATGTACGTGGCCGGACTGGCACTACCCAGCACGCCGGTACCCAGTGGCCGCCAGGTGGCCCTGATGCGGATGGGTACAGGGCTGATAATCAGTGTCGACCAGATATCGACGGCGCGTTGGAACGCGGCCCGCGCACTATCGGGATAACCGATGTAGTCGACAATAAAGGTTGAGGTTGCCGCCCGGCGAGCGCGGGAATCATTGAAACCCTGCGGTGCCCCAATGCGGGTAAACGCGTTTTCCGTCGAGTAATAGCAGATAATTGGGTCAGCCTTTGCCGTGCGGTTTTGCAGGGCAAAATTTTCATAAGCTGTCAGCGTTTTTGTTCGGGCTGGCGATGTTCGTTTCTGGGCCATGAGTGAGCCCGTAGCCAGCAGGAGCACTACCAGGAAACGCAAAGCGTATCGGTGCATCATATACGTAGTATTGAGTCAGAGTCAAGATGGATTGATTAGTACTAAAGATACTGAATTAAGGCAATAGCGCAAGCCAGTTGGTTTTGGTCCGTCGTCGAACACATGGCCAAGGTGAGCGTCGCATACATTACAAAGCACCTCTACGCGTTGCATACCGTAGCTGTAATCTTTTTCAAGGCGAATGGCGTCGGGGACAAGTGGTTCGGTGAAGCTGGGCCAGCCCGTACCGGATTCAAATTTGGTAGTCGATTCAAAAAGGGGGGTCCCACAACAAACACAGGCATAAGTGCCCGGCTCTTTCGATTCGCAGTAAGCACCCGTAAATGGCCCTTCAGTGCCTTTTTGGCGCGTTACCCGAAACTGTTCAGGCGTTAGTAGCTGCCGCCACTCGGTATCCGTTTTTATTACTTTTTCCATTTTGCTGTTCTTTTCTCACCAACAAGTTGAGGTTTACCCTACAAACGAACAACTCCGCCTAATTGTCTTACCGAAACCAGTAGAGCTAGGCTTATTTTTGCAATACGTATGACTGCGCCACAACTGTTGCAAACGTATTGGGGATATTCGTTTTTCCGGCCATTGCAGGAAGACGTTGTCAACGCCCTGCTCGACGGGCAGGATGCGCTGGTGCTCATGCCAACGGGCGGGGGCAAATCGGTTTGCTTTCAGGTTCCCGCGCTGGGTATGGAGGGGGTCTGTATCGTGGTTACGCCCCTTATTGCCCTTATGAAAGACCAGGTTTTCCAGCTTCGTCGGCGGGGTATTCCGGCAGCGGCGATCCACTCGGGCATGAATTATCGGGAAATCGATACCATCCTGGATAATTGCATCTACGGTAACCTGAAATTCCTGTATGTGTCGCCCGAACGCCTGCGAACAGAGATCATGATTGAACGGGCCAAACAGATGACCGTCTGTTTGCTGGCTGTCGATGAAGCGCACTGTATTTCGGCCTGGGGGCACGACTTTCGGCCGCCCTACCTACAGATCGCCGACTTCCGGAATCACCTGCCCGATACTGTACCCACAGTGGCCCTAACCGCCTCTGCTACGCCCAGCGTTCAACAGGAGATCATTGAAAAATTAGCGTTTCGGACGGGGTTTCAGGTGTTCAGACAGACGTTCGGGCGGGCAAATCTGTCGTATTCGGCCATGCTGGAAGAAGGCAAAGAGGCCCGAATGCTGAAGATACTGACCAACGTACCGGGTACGGCTATCGTGTATGTGCGCAGCCGCCGCCAGACGCAGCGAACCGCCGAGTGGCTGGTGAAACAGGGCATATCTGCCGATTTTTACCATGCTGGCCTGAGCACCCCCGAACGGTCGCAGAAGCAGGAAGACTGGATAAATAACCGTACCCGCGTTATTGTGGCTACCAACGCCTTTGGTATGGGGATCGACAAGCCCGATGTACGCGTGGTGATCCACCTGGATTTACCCGATACGCTGGAGGCGTATTACCAGGAGGCGGGCCGCGCCGGCCGCGATGGACAGAAGGCCTACGCCGTGCTCCTCTACACCGAGGCCGATTGTGAGCGGGTACTCTTTCAAACCGAACAGCAGTTTCCCCCTGTCGAGCTGATTCGCCGAACCTATCAGGCGCTGGCCAACTACACCAAAGTGCCCGTTGGGAGTGGCGAATTAACCACGTTCGATTTCGATCTGGCGCAGTTTACCAAGACCTACTCCCTGCCGCCGCAAGACACCCATTACGCCCTGAAGCAGCTTCAGATGGCCGGGTATATCGACCTGAGCGAAGCCTATTTCCGGCCTTCCAGGGTGGTGATGAATATGGACAACCGGGCGATCTACGAGTTTCAGGTGATGAACCCCCGCTTTGATCCGTTTTTGAAGCTGATACTCCGTATGTACGGCGGCGAGATTTTTACCGACTTCCTGCCCATTTCAGAAGGTAACCTGTCGCGGGCCTTTATAGTGTCAGAGAACGAGGTCATACAACTACTCACGCAACTGGCTGAGCGGGAGGTAATCATCTACGAGAAGCAAACCGACAAGCCGCAGTTAACCTTTCTGACCCCCCGTCAGGATGCCCGCCAACTTCCGTTCGATGTACAGGGGCTTGAAAAACGTCGCCAGTATGCGCTGGCCAAAGCCCAGGCCTCGGTAGATTACGCCCGCCACAAAACGCAGTGCCGAACCCGTTTGCTGCAATCCTATTTTGGCGAGAAGACAGATGCTGCCTGCGGCGTTTGCGATAACTGCCTGAAAGCTAAGAAGAAGGCTGGCCCTGATGCGCAGGTACGTGAACAGGTACGTGAGTACGTGTCACTGGCCCGCGATCAGGGTGTATCGCCCCGGCAGCTATCGGGCTATTTCAGCCAAACAGATGAAACCGACCTGGCCCAAACCGTCCGGCTAATGCTCGCCGAAGAAGAACTGCGCTACACGGCTGCCGGCAACCTGACACTAAACCGTTGACAGACTTTTGAGACTGCCTGCCGTTGCCGGGGAGATGTCTGAAACAAACACGCTGTTATAACCATAAAAAGCCCGCTGAATATCGTTCAGCGGGCTTTTATGGGTTATGATTTAAGTACAGTAGCCTAGCGGCGGCCACCACCAATATCGAAGCCTACCTTTACACCCACGTACGAATTTTTGCTCTGTACGGTAGTGCCGATCTGGGCGTTGCCCCTGTCGTCGAGCAATAACGAATTTGTGTTTGGCACCAAATTGTATTCAACACCCAACACAAAGTGGCCGGTTTTGAAGCCCACTCGCGCCATACCACCAAAGACCGTGCCGGCAGCAATAGAACCATTGTTCGATTGTGTATTTGAACCCGACCCCGTAGCCGTGAAACTCGTACTGGCAATTCCGTACAGGCCTGCCCCAATACCCACGAAAGGACGGAAGTTCTGGTTCGACAGCATGTAGTTTCCTGTCAATAGGTACGAGTAGGCACCTTGGACGTTGCCAGACGTTGTATTGCCATTAACGACCACGTTACGCGCCATTGCGGCGGCTTCAATCCGAAGGCCAATATCAATCTGATCGCTGAGTCCGTATTTGGGTTCAACGGCAAACAAAACCCCACCCCCGCCACTTGGGATGGCTGCACCCAGCGATACATTTACTTTGAAGGGTTTAAATTCCTGCGCCTGTGCTGTAACGCCCATCAACAGGATCATGCATAAAGCAACGTACTTTTTCATTTTGTAGAATTGAAAGATGTGAGATCAGCCGTTTATCATCTAATCGGCCCGCTAAGTAAACATGTGTCAGTGAATCATCGTCAATCATTCTACTTTACGGTCTAATAAGCCTTTTACACATTGATGACGCATTTTTTCACTACCGTAGCGCTGGTTTTAGGCCTGATGAACGCCGCCAACGCCCAAACTACCACAACACCCGCCGCCTCGCCGTCGCCAGAAATGGTGAAGCTGGATTCGCTCACCAACCTGTCGCGCCGTTTTCTGAACGAAGAGAAGATCGACTCGCTCTATGCGCTGATGGGTACGGCATTCAAAAACCAGATTTCGCTGGAAAAGATGAAAGAAGTGTCCACTCAGATAAACGGCCAACTGGGTAAATGGACCGCCGCAGAGCCTCAGGGTATTCAGGACGGAGTGGCCAAATACAAAGCCACGTTCGCTTTGGCAACGCTCACCTTCTACATTAGCCGCGATGCGGAAGGGAAAATCAGCACGTTCCTGATGAAGCCAGTTGAGTAGATAAGTGCGAGGGGCTAGCACGGGCCTGAGCGATTTTAACGTTATTTAAGGTAATTATGCCTTTATTATAAGGCAGTTACTGAAAATAAACGAGCTATTCCAACTACGAGACGCTAAATTGTGTCTGTACGTTGAACGGCCTGTAATCATGAAAAAAGCCTTACTATTCAGCACCTTACTTTTTCTGTCGGCTGCCTGTAGCCGCAACGCCGATGTAGCCCCTACCCTGGCTGGCGAAGTAGCAGGCACCTACCTGACCAATGGCTTTCTGGATTATCTCTGTATCGCGTTGCCCCCCAATCAGATGCCGATGGTCACAATCGTTCCTGAAAGCGACGCAGCCGTAACGTTGACGTACCTGAAGCAGTACCCGGTGGCTCAGTCACAGACTTTCAGCCATCTGCAACTCACGCGCCTGGCCGACAAAAGCATTCAACTCACCCAACAGGGGCAGGTAATCGGCACCGTCAGCCCCGACCGTGCTTTCAACGCAAACGGCATGGAGCGACAAGCCCTCGTTCTACGCGTACAGTCGAATACCAGCGACCCTCAAACGGCTATCGTATTTACCGGCGCAAAAGAATAGTCTATCGGCTAGAACTAAAAGGGCCGTTCCTGTGCAGGAACGGCCCTTTCTAGTTCTAGCTGATAGACGGCGGTGCCTGCTCTTATAGGTTTGAGAATTTACGAATTAAGGCCTCGTGGCCGAGGTTTTCGTTTGGGGCGGCCATAGAGGCGCAATAGTTGGCAATGGCTTTTGTTGAGCCTGCCACAAATCGTACTGCTGTTGTAGATTCAGCCACAGTTGCGGGGTAGTTGTTGGAAATGCCTGTGCCAGTAACAAAGCCATTTGGGGACTAATACCCGCATGACCATTGATAATCTGTGACAACGTTTTTCGACTGATGCCCAATGCACCTGCCGCCTGTGTCACGGTTAGCTCAGCCCCATCCAGATATAGATTCTTCAGAATTCTGCCGGGATGTGAAGGGGCAAACATGTTTGCCATGAATTATGAGTAATTAAGTGAAAACAACGATTGCTTAGTATGTCGACTACCCAAGCCACTCAGTGGTAGTCT